>CAWAHT010000010.1:0-194555 GCA_963781975.1 uncultured beta proteobacterium
TTATGCGGGGGATGACCTTTTCTTGTTGATCAAGGTAAATTATGGGAGGTTTTCGGGCTTAATTAGTGCCTTCGGTTGACGTCGGGCACGTGTTCGGCCTTGAGAACTATGTTAGCGTTCGGTCCGCTGTGCAACGTGTGATCCGTGAATTTGTCAATGAATGAGAGATGGGCGATCCGCCTTGGCGGATTTGTTTTCCTTGACAGCAAAATGGGGCGCACGGCAAAATCGCCAGCGATGCTAGGCAAGCACAATTGCGTGTTAGGCGTGCTCTTGCCTTTTTGTACTTGCCTAACACTGATGTCTACGTTGTCTTTGTTCGCACGATCTCGATCACCTCTCGGAGGCTTTTACATGTTGAAGAATCATATTAAGCACGTGGTGGGGGCCTCTTTGGTGGCCGAGCCGCCATGGGCGTGGCAGGAGGAGCCAGCGCCCAGAATCTTGGACAGCCCAACTTCCCGGCGTTCAGCTACGCTCAGGAACTGAGCTACAACTCCGTGCCCCCGGCGACTGGTACGCAACTTACGGGTCTCCGACGAGCATCGTCACCCCGCTGGGATTCGGCGTGAGCTCGGGCCAGAACCGCTACATCCGCTACGTCGTGGGCGGCGCGACCTTCCACAACGCGGTGCTGAGCACGGCGCTGCAGGACACGACGGTTCAGAACCTGACCGCCACGTCCTTCTCCGGCTTCGGCGGCAACACCGGCCTTACCGACGGCATCACCGTGGTTTCGGGCGGCACGGCCGGCAGTTCCTGCGTGGTCTTCCAGGTGACGGGTTACACCGGCAGCGGTGGCCGCGGAAACTCCGCGACCGACCTGATCCAGCTGGACAACGGCAATCTTCCCACGACGGGAAATGGACCGCTGGTGCTCGACGTTCCTTCGAACGCCGCGCCGGTTACCCTGACCTACACCCTGCACGAGACCGCGACCAGCGCAACGTGCTCGGGTGGAACCAACGCCGCCCTGCTCGCCGCCCCGATCACGGGCCCGATCGCGACGTTCGCCAGCTCGATCACCTTTAACTCGCCGATCGTCTATACGGATACGGCCGACGTGCAGTACGCCGGTGGCCCGTTCGAAGGCTGGGTCCAGCCCGCCAGCGTCAACGGCGACGAGGTCAGCGTAAGCAATGCCGGCCTGTCGAACATCGACTTCGGCATCACTGTGCCCACCCCGCACATCGCCGACGGCGTGACGAACGTCATCCTGACGAACCTGATCTCCGCCGCCACGATGACGGTTACCCCGAGCAGCGGCAGCGGCGCGACCTTCGCAGCCTCGGCAGCGGCGACCTCCGTCACGATCGACACGACCTCGAACTGCGGCACCGCGGTCCTGACCGGAACGTTGAACACGGCCAAGACTTCGGCGACCTTCACGATCCCACTGCCCGGTGGAATCTTCGGTTCCGAGACGCTGTGCTACAACGTCGGCAATACCGTTGCGATCCCGGCTGGCTCGTATACCGCCAGCGTCACGCTGACGCCGGCATCCTCGGCGGTCACGCTCGGGACGATTGCGCCGATCCCGGCCGGCACGATCGTGCATAACGGCACCGTTCTGCAGGCGCCGTGGTTCACGACGTACTCGGGCTACATCTCGCGCTTCTTCCTGACCAACACGGGCGTCAATCCGGCTCCGTAGCACGACCCAGGTCCTGACCGAGTCGGGCATCACCGCCGCTGCTGGCGCGGGTGCCTCGGGCACGGTTCCGGCGGGTGCGACGCTTGAAGTCGACGCGACGGCGCTCACGACCCTGACGGGTGGAACCCGCGGTACCGTGGTGTTCAATGTTGCCGGTCCGAACCAGGACATCCAGGGCGCTTACAACGTGGTGAACGCCACGACGGGTTCGATCACCGTCAGCCCGATGATCCGTCCGGGAACGAACTAAGCAGGAACGCACGACGCCGGCAGCTTCATCGCCGGAATGAAAGGGGGGGCTCCGGCCTCCCCTTTTTTTTGGATGTCATGCCCACGCCGTAGGGGGCGTTCCGGGCCCGCCCCGGATTCGCCGCGAAGTCACATGGGGGACGCATGGTATTCTGCCTTCCTCCCGCGCAACGAGGTATCCGCCCTGCGTGACCTCGGCACTGTTTCCAATTCAACGCAGCTTCACCGGATGAAACCACAGCAAAGAAGCCGGGCCGCACTCGCAGCAGTGCTGCTGCTGTCCGCATGCGCGAACCCGCCGCTCATTCCGCCGCCGCTGGCGCTGCCGGCGTCCCCGGGCGATGGGGGCGCGGTCGACGGGTTGGCCGCGCCGCGCGAGCCTGGCCCGGGCGCACGATTCGAGCGCGTGCCGGGACCTGCGGAGTCGCCGGTGCCGCGGCGGACCGCCATTGCGCCTGCGGCGCCGCCGCCCGTGCCGGGCACGGACGCCGGGATCGCGCTCAATTTCGACCAGATGCCGCTGCCAGCCTTCGTCCAGCTCGTCTACGGCGAGATCCTCAAGCGCAACGTGCAGATCGATCCCAAGGTGGCCGAGCGCAAAGACCTGGTGACCCTGCGCTCCGGCGGCAACCAGAGCGCGGCAGAGGTGGAGCGCGTCGCGAAGAAGGTGCTGCAAAGTTACGGCGTCGCGGTCATCGACGCGGACGCTCTGGTGCGCGTCGTACCCGATTCATCGGTCGCCGGGTATCTGCCCGAAATCCAGCGCGGCGCGGCGCTGCCGGACGCCCCGGCCGGACTGCGGCCGCAGTTCTACCTGGTCGAGCTCAAGGCGGTGCGCCAGAACGAGGTCATCGGCTGGCTCAAGACGCTGTTCGCGGACCGCCTCAAGCTGGTCGAAGACAACAGCCGCAACGCGATCCTGATAAGCGGTGCACCCGAGACCCTGCAAAGCGCCCTCGACGCGCTGCGCGTTCTCGATCAGCCCAGCATGGCCGGGCACCAGAGCCTGCGGATTTCGCCGGCTCTGTGGACCGCCGAGGACCTGGCGCGGCGTCTGTTCGACATGCTGACCGCCGAGGGTTACGCGGTCCAACCGATCGGGCAGCAGCAGGGCGGCGGCGTGCGGTATCCGATCATCCTGTTGCCGGTGCCGGCGGTCAACGCGATATACGTCTTTGCCAACAGTCCCGAGATCCTGGACCACGTGCAGTCCTGGGCATCGTCGCTCGACAAACCCAGCGATCGCGGCGGAATCGGCCGCAATTTCTTCACCTACCGGGTGCAGAACATCGATGCCGCGGAACTGGCCGGCACGCTGGCGCAGCTCATGGGCGCGCGAACCGCGGCAACTGGCTCGGCGGTACCTCGGACCGGCACCAGCTCGGCGCCGGCTTCCGGTGCGGCGCCGGCCAGCCTCGCCGCCACCGGCGTGGTGGTCGACAAGGGATCGAACACGCTCATCTTCCAGGGCAGCGCCGAAGACTATCCGCAGGTACGCGCGCTGCTGACTGCGCTCGACCGCCCGCCAAAGCAGGCGTTGATCGAAGTCACGGTCGCGGAAGTCCAGCTCACCGGCAACTGGCAGCTCGGCGTCGAGTGGGCGTTCAGCAAACAGCTGGCCAACGGCAATACGTCGGCGGGCGGGACCGTCGGCGGCACGGGCCTGGGAACGGGCGGCTTCAGCTACCAGCTGCTGGGACCGGTCAGCCAGGTACGGGCGGCTTTCAATGCGCTGGCAGCGGACAACCGCACGACGATCCTCTCGAGCCCGCGCATCATGGCGCGCAACGGCGAACAGGCCTCCATCGAAGTCGGCCAGCAGGTCCCCATCATTACCAGCCAGCAGACCAGCCTGGCGGCGCCGGCGACGAACCAGGCCGGCGTGCTGCAGACGGTCGAATACCACGATACGGGCGTCATCCTCCATGTGAAACCTGTCATACACTCGAGCGACGAGATCGAGCTGGAGGTCCAGCAGGAAGTGAGCGCGGCTCAGGCGACCACGACCGGGGTGAGTTCCTCCCCGACCTTCGGCACGCGCAAGGTCTCGACCAGCCTCACGCTCAAGAACGGCTCCACCGTGATGCTGGGCGGCCTCATTTCCAGCAACACCAGCCAGGGCGACAGCGGCGTGCCCTGGCTCAAGGACATTCCCCTGCTGGGAGGCCTCTTTCGCAGCGCCACGCGTACGAATGACCGCACCGAGCTGATCATCCTGATCACGCCATATGTGGTGAACGACGACTACGACGCCGAGGCGGTCACGAGCGCGTTTCGCAAGCAGCTGGGCGACTGGGCCGAGCGCCCCGCCCGCGCCCGCGCCTGCCCCGGCCCCGGCCCCGGCTCCGGCGACAGTACCCGGCCCGGCCGCACCCGTTGCGGCGCCTGCGGCACCGGTGCCGCCGACCTCCCCACCCACCGGCCCACCCAAGGGCACCCAGCAGCCGTGATTCGCGCCCAGGCGGGGTTCGGTCTGCTGGAGGCGATCGTCGCGCTTGCGCTGATCGCGGCCACCGGGCTCGCGCTGTTCTCCTGGGTCGATACCAACCTCGCGCAGGCGAGCCGACTGCGCGATCGGGACGCTTCCACGCGGCTGCAACTGTCGGCGGTCGAACTCATGGGGTCGGTCAACCCCGAGGTCGAACCCCGGGGCCAGCGCACCATCGGACCCATGGCCCTGAACTGGGAAGCGACGCCCCAGGGCCCGGAATTGCCGGAAATGGGCTTCACCGGACTGCCGACCGGCTACCGCCTGCAGCTTTTCGACACGACCGTGGCGGCTCGCGATACGCGCAGCGGCACGGCCGCCCGGTTTACCCTGACCCTGCTGGGCTACCGGCGTCTTGAAAGTGCGGCCACAAAGAGCTAAGGGGCCATCCAGGGCGGCGGGCGGCTTCACGCTGGTCGAACTGCTTGTCACGATGGTCGTCCTCGCGCTGGTGACGACGATCATGGCCCAGGCCATGGCCCAGTTCTTCCGCATCGACGGCCTGCTTGCCACGCGGGCCCTGCCGGCGCAGGCCGAGGCGGTCCGCATCGACTGGATCCGGCAGGCGCTTGCCGCCCTGCAGCCGCCGGACCCGATCGGTCACAATGCATTCGCAGGAACATCCAGGCACCTGGCAGGCACCTCGGGCAATCCGCTGGCCGATGGACCGGCCGGCTTCGGCACGATCGATCTGAGCCTGGCGTTCGACCCCACCGCCGGCGAAACGACGTTGCAGGCACTGCTGCCGGGGCACAAGGACGCGGTGGCGCTGCTGCACTGGAGCGGCGACCAGGGAAGCTTCGGATACTACGACGCCAAGGGCAACCGCAGCGATACGTGGCCTCCGCCCCTTGGACCGCGCCAGCCCCTGCCCGCCTTGATCGTGCTGGAAACCGGCATGGATTCGCCCCCGGTGATCGTCGCGGCGCCGTTGATCTCCGGGGAGGAGAATCCGAGCCGCCTGGAGATCGAGCAACTGTGATGCACGAGCGTCCGAGGCAACCCGCCCGCGGCTATATTCTCGCCGCTACCCTGTTGTGGCTCGCGCTGCTGGCGGTCATCGCCGTGCGCCTGGCGCAGCGGGTCGACCTGTTGCGCCAGCAGTCCTCGTACGCGTCCGACCTGGCCGACGCGGTGACCAACGCCAGTTCGGCGCGTGCGCTGGCGATATTCCGCATGGCCACCGGACGCATGGCCCAGAACGGGTTCGTGGCGTCCTCGGGGGCCGCCTTGCCGTTGGACGGCCGCTACACCGCGATTGCCGGGGACGCCGGGAACCGGGTGAGCGTTTCGGTGCAGGACGAGCGCGGGCTCCTGAGCGTCAACCTCCTGGATCGGCCGGTGATCGCGCAACTGCTGGTGCGGCAAGGGGTGCCGGAGGGCAGCGTGGACCACCTCATCGATTCGCTCGAGGATTACACGGACACCGACTCGCTGCGGCGCCTGAACGGGGCCGAGGCCCCGGACTACGAGGCGCTTGGATTGCCGCCGCCACGCAACGACTGGCTGGTGTCGCCGCAGGAACTGCGCCAGGTCATCGGCTGGCGCGACTATCCGCAGGTCATCGACAAGCTGCTGCCGCTGCTGTCGGCCCGCCGCGACGGCTTCTACAACGCCAACGCCTCGCCCCGCGCGGTCCTGGCCGCGCGCTTTCCGCGCGCGCCGCAGCAGCAAATCGACCAGTTCATGACCCGGCGTGGCCTGCGGCCATTTGCCAGCGCGGCCGAGGCGCGCAGCGTGACGGGCCTGCCGTTCTCTGACGACCTCGACCTGTTCCACCCGAGCGACCAGTACCGCCTGACGATCCGCTCGAACAACAGCCCGATCGGCGTCGAGTACACTATCCGGCTGACCCCGGGCGGTGCGAAGAGACCGTGGCAGTTCCTTGATGGGCGCACCGTGTTCCTGGAAGAACCGACGGAACCGGCTCAAGAATACGACGCAGCACCTGGATCCCGAACGCCGTTCGCGGCAATGCCCGATGACACGCCGCCCCCAGAAGCCTTTTAGACCCGAGGACGAGCTGCAGGTCACCCTGGCCGGCGCGCGCCGGCCCGACGCCGCGCCGCGCCGCCGCTGGCCCTTCATCGCGCAGCGTGCCCTGCTCGCCCGCAGCCTCATGCTGTACCGGTACATTGACCTGGCCGGCGTGCCGCCCGGGCGCCGGCCGGCCGCCGTGCGCGCCCGGATCCGCGCATGGTCGCCATTTGCGCAATCCGATTGCAAGGTCCTCTGGTTCGACCAGGGCGCCGGGGTCTTCGCCTGGGATGCCGAGCGCATGCGCCAGCGCCTGGCCGCAATGCCGGCCGGGCAGGCACGCCATCTGGCGCTGGTCCCCGAATCGGCGCATATCGCCGCCCCCGCAATCGACGGCGCGCGCCTGGTGCGCGGGATCGACGGATTCGAAGGGCAGGTATGGCGCGATGGCCACCTGCAATCCAGCCGCAGCTGGTCCCAACGGCCCGAGGCGGCCGACTGGCTCAACTTCCTGCGCGGGGCCGGGATTGCGCCCGATGCCGGTCGGGACGCGGCCGACGCGCTGGTCGATCCGGTCCCGTGGTCGGCCCTGCCGATAGCCAAAATGTCGGCGCCCGATGCGCTGCGCAATCGCAGCGGGGCCGTCGAAGCCATCGCCCTGTATGCCGGCTCGCTCGCGTTGATGCTTGCCACGGCGGTCGTGACGCGCGATTACTGGGACATCGCCCGCCGCACGGGCGGGCTCAAGGAGGAACTCACCCGGCGCGAGCAGGCGGCCGGGGCCAATCGGTCGGCCCGCGACCGGGCGCTGGCGACGCGCCTACAGGTGGAGAACCTGACGAGCGCGCTGGCGCGGGCCGATGTCCTGAAGATCCAGGATCAACTGCTCACGCGCCTGCCGCAGGCTGGAACCGAAGTGCAGGAACTGAGTTTCGACGGATCGGAACTGCGTGTCGTGCTCAAGGCGCCCGCCAACATCGCCCGTGAGGTGGTCGTGAAGGACCTCGAGCAGGGACACCAGTTTACGGACGTACACGAGGCCAGGGAAGGCCCGGCCGGTACCATTGCCCTGGTGATGAAGGTCCCGCCGCCGGCGCTTGCCGTCCGGATTCCGGCGCCGCATCCGCCGCAGCCCGCCCCGCAATGAGTGCCTTGAATCCGTCGGCGTTCGCACGCAGTGCATGGCTGCTGCGGTTCACTGCCGAGCTGCGGGAAAGCAGCCGGTTGCGGCTCGGCCTGATGGCTATCTGCGCCATTGCGTGGATCTACGGCCTGCTCGTCCTGGCCGACGCGCGCGCGCTGGCGCGCGAACGCCTGGGCCAGATGGAAGACCGCGTCGCGACGGCGCGCGCGGAGGAGCGCGACCGCGGCTGGCCCGCGCGCGAAGCGGCGGCGTCGCGACAACTGGCGGCCCTGCGCACGCTCCTGTGGCGGGCGCCCAGTCGCAGCCTCGCGGAGGCGGCATTCCGCGACTGGCTGCAGAACGCCGGGCAGGCCGCGGGCATGAAGATCCGCGCGCTGGCGGTACAGACGTCCGAGAGAAGCCTGGCGAAGGAGCCGGCTGCAGGGCCTGCACCGGCCGCCGCCGCGCCTTTGCCGCCTGACGTGGAGCGCGTGCGCGCGCGCGTCACCGTCGATTTCGTGCCTCAACCCTGGGCCAATTTCATGCTCAAGATTTCGAGCAGTGCGCGCGTCATCAACGTCGAGCGCATCGCGATCCGCAACAATGGCGCCCAGGCCGCGACGGCCGAGTTCGACGTGGAGGCGCTGTTCCTGCTCGAAGCGGCGGGATCATGAGACTTCCCGCGCGGCTCACGGCGTGGCAACTCTGGCTGGGCGCATGTGCCGCCATCTGGATCCTCGCCTTCGCCTGGCCGACGCGAACGCCGGAGGCCAATGCACTGGTCCACCCGCGGGAGCGCTGGGAATTGCCGGCACTGCCGGAGCAGCGGGATCTCACACCGTCGGCGCTGGCTCTGGGCACGAGTCCGCTGTGGGGCGCGGCGCCCGCCACTGCTGCGGCCGCCGCGGCCGCGGCGGCCGCGCCGCCGGAGGACACCCGCTGGGTCGTGACCGGAATCTATACGACCGGCGGCGAGGCCCGCGCCGTCGTGCGCTACCTGGCCAGGCGCGGGGAACTGCGCCTCGCCGTGGGCGACAAGGTGCCCAGCGGGGAGAAGATCGTCGAGATCGGCAGCGACGCGATCTGGGTTGCCGAGCGCCACGGCCGGCGGCGGCTGCCCATGTACGAGCTCGCGCCCGGGCAGCCTTGAGGGGATCGACCTGTGAACCGCTTCTTCAACGAGTTCGACGCGTTCCTGGCGACCAGCAAGACGAGTGCCGTTGCCGACCGTCTCAATGCGCGGCATCAGGCAATTATTGCCGGCAATTTGCCGGCGATCGCCGGCAAGGCAATCCTGGACATCGCGAGCCACGACGGGCGCTGGACCTTTGCCGCACTCAAGGCCGGTGCAATGCATGTCGTCGGCATCGAACCGCGGGCGGACCTGATCGCAAACGCGCAGGCCACTTTCGAACGCTACGGCATATCACGCGACCGCTACGAATTTGTCGAGGCGGATGTCTTCGAAGCGCTCAAGCGTGAATCGCCGCGGGTCGACACGGTGCTCTGCCTCGGCTTCTACTACCACACGGTGCGGCACGTCGAACTGGCGGACATGATCTCCACGACCGGCGCGCAATGCGTGATCGTCGACACCGAGATCGTGCCGCGGGCGGCCGAACCTCCCGCCGTGTCCGCGCTACCGGGCGACGAGCGAGGCGTGTTCGCAAACCGGGCGTCGATCGAACTGTTCACGGAACCGGTCGATCACGAATCGATGGCGTTTGGCGATTCGGCAACGCGTGGCGGTCACGCAATCGTCGGCAGGCCATCGCGGGAGGCAATTGCGCTCATCATGCGGCATTTCGGCTACGCAGTTGCCGAATACGACTGGCCCGGACTGCTTCGCGGCCTTCCGCAAAGCGTGGTCGCGGACTGCCTGCGCGAGTATTCCGAAGGCTGGCGCAGTACCTTCTGCTGCAATCGGGTTCGGATCGGGGCCTGAACACCGCTCGCCGGGTCTTCAGGCCGGGGGCTTGTGTGCCAGGAACAGATACTGCTCTGCGCCCAGGTACCCCTGCGTCTCGGACCAATAGGCAAGCGCGCGCACCCTGACAAACCCGATGCTTCGCAGCTGGTCCAGCAACTCCCACCCGAAGTAGCGGAAGCACAGTGCACCGCCTTCCGGATCGACCGGGTTTCCGTGGTACTCGGCGGGCAGGTGGTGCTCGATCCGTCCGTCCGGATGAAGCGTCGCGCGAAGGACATTCGTGCGGTGATCGTGGGCGAAAGGCACGCTGAAAAGCAACACCCCATTTCCGTCGAGCACGCGAAAAAATTCCCGCAGGGCGGCTTCGAAGTCAGGCACGTGTTCGAGCACGTCGAGCGACAAAATGCGGTCCAGACTCGCGTCGCCAAAGCTCAGCCGGGTGACATCCTCGTGCCGAATGCCATCGATATCGGCACCGGGCGCATGATCGGGACCGAAATACTCGCTTCCGATCAGATGGTCATATCGGGCCCGGAGCCATCGATAGGTGGACGTCACCTGCTCGGTAGCATAGATTCGACTCGCGGAATCCGGAACCGCGAGCGTATGCAATGCATGAAGCGCGGCCCGGACCCTGTTGACCAGGCCACAATGCCGGCATTGCATGTGTTCCCGCCAGTTCGGCATCGGCCGCCCATCCGGAGCCGGCCCGGTCGAGTACATATAGCTGGTCAGGAATTCCGTCGCGCGTCTGCAGACACTGCAATAGCCCGGCGTTCGAAAGGATGTGGACCCATCCCCGGGCAGCAGCGTCTGCTCGCGCAATACGCGCGCTTCGTAGGCATCGCCGAGTCGGCCCCGATGATGCTGATACGAACCGCCGTCAACCAGCTCGACGAGGGATTCCATGGGACGCCAGTCGTTCGTGACGGCCGACAGCAGGTTTCCAAGGCGCTCGCCGACCGCCGCCATGGAGTACCTCTCTGCAGCGAACTGGTGGCTTTCGGCGCTGAGCCGCTGCCACAGCGCCTCATCGAGGTAGGCATTGCAAAGTGCGTCCGCGAATTTCGCCGGCGTCTCGCCGACCAGGATGTTTCTTCCCGGCTCGAGCCCCATCCCCTCGACGGCTACCGGTGTCGCGACGCACGGAACCCCGTATCCCAGGCTGGACGCGATCTTGCCCTTGATCCCGGCACCGAAGCGCAGCGGCGCAACGGACAGCCGGATCCCGTCAAAGAGCGGCGCCAGGTCTTGCACGAAACCCAGGACGTCTACGCAAGCATTCTTTTCTGCAAGCTTGCTGATGCTTTGCGGCGGCTTTGCGCCAACCACCTTGAAACGGATCCCGGGTATGCGCTGCAAGACAAGAGGAAGGACTTCCTCTATGAAGTAGATGACGGCATCGACGTTGGGCTTATGGGCAAAGCTGCCCAGGAACAATATGTCCCGCCTCTCTCCATACGACCCGGTCGCACCGGGCATTTCGTCGAGCACCAGCGGCACCACCGCCAGCGACGCCGAGGGCTGTTCCTTGCGTATCGTGTACAGCTCATCGTCGCTGAGCAGGATCGTCACGTCGCAGCGCCGGACGAGTTCGAGCTCTTGCCGGCGTGTCACCAGGGCATGCGCCCGGAGCTTTGCGTCGGCTTCCAGCTCCGCCTGTCGCAACTCCCGCACGTAATGCAGGTCCACCGTGTTGAAGATCAGCCGAAGCTCGGGCGCAACAGATTTCAAGGTTTCGAGGTATGGCCAGACGACCGGCCCGCGCGAGAGTATGCAGACGTCGAACTTGCCGGCGTTCGCTCGAAGCCAGTCGTCGACGGACCGTATTGCCGGGTAGCAGATCACCCGGATGCCGGCATCGACGAGGTTCTCGAAATAGCGCTCCTCGTACTTCAGATTGCAGGGCAGGAAGGTGACCCCATAGCCCACGGATCCGGCGATCCGCATGAGCAGGACCGCGTGGAGCGACCCGGCATCGTTATCCGGCTTCGGGATCGCCCAGTCCAGGTACAGGAGGCGGCGGCCGCCGGTTGTCTCGGAACCGAGGCCGGACGGGCGATCCTCGATCCTGGGCGGGGCCCGAAGGCCGCTGAGCTCGACGATCTTTGCCTTGACGTAGCCCAGGCCATTGCGCCGATACGCATTCCATGTGCGTCGCGTCAGGGCGATCCAGCCGCCCGAAAGGCCGCGGGCAGCCGGGAGTGCCGTTCCGATGATCCTGATTCGCCTGGGCCATGTCCAACGCTTCGGCGTCGGGACTGGCGCGGCTTGCTCGGTCGCCGGCGGCTGCGGCGTATCGGCGTCCGGTGCGGCCAGATCCAGCGCCTTGGGCGTATGCAGATTGACGCCGGCTGCCCCCTCCCAGCTGAACGCATAGGGCAGCCTGCGATAGAACTGGTGCCCTTGATTCTTGACCTGCGCCCGGTAATAGTCGAGCAATTGGCGCATGTCACCGATATTCGCGAGAGTGACCTGCTGGCTGTGGCGCGAGAAGATGGTGGGGTCGTCGATGCTGTTGCCGCTGAAATGCACGAATCGAAGCGGCTGGCCGTTCGCGAACCACTTTCCGTCGATGCATTCGACCCGTCGTTGCGGAAGATTCCAATAGGCGACGTTGTAGCCGGGGTGATGCAGGACGCGCGTTCCCGGCACGAATGCCGGCAGCAGGTCGGCCCACTTCTGGTCGACAAAAAGCCCCTCTTCCAGGCGGATGACGCACTGGTGCTCCAGGCGCCTCCCCCACCAGGACAGGAAGCCCACGACGCTTGGCGTGTTCCGCAGCGCGAGAAAGCCCAGGTTGTAGATCCCGAAGAGCAGCATCTTGCCGTCGTGCAGTTCGTCGCCCTCGGCCGGTTGCAGCAGATGCGGGGTAAGTACGGCTTCTGCCCCGCCTGCCAGCAGCTGATCGAGTTCATCCATCCGGTCCACGAACAAAAGGTCGGGATCGAGATAGACGACGGAACGAAAACCGCGCTTTTGCATGAGGTTCAGGAAGGCAAAAGGCTTGACGGCGGTGTTGAACTCCGTGATGTTGTAGCGAGCCGCCATTGCCGCCAGGTCCGGCAGGTCCAGTTCCTCGAGATAGACGAATTCGAACGGTTCGTCGGCGGGATTGAAAGAGCCGTCAACTCGGTCACACAGGACGACGAAGAATCGGGCATCCGGATAATGCGGCTGCAGCGACTCGTGCAGCACGCGGGCGTGCGCCAGGAAATTCTTCGAGCAGATCGTGAAGAACGCCTCCGGCCCTGCCCGCTTGCCGTCATTCGGGGAGGGCGCCTGCGGCGGCGCAACCGGCATGGCCGAATCGGCTGGCCTCCCCGAAAACAGATCGCTCAGGGCCCGAAGCGGCGCCGTCACTTTCCACGAGCGGCTGTCCTTCAATGATCGGATCGAGCTATCGCGGTCCATCACGGCTTCGCCAAGGACGTGGATGTGCTGGTCGCGCTGGGCGAGCACGGCCAATTGCCGTTCGGCATGGGCGTCCCGCTCGGCGATCGCGCGCGCCATGCGGTCGATTTCCTGGTCGCGCGACGCCAGCGATCCGGCCAGTTGCCCGAGGGCGATGTCGCGCTCGGCGACCACCGTGAGCAGCCGCGCAATTTCTTCATCGCGTTCGGCGATCTGCCGGTCCCGTTCGGCCACCGTCCGGCTGATGACGGATCGCTGCTCGTCGTAGTCATCCAGCAGTTCCAGGGCCGGATGCATCCGGTCAAGTTCCCTCCGCCAGCCGTCGACCTCGCCCTGCACCGCTGCGTCCTTGAGGTGCGCCTGATCCGTGGCCAGGCGCAGCAGGCTGGCGTAGGCCTCTCGCACGGCAGGGGGGCAGGTCGCATCGAGCTCGAGATCGGCGGGCGCATAGACCGTATGGCGCAGCGATTCGTCGAGAAAGTCGATCTCGAATTGACGCACGCCCGCCGGATCGATGCGCAGCCGCAAGTGCCGGGCTATGCGCGCGAGCTCGGCCTCCGGCGCCTGCATCATGCGGTCATAGTCGACCACGATGCACGATTGCCCACGTGTTGCGGCCAGGCTCTCCACGACATGCTCGAACCAAAGAAGGTAGCTCTTTTCGGCAGCGAACCGGTCGCGCCTGGCCAGGGACTTGACGACGCTGAGCGGATGGCGGCAGACAAGAAGGTAATCCACTTCGTACGCGCAGTGGGCAAAGACCGGCTTCCAGAACGCAAGCAACCGCGCAACCCGGGGGTCCTTGAACCCGAAGACAGGCGCATTCCCCACCTTGGCGCGCAGCAGCTCGACAGCGCGCAGAAAGTAGCCCTGTCGTTCCAGGACTTCGACCTGCGAACCGGTGATCGGCGCCAGGCGATGCCAGTCGCCGGCAAGAGCGCCCAGCATCTCGATATTGAGCGCGTTGATATCGAGATCTTCCCAGAACCCCTTTGCATTGATGGCCGCGACCGGCGGCATGAGCCGATCGCCGAGTTCCACCCCCATGGTCTGGAGCGCGCGCGAAATCGTGCTGGTGCCGCTGCGGTGCATGCCGAGAACGACGATCAGTCGGCGGTTCGTGCTGGGGTGCATGGGAATCCGGTCGTCAAGCCGAGGGGGTCAGGTGGTGGATCTCGGGCGCGCAGTCGAAGTCTACGATTCCGGTGCCCAGGTTGCGCTCGTCCGGCAGGACGCGGAACATGGCGGCATCGACCAGCCGATGCAGGTACATCTCCGTCCCGTCCACATCGGCGACAACGCCGGCATTGAGAAAATAGACGCCGGGGTTCAAAGCGCAGCGAAAGAGAAACTGGATGCGCAACCGCGCTCCGGCCTCCGCGTGCAGAAGACTTTCCCGCATGGGGGGGGCCGATGCGGCGCCCCCCAGTTCGACACCGGAAGTTGTCTTGATGTGCATGCCAAAGCGCAGGTTCCTGGCCGCCTTGTGAAATTGCACCGTGTACGTGTACCGGTAGAGGTTGCCCGAGACCAGGTTGTTCACCCGGACCGCGCCCAATGTCAGCAGTTCGGGTGACTCGATGGTCGCTCCGAGCGATTCATAGGGAACGGTGCTGCTTGGGGTGAGCTGCGGATCGAAGTACTCCTGCATGTCGGGCGACGGACCCGGTGGAGCGCTGCGTGCGGGCAGCGCGTCCTCGATGGCCGGCGTCTCCGGCGCGCCCGATTGGGATGGCGCGTCGACCCCCAAGTTGCGGATCTGCTGGAGGATCCGCGCGCCGGCCTGTGGCGGGGCGTAGAGAAGCTTTTGATAATTCGCGACGACGTTCTTCGGCCGGCCGCTGGCGATCAATTCGCCGGCGTCGAGCAGCAGGGCCCGATCGCAGAGTTCGACGATCGCATTGCCGGAGTGGGAAACGAAAAGTATGGTGGCGCCCTTGCTGCGGATGGCCTCGATGCGGGAATAGCACTTGCGCTGGAACAATTCGTCGCCGACGGACAGCGCTTCGTCGACGACGAGGATCTCCGGATCGACATTGATCGCTACCGAAAAGGCCAGGCGGACGACCATCCCGCTGGAATACGTCTTTACCGGTTGGTCGAGAAACGATCCGATGTCGGCAAACGACGCAATGGAATCGTAGCGCGCATCGATCTCGTTGCGATCGAGCCCCAGGATCGCGCCGTTCACGTAGACATTCTCGCGCCCGGTGAACTCGGGGTTGAATCCGGAACCGAGTTCAAGCAGCGCGGCAATGCGGCCCGCGGTGCGTATCGTCCCGGCCGTCGGGTTGAGCGTGCCGCAGATGAGTTGCAGCAGCGTGGACTTGCCGCTGCCGTTGCGGCCGACGATGCCGACGGTCTCCCCTTTCTGGATTTCGAACGATACGTCCCTCAGCGCCCAGAACTCGCGGAAATATCTCCTGCGCCCGCGCGCAAGCATCTGCAGCAATCGGTCGCGGGGCTTGTCGTAGATCTGGTAGCACTTGCCAAGCCTTTCGACGTTGATGGCCGCCTCAGAGGACATCGGAAAAGCCCTTTCGGGTCTTTTGAAACCACGCGAAGCCCGCCCAGGCAAACGCCGCCGAGGCGACGAGATATACGGCGTATGCGCTCCAGTCGGGCATGGTGCCCCAGAACAGGACGTCCCGGGCCTGCTCGATGCTCTGGGCGAGCGGGTTGAAGCGGAGCAACCGCTGATAATCGATCGGGAGCGAGGCGGTCGGATAGAAGACCGGCGAAAGAAACAGCAACGTCGATGTGATGACCCCGATGACCTGGGAGACGTCCCGCAGGTAGACGCCCAGTGACGCCAGCACCCAGCAGATCCCCATCGTGAGAAGCAGCAGGGGCAACGTGATCAATGGAAAAAGCAAGGCGGTCAAATGGGGAGTGCCGTGGAAGATCGCGCAGAACACCAGCCAGACGGCAAGGCTGACGAGCAGGTGAAAGAGCGCCGAGCCCATGGAAACCCATGGCAGTATTTCAAGCGGGAACACGACCTTCTTGACGTAGTTGGCATTGGAAAGAATCAATCCGGGTGCGCGATTGACGCATTCGGCGAAGAGCGTGAAGACGATGAGGCCCGCAAAGAGGACAAGCGCGAATTCGGTCCGGGATTCGCTGCCGGCGTTCCAGCGCGCCTTGAACACAATGCTGAAGACGAAGGTGTAGACGGCGAGCATGACTACCGGATTGAACAGGGACCAAAGGACGCCGAGGACGGAGCCGGCATAGCGGCCAATGACGTCGCGCCTCGTGAGCACGGCGATCAGGCCGCGATTGCGCCATAGACTTGCCGCCACTTCCCCGACGGTGCATGAGAATTGCCGCATTGATGGTATCTAAGGCGAAAAGGTCTCGTATTTTAGATGGGAATGCCCGGCGCGTGGAATCGACTCCGGATGCTTGTCGACGCAGGACGGGCCGTTCCGGTGGATCCCGGGGGCGGCGCAAAGCCCATGAATTCCTTGGGCAACCTTGCGCGGCCAGATGTGGTTGTCGCACGACGCGTGCTGACGGCTCTTGTTCCGTCCGCCTCAGCCGAACGGTCGATTCGGTCACGCCCCCAGGCGCTCCTGTGCTCAATGTAACAACGTTCGACGCGCGCGCAACAAATGGCGAATACACTTTGGGCAACCCGCCAAAGGGTAGGAGAGGTCGGCCGATTGGTGCGGTGGCACGCCGTCGGCGCCAGTTCTTGATGGCGAAATTGCGGGCGATATCACAGGCTTCTTCGTTGCGGACCGGATTGCGGTGCATGAATAATAGTCAACGCGCGACCGTTACCGTCGTCATCGTCAACTGGAACAGCGGCACGCTGCTCGCCGAATGCCTGGCGCATGTGGCGCGGCAATCGCGCGCGCCCGACTGCATCCTCGTGATGGACAACGACAGCACGGACGGCTCGGCCGATAGCGCCCGGGACTTCCCGGGCACGACGCTGCGCGTGCTGCGCGCGAATCTCGGCTTTGCGGCCGCGGTCAACCGGGCGCTGGCCGAGGTCCGTACCGATTACGTCGCCCTCCTCAATCCCGATGCCAATGCCGAGGCAGACTGGCTCGAACGCCTGATGGAAGCGGCCGAGGCCGATCCGGCTGTCGTGGCGTTCAGTTCGCGCCAGATGGTATTTGGCGCGACAGGGCTCGTCGATGGCCTGGGCGACAACTATCACTTCAGCGGACTGGTGTGGCGGCGGGGGTTTGGCCGTGCGCTGCACGAGGCCGATCTGGTGCCGATGGACGTCTTTGCCGCCTGCGGCGCCGCGGCGCTCTATCGGCGCGACGCGCTCGAAAGCGCGGGCGGTTTCGACGAGGACTATTTCTGCTACTGCGAGGACGTCGACCTGGGTTTTCGCCTGAGGCTGGCCGGGCAGCGTTGCCGCTTCGTGCCGCGTGCGGTCGTCCATCACCGGGGCAGCGCCGCAAGCGGTGGGCACGGCAGCGAATTCTCCGTCTACCACGGTCATCGCAACCTGGTCTGGATGTTCATCAAGGACATGCCCGGGCCGCTGTTCTGGCTCCTGCTGCCGGCCCATGTGCTGATGAACCTGGCCATCGTCGCCGGCTTCGCGCTCAAGGGGCGCGGCCGCCTGATCCTGCGCGCCAAATGGGATGCGCTTCTGGGGGTGCCGCGCGCGTGGCGCAAACGGCGGCGCATCCAGGCGGCGCGCGTTGCCTCCGTCGGGGCGATCTGGCGCGCGCTCGACCGGCGCGTGGTCCCGGGCGATCGCGGGCGTGTGCGCCGGGCGCTGCGGTTTTCCTCCTGAGATTTCGGTCTCAAGCTCGGGGGTCGGGAACCCCGCCGCGAGAACGGCGGCTGCAAATTGGCGTCGGTGGGCTTGTCGGCAGATGCCGGCCCGAGCGCTTCCAAATTCTAGGCAATCATCCGCCACCCGGCGGCCAGCAGCACGAGCGCCAGGGCAATCTGCACCCAGCGCCCGGGCGCGCGCTGCGCCAGCAGGCTTCCGGCCAGTACGGCGGGAATGGAACCCGCCAGCAGGCTGAGCAGCATGGCGCCGTCCACCAGGCCGGCAATCAGGTAGCCGGTTCCGGCCAGCACGGTGAGCGGGATCGCATGCACGATGTCGGTGGCCACCAGGCGCGGCGGGGTCATCCGTAGCGGGTAGAGATAGACCAGCATCACGCTGCCCAGCGCGCCGGCGCCGATCGAGGTCAGGGCCACGCACAGGCCCAGCACCGCTCCGGCCGCGACCGTCAGGCCCGGCTGCTGGAGCTTGAACTTCTCCGGGTTGCCGATGCGAAAGTTGCGCGCCAGCGCCGCCAGCGTCGGTGCCAGCAGCAGGCCGATGGCAGTGACCAGCACCACCGTGCCCACGGCCTTGCCCAGCCAGTCCACGCGCGCCATCTTTGCGCCGCCGCCGGCCAGGACGGCCACCAGCAGCGCAAGGGGCAGGCTGCCGATCCACAGCCGCCGCACCACCTGCCAGTCGACCCGGCCGGTGCGCAGGTAAAAGCGCGCCGCCACCAGCTTGGTGAGCGCCGCGAACCACAGATCGGTGGCCACGGCCGTCGCCGGCGCAACGCCGAAGAGCAGCAGCAGGATGGGCGTCATCAGGGCGCCGCCGCCGACGCCCGTCAGGCCCACAAGAAAGCCGGTGAGGGCGCCGGCCAGGACCAGGTGGGGATCGATCATGACGGTGCGGTCGCGGTCATCGGGCGTCGGGGCGGTGGCTGCCTAGACCAGCTCGCCCAGCAGCGCCGTTGCCGGGGCCACCCGTATGCCCTCGGGGCTCATGAAGTCGTGCCGGCCCTCGGCGCTGATCTGCCAGGCGGGAACCGACGCAAACCTCTGGCGCAGGTAGCGCAGGCCGGGCGCCGGCGGCGCATCGCCCCACTTGCATTCCACAAAGGCCAGCGGTGCGCCGGCGCGGTTGGTAATGACGAAATCGACTTCGCGGCCGTCGATGTCGCGGAAATAGCGCAGCTCCAGCGCGCGGCCCTGCGTATCGGTCTGATAGTCGACCCACTTGAGCAGGTGGGAGGCAACCAGGTTCTCGAAGCGCGCCGGCAGGGATTCGATCACGGTCCAGTCGTAGTGATAGTGCTTGCGCTCCTTGCGCACGGCACGCAGCAGCGGCGCGCCGAAGGGTGCAACGCGGAATATGGCATAGAGCCGCTCCAGCACGTCCAGCCAGCGTGCCACGGTGGCATGCGCGACCTGCAGGTCTTCGCGCAGGGCATTGATCGACAGCGGGCTGCCCACGCGCTGTGGCAGCGCGATGGCCAGTTGCTCCAGGCGGGACAGGTCGGAAATCGATTCCAGGCTGGTGACCTCCTCGCGGATGAGCCGGTCGCGGTAGGCCAGGGACCAGCGCCGCGCCTGCGTGGCATTGCCGCCAAGCAGGGGTTCCGGAAAGCCGGACAAGGCCAGGAGGCCGGGCAGGGCGTCGGGCCCCGCGCCGAGTTCGGCAACCGAAAAAGGGTGCAGCCGCAGGTATTGGTAGCGGCCCTGCAGCGAATCGCCGCCGAAGCGGTAAAAATCCAGGTGCGCGCTGCCGCTGACGAGGATGCGCTGGCCGGCGGGACGGCCGTCATAGACACCCTTCAGCCAGTTGCGCCAGCCGCGGTACTTGTGCAGTTCGTCGAAGAACCAGGCCTTGCCCGGCGGCAGGCGCCCGCGCAGGATGGCGTCGCGGTGGCTGGCAATGTCGAAGTTCAGGTAAGCCTGGGGGTCGGGCAGCAGGGCCTTTCCCAGGCTGGTCTTGCCAACCTGCCGCGGGCCGCCCAGCAGCACCATCTTGCGGTCCAGGTCCTGCGCGATCTGGCGGGCCAGGTAGCGCGGGCGGTCCGGCCGGCACCGGCCGGCGGCGCCGGAAGGCGTCGTGAACGGGGGAAAGGGCGTCCGGTTCATGGGCGACTATGGCAACTATTTCGCGGTCGATTTTACCCCCACTGGAAAAAACTCGCGAGCAATTTTGACCCCGGTCGGCGCCGTGCCGGCGCCCGCGGGCGCGGCGGCCGGGAAACCCCCGGCAGGCTGCCGCATGGCGGGGCGCCAATCGGGGAATTCATCGGTAGACTTCATCCGCCGCCGCCGCATCGGGCCCCGGGCGGCCCCGGGCGGCAAAGCGCATTTGGCCCTACTCGACTCAGGATCGCTCCGTGACCGCTCCCCTCATCCCCGTCATCCTCTCCGGCGGCGCCGGCACCCGGCTATGGCCGGTGTCGCGCGAGGCGCTGCCCAAGCCCTTCA
Organism: uncultured beta proteobacterium; assembly: GCA_963781975.1. Lineage (GTDB taxonomy): Bacteria > Pseudomonadota > Gammaproteobacteria > Burkholderiales > Burkholderiaceae_F > GJ-E10. Next base: position 20,051 of record CAWAHT010000010.1, read on the forward strand.
TGAAACTGGGCGACGGCCGCAGCCTGTTGCGCACGACGCTCGACCGCGCCGCGATCCTGTCGCCCGAGAGCGCCCTGGTGGTCACGAACCGGGACTACTATTTTCTGTCGCGCGACGAACTCGCCGGCACCGCACAGGCCAGGGCCGGCAAGCTGCAATACCTGCTCGAGCCGGTCGCGCGCAACACCGCGCCGGCCATCGCGCTGGCCACGCTGGCCGTGGCGCAGCAGCACGGCGACGATGCGCTGCTGCTGGTGCTGGCGGCCGACCACCTCATCGCCGACGAGGCCGGTTTTGGCGCCTGCGTGCAAAAGGCGCGGGCGCTGGCGGCCGAGGGCTGGCTGGTCACCTTCGGCATCGCCGCCAATGCGCCCGAAACCGGCTTTGGCTACATCGAATCGGGCAAGGCCGTCGGCCACGGCGGCTTCGCCGTGCAGCGCTTCGTGGAAAAACCCGACGCCGAGCGCGCGCGCCAGCTGCTGGCTGCCGGCAACTATTCGTGGAACTCCGGCATGTTCTGCTTTCGCGCGCGCGACATGCTGGCGGCGCTGGACGCGGTCGCCCCGCATCTGGCCGCCGGCGCCCGCGCCAGCTGGGCCCGCTCGCAACAGCACGCGGTGGGCAAGGACGCCACCGAACTCGACGCGGAGTCCTTCACGGCGCTCGAGAGCATCTCCATCGACTACGCCGTCTTTGAAAAGGCCGCCCGCGTCGCGGTGGTGCCCGGCGACTTCGGCTGGAACGACGTCGGCGCCTGGCCCGAGATCGCCGAGCAGTTTCCGGCCGACGCGCACAACAACCGCGCGGCCGGCCGCGCCCTGTTCATCGACAGCCGCGACTGCTTCGTGCATTCGCACGGGCGCCTGGTGTCGGTGCTGGGGCTGCGCGACACCGTGGTGATCGATACCCCCGACGCGCTGCTCGTGATGCCCAAGGACCGCGCCCAGGACGTCAAGCAGGTGGTGGCCGCGGTGCGCGCCAGCGGCGACGACAAGCACATCTTCCACGCCACCGTGGCGCGGCCCTGGGGCACCTACACCGTGCTGCAGGAGGGCCCGCAGTTCAAGTTGAAGCGCATCGAGGTCAAGCCGCAGTGCTCGCTGTCGCTGCAGATGCACCACTACCGCAACGAGCACTGGATCGTGGTCAGCGGCACCGCGCGCGTCACCAACGGCGACGACGTCTTCCTGTTGCGTACCAACGAATCCACCTACATCAAGGCCGGCACGCAGCATCGACTCGAGAACCCCGGCAACCTGCCGCTGGTGATCATCGAGGTGCAAAGCGGCCAGTACGTGGGCGAGGACGACATCGTGCGTTTCGACGACAAATACGGGCGGGTGGCCAAGTCAGGCTAGGGGGCCATTCACCCTCTCCCTGCGGGAGAGGGCCGGGGTGAGGGTGCGCCGCCGCCCGCGCCGCCTCCCAGCACCTGCGCAGCCGGCGCCGACGACACCACGAAATGCGGATTGCGCAGCCCCGGCTTGCCATAGCGCAACGGCGCGCCGTCCAGCGTCCAGACGTGGCCGCCGGCGGCCTCGACGACGGCCTGCGCGGCGGCCGTATCCCATTCGCAGGTCGGCCCCAGCCGCGGATACACGTCGGCCGAACCCTCGGCAATGCGGCAGAACTTCAGCGAACTGCCGGCCTGCACCAGTTCATGCGGGCCCAGCGATTCGATGAAGGCCGCGGTGTCGGCGTTCATGTGGCTGCGGCTGGCGATCACGCGCTGCGGGCGTCCGGGCGGCGGGGCCGCGGCGACGCGGATCGGTTCGACCTGGTCGCCGGTTTGGCGGAACGCGCCCAGGCCGATGCCACCCCAGTCGCCCAGTTCGAGTGCGGGGGCCAGGACGACGCCCAGGCACGCCCGGCCGTCGCGGACCAGGGCGATGTTGACGGTGAACTCGCCCGTACCGGCCATGAATTCCTGGGTGCCGTCGAGCGGATCGACCAGCCAGTACTCCGCGGCGGTCGTGCCGGCAAAAGGGTTGTCGCCTTCTTCCGAAACGATTGGCAGGTCGGCCCGGCATTGCCCCAGGCCGCTGCAGATCGCCTCGTGGGCGGCCACGTCGGCGCGCGTCAGCAGCGAATCGTCGGCCTTGCGCGCCAGCAGCAGTTGCGCCGGCGGCACGCCGTCCTGCAGTTGCCGGTACAGTTGCAGGATGCGCTGGCAGGCCGTGCGCGCGACGTCGATCGCGTCGGCAAGCCGCCTGCTGGCGTCGTCGGCAGTATGCAATCGGCCCTCCCAGGGAAGAGGTGCAAGCCTACCGCAGCCGGTTGACATCATGATGCCTAGTGCTTAACATCATGATGTGCGCACGACCCTCACTCTTGACGACGACGTTGCCGCGCGCCTGGCCGCCGAAGCCCGGCGCTCGGGGCGAAGCTTCAAGGACACCGTCAACGATGCCCTGCGCAATGGTCTGGACGCCGCGCGCCGCCGGCCGCACGCCGCGCCGTTTCGGGTTCGGGCCAGGGATCTGGGGCCGTTGCGGCCGGGCCTCGGCCTCGACAGCATTGCCCGCCTGCTCGATGAGGTCGACGGCCCGGCAACGCCGTGATCGTTCCTGACGCCAACATTCTGCTGTACGCCTATCACCAGGGCGCTCCCCAGCACGGGCGCGCGCGCGCCTGGATCGAAGCCGCATTCTCGGGCTCCGAGCCCGTTGGGCTGCCATGGCAGTGCATTACGGCATTCCTGCGCATAGCCACGCATCACAAGGTGTTCAGCCACCCCTACACCATCGCCGAGGCCACGGGCATCGTGCGGACCTGGTTCGCCGCTCCGGCGGTCGGCGTGCTGGAGCCGGGCGAGCGATATTTCGAGATCCTGGCGCAACTGCTGGCCACTTCCCAGGTAAGCGGTCCCCTTGTCATGGACGCCGCCCTTGCGGCGATGGCGGTAGAGATCGGCGCAACGCTGGTAACGTCGGACCGGGACTTCCGGCGTTTCGACGGACTTCGGTTGCTGGACCCGCTTCAGGAAGGATGACACCGTGACTGCCCCTGCATTGGCGCGCATACCCGCAACCCTGATCCCCGGCGACGGCATCGGCCCGGAAATCGTCGACGCCACGCTGGCCGTCGCTCGAGGCCCTCGAGGCGCCGTTCGACTGGGACTGGCAGGTCGCGGGCCTGGCCGGCGTGCAAAAGGCGGGCGATCCGCTGCCGGCGGCAACGCTGGCCAGCATCCGCAGGACGCGCCTGGCGCTCAAGGGGCCGCTCGAGACGCCCTCGGGCGGCGGCTACCGCTCCTCGAACGTGCGCCTGCGCGAGGAGTTCCAGCTCTACGCCAACCTGCGCCCGGCGCGCACCATCATTCCGGGCGGCCGCTACGACAACGTCGACCTCGTGGTCGTGCGCGAGAACGTCGAGGGCCTGTACATGGGCTACGAGCACTTCATCCAGATCGACGACGACCCGCACGCGGTGGCCATCGCCACCGGCGTCAACACCCGCGCCGGCAGCCGCGCCTGCTCGAGTTCGCGTTCGAGCACGCCATCGCCACCGGCCGCAGGAAGGTGACGATCGTGCACAAGGCCAACATCATGAAGGCGCTCACCGGGCATCTTCCTGGAGACCGGGCTGCGACCTGTACGAGCAGAAGTACAAGGGCCGGATCGCCATGGACACGGTGATCATCGATGCCTGCGCGATGAAGCTCGTGCTCAACCCGTCGCAGTTCGACGTGCTGGTCACCACCAATCTCTTCGGCGACATCCTCTCCGACCTGGTGGCCGGCCTGGTCGGCGGCCTGGGCATGGCGCCCGGGCGCCAACATCGGCACCGACGCGGCCATCTTCGAGGCGGTGCACGGCTCGGCGCCCGACATCGCCGGCAAGGGCCTCGCCAACCCCACCGCGCTGCTGCTGGCCGCGGCGATGATGCTCGATCACTGCAGGCTGCCGGACAAGGCGACGCGCCTGCGCAGCGCCATCGATGCGGTGCTCAATATCGACCAGGTGCGCACCGGGGACCTGCGCGGGAAGAACAATACGAAGCAATACACGCAGGCGCTGGTCGCGCGGATCAGGAACTCCTGAGCCGGCTCAGCGAAACGGATTCCTGACGGCAAGTGTGCCGTCGAAGACCTGCCCGTGCTGCAGGTCCTCGGACAGCAGCGCCTTGCAGCCGCCGGCAAGCGCCGCCGCCACGATCATCGCGTCGTAGATCGACAGCCGGTAGTGCTCGGCGATTCGCAGGCCGTGATCGTGCACATCCGCGTCAAGCGGCACCAGCGCGCACAGCGCCCGCACGGCGGCGAGCACCTCGCGGATTTCGGCAACGGCCATGCCCAGCTTGCGGCTGGCAACCGCGGCAAACTCGTTGAGCACCTGTACGCTGATGACCCCGCCGCCAGCCAGTTCGCCCTCGGCGCGATCGGCCCGGGCGCTGTCGGCCGACAGCAGGTACAGCAGGACGTTGGTGTCGAAAAAGCGGCTAGCCGCGCGCGTTGGCATCGACGCGATCGAACGTAAAGCCGGCGGGAAGGCGGCCGCGGAACCGGCGCAGGCGCGCCAGCAGTTCACGCGGCAGGGGCTGGCGCGCAATCTCGAACGTGCGCATGCCGGCCACATGGATATCGATGCGGTCGCCCTCTTTCAGGCCGAGCGCGTCGACAACCGCGGCCGGCAGGCGCACGGCCAGGCTATTGCCCCATTTGGCGACTTGCATCCTGGCCTCCGGCCGCTTGGATATACGCAATGCAATTGTATATCCTAGGGTCGGCCGCGCCAATACCGCGCCCGGTGGCAGCGGGCAACTAGCGCCGCTGCGCCAGCGCGTCCAGTATCCGCTCCACGCTCTGCGCCACCGTCATCCGGGCGGTGTCCAGGTGCAGGTCCGGCGCGGCCGGCGGTTCGTACGAACCGTCGATGCCGGTGAACCCGGCCAGCGTGCCCGAGCGCGCGCGGGCGTAGTTGCCCTTGGGGTCGCGCGCTTCGCACACCGCGGCGGGCGCGTCCAGGAAGATCTCCACGAAGCGCCCCGGCGGCAAGGCGGCCCGCGCCAGCGCGCGGTGCGCGGCGCGCGGGCTGATCAGCGCGCAGATGACGATCAGGCCGGCATCCACCATGAGCGCGGCCACGGCCGCGGTACGCCGGATGTTCTCGTCGCGATCCTCGGGCGAATACCCCAGGTCGCTGTTGAGCCCGGTGCGCAGCACATCGCCGTCGAGCACGTAGCAGGCATGGCCGGCCTCCCGCAGGCGCGCGCGCAGCGCGGCGGCGATGGTGCTCTTGCCGGCGCTGGGCAGGCCGGTGAACCAGAGGCAAATTGGCGTCATGGCGATGCAGGCAAGGACCTCACAACGCGGCCCTCTCGGCGGCCCTCACCGCGACCCTCACCCCGACCCTCACCCCGGCCCTCTCCCGGAGGGAGAGGGTGCAAAGCGAGGCCCTCAGCCGGAGGGAGAGGGTGAAAAGCGAGGCCCTCAGCTGGGGGGAGAGGGTGCAAAGCGAGGCCCTCAGCCGGAGGGAGAGGGTGCAAAGCGAGGCCCTCAGCCGGAGGGAGAGGGTGCAAAGCGAGGCCCTCAGCCGGATGGGGAGGGTGCAAGGCTCCCCTCGCCCGCGCCAGCGGGAGAGGGGTCGGGGGTGAGGGCCAATGCGCACGCCGTCTACCCGATCAACCCCTGCCGCCGACCCAGTGCCAGATTGGCGGCGAGCCAGCCCGCCTTGGAGCCGCAATCGAAGCGCGTGCCCTCGAAGCGGAGCACGGTGACCTCGCCCTGCGGCACGCGGCGCGCGATGGCGTCGGTCAGCTGGATCTCGTTGCCGCGGCCGCGCTGCGTGCGGGCCAGCTCGGCGAAGATCTCCGGGCGCAGCACATAGCGGCCCACCACGGCCAGCGTGGAGGGCGCATCCTCGGGCCGGGGCTTCTCGACGAACAGCGTGACGCGCTCCTCGCCGGCGGCCTTGCCCGGCAGCGGCTCGGTGGCCACGATGCCGTACTTGGAGGTGTCGGCCAGCGGCACGTTCTCCACCGCCAGCACCGAGGTATGGTGGCGCTCGTAGCTTTGCACCAGTTGCGCGGTCACTCCCGGCCTGGCGTCGATCAGGTCGTCGGCCAGGATCACCGCGAACGGTTCGTCGCCCACCACGGGCTGCGCGCACAGCACGGCGTGCCCCAGGCCCAGCGGTTCGGGCTGGCGCACGAAGACGAAGTTCACGCCCTTGGGCGTGGCCGACATCAGCAGGTCGAGCAGTTCGTTCTTGCCGCCGGCCTGCAGCAGCAGTTCCAGCTCCGGGCTGCGGTCGAAGTGGTCTTCGATGGCGCGCTTGTTGCGTCCGGTGACGAAGATCATCATCTCGATGCCGGCCGCCGCGGCTTCCTCGACCGCGTACTGGATCAGCGGCTTGTCCACCACCGGCAGCATTTCCTTGGGCATGGCCTTGGTGGCGGGCAGGAAACGGGTGCCGGAACCGGCGACGGGGAACACCGCCTTGCGCACGCGCCCGGCGCTCTTGAGGATGTTGGAGGTCATTGGCAACTCGGTGACGGGTCGGGGTTGGGAAGGACGTGCCGGCCGCGCAGCCGGATCAGAGCGATTCCTGGTCGAGGCGCTGCTGCAGGAGCTTCTTGCCCACCTCCACGCCCCACTGGTCGAAGGCGTTGATGTTCCAGATCACGCTCTGCACGAAGGTGCGGTGTTCGTACAGCGCGAGCAGCGCGCCCATGGCCCGCGGCTCCAGCGACGGCAGGCTGATGATGTTGGCGGGGCGTCCGCCCGGCGCTATGGCGCAGGCCGCGGTCGAGCGCTGCGTGCCCAGGATGGTGTCGCCCCAGGCGAGCGCGTCGGCCTGGGCCAGGGCGGCCGCGTGCAGCAGGCGGTAGCGGCGCTCGGCGCTGTCGGCATGCTGCGCCACCACCAGGAAATCGGCCGGGGTCCAGTGCGTGCCCTGGTGCATGAACTGGAACACGCTGTGCTGGGCGGTGGTGCCCACCTCGCCCCACACCACCGGGCTGGTGTCGACGGTCAGCGGGCGCCCGTCCAGGTCCACGCGCTTGCCCAGGCTTTCCATCTCCAGCTGCTGCAGGTACGCCGGCAGCATGCGCAGGCGCTGCGCGTACGGAAACACCGCGCGCGCGCGCGAATTCCAGAAATTGACGTACCACACGCCCAGCAGGCCCAGTATCACCGGCAGGTTGCGCTCCAGCGGTGCGGTGGCGAAGTGGCGGTCCATGTCGGCGGCCCCGGCGCGCAGTTCCAGGAATTGCTTGTGGCCGTGGGCGATGGCGATCGGCAGGCCGCAGGCCGACCACAGCGAGTAGCGGCCGCCCACCCAGTCATGAAACGAGAAGATGCGCTTGGGATGGACGCCGGCCGCGGCGGCCCGATCGGGCTGCGCGGTGACCGCTACCAGGTGATGCGCGGCATCCAGGCGCTGCGGGCCCGCTTGCTGCAGCCACTGGCGCGCGGCGCGCAGGTTCTCCAGGGTTTCCATCGTGGTGAAGCTCTTGGAGATCGCCGCCACCAGGGTGGTTGCCGGGTTGGCCCCGGCCAGCGCCCCGTCCAGTTCCACCGGGTCGATGTTGCTGACGAAGCGCAGGCGCACCGGGCCGCTCGGGCTGCCCAGCGCCTCGGTCACCAGGCGCGGCCCCAGGTCGGAGCCGCCGATGCCCATGCAGATCACGGTTTCTATCGTGTCGCCGCGCGAGCCCTGGATGCGTCCGGCGCGCAGCGCCTCGGCGAAGCCCAGAAAGCGCATCTGCTCCTCGTCCAGCGTGCGCGACAGCGACGGATCGTCCGGATTGCTGCGCAGCGCGGTATGCCAGGCCGGGCGGTGCTCCGAGGTGTTGACCGCTTCGCCGGCCAGCAGGGCGGCGCGCATCGTCTCCAGGTCGCGCGCCCGGGCCAGGGCGATGAGCGCGTCGAATGTCGCCTCGTCGATCCAGTTGCGCGACAGGTCGGCGTGGATCGACGCGGCGGTGAAGGTCCAGCGCTGGCGCCGGCTGGGGTCCACCTTGAAGAGGCTGGCCAGGGTGCGCGCATCGAAGCTGCGGCGCGCCTGTTCCAGGGCCAGCCATTCGGGCAGTTCGCTAGGAATGAATTCCATCTCTTCCGATGCCGTGTACAGGAGCCAGGGGCCCGGCGGCAATGACCAGTGTATTCTTGGACCGGCCTGATTCTAGTTGCTAAATCCTCCAAAATTGCGCGGCGTCCCCGGCGCGCCCCAGAACCCGCAAATTCCGTGACCGCCCCTTCCGCCCCGACCGCCGCTTCCGCGCCCGCCGGCGCCATCGATCCGGGCCTGTTCAAGGCCTACGACATCCGCGGCGTGGTCGAGCGCAATCTCACGCGCGGCGCGGTCCGCGCCATCGGTGCGGCGCTGGGCGCGCAGGCGCACGAGCGGGCGGTGCGCGAGATCGCCGTCGGCCGCGACGGCCGCCTCTCGGGGCCCTGGCTGCGCGACGCGCTCATCGATGGCATCCGCAGCGCCGGCATCGACGTGGTCGACATCGGCCAGGTGACGACGCCGATGCTCTACTTCGCCACCTACCACCTGCAGACCGGCTCGGGCGTGGAGATCACCGGCAGCCACAATCCGCCGGAATACAACGGCCTGAAGATCGTGCTGGCCGGCGAGGCGCTCTATGGCGAGGACCTGCAGCGGCTGCTACCAGCGCATCGCCGCCGGGCGACCTGGTCGCGGCGCCGGCGCCGGGCGCATTGCGCACGCATCGACGTCGCGCCAGGCCTACCTGGACCGCATCGTCGGCGACGTGCAAGCTGGCGCGCCCGATGAAGCATCGTCATCGATTGCGGCAACGGCGTCGCCGGCGCCGGTGCGCCGGCGACCTGTACCGCGCGCTGGGCTGCGAGGTGACCGAGCTCTTCTGCGAGGTCGACGGCAACTTCCCCAACCACCACCCCGACCCGGCCCACCCGGAGAACCTGCAGGACCTGATCGCGCGCAGTGCGCGCGACCGAGCGCCGAGCTGGGCCTGGCCTTCGACGGCGATGGCGACCGCCTGGGCGTCGTCACGCGCAACGGCCAGATCATCTATCCGGACCGCCAGATGATGCTGTTCGCGCGCGACGTGCTGCGCCAGCCAGCCGGGCGCCGAGATCATCTACGACGTCAAGTGCACGCGCCATATCGCGCCCTGGGTCGCGGCGCTTCGGCGGCCGGCCCACCATGTGGACGCACCGGCCACTCGCTGATCAAGGCGCAAGCTGAGCGAGACCGGCGCGCCGTTCGCCGGCGAGATGAGCGGCCACCTCTTCTTCAACGACCGCTGGTACGGCTTCGACGACGGCGCTGTACGCCGGCGCGCGCCTGCTCGAGATCCTGAGCCGCAGCGCCGATCCGTCGGCCGAGCTCGAAGGCCTGCCCGACGCGCATCAGCACGCCCGAGCTGCAGCTGCGCCACCGCCGAAGGCGAGAACGCGCGCCTGGTCGAGCGGCTGCGCGCGCTGGCGCAGGACCCCGCCGGCGCCAGCCATTTTCGCGGCGCGCGCGAGTTCATCACCATCGACGGCCTGCGCGTCGAGTACGCCGACGGCTTCGGCCTGGCGCGCCCGTCCAACACCACGCCGGTGCGTGGTGCTGCGCTTCGAGGCCGACGACGCCGCGGCGCTGGCGCGCATCCAGGCCGGGTTCCGCCGCGCGCTGCTGGCGGTGGCGCCAGGCGCCGTGCTGCCTTTCTAGGGCGCGCCCATCCGTGCCCGCCACCATCACCGAGCACGACGTCTACCTGCTGCGCGAAGGCTCGCACGTGCGCCTGTACGACCGGCTGGGCGCGCACCTGGAGCGCGCACGCGGGCGTCGCCGGCGCGCACTTCGCGGTCTGGGCGCCCAATGCGCGCGCGGTGAGCGTCATGGGCGAGTGGAACGGCTGGAACCCCGGCCCCGACGCGCTCGCGCCGCGCGCCCGACGGCTCGGGCGTGTGGGAGGGTTTCGTGGCCGGCGTGCGCCACGGCCATGCCTACAAGTACCGCATCATCGGCGCGCGATGGCGGCGCGCACACCAAGGCCGATCCGTTCGCGCGCTACAGCGAGACGCCGCCGGCCACCGCGCTCGCTCGTCTGGGACCTGGCCTACGACTGGCAGCGACGCCGACTGGATGCGCGAGCGCGCGCGCGCGCAACGCGCTGGCGCGCGCCGATGTCGATCTACGAGGTGCACCTGGGCTCGTGGCGGCGCGTGCCCGAGGAGGGCAACCGCTCGCTGACCTACCGCGAGCTGGCCGCAGCCGCTGGCCGAGTACGTGCCGCAGACTGGGCTTCACGCACGTCGAGCTGCTGCCGGTCATGGAGCACCCGTTCTACGGCTCGTGGGGCTACCAGACCACCGGCTACTTCGCGCCGACCGCGCGCTACGGCACGCCGCAGGACTTCATGTACCTGGTCGACGTGCTGCACCAGCACGGCATCGGCGTGATCCTCGACTGGGTGCCGTCGCACTTTCCCGAGCGACGCGCACGGGCTGGCGTACTTCGACGGCACGCACCTGTACGAGCACGCCGACCCGCGCCAGGGCTTCCACCCGCGACTGGAACAGCTCATCTTCAACTACGGCCGCAACGAGGTGCGCAGCCTTCCTGCTCGTCGAGCGCGCTGTTCTGGCTCGACCGCTATCACGTCGACGGCCTGCGCGTCGACGCGGTGGCCTCGATGCTCTACCTCGACTACGGCCGCAAGGCCGGCGAGTGGATCCCCAACCGCTACGGCGGCAACGAGAACCTCGAGGCGATCGACTTCCTGCGCCAGCTCAACGAGGCGGTCTACCGCGACCATCCCGACGTCCAGACCATCGCCGAGGAGTCGACCGTCCTGGCCGATGGTGTCGCGGCCGACCTACCTGGGCGGCCTCGGCTTCGGCCTGAAGTGGGACATGGGCTGGATGCACGACACGCTCGACTACTTCGCGCCGCGATCCGATCCACCGCCGCTACCACCACGACGAGCTGACCTTCTCGATCTGGTACGCCGTTCGCCGAGAACTTCGTGCTGCCGCTGTCGCACGACGAGGTCGTCCACGGCAAGGGCTCGCTGCTGGGCAAGATGCCCGGCGACGACTGGCAGCAGCTTCGCCAACCTGCGGCTGCTGCTGCGGCTACCAGTGGGCGCAGCCGGGCAAGAAGCTGCTGTTCATGGGCGGCGAGTTCGGCCAGCGGCGCGAGTGGAACCACGAGCAGAGCCTCGACTGGCACCTGCTCGACCAGCCCGCGCACGCCGGCGTGCAGCGCTGGGTGGCCGACCTGCAACCGGCTGCTGCGCAGCGAGCCGGCGCTGCACGAGCGTCGACTTCGACCCGGCCGGCTTCGAGTGGATCGACTGCCAGGACGCCGACACCAGCGTGCTCGCGTTCCTGCGCCCGGCCGCGCCGGCGCGGCGCCGGTGCTGGTGGTGTGCAACTTCACGCCGGTGCCGCGCGCTGCGCTACCGCGTCGGCGTGCCGCGCCGGCGGCTGGTGGCGCGAACTGGCCAACAGCGACGCGACCATCTACGGCGGCAGCGGCCTGGGCAACCTGGGCGGCGTGCAGGCGTCGAGTGCCGGCGCCCACGGCCAGTCGCATTCGATCGAATGCACGGTGCCGCCGCTGGCGGTGGTTTTCTTCCGTCACGACCGGGGGGAATGATTGGCGATGCGGGCACCCTCACCCCCGGCCCCTCTCCCGCTGGCGCGGGCGAGGGGGGCTTTGCACCGCGGGCGAGGCGGGCTTTTCACCCTCTCCCTCCGGGAGAGGGCCGGGGTGAGGGATCGACCAGGACCTTCCCCCGTTCTCACCCTCTCCCTCCGGGAGAGGGCCGGGGTGAGGGCACGCGCCAATAACACAACCGCAAGGAGACCTGCATGACACAAGCAACAGCGGGTTCGCAACGCATGGCCATCCTGGTGGGCGGCGGTCCGGCGCCCGGCATCAACAGCGTGATCGCCGCCGCCACGCTGCGCGCGCTGGGCGAGGGCATCGAGGTCCTCGGCCTGCCGCACGGTTATTCGCAGGTCATGCAGGGCAAGCTCGATGGCGTGCGCCGCGCTGCACGCCGTCGACGTGCGCGACATCCACCTGCAGGGCGGCGCCATCCTGGGCACGGCGCGCGCCAATCCGACGCGCCAGCCGGCCCACCTGGACAATGTCGTGCACGCGCTCGGCGAACTGGGCGTCAACCAGCTGGTGACCATCGGCGGCGACGACACCGCCTTCTCGGCGATGAAGGTGGCCGAGCGCGCCGGCGCGCAGCTGCGCGTGGCGCACGTGCCCAAGACCATCGACAACGACCTGGCCCTGCCCGACCACATCGATACCTTCGGCTTCCAGACGGCGCGCCACGTCGGCGTCGGGCTGGTGAAGAACCTGATGGTCGACGCGCGCGCCTCGGCGCGCTGGTACTTCGTCGTCGCCATGGGCCGCAAGGCCGGCTCGCTGGCGCTGGGCATCGCCAAGGCTGCCGGCGCGCACGTCGCCGTGATCCCGGAGGAGTTCGCGCCCGGCAAGGTGGGCCTCGACCGCATCGCCGATGTCCTGGTCGGCGCGATCGTCAAGCGCCGCGCCGAGGGTGCGAAGGACGGCGTGGCGGTGCTGGCCGAAGGCCTGGCCGAGATCATTCCCGAAGACGAGCTGCACCGCCTCGGGCCGGTGGAGCGCGACGAGCACAACCACATCCGCCTGGCCGAGATCGACCTGGGCAAGGGCGTGCGCAAGGTCGTCGAAGAGCGGCTGCGTGCCATGGGTATCAGCACCTCGATCGTGTCCAAGGACATCGGCTACGAATTGCGTTGCGCCGACCCGATCCCGGTGGACATCGAATACACCCGCGACCTGGGCTACTGCGCGGCGCAGTTCCTGATCGAGGGCGGCTCCGGCGCCATGGTCTCGATCCAGGAGGGCCGTTTCGTGCCCATTCCGTTCGCCCAGATGCTCGATCCGGTCACCGGCCATACGCGCGTGCGCACGGTCCGGACGGCCTCGCTGCGCTACGCCGTCGCGCGCCGCTTCATGACGCGCCTGAACCGTGCGGATTTCGACGACCCCGGCGCGCTGGCGGCGCTGGCCGCCGCCGCCGGCATGGACGCCGCGGCGTTCCGCCAGCGCTTTGCCGCCGTCGTGGCCGACGATCCGCCGCACTGGCCGATGCTGGATTCGTAAGGCCCGAAGGGAGATTGTGCTGGAGGCCGTTCCCGGCGCGAGATGGAGTTGGACGAGGCCCTGCCGCAATGAGCGATAGTCCCGATAACGCTGTCACGGTCGAACTGGCCGCCCTGCGACGGCTGGCGCGCTATCACGGCCTGGCCACCGAATACCACGACATCTGGGGCCACCGGCGCGAGGTGCCCGACTACGGCCTGCGGGCCCTGCTGCGCGCGATGGACGTCGAGGCCGGCGACCGCGCGCAGCTCGAAGCCTCGCTGGCGGCCGCCGAGAGCGCGCTGCTGGCCCCGGAGCCGATCACGCTGCTGCCGCCGGTTGCCGTCTATTGGCACGACGCGGCGCCCTGGGTGCTGGGGCTGCACGCCGCCGCGCGCGACGGCAGCCTGCAATGGACCCTCACCGAGGAAGGCGGCGCCCGCCACCAGGGCGAGGTGGGCGCCTTTCACATCGACCTGCCGGCCGGGCTGCCGCCGGGCTATCACCATCTCGAACTGCGCCTGCCGGGCGCGTCGGGCGAGGCGCGCCTGCTGGCCTCCACCTTGATCATCATTGCGCCGCGGCGCTGCTACCTGCCGCCGGAGCTGCACGCCGGCCGGCGCGTCTGGGGCCCTGCCGCCCAGCTCTACGCGCTGCGCTCCGAGCGCAACTGGGGCATCGGCGACTTCACCGACCTGGCCGCGCTCGTGCGCCTGTGCGGGGCGCACGGCGCCGCGCTGGTGGGGCTCAATCCGCTGCATGCGCTGTATCCGCACAATCCGGCGCACGCCAGTCCGTACGCGCCGTCGTCGCGGCGCTTCCTGGACGTGCTCTACATCGACGTCGAGGCGGTGCCCGAATACCGGGACTGCGCGCAGGCGCGCGCCGAGGTGATCGCACCCGAGTTCCAGCGCCGGCTGCGCGCGCTGCGCGCCGCCGACCTGGTCGACTACCCGGGCGTGTCCGCGATGAAGCTGCCGCTGCTCGAGCGCCTGTTCGAGTATTTCTGCCGGGTACGCCGCGACGATCCACAGGCGCCGCGCGCACGGGAGTTGCGCGCATTCCAGGCCGCCGCCGGCCCGGCGCTGCGCCAGCATGCGCTGTTCGAGGCGCTGCAGGAACACTTCTTCGCACAGGACCGCAGCGTCTGGGGCTGGCCGCAGTGGTCCTACGCCTATCGCGACCCGGTTTCCCCCGCAGTCGCCGCCTTTGCGCAAACGCATGCCGCGCGCGTCGAGTTCTACGAATACCTGCAGTGGCAGGCCGAATCGCAACTGGCCGCGGCCGGCGCCGTCGCGCTCGAGGCCCGGCTGGCCGTCGGCCTGTACGAGGACCTGGCCGTGTCGGTGGACCGCGGCGGCGCCGAGGCCTGGTCGGCGCAGGACGTGTACGCGCACAGCGCCAGCGCCGGCTGTCCGCCCGATGATTTCAACCTGCGCGGCCAGGACTGGGGGCTGCTGCCGCTGCTGCCCGAACGGCTGCGGGCGCGCGCCTACGCGCCGTTCATCGCGGTACTGCGCGCCAACATGCGCCATGCCGGCGCGCTGCGCATCGATCATGTGATGGGACTCTCGCGCCTGTTCTGGGTGCCGCGCGGCGACCTGCCCGAGGCCGGTTCGTATGTGTCGTATCCGTTCGAGCAGCTGCTGGCCATCGTCACGCTCGAGAGCGAACGCAACCGCTGCATGGTGATCGGCGAGGACCTGGGCACCGTTCCCGACGACGTGCGCCACGCGATGGACCGCAGCGGCATGCTGTCCTACCGCGTGCTGATCTTCTCGCGCCGGCACGACGGCGAATTCATGGCGCCGGCGGAGTTTCCCGCCGATGCGCTCGTCACCTCCACCACGCACGACCTGGCGACACTGGTGGGGTATTGGGAAAGCCGCGACATCGACCTGCGCCACCGCCTCGGACTCTATCCGGGCGACGGCATGTACGTGCAGCAGGTCGAGGAGCGCAAGCGCGACTGTGCGCGGCTGCTGGCCGCCCTGCAGCGCGAGGGCTTGCTGCCTCCCGAGCTGGGCCCGGAGCCGCGCTGGCCGCTGCCGATGACGCCGGCGCTCGTCATGGCCGTGCAGGAATACCTGGCGCGCGCGCCGGCGCGCGTGCTGGCGGTGCAGCTCGAGGACATCTTCGGCTGCCGCGAGCAGGTCAACCTTCCGGGCACGGTCGACCAGTACGACAACTGGCGCCGCAAGCTGCCGGTCAACCTGGAGCAGTGGGAGCAGGACGGCCGCTTTGCCGATATGGCGCGGCGGCTGGCCGGCATGCGGCGCGCCTGAGGCGACCGCCGGCCGCCAGCGCCGCCCGAACCGGCGTAGGATTGTCCGCAGACTCCGTCACCGGGGAGGCCGGCCATGCGCCTTGTCGTGCCGTTGCTCTGTACCGCGCTGGCCGCCTGCGCCGCGCCGCCCGCGGCCGCGCCGCCGGCGCCGGCGTCGCTGTTCCACGACGCGCTCTTTGCGCCGGTCGCGGACCCGGATCTCGCCGGCGACATCTTCGCGCTGAGCCCCGCGATGGACGCCTACCTGCGCGCTGCCGGCCCCGAGATGCGCCGCCGCGGCCTGCCGCGCGGCCTGGTCGAGGCGCTCTACCAGCGCGACCGGCTGCAGCTCGACTACGACGCGGCGCTGACGCGCACGGCGGCGCAGGCGTTTGCCGCGCGCAAGGGCAACTGCCTGTCGCTGGTGATCATGACCGCCGCCATGGCGCACGCGCTGAACCTGCAGGTGATCTACCAGGCGGTCGACACCGATCCGTCGCTGAGCCGCAGCGAGGACCTGCTCTTCCTGAGCAACCACGTCAATCTCAAGCTCGTGCGGCGCCTGGTCGACGTGACGCCCGGCTACGACCCGAACGAGGCGCTGACGATCGATTTCCTGCCGCCGGCGCAGGCCGCGCAACTGCCGGCGCGCCCGATCGGCGAGTCGACCATCATCGCGATGTACCGCAACAACCGCGCCGCCGAGGCGCTGGCGCGCGGGCAGATCGATGCCGCGTACTGGTGGGTGCGCGGCGCCGTCACGGCGGCCGCCGGGCTGGCCGGCCCCTACAACACGCTGGGCGTGGTCTACCTGCGCCACGGCGACCTGACGGCCGCGCGTACCGTCCTGGCCGGCGTCCTGCAGCGCGATCCGGACAACCGCCAGGCGCTGAACAACCTGGCCATCGTCTACGACCGCCTGGCGCAGCCGCTCGCGGCCGCGGCGCTGCGTGCGCGGCTGGCGCGCGTGGAACCGGTGCCGCCCTATCATTATTTCTTCGCCGGCAAGGCGGCGATGGAACGCGGCGACTACGCCGAGGCACGCACCTGGTTCGAGCAGGAGGTGCGCCGCGCCGACTACTGCAGCGAATTTCATTTCTGGCTGGGGCTGGCCGACCTGAAGCTGGGCAACATGGCGCAGGCGCGCACGCAGATCACGCTGGCAATGGAGAACAGCACGACCGGCCGCGATTTCGCGCTGTATGCAGGCAAGCTCGAACACCTGAAGCGGGCGGCGCGGGCGCAGGGGAGCTAGCCGAACGCAATTGTGCGGCCCCTCACCCCGGCCCTCTCCCGGAGGGAGAGGGTGAAAAGCTCCGGCGCGTCACAACGCTTGGCTCCCCTCGCCCGCGCGAGCGGGAGAGGGTGAAAAGCTCCAGCGCGTTACAACGCTTGGCTCCCCTCGCCCGCGCGAGCGGGAGAGGGGTCGGGGGTGAGGGCTCGTCGACGCGCACCCTCACCCCGCCCCTCTCCCGGAGGGAGAGGGTGAAAAGCCTCAGCGCGTCACAGCGATTGGCCCCCTCGCCCGCGCGAGCGGGAGAGGGGCCGGGGGTGAGGGTCGGTGCGCTGGCCGCGGTGCGGACGCAGCGCCCTGACGTCAGGTTCCGTCCGGCGTCAGCGTGCCGCGGCGCATCGTTCCGCCGATCTCGGCGTTGCCGCCGCCGGGGCGGGCGCCGGTACTGAATGCGGTCGACAGGCTTTCGGGCACCGGCTCGCCCAGCAGCCGGTACAGGTTGGCCAGCTTGCCGCGGAACAGCGCCTCGAAGGCCGCGACCGATTCGCCCGGGTTGTCGTCGCCCGGCCACCAGAACCAGTCGGAGGCTTCGCAATCTGCCAGCTGCGCCAGCGCGCGCGCCTTTTGTCCGGCGTCCAGCGTGTTTGCGGCCAGCACGCGGTCGTAGCGGGCCTTGGCGTCGCACAGCAGGTCCCAGGCGCGGTTCTTGTCGCGCGCGCCGATCCACGTGGCCAGGTTGCCGTAGACCCAGCTGCCGGCGGCCAGCGTCGGCAGCGCGCCGGCTTGCACGACAGTGTCGTCGGCCAACGCGCCGTCCAGGGCGGCAACCGCCTGGCTGCCGGTCACCGTGCGGATCGCGGCATGCGTGGCCAGGTTGCGGTACAGGTCGTTCAGGAAGAAGAAGCCGTTGTACGGGTAGTACTCCCAGGCGTTTTCGCCGTCGAGGATCACGCTCACCAGCGGCCGGCGGCCGCCGCCGGCGCGCTTGGCGATGTCCTCAAGTTCGTGCGTGAAGTTGCTGGCCGCATCGCGCCCGTGCCACTTGGAATAGACGAAGCCGATGAGATCGGACAGGCGGTCATCGCGGAAAAAGAACACCACGCCGGGCGCCACCGCGTCGGCGCGGTAGGGGCGGTGCATTTCGGCGATGCCGTGGTCGGCGTCGCCGGCCGCGACGCCGGCCGCGCGCAGGCTGTTGCCCAGCACGCCCTGGCTGCTGGCCGTCCAGGCGATGCCGCGCGCGGCCACCAGCGCGGCGAAGCGGCCCGAGAGCGCGCCCTCGGCCGGCCACAGGCCCAGCGGCGCCGCGCCGAAGCGCCGCACATGGCTGGCCAGCGCCGAGTCGAGTTGCGCGCGCACGCGTTCCTCGCCCCCGGGATAGCGCTCGGCCTGCGGCAGCGGCACGCCGGGCTGCGTATCGTGGGCGCTGCGGAAATCGAGCATCAGCGGCGCCAGCGGGTGGCAGTGCGGCGTGGTGGTGATCTCGATCTGGCCGCGCTCGGCCAGCGCGCGGTAGCGCGGGATCACCTGGCGCACCTGGTCGGCGACGATGCCCAGCAGCTGCGCGCGATCCTGCGCGGTAAAGCGCGTGCCCTTGATCATCAGTTGCGCGATGGCTTCGGAGTCGCGCCGCACCGACTCGCCGGTCCACGACAGGTGATACCAGGTGACGAGGTCGAAGATGTAGCGGTCGGACAGGTACATCAGGCTGTCCTTGCCCTGCGCTTCCATCGCGGTGAAGAGGTCGAAGAGGCGCTTGTACGGCGGGAAGGGCGCGATCAGCCGGTGATGGTTGGCGCGAAAGCACTGGTCGAAGGCGTGGCGCCGCTCGGTCTCGGTGAGCGGCGTGTCCTCGCCGCGCGCCAGCAGGCGCAGCAGCGGGTCGCGCAGCGTGCCGTGCGCGAACTGCGCGCAATAGTCCTCGATCTGGTCGAGCAGCACGGGCACGAAATTGACCACCGCGTGCATGCCCGGCTGCTGCTCCAGGTGCCACGCCATGTCGGAGTAGTCCTTGAGCGCGTGCAGGTAGACCCAGGGCATGGCGAACTCGCCGGTGCTCTGGTCGCGGTAGTCGGGCTGATGCATGTGCCACATCAGCAGCAGGTCCACTCCGGGCGTTGCGCCCGCGGCGTCGTTCATCGTCGTGCGGCTTCCTGTGGGGCGCGGCGTGCCGCGGCGCTGCGCGCGTCCGGCGTCATGCCGGTGCGGCGCCGGATCTTGCCGCCAGCGCCGCGATCATCTCGGGCGTCACCAGGGTGATGCCGCGGGCGCTGACGTCAAAGCGCCTGCGGTCTTCCTGCGGGTCGACCCCGACCTGCAGCCCCGGCGGCAGGCGGCAGTTCTTCTCCACCACGGCGCGCCGCAGCACCACGTTGCGGCCGACGTCGACTCCCGGCAGCACGACCGAATCCTCGATCTGCGCGAAGCTGTGCACGTGCACGCTGGAAAACAGCAGCGAGCGGCGCACGGTCGCGCCGCTGATGACGCAGCCGCCGGCCACCAGCGAATCGAGCGCGGTGCCGCGCCGGCCGGCATCGTCGAACACGAACTTGGCCGGCGGCAGCTGCTCCTGGTACGTCCAGATGGGCCATGCCTTGTCGTAGAGGTTGAGATCGGGCACGACCTTGGTCAGCTCCATGTTCGCTTCCCAGTAGGCATCGAGCGTCCCGACGTCGCGCCAGTAGGGGCGGCCATCGGTCATGTTGACGCAACTGCGCGAGAACGGGTGCGCCACCAGCCGGTAGCCGCGCTCGCAGGATATGCGGAATGATGTCCTTGCCGAAGTCGTGCGTCGAGAGCGCATCGGCGCTGTCGCGGCCGAGCTGCTCGTACAGGAATGCGGCATTGAAGACATAGATGCCCATGCTCGCCAGGGCGCGTATCGGTGCGTCCCGGCATGCGGTGCCGGTTGCGCCGGCTTTTCCTCGAAGGCGCGCACGCGCAGCTGTTCGTCCACGGTCATCACGCCGAAGCCGCAGGCCTCGGCCAGCGGCACCTCGATGCACGCGATGGTCATGTCGGCGCCGCTGGCCACGTGATCCTGCAGCAGGTAGTTGTAGTCCATCTTGTAGATGTGGTCGCCGGCCAGCACCAGCACCAGCTCGGGCGCATGCTTGCGCAGCAGGTAGATGTTCTGGTAGATCGCGTCGGCGGTGCCCTTGTACCAGTCGGCGCTGACGTTCTGCTGCGCCGGCAGCAGCTCGACGAATTCGTGAAAGCGCCCGTCGAGGAACGACCAGCCGCGCTGCACGTGGCGGATCAGGCTCTGCGCCTTGTACTGGGTGCAGACGCCGACACGCCGGATGCCCGAGTTGACGCAGTTGGACAGCGGGAAGTCGATGAAGCGGAACTTGCCGCCGAAGGGCACGGCCGGCTTGGCGCGCCAGTCGGTCAGGCATCCCAGGCGGGTTCCGCGCCCGCCCGCCAGGATGATCGCCATGGTGGACCGCGCCAGGCGGATGGCGCTGGCGGGCTCGACGGCGGCGCCGTGGAGCGCGTTGCCTGTGTCTTGCCGTGTCGGGTGCGGTTGGTTCACGTCGTGTCGCTTTCCTGGAAAGGACGACTGCCGGTGCCGTCGGTCGATGAGCGGCGCGCCGCGCGGATACCCGCGCCGGGGTGCCTCGGCGCGCAGCGGTCGGCTGTTATCCTAAAGTGATCGGCGCCCGCTGTCTGCACCGCGCGCCGGCCGTTGCTTTCCTGCCTGCCGGAGTACGTCGCTGAAAGTCCTCTTCGCAACTTCCGAGTTCGCGCCGCTGATCAAGACGGGCGGGCTGGCCGATGTCAGCGGCTCCCTGCCGCTGGCGCTGGCGCGGCTGGGCGTCGACGTGCGCGTGCTGCTGCCGGCCTACCCCGAGGTGCTGCACGGGCTGGCCGGCAGCCCGGCGGCCGGCGCGCCGGCAGCGGTGGGCGCCATCGCCGCGCATGCCGGCCTGCCGGCGGCCCGGCTGCTGCGCGCCCAGGTGGCGCACGGACTGGAATTGCTGCTGGTCGACGCGCCGGCGCTGTTCGACCGCCCCGGCAATCCGTATCTGGGCGCCGACGGCCGCGACTGGCCCGACAACGACGTGCGCTTCGGGCTGTTCTCGCGCGTGGCCGCGATGCTGGGCACGCCCGCCAGCCCGCTGGCCTGGCGCCCCGACGTGGTCCACTGCCAGGACTGGCAGACGGGGCTGGCGCCGGTGTTCCTGGCGCATACGCCCGGGGCGCGCGCCGCCAGCCTGATGACGATCCACAACCTGGCCTACCAGGGCATCTTTGCGGCGGACGCGGTCGAGCGCATCGGCCTGCCGCCGGCCGCGTTTGCCGTGAACGGCGCCGAGTACTACGGCCAGCTCTCGTTTCTCAAGGGCGGGCTGGCGTGCGCCGACGCCATTTCCACGGTCAGCCCGACCTACGCGCGGGAAATATGCACCAATGCGCTGGGCTTCGGCCTGCAGGGGCTGCTGCAGCAGCGCGCGGGCGTACTGAGTGGCATTCTCAACGGCGTCGACACCGAGTACTGGGATCCGGCAAGCGATGCGCTGATCGTGCAGCGCTACGATGCCCGGTCGCTCGAGCGCAAGCTGGTCAACAAGCGCGCGCTGCAGGCGGCGCTGGGCCTGCAGCTGGCCGACGACACGCCGCTGTTCGGGGTCATCAGCCGCCTGGTCGAGCAAAAGGGCATCGACCTGGTCGCGCAGATCGTCGATCGCGGCGTGGCCCTGCCGGCGCAGTTCGTCATCCAGGGCCTCGGCGACAAGGCGATCGAGGACAGCCTGCGCGCGCTGGCCCAGCGCCATCCGCGCCAGGTGGGCGTGCGCGTGGCATTCGACGAGCCGCTGGCGCACATGATCGAGGCCGGCGCCGACATCTTCCTGATGCCCTCGCGCTTCGAGCCCTGCGGCATGAACCAGATGTACAGCCAGCGCTACGGCACGCTGCCGCTGGTCTGCCGCACCGGCGGCCTGGCCGATTCGGTCACCGACGCGACGGCCCGGACCCTGGCCGACGGCAGCGCCACGGGCTTCGTCTTCGCCCCGGCCACCGCCGAGGCGCTGTTCGCGACCATCGAACGCGCGCTGACGGCCTATCGCGATGCGGCGGCCTGGCGCGGCATGCAGCGCAACGCGATGGCGCGCGACGTCAGCTGGCATGCGAGCGGGGTGCAGTACGTGAAGGCGTACGAGCGGGCGCTGGCCGCGCGGTAGTGCGCCGCGCCCTAACCGCCCCTCCGCCGGCCCTCTCCCGGGGGGAGAGGGGGAAAAGCTCCCCTCGCCCGCGCAGCGGGAGAGGGGCCGGGGGTGAGGGTGTGCGCCCCTACAACCAGACCATCAGCCCCGTCTCGAGGCGATGCGTCAGCAGGTCGTGGTGCGGATAGGCGCGCACGCGGTAATCGTACTTGCCGCAGGAGTCCAGCGTGAAGTCCAGCACGTAGCGCTGCTCGCCGCCGTCGAGGGCATTGACATGCGTGAAGAAGCGGCCCCTGTCGGCCGTCGCGGCGCCGCCGGCCGAATCGAGCTTGAGCTCCACGCGCACGTCGCTGGCGGCCAGGCCGTTGAGATGCACCGCCACCTCGATGCGCAGCCGGTCGCCGAACGCGGCGCGCGTGGTCGGCGTGTCCAGGCGCCGGATGCGCACGCCGGGCCAGGCGGCCTGCACCTGCGCCTTCCAGGACGCCACGTCCCTGGCGCCGCGATACGCGTCGCGACCGTAGCGCCGGCCCTGGCGCGCCGCCGGGCCGTAGAACTGGGCCAGGTAGTCGCCCACCATGCGGCTGGCGGTGAAGTGCGGCAGGATGGTGGCGATCGACCGCTTCATGCGCTTGATCCAGCTGGCCGGGTAGCCGGTCTCGCCGCGCGCGTAGTAGCTGGGCACGACCTGGTCCTGCAGGATCTCATAGAGCGTGCGCGCTTCCTCGGCGTCGCGCACCTGCTCGACCAGCGTGTCCGAGGCCGGCTTGATCGCCCAGCCGTTGTCGCCGGTGTAGCCCTCCTCCCACCAGCCGTCGAGCACCGAAAGGTTGACCACGCCGTTGATGCCGGCCTTCATGCCCGAGGTGCCCGACGCCTCCAGCGGATACACCGGATTGTTGAGCCAGACGTCCACGCCCGATACCAGGCGGCGCGCCAGGCGCAGGTCGTAGCCCTCGACCAGCAGCAGGTGGCCCTCGAATTCGGGCGTGCGCGAGATGCGCGTCAGTTCGCGGATCAGTTCCTGCCCGGGCTGGTCGGCCGGGTGGGCCTTGCCGGTGAAGATGAAGAGCACCGGCCGCTTCGGATCGGTGACGATCTGGCGCAGCCAGTCGAGGTCCTGGAACAGCAGCGTCGCGCGCTTGTAGGTGGCGAAGCGGCGCCCGAAGCCGATGGTCAGCACGTTGGGACTGTTCGGATCGGCCAGGCGCAGCATGCGGTCCAGGTGCGCCTCGCTGCCGCGGTTGCGATTGTGCTGCGTCGAGACGCGGTGGCGCACCAGACGCAGCATCTGCGACTTGAGGAACTGGTGGCGGCTCCAGACGATGTGGTCGGGCAGCTCGTCGACGCGGCCCGAAACACCCGGGTCGGCGATGCGCTCGAGCCAGTCGAAGCCCAGGAAACGGTCGAAGTCGTTGAACCAGTCGGGCGACAGGAACGTGGGCACGTGCACCGCGTTGGTCACGTGGGTGACCGGGTTTTCCTCCGGCGGCACCTGCGGCCACAGTTCGCGCAGCATGCGGGCGCTGACGCCGCCGTGGATCTTGGAGACGCCATTCTGGAAGCGCGAACCGCGCACCGCCAGGGTGGTCATGTCGAAGTCGGAGCCGCTGCCGGATCGCCCGAGCTGATAGAGCCCATCGGCCGGCAGGCCCATCTCGGCGCCGATCGGGTCGAAATGGCGCCGGAACATCTCTTCGGGGAAACGGTCGTGGCCGGCCGCCACCGGCGTATGGGTGGTGAACACCGTATTGGCGGCAACCGCCTCGAGGGCCGCCGCGAACGGCAGGCCGGCGCGCACGTAGCCGTGGATGCGCTCGATGACGAGGAAGGCCGCGTGGCCCTCGTTCATGTGCCACACGGTGGGGCTCAGCCCGAGCGCCGCCAGCGCACGTACGCCGCCGATGCCCAGCACCATCTCCTGCAGCAGGCGCACCTCGCGGTCGCCGCCGTACAGGCGGTGCGTCACGCCGCGGTCGCCCTCGGCGTTTTCCGGCAGGTCGGTGTCCAGCAGCACCAGGCGCACGTGGCCGACGCGCGCATGCCAGAGCTTGACCTTGAGCGCGCGCCCGGGCAGCGCGAACCTGCACGCAGGTGGGCGCGCCGCCGGCATCGAGCACCGGGGTGATGGGCAGGTCGTCGAAATCCGAATCCTGGTAGACCGCCTGCTGTGGCCGTCGGCGTCGATCGTCTGCTGGAAGTAGCCCTGGCGGTACAGCAGGCCCACGCCGACGAAGGGCAGGCGCATGTCGCTGGCCGCCTTGCAGTGGTCGCCGGCCAGGATGCCCAGCCCGCCGGAGTAGATCGGCAGGCTTTCGTGAAAGCCGAACTCGGCGCAGAAGTAGGCCACCATGTCGTTCTCGCCCAGGACCGCCGAATGGTTGCCGCGGCCGGTCTCGCCCAGGTAGGCGTCGTACGCCGAAAGCATGCGCTGGTAGCTGTTGAGGAAGCCCGGGTCTTCCGAGGCCTCGACGAGGCGCCGCTCGTCGATGCGCTTGAGCAGCACCTTGGGACTGTGGCCGACGGCGTTCCACAGTTCGTTGTCCAGCCGCGCGAACAGCTGGCGCGTCGAGCGGTCCCAGCTGTACCAGAGGTCGTGCGCGATCTCGTGCAGCCGGACCAGGCGCTTGGGAATCTTGGGGTTGATTTCCAGCGTGTAGGCGGTGCCGGGACGTTCCATAGGATCCTGACCAGATTGGGCCGCACGCGGCGGCGGCGCCTGCGCCGCACCGCTCGGGCACCGGGCCGTGGCGCCGCGAACTGGCGTCGGTCCGGCGTCGGCCGGCGTCGGACCGGCGTCGGACCGGCGTCGGACCGGTGCCGCAGTCGCGACCATAGTAGCGGAAAATGCGGCGCGGCCGGCTGCCGGCGCGGCGCCGACCGCCCTGCGGCCACAGCCGGCGGCGATGCGCGGCGCTGCCGGCGGCACCGGCAGCGGCGATGTCCATGGCGCGATGGACGGCTTTGTTAGACTGGCCGGGTGCGCGTCCTGATCATAAAGACATCCTCGATGGGCGACGTCGTCCATGCCATGCCGATGGTCTCGGACATCGCCCGTGCCTTTCCGCACGCGCGCATCGACTGGGTGGTCGAGGAGGCCTTCGCCGACATTCCGCGCCTGCACCCGGCCATCACCCGGGTGCTGCCGGTGGCGCTGCGGCGCTGGCGCCGCCACCCGCTGGCGCGGGCCTCCTGGCGCGAACTGCTCGCCGCGCGCCGCGACGTGCGCAGGACCCGGTACCACACCGTCATCGACGGCCAGGGGCTGATCAAGAGCGCGGTGATCGCCGCCTGGGCACGCGGCCCGGTGAGCGGCTATGCGGCGCGCAGCGCGCGCGAGCCGCTGGCTGCGCTCTTCTACCGGCGCACCGTCGTGGTGGAGCGCTCGCTGCACGCGGTGGAACGCCTGCGCCGGCTGGGCGCGGGCGCACTGGGCTACGCCCTCGACGGTCCGCAGGCCTTCGCGCTGGGCCCGCGCGCGGCCCAGCTCGTGGCCGAACCGCCCTTCGACGAGAACGGGATCGTGCTGCTGCTCACCAACGCCAGCCGTCCGGGCAAGCTCTGGCCCGACGATCACTGGGTCGCGCTCGAGGACCAGCTGGCGCGCCAGGGCATGCTGTGCGTGCTGGCCTGGGGCAACGCCGCCGAGCGCGCCGCGTGCGAGCGGCGCGCCGCGCGCATGCATTCGGCGCGCGTGCTGCCGCGCTCCACCATCGCCCAGGTGGCGGCGCTGGCGGCGCGCGCGGCCCTGGTCGTGGGCCTGGATACGGGTCTCACGCATCTGGCCGCAGCGGTCGGGGCTCCCACGGTCGGCATCTTCTGCGACTACGACCCCGCGCTCGTGGGCCTGCGCGGCGGCGGCGATCCGCAGCGCCAGCGCGTGGCCAGCCTGGGGGGAGTCGACCAGGCGCCGCCGGTTGCCGCCGTGCTGGAAGCGGTCGCGCAGGTGCTCGCGCCGACGGAGCCGGCAGCCTGATGGATCGGCCGCAGGAACCGCCGCCGGAGCCGCCGGGAGTGTCTGCGCCGGAGCCGGCGCCAAAGCGGCGGCGCGGATCAGCCGCAGCCGGCATGGCCGTGGACCGGCGTCCGCCCCTTTGGTACCGCCTGGCCTGGATCGGCGTGCTGCCGCTGGCCGCGCTCTACCTGCTTTGGCGCAGCCTCAAGCAGCGCGAATACCGGCGTCACTGGGCCGAACGCTTCCTGGGCCACGCGGCGTCGACGGCGGTGCCGGCTGCGGCACGCACGGCGGCGGACGGTGCGGCGCCGGTCATCTGGGTCCACGCGGTCTCGGTGGGCGAGACGCGCGCCGCCGAGCCGCTGATCGGGCAGCTGGCGCAGGCGCGGCCGGTGGCGCGCTTCGTGCTCACGCACATGACGCCCACCGGGCGCGCAGCCGGCCAGGACCTGCTGCGCCGCCACCCGGGGCGCATCACCCAGCGCTACCTGCCCTACGACAGCGAATATGCGGTCGCACGCTTCCTGGACGAAGTAAGGCCCCAGGTCGGCGTGCTCATGGAGACCGAGATCTGGCCGGCGCTGCTGCACGCCCTGCGCCGACGGCGCATTCCCGTGGTGCTGGCCAGCGCCCGCTTGTCGCAACGCTCGCTGGACAAGGCCCTGCGCCACGCCGCGCTGCTGCGGGACGCTGCCGCGGCCATTACCTGCGTCGGTGCGCAGAGCGTGGGCGATGCGCGGCGCATTGCGCGCCTCTACGACGGCCCGGTCGTCGTCACCGGCAATGCCAAGTTCGATCTGCAGCCCGATGCCGACCTGCTGGCGCGCGGCCGGCAATGGCGCGCCCGCCTGGACGCGGGCGGCGACGCGCGTCCGCTGTGGGTGTTTGCCAGTTCGCGCGCCGGCGAGGAACGGCTGTTGCTGCAGGCGCTGGCGCGCGGCGGCGGCGCCGCCGCGGCCGGCGCGCGCCTGCTGGTGGTGCCGCGCCACCCGCAGCGCTTCGACGAGGTCGCGGACCTGCTGCACGCCCAGGGCGCCGGCGTCTGGCGCCGCGCCCAGTGGGAGAATGCGCTGGGGGAGAGCGCGCTGGGCGCCGGCGCCGCGGCGCCGCCCGGTGCCGTGCTGCTGGGCGATTCGATGGGCGAGATGGCGCTGTACTACGCGATGGCCGACATCGCGCTGATCGGCGGCAGCCTGCTGCCGCTGGGCGGGCAGAACCTGATCGAGGCCTGCGCCTGCGGCTGCGCGGTGGTGTTCGGGCCGCACATGTTCAATTTCGCGGCGGCCGCGCAGGACGCCATCGCCGCCGGCGCGGCGCTGCGCGCCCGCGATGCGGACGATGCCGTGCAGATAATGACGGCCCTGAGCGCCGACCCGGCGCGCCGCGCCGCAATGTCCACGGCCGCCCGCGCATTCGCCGCGGCGCACCGCGGCGCGACGGCGCGGACGGTGGAATTGATCCTGCAGGCCCTCACCCCCGGCCCCTCTCCTGCCGTCGCGGGCGAGGGGAGCTTTTCACCCTCTCCCCTTGGGAGAGGGCCGGGGTGAGGGTGGGCGCAACCAGCCTCACCGCCGGCCCCGCTCCCACTGGCGCGGGCGAGGGGAGCTTTTCACCCTCTCCCTTTGGGAGAGGGCCGGGGTGAGGGTGGGCGCAATCAGCCTCACCGCCGGCCCCGCTCCCACTGGCGCGGGCGAGGGGAGAGGGCCGGGGTGAGGGCGTCCGCCTAGGAGTCTGCGCGGCAGAAGCGCGAGCTCCCCTCTCCCGCTTGCGGGAGAGGGGCCGGGGTGAGGGTGGTTGTGGTGGTTTGGTGTAGACGAGCGAGGCCGGATCGGCGTTAATTGGGTATGACGCCAAGCTACCAACCGTACGAACCGCGCCAGCAGCAGTTGCTGCCCTGCGCGCTGCAGGAGTGGTTGCCAGAAGGGCACCTGGCCTACTACATCAATGACGTGATCGACAGCCTCGATCTGAGCGCGTTTCACGCTCGGTACATGGGCGGGGGACCACGCAATCAGCCGTTTCACCCGGCGATGATGGTCAAGGTGCTGGTGTACGGGTACGCCACGGGGGTGTTTTCCTCGCGCAAGATTGCCCGCAAGCTGCACGAGGATGTGGCCTTTCGGGTGCTGGGAGCGGGCAACTTTCCGGCGCACCGCACGATTTGCGATTTCCGGGCGCTGCACCTGAAGGAGCTCTCCGCGCTGTTCGTGCAGGTGGTCAAGCTGGCGCGCGAGTGCGGGCTGGTCAAGCTCGGCACGATCTCGGTCGATGGCACCAAGATCAAGGCCAACGCCTCGCGGCATAAGGCGATGAGCTACGAGCGGATGCAGCGCGCCGAGGTGGAGCTCAAGGCGCAGATTGAGGCGCTGCTCAATCGGGCCAAGGCGGCCGATGAGGCCGAGCGCAATGAACCGGAGCTGGATGTGCCCGCCGAGATTACCCGCCGCCAGGAGCGCCTGGAGGTGATACGGGCGGCCCGGGAACGCTTCGAACAACGCCAGCGCGAGGCCGATACGGCGCGGGGCCGATCCGAGGGCGATGAGCGCAAGCCGCGCGACGGCGATGGCAAGCCCAAGGGCGGCGGTACGTATGCACGCGAGTTCGGTGTTCCCGCACCGAAGGCACAAGACAACTTCACGGATCCGCAGAGCCGGATCATGAAGCGCGCCGGTGGCGGCTTTGACTACGCGTACAACGCGCAGGCGGCGGTCGACGACACGGCGCACATCATCGTGGGCGCAGAGCTGAGCAACAACGGTTCGGATTCCGGACGACTGGCGCCGATGCTCGCGGCGGTCGAACAGACGCTGGGGCAAGCGCCACAGACGGTGCTGGCCGATGCGGGCTACCGCTCAGAGGCGACCTTCGAGCAACTCAAGGATCACCCCAGCGAGCTGATCGTGGCGCTGGGCCGGGAGGGCAAGCAGCAGGTGGCTATCGACGCGGCACGCCGACCACATACGGCGGCCATGGCGCAGAAGTTTCCGCCAGCCGCAGACGCAGCAAGCCTACCGACGACGCAAGTGGCTCTCGGAGCCGCCCAACGGTTGGGTCAAGAACGTCCTGGGGTTCCGCCAGTTCAGCATGCGCGGTCTGACCAAAGCCCAGGCAGAGTGGAAACTCGTCTGCACGGCGCTGAACTTGCGGCGAATGGCGACAATGATCGCAACGTAGGGGACAACACGCTCGCTGTGGGCCAGAGCAACACACTCGCAGGCACCAAAATACCCGGCCCCAGCACATCCCCCACCCTCACCCAGCCCTCTCCCGCCAGCGGGAGAGGGTTCCTTCATCCATCGCGACTGTCAAACCGTCTGCCGCGCAGACTCCTAGCGCGCCAGCAGCGCGTTGACGCGCTCGATATCCGCGTCCTCGAGCGCGCCGGCCGCTGCCTTGAGCTTGAGGCCGCTCATCAGGAAGTCGTAGCGGGCCTTCTTCAGGTCGCGCTGGGTATTGAAGAGCTGGGTGTTGGCGTTGAGCACGTCGAGGTTGATGCGCACCCCGACCTGGTAGCCAAGGCGGGTCGATTCGACCTGGGTCTTGGCCGAAATCTCGGCCGATTCGAGCGCCTGCACCTGCGCCAGGCCGTAGTCGACGCCCGAATAGGCCTGGCGTGCCGCCAGCGCGGCGGTGCGCCTGGCCAGTTCCATGTCCTGCTCGGCCTTGTCCTCACGGGCGTGCGCCTCGCGCACGTGGCTCTGGATCGCGCCGCCGGTGAACACCGGCACGGTGAGCGTGATGCCCAGTTGCGACGTGGTCTGGGTGTTGTTCACCGGGATATACAGGCTGCCGTTGTCGGAGCGCAGGTATTGCAGGCTGCCGGTGACGGCCACCGTCGGCAGGTACGCGTCGTGCGCGCTGATCGTCGCGTAGTGCGCGATCTCGAAGCCGGCGCGGGCGGCCAGCACCGAATAGTTGGCCGTCTGGGCGTTGCGGGCCCAGGACTCCACGTCGTTGGGCTGGGGCGGGTTGAGCTCCACCGGATCGCGCAGTGCGCGCAGTTCGCCGGCCTCGCGGCCGATGATGGCCTGCAGGGCGCTTTGCTTGATCGCCAGGTCGCCGTGCGCGACCTGCTCCTGCGCGTCGATCTGGTCGTAGCGGGCCTTGGCTTCGTGGGTGTCGACGATGGTCTTGGTGCCCACTTCGAACTCGCGCTTGGCCTGCGCCAGCTGCTCCGACACCGCCTTCTTGTTCTCGCGCAGCGCCGCCAGCGCGTCGTCCGAGGCCAGGACGTCGAAGTACGCCTGGGCCACGCGCAACAGCAGGTCCGAGCGTGCCTGCTGCAGTTGCGCCTCGCTCTGCTTGACCATGAGCCTGGCCTGCGACAGGCCGTCCCAATACTGGGCGTTGTATACCGGCAGGCTCAGGTTGATGGCCGGACCCCAGGCGTTGAAGGTCTTCTGCAGGTTGGTGCCGACGGCATCGTCGGAACGGAAATCCAGGCGCGTGGCCGATTCGGCCAGCGATGCGCTCACGTTGGGCAGCAGGTTGGAGCGCGCCTGCGGCTCGGCCTCGGCGCTGGCCATCTGCGAGAAACGCGCGGCCGCGAAGGTCGGGTCGTTGAGCAGCGCGTCGCGCGTCAGCGACAGCAGGTCGGTCGGGGCGGCCAACGCCGGTGCGGCGCCCAGCAGCGCCGGCAGCAGCAGCGCGAGCGTGCGCGCCGCGCGCCGGGCGCCGCCCGGTTGCGCACGCCGCAGGCCGGGCAGGGCGCCGCCGTGGGCGGGGCGCACGTTCGACGGGCGCCGCATCAGAAGCGGAAACGCGAAGCGTGCTGGGCGTTGCGCAGCGGGCGGGTGCTGGTCTCGAACAAGGGCAGCACCTCGTGGCTGTCGGGCGTCGTGCGCGTGATGATCTGGGCGCGCATGGCCGGCCCGGTGCCGACGATGGCCGCGAGCCGGCCGCCGACCTTGAGCTGGCGCAGCATGGCGTCGGGCACCTCGGGCAGCGATCCCGAGACGATGATCACGTCGTAGGGCGCGTGGGCCTCCCAGCCGAGCGCGCCGTCGCCGGTCTCCACGCGGGCGTTGCGTACGCCTTCGCGCGCCAGGTTGGCGGCGCCGAAGGCGGCCAGGCGCGGATCGATCTCGACGCTCCAGACCGTCTGGGCGCGGTGCGCCGCCAGCGCCGCCATGTAGCCGGAGCCGGTGCCGATCTCCAGCACCCGCTCGTGCGGATGCAGGCCAAGCTCCTGCAGCAGGCGCGCCTCGACCTTGGGCGCCAGCATGACCTCGCCCGTCACGACGCCGTCGATATTGAGCGGCAGCTCGAAATCGACGAACGCCAGGGAGCGCAGGTGCGGCGGCACGAAGCGTTCGCGCGGGACGATGGCCAGCAGTTCCAGCACCGTGGCATCCAGGACCTCCCACGGACGGATCTGCTGCTCGATCATGTTGTGTCGCGCCTGCTCGAGCGCGCTCAGTTCGGTGGCGGTGCTGGTTGTCATTGTCGGACCTGTGTCGGGAGTCGGGGTGGTGAACCGGCCGGGCGCATGCCGGCGCCGGATTTGCGCCGGCCCGGCACGAACGCAGCGCCCGGGTGCAACGCATCCAGGCAGCCGATATTATCAACCGGGAGGTGCCGGGCGCTCACGCTTCACGCCGCGAATCCTGCAGTTCGTCGCATCCGGCGCCGGCTGCCGGGGCGCGAATGGGTACCAGTACCGCATTCCGTTACCCGGTCCGGCGCCTGGCACCCCCGCGGTCGAGCGGGTCGCGAAGCCGGCGTTATTTGCGCTTTCGCGGGCGGACCGGGGCGCGTACGATCCGCCGCCATGACCGAGCAACCGCCAAGCGCCCGCCTGCCGCCCCTCTCGCTGCTGGAGACCCGCGTCCTCGGGGTCCTGGTCGAGAAGGAGCGTACCGTCCCGGACACCTATCCGCTGTCGATCAATGCGCTGACCGCGGGCTGCAACCAGAAGAACAACCGCCATCCGCTGATGGAAGCGCGCGACGCCGACGTGCAGGCGGTGGTCGACGCGCTGCGC
Organism: uncultured beta proteobacterium; assembly: GCA_963781975.1. Taxonomy (GTDB): domain Bacteria; phylum Pseudomonadota; class Gammaproteobacteria; order Burkholderiales; family Burkholderiaceae_F; genus GJ-E10. The sequence continues at coordinate 51,730 of CAWAHT010000010.1, forward strand.
GGGCGCACCCTGGTCATCGAATCAAGCGGCGCGCGCGTAACCCGCTATGCGCACAACATCGGCCGGGTGCTGCGCCTGCCCGACCAGTCGGTGGCGCTGCTGGCCGTCCTTATGCTCAAGGGGCCGCAGACCGCCGCCGAGCTGCGCACCGGCACCGAGCGCATGCACAAGTTTGCCGACGTGTCGTCGGTCGAGGCGTTTCTGGAGGAACTGGCCAACCGGCCCGACGCTGCCGGCGGCCCGCTGGTCTTGCGCCTGGCGCGTGCCGCCGGTGAGCGAGAGGCGCGCTGGGCGCATCTGCTGGGTGGCCCGGTCGAGACGCGCCGGGCCGAACCGGCGACTGCCGAGGCACCGGTCGACCTGGCGCTGAGCGATCTGGTGGCGCTGCGCCAGCAGCAGGCGGCCCTCAGCGCCGAGGTGGCCGATCTGCGCACCAAGCTGGTGCGCCTGGCCGCTGACCTGGGCATCACGCTTTAGTGCGGCGTGGGCACAACATCGGCTGCTGCCGAGGGGAAAACGTCGGGGCGAGGGTTCATATGAGATATTATTCATATGAGAAGAAGTGATCGACGCTTCTTGTTGCGTCGCAATATCCGGTCAATTTCCTACCGCAACTTATTGAATGCGCGGAATTTTCTGATACCCGCCGGCGCGTTGCCCTGCAAAAACAGCATTATTTCCCGGAATCGAAGGCGATTCGCGCGCCTACGATGCGGGATGGTCAACTCCGTTCCCGATTGCCGCTATTGCCCATGACCGCACCGTGAAGCCCAACCTCATCGATGCCGTAGCGCTGGCGACTTCGCACCGCGACCGCGATGAACTCGATCGCGCCGTGGCGCGCATGCTGTTCGAGCATGTGCACCCGGATTGCGTCAAGGTCTACCGGGTGATCGGCGAGGAGGGCCGCCATCGCGTGCAGTTGCGCGTGGCGATCGACGGCGACGGCCTGCGCGACGGCGGCGCGCCGGCCGATCCGGCGCTGTTGCCGCTGCTCACCGAGCGTCCCCACTGGCACGAATGCGCGCTGATGGCCGACGCGGTCCACTACCTGCCCGACGGCGAGGGCGGCGAGCGCTTCGACAGCGTCTTTCCGCTGATGGGCAACCGCGGCCTGATCGGGCTGATCGAGGTCGAGTTCTCGGGCAAGCGCGCGGCCATCCGGCCGCATGACGCCAACCTGGTGCACGGCGTGCTGCGGATCCTGCGCAATCACCTGAGTGCGCTCGATTACGGCGAGCGCGACACGCTTACCGGCCTGCTCAACCGGCGCACCTTCGAGACCACCTTTGCCAAGCGCCGCGGCGCCATCGTCGCCAGCGCGCCGTCCGACAGCGGTGCGCCCGGCAGCTGGCTCGGGGTGATCGACATCGACCGCTTCAAGACCATCAACGATACCTTCGGCCACCTGTTCGGCGACGAGGTGCTGCTGCTGGTGGCGCGCCTGATGTTCGACTCCTTCCGCAGCACCGAGCTCATCTATCGCTTCGGCGGCGAGGAATTCGTCGTGATCGTCGACGGCGCCAGCGAGGAGGGCGCCGGCATCGCCTTCCAGCGCTTCCATTCGGTGATCGGCACCCACCCTTTCCCCCAGGTCGGCCAGCTCACGGTCAGCATCGGCTACACGCGCGTGCGCGCCGACGACATTCCGGCGTCCGCCGTCGACCGTGCCGATAGCGCGCTGTACTACGCCAAGGAGCACGGGCGCAACGCCAGCGTGTGCTACGAGGCGCTGGTGCGCGAGGGCCGACTGGCCGTCAAGCAGTCGGGCAGCGCCGAACTCGAGCTGTTCTAGTGCCCGCGCCCGGCGCCGCCCGGGCACCCCGGGCGCCGCGCTGGCCGCGGCCGGGCCCCGCCGCTACTATCGCGCCATGACCGCGCCCGCCGAACTGCGCTTCCTGATCGATCGCATTCCGTCGATGGTCGCGTACTGGGATCGCGACCTGCGCTGCCGCTTCGCCAACCGCGCCTACGAGACCTGGTTCGGCGTCTCGCCCGACGCGCTCGTCGGCACCGCGCTGCGCGACCTGCTCGGCGCCGAGCTGTTCGCCCTCAACGAACCGTACATCCGCGGGGTCCTGCAGGGGCACGAGCAGAACTTCGAGCGCGTGGTGCCCGGCCCCGGCGGTGCGCGCCGCAATGCGCTGGCCTGGTACATACCCGACGTGGTCGACGGCGCGGTGCGCGGGTTCCTGGTCCAGGTCACCGAGATCACCCGGCTCAAGCAGACCGAGGCGGCCCTGGCGCGCGAACGCGAGCAGCGCACGCAGTTCGAACAGCAGGCGGTGCGGCTGCAGGCGCTGCTGCGCGAACGCAGCGAGATGCTCGACGTGCTGGCCCACGAGGTGCGCCAGCCGCTCAACAACGCCTCGGCCGCGCTGCAAAGCGCCGCCGCCGCGCTGCGCGACGTCGGCGCGGGCTCGGCGGCGCAGCGCATGCACCGCGCGCTGACGGTCATCGGCGAGGTCATGGCGCGGGTGGACAACACCCTGGCCGTGGCCGCGCTCGTGGCCCGCCCCGAACCGCTGGGGCGCACCGACAGCGATGTCGACACGCTGCTGGCGGTGGCGATCACCGACATGCCGGCGGCCGAGCGCGACCGCATCCGCGTCGAGCGGGCGACGACCACGCGCACCGCATCGATGGACGTGAGCCTGATGCGCCTGGCGCTGCGCAACCTGCTGTCCAATGCGCTCAAGTACAGCCCCGCCGGGGCGCCGGTAACGGTGCGCGTCTCCGATTCCGACGACCCGCTCGCGCTGATCGTCGACGTCATCGATCAGGGGCCGGGCGTGGAGCCCGATGTGCAGGCCCACCTGTTCGAACGCGGCTCGCGCGGGCGCAATGCCGGCGCGATGGGCGGCAACGGCCTGGGGCTGTACATCGTGCGGCGGGTGATGGAACTGCACAACGGCCGTGTCGAGCTGCACCGCAATTCGGCCGCGGGCGCGACGCTGCGCTTGATCATCGCGCAGGCGGCCGATGCGTAGCGGCCCTCACCCCGGCCTCAAATGGCCTTGAGCGGCCCGCGAAACACGTAACCCACGCGCGAGCGCGACTGCAGCGGGACGATGCTGGGCGTGGCCCGCTCGATGCGCCGGCGCAGCCGGTAGATCATCGCATTGAGCCCGTCGGCGGCGCTGTCGCCGCTCGAGCGCCCCAGCCGCTGATGCAGCGCCTCGCGGCTGACCACTTCGCCGTCGGCCTCCAGGAAGCATTCGATCAGGATGAGATCGGTCTCGCTCAGGTCGACGCGCGCGCCGTCCGGCGCCACCAGCTGCGCGGCGCGGCGGTCCAGCCGCCAGGCGACGTTGGCCGGGTGCGAGGTGGCGATGCGCCGCTGCACGGCCTTGATGGCCAGCGTCACCTGTTCGAACTGCACCGGCTTGGCCAGGTACATGTCGGCGCCGGCGCCGATCACCTGCTCGAAGACGTCGGGGGCCAGGCGCCCCGAGGCGACCAGCACGCCGACGTCGCTGCGCCGGCGCAGCACCTTGATCAGGTCGACGCCATCGATGCCCGGGAGCATCAGGTCGACGACGTAGAAGTCGAAACCGTAGGCGTCGGTGTGCGCCAGCAGGTCGTTGCTGTCGGCGAAGACCCTGACCTCGACGCCCTGTTCGCGCAGATGCTGCGACAGGTACTCGGTGTATTCGAGGTCGTCGTCGACCAGGGCGATGTTCTTGGGCAGCATGGGCGTGGCACCGGTGGGCGACTGCGGGTGGCGAAGGCGAAATCTTAGGCCCAAATGCGCACCCCCGCAGCGACGCTTTGCCAGCGGCGCTAGCGCAGCGCCTGGCGAATGCCGCGCAGGATGTCGAGCGGGCTCGGCGGGCAGCCGGGGACCTCGGCATCGACCGGCAGGACGTTGGCGACCCGCCCGCGGCTGGCATAGCTTTCCCCGAACACGCCGCCATTGCAGCCGCATTCGCCCACCGCCACCACGCGCTTGGGTGCCGGCATCGCCTCGTACGTGCGGCGCAGCGCCGCCTCCATGTGCGCGGCCACCGGACCGGTCACCAGCAGCAGGTCGGCGTGGCGCGGGCTGGCGACGAAGCGTATGCCGATGCCTTCGAGGTTGTAGTACGGATTGTTGAGCGCGTGGATCTCGAGCTCGCAGCCGTTGCACGAACCGGCGTCGACGGCACGGATGGCCAGGGCGCGGCCCAGCAGCGCGCCGATCTCGCGCTGCAGCGCCTGCGCCGCCGGATCGGGCGCGGGCAGCGGCGGCGGCGCCTCGGTGATCAGGCCGACGCGGGCGATCTGGCGCAGGATCTGCCAGGGCATCAGAGATCCTGTCCCGAGTAACTGAGGTTGAACGACTTGTTGATCAGCGGGAAATCCGGAACGATGTTGCCGATCACCGCATGCTCCAGCGCCGGCCAGTTCTGCCATGACGGATCGTGGCAGTGCGCACGCAGTATCAGCCCGCGCGCATCCAGGTCGAGCGCCACCAGCACTTCGCCGCGCCAGCCTTCGATCCAGCCGCCGCCGCCGGCCTGCGCCGGCGCCGGCGCCAGCGGCAGGCACGTCGCGCCCGGCGGCAGTTGCCGGGCGATGGCGCGGATCAGGCGCAACGATTCGCCGATCTCGGCAAAACGCAGCGCCACGCGCGCGGCCACGTCGCCGGCGGCGGCGCCCGCCGGGCGGAACTGCAGCGCCGTGTACGGCTGGGCGCCCGCCAGCGCGCGCAGATCGCTGCCGGTGCCGCTGGCGCGCGCGGCCATGCCGGTGAGGTTCGAGCGCGCGCGCCTGCGCGCCGTCCAGGCGGCCCGCGCCGGCGAAGCGGTCCTGCAGGCCGGCGTGGCCGTCGTAGATCGGCCCCAGCGCGCTGCACTTCGAGGTCGAGCGCCTCCGCGTCGGCTGCGAGCGAGCGCAGTTGCGCCGCGTCCAGGTCGGCGGCGCACGCCGCCGGGCACGATCCAGTCCATCAGCAGGCGGTGGCCGAAGCACTCGCGGCTGCGCCGCAGCCAGTCCTCGCGCAGGCGCGAGAACTGCGCCAGCCCGAAGGCAAAGCCGGCGTCGTTGCCCAGCGCGCCCAGGTCGCCCAGGTGGTTGGCGACGCGCTCGCGCTCGAGCGCCAGCGCGCGCAGCCATTGCGCGCGCTCCGGTATGGCCGTGGCGCTGGCCGCCTCGGCGGCGGCGCAATAGGCCCAGCCGAAGGCGACGGTGCTGTCGCCGCTGACGCGCGCCGCCAGGCGCGCGGCCGCCGCCAGCGACTGGCCCTCGAACCGCTTCTCGATGCCCTTGTGCGTATAGCCCAGCCGTTCCTCGAGGCGCAGGACCTTCTCGCCGACCACCGAGAAGCGAAAATGCCCGGGTTCGATGATGCCGGCGTGCACCGGGCCCGACGGCGATCTCGTGCACGCCGTCGCCCTCGACCGTGACGAAGTCATAGGACTCGTCGGCGCCGGCGAAGCGCTCGCGCGCCGCTCGGCTCGCGCCGCAGCGGGTAGTAGTCGGCCGGCCAGCAGGCGTGGCGCAACCAGGGCCGGCCGTCGAGCGTGCCCTGCGGTCGCGGCGGCCTCCAGGCCGCTGAGGTCGGCCACGGCGCGCTGCATGCGCGCCGCCGACGCGAAAGACCGACGACAGGTCCGGATACCGCGGGCGCTCGGATGCCGGCGCGCCGGCCGGCGCCGCCACGGCCAGGTCGAGCCAGAACAGCGCGCCCGCGACCGCGTAGGCGGCGCGATGCGATGACCGCCCTCGAGGTTGCGCCGATCGCTGCCCCAGAGGGCCACGAGGCGGCCCCCGAGGCTGCGCACGATGCTGGGCGCCGCGCGCCATTGCGCCGAGGCGACGCCGGCGCGATAGACCGGCAGGGGCCCCGGCAGCCGCGTGAAGCTGCCCTCCAGGCCCGGCAGGCCGTGCCGTTGGCGCGTCCGCGGCGATGTCGCTTGGCAGGGTCATCCAGCCGCCGATCAAGGTCGCCGCCTGGTGGTACCAGCGCTCGAGAAAAGGCGGCACGTACAGGCCGAGCATGAGCGTCAGCCCCAGGTGCACGAACACCGGCAGCAGCGCCGGGCGCTGCACCTGCGGGCCGGCGGGGCGCAGGTTCGAATCGCCGAAGACCATCGCCTGCACGCGCGCGAACACCGCCGCGAAAGCCACGGCCAGCGCCAGCAGCAGCACGGGCGTGGCCCACGGCAGCTGGCGCATCGCGCTGGTGAGGATCAGGAATTCGCTGGCGAACACGCCGAACGGCGGCATCCCGAGGATCGCCAGCGCGCCCAGCACCAGGCCCCAGCCCAGCGTCGGACTGGCCTGCAGCAGGCCGCGGATGTCGTCCATGATCTGCGAGCCGGCGCGCTGCGTCGCGTGGCCCACCGCGAAGAAGATGGCCGACTTGGTGAGCGAATGCACGGTCATGTGCAGCAGTCCGGCGAAATTGGCGATCGGCCCGCCCAGGCCGAAGGCGAAGGTCATCAGTCCCATGTGCTCGATCGACGAATAGGCGAACATGCGCTTGACGTCGCGCTGGCGGCGCAGGAAGAACGCCGCGACCACCACCGACAGGATGCCGAAGCCGATCATGCTGCGGCCCGGCAGGCCGTTGGCCAGGCGCCGTCGGCCAGCACCTTGCAGCGCAGGATGGCATAGAGCGCGACGTTGAGCAGCAGGCCCGAGAGTACGGCGGAGATGGGCGTCGGGCCTTCGGCGTGTGCGTCGGGCAGCCAGTTGTGCACCGGCACCAGGCCCACCTTGGTGCCGTAGCCCAGCAGCAGGAACACGAAGGCCAGCGCCATGATGTTGGGTTCGAGCTGGGTGCGAACCGCGGCCAGGTGGGTCCACAGCAGCGCGCCTTCGCCGCCGCCGATGATGCGGTCGGCCGCCAGGTACAGCAAAATGGTGCCGAACAGCGCCTGGGCGATGCCGACGCCGCACAGGATGAAATATTTCCAGGCCGCCTCCAGGCTGGCGGGCGTGCGATACACCGAGACCAGCAGCACGGTGGTCAGCGTGGCCGCCTCCATCGCCACCCAGAGCACGCCCAGGTTGTTGGTGGTGAGGGCCATCAGCATCATCGCGATGAACAACTGGTACATGCTGTGGAACAGGCGCATGCGCGGCCCGGTCATGGCGCCGCGCGCGCGTTCGACGCGCATGTAGGGGCGCGAGAACAGGGCCGTGGTGCAGCCCACCAGCGCGGTGAGCGCCACCAGGAAGACATTGAGCGGATCGATGAAGAAACGCTCGCCCCAGGCCAGCACCGGTGCGCCCAGCAGCACGGCGACCGTCAGCCAGCAGGCGGCCGCCAGCGTCGCGGCGCTGAACGCCACATTGATCTCCGGGCCGTTGTCGCGATGCCCGGTAAGCGCGAGCACCAGGCCGCCGGCCAGCGGCAGCATCAGCAGGAGCAGCAGGGCGAGGGATCCGGTGGTCATTTGCGGACCCTGCCGGGGCCCTCACCCCGGCCCTCTCCCGGAGGGGCGCAGGCGGGGTTTCGCGAAGCACCGCTTCGCGCCGCCGCAGCGACCGCGCCTTGCAAGGCGCGGGCTCGTTCGGATGGCGGCGAGCCCTCACCCCGGCCCTCTCCCGGAGGGAGAGGGTGAAGAGCGATGCCCTCTGCCGGAGGTAGAGGGTGAAGAACGATGCCCTCTGCCGGAGGTAGAGGGTGAAGAGCGATGCCCTCTGCCGGAGGCAGAGGGTGAAGAACGATGCCCTCTGCCGGAGGGAGAGGGTGAAGAGCGATGCCCTCTGCCGGGGGGAGAGGATGGGCTTCCCCCCTCGCCCGCGTCAGCGGGAGAGGGGCCGGGGGTGAGGGTCGGCGCCGGCCGTTCACAGCTCGCCCTTCTCCCCCGGCGGCAAGGCCGGAGCGAGGGAATGCGCCGCCGCCCCGCCGTCGTCGCGCAACTGTTCGAGGTGGCGGATGTCCAGCGAATCGAACTGCTCGCGGATCTGGAACATGAAGACGCCCAGGATGAGCACGCCGACCAGCACGTCCAGGGCGATTCCCAGTTCGACGATCATCGGCATGCCGTTGGTGGCCGAGGTCGCGGCGAAGAACAGGCCGTTCTCCATCGCCAGGAAGCCGATCACCTGCGGCACGGCCTTGGCGCGCACGATCATCATCATGAAGGACAGCAGCACGCAGGCCAGCGCGATGCCCAGCGTGGCGCGGGCGATCGAGGCCGACAGCCGCGATACCGGCAGCGCCAGGTTGAACGCGAACACCACCAGGATGATGCCGATGAGCATCGTCGTCGGAATGTTGATCAGCGGTTCGACGTCCCAGCGCACGTTCAGCCGCTGGATGACCCGGTGCAGTCCGATCGGGATCGCGATCACCTTGAGCGCGAAGGTGAGCGCCGCCGACACGTAGAGCTCGGGCCGGTGCGTCAGGTAGGCCACGGTGAGCGTGGCCAGCACCAGCATCACGCCCTGGGTCGTGTACAGGTGCACCAGGCTCAGGATGCGCCGCTGCGAGATCATCGCGAAGGAGACGATCAGCAGTATCGCCGCGTACAGGTTGATGCTCTGCCCCAGCAGCGTCGCCATGCTCAGGCCCCCAGCAACTGGTGCACCAGCAGCCCGATGACGGCCAGCAGGAACGCGGTGGCGAGGAATTCGGGCACGCGGAAGATGCGCATCTTGGCGCTCAGCGTCTCGATCAGCGCCAGCGCCATGCCGCCCACGGCCAGCTTCAGCGTCAGCGCCGCGGCCGCCAGCGCCAGGTCGGCGGGCACGGCCGTCCGGGCGATGCCCCAGGGAAAGAACAGCGCCAGGCCGATGCACGAGTAGGCGAACAGCTTGAGCGCCGCGGCCCATTCCAGCATGGCCAGGTGGCGCGCCGAATACTCCAGCACCATCGCCTCGTGGATCATCGTCAGTTCCAGGTGCGTGGCCGGATTGTCGACCGGGATGCGCGTGTTCTCGGCCAGCGACACGATGGTGAACGCGATGCCGGCGAAGGCCAGGCTGGGCTCGAGCGCGAACGGGCGCTCGGCCATCGCCTCGACCATGTTGGCCAGCGATGTCGACTGCGTGATGAGCGAGGCGCAGAACAGGGTCATGAGCAGCGCCGGTTCGGCCAGGAACCCCACCAGCATGTCGCGGCGCGCGCCCATGGTGCCGAAGGCCGTGCCGATGTCCATGGCGGCCAGCGCCAGGAAGGTGCGCGCCAGCGCGAACAGGCCGACCAGCGCGATGGCGTCGGCGGCGGTGGCCAGCGGCAGGTCGGTGGACAGGGTCGGGATGATGGCGCAGGCCAGCGTCATGCAGCCGAACTTGACGTAGGGCGCCATGCGGAACAGCGTGGATGCCGATTCGGCCACCACCGATTCCTTGTGGAACAGCTTGTGCAGCACGCGGTAGGGCTGGGTCAGCGGCGGCGCCGTGCGGTTCTGCAGCCGCGCGCGCCACTGGTCGACCCAGCCCAGCAGCAGCGGCGCCGCCGCCAGCGCCAGGACGATCTCCAGCAGTTGCGCCACCAGGCCGGCGCGGTTCATCGGCGCACCAGCAGCAGCATCACGATCAGCGTGAGGAAGCTGTACAGCAGGTAGATGGAAATGCGCCCCTGCTGCAGGCGCCCGACGATGCGCGCCACCCGGTCCACCAGCCGCGCGATCGGCAGGTAGGCGCCCAGCCAGATGCGATCCTCGATGACGACCCGGTAGTACGGCCGCGCATCTCCCGGCGCCGGCAGCGAGCGGATCGTGTGGAAGAACGGTTCGAAGATCTGCCGGATCGGCTGGCCGAAGCCCTCGGCCGTGTCCTGGGTGCGGGCCAGGGTGCGCGCCCAGGTGCCGGCGGCGCCGGCGTCGTCCGGGCGGCCGGCCGGGTCCTGGCCCAATGGCGCCTGGCCCAGGCCGCAGGCCCACGGCGCCGAGCGGCGCAGCGTGCCGCGATACAGGCCGCGGCCGATCAGCAGGCCCAGCACCGTGGCGGTGCCGACCCCGCCCAGGAAGACCAGGGCGCTGTAGCTGGCGCGCGCCGGACCGCTGGGGGCGAACAGCAGCCAGCCGTTGGCGTGCACCTGGGCGGCCAGGCCGCCGCCGACCAGGACGCGGGTCACCGGATCGACCAGGTCGATCAGCAGCGCCGGGAACAGCCCCAGCGCCACCGTGGCCAGCGCGAACCAGGCCAGCCCGGCGCGCTCCCAGCCGGTGGCGTCATGCGCGTGCAGCAGCTTTTGCTCGCGCGGATTGCCCAGGAAGACCACGCCATAGAACTTCACCATCGCGTAACCGGCCAGCGCCATCACCAGCGCCACGGCGGCGGCGACCAGCGGTATCAGCATGTCCAGGAACGTGCTGGGCAGCGCGGTGGTGAACAGGAAGCTCTGCAGCAGCAGCCACTCGGCGACGAACCCCGCCAGCGGCGGCAGGCCGGCGCCGGCCAGCGCGCCGACCAGCACCAGCCAGGCCACCCAGGGCATGGTGCGGATCAGCCCGCCCAGCTTGCCCAGATTGCGTTCGCCGGTGGCGTGCAGCACCGCACCGGTGCCCAGGAACAGCAGGCTCTTGAAGCAGGCGTGCGCCAGCACGTGCACCAGCGCCGCGCTCAGCGCCAGGGCCGCCAGCGGCGTCATGCCGTAGGCGTGGAACGTCAGGGCCAGGCCGATGCCCGTCACGATGAGGCCGATGTTCTCGATCGAGGAGTAGGCCAGCAGGCGCTTCATTTCCGTCTGCGCGGTGCTGAAGACCACGCCCAGCAGCGCGCTTGCCAGCCCCAGCGCCAGCAGCACCACGCCCCACCACCACAGGCCGCCGTGCAGCAGGTCGAGGCACACGCGCAGCAGGCCGTAGATCGCCGTCTTGAGCATGACGGCGCTCATCAGCGCCGATACCGGCGACGGCGCGGCCGGATGCGCCTCGGGCAGCCAGACGTGCAGCGGCACCAGGCCGGCCTTGGCGCCGAAGCCGAACACGGCCAGCGCAAAGGCGATGGACGACCAGGCGGGATCGAGGTGCAGCGCGCGCAGGTTGGCGAAGGTGTAGTCGCCGCTGTTGGCCTGCAGCACGCCGAAGCACAGCAGGATGGCGATGGCGCCGACGTGCGCCACCAGCAGGTAGAGATAGCCGGCCTGGCGCACGCTGGCCACGCGGTGGTTGGCCGTCACCAGGAAGTAGGACGCCAGCGCCATCGATTCCCACATCACCATGAACGTGTAGGCGTCGTCGGCCAGCACCACCAGCACCATCGCGGTCAGGAAGACGTGGTATTCGAACCCCAGCAGCCCGGGCGGGGTGCCCTCGGCGCTGCGGAAATACCCCGCGCTGAAAAGCGAGATGCCGCAGGCTCCGGCGCCGATGACCACGAGAAAGAAGGCCGATAGCGCGTCCAGGCGCAGGTGCATGGGCAGGCCGGGCAGGCCGATGATCAGCTGCGCGACCTCCGGCGTGCCAAAGGCCGCATCCAGCGCCACTGCCGCCAGGGCCGCGCCCAGCGCCGCGCCCAGCGGAAAGATCCAGCGCGCCACGATCACCGTCGCGCGCAGCGCCGCCAGCGCGGCGCAGCCCAGCACCAGCCAGCCGACCACGATCACCAGGATCCAGTCGATGTGGATCATTGCCGGCGGGGTAAAGAGAGGGTTGGCGGCAGCATGTGCGGGGCAGCGTCTGCCGCAAGGATACAAGGTGCGTCCGGGGCGGGGTACCGCGCCCTCACCCCCGGCCCCTCTCCCGCTGGCGCGGGCGAGGGGAGTTTTTCCCCCTCTCCCGCTGGCGCGGGGGGCTTTTCACCCTGCCTGGCGCGCGAGCGCTGGAGCTTTTCACCCTCTCCCTCCGGGAGAGGGCCGGGGTGAGGGCGTGCGTCATCCGAACGAGCCCGCGCCTTGCAAGGCGCGGTCGCTGCGGCGGCGCGAAGCGGTGCTTCGCGAAACCCCGCCTCCGCCCCTCCGGGAGAGGGCCGGGGTGAGGGTCATCGCCAACCGCCGTTCAGCGCCGCTCGAACACCAGGTCCCACACCCCGTGACCGAGGCGCTCGCCGCGGGCGTGGAACTTGGTTTGCGGGCGTTCGCACCACGGGCTGCGCGCGGCCGGCGCGTAGCCGGCGTGCCGGTTGCGCAGCAGCGGCTCGGCCGACAGCACCGCCAGCATCTGCTCGGCATAGTTCTGCCAGTCGGTGGCGCAGTGCAGGGTGCCGCCCGGACGCAGCCGGCGCGCCAGTTCGCCGATGAAGGGCTGGGCCACCAGGCGGCGCTTGTGATGCCGGGCCTTGGGCCAGGGGTCCGGAAAGTACACGTGCACGCCGTCCAGGCTTTCGGGGGCGATCATCGTGCGCACCACCTCGACGGCATCGTGCTCGATGATGCGCAGGTTGCGCAAGCCGGCGTCGTGCACGCGGCGCGCCAGCGCGCCGATGCCGGCCATGAAGACCTCCACGCCGAGGAAGTCGACCTCCGGATGTTCGGCGGCGATGCGCGCGGTGGTCTCCCCCATGCCGAAGCCGATTTCCAGCACCAGTGGCGCGCGGCGGCCGAAGATGGCCGCCGGATCGAGCAGCGCCTCGCCATACGCGATGCGCAGCGCCGGTGCCAGTTCGTCATAGGCACGCTGCTGGGCCGCGGTAACGTGGCCGCGGCGCATGGCAAAGGAGCGAATGTGGCGCGCGGCCGGGCCCGCCGCCGCTGGCGCCGCTGCCGCGGATGCGGTGCCGCCCGGCGCGCCGGGCGGGGCCCGGGGCGTGTCGGGCGGCGTGGCGTCGCTCGAGGTCATGGCGCTGGTGGCGGCGCTTGGCGACACGCGGCGGCGGTGCCCGCTACCCGCATTTAGCGCAGCACGGCCAGGACGAGGGCCGCCGCCGCCAGGCAATAAAAACCGAAATAGTGCCAGCGGCCGTGTTCGAGCCAGCGCGACAGCCAGCGCAGCGCCACCAGGCCGGCCAGGAAGCTCAGGCCCATGCCGGCCAGGCTGGGCCATGCCAGATGCATCAGGGCGGCCGCGTCCACGCCGCCGGCCTCGGCCTTGATGAAGCGGTGCAGCTCCTTGACGATCACCGCGGGCGTGAGCACGACGGCCAGCGCGAAGCTGAACTGCTCGGCCTTGTCGCGCGAGATTCCCAGCAGCAGGCCGGTCGAGATCGTCGCCCCCGAGCGCGAGAAGCCGCGAAACGGCAGGCACAGACCCTGGACCACGCCGATCCCGACGGCCGCGCGCGCGCCGATGCCGGCGCCGCCGGACCGTGACCGGGTCAGCAGCCCGGCGCCGGCGATCAGCAGTCCGGCCGCGGCCAATGCGCCGGCGATCAGCCGCGGATTGCCGAACAACTGCTCGACCTCGAAGGTCTGCCGGTCCAGGCCCAGCGCCAGCGGCAGCACCTTGAGCAGCGCCAGGCCGACGATGCCGGTGGCGGCGGTCGCCAGCACGATGGCGCCGGCATTGCGGCGGAACGCCGCGCCCGAGGAGAAGTAGGTCGCGCGCCAGTCGCGCCAGAAGTACACGATCACCGCGAACATCGTGCCGGTGTGCAGCGCCACCAGCAGCAGCGTCATGCTGGGCGTCGTCGGATCCAGTCCCATCAGCTTCTCGGCCATGATCACGTGGGCCGAACTGGAGACCGGCAGCAGTTCGCAAAAGCCCTGCACGATGGCCAGGACGAGCACTTGGATTAGGGTCATGATTGGCCTGGCCGGCGGTACCGGGAAATCGGATGAAGGCGCGGTTGCCCGCGGGAGCAGCCCCGATTCTGCCAGAGGCCCGCCGCCGCACCGCAAAAGCGCGCGACCCGCGTGCGCCGTAGAATCGGCATTCGTGACCACGAGCAAGCCCAACTGCCGGCGCGCCGGCCATCAGGACCACCCATGAGCATCAATTTCCTGGCGCCCAAGTTCCTGGTGCTCTATGTCTTCCTGAGCTCCACGCTGTACATGCATTTTCGCGGCCGCGCCCGCCTGCCGCTGCTGCGCCAGATCGGCAATCATTCCACCCTGATGGCGCCCTACAACGTGCTGCTGTACGCCTTCTCGGCGGTACCGACGCGCCCGTTTCTCGACCTGAAGGATTTCCCCGAGCTGGCGACGCTGCGCGACAACTGGCAGACGATCCGCGACGAGGCCGTCGTCCTCATGGGCGGCGGCGGCCTGAAGGCGGCCAGCGACCACGTCGACATCGGCTTCAACTCGTTCTTCCAGCGCGGCTGGCGCCGCTTCTACCTCAAGTGGTACGACGCCCCCCGCCATCGGCGCTCGCGCTGTGCCCGAAGACGGTGGCGCTGCTGCAGAGCGTGCCGTCGATCAACGCGGCGATGTTCGCCCTGCTGCCGCCGGGGGCGCGCCTGAACGAGCACCGCGATCCCAGCGCGGCCTCGCTGCGCTACCACCTGGGGATCATCACGCCCAACAGCGACGACTGCTACATCGTCGTCGACGGCGAGCGCTACGCGTGGCGCGACGGCCAGGACGTGATGTTCGACGAGACCTACCTGCACTACGCCGAGAACCGCACCGACCAGACGCGGCTCATCCTGTTCTGCGACATCGAGCGCCCGCTGCACGGTGCGCCGGTGCGGGCGCTCAACCGGCTGTTCGAGCGGATCTTCCTGCGTGCGGCCGCCACCCAGAACGACGACGCCGAGGACATCGGCTGGATCAATCGCGCCTACAAGCCGATCGGCCTGCTCAAGGAGCAGCTCAAGCGCCTCAAGCAATGGAACAAGCCGCTGTTCAACGGCGCCAAGTACGTGCTGATCGTCGCGCTGCTGTACGCCATCTTCCTGGCCTGAGGGCATGTACGAGAGTTTCTTCGGCCTGGCCTGCAACCCGTTCCAGTTCAGCGCCGACCCGCGCTTCTTCTACTGGAGCAAGGGCCATCAGGACCTGTACCGCGAGCTCAAGCGCAGCCTGGATCGCGCCAACGGCTTCGTCGTGGTCACCGGAGAGGTCGGCGCCGGCAAGACGAGCCTGATGCAGATGTTGGTGGGCGAACTGAACCCGCGGCGCACGGCGCTGGTGCGGATCGTAAGCGCCCAGCTGGATGCCGAGAACTTTCTGCGCACGCTGGAGCTGGCCTGCCACGTGCCGTCGCCGCCGGCCGAACCGCTGGCGCCGCGATCGGCGCGCCAGCGCCTGGCGGGGCTCGAATCCCATCTCGCGCGGCTGGGCGCGGACGGGCGGCACCTGCTGCTGCTGGTGGATGAAGCGCAAAACCTGACGGCCGGGGCGCTCAACGAGCTGTTTACCCTGGCCATCCTGGCGCGCGAGCAGCGGGGCGTTCATTTCCATTGCGCACTTGTCGGGCAGCCGGAGCTGCGCGAGCGCATCGAGCAGGCGGTGACCAAGCGCACGGGCCTGCCGGAAATCGAATTCTTCAACCTGGGACGACTCGACGAGTCCGAGATCCGCGCGTACGTCGAACACCGCCTGCACCAGGCCGGCTGGAGCGGCGATCCGCGCCTGCACGCGGCGTCGTACCTGCCGCTGTATGCCGCCACCGACGGCATACCCCGGCGCATCAATTCGCTGTGCAACCGCCTGCTGCTGGGTGCCTACCTGGACAAGGCGCACCGCATTACGCCGGGTGCGGTCGAGGCAACGGCCGCCGAGCTGCGCGACGAGCTTGGCGAGGACGCCCTGACCGGTGCCGCCGATGCACCGCCGCGCGTAACGGCTCCGGCGCGCGGCCCGGCGGCCATCTCGCGATCGGCGCTTTCCGCGCGATTGGATCGCCTCGAACGCCAGGCGCAGGTCATGCTGGAGCGGGTCGAGGCGCTGGCCCATGGACGCGGTGCGCGGCCGCGCGCGGTCGCGCCGCCGCCGCAGGCGCAGGCGCAGCGCCGCGACGGCTGGCGGCGCAAGGAACGCGCTGCCCGCTAATTACCGCCCTCGACCTGCGGGAGGCGGGCCGGGGAGAGGGCGCTCCTGCGCCGCCGCGGCCTCCCTGCGCGCCGTGACCGCATCGCGACGACCTTCCACGCGCCGCTTGGCCAGCAGCGCCAGGTGCACGAGCAGTCCGCGCACATTCCAGTTCGGCGCGTAATACGACCAGACACCCTTGGTCAGCGGCTTGAACACCCGTGCCCAGGGCGGTTCGTTGACCAGGCTGAGCGTGTCGATGCCTGCGTCGTCGCAGGCCTCGCGGATGGTGCGCTCCACCAGCAGGTTGCCGGGGGCAAAGCCGCCATGGGCATCGCTGAAGCCGATCTTCAGGATGGCGAGTGTCCGGCCGATCTGCAGGCAGAATTGCCCTGCGACCGGCTGGTCGCCGTGCCAGAGCAGGTTGATGACGCACGCATTGCGCGCGCCGAATTCGCGCACCAGTTCCCGGTAGAAGGCCAGCATCGCCGGCTGGCAGCGGATCGCCGAGGCGGCCGTACCCTTCCAGCCCGAGGCCTCGATCGCGATGAAGACGTCGAAGGCCTGCTCCAGTTCGTCGTGCTGGCGCCGCGACTCGAACCGCAATGGCGCCGTCTCCTCGGCCCGGCGCGCCAGGCGCCGCAGGTTGCGCTTGAACGTTCCCGACATGCCCGCAGTGGCCCGCTCGTACCCGCCGCTGGTGTCGAAATACGCGCTGCCGTCGTAGTGCAGCGCCACGGTGCCCCACGGCATGGCGGCGCGTGCGGCATGGGCGATGGCGGCGTCCTCGACGACCTTGCGCAGTCGCAGCTCGTCCCAATGCAGCAGCGACTGCCGGCGCAGCCAGCGCGTCAGTGCCAGACAGCAGGCCGCCTGTTTCCGGCACCGGCGCAAAGATGAAATCGGACGACTGCAGTTCGTCGTCGTCGATGGTTCCGAGCAGGCGTGGCTGCGAGCGAGCCGGCGCCGTAACTCTGGAATTGCAGCGGGAAGACGGCGAGCAGCCGGTCCGGCGCATCCGCGCCGGTGTTGGCATCCGGCACGCCGGAGGGCGCCGGGCGCAGCGCGGCGATGAACCAGGTGCGGTCCGGATCCGAGCGCTGCGAGGCCAGGTAGGCGCGGTACCACTGCGGGAAATGCATGAAGCGCGCGTTCGGCAGGCTTTCGGCCAGCGCGGTCCAGGCCGGCGCAAGCTGCGCCAGGCCGCCGATGCCCTGATAGGCGCGGAATTCGCACGCGGCGGGGGTAACGGCGCGTGCCTGCGTCACGATGCGGCCTTCGGGATGCGTTTGTGCGGGCGTGCCCGGGCAAGGCGGCCCCGGCACCGCGGCAATCTGCGCGTGCACGGCGAAATCCTGTTGCGGCAGGGGCAATGGTGCGGATTCCAGCCGCATGCGAGGGCTGGGCCGCAGTCTTGGCGGACGGGAATTCGTGATGGATCCGTAGGGTAACGCAAATATGGTAGCGTAAGCGTAGCGACAGGGAAATGGAGTGTCAACTCAAATTGCCGCAACCACGGCCGGGCGCACGCTCAGTCCGGGCGCGACGCAACGACGGTGAAGCGGCGGCGCTTGAGCCGCAGGAATGGCATTTCGATCCAGCGATATGAGGCCGCGGCAACCGGCAGCGTGGCCCCCAGGCCGAACATCCAATAGCCGATCATCTGCGTAGTCGATGCGTCGTGTTGCGGGAACAGGCTGCCGGCGAGGCGCAGCAGCAGTTCGTGGTAGACGTACAGCCCGTACGAAATGCGTCCCAGGTAGACGAGCGGCCGGCTCGTCAGCACGGCGCCCATGGCGCCGCCGCTGCCCAGCACGGACAGCAGGATCCCGCCGCAGGCCAGCGCGGCCAGCGGCCAGCCCAGCATCAGCGGCAGCAGGCCGACGGGCAGCCTGAACAGGCCGAAGCCGTATGCGATTGCCAGCAGCACGCCGACGCAGGCCAGCAGCAGTGCGGCGCGCGAAGTCGCGGACCAATTGGGCACCCGACCACGCAGGCCGACCGCGAGCAGTGCCCCGACCGCAATGCCGTCGATGCGCGTGAAGGAGTTCTTGCTTACCCAGTCCTCGGCCGGATGCAACAGCCCCATCGCCAGGCGCATGAGCAGCGCAAACGCCATGAGGCCGAGCGCCAGGTTTGCCAGTTGGCGAGCGCTGGCCCGGCGGATCACCCAGGGCCAGATCAGATAGAACTGTTCCTCCAGCGACACGCTCCACAACGGCCCGGCCACCGTGGTGACGGGGGCCAGGAAATAGGTCCAGTTGCCGAAGAAGAAGAGGTAGCCGACGACGTGCTTCCAGCTCAACGCTTCGCCCGGCACCACGAAGCTCAGCGCGTAGGCCGCGAACACGAACAGGAAATACAGGGGCCAGATGCGCAGCATGCGCCGGACGTAGAAGCGCGGCACATCCAGCGCGCCGCGCAAGGCCCGTTCGCGCAGCAGCAGTTCGGTGATGAGGTACGAGCTCAGCACGAAGAACAGGTCGACGCCGAACGTGCCGGCCAGCCCGGCCGCTCCGAGCAGGTCGCCCAGCCAGTTGGGCAGGTGCCGGTGGCTGCCGCTCACGCCGAAGCCGACGGTGTGCTCCAGGTAGACCGCCAGGAAGGCGAAGAAACGCAGGCCGTCGAGTTCCGGCCGGTAGAAGCGCGCATCGGTCGCGCGCGCATCGGCGGGCGCATCGCGCGCGCCGGCCGGCGCGGGCGCAAAGGCGCCGGCAACGCTCATCGCCGCGCCAGCCGGGTCCAGATCTTCATCGCCTGCGCGCGCAGCGCGCCCTGCGACCGGCGGAACTTGTCCTGGATGCGCCGATAGGAGACGTGCAGCTTCTCGTCGTCGGCGGCAAGGTTGTGCATCAGCGAGCCGGCGCCGGTGCGGTAGCGCACCACCGGCCGGTCCAGGTAGACGAAGCCGCCGGCCAATGCCATGCGCGCCCACAGGTCGGCGTCCTCGCACACCGGGATGTCGGTGTCGAAGCCACCGCCGGCGCTGAACGCGGCGCGCCGCGCCATGCAGGCCGAGTTCACGAGGATGGCATCGCGGAACACCATCCACGCGGCCAGCTGCCAGCCGCGGCGCAGGCGGCGCGCGATGCGCCGCGCCTGCTCGTAATACTGCTGGTGCTCGCGCAGCCGCGCGGCGTCGTTGCCGAAGGGGATGATCGCGCCGAATGCCATGCCGGCGGCGGGCGCCGCGTCCAGCGCGGCGACCATGGCGGCCAGGGTGCCGGCTTCGAGCAGGTCGTCATCGTCGAGAAAATAGAGGAAGCGGCCGCGCGCGCCGCGCGCCCCCTCATTGCGCACGCGGGCGGGGCGCCCACCCGAGGGCGGTGCGTGCTGCCGGTATTGCACGCGCGTGTCGGTCACCGTGGCCACCGCCGCCCGGGCCGAACTCTCGGCGCTGTCGTCGACGACGATGACCTCGAGCGCGACGCCGTCCTGGGCCAGCGCGCTGCCGATCGCCTCGAGCAGTTGCGCCTCGCGATGAAACGTGGGAATGATGACGGAAACGTCGACGTCGGCCATGATGTGGGTGCTGGTGATGGCCGCGTGCCCCGCGGCGGCGTGGCTGCCGGGGTCGGGCCTTGCGGCCGGCAGTCGCCGGTGGTTCCGCTGCGGCCGAGTTTAGTGGATCGGTGCCGATCGCCGGCGCACCGGGGAAGATTTTTTTGGCGCGCCGGCCGGCACCGCAGACCGAATGCGGGTGCAACGTGGCGAGGCCGCCCGCCGCCGTGATGCCGTGCCGGGCTCTGTTAGGATAGCCAGGCGGGCGGGGGGTTCCACCGAGGCTCGGCGGCTGCTTGTCCACCATCGGCTCGACACGGCATCTATGTACGAACAGTTCTACAAGCTCACGGGCAAGCCCTTCCAGCTCAACCCCGATCCGAGCTTCTTTTTCGCCAGCAAGGGGCACTCCCGGGCGTTCGCGTACTTGAAATACGGCGTCTATCAGTGCGAGGGCTTCATCGTGCTGACCGGCGATGTCGGTGCCGGCAAGACCACCATGGTGCGGGCGCTGCTCGAGGACGTCGACAGCCGCAGCATTGTCGCCGCCCAGCTCATCAGCACGCAGCTCGACGCCGGCGATGTCGTGCACGCGATTGCCGCCGCGTTCGGCCTGCCCATCGAGAACCGCAGCAAGGCCGAGATCCTGGCGCAGTTCGAGAGCTTTTTGCTGGGCCTGGCGCAGGAGGGGCGGCGTGCGCTGCTGGTGGTGGACGAAGCGCAGAATCTCACCCCCGGCGCCATGGAAGAGCTGCGCATGCTCTCCAACTTCCAGCGCGGCACGCGCGCCCTGCTGCAAAGTTTCCTGGTGGGCCAGCCCGAGCTGCGCGAGATCCTGCGCGCACCGAACATGATCCAGTTGCGCCAGCGCATCATCGCTTCCTATCACCTGGGACCGATGGACCAGCACGAAACGCGCGCCTACGTGCTGCACCGCCTGCAGCACGTGGGTTGGGCAGGTGATCCGTCCATCGACGAATCCGTCTACGAGCGCCTGTTCGCCGCGACGCGCGGCGTGCCGCGCATCATCAATGCGGTTTGCGACCGCCTGCTGCTGGGCGCCTGCCTGGGCGAAAAGCACGCAGTGGGCAACGCCGAGTTCGACGATACGATCGGCGAGATGCGCAATGAAATCAGGCCCGACGCGCAGCTTGCCGGCGCGGGCGAGCGGCCCCCGGCGACCCACCGCGCGTTTGCGAGTGCACGCCAGTCGGCGCTGGTCGACCGGCTGGACCGGATCGAGAAGACGCTGGGCACGGCACTGGAACTGCTCCAGCAAATGGCGCCGGCCACGCCGGATCGGCGCGCCCGCTTTGCCGGGCGCGCGCCGCGCACCGGCTGAGGCCGGTCAGGCGCGTCCCGCGCGCTCGCCTCAGTTGCCGTCGGGCTCGTTCTGGACGGCGACCCAGAAGTCGTTGGTGATCCAGGGGGTGAGGCCGTCGCCGTAGTCGATTTCGAAGTCGCCGTTGACGGCGGTGAGGTACCAGGCGGGGTTGAGCAGCGGGGCGGTGACGGTGGTGCCGGCGCCGTTCTTGATGGGGTTGCCGTTGTCGTCGACGGGATGGGATTGCAGCCAGTAATTGATGATGGCCTGCAGGTCGTGGGTCTGGCTGGTGGCACCCCAGAAGGTGCCGGTGCCGTCGGCCCAGGCGTTGGGGCGGGAGAACATGGTGATGGTGTGGCCGCCGCTCTGGTTGAAGGGGCCGAAGGTGTCGATCACGGCCGAGTAGCGGTTGCCGCCCAGGGTGATGTTGAAGGCGTGATGGCTGGCCATCATGGCGGCGTAGTAGCCCGAGTCGACCTGGCTCTGGATGATCTGCAGGTCGACCTGCGGGTACCAGCCGGTGGCGTCTTGCTGGGGCAGTTGCATGGTGTGGAAGAACACGTCCATCAGGGCGTCCCAGCGGGAGGCCGGATAGGCGGCGCTGGGCACGCTCATGGCCCAGTGGGCGTGGACCTTGGTGATGGTCGGACAGCTGCAGGCCCATGCCGCTCTTGGTGGTCCAGTTTTGGGTGCCCGGGTCCGACAGGGTGTTCATGGCGGTGGCGTTGTAGATCCAGCCGCGGGTGACGTTGGGGGCGAAGGCGATGGTGCCGAACTCCGACTTCTGGGTCGTGGTGACGCCCCAGCAGGCCTGGTTGTTGATCCACTGGGTGGTCGGGATCGAGTTCCAGTCGTCCACGGCAACGATGTAATTGCCAAAGGACGTGCCGGTGATGGTGTTGCGGTTGGCAAAGTTGAAGATGTTGCTGCTCGGCGGCACCGTCGAAACCATCGAACTGCCGCCTTGCGCGCAGGTGCCGCCTGCCGCCGGCGGGCTCGCCGCGCCCGCGCCGCTGCCACCGCCGCAGGCGCTGGCCAGCAATACCAGCACGGCGACCGTATGGCACGGACCACGCGAACCTGTCACCTTGGGTTTCACGGCGCGCACTCCGGTTGTTTGCCCACGCGCGTCCTCCGTGAGCGATCCTCGCCGACAGCGCCCATCGTAGCGCGGGGGCGGCCGGCATGTCCAAGACCCGAAGCGCGGATTCGCATCGGGCTGATCGGGGTCAGTCGGCGAACGCCGACAGCAGCCTGACATAGGCTGACTGGTAGTAGATCGCCGGCTCGGTGACGGACCAGGAGTTTTCCGGCCAATCGTCATTCCAGTCGCGATAGGACTTTTGCGCCGGCTGGCCGGTGGGCGGGCGCAGTCGATCCGGCACGCCGTCGCGCCGCGCGTTGGCATTGGGTCCGCCCGGAACATAACCGGGCGCCGGCCCGCAGGACGCGTGCCGTGCATCGCTCCACCTGCTGCCGGGAGCGAACCAGACGTGGTAGATCTCATTGACCGAGGTGCTTGCGCCCAGGCCGTACATGTTGCTCAGGTAGACGATCCCGAACGGATTGACGCCATGGAAGTAGTGCAGCAACTCCAGCGCCCGCTGCCGGTAGGTGCCGGGATCGGCCATGCCCACGTGGTAGGCGGTGATGTCGAGATTCGTGTTGCCGTAGTTCGCCCGCGGCTCGTTGCTGCCCCAGTGGTAGGCGGCATCGTCCAGGTAGGCGCGGTACAGGTCGGCGCGCGGATCGAAGCCGTAGACGTTCCGGCTGGCGCGCACATCGCGGCGCTTGTCGGCCAGTATCGTGCGCTTGAGTTGCGCATCGGCCCCGGGCAGGGTGGTGTAGAAGAGCAGCGCCTCGCCTTCGTCGGCCTGATAGCGCGACCAGCCGAAGTCCCGATACGGCTGCAGGTCATGGAAGTGCGCCTTGAGGTAGTCCTGGTAGCCGGCTGCGCCGGTGGCCGCATAGAGATATATGGCCGCTTCGGCAGCCGCGGCAGCTTGCGCATCGAGCGACAGGTCGGCGTTGCCGCTGAGCACGGTGCGGGTATCGCATTGCGTCTGGCGGACGGGCGCCTGCATGAAGTTGATCCATGAGCGCTCGGCCCTCCGGCGCAGCTCATCGGCCTGCGGCACGAGTGCGGGGAAGCGCCGGAACACGTATGCCGCGTGGGCAAACACGCCGGCGGCGGCGATGGTCGCGGAGGTGCAGGCGGGCACGTAATAGCGCGGCGCGCGGTCGGCGCTGGGCGGACTGGCCGGGTTCAGGCGGATCGCACCCACCTTGAGCGCCACGCTGCCGTCCGGCCCCTGCATCTTCGTCAACCAGTCGACCTCCCATTTGATCTCGTCAATGAGGTCCGGGATTCCATTGCCGGATTCCGGGATGTTGAAGTCATCGGTAAAGGCGCCCGGATGATTCTCGTAGGCGCCCAGCAGTTGGTGCACCGCGCGCCTGGCGAAGGTGACGTACTTGTTCGTATCGCCGGCGTCGAACCAGCCGCCGCTCAGGTCGCGGACCTTGCTCCGATTGCCGCGGTCGGTGACGTCGCGTGCCGCGCCGTCCTGGTCGCGGCCCAGGTACGCCGCTTCGTCGGCCCAGCATTCGGGGGTATAGGGGGGGCGCTTGGCAAAACCGCTGCGCTGGTAGAAGTACATGCGCACCGCGGCGCGCAGGACATCGCGGTAGACGCCGTTGTCGATGCGGAATTCGGCCGAGCGCTGCCGGCGTTCGACGTCGACCACGACATACCGGCCCGGGTGCCGCTCCCGGGAGAAATCGAACCACCAGCCCTTGTCGCCGGATGTCGCCTGGACGGCTCCATCGTTCCAGGCCCTGGGCATCGCTTCGACCACGACCTTGCCGTCGTCCAGGCGCAGCAACTGGTAGCGTGCTCCGGGTACAAAGGCGCTTTGGGCGTCATAGCCAACCACCGGGCTGCGGATGACGGCGACCTTTGCATCCCGGGGCCGGTAACCGAACTGGTCGACGAGAATATTCGGGCTCAAGGCGTATTGCAGCAGCACCGGATCGGCGGCAGCAGTCCTGGCCGGGTGGCCCGGCCCCGATGCCCCGGCCCCCACCGCCGCAGCCAGGCCGATTGCCAGCAGCCCGGCACGGGCGGTGCGGCGGACCTTCGCGAGTGGATGCTGTCGTGTCGACGTGGCTGCCATGTGGCGGTCTGGGCGATCCCGTGGGGACGCGGACACAATAATGTGGGACCCGCCGCCGGCAGGGCTTGCTGCAGCGCAATGATGCGGAATATGCAGTATATAATGTCGGCCGCGGATCCCTCGTCGCAGCGGGTCGGCAGGATCGCAATTCGAACGCTCGAAAATCCCCCGCATGCTGTGCCGTCAGGGCAGGCTGGCCGGGTCAGGCTGACGGTTCCCAGGTCGTCATAGGAGAATTTTTGGAACCCTCCCGGCAACTTCCTGCCACCATCTTCCCGACGGCGCCATGGATCGAAGAGACGCGCATGCCGAATGCGCAATTCGAGCCGCCCGGGCCGTCCCTGGCGCAGATCGTCGAGATCCTGCGCGCCTACTGGAAGGTGACGGCTCTCATTGCCTGTGCGGCCCTGCTGCTGGCGGCGGGCGTTGCCAAATTCATTCCCAAGTCGTACAAGGCCACGGCCACGTTGATGGTCAGTTACGACGTGAACGATCCGCTTGCGGCAAAGGAGATTCCCACAGCGCTGCTGGGCAGCTACATGGCGACGCAGACGGATCTGATGCAGAGTTCGCAGGTGTTGGATGTGGTCATCGACCATCTCAAACTGACCGAAGATCCGGAATTCGTGCGCGGCAACCGCGGCGGCGAAGCAACCATCCACGACTGGGTTGCAGGTCAGCTGCGCAGGAACATCGATGTCGAGCAGGGCCACGCCGGCAGCCAATTGATCTATATCGATGCCTGGGCGCGACAGCCGGACCTTGCAGCCAACATCGCCAACGCGATCGCCGATGTCTACGCCGAGCAGCACTTCGAACAAATGACCGGCCCGGCGTCGGAACGTGCCCGGCGCTATGCGGACGAATTGGCCGATCTCAAGGCCAGGATCACGGCGGCCCAGGACAAACTGACCCGGCTGCGCCAGCGCACCGGGTTGATCGATCTGGAAGCCAAGAACGACGTCGACGCCACCGTGGTTGCCAACCTCGAGCACAAGCTGCTTGACGCGCAGGACGCGGATCGGCTGGCGCAGTCCCGTGCCCGTACCGACCCGGCCGCCACGAATCAGTCGCTGGCGTCGGACGCGGTGCGCAGCCTGCGCAGCGAGGCGGCGGCACTGAACTCCAGGATGGCCTCGTTGCGGTCGAACTACGGCCCGAATCATCCGAAGGTGGTCGAACTGCAGTCCCAGATCGACTCCAACGAGCGCTCGCTCAATGCGGCGCTGGAGAACCTCTCCAGGGTTGCCGCGGCCGATGTGCAGGCGACGAGTCAGCAAGTGGGCGAAGTGGAGAAGACGCTGCAAAACAAGAAGCGCACGCTGCTTGAAAGCAGCAAGATCCGCGACGAGGCCACCAAGTACCAGCTCGAGCTCGAAACCGCCCAGAGCGTCTACAAGCGCGCGCTGGATGGCTACAACCAGGTCATGTTTGCCTCGAGCGGACAGTATTCGAATGTCAGCGTGGTGAGCCACGCGCGCGTTCCCGCCGAGGCGGAAAAGCGCAAGACGGTCGTCATCCTGCTGATGGGAGCCTTTGGCGGCCTGGCCCTGGGGCTTGGCGCGACGTTCCTGTACGAATTCTTTCACCGGCGGATCCGCTGCCGGGACGACATCGAGCGCGATTTCGGAATTCCTGTCCTGGTCGAATTTCCCGCCAGCGCGCGCATGGCAGCCTGAGGACCTCGCACCGGTATGACCGATATCGAAAGGCTGTTCGCGGGCGACCGTCCGGTGCCCGGCATGCGCTCCAAGAAGGGCCGCGGCGCTGCGGCGGCGAATGTCCCGTCCGCACCGGTGCGACCGGAGGCCGATACCATCGATGTGCAGTCGACCGTCCGCAGGACCGATGCGGATGCCGACACGGATGCGCTGACGGCGCCGCAAGCGGGCGACGGTGCGCCCGTCGCGGACTCCGGTTCGTATCCGGCAGGCGACGCCGGCCCTGGCGCAACGGTCGAGCACCAGGAACTTGCGATCGTCGAACCCACCCAGCTGCGCCCCGGCCCGCAGCTGGCATTCGTGCGCGACCCGGGCGATGTGCGCAATGAACGCATGCGCCTGCTGCGCACGGAACTGCTGCTGCGCCATGCGCGCGACGCCGATGCCAATGCGGTGGTCCTGCTCGGCGCAGGTGCAGGCGAGGGCCGTTCCGTGCTCGCTGCGGAATTGGCATTGTGCTTTGCCCAGCTCGAACGGCCGACGCTCCTTGTCGATGTCGATTTTCGTCAACCCCGCCAGAACCTGCTGTTCGGTGCGCCCATCCAGGGCGGCCTCGCCCAGGCGCTTGCCGAGGGTGCGCCGGCCGCTTTCAATTCGGTCGAGGGTTTTCCGAGCCTGGCGGTGGTCCTGGCCGGGGTATGCCCTCCCAATCCGCTGGATCTGCTCATGGACTGGCGCTTCGAGAGCCAGGTCCGCGAATGGCGCCGCGAGTTCGAGTTCATCGTCATCGACACGCCGCCCATAAGCGAATATCCCGATGCCATCGCGGTGGCCACGGTCGTCGGGCGCGTGCTGCTCGTGAACCGTGCCCGGCACACGCGCTACAAGGACACGCGCGAGATGCTGCGCCGGCTCAGTTCCACCAATGCCGAGATTGTCGGCAGCGTCCTGAATCATTTCTAGTCGAACGCGGCGCTCGTGCGCCGGGGGCGCGGCGCGCCTGCCCGGGCTGCACCGGCGCCGGAGGGCAACCCCATGAATACCGCCCCGGCAAAGCCGCTACCCGCCAGGGTCAAGTACGAATTCGACGACTTCGATCTCGAGCGCTTCCTGCCGGTTGCCGCGGATTTCGGCGTGCAGCGGCTGGGCTACGTCGTCACGCCCAATGTCGACCATCTCGTGCGGCTGCACGAGGACGCCGGTTTCCGTGCCGCCTATTCCGAGGCCGCGTTTGTGCTGCTCGACAGCCGATTCGCCTCGAAGCTGCTGCATCGGCTGCGGCGCATCCGCCTGCCGGTTTGCACCGGAAGCGACCTGACGGCGGCGCTGTTCCAGCGGATCATCAGGCCGACCGACCGCATCGTGCTGATCGGAAGCAGCGCGGCACAGGCGCAGTGGCTGCGCGACCGCTTCGGATTGCGCGACCTGCAGCATCACAATCCGCCCATGGGCTTCATCCGGCAGCCCGGCGCCGTCGAAGCGGCCCTGCAGTTCATCGAGTCGGCCAGTCCGTTTCGATATTGCCTCATCGGCGTCGGCACGCCCCAGGGCGAAATGCTGGCACAGCGCCTTTGCGGACGGGACCGTGCACGTGGCCTGGTGCTATGCATCGGCGCATCGATCGATTTCGTCACCGGCACACAGCGGCGCGCACCGCCGTGGATGCGGCGTCTGGGCATTGAATGGTTGTATCGGCTGGTACGCGAACCCCGCCGGCTGGCCTATCGCTATCTGGTGCGCAGTCCGCGCTTCTTCGCCTATCAACGCCGGGCGCAGATCATCCTGCGCCCGCAACAACGGTGAGTCGGACCGCGTCCGGCTGGCGCACCCGGGGCGCACCGGGGCATGGCGCCACTGGCGGTACGCCGGCACCGCGGGACAAGCCGCGCGATCGCATGCTCGCGGCCACGATAGGCGGCACGCTGTGGCTGCTGATCGGCTTTCTGGTCGTGCCGCCGGACCTGAACTACTCGCATATCGAGTTCCGGCTTGCCTCCAGCAGCCTGGCGGGGCCGCTGATACTCGGCAGCGTGCTGGCGGCAGGAACGCTGATCACGCTGATGCGAGCGCGCGCGGCATGGCAGGTCATCGCCGCGTTCAATCGACCCTTGCTGCTGCTGATGGCGCTGGCCGGCGTCAGCCTGATCTGGTCGGCCGACCCGGAAGCCACCTTGCGCCGCCTTTTCCGCCTCTATACGTTCTTTATCGGCGCACTGGGCTTTGCAATTGCGGGCTGGCACCGCACCCGCTTTCAGGAGCTGATGCGCGCGACGTTGACGACGCTGGTGGTCGGTTCCCTGTGCATGGTGGTTCTCGCCCCCGACCTGGCCATCCCGAAGGAGTCGATGTCCGGCAACGGCTGGCGTGGTCTGGCGACCCAGAAAAACGCCCTCGGCGCCATTGCAGCGGCCGCCATCGTCTTCTGGTTGCATGGCTGGCTGGCACGGGAAGTGCGGCTGCCGAAATTTTTGGCTGCGATGCTGGCCTGTGTCGTGTGCCTGATCGGTTCCCAAAGCGCAACATCGACCATGTCCGCGTTGTTCGCCGTGATCTTCATGCTGTTGCTGTTGCGCGCGCCCGGCCCGGCCCTGCGGCGTCATGTCCCCTACCTGGTCGGTCTTGCGGCTGCGGCGATCCTCGCCTATTCCCTTGCCGTCCTCGATCTCATCCCCGGTTCCGGCCTGCTGCTGTCCCCGATCGCCGCTTTGACGGGAAAGGATATGACCTTTACCGGGCGCACCGAAATCTGGGCCATCGTCAAGGAGCAGATCAACCTGCACCCGATTCTGGGCATCGGCTACGGTGCCTACTGGACCGGTCCGGTGCCGGGCACGCCGTCCTTCGAAATGCTCAGGCGGCTGTATTTCTATCCGACCGAGTCGCACAACGGCTACCTGGAGATCATCAACGACCTGGGATTCGTCGGCGGCGCCTGTCTCATTGCCTACCTGGTCGCCTTCCTGCGTCGCGCACTGTGGATGATGAAATTCGACCGCATGCAGGGCGGCCTGTACGTGACCCTGTTGTTCCAGCAGTTCCTGGGCAACATGTCCGAGGCGCACTGGCTGGCCATCGGCAGCATGCAATGGCTCATCATGCTGCTGGCAACGGCGGCCCTGGCGCGCGGTACGGTGCAGCTGCGTGCGTCGCGGCCGGGCGGCGCGCCCGCGCAAGCCGTGCGGCCGCCAGGCCGCTTCGGCGTCCGCTGAACGCGTCCGCCAGCCGATCGGGCGCGATCGGCCGCGCCCGCGCCATTCAGGTCGACGGATTCGGGCGGCGTCCGCTCAGCAGGCGCCGTCCGGGGCGCTCGACGGCGTAGTAGCAGACCGTCGACAGGCACAACACGAAGCCGATGATCAGGGCGATGCCGACCAGCGCCGGCCCGTTGCCGGTCTTCATCCACGCCGGGCTGACGATCCGGTAGGCGATCGCGCTGAACAGAAAGTGACCCAGGTAGATGGAGTAGGAAATCTCGCCCAGGAAGAAGATCGGGCGGCAGCCGAAGAACCGTCCGGCCAGGTTCGGCCGGGACAGCGCCAGCAGCAGGGGAATCGAACACGCGGCGATGACGAACCCCGTGTCGGGCGTCAGCAGGTAGCAGAGCACGATGATGGCCAGCGCCACCAGGCTGCCCGAGTCGCGCTGCAGCCACGCCGCCATCCTGCTGCCGGAGAGATTCATCACCAGGCAGCCGAGCGTGAATTCACTCAGGCCGCGGGCGACTCCGGCGAATCCCGACAGGCCCCAGGGCGTGAGCGCGTTGAGTCCGAAGCCGATGGCGATTGCCAGCAGCACCGGCACCCAGGGCCGTCGATCGAAAGCGCGCACCGAAACCCAGACGACCAGCGGAAAGAACAGGTACGCCAGCGCTTCTATGCTGACCGACCACGACGGCGGATTCCATTCCCCCGGTCCGGGGAAAAAAATGCCCCAGGCCTGCATGAGCAGCAGATGCGCCGGCAGCGTCGCGGCCTCGAAGCGATCCAGGCCGTGGGTCGTGGCAGCGCCACCGACCCTTGCGGCGAGCACGAAGGCGACCACGAGCAGCAGCATGACAAAATGCAGCGGATAGATGCGCGCGAATCGGCGCCGCAGAAACGTCAGGTAGGAACGAAGCGGCACCGACTCGGCGAACCAGGCGCGGTAGTTCATGGTCAGGATGAAGCCGCTCAGGACGAAGAAGATGTCGACCTGGCGCCCGCCGTTCAGGAACAGCCGTACGACCCACTCGGGCGCGGAAAGATCCAGCCCGTAGTCGGTGAGCGTCAGGCGCAGGTGGGCCAGGAACACCGATATGGCAGCGACGCCGCGCAGTCCCGTCAAGGGACGAATTTCATTCATCTTGTCTTGGCGGTGCGTGGGACGCCGGCGGACGCGCGCACGTGCATGAGCGGCTCGAATTGCGGATTTCTTCGCACTGCGGCCGGCTTCGCGGTGCCGCGCGATTGTAAACTACGCTGACCGATCAAGGGTGGGCAGCGCGGAAAATGGCAAGGAATTCGAGGTGCGCACTTCGCCGCGGGGCGGAGCTGGCGTGACGCAGCGCGTGCTGGTGCTCGGCGCGGATGGCTTCATCGGCGGTCATCTCGTCGGATCCCTGGTCCGTTCGAACTGGGCGACGCCGGTCGCGGCGGGCCGGCGTCCGCCCGCTGGCGACGGCGCCGTGCCGCGCATCCGCCTCGACGCCACCGATCCGGCACAGGTCGGGCGGGCGCTGCAGGACGTGGATGCGATCGTCAATTGCGTTGCCGGCTCCACTGCGGCGATCGTGGCCGGAGCCCGTGCGCTCTTCGACTGCGCCGGCCGGATGTCGCCGGCGCCATCGATCGTGCACCTGAGCTCGATGGCCGTGTACCGCCAGACCGACGGCGAGGTCGACGAGAGCGCGCCGCTCGGTGGCTCGCCGGGGTCGTATGCCGAGGCGAAGATCGTCGCTGAAGGCGCCGCGGCCGCTTTCGGGCGCGCGGTTGTCCTGCGCCCGGGCATTGTCTACGGGCCTGGCAGCACGCTCTGGAGCGTGCTGGTCGGGCGCCTGCTGCTGCAGCGGCGCCTGGGTGACCTGGGCGCGGCCGGGTCCGGAATCTGCAATCTGGTCCACGTCGACGACGTCGTCGCCGCGGTGCTGGCGGCGCTGCGCACGCCGCGCGCACAGGGCGCGACGCTCAATCTCGCGGCGCCGAACGCGCCGACCTGGAACGGATATTTTGCGGCCTATGCCGCGGCGCTGGGCGCCTTGCCCCTGCGGCGGATCGGCGCCGGGCGCCTTGCCGTCGAGCAGTATGTTCTGGGGCCGGCGCTCAAGCTGGCCGAGCTGATGCAGCGGCGGCTGCCCGCGCCGTCGCGCGGGTACCGGCGGCCGCTGCGGCCGGCGATCCGTCCCTGGTTGCTGGACCAATGCCGCCAGCGGCTCCGCCTGCGCGCGCAGGCGGCGCAGGAACTGCTCGGACTGGACTGGACCGATCCGTCCACCGGACTGCAGGCCACTGCCGCATGGCTGCTGGCCGGTGCACCGCCTATACTGGCGCCCCGTTGACGGGGCGGGAAACCTGCCTGCGAGCCGGAATCGGACAACCCATGCGTATCGCCATCGTTGGATGCGGCTTCGTTGCCGATTACTACATGCAGTCGCTGGCCCGCTACGAAAGGCTGCAGCTGGTCGCCGTGATGGACCGGGACGCCGAGCGGGCGCGGCAGTTTGCCGAATTTCACCGGCTCGATTGCCGGCGCGATTCGCTGGAGCAGGTGCTTGCCGACCCGCGCGTCGATCTGGTGCTGAACCTGACCAATCCCGACAGCCACTTCGAGGTATCGAAGGCGTGCCTGCTGGCCGGCAAGCACGTCTACTCGGAAAAGCCGCTGGCGATGCAGTTTGGCGAGGCGCGGGAACTCGTCGCGCTTGCGGCCGAGCGCGGGCTGCAGATTTCCTGCGCTCCATGCAATATTCTCGGTGAAACGGCCCAGGCCGTCTGGAAGGCCCTGCGCCAACAGCACGTCGGACCGGTGCGCCTGGTCTACGCCGAGATGGACGACGGCATGGTCCACCTGATGCCCTACCGGCGCTGGCTGAGCGACTCGGGGCGGCCATGGCCCTACAAGGACGAATTCGAAGTCGGCTGCACGCTCGAGCATGCCGGCTACTACGTCGCCTGGCTGACCGCGTTCTTCGGGCCGGCCGCGTCGGTGAGCGCGTATTCGACGAGCCTGTACCCCGACAAGCAGACGGACCAGGCGCTGGAACGCATCGCGCCGGATTTTTCCGTGGCCGTAATCCGCTTCGCTTCCGGCGTGGTGGCCCGCCTGACCTGCAGCATCGTCGCGCGGCGCAACCAGGCGCTGCAATTCTTCGGCGAGCGCGGCATCCTGCAGGTCGACACGTCGTGGGACTATCGGGCGCCCGTGTCCGTCAAGCGCTACCTGAACGTGCGCCGGCGCATGCTGATCGTGCCGGGCCGGCGCTATCCGCTGCCGGTGCTGCCGAACGCGCCCCGGCGCGCGCGGCATGCCAATGCAATGGAATTCTGCCGCGGGCCGGCCGAGATGGCGGCCGCGATCGAAGAGCGCCGGCCGTCGGCCATGCCGGCCGACTATTGCCTGCACAACAATGAGATCGTGCTGGCCATCCACCATGCGCTGGACAACAGCGCCAGCCAGGCCATCACGACCCGTTTCGAGCCGGTGCGGCCGATGGCCTGGGCCCGGGACTAGCGCGCGCCTGCGCACGCCGAGCGGCGCGCATCCGTTCCGCGCAGCATCCGCGAACGGCCTGCGCCGCGACCGGCACCGGCGGTCAGGCGTACTCGTGGTAGCTGATGCCGAAATAGACCGAGAGCTTGCCCACGTTGGCCGCCGCTGTCGCCAGCCAGCGTGCCGCGACATGGCGCCCGCCCGGCAGCAGGACGAGCGCGAGCGCCAGCGCGACCGCTCCCTGTGCCACGGCGCGACCGAACAGGGCCAGGCGCTGCAGGCCGGATGTCCGGCCGTAGCGGCCCGACAGGGTCTTGCGCGCGAAATCCTGGCCGCCGCTGAAGGCGCGCTGCAGCAGCCAGCGCAGCGACAGGCGCACGGGTTCGACCGGTTCGTAGACGACCGCCTCGTCGCACCAGACGATCTTCGCGCCCTTGTGCACGAGGCGCGCCAGCATGTCGCCGTCCTCCCCGGTCTTGAGGCCGTAGCCGGGGTCGAATGGACCGGGCTCGGCACGCACGCTGGCGCCACGCAACAGGGCATTGCCGATGCGCATCCAGTTCAGTGGCACGAGGCCGCCGCTCGCCATCCGCGGCCCGTGATAGAACCGGCCGCGGCGGATCCATGCCGGGGCCCCGGCCGGCACCACCGGCACGACCGGTGCCAGTACGCCGTCGGCGCCGAACTGCGTCGCCGCGTCGGCCAGCCGGCGCAGCCAGCAAGGCGGCGCACTTTCATCGTCGTCGATGAAGGCGAGCCAGTCGCCGCTGGCCATGGAGATCGTCCGGTTGCGCGTCAGGGCAATGCTGCGCTCGGCCTGTATATCGTAGTGCAGGGCAAAAGGCGCGCCGGCCTCGATGCGGCGCTGGACCACGCTACGGGCCGTGCCGGCTGCATCGTTGTCGACGACGACCACTTCGATCGGCAGCAGTTCCTGGCGTGCCACGTCGTCGAGCAGGGCGTCGAGGCGCTCCGGCCTGCGGTACGTCGCGATACAAAGACTGATCTTCATGGCGGCTATGGGTGCGCGCGGCGTCTCGGGGTCGGTACGCCAGCTAGGGAGCGGTCGCAGGCACCTTGCGCTGCGTCTCGAGGTAGGAGAGAAGGACGACCCCGGCGACATTGATGGACTCGCCGAGGAGAAACCCGAGCAGCGCGCCGACGACGCCCATGCGCAGCATGGCCGCGTAGCTGACGGCGAGCGAAAAGGTTGCGCTGATCAGGGTCAGCACGCCCAATTGGGGAAAGCGCAGCCGGGCGGCGATGACGTGCCCGAGTTGTTCGCGAAACACCGTCAGCAGGAAGATGCCGCTCCAGAGCAGCAGCAAGGGATCGCGCTGGGCGAACTCCTTTTTGAGGACGACGGCGAAGATCCAGTCGCGCAGGCCCCACATGAGCGCGCAATAGCAGAGCGCCAGCAGCACGACGCCGGCGCTGAACCAGACCAGTCGCCGCAGGACGCGCGTCGCGCCATGGCGCGGCAGCCAGCCCGCGGCGGTCGGCAGCATCGTCTGCGACAGTCCGCTCGACAGCAGGTTGATGGGCATCAGGAGCAGGCGTGTCGCCGCGATTGCCGCAACGGCCTGTACGCCGAGCGTCGCGGCGACGAGATAGGTGTACCCCTGGGTAAAGGACCACTGGATCGCGGCTCCCGACACGGCCCAGGTTCCCAGTGGCGCGATTTCGCGCAGCAAGCCGTACGTGACGACGCGATTCCACGCCTCGTGCCGCCAGAGTGCGCGCGACAGCAACGCACCGCCGACGGCCGCGGCGAGCGCCAGGGCAAGTGCAGCCGTGGCCGCCGGCAGCGGCGACAGCGACGCCAGCGCGGCGCCGCCGACCAGCAGGAAGATGTAAACCGCATCGGACGCGAGCACGTCGAGCGGCCGGCGGTAGGCCAGCAGGATCATGCGGCGGGATTCACGGTACAACGAGCCGATGGTGGCAAGCGCGGCTGCCGCCACCAGGGCCAGCATGCGGGCGTCGATGATCTCGAAGGCCCACAGCAGCAGCATCACGGGCGCTGCCAGCGCGGCGGCCAGCGCCAGCATCCGGCGCTGCTCGAGAAACAGTCGCCCGATCAGTTCGCGCCGCCCGGCCAGGTCAAGGTGCGCCAGGCGCACGATGGTTTGCGGCTGGAAGAACGCGCCTTGCAATGCGACAAGCAGCAGTACGGTGGAGGTGACCAGGACGTAGTAGCCGTACTGATCCGCGCTCTGGTGCCGGATCAGGATGAGGCCGACGAGCAGGTTGCCCGCGGAGACCAGGGCCTGCGCCAGCACCGAATTGCTGAACATGCGCAGGAACGCACGGTTTTCCCGCAGGTTGATCACGCACGTTCCCGCTCGGTCCTCACCCAGGACTGTGGCTTGCGGCGGAACAGCAGCAGCGCCTTCCAGACGATGTAGCCAGGCACCCGCGCCAGCGCCAGCAAGCCGCGCAGGCCAAGGCCGCTGAGTTGCCATCCGCGCAGGACATGCAGGCCCAGGACCAGCGTGCAGGCCAGCGCCACCCAGGCCCAGGATCGGGCCGGCGCCCACCAGCGGGCAGCCACTGCCGACAGCGCCAGCAATGCGGCGATGATCAGCCCGACATAGGACAGCGGGAGGATCAGAAGATCGACGGCCAGGTCCAGGCAAACGGCGCTGCGCCGCCGCAGCGCCGCCGCCAGCAGCGTCCCGGTACGCAGGCGCGCCATCGCGAGGCGGCCGCCTTCCCAGCGCTGTCGCTGAGTGGTCGCGATGCGCTCCGAACTGACCATTTCGCCGTCGACGCGTGCTTCGTCGGCGTACGCGACGCGGCAGCCGGACAGGCCCAGTTCGATGCCATATTCGAGATCTTCGGCCAGGGAGAACGATCGGTAGGGGGTCGCCCGCAATTGCGCATGCGTCAGGCACCAACCGTTGCCGCGTATCCCGCAGGAAAGACCCAGTCTTTCGCGTCCACGCGATCGCACATCATGAAACGCCGCCATGGCGATGGTCATCAGCTGCGTACGCCAGGACGCCCACGGATTGAGGATTCCATAGCGCGCCTGGATTGCGTGCTCGCCGTGTTCGATCCGGCCGGCAAATGCCTCGAGCAGGTTCGGCGAAACCTCGCTGTCGGCGTCGACGACGACGGCGGCGTCGGCCACGCCGGCCGCCAGGCTCGCTTCGAACGCGAATTCCAGCGCGTAGCCCTTGCCGCGGCGCTGCGGATCCGTGCGCGCCAGCACGCTGGCGCCGGCGTGCCGGGCCAGATCCGCGGTCGCGTCGGTGCAGTTATCGGCGATCACCAGCACGCGAAACCGCTCCGGCGGCCAGTCGAGGCGGCTCAGGCTGGCGACCGTGCGTTCGATGACCGCGGCTTCGTCGTGGGCCGGCACGATGATGTCGAAGCGCAATTGCCTGCTCGATACGGGCGCAGGCCGCGGCGCGGCCGACAGCAGGGTCAGGAGCAGGAGATAGAGGCACGCCAACAGCGCCGGCAGGGCGACGGCCAGAAAAATTACCTGGAGGGTCAACATGAGGATCGCTGGAGCATTCCGTTGAAGCGCGGCCCCGGTGCCAGTGGTCCGTGCGAATCCGCCGCTTTGGCTATCGTCGTTCCGTAGGATACCGCCTTCCGCTATCGTGGTTCGCGCGCGCTGCGGGTGCGCGACGCAAGCCCGGCACCGAAGGGTTCTGGCGCCAGCGGCTGCGAGCGGATATCCGCCCGCGCCCGTGCGCGCCGGCGACAGGTTGCCGGCCGCGCACCGTGCCGTGCGGGCGGCCGTGCCGGACGGCTACGCCGGCGGGTATCGGGCCGGCGTCACCGTGCCTCAATCAACCAGCGAATGCGAGCGGCGCTGCGAGATGGCGCCGATGAGGAAGACGCCCAGCAGCACGAGCACCCATTCCTTGACGCTGTGCGTGCCGCGCCCGCTGCCCAGGTCGCTGCCGCTGGCGAGGCCAAATGACGGCGCCGAACTGCTGGCCACGAAGACCGGAGCCGCATCCCGCGGTTCCTCCGGACGAAGCATGGCAATCTGCCGGGTTTCGCCAGGGTTCTTGGCCGCAAGCATCGCCACGGTTGTCATCGGCCGCGCCGTTGCAGCGTCGGCATTGGTGTCTTCTGCTTGCGATTGCGCGGTCGCACCGACCAGCAAAATTGCCAAAAAGGTAAAGGCCTTGCAACACCGAATCGAGGACATGCTGCACCCAATCGAAAGTAAAGCCAAAAATTGCTGCACTGCGCTCGTGAACCGGATTCGCAAAGTATGCAGCGGATTACCACCTACATGGTAGCGCAAAAGCGGTATATATGGGGTGGGTATTGGTACAGATCAAAATTATTTACGCCCTTTTTGCCAGATGCGTGTGACGCGTGTGTGTAAGTGCCAACGCGTTGTTGAGAATTGATTACTAGATTTTGGGATATGGAAATTTGCGGGTATTTACCCAGGTATTGCGTCGCAATATCCTATTTTTTGACACGAACGAGCCTGGAAATGGGCAAAGCGCGCCCGAAACGGCGCCGGGATTCGCGTGTGGCGGGAAATTGCGGCGCAACTTTGCGCCTGGCGTCATCGCTGGCCGTGAAAAGCGCGCCGGACGACGGGTGCCGGGGCGTGGGGGGCCGGTGCACCCGGCTTCGCGCCGTTCTTGCCGCTTTGGGCCTAGTAGGCCTTGCGGTCCCAGAGCACCATGATCACGGTGCGCACCAGGATGCCCAGATCGAGCACCAGCGTCCATTTGCGCAGGTACTCAAGGTCGCTGGAGATGCGCTTGCTCATCTCCTCGAGATCGTCGCCGCCGCGAAAGCCGCGCACCTGGGCCAGTCCGGTGATGCCGGGCTTGATCTTGTGGCGCAGCATGTAACCGGGAATCAGTTTGCGGAACTGCTCGTTCATGGCCACCGCATGCGGACGCGGCCCGACCAGGCTCATGCGTCCCTGCAGCACGTTGAAGAATTGCGGCAATTCATCGAGCGAGTTGCGCCGCAGCACGTGCCCCAGCGGCGTCACGCGGCTGTCGCCCTTCTTCACCGCCGTGAAGATGCTGGCGCCGTCCTCGATCACGCTCATGGTGCGGAACTTGTAGACGACGATGTCGCGCCCGTCGAGGCCGTAGCGGCGCTGGCGGAAGATGGCAGGGCCGGGCGATGTGACGCGAACGGCGATGGCGATGGCGGCCAGCACCGGCGCCAGCATGACCAGTGCGATGCTCGAAAGGACGATGTCCTCGGCGCGCTTGACCGCGCTGTTGACGACGCTGGCAAATGGCGTGTCGCGCACGGCCACCACGGGTATGCCGGCCACCGACGCGAACCGGCCGTTGATGATCTCCGTGACGAAGATGTCCGGCACGAAATATATCGACGCGGTCGAATCCTTCAGGTCGTCGAGGATCTTGAGTATGCGCGGCTGGCTGGCCATCGGCAGCGCCAGGTAGATGCGGTCGACGTGGTACTGGCGCACGTAGTCGCCCAGTTCGTCGAAGCTGCCCAGCATCGGCGCCGCCCCTTCCTGTTCGCGCCGTTCGCGGTTGCGGTCGTCGAAGAAGCCCAGGAAGTGCACGCCGTGAAACGGATTGGAGCGGAACTGGTTCGCCAGCGCCATGCCGATCTCGTTGGTGCCGCAGACCACGACGCTGGCCTGCGACTGCGAAAACGAGAACACCCGCAGCAGGATCGCGCGCGACAGCAGTTGCGCGCCCAGCAATGCCGCCGGCAATCCGGCCAGCCAGGGCAGCAGCGCCGGCCGCGAGAGCCGGTCGAACCAGCCGCCGGCGAGCCCCAGCAGGGTGAGGCCCGCCAGCACGGTGGCGGCGGTCATCAGCGACTTGGCGGCGACCCGCGCAATGCCGTCGGTGAGCCGCACGTTGCCCGGGAACGTCAGGCCGAACACGATGACGACCGCGATCACCGCCACCGCGTCCACCTGCAGGCGCAAGGTCACCAGCATCGCAATGAGCCACAACACCGCGACCAGGGGGTCAAGCGCCGCCTCGACGGCGCGCGCTGCCGACAAGGCGCCGCGCAGGTCGACAGCAGGCTTGGGAGAGCGGGTATTCATGGCGCTGGCGTTGACTTTCCTGACGGTGCACACACCGGCTCAATGGCTTCCAAGTCGGTGGACATGACCCTGCCTGCGGCGTCACCCGGGCGGGCTGACGCAACGCACCATTTATACTCCAGCCATGCTTGCGTGCGGTTCAAAAGGAGCACGAAAAGCCCGAAGTCTCCAACCGCGTGCAAACTACGCCGGGCAGCGGCGTCTGAATCGAGAGAAATGAACGGCAATTTGCGCGCATCAGCGGCCGGCGGTCATGGCGCACCCTGTGGCGGCGCGGTCGACGCCGCGGCGGCGTCCGGCGCATGACGCGTCGAACCGCCGTCCTCATCGGCCTGGCCGCCGTCGTGCTGGCCGGCCTGGCGCTGGCCCTGCGCTTCGGTCCGACCCGCGTCAGTGTCGTGCTGCCGCTGCGCGCCACGGCGGTCGAAGCCATCTACGCGGCCGGATCGGTCGAGCCGAGCGTGATGCTGCCGATTGCCGCACGCGTGTCCGGCACGCTGGCCAGCCTGGACGTCGACGAAGGCAGCCACGTGCGCAAGGGCCAGCAGCTTGCGCGCCTGGAAGACACCGACCTGCGCAGCACGGTCGCGGAACTGACCGCGCGCGCCCGCTACGCGCGCGAGAACTACGAACGGACCGAGGACCTGCTGCATCGCGGCTTCATCGCGCCGGGTGAACTGGACCGCACGCGCGCCGACCTGGACGCGGCCGACGCGGCGCTCAAGCGCGCCCACACCCAGCGCGACTTCGCCGCGCTGCTGGCGCCGGCCGACGGCGTCATCATCCGGCGCGATGGCGAGATCGGCCAGTACCTGCCGGCCGGGCAGGCCCTGTTCACTCTTTCCTGCTGCGCGCCGCTGCGCGTGAGCGCCGAGGTCGACGAAGAAGACATCCTGCGCGTCCGCGTGGGCCAGAAGGTGGTGCTGCGCACCGATGCGCTGCCGGGTACCGTGCTCGACGGCGCGGTGGCCCAGATCACGCCCAAGGGCGACCCGGTGACGCGCAGCTATCGCGTGCGCATCCGCCTGGCCGACCCCGGCGCCCTGAAGGTGGGCATGACGATGGATGCGAACCTGATCGTCGCGCAGCGCGCCAATGCGCTGATGGTGCCCAACAGCGCCGTTGCCGCAGGCAGCGTGTGGACCGTACGCGACGGCCGACTGCACCGGCAGGCCGTCAGGACCGGGGTGGTGGGGGCTGAACGCACCGAGATTCTCGACGGCGTGGACCCGACGACGCCCGTGGTGATCGCGCCCGCCGACGGCCTGGTCGAGGGGCACCGGGCCTTCGCGTCGGTGCAGGCCGACGTCCCCGGCGCCGCGGCGGCGTCCGGCGGCACGACCGCCGCGCCCGCGGTCTCGGCCGGCTCGTCCGGCGCACCGGCCGTGCGCTGAGGTCGTCGCGGCACGCGCCCGTCGCCTTCCCCGACAGGCCACCGGCATGCGCATTTCGCTCGCGGTCGCGACCACGCACCTGACCAGCCGGCTGCGGCCGACCCTGGTGTCTCTGGGCGGCGTGGTCATGGGCGTGGCGTTCTTCCTGGCGGTCTCGTCGCTGATGCGCGGCTCGGAAAACGATTTCCTCAAGCGCCTCATCGACAACAATCCGCACATCACCGTCTACGACGAGTACCGCAATCCGCCGGTGCAGCCGGCCCAGGTTCGCTGGGGCAGCGGCGCCGTTCGGGTGCTGCACGTAAAACCCCATGCCGAGCCGCGCGGGATCCGCGGCTATCGCCAGCGCTCGACGCTGGTCGAGGCCCTGCCGGGCATCCGCGTGGCGCCGGTGCTGACCGATTCGGCGGTGCTGCTGTTTGCCGGGCACCAGCAGGGGGTGACGCTGTCGGGCATCGTGCCGGCGCGCATGGAGACGGTCACCACGCTGCGAGGAGAAGATGGTCGAGGGTTCGCTCGACGCGCTGGCCGTCGATCCGAACGGCGTGGTGGTGGGCACCGGGCTGGCGCAGAAGTTCAACCTGCACCTGGGCAGCACGGTCGAGCGTGGTGACGGCCACCGGCGCCAGCCATGCGCTGCGCGTCGTCGGCCTGTTCCGCACCGGCAATTCGGCGTACGACGAAGGCCAGACCTTCGTGCTGCTCAAGCGCGCGCAGGCGCTGCTCGATCGCGCCAACCGGGTCAACCGCTTCGTCATCCAGCTGGACGACGCCGGCGCCGCGCGCGCCGTGGCCGCGCAGATCGAGACCGCGACCGGGCTACAAGTCGGTGTCCTGGGTCGAGGCCTCGGAGGACATCCTGAGCCTGCTGCTGGTGCGCAACATCATCATGTACAGCGTCGTGTCGGCGATCCTGGTGGTGGCCTCGTTCGGCATCTACAACACGCTGTCGACCATCGTCATCGAGAAGACGCGCGACATCGCGATCCTCAAGTCGATGGGCTTTCACGCGCGCGATGTGCGCGCGATCTTCCTGCTCGAAGGGCCTGATCATCGGCACATCGGCAGCGTGGCGGGCCTGCTGGCCGGCGCCGGGCTGATGAACGCCCTGGCGGAGGTTGTGCTGCGGCCGCCGGGCGTCACCGAGGTCGTGCACCTGCCGATCTGGTGGGGCGCCGAGCAGTTCGCGCTGGCCAGCGCCTTCGCGC
Source organism: uncultured beta proteobacterium (assembly GCA_963781975.1). Lineage (GTDB taxonomy): Bacteria > Pseudomonadota > Gammaproteobacteria > Burkholderiales > Burkholderiaceae_F > GJ-E10. The sequence continues at coordinate 92,448 of CAWAHT010000010.1, forward strand.
TGGCTTCCTGCCTGGCTGCGGCCTACCTGCCGGCCAAGCGCGCCAGCCGCGTGCACCCGGTCGACATCCTGCGGGGGCGCGACGTGAGCGCGACGCGCTGCGGGCCCGAGCGCGAGTCGTTTGCCGGCGGACCGTGGCCGGCCCGAAGGCGACGTGCCGGTGACGCTGATCGACGACGTCAGCCTGACGATCGACGCCGGCGAGTTCGTCTGCATCATGGGGCCGTCGGGTTCGGGCAAGTCGTCGCTGCTGTATCTGCTGGGCCTGCTCGATCGTGCCCGACCCGGGTCGCGTGCGCCTCGCCGGCGAGGACACGTCGCGCTTGGCGAGGACGAGCTGGCCGAACCGTCGCCTGCGGCAGCTCGGCTACGTGTTCCAGTTCCACTTCCTGCTCGCCGAGTTCACGGTGCGCGAGAACGTCACGCTGCCGATGCGCCGGCTGGGACGCCTGGACCCCGGCCGCGTGCAATGCGCGCGCGGACGAACTGCTCGAGCGCTCTGGGCGTTGCCGACCAGGCCGCCAAGCGGCCGCACCAGTTGTCCGGCGGGCAGCGCCAGCGGGTGGCCGATCGCCCGCGCGCTGGCCAACGACCCGCTGGTGCTGCTGGCCGACGAACCGACCGGCAACCTCGATTCGGTCTCGAGCGCCAACGTGCGGCAGATCCTGCGCGAATTGACGCGCGAGACGGGCAAGAGCGTCGTCGCGGTCACGCACGACGCCCAGCTTCGCCGCCGCCGCCGACCGCCGCGTGCAGATCGTCGACGGGCGCATCCACGCGCCCTGACGTTCGACGTCCCCTCACCCCCGGCCCCTCTCCCGCTGGCGCGGGCGAGGGGAGAAATTCACTGCCACGCGCTGAGGCTCTTCACCCTCTCCCTCCGGGAGAGGGCCGGGGTGAGGGCATTCGCGGTGCATTGATCCTCACCCCAACTCTGTCCCGCGGGTAGAGGGGGCAGGGCATCGGCGCCAGCGTTACCTACTTGTAGATGCCGCCGCACATCACGTTCTTTTCGACGCGCTCGCAGTACGACTGCTTGGGCTCGACCTTCTTGGTCAGCGGGTCGGTGAACTTGTAGTCCTGCCAGAAGTTTTCGTGCTTCTGCGCCAGTTCGACGCGCTCCTTGACGAAGGGCTTGCCGTCCATGTCCGTCATCTCGAGCAGGTTGCGGCCGACCATCTTGGCATTGGCGCCGTGCGCCCTGACGACGCCGTCCATGCCGTAGATGACGAGGTACAGGTCGCGATCGACGAACTGGGCGTCCTTCTGGTTGATGGCGGCAAAGGTCTTTTCGTCGCCGTTGGCCTTCCAGAAGGCGACGCCCTTCTTGACCATGGCGACGGCCTCGTCGCGCGACGCGTGCTCGGCAGCCAGGGCGCTGCCGGCGCCGATCAAACCCAGGCCGGCGCAGATGCCGGTCATCAACGTGTTACGCAGATTCATGTTTACCTCAGTGGAATTGGACAAGGGAGCTTCTTGGGGACTGCGGCTTTGGTGCTGGCGAAGTTATGCCTGTTCGCTTCGATCTTCCATCACGCAAAAAAGACCCGGATTCGCCCGCTCGCCGGCCGGGGCCGGGGCCGGATGCCGGTCCCGCGCCGTTGTCACAGGTGATTTTCCCGCGGCGCCGCATGGCGGCGGAGGCTACCAATCGATATCAGGCGGCGGGTCGGTCGCGGCCACGCCGCCCTCCAGCAGGGCCTCGAACGCCTCGGGCGGAACGGGCTGCGAATACAGGTAGCCCTGCGCGAAATCGCAGCCGACGCCGCGCAGGAAATCGCGCTGCGCCGCGGTCTCGACGCCCTCGGCGACGACCTTCAGGCCCAGCTTGTGGCCCATGACGACGATCGATTCGCGACAGCGTCTTGGCATTGCGCTTGGACTCGAGCTCGCGCACGAACGACTGGTCGATCTTGAGCATGTCGAGCTGGAACTTGTGCAGGTACGACAGCGACGAGTAGCCGGTGCCGAAATCGTCGATCGAGATGCGCACGCCGCTGGCGCGCAGTTGACCCAGCACCTGGTGGTGCCGGCGTCGGCGTCGAGCAGCAGGCTCTCGGTGATCTCGATGCGTCATGTTGCGGCCCGGCAGGCCGCAGCGTCTCGAGGTATGCGGCCATGCCAGCAGCAGTGCCGGGCTCGCGGAACTGCACCGGCGAATTGTTGACGCTCACCGTGAGCGCGGCCGTCGAGCCCGCGCGGCCCAGCGCTTGGCCCAGCGCGCCGCTTCGCGAAAGCGCCCAGTCGCCGATGCGCGATGATCAGGCCGGTGTCCTCGGCCAGCGGGATGAATTCGGCCGGCGCCACCAGGCCGCGACGCGGGTGCTGCCAGCGCAGCAGCGCCTCGGCGCCGCAGATGCGTTGCGTGGCCAGGTCGACGATCGGCTGGAAATAGAGGCGGAATTGCGCCGGCGTCCAGCGCGCCGCGCAGGTCGTGGATGAGCCGCAGGCGCGTGCTGCGCCGCCTCCTGCAGCGTGGCGGTGAAGAAACGCCACGCGATTGCGCCCCTCGCGCTTGGCGACGTACATCGCCTGGTCGGCATTCTTCAGCAGGCCGTCGACGTTGCCGGCGTCCGAGGGAAAGTACGTGATGCCGATGCTGGCGGACAGGTCGATGGACTCGCCGCGCACGCTGAAGACCTCGCCCAGCCGGGTGATGATGCCCTGGGCGATGCGCTCGGCTGCCGCGGCATCGGCGAGCTGCGGCAGGATTACGGTGAATTCGTCGCCGCCCAGCCGGGCGACGGTGTCCGATTCGCGCACGCAGGCATTGATGCGCTGCGCCGCGGCGACCAGGACCGCGTCGCCCGTCTCGTGCCCCAGGCTGTCGTTGATCTCCTTGAAGAAGTCCAGGTCGATGAACAGCAGGCCGAGCGTGCTTCGGCGTGCGGCGCGCCTTCTTGATCTCCTGGGCCAGGCGGTCCTGGAACATGTAGCGGTTGGGCAGGCCGGTGAGGACGTCGAAATTGGCCTGCTTCCAGAGCAGGTCGGCCGAGCGCTTGCGGTCCGAGATGTCGCGGGTAATGCACAGCATCCTGCCGGCGTTTGCCGGCTGGTCGGGCAGCGGCGTGGCGTGCATCTCGAGCCAGCGCAGCGTGCCGTCGACGGCGCGCAGCTGGAACTCGAGCACGCCGCGTCCGCCGCCGCAGACCCGCGCATGCAGGTCCAGGAAGGCGCGGCGGTATTTGGCAAGCACGAACGCCAGCACGCCGGCCGACTGGATCTGCGCGAGGCTGTGGCAGCCGAACAGCCTGAGACCGGCGGCGTTGATCTGCAGCACGTCGCAGTCGCGCCCGATGACGGCGACGCATTCGGGTTCGTTGCGCAGGATGGAGTCGACGAAGGCGTCCTTTTCCTGCAGCGCCTGGGCGGCGCGCAGGCGCTCGCTCGTGTCCTGGATGATCAGCACGATGTAGTCGACGGCGCCGTCGGGCGAGCGGACCACGCGCCCGGCGATGGACGCGTGCACGGTGTGGCCGTCCTTGTGCAGGTAGCGCTTTTCGCCTTCGTACTCGTCCAGGCTGCCATCGCGAATCCGCGCCCAGTTGAGCTCGCTCAGGGCGCGATCGTCCGGGTGCGTCAGCGTCCGGCCACGTGCGCGCCAGCATTTCCGCGCGGGAATAGCCCAGCATCCGGCACAGCGCCTCATTGACCTCGAGCCAGCGCCGGTTCGGCGTCGGTGGCAGCCATGCCGACCATCGAGCGCTCGAAATACGCCCGGAAATGCTCCTCGCTGTTGCGCAGATCGCGCACCGCGGCCGCATGGGCGTTCGCATGATCGATGGCGTCGAGCGCGAAGCCGATGTCCTTGCCGATCTGGCACAGCAGGCCGATCGCCTCGGCGTCGAAGGAATCCTTGCGGCTGTTGTAGACGCCCAGCACCGCGAAGATGCTGCCGCCGCGGACGATCGCGAAGTAGCCCACGGCGTGGAAATCGTGGCGCGCCGCCATTTCGCGCCAGGGGCCAGTGCTCGGGTGGTTGGCAAAATCGTTGACGATCGTGCATTCGCCGGTACGCAGGGTCCGCCCGGCGGGACCGCGCCCTTCAGCCACGTCGGCCGACGCGGCGATGGTCACCGCGGCCAGGTATTCGATGCCGGAGCCGTAGCGTGCCAGCGCCTCCAGGCGGATGCGCGCCGCGTCGGGCCTGCCGATCCAGGCCATGCGCATGCCGCCGAAATCCACCGCGACGCGGCAGACGGCTGCCAGCAGCGCCTCTTCGCTCGGCGCCTGCACCAGGTACTGGCTGATCTCGCTGCGGGCGCGGTACAGGTTCGTGAGACGGGCGATGCGCTCGTCCGCGCGCCGGCGCTCGATCGTGATACTGGCCAGCTGCGCCGCCTCGGCGATGTGCTGCAGTTCGGCCGCATCGGGTTCGCGCACGGTGCGGTAGTACGTCGCCAGCGTGCCGAGCACCTCGCCGTTGCTGGCATTGATGGGCTCGGACCAGCAGGCGCGCAGGCCGTGCGCCAGCGCTGCGTCGCGGTGGTCGGCCCAAAGGTGGCTGGCGGCGATGTCGCCGACGATCACGCGCTCGCCCCAGTAGGCCGCACTGGCGCAGGAACCCACCTCGGGACCGATGAGCATCCCGTCGATCGTGTGCGCATAGGCGCCCGGCAGGCTGGGCGCGCAGGCGATGTGCAGACGGCTGCCGCCGTCGCCCAGCAGCATGATGGATGCGGTCAGCGTGGCGTCGTCCTGCTCGAGGTCGCGCACGAGCAGATCGAGGATCTCCTCCATCGGTGCGCCGCGGGCGATGCGCTCGAGGATGTGGCCGCGGGCCGCGGGCGGGACGCCACCGGCCGGCGGTGGCGCCGCGGGCGCGGGCGGCGCAGCGGCCGCGGCATGGGCCAGCGCCGAGCGCAGTTCGCGTTCGGCGGCTACGGGGGCGGGCAGCGGGGCTCCCATCGGCGGGCGTTCAGGTTCGGTTTCGTCGGTCGATCGAGCGCTGCATTGCCACCCTGTTGAGGCCAGCGGACGGCGCGGGGCGCGTTCACGCGCCCGGGCCCGGCCGAAACGGGCGTCTCGTTCGACCCCGATTCGACTTTGATTCGACCGTCTGGCGCGCCATTGTGCGGCGCGTGGCAAGGTACCAATAACTTCGAAAGGGTTGCTTTGGGGGTGCAAACCTGCGATTTGACCGGCGTGCATCGGGCGGAGGGCCGGTCGGGGGCGCCGACCGCCATTGCCGATGCGGACTGGCGCCATGCGTCAAATGGATCGCCGGGGCGCAAAGAATCGGCTTTTTTCTACCGTCATTGCAGTTGATTGGCATTTAGCATTGCCGGGCAGTAGCGGTCGGCCACGTTGCCTGCCACAGGCGCCGGGCGCGGTCGGACGGCCCCGGCCGGCGCGCTTGCACGGGCAGCGGCGCAGCGGCCGCAGCCCATTACGGAATCCCATCATGCGCCAGATCGGTCCATTCCTGCATTGCCGCGCCGTGCGGCGTGCCGACGGCGTGCCCACGCCATGACGCTGCCCTCGACCGGCGCGGCCGGGCGTTTCAATACGCTCGATGCCATGCGCGGGCTGGCGGCGATCGCCGTCATGACCAGCCATTACACGTCGCACCGGCTGTTCGGCGGCGCAGCGCTGGCGGTGGACCTGCTGTTTTGCCTGAGCGGCTTTGCGCTGGCCTTCTCGTACCAGGCGCGCCTGCGCAGCGGCGCCATGAGCGTGCGCGACTTCGCCTGCAGGCGCCTGATCCGCCTCTACCCGATGTTCCAGCTGGGCATCGCGCTGGGCGCGCTGTGCCTGGCCGGCAAGGTCGCCGCCGGTCAGAGCGATCTGGGCCTGCGCGGCGCGCTCGATGCTGTCGCGCTCAATGCGCTCGACCTGCCCTACTTCGGCCACTATTACCTGAAGGTCGGCGCTGATGCGCTGCCGGATCGGCTGTTCCCGGCCAATGTCCCGGCCTGGTCGCTGTTCTTCCAGCTCGTCACGAACGCGCTCTTTGCCGTGTGGGGATTGCGCCGCGCAAAGACAAGCCCGCTGCTGCCGGCGCTGCTCGCCGCCCTGGCGCTGGTGCTGTACGTCAGGACGACGCACCAGACCAATGTCGGCTGGGAGGCGCACTACTTTTTCGGGGGCTTTCCGCGGGCGTTGTTCGGCCTTTTTTCCGGCGCCGGCATCTACTTTGCGCTCGACCACATCCGGCGCCGCGTGCCGGCCATCCAGCCGCTGTATCCGCTGGCGCTGGCGTTTGCGCTGCTGTGCTACGACCCGCACTGGCAGCACTGGAACGCCGTGCCGCTGCTGTTCGACACGCTGCTGCTGGTGCCGCTGCTGGTGACCACCGGCATTGTCGCGCAAGCAAAAAGCGCCGCGCTACGGCGTCTGTTCGCGTACCTGGGCTGGATCTCGTATCCGCTGTATTGCCTGCACTTTCCGGTGCTGGCGGCATACACGCTGGCCACCCATAACGCGCCGGTCGGTACGCCGGGCGCCCTCATTTGCGCGGTCCTGGCGCTGGCGCTGGCGCATCTTGCCGCTCGGTACATCGACGAACCGCTGCGCGCGCGGCTGACGCGGGCGACCTTGCCGCAGCGCGCCGCGACGATCGGCTGACCAACAGTCCGGAACAGACCACCGGGGCGGTGGAGCGGGTGAAGGGAATCGAACCCTCGTATGCAGCTTGGGAAGCTGCCCTAGTACCCGCCGATCCTGGGATTTTGCCACGGACTCCATAACGGCTCCAACGACGGGTCAGATCGCTGTAACCGTGCCCGGTACCGTTTCCATTGCTGGGCAGCAGCTTCTGAAGCTTTTGAGCGGGCGAAGGGAGTCGAACCCTCGTCTCTAGCTTGGGAAGCTAGGGTAATGCCGTTATACGACGCCCGCAGATAGCAGGAGATTCTAGCCGACCGTCCTGCACTGTCTCAAGGTTTGAACGTCCTAGCCGATATCCCGTTACGGGACGGCTAGAACCTTGGGACTGGCCCATGTTTTCAAATCGGAATCAAAGATCCTTAGGCGTAAGACCTGTGTGCTTTGCGATTCGGGCGAGCATCCTGGGTCCGATTTCGTCACCATCGTGAAAGGCGAATACGAAATCCGGCCAGCCATCACGCGTCAGCGTGCGGTGCGACCCGGTTTGCCGCTTAAGTTCCCAGCCTGATTTCAGGAGCGCCGCGAAAACCCGCTTGGCCTTCGTCGAAGGCCATTGACTCATGCGACCGTCGGAACCGACATATTGATGTCGACCGGATGTGCCTCGCCATGCTCCAGACGCTCTGCGATCACACGGAGTGCGAGTACTTGGGCTTTTGCCATCGCGTCGTCGCGGCTGACACCATAGGCGAGCACGCCGGGCAACTGCGGAACCTCCGCAATCCAGCGGCCGTCCGATTCCTGCTCGCACTCAAGTTTGAGGTCCATTACAGCGCTCCGGCTACAACGAGTGAGATTCTGGCGCCGTTTTCTGGGGAGGGAAATGCCGGTGCTGGTGACTATCGCAACGCGACGCAGGGCCAGATCGGGTGCAATTCCCGGGCTGGCCCTGCGAGAAGGATCGCAGGGGGGGCATCCATTGCGTTCGGTAGTTCCGCCGGGCAGGCAGCCTCCACCGTGCGCTGTCTACCCTCAGCCGCAGCTTGGGAAGCTGCCGTTCCTCCATTGAGCCACACCCGCAGGGTTCGCGGTTTTACGCGATGGATCCCTGCAGCGTAGATGGTGCGGGGTACCAGGCCGGGCACAGTTCCAGGCCAACGCAAAATCTCATTGTCGCCCGGAGTTTCACGGGGCGGACTTTGTCAATCTGGCCAGGCAAATCCGGCCGGCCGCTTCGGCAAATGCGAGCCCCGCCCCCCCTCGTCGTGAAGTGCGGCTCGGACGCATGGCCCGCCGACGTGCGGCGCCGCCTAGGTGGGGCACGAGAACGCCGGCGCTATGCGCTCGTCGGCGGTAAGGTAAATCGCGCCGTTTCTCAGGAGGCTGTACAGGCGCGGGCGCGCCGGTTTGACGGCCACCAGATCAACGATCATTTCGCGAACCACATTGCGTTGCCGTTGAATCCGGTTCATGGCTTGCCCCGGGTCCAGTCCAGCCGTTTCGGGGTCAACCACGAGTGTGATCCGGTCCACCTGCCAGTCGCCGTGGTAACCATAGTCGGCGCGCGAATACGCCGGCTGGGAAAAATAGACGAATGAGGACTCGAAATAGGGGCGGGCATGCGTGGGGTCTTCCCACGCATCGTTACTGGCGCCATGCGGCAACCTTACTTGCATTCTCGCGCCGTCCTTGGCAACACGGTGCAGTTCCTGCATCAGCGACAAAGTGTCTCGTACATGCTCGAATACGTGGCTCATGTAGAAGCCGTCCACGGAATCAGCTTCCAGGGGGAGGCTGGCCGCGCGGCACGAATCGAGATCGAATCGCGCGTCCAGCAAACGTCCTGCAACATCGATGTTGACCCACCCGGGAATGTTTTCGTTGCCGCAGCCCAGGTGCAGGATGGTTGGCCTTGCTTCGTAATTTGCGACAGCGGGATTGTCGGCCAGGCGCTGGTCCGGCGCCGCATTGCTCCAATATGAAAAGTTGCGCTCCACATGCGTTCGGTAATATTGCTCTTCATCATCGAGCGCCGCCTCGTCGACCTGCCACGGCGTGTGGTCCATCAGGTACGGATAGCCCAAGCGAAGATTTGTCGGCTTGTTTTCGAATTCGGCGCCTGCGGCGTAAATCGCGAATGTCGTGTCGATGGGCGCGGCAAATATCCCCCGCGCAACCGGCCTGTGCCAAAACTGCGATTCCCATCGAAGCGCGGTTTCGCGCTGACCGTAGTTGGGGTGGATGTTGTCTATTCGCAGCCCGGGTCCTACCTTGCCGCAATCCGGGAAGCGTGAAATCGTGCTCACCAGGTGGGGAATGAGATCCTGCGGACAAAAATCAGCAGGAACCAGGTCGGCGTCGGAAACAATATAGGGCCACTTCATCTCCCGATGCAGCCCCAATTGCCAAAGGACCCAGGGGCCGATGTTCTTTCCGAGCGCAACCAAAGTCACCTGCGCGGGCAGATTGCGGTAGTAATCCAGCAAGGGCGGGTAGGAGGAGTCGTTGTCCAGAATCCGGATGTTCACGCAACCCGCCTGAAGCAGCCAGTCAATCATCCGAACGAGGCTCTTATGCCGGTTCCGGTTGATCAGAAATATCGGAATCATTTGCCAAGCTTCCATGGCGGCGCCCTAATATCCTGGTGGGTAGGCTCTAATGCGCGATGCCGTCGCCGCAAGCCTGCCAGGCACCAATGGAATTTCATTCTGGCAGCGCGCGCCGGCCCGGCGTATGTCGACCGACCAGGGGGACTGTCGTCACGACAGCGCTCCGTCGGCGGTCCGTGCGGAACTTTAGGCCTGCGGCAGCAAGGCATTGTCCCGATAAGCGATGGCCGAGCCTCACAGTTCGCCCCATAACTGCCGCCGCGCATGAGAAGAAGCTGTACGGGCCGTGCCGCGTAACGGACAGGCGCGTGACGGGGCCGGCATTGAACTACACTCGCGGGACCCGGCATTTTGCGCGATCATTCCGATAGTCGTCGATAGCGACAATTTGGGCATTTGCCCGCCAGTCGGCGAAGGCCAAAGCAGCCCGAAGCGCCCGGCATTCGCATAGGAACTTTTCTCAATGAGAATTGCCGTACGGATTGCGGCAGCGGCCATCGCGGCAGGCTGCGTCATGGCAATCGCTCTTCCGGACCTGCGCTGGCGCTCGATCGTGGCAGCGCGCAAAGTGGTGTTCATGCTGCAGGATGTCGGCTGGTCCGACCTGTGGCAACTGGAAAAGCCGAATTCCAAGTTTGAACTTAGGAAGCTGGCCTCCTCGGGAAATCCCTACTTGGCCATCGTTCACCCGGATGCGACGGCCGCGGATATCGCGCGCGGCAGGGACTTGTTTGCCCTCAACTGCGCGAAGTGCCACGGCGACGCGGCAACGGGGGGAACAGGCCCAAAGCTCGTGGGGCGCGCTTTGCGGGTTGGCGACAGCGACTGGGCCATCTACCGAACCATAATGCGCGGAATCGAGAGCACCGCCATGCAAGGCGGGCTACTTGCCCCTGATGAGGTCTGGCTGGTCATCGGATACCTTCGTGATCTCGCAAGGCACGGTACCGGGGCTGCGGGCAGCCGTGGCGCAGGTCCGGCGGCCGTTGCCTTGCAGGAAGTCACCGCCAGCAGGCTTCTCGAGTCCTCTGGCGAGCAAAAGGACTGGATGCTGCCCGGCGGCTCCTACAACGGGCAGCGGTTCTCGAAGGACAACCAGATCACGACGCGCAACGTATCGCATCTTGCCGTGCAGTGGATCCATCAGTTCGCCTCGACCAATGCAGTCAACGAGTCGACGCCGATCGTCGCCGGCGACTTCATGTTCGTGACCGTTGCGCCGAGCACCGTGATCGCCCTGGACGTCAAATCGGGCGCGGAACTATGGCAATACTCGCGTCCCATGCCGGCCGATTTGCGGCTGTGCTGCCTGAACGCCAATCGCGGTGTCGCCATCCTTGGGCGCACGGTCTACATGGGGACGCTCGACGCCCATCTGCTCGCGCTCGAAGCGGGGACCGGAAAGTTGCTCTGGGACACGAAGGTCGCCGAGTACACCGACGGCTACAGCATTACATCGGCGCCGCTTCCCGTCGGCGATGCGATCATCACGGGTATCGCCGGCGGGGACTTCCCGACTCGCGGGTTCATAAGTTCGTACGACGCGAGTACCGGTGCCTTGCGGTGGCGCTTCCGTACCGTGCCCGAACCCGGGGAACCTGGCAACGAAACGTGGGGTGGGGATTCCTGGAAGACGGGCGGAGCATCCACCTGGGGGATCGGCGCGTACGACCCGGAGCTCGGCCTGCTCTACTGGGGTGTGGGCAATCCCGCACCCGATTACAACGCAGCGTTGCGGCCGGGGGACAATCTGTACTCCAACAGCCTCGTCGCGCTGGACGCTGCCACCGGAAAGCTGGCGTGGCATTTTCAGTTCACGCCCGGCGACGACCATGACTGGGATTCGGTTCAAACGCCTGCGCTGATCGAGCTCAAGCGCGATGGCAGGAGCGAGAAGCTATTGGCGGTCGCGAATCGCAATGGCTTCTTCTACGTCCTGGACCGCAAGGACGGGCGCTTTCTTCGCGCCGCGCCATTCGCCCAGCAAACCTGGGTGACCGGTCTTACGGATTCGGGGCGCCCGACAGGAACCGCCAATTCGCACCCCACGCTCCAAGGCACCTATCTGTACCCGAGCGTCACCGGAGCGACGAACTGGTGGCCGTCGGCGTACAGCCCGGCCGCGCAGCTCTACTTCGTAAGCGTCCTGGAGCGCGGCGGCCTGTTCTTCTCGGCGGAGCCGCCTCCCGATTTCAAGGAAGGCAAGCTGTTCACCGCCGGACTGGCGCGTTTTCGGGACGGCGAACCATTTGCGGATTATGTGAGGGCCATCGACCCGGTGACGGCGTCGATTCGCTGGGAACGGCGCAACGTGACGGCCGCGCAAGCGCCTCGCGGCGGCCTGCTGGCGACTGCCGGCGGTCTGGTCTTCGGTTCAGACGGGTCTGTGCTTTATGCGCTCGATGCCTCGACGGGAGCGCAGCTGTGGTCGATCGACCTCGGATGGCAGATCAGCGCACCCCCGATCACCTTCCGGATGGGCGCAAAGCAGATCGTCGCCGTGGTCGCGGGTCATGACCTCGCGACGTTCGCACTGACCGAACCCTAGGCCAGTAACGGCGGCGCTCGTGGCGCCGCCGCGCACGGAAGGTGGAACGCCTGGCGGTGTCGACGCCGGACCTCGCACCAATCCGATTCCCCGTCCCGGCCGGAAGGAGCGCATCAAACGCCGGGAACAGGCGCTCGCCAAGTCGGTTCAGCGCCGGGCACCCATAGGATCGGACGGGCGGCGAGCGGCCCCGGGCGGCGCGCCCATCACGACTGCTCCGAACCGCCGCACCAGAGGTCCGCAAACCACGTCTGGAAAGTCATTGATATTGTTTGCACTGATAATATATCATCCCCTATATATGCTATTGGTCATTTTTCCCCTTCTCCGAAATGAAATTTAGCGAGACTACGCTTGGCGGCGCGTTCATCGTCGACATCGAGGCGCGCAACGATCATCGCGGCTTCTTCGCGAGGACGTTCTGTCAGCGCGAGTTCGCCGAGCACGGTCTGAAGCCGGTCATCGCCCAGGCCAACACGGCGTTCAACACGCGGAAGGGAACCTTGCGCGGCATGCACTTCCAGTTTCCGCCGCACGCCGAGACCAAGCTGGTGCATGCCACGCGCGGCAGTGTCCTTGACATCATCGTCGACCTGCGGCCCGAGAGCCCGACGTACCTGCAGCACATCGCGGTCGAACTGAGCGCCGACAATCATCGCGCGCTCTACGTGCCCGAGCGCTTCGCGCATGGCTACCAGACGCTCGAGGACGGGACCGAGTTGAGCTACCAGGCGGGCGAGTTCTACGCGCCGGGATTCGACGCGGGCGTTTCGCCCTTCGACCCAATGTTGGCGCTGCGCTGGCCGCTGCCGCCGAGCGAAGTGTCGGAAAAGGATCGCGCCTGGCCCGCGCTCGAGGGGTTCGACGCGGAGATCCGGCGCAGGATGGTCGCGAACGCGTGAGGCGCAGCACAGCGCCAGAAAGCATCGGGTACGTAGAATGAAAGTTGTACTTTTTTGCGGAGGACTCGGTACCCGGCTGCGAGAGCATTCCGATACGACCCCGAAGTCGCTCGTCAACATCGGGATGCGGCCGATCATCTGGCACCTGATGCGCTACTACGCGCATCACGGACACAAGGATTTCATCCTGTGTCTCGGGTATCGCGGCGAAATGATCCGCGAATATTTCCTGAGCTACAACGAGGCGCTGTCGAACGACTTCACGCTGAGCGATGGCGGCCGTACCGTCGAGCTCCACTCGCGCGACCTCGATGACTGGCGGATCACCTTTGTGGATACCGGGCTCCACAGCAACATCGGCCAGCGCCTGTTGCGCGTGCGCAAGTACGTCGAGCAGGAACCCATGTTCCTGGCCAACTACAGCGACGGCCTGTCGGACTTGCCGCTGGACCGTCAGATTGCCGAATTCCAGGCTCGGGACGCCGTCGCGAGCTTCGCCGCCGTATCGAATTCCCAGTCGTCGTTCCACGCCGTGCGCCTGGACGGCGGCGGTCTCGTGACGCACATGGGCCCGATCTCGGCCGAGCAAATGATGGTGAACGGCGGCTTCTTCGTTCTGCGCCGGGAGATATTCGATTACATCAACGAAGGCGACGAACTGGTCGAGCAGCCCTTCCAGCGCCTGATCGCGGACCGCAAGCTGAGCGCGTTCCGCTGGGACGGGTTACTGGCGATGCATGGACACCTTCAAGGACAAGATCAGCTTCGATCGCATGGAGGCCCGGGGCGAGTGCCCCTGGATGGCCTGGAAGCAGGGAGCCTAGCCGCCCGTACTGACGCGCATCGCTTCGCGCGACCCAATGGGTTCCGCGCGATCCGATGGTCGTCGAACCCCAAACTGACTGGACCTCATGCCGAGCAAGGTACTGCTTCTGTCGCAGCGACGGATCGCCAATGTCGTTGCCTACTGCCTCGCATACGAATTCGAGGACGCGCTCGCGGATGTCACCGGCGCGGAGCGGATCGACGCGGACGATCTGCCGTCCATCGAGTTCTCCCGACGCGCCTACAAGCTCGCGCGCTACGCGACGGGTTCGCGCCAGGCCGCGCGCTGGCTCGCGCCGGTGCCGCGCAGCCAGGTGCTCCTGGAGCGCGACGTCGACCTGTTCTTCCCGATGTTCAGCCACGCGTACGAGTTGGCATCGCTCCGCGTGATCCCGAACTGGCGCCAGCGTTGCCGCAAGGCCGCCTGTTTCATCACGGAAGTCTGGTCGAACATGCTGCCGGAGTACCTGCTCGAAATGTTGTCGGAGTTCGACCACGTGTTCCTGGGATTCCGGCACAGCGTCGACGACGTTGCCCGCATCACCGGCAGGCCATGCACGTACCTGCCGCTCGCCGTGGACGTGCCCCGTTTTGCACCGCGATCGCTGCATGCGACGCGCCCGATCGAGGTCTGCAACATCGGCCGGCGCTCGCCGGTCACCCATCAGGCGCTGCTTGAAGACGCCGACCGGCGACAGGCCTTCTACTACTACGACACGGTGGCGGCGAGCGGATCGGACTTGAAGCAGCGTACTTTCCGGGTCGACAGCGCGCGCGAGCATCGCGGGATGCTGGCCGCGATACTCAGGCACAGCTCCTACTACATCGCCAACCGCAGTTTCGTCAACAAGCCGGAATTCACGGCCGGGCGCGAGGAGATTTCGAGCCGGTTCTACGAGGGCGCGGCTGCGGGCACGGTGATGATCGGGGAAGCGCCGCGCACGGAGACGTTCCGGCAGCAGTTCGACTGGCCGGACGCGGTGCTGCACGTGCCTTTCGACTCCCCGGACATCAGCCGCATTCTCGGCGACCTGAATGGCGACCCGGCGCGGCTCTTTGCCGCGCGCTGCAACAACGTGCGGGAAGCGGCGCTCAGGCACGACTGGCTGTACCGGATTCGCACCGTCTTCGACGTGCTGGGGCTGGCGCCGACGCCGCAGATGGCGGCGCGCGCGGAGCAGCTCCGGCAGATCGCATCGCGTGCGCTGCAGGAGCGCGATGAGGGTTGTTCGGCGCGGCGCGGCGCGCGCGGCGACCTGGCTTTGGACGACGCATGACCACGAGCGCCAATCGCGTGCTGGTGACCGGCGCGACGGGCTTCCTGGGAAGCCATTGCCTGGTTCCGCTCGTGGAGCGCGGCTTCGAGGTGCTGGCACTCTATCGCGAGCGGGCGCCGCTGGACGTGCCCGGCGTTCGCTGGGTGCGCGGGGACCTGATGGAGCGTGCCGCGGTGCGGCACCTGCTTGCCGAGCATCGACCCAAGGGGCTCCTGCATTTGGCGTGGTTCGTCGAGCCCGGCAAGTTGATCAGCGATGCCAGCAATCTCGACTGGGTCGCTGCCAGTCTTGATCTGGTGCGGGCGTTTCGCGACGCCGGCGGCGAGCGTTGCACCGTCAGCGGATCCTGCTACGAGTACGACTGGCGTTACGGCTACTGCGTGGAAGGCGTCACGCCGTGCGCGCCCGATACGCTGTACGGCGCCGCCAAGGACAGCTTGCGGCGGACGCTCGAGGCCTACTGTGCGGTATCCGGCCTGTCGGGGTCCTGGGGCCGCGCTTTCTTCATGTACGGCCCGCGCGAGAACCCGGCGCGGCTGGTTTCGTCCGTCATCCTCTCGCTGCTGAAGGGCCAATTCGCACGATCCTCCCACGGCCTGCAGGTGCGTGATTACCTGCACATCCAGGATGTCGCCGACGGCATGGTGGCGCTGTTCGCCTGCGCCGGCCGCGGTGCCTACAACATCGCCTCCGGCAGACCCACCTCGATCCGCGAGATCGTCGAATCGCTGGGCAGGATCACCGGACGTCCGGACCTGCTGCAGATCGGCGCGCTCCCGGCGCGGGCCAACGACGCGCCGCTGGTCCTGGGCGACGGCCGCCACCTGCTCGATGACGCGGGCTGGAAGCCGAAGATCGGTCTCCAGGAGGGTCTCGCGCAAACCGTCGACTGGTGGCGAACGCAACCGGGTAGCGATGGAGCATAGCCTGCAATGACGACAGTCTCGATTCTTGGCACCGGCATGGCCGCTTTCGGCGCGGCTCATGCGGCCCACCGTGCGGGCCTGCGTCCGGTCATGTACGACAGGCACGATCATATTGGCGGCCATACGGCGTCGTACCAGTTCCCCGGCGGATGGACCTTCGATGAGGGTCCGCACGTCTCGTTCACGGAGGACCGCCGCGTCCAGGACCTGCTCGCGGCCAACGTCGACGGCAGGTTCGAGACCTTCGGTACCCGGGTGAACAATTACTGGAAGGGCCACTGGATCAAGCACCCGGCCCAGATCAACCTGCACGGCCTGCCGGCCGAACTGGTGACGAGGATCCTCCTGGAGTTCGTCGAGGTGAGCCGGCGGTCCGGCACGCCGGTCATTCGCAACTATGAAGACTGGCTGCGGGCGAGCTTCGGCAATACGTTTTCCGAGACGTTCCCGATGGAGTACACGGTCAAGTACCACACCACGACCGCCGCCAACATGAATACGGACTGGATCGGTCCGCGCCTCTACCAGCCGAAGCTCGAGGAGGTGTTCCGCGGCGCGCTGCAACCGTCGTCCTCCGACGTGCACTACATCAGCGGCTTCCGCTATCCGACCAAAGGCGGCTTCGTTGCCTACCTGGAGCCGTTCCGCCGCATGGCCGACATCCATTTGCGCCACGAGGTGGTCCGTATCGACCCGAAGCGGCGCCTGGTGGAGTTCGGCAACGGCACTGCCGCGCCGTACGAGGCCCTGGTCTCCTCGATCCCGCTACCCGACCTGGTGCCGATGATCGCGGGCGCGCCCCCGGACGTTCTCGAGGCGGCCGGGCGACTGGCTTGCAGCGAGGCCGTCATCGTCAGCCTCGGGATCGACCGGCCGGATCTGGTCGACGCGCACTGGACCTATTTCTACGACCGGGACATCTTCTTCACCCGGCTGAGCACGCCGCACCTGCAGTCGCCGCACAACGTGCCTGCCGGCTGCGGCAGCTTACAGGCCGAGTGCTACTACTCCAGGAAGTACCGTCCGCTGGATCGGCGCCCCGAGGACTGCATCGAACCCGTCATCGCCGACCTCAAACGCTGCGGCGTGCTGCGCGAAGGCGATCGCGTGCTGTTCCGGCATGCGATGCACATCCCGTATGCGAACGTGATCTTCGATCTGGAGTCGGGTCCCGCCGCCGCGACGGTTCACGCATATCTCGACGAGATCGGCATCGCATACTGCGGCCGCTATGGCGACTGGGCCTACATCTGGACCGACCAGGCTTTCCTCAGCGGAGAGAAAGCCCTGGAAAAGGTGCTGGGCAGGCCGCAGCCATGACAATGGATCGCACGCCTTCGTGGCGCGGCCCATGATGCTGCGGTTCAAGCCCGATCTTCCCGCCGAAGGCACGGTTCTGTGCCTGGGCGCTCATTGCGACGACATCGAAATCGGCTGCGGCGGCACGCTGATCGAGTTGCACCGACGCCATCCGGAGTTGCGATTCGTCTGGGAGGTATTCTCCGGGGACGCCGTTCGCGAGCGCGAGACCCGCGCTGCGGCCGTGGCGCTGCTGGGCCCCGACGCGCACGTGGCGGTCAATGTGCATTCGTTCCGCGTCAGCTACTTTCCTCACGCAGGCGATGACATCAAGGACGCGTTCGAGGCGCTGCGCGCCCGGATCACCCCGGACCTGGTGATGACCCACTACCTCGCCGATCGCCACCAGGATCACCGCGTCGTCGCCGAGCTGACGTGGAATACGTTCCGGAACCACGCGATCCTGGAATATGAAATTCCGAAGTACGAGGGCGATCTTGCGCAACCCGGCGTCTACTGTCCGCTGGCGCCCGAGTCCGTCGATCGCAAGGTCGATACGCTGCTGCAATGCTTCCCGTCGCAGCGCGGCCATCACTGGTTCGACGCAGATCTGTTCCGCGGCCACCTGCGCCTGCGCGGCGTCGAGTGCAATTCACCTTCGCGCTACGCGGAAGCGTTCCATGCGCGCAAGTTGGTCCTTTAGACCCAAACCGGAGTTGCGGGAAATGCTGAAACACAGACGAATGATTGGCTTGCGGCAGCTCCTGGACGAGGATCTGGACGCGGTGTGCGCGGATCTGGCCGCGGAGTTCGGTGAAATGGCGGGCGGGCGCCTGCTGGTGACGGGGGGCGGCGGGTTTCTCGGGTACTACCTCGTGCAGTCCGTGCTGCACTGGAACGACACGCGCGCGGCCGGCTGCCCGGATCCGGGTCGCGGTGTACGACAATTACGTGCGCGGCGTGCCGGAGTGGCTCGAAGCGCTGCGCGGGCGCCCGGACCTCGAGCTGCGCCGTGTCGACATGATCGAGCCGCTGCCGAATGACATGGGGCACTTCGATTACGTCATCCACGCGGCGGGCATCGCGTCGCCGACCTATTATCGCGCGAACCCGCTCAAGTGCATCGACGCCAACATCAACGGCTTGCGCAACCTGCTCGATTACGCAGTGGCGGAGCGCGACTGCCGGCGCGCCCGCTGCGGGGCTTCCTGTTCTATTCGTCGAGCGAGATCTACGGCGACCCGACGGCCACGGCAATTCCGACGCCCGAAACCTACCGCGGCAACGTGTCGTGCACCGGACCGCGCGCCTGCTACGACGAGTCCAAGCGATTCGGCGAGACGCTCTGTGTCGTGTATCGCCAGGCAGGAAGGCATTCCGGTGCGCATGGCGCGGCCGTTCAACAATTACGGGCCCGGATCTGAAGATCACCGACGGACGGGTGATCCCGGACTTCGCCAAGGACATCTTCGCCGGTCGCGACATCGTCATGCTGTCCGACGGCAGCCCGAAGCGGACATTCTGCTATGCGACCGACGCGATCACGGGCTACTACAAGGTGCTGGTACGCGGACGGTGCGGGCGAACCCTACAATATCGGCATCGATCAGCCCGAGATCTCGATCGCCGAACTGGCGGACCTCGCCGTCAAGGCGGCGGCCGACCTCGTCGGGTATCGCGGCAAGGTCGTACTCGGCCGCAGCGCGGAAGCCGACTACCTGATCGACAACCCCAACCGCCGCTGCCCCGTGATCGACAAGGCACGCTCGGAACTCGGATTCGATCCGAAGGTGTCGATCGAAGACGGGATCTATCGATCCCTGATCTGGTACAGCCACAATCAAACAGCCGCGGCAGCGTGATGAAGATCTCAATCGTCGGCACCGGCTACGTCGGCCTGGTGACGGGCGCGTGCCTCGCGGAGTGCGGGCACGACGTCATCTGCGTGGATGTCGATCCGGACAAGGTCGACATGATCAATTCCGCGCGGGCACCGATCCACGAGACCGGCTTGCCGGAGTTGCTGCAGCGCAATGCCGGCCGAAGCGCCTGCGGGCATCGACGGATCTGGCGGCGGCGGTGGCGGCGACCGAGCTGACTTTCATCGCGGTCGGAACCCCGGCGTCCGGCGGCAAGATCGATCTTCGCTACGTCGGAGCAGGCGGCATCGGAGATCGGTGCGGCGCGTCGGCAGGAAGGCGACCTACCACACGGTCGATCGTCAAGAGCACGGTGATACCCGGCACGACCAGTCGGCCTCGTGCGCACCGACGCTGGAGCGCGTCATCGGGCAAGACCGGCGGGCGGGGGTTTCGGCCTGGGCATGAACCCGGAATTCCTGACCGAAGGCACCGCGGTCGCGGATTTCTCCCAGCCGGACCGTATCGTGCTCGGTGGAATCGATGCCCGCACACACGATGTCCTGCGCCAGGTCTATGCGACGTTCGACGCGTCCATTCCGCGCATCGCGACCAATCCGACGACCGCGGAGATGATCAAGTACGCCTCGAACGCCGTGCTCGCGACGATGATCTCGTTTTCCAACGAGATCGCGCGCCTTTGCATGGCGGTAGGCGACGTCGATGCGATCGAGGTGATGCGTGGCGTGCACGAGGCGTGCTATTTCACGACCATCCGGGGCGACGAGCGAATCAACGCGCCGGCATAACGAGCTTCCTCGAGCCCGGCTGCGGATTCGGCGGCAGCTGCCTGCCGAAGGACGTCACCGCGATGATCGGGCAGGGTCGCGAAAAAGGGCTTGCCCTGCCGCTGATGCAGAGCGTGCTCGATATCAACCGGCAGCAGCCGGATCGAGGTGATGCGCCTGATCGGCCGCCATTTCGATTCTCTGGTCGATGTGCCGGTCGCGGTGCTCGGCATCGCATTCAAGCCGGATACCGACGACGTTCGCGAATCCCCGGCCTTTCCGATCATCCGGAGCCTGAAAGCCGAAGGGGCGCGGGTGACGGTATACGATCCGGTCGCGCGGCCGAGCGATCATCCGGACCTGGGCGGGGTAGCGCTGGCCGGCTCGCTGGGCGAGGCCGTGGCCCGGGCGGAGATCGTCGTGCTCGTCACGCGCTGGGCCGAGTTCTCGCAATTGGCCGCGGTACTCGATTCGGCCGGCCGCAGCCCGCTCGTCGTGGACGGCCGCCGGGTCCTCGATCCGGGAGCGTTCCGCCGTTACGAGGGCATCGGGCGTTGAGCGGCGCTGTGGAACAGCCGGAAGCCGGGACGAGCGCCTTGCGAATCGCCTTCTACGGCAACTTTGGCGCGGGCAATCTCGGGAACGAATGCACGCTGCAGACCGTGATCGAACATACTCGCCGGCACGTGCCGGATGCGCATCTGCTGTGCTTGTGCACGGATCCGGCGGACGTGCAGGTGCGCCATGGGATTGCTGCATTTCCTTCGGAGGCGACGAAGCCGCAGTGGGGCGCCGGATCGCGCGGACTCGCCGGCGCGGTGGCGCGCGTGCTGCGGATCGTCTTCCACCGGACCGCGCTCGAGGCGCTGCATTGGGTGCAGATGCTGCGGATCGTTCGGCGGACGGACATGCTGATCGTGGCGGGAACCGGCATCGTCGCGGACTACATGTGCGGCCCGTCAGGCTGGCCGTACGATATGTTCAAGCTCTCGGTACTGGCCGCGCTGTGCCGCGTCAAGGTGGTCTTCCTGAGCGTCGGTGTCGGACCGATCCATCATCGCCTCAGCCGCTGGTTCATAAAGGGGAGTTTGAGCCTCGCCTGGTATCGGAGCTACCGGGATGAGGCATCGCGGCAATACCTGGAGCGGATCGGGTTTCGGACGGACGGTGACGCCGTGTACCCGGATGTCGTTTTCGGGCTTTTGCGCCGGTCTCCCGATGGCGGCGATATTGCGGGTTTGGCGCCGCGCAGGCGGGTGATCGGGCTTGGGCTCAAGGATTACGGAGCCGCGGACGGGATGGAAGAGGGCGAGTATCAAAAGTACCTGTCCACGATGCTGGCATTCATCGAATGGCTTCATGCGCGCGGTTGCGGTGTGCGCTTGCTCATCGGCGACTTTAAATATGACGCTCGCGCGCGACAAGATGCGGTGCAATTGCTGGAGAGTCGCGGCATTTGCACGCAGGAGCCATTGCTATTCGTGGAGCCCGCACTGGACGTCGAGGAACTGCTCCGCCAGCTGGGCGAGACGGACGCTGTCGTTTCGGCGCGCTATCACAACCTCGTGCTCGCCATGATCCTGAACAAGCCGGTGCTCGCCCTGTCGGACCACGCCAAGCTCGACTCGCTGCTCACCGACATGGGCCTGGCGCGCTACCGGGTGCCGCTTGCGGATCTGGCGCCCGAGGACCTGATTCGCAGCTTCCAGGAACTGGAGCAGGAGGCGGAGCACGTGGTAGCGCACGTCGCCGGGCGGCTGGAGCAGCACCGGCAGCAACTCGACGAGCAGTACGCGGCCGTGTTTGCCGCGCTGGACACGGCTCCGCAACGCTGGAAAAGGATCGGTCGCCATGCCTAGCGCATTGCCGGCGGGGCCGGTCGTGGACCTGTATCTGCGGGTCAACCAGGCGGTCTGGAAGCGGCTGCCTGCCGCCGTTCGGGACACCCGGGTCGCGCGCGGGTATGGACGGATTCTTCACCGCCTGGTGTGCCGGCGTGCGACGCGCCAGCAGTACTTCGGCACCTTTTTTCTGCGCAACCGCCCGGAACTGGAGCAGCTGCGCCGGTTGGCCGACGCGCGCCCGGCCGGTTCCGGTCTGCGAATCGCCATCCTCGGCTGCAGCACCGGAGCGGAGGTTTATTCGGTGCTGTGGACGCTGCGTTGCGCAAGGCCGGACCTGAAGCTGAGCGTGCATGCCTTGGACATCTCGCCCGAGATCCTCGATACGGCCAGCAAGGCGGTCTATACGGACGAGAGCTCGGAACTCGTCGGCGTATCGATCTTCGAACGCCTCACTGCGCTCGAGCGGGAACAGATGTTCGACTGGGATGGGGGTACCGCCACCGTCAAGCCGTGGATCCGCGAGGGCATCACCTGGCACGTTGCGGACGCCGGCGATCCGGAACTCGTCCGCGCACTCGGAGCGCAGGACATCGTGATGGCGAGCAACTTCCTTTGCCACATGGCGCCGGCGGCGGCCGAAGCCTGCCTGCGGAACATCGCGCATCTGGTCGATCGCGGCGGGTACCTGTTCGTGCTCGGCGTCGATATCGACGTTCGAACGAAAGTGGCGCGCGAGCTGGGATGGCAGCCGGTACCGGATCTCATCCGCGAGATTCACGACGGCGACCCGTCCGTGCGGCGCGACTGGCCGTGGCAATGGTGGGGCCTGGAGCCGTTGAACGACAAGGGTGCCGACTGGCAGATGCGATATGCGGTCGCCTACCGCTTGAACGGTCGCTGACGCACGTCGCCGGCGCGGCAAGGGACGCTACGGGTTCATCGCGCCGTCGGGCTCGTTATTGAGCGACAACCACACGTTGTCTGTCATGAAAAGGTCGGAGGACGTGCCGTTGGCGTAGTCGAACTCGAAGTCCCAATTGACCGCCGTCAGGAAGTAGCTCGGCAGCAGGACCGGCCCCGTCATCGCCGTGGCCGGACCGGTGTAGTTCCAGTTCTTGATCGGATTGCCGCTGTTGTCTCTGGGCGGGCTCTGCATCAGCCACTGGATGATCGCCCTCAGGTCATGGCTGCTCGAGGGCTTGCCCCACAACGCCAGGCCGTTCGGGTTGGTGAAGTTGCCGTCCGGCTGGACGAACATCGTGACCGTGTAGGCAGAAGCGAACGGTCCGTTCTGGTTGACCACCCCCGAATACGTCTGCTGGTACGCCCCCGAACCGAGCGTGATCTGAAATCCGCTCTGCGACAGCTCGGAGCCGTACAACCCCTGGAAGCTGCCGGCCATGTAGCTGTCCATCTGGTACGGAATGATCTGCAGGTCGACCGCCAGACCATCGTTGGGCCCGGGCTGCGCCGAGGTGTGAAAGAACACGTCGATCAGCGCATCCCAGCGTGACGCCGGGTACGGCGTGGTCGGCGCCGCCCCGATCGACCAGTGCATGTTCGCCTTGGTGATCGCCGCGGCATTGTTCGCCAGCGACAGACCCAGTCCCGATAGCGTCGTCCAGTCGTTGGTGCCGGGCGTCGAATACGTCGACAGCGCTTCCGGAACCCAGCCGCGCGTCACGCACGGCGCCGTCCAGATGCCCGGATCGCTGGTCGCCGACCCCTTCTGGGTTCCCCACGCCCCCCAGGACGTCGCCGAGTTGATCCACATCGTCTGCGTCGCCCCCGTCGGCGACCACAAATCGAATCGCACGATGTAGTTGCCAAAATCGCCGACCGTCTTCGGATTGCTCTTCCAGAACGTAAAGTCGGCGGCCTTCGCGGAGTACACAATCGAGTTCGCATTCTGGGCACTTCCGCCCGAAGACGTGAATGTGGCCGAAGCCGACTGCGCGGAGTTCATCGTCAGCGCGCAGGTGCCGGTGCCGCTGCAGGCGCCGCTCCAGCCGCCGAACGTGCTGCCCGATGCGGCTTGCGCCGTCAAGGTGACCACGGTCCCGCTCGCGTAGCTCGATGAGCACGCGCTGCCGCAATTTATCCCCGCCGGGACGCTTGTTACCGTGCCAGCCCCGGAGCCCGTCGCAGCCACGGTGAGGGCAAACCGGCTCGCCTGACTCGCCGAGAATGTGGCGGCAACCGATTGGGCCGAATTCATCGTGACGGTACAGCTTGTCGCTGTTCCCGTACAAGCGCCGTTCCATCCGGTAAAGCCATACCCGGTCGATGCCTGCGCCGTCAGGGTAACCGCCGTTGCGGCAGCGTACGAAGACGAGCAGGTGCTGCCGCAGGAAATGCCGCCCGGTACGCTGGTGATCACGCCCCCGGAACCCGGGTTGCTCACCGTCAGCACGTAACTGACAGGGGAGGCGGCAAATGTCGCGGCGATGGAGGCGGCGGCGTTCATGGTGACCACGCAGCTTCCCGTGCCGCTGCAGGCACCGCTCCAGCCGCTAAACGTGTAGCCCGAGGCCGCCTGGGCCGTCAGGGTCACGGCCGATCCGCTTGCATACGAAGCCGTGCACGAAGGCCCGCACGCGATGCCGGATGGGCTGCTGGTTATCGTGCCCGAGCCCGAATAGGTAACGGTGAGGGTTTGCATCTGCTGCGCACCGGCCGGTGCGGAGCCCGGTCCCGAGGAGCCACCACCACATGCGCTGGCCATCATTGCCAGTGCGACCGGCAGCCACCGCGACATGCGCAGTACGGCTATGGCGTCGCCGCGATCTCGCAACAGCGCAACGGTGGTGCGAAAGCCGCGCAAAGCATCCATGCTATCTGGTGACTCTTTCATTGAATTCCCTCAGCCCGTCGAGTTCCCGCGCACATCGATAACGCTCAATGCACGAAATGATGTGCCAGTCCCGGCATCAGTGTATGTTCGAATTTCCCGCTTTGTAAATCAATGCAATATGCAGACTAGCCTGGTCGCCCACACCCGCTACGTCATCGTCCGTATGCATTCCCGGATTGATACGAAATTGCGCGAATGCTTACCGCATGCATCGCGAGGACGGCTGCACCAATCCTTGGGAAGCGCGCACTTCCCGCCGCACCCGCATTCGCCCGGCGGTCCGCCGGGCCGGCTGCGGCGAATGTTGCGCAGGGACACGGGCCGGAAATCTTGCTGTAATGGCAAGCAAGCCGGCAAGCCGAACCGTACCATGATGCAAATCAATCGCGTGGGGGCCGCAACGGACCATGAACCGCATCGGCGCCGGAATCGGATTCATGGCGGCAGGGGGGAACACCGGTCAAGAACCGGCTAGGCGCGACCGCGGGGCGCCATCGACATGGCATTCGAAAATGGAGATCCGAATTGTTCAAGAAAGCAATCCTGCACCTTGGCCTGGCAAAGTCGGGTTCCACGGCGCTGCAGAATTTCCTTTTCGACAACCGCGGGCGTTTGCTTGCACGGCACGACATTCTTTATCCCGGCGATGAAGAGAATCACTATCACTTCCCGGCATTCTTCAGCGATCGTCCCCAGGACCTGATACAGCTGAATCGGCTCGGAATTCGCGAGGAGCGGCCCGCGCGCGAATTCCTCGGGAGGTACTTCGCCAGGTTCGAGCATGAGCGCAGGACGACGAGGGCCAAAACGCTGCTGCTGTCCAGCGAGTATTTTTCGGCCATGACGGCCGCCGAGTTGGCGCGGCTGCGCAGCTATCTGGAGCAAATTGCCGAAGAG
This sequence comes from uncultured beta proteobacterium, assembly GCA_963781975.1. GTDB lineage: Bacteria > Pseudomonadota > Gammaproteobacteria > Burkholderiales > Burkholderiaceae_F > GJ-E10. The sequence goes on from CAWAHT010000010.1 coordinate 117,624, forward strand.
CTGGTGCTGGTCGCTTATGTGCGCGATCCCTGGTCGTTCTCGATCAGCTGGCTGCAACAGAACCTGCGCGACGGCTCCTGGCATGGATCGATGCGCCCGGGGTATTACCGTGGCAACGTCGAAATCCTGGACACGTTCGCCGCCGTGTTTGGCGTAAAGCCGCGCCTGCGGCCCTATATCGCGATCGAGCAGGTGCCGTTCGATGTGAGAGAGGATTTTGCCCGATTCCTCGGAATTGTGCCGGAGGCCGATCTTCTCAGGATGACGCCGAAAGCGCAGAACAAGGCGATGGGCTGGAAGTGTGCGTGCATCGTCTCCCACGTCAATGAATTGTTTCCCAGCATCGACGCGAACGGCCGGTACCTGAAGAATGCCCGCAGAGACTGGGTGGTGGAGAAGATCCTTGACAACCCGATCGATGACGCGCCGATCCGGTTGTCACGGCGGACGGCCCGGAAAATCCACCTCGAGTCGGACCCCGATCTGGCGCGGCTGCGCGACGAATATCTGGGCGGGGACGACATCTTTCAGCGGGCCTACGCCGAAGACCGTTTCAGCGAACACGATGACCTGATATCCATCGATCGCTTGTCCCGGGACGATCTGGTGCGGGCGCTTCTGCAGGCGCAGTACGCACAGGCGGACTGCGGCATCAAATGGATGGAGGAGGTGGCTGCCCTGATGGCGACCAAATCGTGGCGGCTCACCACCCCCCTGCGTGCCGCGTACCGCTTGTTGCGCGCGTGAAGCGGATTCGCGGTGCGATGGTCGGCCAGCCCAGGGCGGCGGGCCGCGCGGCAGGCGATGGGCGATCCCGTCGCGGATGTGGCCCGGGAGCGGATGACGGCGACCGCTGCGGTCAGTACGTGTAGGCGATGCGCAGGCCGCCCCAGTGTCGGCCCTGCACCATGATGGGGGCGGAGACGTCCTTCATCAGCGTGAACCTGCCGGCGCCCATGTCGCGGCGATACGTCTGCAGCAGGAAGCGGTGGGTATTGCGCGCCGCCGCCAGGCCGGTGCGATCATTGAACAGGCGCCGGTTGCGGCAGTTGGCGGCGTTCCAGGCCGGATCGCTGCGCTGCGGGTGCGAGAACCTGCGGTTATGCGTGGGCAGGTAACCGTTGCTGTCGACCGCGGCGCAAAACACGATCCGCTCCGAGAACGCCAGCGCCGCTTCCTGGATCGGCGGCAGCGTGCGGTCGGTAAACGCGACGTAGCGCGTCAGGTGCTGCTGCGGGTTGCTGCCGGCCACTGGCCGGTAGTCGACGTCGAAGAGGTCGGCCAGCGCGATCTCGCCCGCGGCGACGGCGCGTTCGAAGGCCTCGGCGACCGCGCCGGCATTGGCGATCGCCTGCTCGATGAACGGCGTGTCGGTCGTGGCGGCGCCGCAGTCGGCGGTCATCTGGATCAGGTACTCGCTGGCCCCGAGGAAGGCCTCGGCGCGGCCGCGCGCGCCCTCCAGTGCGTCGCGCGTGCCGACGACTTCGCGCTGCAGCGTGACGAGCGATTCGCGGGTCGCCGTGCAGGACTGCTGGTTGCGCTCGGTGACGCCGGCGATCGCCGCCCCGGCCTCGACGACGCTTTGAAACGCCCGGTTGAACGTCGGGCTGCCGTCGGCATGGGTGCCGCTGTCGCGGATGTTGTGCGCCAGCTCGCCGATGCGCTGGTCGAGCCGCGCCATGGTGCGGCCGATGGTCTTGGACGACGACTCCACCTTCTGCGCGAGGTCCCGCACCGCGTCGGCGACGACGGCGAAGCCGCGTCCGGCCTCGCCGGCGTGCTTGGCCTCGATGGCCGCGTTGAAGGCGACGAGCCGCGTCTGCAGCGCGATGCGGGTGATCTCGTCGGCAACCAGCGCGACCTCGCGCAGCGAATCGAGCGCGCCGCTGACGTCGGCGGCGACGCGGTCGACGGCGGCGTGCGCAGCCCGGGCCGAGTCCTGGCTGGCGGCGACGGAGGCGGCGATGGCGCGGTTGGCCTCGATCATCGAGCCGATCTCGGCGCCGAGCGCCGCGAACGCCGCCGCCTCGTTGCGCGCAACAGCGGCGACGTCGTCGATGACGCCGCACAGTTCGGCCGCTTCGCGCGCCAGGCCGCCGGCCTTGTTCGCCAGTTCGCCGATGGTGCCGGCGTCGGCGACCCGGTGCTGCGCCGGAGCCGCCGGCCCCGGTGCGGGTGCCGCGGCCGGATTTCGCGCAAGTCGCCGGAACATTCCTGCCCCTGTGTGCACGGTTGAATCAGCGTACCGGCGCCGGACGGGTTCCGCCGTCGCGGTACGCAGCCAAAAACGCCTGCAACTTCATGCAGCACCGCCGGCGCGCCGTGGCGCCGTCCGGTTGCCGCCGTGTTGCCGCGTGCCCACGGGGCGGCCGCAATGCCTGTCAATGCTTCCCATTTACCGTTACCATCGGTCGCCCGGCACGGCGCAAATGCCCGTCGCCGGGCCCCGATCCGAGGATAACGCGGCCCATGGTATTCAATTCGCTGACATTCGCCGTCTTCTTCGCGATCGTGCTGGCGCTGTTCTCGCTGCCGCTGGCGTGGACCACGCGCAAGACGATACTCCTTCTGGCCAGCTATCTCTTCTATGCCGCCTGGAACCCGCCCTTCGTGCTCCTGCTCTGGATCTCGACCGTCGTCGACTGGTATGCGGCGCAAAAGCTGGTCCACGCGCAGCGCCAGAACGCCCGGCGCGCGTGGATGCTGCTGTCGGTGGTGGCGAACCTCGGGATGCTGGGGTACTTCAAATACGGCAATTTCCTGCTGGGGAACTTCACTTCGCTGATGGCGGCGCTGGGCGTTGCCTACCATCCGCCGGCGATGGATATCGTGCTGCCGGTCGGCATCTCGTTCTATACGTTTGCCACCATGGCCTACACGCTGGACGTCTTCCTGCGCCGCGCCGAACCGGCACGCAATTTTCTCGACTACGCACTGTTCGTCACCTTCTTCCCGCATCTGGTTGCCGGGCCCATCATGCGGCCGACGGAACTCGTGCCGCAGTTCGAGCAGCCGCGCCGCGCCGGCGCGCGCCAGGTCTGCTTCGGGCTGGCGCTGATGGTGCTGGGGCTGTTCCAGAAGGTGGTGCTGGCGGACGCCTTCCTGGCGCCGGCAGCCGAGCGGGTCTACGACCGCGGCGACATCCCGGGGGCGCTCGACGCCTGGGTGGGCACGCTGGCCTTCAGCGGCCAGATCTTCTGCGACTTCGCCGGCTACTCGACGACCGCGATCGGCGCGGCGCTGTGCCTGGGATTTGCCATGTCGGACAACTTCCGCTTCCCCTACGCGGCGATCGGCTTCTCGGATTTCTGGCGGCGCTGGCACATAACGCTGTCGGCGTGGCTGCGCGACTACCTGTATATCCCGCTGGGCGGCAACCGCTACGGGCCGGCGCGCACCTACTGCGCCCTGATGGGCACGATGCTGCTGGGCGGACTGTGGCACGGCGCAAACTGGACCTTCGTCGCCTGGGGCGGGCTCCATGGCGTCTACCTGGCGGCCGAGCGCGCGCTGCGCACCCGCTATGCGCGCTACGAACCGGGTCCGGTGGCGCTGTTCGCGTTCGGCTTGCTGACGTACGCGCTCATCAACGTGACCTGGGTCTTCTTTCGCGCGCGCGATTTCGGCAAAGCCTGGAGCGTGCTGCGCGGCATGGTCGGCGCCAACGGGGGCGGCACGCCGCTGCTCGACACCTTTGCGCTGGCGTCCGTGAGCCTGATCGTGGCGGCCATCGTCGCCGTGCACTGGCGCATGCGGCGGCGCACGCTCGAAAGCGTGGCGGCCAACACGCCGCCGGCGCTGCTGGCGCTGGCGCTCGGCCTGATGGCATTCGCGGTGCTGGCCGCGCAGGGGACGGGCAATGCCTTCATCTACTTTCAGTTTTGAGCGCCTGACGGCGGCCGACCGCCCCGGCATCGCGCAGCCGGTGCCGCAGCGCGACCTGCCGGAGCGGCCGTGGCCGCGGATCATGCTCGCGGCGCTGGCGGTCACGCTCGTCCTGCTGGGCGCGTGGGAATGGCACTGGCGCGCTTTCGGTGCCCGCCCGGGCTACGTCAACGGCAGCGGCCTGTGGGCGCAGCAGCGCAGCCGGCTGGACGCGGGCGCCGGCTCGCCGGTGGTGATCGTCGGCGCGTCGCGCGTGCTCTTCGACATCGATCTGGACACCTGGCAACAGCTCTCCGGCGCGCGGCCCATCCAGCTGGCGCTGGCCGGCACGTCGCCGCTGCGCTTCCTGGAGGACCTCGCGGCCGATCCGAATTTCACCGGACGGGTCCTGGTGGGCGTCGCGCCCGACGTGTTCTTCTCGGGTTTCGCGTTCAACGGCAAGGCGCTGGATTACTTCCGCCACGAGGGTCCCGGCCAACGCGTCGGCCAATGGCTGTCGATGCGCCTGGTCGAACCATTCTTCGCGTTTTACGATCCGGACTTCGCCCTCGCCACCGTGCTGCATCGCCAGGACTGGCCGTTGCGCCCGGGCATGACGCCGCACACGCGGGTGCGCAAGCTGTCCGTCTGCGACGCGTATCGCAATACACGGATGTGGGACAAGGTCGAGACCGATGCCGCCTACCGCACGCTGGCGCGGCGGATCTGGATGGAGGACACGGACCCGCCGGACGCCGAGCAGCGCGCCACCATCGCGCGGGAGGCGCGCCGGCAGATCGACCGCGCGGTCGCCGTGGTGCGCCGGCTGCGCGAGCGCCACATCGATGTCGTGTTCGTGCGCATGCCCAGCGCCGGCCCGTATCTTGCCGTCGAGAATCGCGACCTGCCGCGCGCCGCCACCTGGGACGTCCTACTGCGCGAGACCGGGGCGCCCGGCGTGCACTTCGAGGACTATCCGCCGATGCAGGGTTACGACCTGCCGGAGTGGTCGCACCTGGCGGCGCGCGAGCGGCCGCGCATGACGCGCGCGCTCTACGCGATCGTGCAGCAGAAATTCTGGCCTGACCTGCCGGCCGCGCCCGGCGCCGCGGCCGGGCCGCGCTGACGACGCCGGCAACCTGCCGGATCGCGGCGCCGGGCGATGGCACGCTGCCCGCGGCGGCGCACCTGCCGGTTTCAGCCCGAGGCGCCGTGCAGTGCGGGCTCCCACCGGCGCGCGTGCTGGCGCAGCCACGGCAGCAGCTCGTCCAGCGGCATCGGCCGGGCAATGTGGAAACCCTGGCACAGGTCGCAGTTGCGCTGCGCCAGAAACGCCAGTTGCCCGGGCGTTTCGACGCCTTCGGCGACCAGGGCGATGTTCATGCCGTGTCCCATCGCGATGATGGCGCCGACCAGCGCCGCGTCGGCGCCATCGCTGGTCACGTCGCGGATGAAGGTCTGGTCGATCTTCAACGTGCGGATCGGGAAGCGCTTCAGATAGCTCAATGCCGAATAGCCGGTGCCGAAGTCGTCGATGGCGATGCGGACCCCGAGCGCGTGCAGCTCGAAAAGCGCGTCGATCACGCCGCGGCGCTCGTCCATCAGGACGCTCTCCGTGAGCTCCAGCTCGAGCCGGGCCGGCGGCAGTCCGCTGTGCGCCAGCGTAGCCCGCACGGTGGCGGCGAGTTCCGGATCCAGGAACTGGCGCGGCGAAATGTTGACCGCCATCGAGATGGCGCTGCCCAGCTCCTGCTGCAGCGTGATCGCGTCTCGGCAGGCGGTCTCCAGCACCCATTTTCCGATGGGTACGATCAGGCCGTTCTCCTCGGCCAGCGGGATGAAACCCGCGGGAGACTCCCAGGTGCCGTCCATCCTGCGCATGCGCAGCAGCGCCTCGACGCCGACGATCGCGCGGGTGGCCAGATCGAGCTTGGGCTGGTAGAAGAGCTCGAAGCCGCTGTCGGCGAGCGCCAGGTGCAGTTCCCGGTCCAGGCGCAGGCGCTCGGTGCCGCTGGTGTCGACTTCGCGCGAATAGACCCGGCTGGCGTTGCGGCCGTGCGCCTTGACCCAGTACATCGCGACGTCCGCGCAGCGCAGCAATTCGTGCAGATCGGTTCCATCGCGCGGGAAGACGCTGATCCCGATGCTGGCGGTGACGTGCAATTCCTGGTTGCCGATGCCGATCGGCGGCGCCAGCGCTTCGACGGCGCGCGCGATGACCCGCTGCGCTTCGGCCTCGTCGCATTCCGGCAGCAGCAGGACGAATTCGTCGCCGCCCATGCGGGCGAACGTGTCCGCCGGGCGCAGGCAGGACCTGACGCGTTCGACGAACGCCTTCAGCAGCCTGTCGCCCACGTGGTGCCCGAGGGAATCGTTGATGCGCTTGAAGCGGTCGATGTCCATCATGGCCAGCACGAAGCTGCCGCCGCGCCGGTCGTGCTGCGCGATCGCCAGCTTGACCCGGTCGTCCAGCAGCAGGCGATTGGGCAGTCCGGTCAGCGCATCGTGCAATGCGATGTGGCGGATGTACTCCTCCGCGCGCTTTTGCTCGGAGATGTCGTGCGCGATGCCCAGGAAGCCCAGCAGCTGGCCGTCACGGTCGCGCAGCGCGGTCACCGACAGCCGCACCTGCAGGCGCATGCCGTCGCGGCGAACGAAAGTCCACTCGCGCTGCTCGTTGAGCTCGAGCTTGGCCTTGGCGGTGAAGACGTCGAAGCCCGGCGCCACGGCGACGCCCAGTTCATGGCTCAGCGCCTCGGCGCGGGCGCCGATCTCGTCGGGCAGGTGGAACATCACCGGGTTTGCCTTGCCGATGACGTCGGCGGCGCGGTACCAGAGCATGCGCTCGGCCGCCGCGTTGAAGGAGATGATCGTGCCGGCGGTATCCGTCGCGATGACGGCGTAGGCGGCGCTTTCGACGATCGCCGAGCGCAGACGGTTGGCCAGTTCCAGGTCCAGCACCAGGCGTTTGTTCCGGGTGATGTCGCGGATCGTGACGGCAACGCCGCCGGGCATGGCGACGATCTGGCGCAGGATCCAGCGGGCCTGGCCGGACTGGGTCACCGCGAGTTCCTCGACGCTGGTTGCGCCCGACAGCAGCGCGCTGCAGAATCTGGCGAACAGGTCCTGGCGCTCCGCCGCCGGTACGGCCGACGCCGGATCGAGCACGGTCGGGCGCGGCAGCGTGGCCGCCTGCGCCGCGTTCTGGTTGGCATAGACGCAGCGAAAATCGGCGAGAGTGCCATCGGGGCCCGGCACGGCCTGGTAGATCAGGAACGCGTCGGGACCGCTTTGCATCGCGGCGTCGAAGCGATTGCGCGCGTCGCGCTCCGCCGCGTAGGCCGTGACCAGCTTGCCGACCAGGGGCCGCACGCGCTCGCGCATGACCCGGATCCCCAGGGCCCCCAGCAGGATGATCAGCGGCAGCGCCGCCAGGACGTCCTTCTTGAGCGGCGCGTAGATCTCGGCCAGGTCCATGCGCAGTACCAGGCCCAGTCCGGTGCTGCCGATCGGCCCGTAGGCGGCAAGAACGTCGTGGCCGCGGTAATCCAGCATGGCGCCGGTGCCCGATTCGTGCTCCAGCGCGCGCGTCATCGGCAGCGGCTGGCCGTCGAACGTGTCGGCGATGACATACAGTGTGCGCTGCTCGCGCTGCGGAAAGCACAGCAGTTCGCGCGCATTGCCGCGGGCGCACAGCGCCATCGTGCCCGACAGGCCCCAGCTGTTGGACTGGTCGACGATAGCGTCGATGGCGGCGACCTGTTGCTCGAGCACCAGGCGGCGCGCCGGCGTGCCCCCGGGCGCAGGCACGGCGACGGCCACGCGCAGCACGTAATTGCCGTCCCAGGCCAGCGTGGCCGCCGGCTGCCCGGCGAGCGCGGCGCCGACGCCGTCGGCGCCCAGCAGCGTGCCCGCGAGCGGGTGCACGCGGTCATCGATCTGCAGGCCGACTCCGGTCATGCCCTGCAATACCAGTTGCCGGGCGAGCCGTTCGAGCGCCACCGCGTGCAGGAGCCTGGCGCCGGCCGGAGTCGCGGCGCCGGCGGCAACGGCCAATTCCGGGTCGGTGGCGGCGATCTGGGCGCGCTCGCGTCGCTGCGCGATGATGGTGTCGACCAGCGCGATCTTCGCGTCGCGCAGCTGGACCAGGGTGTCGCGGGCCTGCTGCTCGACCGCCCGGCTGAGGATCAGCGACCCGACGGCGGCCGTGATCAGGGTCGCCACGCCGACGCTGATGCCGGCGGCCACCATGATGCCGCGGCTGCTGTCGGCCAGGTCGCCATCGGCTCGTGCGGCTTCACGCACGGCGGCCACCTGCCACAAGCCGGCGCCCAGCACACCGATGCCGATCGCCGTCGACAGCGCCATCCAGCCCAGACCCGCGATGGCGAAAAACGGTCCGTGCATCTCGCGCAGATCGAGCGCCAGCGCGACGGCGATTTCCGCGCCCGCCACCGCCAGCAGTGCACCGATGCTCCGGGTGAGCGCGTTGCCCAGCAGCCGGTTGCGGACGGCATCGGCAATGCTGCCCAGCGCAAAGAGCAGGAACGCGCCCATCGTCATCGGCGACGGACGGTAGCGCGCGGCAATCTCGAACAGGCCGGGCACGCCGGTGCCGTCGCCGCCGGCCTGCGGGCGCAGCTGGTAACCGAGGATCTGGGCGCCCGCCAGGGCGATGATCGCGAGCGCCGCGATGCGGCTGGCGCCCCGCAGTGCGTCGCGGCGTGCGGGCGCCTGCGCCAGCAGCATCAGCCCGGCCAGGATGAAGTTGACTGCGCTCACCGGCGCCATGGGCGCGCCGTCGTCCGCCGGCAGGGCGTGACCGGAGCGCCCCAGTATCCAGCCGGCCAGGACCGCGGCGCCGAGCATCACGCTGATTACGCCGGCCACGGAAACGACCCAGCCGGAGCGTCGCGCCGCCAAACCCGGTGCACTTCCTGCGCGGCCGTGGTCGGATGTCAAGCCGGAATTCCTCCTGGATTTCTTCGGGCGAGTTTACTGGTTGACGCCGATTGCACCGGCCGGCCGGTGCGCGCCGCGCTGCAGGGCCGGGGCGCGCGGCGCTGCGCCGGGCACCCGACTGGGACGCATTCCGCCGATGCGCGCGGCATGCGGGCCGCGCGCCCGTTCAGCCGGGGGGTTTTTCAGGCAGCGGTTTTGCCGCGGCCAGTGTCGGCGGCCACAGCTGTTCGGACACGATCGGCGCGCTGACCTCGCTGCGCAGCACGCAGCGTTCGATCGCGTAGGCGGGCTGGCTCGCGGTCATGCGCTTGTGCGGCGCATCGTAGGCGACCCCGGACGGCCCGGCGATGGCATAGACCACCGGGTGCTTGGGATCGAGCAGGCGGTGCACGACCACGGCGGTCTCGCGATTGACGAGCTGCACGCAGGTGCCCGGCGGATAGATGCCCAGCGACGCCAGCAGGGCGCCGATCATCTCGGGCGCAAAGGCCGCAGCGTGCGCGGTGCGGATCGAGCGCAATGCCTGGGTGACAGGTAGCGCCGGGCGCTGCGGTCCGCCCGTAATCAGGGCGCAGTAGCGGTCGACCAGGGCGATGAGTTGCGCCTCGGGCAGCACCTTGTCGCCCGGCAGGCCGGCCGGGTAGCCCGAACCGTCCTGGGCTTCGTGGTGCTGCGACACGATGGCCAGCCACAGCGGGCTCTTGACCTTGCGCGCCAGCAGCGTCTCGACGCCGGCGGCCGGGTGCGCACGGACGCGCACCTGGGTTGCGGCGTCCCCCGCGTCGGCCAGCGCCAGCATGTCGTCGTCGAGGTCGGCAACGCCGATGTCCATGGTGAGCGCCGCGGCAATCGCCATCTGCATCCGCGCCGGATCGTGCTTCAGGCGCGCCAGGACGATTGCCGTCAGCAGCGCCACGCCGACCGGATGGCGCACGCCGTACGGGAAGGGCAGCGGCGTGACGGCCGCGGCGATGCTGGCATCGCTGTCGATGACGCAGCACTGATGCAGCGCAACAGCGAGCGCCGCGATGCCCTGCTCGAGGTCCGCTGCGGCATCCGCGCGCAGCGCCTGGAGCTGCCGGCAGGCCGCCGCGACCGCGGTGAAGACGCAAAATGGCGCGCCCGACCGGTCCGGCTGGTAGCCGACCGGCGGCGCGACCGGCGCGCTTGCGGCCCTGGCCTGGAGGGCGTCCACGGCCTGCGGATCGAAGTAGCCGCTGCTTTCGAGCCGCTCGACCATGGCCTCGGTCTCGAGCACGGCGCCATGGCGCAGCAGCAGCTTGCCGGCCTGGTCATAGACGCTGTGGGTAAGGCTGGCGCCGACGTGCAGCAGGCCGGGTGGAACCCGGATGTTGTTGTTCATTGGCGCCTCCGTCATGCCACAGCGCGCGGTGGCGCCGCGCGGCGTGCACCGGTCCGATCTCCCGGCAGGATGGTAGGGCGTTTTGGCGCCGGCGGACAGGCTATTTTTGCTGCAACAGGCGCTCGAAGTCGGCCGGCGGAACCGGTCGCGAGAACAGGAACCCCTGCGCGTAATCGCATCCGGCGGCCAGCAGGAACGCACGCTGCGCCTCGGTCTCGACGCCCTCGGCGACGACCTGGAGCCCGAGCTTTTGCGCCATCGCGATGATCGACTCGCACAGCGTGCGCACGCCCTGCTCGGCGTCGATATTGCGCGTGAACGACTGGTCGATCTTCAGGCTGTCGACCTTGAGCTTGTGCAGGTAGGACAGCGAGGAATAGCCGGTCCCGAAGTCGTCGATCGAAATGCCGATGCCCGCTTCGCGCAGCTCCGCCAGCGCCTGCGCGATCCCCGGCGACGCGTCGAGCAGCATGTTCTCGGTGATCTCCACCTGGATGCCGTTGCCCGGCAGCCCCAGCTCCTCCAGCCGGGCACGCCAGGCGTGGAGGCGCGCGCCGTCGCGCAACTGCAGCGGCGACAGGTTCACGCTGGCGCGAAAGCCCGGCGCGAGTGCGCGCCAGCGGCTGACCCAGAGCGCGGCCTCGCGAAACACCCAGTCGCCGATGTCGGCGATCAGGCCGGTCTCTTCGGCCAGCGGGATGAATTCGCCCGGCGCCACCAGGCCGCGCACCGGGTGCAGCCAGCGCACCAGCGCCTCGGCGCAGCAGATGGCGCCGCTGCGCAGGTCGACGATGGGCTGGAAGTGCACGACGAACTGGCCCAGGCCGACGGCTTCGCGCAGGTCGCGCAGCAGGTTCATGCGGCGCTGCGCCTCCAGTTGCAGCTGCACCGTGAAATGGGCGACGCGGTTGCGGCCCTGGCCCTTGGCCAGGTACATGGCCTGGTCGGCGTTGAGCAGCATGGCCTCGGCGGTGTCGGCCTCGCCCGGGAACTGCGCGATGCCGATGCTGGCGGATATGACGCTGGCATGATGCTCGACGACGAAGGCCTCGCCGAGCCGGGCGATCAGCTTCTGCGCCACGATGTCGGCGCTCGCGCCGTCGCCCACCTGGGTCAGGATGACCGCGAATTCGTCGCCGCCGAGGCGCGCGACCGTGTCGCTGACGCGAACGCAGGACTCGATGCGCCGCGCCGCTTCCAGCAGCAGCTTGTCGCCGACCTCATGGCCGAGCGTGTCGTTCACCTCCTTGAAGCGGTCCAGGTCGATGTAAAGCAGGGCGAGCCGGGTATCGTTGCGCCGCGCCTTCTTGATCTCCTGGACGATGCGGTCGCGGAACATGTAGCGATTGGGCAGGCCGGTAAGCGCGTCGAAATTGGCCTGGCGCCAGATGAGTTCCGTCGACCGCTTGTTGTCGGTGATGTCGCGCGTGATCCCCAGCAGCGCGGTGACATTGCCCGCGGCGTCGCGCAGGTGGGTGGCATGCGTCTGCAGCCAGCGATGCGTGCCGTCCTGCGCGCGGATCTCGAACTCCAGCACGCCGCTGCCGCCGGCGCATACCGCGCGATGCAATTCGTAGAACGACTGCCGGTGCTCCGGCAGGATGAAGCCCATCAGCCCGGCGCGGCGCGCCTCCTCGACCGATTCGACCCCCAGCATCTTGAGGCCGGCGGCATTCATCTGCAGCAGCTTGCCGTTGACGTCGACGACCTTGACGCACTCCGGCTCGTTCTGCAGGATGGAATTGAGAAACTCGTTTTGCTCGCGCAGCTGGCTTTCGGCCAGCTTGCGGTACGTGATGTCCTCGGTCGTTATGATGATGCCGCCGCCGCCCGCGCCTGCGTTCCATGGGGCGACGGACCAGCGCAGCCACAGGCCGGTGCCGCCGGCCTGCGCCCAGTAGTCCTCGTCGCGCTGCACGGTCTCGCCGTCCAGCCCGCGCTGGAATATGGACTGCCATCCGGCATCGAGGTCGGGGTGCACGGCCCGGAAGTCGCGGCCGACCAGGCAGGCATGACCGGCGCCGAAGTCGCTTGTCCAGCGCCGGCTGCAGGCCAGGTAGCGCAGGTCGCGGTCGAGCATCGCGACGCTCATCGGCGCATGGTCCAGCAGCGCGCACAGCTGCTCCTCCAGGCATTCCGGGATGAGCGGCGGCAGTGCCGGGTCCCTGGCGCTCACCGCGGTTCGCCCAATGTGCTGCGGCGTGTCATGTCCGGGCCGCTCCCGTCAGGCGCCCTGGCGCATCGCCAGCAGCGCCTGGTTGCGCAGCGTGCGCAGCAGGCCGAGTTCCTCGGCGCTGAAGCGCAGGATTTCCGGCGCATCGCTGTCGGCGTAGATGAGCCCGAGCGTGCGCTTGCGGTTGACGATGGGCAGCAGCACCATGCCGCGCGCGCCGATCGCCGTGCGGTACCACTGCGGCACGTGCCCGCGCACATTTTCGCCCTGCATGTCCTCGATGCAAAGATCGTTGCCCAGCACCACCGCCGCGTAGAACAGGTCGCGCGGACCGTCCATCGGCGTGGCGACGCCGCGCTGCACGATGCTCTCGACGTCGGGTCCGAAGCCGAAGCGGCAGCGCAGCGACTGCTGGCGAGGGTCGGCGACGAACAGCAGCACGCGCTGGAAGCCGATTGCGCGGTACATCGTCTCCAGGATGATGCGCAGGATGTCGTTGAGCGAATGGTCGCCTACCAGCGTATTGGTGATCTCCTGGACCCCGGCCGCGAGCGCGGCCTGGCGCCGGCCCGGCTGCGGCGGGCGCGGTTCGCCGCCGGCCGGCGCCGGGCCGCCGAGCTGCGCATCGGGCACCAGCAATTGCGACTGGGCGACCGCCTGCACGGCATCGGCAGCGCCCGGCGCCGCTGCCGGCGTCGCCGCCCGCTGCGCCGGTGCGCGCCAGTCGCGCGCCGCGCGCAGGAACCCGTTGCGGGCAACGCCGTGACCCAGGGTGTCGGCATCGCGCACCATGACCTCGGCCGAGGTCTGCACCGCCGCCGTCAGCACGCGCTCGGTGACGCCGGTGGCCTCGCCGTAGCGCGTCGCCAGCGTGGCCAGGCGCCGCTGGCGGGCGCCCGCATCGGCCTCCTGGACCACATCGGCCAGTTCGTTGGCCAGCCCGGAAAGAACGCGCAGCTTCTCGTTGTGCTGGCTCGGGCAGCGTCCGACCGGGCCGCCGATGGCGCGCATGCTGTCGAGGATCTCGGCCGGGAAGTTCCAGGCCTTGCCGACGCCGACGCCCAGCTCCTCGTAGGTTATCCCCAGCACGTCCTGCGCCGCCCGCGCCTCGTCCCAGCCCCGCGTCTGCATCTGCCGCTCGATGATCTGCGCCTCGTCCTGCAGGTAGAACGTGGCCAGCAGCCGGCCGAGCCGGTGGAACATCGCGCACACGAACGCCTGCTCGGCATCGCGCAGCCCGGCGTGGCTGTGCAGTTCGCGCGCCAGCAGGCCGCTGAAGTAGATCGCGACCACCTGGTCCTTGAGCGCCGCCGCATTGGTGCGGCTGTGCATGTGCTCGAACAGGATGAGCGACATCGAGACGTTGCGCACGGCATCGAAGCCGAGGATCGAGATGGCGCGCGAAACCGTGCTGATCGAGCCGCCGAACTGGCCCAGCGCGCTGGCATTGACGATCTTCAGCAGGCGGCTGGTAAGGGCGACGTCGCGCAGGATGGAGGCGCACAGCACGCCGACCGGCTCGCGGTCGGAGCTGACGGCGCGGTTGACGGCGCTGATGGTGGCCGACAGCGCGGGAAAGTCGCCCTTGTGGCGGATGCGCCGCAGCAGGTATTCGAGCGTGCCCTGGGTGGCCGCGGTATCGCCCTCCGGATCCAGGTACAGGTGCAGCGCCGCCGCCATGGCGCCGGCGCCGGCGAAGCGCTCGTCGGGCATCGTGGCCATCGCCTTCATGACGAGGTTGTCCAGGCGCTCGTCGATCACCGCGTTGTGGCGCGACGGCGGGGCCAGATCGTCCGCGCCGGCGCGCGTTGGCGCGGTGCCCGGGGTCGCCATGGCCGCAGGCGGCACCCCGGTGAGCATCTCGTAGAGTACCGCGCCGAGCGCGAAGACATCGCTGGCCGGCCGGTACTGGCGCTCGCGCAGGTACTCGGGCGCGAGGTAGGCGGCGCTGGCGGCGGGCGCCGGCGCTTCGGCCGCCGCCGCGCCGCGCTGTGCGATGCCAAAGTCCATGAGGCGCGGCACGCCGGCGGACGTGACCATCACGTTGGCCGGCCGCAGGTCGCCGTGCACGATGCCGTGCCCATGCGCGTATGCGACCGCCTGCGCCAGGGCAACGGCGATCTCGACGGCGCGGCCGATGTCGAGGCGGCCGCCCTGGCCGATGAGCGCGGCCAGGGTCTGGCCCTCCACATACTCGAAGACCAGGTACTGCAGGCCGTCGTCGGCGCCGGCGTCGTACAACGGCACGATATTGGGGTGCGACAGCGAGCCGATGATGCGCGCCTGCTCCAGGTCCGGCGCCCGCGGCGGGGCGCGGCGCACCGCGGCACCGTTGCCGCCGATGGTCTTGAGCGCGACCGGCCGCCCCAGGCGCGTGTCCGTTGCGAGATAGACCGTGCCATCGGCGCCGCTGCCCAGCACGTGACGGATGCGGAAGCGGTCGATCTGGTCGGGAGGGGACTTCGTAGCTGTGGACACGCTGCTTTGCCTTCCGCGTGCGTTCCGCTACCGGCGGCCATCCGCCGGCGCGACATGCGTGCGCCCGCTCATCTTGCCCGGCGGCCGCCCGCGGTGCTTGGCCAAATTGACCGGCGGAGGGACGGCAATTATCGCTAAGGGCCGCAGGCGGCCATCGTGGCGCACATCGCCGGCGCATGTCCTGGACAACGATCGGCGGCGCCGCCCATCGACGGTTCCGCGTGGCCGTGGACGGCGGATCACGCCGCTGGCAGGTCCGATAGCGCCGAATAGCCGGCAAATTCCCGCCTATCTTGCGGCTGAGGTGGGGCGCCGGCCGGTAGATTCGGACTTTCCGCCGCCCATGTTGCCCCGTCCGCTTCCAGCGTCCGCCATGTTCGACCAGCAGATCACGCGCCCGCCATCGCCAGCAGCATTGCGCGATGTCGACGTGCAGCCGGAGGCTGCCTTTGACGATCTGGCCGCCCTGGCGGCGCGTACCTGCGACGCACCCGTCGCATTCATCAGCCTGGGCGGGCGCGACCGGCAGCGGCTCAAGGCGTGTCATGGGCTGGATGCGGCACTGGCGCCGCAGGCGGTCGCGCTGGGCACCGCGGTCGCCGCCGGCGACGGCCTGCTGGTGATCGACGACGCACCCACCGATCCGCGCTGGGCCGCCGCTGCCCGGGTACCGGGCGACGCGGGCATGCGTTTTTGCGCCGGCGCGCCGCTGCACGGGCCCGATGGCGCGCCGCTCGGTTCGCTGTGCGTGCTCGACCGGCGGCCGCGCCCCTTTACCGCCGCGCAACGCGACACGCTGCGCGTGCTGGCCGAGCAGGTCTGCGCCCACCTGGAACTGCGCCGGCGCAATGCCAGCCTGCTCGAGACCAGGAAGGCGCTCGATGCCGAACGCCAGCGGCTGGAGCATGCCCGGCGCCAGCTCGAGGCCGGCGAGGAGCGCATGCGCCTGGTGCTGCGCGGATCCAACGACGGCTGGTGGGACTGGGACCTGACCAGCGGCACCTGGTACTACTCCCCGCGCGGCTGGGAGGTGCTGGGCTACCAGGACCAGGAACTCGCGCATCGGGACCGCTGGTGGGATCTCGTCGTCTATCCGGACGATCGCGAACTTTCGCGGCTGCGCATGCACGAGGCCATCGTCAACGGCGTCGAGCATTTCAGCTTCGAAATGCGCATGCTGCACAAGAGCGGCCGCGCCGTTCCGATCCTGTGCCGCGGCTTCATCTCGCGCGACGAACGCGGCCGCGCGGTACGCGTGTCGGGCACCGACACCGACCTTACGGCCCGCCGCAACGCGGAGCAGGAAATCCTGGAAAGCCAGGAAAGCTACCGCAACCTCGTGGCCAACACCCTCGATGGCGTGCTGCGCATGCGCCCCGACGGCAGCGTGCTCGCCGCCAATCCGGCGGCATGCTCGCTGCTGGGCATGTCCGAGGACGAGATCTGCCGCCGCAGCCAGGCGCAGCTGGTCGACGTTGCCGATCCGCGCGTCGCACGGCTGCTCGAGGAGCGCGCGCGTGCCGGCCGTGCCGGCGGCGAGATAACGATGATCCGCGCCGACGGGCAGCGCTTCGAGGCGGAGATTTCCTCGGCCGAGTACCGCGACCGCCATGGCCGGTCCGCCGCCAGCGCCATCTTCCGCGACGTGTCCACGCGGCGCGAGCTGGCGCGCAGGGTCGAGGAAAGCCTGAACCTGCTCGATCGGCTGGCGCAGCGCGTGCCGGGCGTGCTCTATCAGTTCCGCCTGTTTCCCGACGGCCGCGCGTGCTTCCCCTTCGCCAGCAACGGCATGTGGAGCATCTACGAGGTGACCGCCGAGCAGGTGCGCGAGGATGCCGCGCTCGTCTACTCGCGCCTGCACCCGGACGACTACGACGACGTGGTCGCTTCCATCACCGAATCGGCCAGGACCCTGCAGCCGTGGGGCGCGGAGTACCGGGTCGTGCTGCCGCAGCAGGGCGTGCGCTGGCGCCAGGGCAACGCGCAGCCGGAGCGGCTGCCCGACGGCAGCGTGCTGTGGCATGGCTATATCAGCGATGCGACCGAACGCAAGCGCAACGAGCAGGATGCGCACCGGCTCGCGTACTTCGACGCGCTTACCGGCCTGCCCAACCGGCGCCTGCTGGTGCGCCGCATCGAGCAGTCGATCGCCACGGCGCGGCGCACCGGGCAGTTGGGGGCGCTGCTGTTCGTCGACCTGGACAATTTCAAGCGCATCAACGACGCGCGCGGGCATTCGGTGGGCGATGCGCTGCTGGCGCAGGTCGCGCAGCGCCTGGTCCAGCTGCTGCGCGGGGCCGACATGGTGGCCCGACTCGGCGGCGACGAATTCGTCGTGCTGGTCAACGAGCTGGGCACCGACCGGGACCTGGCGGCGCGTGCCGCGGTCGCGGTGGCCGACCGGGTACGCGAGACGCTCGAGAGCCCCTACATGATCGACGGCTTCCTCTACAACGGCATGGGCAGCGTCGGCCTGACCCTGCTGCCCAAGGACGGCGACAGCGTCGACGACCTGCTGCGCGAGGCCGACACCGCCATGTACCGCGCCAAGGCCGGGGGCCGCAACCGGGTGGCGTTCTTCGAGCCGGCGATGCAGATGGAGGTCGAGGACCGCCTGGCGCTGGAACACGACCTGAAGGAGGCGTTCGCGGCCGGGCAGTTCCAGGTCTTCGTGCAGCCGCAGTTCGACCCGCGCGGCGTCGAGACCGGCGGCGAACTGCTGCTGCGCTGGACGCATCCGCGGCGCGGTCCGGTGGCACCCGACCGCTTCATTCCGGTGGCCGAGGATTGCGGGCTCATCCTGCGCCTGGGCGAACTGGTGGTGCGGCGCGCCTGCGAGGCGCTGGCGCAGATGGACGCGGCCGGCCTCGACCTGTCGCTGTCGGTGAACATCAGCCCGAGCCAGTTCCGCCACGAGGATTTCGTCGACAGCATGAGCGCGGTGCTGGAGCAGACCGGCGCACCGCCGCGGCGCCTCACGCTCGAGGTCACCGAAGGCCTGCTGATCGACGACTGGCAGGGCATCGCCACGCGCATGGTGCGCATGGCGGCGCTGGGCATGCGCTTTTCCATCGACGACTTCGGCACCGGCTACTCCAGCCTGGCCTACCTCAAGCGCCTGCCGCTGCACGAGATCAAGATCGACAAGAGCTTCGTCGGCGATACGCCCGACGACCCCAACAGCACCGCCATCGTCCAGTCGATCCTGGCCGTGGCGCGCCACCTGAAGCTGCGGGTCGTGGCCGAAGGCGTCGAAACCCGGGCCCAGGCCGACTTCCTCATCGAGGGCCGGTGCGACGGCATGCAGGGCTATTACTTCGCCCGCCCCATGCCGCTGCAGTCCTGGCTGGCCGAGCGCCTGCCCAGCGCCAGCACCGTGACGCGCTAGGCTAGGGCGGCGCGGCAGCGCCCCCGTCCAGCGCGAACGCCAGCGCCTGCGCGTCGACCGCCAGCCAGGCGGGCAGCGGCCGCAGGGGCGCGGGCGGGCGGTGCCACTGGGCGCCGGTCCAGGTGAAACCGTGGTCCGGGTACACATTGCGGCATGGCGCATTGTGCGCGGTCTCGCGATAGTGTCCGACCAGCGCGCGATTGCGCGCCTGCGCCAGGCCGGCGGCGGCAGTGAGCACCACGTCCTCGATGCGGTAGCCGAAGACGCGGCAGCTGAGCACGAAGACGGGGATCTCTACCTGGTCGGGCAGTTCCTGCACCAGCGCCACGCTGACGGTGCCCATGTCACCGAAGCGGTCCGCGGCGTCGACGAGGAGGACATGGCGGCCGGGCGCCTCGAACCAGGCGCGCATCTCGCGCAGCGTGGTGCGCGAACCGCACATGTTGAACTGGTTGGTGCGATTGATGAGCTCGGTCGCGCGCGCCAGGTCCGCCGCCCGGGCGCCGCGGATCGTCGCGCGCAGTTCCAGCTGGCCGAACATCTGCGCTTCGTCCACCGCCTGCGCGGCGACCTCGGCCAGCGCCTGCTCGCGCGCCCCGCGCGAGCGGTAGAAGGACGTGCGGTCCATTTCACTGGGCGGCAGCACCCGGGCCCAGCGCGCCAGCCGCTGCCAGGTGCGCGCGTCCGTGGCATCGAGCACGGCCACCTGCGGAAACGCCGCGGCCATCAGCGCGCGTTCGTCGGCGCGGTCGTCGATGAAGACGAAATCCTTCACCTTGAGGTTGAGCGCGTCGCGGATGCGCTCCATGCCCGCCACCTTGGGATTCCAGCTGATCTCCATGTGCACGAAATCGTCGGCGCCCAGCCGGCCGCCCGTCCAGTGCACCCGGGCCGGATCGTTCTTCGAGTTGACCGCCAGTACGACGCCCTTGGCCTTCAGCGCCAGCAGCGCCTGCTGGCGGTCATGGTGATGGCGCACGTCACCCTCGCCGATCACGCCGTCCCACAGGGTGTTGTCCAGGTCGCAGACGACCAGCTTGCGCCCGGCCAGGTTCGCCTGCACCGCCAGCGCGTCCGCGTATTGCGGCGCCAGCAGGGCGCCGAGCAGGCCGATGGGGTGGCGCTGCGGCTCGTCGTAGAAATAGCCGCTCAGACGCGCGTCGCCGTGCTGGCGCAGCAGCGCCGCCTCCTCGAGGAGAAACAGGTGCTCGAAGGTCGCCGCATTGCGCTGCGCCAGGAACTCGCGCAGGCGCCGGCCGATGTGCGCGCGCGCCAGGCGCCGCGTGCGCGCGGTGACCAGGCGCAGCAGGCGCGCCGCCACGCCGCGGCGGTCGCCGAAGCGGACGTTTACGGTGTCGTGAACATAGACCGGGCACTCGAATACGTTGGCCAGGACATCGAGGATGTGCGCCGTTTCCTCGAGCGCGGCGTCCACGCGCCGCCGGATGGCGCCGCCGGGCAGCGCGGCGAACTGCCAGCGCCGCAGGTCGGAAAGGGCCGGGTTGCGGGTGTAGGAAACCGGGCTGAAGAAGACCAGGCGCAACGGCTGGTCGGCGAGCGCCGCGATCTCCTTGCGCTGGCTGGCGCCATCGTGGCGCCAAACCAGGTGTTCCTGCAGCCAGAGGCCGTCGCGCAGGCAGGCCGCGCGCAGGAAGCTGCGGATGTCCTCCGACAGGCAATCGCCGACGAACAGGACGTCGACCGCGGCGTGGATCGGCAGCACCAGGGCCGCGTTCAGCTGCTGCCAGCGCTCGAGCAGCAGTTGGCGATCGGCGGTCGCGAGGTCCGCCGGCGCCTGCTGCTGCAGCCAGTGCCGGTCGGCCGCGACCGCCGCCTGGCGCGCGGCCAGCGCAAAGTCCGCGCCGCGGTTGTCCGGCCGCACCAGGGTGAGGAGCCGCGCGCCCAGATAGAGTTCGGCGTAGCGCGCATCGCCGCTGCGCCACCACCACACCAGGTAGCGCAGCGACTGGCTGCATTCCTGCGCGATGGCGTCGTCCTGGTCGCCGGCGTCCGTGGCCCCGCGCGCCGCCGCCGCCATGGCCTGCGCAATCAGGGTTTCATGGGTGTCGAGCCAGGCGGCGATGCGCCGGGGCGACGGCTGGCGGGCGCCCGGCACCGACTCCGGGTGCGGGACGTAGGCCGTCGTCACGGGGCATAGGCCGCCGACCGCGGAGGCGGGCGGGCGACCGCGGTTGAACGGCACAAGGCGAAGGGCCCCGGGGCCATCCGCGATCTGGCGCCTGGCGATGATGGCGTGCGCAGGGTTTCCGATGCATCGATTGCGCGCGACGCCATTGCCAACGCAGGCTCCCGGACCTTGAACGGATTGCAGCCCGAGGGGGCCGCGGACACCCGCCCGGGGCGGGTTGCCACGCGCGGATCGGGCGGCAGTTTACCGTGGTCTTGCGTGCGCGTCGCTCGCCTCAGTTGCCGTCGGGCTCGTTCTGGACGGCGACCCAGAAGTCGTTGGTGATCCAGGGGGTGAGGCCGTCGCCGTAGTCGATTTCGAAGTCGCCGTTGACGGCGGTGAGGTACCAGGCGGGGTTGAGCAGCGGGGCGGTGACGGTGGTGCCGGCGCCGTTCTTGATTGGGTTGCCGTTGTCGTCGACGGGATGGGATTGCAGCCAGTAATTGATGATGGCCTGCAGGTCGTGGGTCTGGCTGGTGGCACCCCAGAAGGTGCCGGTGCCGTCGGCCCAGGCGTTGGGGCGGGAGAACATGGTGATGGTGTGGCCGCCGCTCTGGTTGAAGGGGCCGAAGGTGTCGATCACGGCCGAGTAGCGGTTGCCGCCCAGGGTGATGTTGAAGGCGTGATGGCTGGCCATCATGGCGGCGTAGTAGCCCGAGTCGACCTGGCTCTGGATGATCTGCAGGTCGACCTGCGGGTACCAGCCGGTGGCGTCTTGCTGGGGCAGTTGCATGGTGTGGAAGAACACGTCCATCAGGGCGTCCCAGCGGGAGGCCGGATAGGCGGCGCTGGGCACGTTCATGGCCCAGTGGGCGTGGACCTTGGTGATGGTCGACAGCTGCAGGCCCATGCCGCTCTTGGTGGTCCAGTTTTGGGTGCCCGGGTCCGACAGGGTGTTCATGGCGGTGGCGTTGTAGATCCAGCCGCGGGTGACGTTGGGGGCGAAGGCGATGGTGCCGAACTCCGACTTCTGGGTCGTGGTGACGCCCCAGCAGGCCTGGTTGTTGATCCACTGGGTGGTCGGGATCGAGTTCCAGTCGTCCACGGCAACGATGTAATTGCCAAAGGACGTGCCGGTGATGGTGTTGCGGTTGGCAAAGTTGAAGATGTTGCTGCTCGGCGGCACCGTCGAAACCATCGAACTGCCGCCTTGCGCGCAGCCAATGGTGCCGGCGGCCTGAATGGCGATATTTGCCGCTGTGGAAATGCCACCGCCAGGGGCCGGGCTGACCACGGTAATTGCCGCCGTGCCGGTGCCGGCGATATCGGCGGCGGTGATCGCGGCGGCGAGCTGCGTGCTGCTGACAAAAGTGGTCGGGCGCACCCCGCCATTCCAGTAGACCACGGACGCGGTGGCAAAGCCGGAGCCATTGACGACAAGATTGAAAGCCGTGCCACCCGCGGTGACCGTGCCCGGCGCCAGCGAACTGATGCTTGGCACGGGATTGTTGCTGTTGATGGTCACCGTCACCTTGTTGGAGCTATGGCCGTTGGCACTCAGATCGGTGACGAAGACCGGGACGGTACCGGCAAACGCCAGCGCGGTGGGAGGCACCGTGGCGGCCAGCGCGCTAGCACTGACGTACGAGGTGGCCAGGGCAGTGCCGTTCCAGTTGACCACGGAGGTTGGCGCGAAGCCGCTTCCCGTCACGGCAAGGGTGAACGCCGGGCTCGCCACAGCCACCGCCGCCGGCGTTACCGACGCGATCACCGGCGTTGGCGCCGGCGCTGCGGTGGGCGCCGGTGTCGTGCTGCCGCCAGCCGCAGTGCCGGTTGAACCACTGCCGCTGCTTCCCGTGGTCCCGCCAACGGCAGTGCCGGTTGAACCACTGCCGCTGCTGCCCGTGCTGCCGCCAACGGCAGTGCTGGTTGAACCACCGCCGCTGCTGCCCGTGCTGCCGCCAACGGCAGTGCTGGTTGAACCACCGCCGCTGCTGCCCGTGCTGCCGCCAACGGCAGTGCTGGTTGCACCACTGCTGCCCGTGCTGCCGCCAACGGCTGTGCCTGCCGCACCGCTGCCGCCGCCACAGGCGTCCAGGAAGACGATCGCGGAAAGTAGTACTGCCCAGGTCCGATTCTGCATGTTCGCATCCGAAGATGCCGGATTTCGCAGGGCGCTGCGCTACCGCCGGTGGCGGCGCAGCGCCACCATTGTCCGGCCGCACAGGTTGGCCTCACGACGACGAGGCAACAGGTGGCGACCTTAGTGATATTCCGCCGCGGCCACTTCATGAATTCGTTTAGTAGGCTGACCGGAAAGAGTTATGGCGACGCAAACGCGCGCCGCGATGCGACTTTCAGACGATGCGAGCGGGCCGTTGCGGCCGGCTGTATGGATTAGCCGTCCGCAGTGCGGATTAGCGCGTTTGCAAGCTCGGCAGCGTGCGCGCCGGCAGCGCTAGCGCAGGCACCAATAGCGCGCGCCCAGCCCGTCCAGGAAGGCTTCGGCGTTCTCCCCCTGCAGCAGCGCCAGGGTCGAGAGCGTGCCGGCCTCGATGCAGGTGGCGGCGGCCACCGTGACAGAGCGCGGCGCGCCGCGCACCGGCCAGCCGGTGCGCGGATCGAGCACGTGGCCATAGCGCACGCCGTCGCGCAGCAGGAAGCGGTGCGTGTCGCCGCTGGTGGCCAGCGCGCCGCGCGACAGCTCCAGCACCAGCGCCGGCTGCTGCGCCCGCGCCAGGCCTTCGACGCCCACCTGCCAGGGTTGCGGCCCCGGCGGTGCATTGGCGCACAGGTCGCCGCCGAAGTTGACCAGCACCGGCAGCGCCGCGTCGCCGCAGCGCCGCGAGCGCCCGGTCTACCGCGTACTCCTTGGCCAGGCCGCCCAGGTCGATCTCCATGCCGGCGGGCAGCACGACGCTGGCGGATTCGCGCTGCAGCCGCTCGAAGCCGATCCGCTGCAGCAGTGCCGCGACGCGGTCCGGCGCCGGGACCCGGTCCGAGCCGTCGAAATTCCACGCCTGACGCAGCACGCCGGAGGTGATGTCGAAGCCGCCGGCGCTCAGCGCGTGGCAATGCGCGGCATAGTCGAGCAGGCCCCGGGTCTCGGCGTCGATGGCGACCGGGCGGCCGGCGCTGGCGTTGATCGCCGCAACGACGCTATCGGGGCGATAGCGGCTGTACTTGCGTTCGATGCGCCAGGCCTCGTCGGCGCCGCGGCGGGCCAGGCGCGCGGCCAGCGCCGCGTCCGCGGACGCCACGAGGATCTCGCAGGGGCAGCCCATGGCCAGGAAGCGCGCGGCGTGCACGCCCCCGGCGCGCCGGTCCAGGGTGACCGTGCGCGCTTCGATCGGGGGGATGCCGCCGCCCGGCTTGGACCATGCGCCCATGGGCCGAGTTTAAAAGCTGGCGTGCACCCCCAGTTGCACCATCATCGCCTGCAGGCCGGGGTACAGATCGAGCCCCTGCAGGCCGGGCAGGTCGCTGGTGGTGACCGCGCCGCGCTGCGTGTAGCGCTCCAGGCGGATGCTGAATTCGCCGGTGGTACCGATCGGGATGCCGTACTTGAGGCCGAACGTCTGCCCGGTGAATCCGGCCAGGCGCGGATCGGCGCTGGCGTAGGCCGGCGCGGCGGCGCCCTGGAACAGATAGAACCGGAAGAAATCGGCGGCGGTCTGCCTGTACTCGCGCAGGTGCGGCTCGAGGTAACCCCACTCGCCCAGCGCATAGCGGTAATGCATCTCGAAGGTGTCCGAGCGGATTCCCCAGCTGTCGCGGGTGTGGCGCAGCGAGGCCTCGAGGACGTCGTTGTCGAAGGCGTACTTGTTGTCCCAGTAAAGCCCGTAGCGATTGCGGCTGCCGGGACGGCTCTCGTAGACGTACAGGCCCGCGGCATTGTTGCCCTGCGAGTCGACCTCGGTGACGATCTTGTACGGGTCGGTCTCGTAGCCGCTGCTGTGCTCGTAGGACAGGTTCGCCTGCGTAATCCAGCGCCGGGTCACCACCTGCGTGACGCCCAGCAACGCATCCTGCACGTTCTTGCTCTGGTTTGCGCCCTTCTGGAAGTCGCCATACCGGCTGAGAGGAACCGGTGCACCGCCCACCGGTGATATCGTGTCGTTTTCGAGGTTCAGGCCCGCGGCCAGCGTCGTGTTGCGGTTGTTGAAATCGTGCGAGAGCATGCCGTTGACCGACGCGGAGAAGAAATCGAGCTCGTGCGACACGGCCGCCCCGACGTCGATGCGGTCGCGCGTCCCCAGGGCCGTCTCGTAGCCGCCGCTCAGCGCCACGCGCTGGTCGTGAAACGACTGGTCGATGGGCAGCGCGCCGGGCGCGACGATGTATTTCTGGTTCTGGACCGGATTGGTGCACAGGCTGCTGCCCAGGTCCAGTCCCCCGCCGCCGCCGCCGGATGCGCTGGTCGTGGTCTGCGTCAGCACCACCGGGGGATTGAGGCTGGTGGCCGTGGGCGTGACGAAGCTCTGCGCGTTCTTGCTGGGCAACGCGCCGATGGGCGAGCCGCCGCACACCGAATCGAGCGTCAGGTGCCCATTCCAGGCGCTGTCTTCCGACAGCGGCTGGCGCACGCTGACGACGGCCTCGACATCCTTGATGCGGTTGTCGCTTTCCTGGTACCAGAGAAAGCCCGAATCGAAATCCAGCGGCCGGGCGCCGTCGGAACCGGCGTAGGTGGTGCTGGTCTGCGCGTGCGCGCTGCCGCCGATCAGCGTCAGCGCGGCCAGGGTGAGTTGCCGGCGCCGGTTCAGTTGCATCCGCAGCCGCCTCCGCCGAAGCCGCGCCCGCCGCTGGCGCCCTCCTTGCTGAAATAGACGTGATCGTCGATGGCGGCATCGATCGCCGCGGCATCCAGGGCCATCGCGGGCTTGGCCATCAGGTCGCGCTCCCACGGCTTGGGGCCGATGCCGCTGCAGGCGCCGAGCAGCAGCGCGGCGGCGACGGCCGGCGCCAGAGAGCGCCAGGACGGATACCGGCGCGCGCAGGCCGCCGGAATGAACGCCGGTAAGGGCATGGGGATTCCTTCGGGGAAGGTGACGGGAAATTGCGGGTTACTGCTCGGCGACCAGCGCCGCCAGCTGCCGTTCGGCCTCGGCGCGTTCGCGTTCGCGAAATCCGGCATGCACGAAGCGGATCTGGCCCTGCCGGTCGATGTAGAAGCTCGACGGCATGCTGCTCACATGGAAGCGTTCGGCGAGCCGTCCCTGCGGGTCGTAGACCACCGGGAACTGCGCCGCCTGCGCGCGCACGAAGCGCTCGGCCATCTGGCGGTCATGGTCGAGGTTGACCGCCAGCACCACAAGGCCGCGGTCGGCGTATCTCTGCTGGATTTCCTGCATCCACGGGAACGACTCGAGACAGGGTGCGCACCAGGATGCCCAGAAATCGAGCAGCACGACCTTGCCTTTCAGTTGCCCCATATCGAGCGCAGCGGAATCGGCGCCCCGGGCGGGCAGCACGCACAGCGCCAGCAGCGCGCCCAAGGCCATCAGCCGGCGATGCAAACGAATATCAGTCACGAATGGAATCCTCGCAGGAATGGCATCGGGCCATTCTGGCAGGCCAGTGGTTAAGGCCCGCTAACAATCGGCGGACGCAATCCGTGGCGCAACGATTTCATTTGAAATAATTTGTGAGCGTCAGAATGAGAATCGCCACGAAGGACGCGAACGACCCCACCGCGCCGACGACGATCATGACGCCCGACACCATGCCAATCGACAGCAAGCCCATGATTGCGCTCCCATTGCGTTCCGGTTGAGAACGCATCGTGCCGGCGCGAGTTAAATGCAAACTGAACCGCGGCCGCAGCGGCCGCGCGCCGGTCATCGCCGTGCGGACGGGCCGATTCAGGTCACCAGCAGCAGCAGCGCGAGGCCGGCCGTGCCCAGCCCGATGATCAGCGCATAGCCGATGGTCACCAGGCCGCCGCGCAGCAGCGTCGCCCACCAGCGTCCGCCGTACACGCGCTGCAGCGCCCAGAAGCCGTAGCCGACGAACACCAGCGGCACGAACGTCGCGGCGGCATCGGGCAGCAGGCCCGCGACCAGCGCGACCAGGAACCAGAAGCTGTGGATGTGCAGCGCGAACACCAGGTGCTCGCCGTAGAACATGCCGCGCCGGCGATAGGCGCCGGCCAGCAGCAGCGCGAACAGCGGCAGGGCCAGGAACATCGCGTACGACAGGCTGTGGCGGAAGCGCTCGGAGAAGCGTTCGATCAGCCCGCGCGGATCCTGCTGCAGCCGCATCATCGCCGGCGCGAGCCAGCGCCGCAACGGCGCGCAGGCGCCGTCGGGCTTGAGGCAGTCCTCGAAGTGCTCGTCGCGCAGCGCCTGCAGATCCTTCTGGTCGGGCTCCACCGTGATGATGACCGCGCCGTGGTCGAGCTGGCGTGCGCCTTTGGCCATCCCGGCGGCCAGGCCGGACTCGGGCGCCTTGTCAGGGCCCAGCCAGACGCTCGCCTGCGCCGCCGCGAAGAACAGGAAGCTCGCGGTCAGGTAAAGGCGCAGCGGCACGATATAGCGTTGCCGGTGTCCGGCCAGGTACTCGAGCGTGAGCCGCCCGGGCTGCAGGGCCAGCAGCGCCAGCGTGCGCCAGAGCTTGCCTTCGGCGGCGACGTAGTGCGACACGAGTTCGTGCGCGAACTGCCAGACCGACAGCGGGTGCAGCGCGGTGCTCTGGCCGCAGTCGGGGCAGAAGCGGCTGGACACCGCCGCGCCGCAGTTGCGGCACTGCGCGGCGGCGGGGTGCTGCGCGGCGTAGCCGGGCGGCGCATCCGCCGCCGTGCCGGGCTGGTCGGCCGGCGGCGGATCCCTCGCCGGGGTCATAGGCCGTCGTGCGCCATCATTTCCTCGATGATCCTGACCGGCGCGCTGCCGTAGCTCAGGAAGCGCTCGTGGAAGCGGCGCAGGTTGAAGGCGGCCCCGGCATCGCGCTTGAGCCGTTCGCGCAGGTCGTAGATCGCCGAATACCCGGCGAAATAGCTCGTGAGCTGCACGCTGGTCACCGACACGCGATGCCATTTCTCGCGCGCCTGCTCCGGCGTCTGGAAGGCCTCGTCGACCAGCAGGTGGCGCGCCTCGGCCTCGCTCATGCCCTTGACGTGCACGCCATAGTCCAGGATGGTGTTGCAGACGGCGCGCAGGTTGAACTTGTAGTACATCAGCCACTGCTCGGCCGTGTCGTCGCCGAAGCCCGATTCCATCATCATGCGCTCGCTGTACACGGCCCAGCCTTCGATCATCGCGCCGTTGCCGAACACGCTCCTGATCCGGCTCGGCGATCTGTTCGCGTACAGCAGCTGCACATAGTGCCCTGGCAGCGCTTCGTGGATGACCAGGATCGGCAGGATCCAGCGGTTGTACTCGCGCAGGAAGCTTTCGGCGCGCTCGGGACCGCGCTCCTCGATCGGGTCGACGTTGAAATAGGTGGGAGCGGCCGGGTCGTAGGGGCCGGGCGCGTCGATGCTGGCGGCGGCGATGCCGCGCTTGTACGGGGGTGTCACGCGCACCCGCAGCGGGCGCGTCGGGTCGAGGTCGATCAGGCCGTGGCTGCCGATCCAGCTCTCGAATTCGGGGATGCGGCGCTGGATCTCGCCGAAGTAGTCTGCCGGCGCCACATGCTGCTCCGACAGCTTGCCGATGAGCGCGCCGATCTTCTGCAGCCGGTCGGCCGGCACCGCGCGATCGGGAAACACCTTGGGCCAGAGCTCGTCGGCCAGCAGGTCCATCCGGCCCTGCAGCTTCTCCTTCTCCTGCAACGCCCGCCGGTAGAGCGCCTCGGCGCTGGCGCCGGTGGCGATGTCGAAGGCGAACTGGCGTTCGTACAGCGCTGCGCCCAGCCGGAACGAGCGCGCGCCGGACCGCTCCAGCTGCCGGTCGCGCGCCTGCAGCCAGCCGACGTAGCCCTCGATGGCCGCGCGCGCGGCGCGCAGGCGCTGCGCGAACTCCGCCTTCTCGGCGGCGCCGAGTGCCGAGGCGGCCACCTTCTGCTCCAGCGCCGGGCCGAAGACGGACAGCGCGCCGCGGTTCTGGTCGATCGCCAGCCGGGTATGTTCAAGCGTCGGCGTGGTGATGCTGGACTGCGCGGCGGCATAGTAGGCCGGTACCTTGGCCAGGCGCGCCAGCACCGTGCGCAGGCGCTGCTCGAGCGGCGCGTATTCGGTGCCCAGCAGCAGCGCGAAGCTGTCGGCGACGTTGTAGAGCGAGGGATCCCACTGCCAGTCGCGCTTTTCGTCGAGCGTCCACAGCTCGGCGCGCAGCTGGTTGTCCAGCACTGCGCGGTCGCTGCGGTCGGCCGGCGCCAGGCTTGCCGGGTCGAACGCCTGCAGCCGCGCGATCGCGCCGTGCAGGAATTGCCGCAACCGCGCGCGCGTCGCGTCGTCGGGCGCGGGCAGCTCGGCGGCGACGGCGTAATAGCCGACCGCGATCGCCGCGTCGGGATGCAGCCGCCAGTAGCCATCGAGGAATTCGTCGCCGAATGCCTGCGCGAAGGCCGTCGCCGGGGCGGCGGCGCCGGGCGCCTCGGCCGCGGCCGCCGGCGCCGCGCATCCGCAGCCGGCGGTGAGCAGCATGACCAGCAGCAGCCGGCGCGCCGCGTGCGACCGCAATCCGGTGGCGCCGGTCGCCGGCGTGCCGTATCGTCTCCGTATCATGCATGTGCTCCCGGGCGGCGTGAGCCGGCATCATCGTGGCCCGCGGCGCACCGGTCAAGTCTCCCGGGCAGGTCGTCCCGGTCCGAAAGGTTGCCGATGAAAACGCGCCCGTCCGCCTGCGTACTCGCCCTGGCATTTGCCACCGGCACGCTGACGAATTGCCTGATGGCCGACGCGCGAGCCCAGGGCACCGCGCCGATCGATCAATGGCTGCAAAAGCTCGGGGTACCGTCGCCCGGGACCGCGCCGGCCGGCGTTGCCGCGCTGTCCGACGAGCGCATCGGGTCGGGCCTCAAGCAGGCGCTGCGGGTCGCGTCGGAGAAGACGGTCAGCCTGACCGGGCGCACCGACGGCTTTTTCGGCAACCCGGCGATCCGCATTCCGATGCCCGATCGCCTCCAGGAGGTGGACCAGGCGCTGCGCATGGTCGGCTTCGGTCCCCAGGCCGATGCCTTCGTGCTGAGCATGAACCGGGCGGCCGAGCAGTCGGCGCCGGCCGCCCGGCAGATCCTGCTCGACGCCATCGGCGCGATGACCATCGCGGACGCGCGCACCATCCTCGGCGGCGGCGGCACGGCTGCGACGGACTACTTCAAGGCCAGGACCACCGACCGGCTCACCGCGGCCTTCACGCCGATCGTCAAGCGCAACATGGCGAGCGTCGGCGTGACGCGCCGCTTCGACGAGTTGATGCAACGCTTCCAGACGATCCCCTTCATGCGCGCCCAGGCGTTCGACCTCGACGGCTATGTGGTGGGCAAGGCGCTCGACGGACTCTTCGTGGTGATCGGCGAGCAGGAGAAGGACATCCGCGCGCACCCCGCGGCGCGCACGACCGCATTGCTGCAGGAAGTGTTCGCGGCCCGCTAGCAGTGAAGGTCAACGCCGATGCAACCCTCTCCCGCTGGCGCGGGCGAGGGGAGCTTTTCACCCTCTCCCTCCGGGAGAGGGTCGGGGTGAGGGTGCATGTGCAATCAGCCCTCGATGGCCTCCGGCGCTGCGAGCCAGGATGGTGCGCGCGCGGCCGCGCCTGCACGGTGCGGGGGCAAATCGTCGTCGTCGGCGCGGGATCGTGCATCGTATTGGGGAGCGCTGCGGCGGCATTGTTGCATCCGGCACACGGGCGCATCACGTACGTGGAGTTGCGCGGGCATTAGGGCGCAGAATCGGCGCTTCCAAGCGACGACCGGGAGCCCGGCATGGCAGCACTGACAGACGATGCACCGGCGCGGGGGCGCTGGATCCAACTGCTGTGCGGCATCGCCTGCATGATGGCGATCTCAAGCCCCCAGTACACCTGGACCCTGTTCACCAAGCCGCTGGCCGCGCAACTGGCGGTCAAGCTGCCGGAACTGCAGATCACGTTCTCGCTGCTCATCGTGCTGCAGACATTCCTGTCGCCGCTGCAGGGTTACTTCGTCGACCGCTTCGGGCCGCGCTTCCTGATCTCGGCCGGCGCGCTGCTCAGCGGCCTGAGCTGGGTCCTGGCCGCGAAGGTCGACACGCTCGCCGGCCTGTACCTCACCTACGGGTTGTTCGGCGGCATCGGTACCGGCATCGTCTACATCGGCGTAGTGAGCCAGATGGTGAAGTGGTTCCCGCACAACCGCGGTTTTGCGGTGGGCATGGTCGCGGCCGGCTACGGCTTCGGCGCCATCCTGAGCACCATACCCATCTCGGCCGGCATCGCCGCCAGCGGCTATCAGTCGACGCTGTGGTTCTACGGCTGGGTGTTCGCCGCGATCGGGCTGCTGGCCGCGCAGGGGCTGCGGCGGCCGCCGCGCGAACTGGCGGCGCTGCAGACCGGGCACGCCGAACAGCTGGCGGGCGTCGCGCCGGCGGTCATGCTGCGCACGCCGCTGTTCTGGCTGCTGTTCGCCATGATGACCATGATGTCGACGTCGGGCCTGATGGTCATTTCGCAGATGGGGTCCTTCGCCCGCGATTTCGGCGTGGCCGGCGTCGTGGTGCTGGGTACGGCGGCATTGCCGCTGGCCCTGACCGTCGATCGTTTCACCAATGGCCTGACGCGGCCTTTCTTCGGCTGGCTGTCCGACCGCATCGGGCGCGAGAACACGATGTTCATCGCCTTCCTGCTCGAGGCGCTGGCGATGCTCGGCTGGCTGCAGTTCCGCGACGATCCGCTGCTGTTCATCCTGCTGTCCGGCGTGGTGTTCTTCGGCTGGGGCGAGATCTTCTCGCTCTTTCCGTCCACGCTCACCGACAGCTTCGGCGAGCGCCACGCCACGGCCAACTACGGTTTCCTGTACATGGCGCAGGGGGTCGGGTCGGTCCTGGGCGGGCCGATGGCGGCGCAGCTGCACGAAGCCACCGGCAGCTGGATCCCGGTGTTCGGGGTGGTCATCGTCCTCGACCTGCTGGCCGCGGTGCTGGCGATCGCGGTGCTCAAGCCGCTGCGGCGGCGCCGGCAGTACGCGTAACGAAGGGGCCTTACCCCTGGGGCAGCCCGTCGAAGAACTCGACCTCGCCCGTTTCCAGCGAATATTCGGCCCCGACGATCAGCAGCCCCTCGCGGGCGATCAACTGTTCGAGGATCTCCGAGCCGTGCCGCAGGTGGTCGGCCGACATTCGGATGTTGGCGCGTACCGCCTGGTGCAGCATCGCGTCGGCGTCGAGGCGCAGGTCGGTCTCCAGCAGCGCGGCCACCGCCGGCCGCACGCGGTCGACGATGGATCGCAGGTTGCGCGACTGGTCCGCGGTGCTGCGCTGCAACTGCTCGAGCGTCGCCTGGATCGCGCCGCATTGCGAGTGGCCGAGCACCACGACCAGGCGCGTGTGAAACTGCTCGGCCGCAAACTCGACGCTGCCGATCTGCGAGGGCGCCACGATGTTGCCGGCCACGCGGATCACGAACAGGTCGCCCAGTCCCTGGTCGAACACGATCTCGGCCGGCACGCGCGAATCGGAGCAGCCCAGGATGATCGCAAAGGGTTCCTGCCCGGCGACCAGTTCGCGCCGCCGCGCCTGGCTGGCGCCGCCGGCCGGATTGCGGATCTCGGCGACGAAGCGCCGGTTGCCCTCGCGCAGCAGCGCCAGCGCCTCGCGCGCCGGGATCATCGGCGCGCCGCCGCGCGGCGCGGCGCGGCACGCACGGCGCCCCGCACCGCGGCACTGCGGGTACCGCACCGCGCGGCACGCGGGGTCCGTTCGCGGACCCGGGCGCGGCGGTCACAGGCCGAGGCAGACATACTTGACCGTCAGGTACTCGTCGATGCCGTGGTGCGAGCCTTCGCGGCCGTAGCCCGACTGCTTGACGCCGCCGAATGGCGCCACTTCCGTCGACATGATGCCGACATTGACGCCGACCATGCCGTACTCGAGGCGTTCGGCCAGGCGCATCACGCGGCCGATGTCGCGGGCGTAGAAATAGGCCGGCCAGCCCGAATTCGACCGCATTGGCGGCGGCGATGGCCTCGTCGTCGGTGGCGAAGCGAGAACACCGGCGCCACCGGACCGAAGGTCTCTTCGCGCGCCAGCGATCATGTCGTCGCGCACGCCCGACAGCACCGTGGGCTCGAAGAAGGTGCCGCCGAGCGCGTGGCGGTGCCCGCCGGCCTCGATGCGCGCGCCCTTGGCCAGGGCGTCGGCGACGTGCGCCTCGACCTTGGCCAGCGCGGCGGCGTCGATCAGCGGTCCCTGGTTGACCCCGTCTTCCACGCCCGGGCCGACCTTGAGCTGCGCCGCCCGGGCGGCCAGCTTGGCGACGAACCGGCGTCGTAGATCTTCTCGTGCGCGTAGAAGCGGTTGGTGCAGACGCAGGTCTGGCCGGCGTTGCGGTATTTCGAAGCCAGCGCGCCCTCGACCGCGGCGTCGAGGTCGGCGTCGTCGAAGACGATGAACGGCGCGTTGCCGCCCAGCTCCAGCGAGAGCTTCTTGAGCGTCGGCGAGCACTGCTCCATCAGGATGCGGCCGACGGCGGTCGAGCCGGTGAACGACAGCTTGCGCACCACCGGCGATTCGCACAGCACCTTGCCCACCGCGATGCTGTCGTGCGCGTCGGCCGTGACCACGTTGAAGACGCCCGGCGGGATGCCCGCCCGGCTGGCCAGTTCGGCCAGCGCCAGCGCCGACAGCGGCGTCTGCTCGGCCGGCTTGACCACCACGGTGCAGCCGGCGGCCAGCGCCGGCGCGATCTTGCGCGTGATCATCGCGTTGGGGAAATTCCACGGCGTGATGGCCGCGCAGACCCCGACCGGTTCGCGCAGCGCCAGCAGGCGGCGGTCGGCCCAGGGCGAGGGGATGGTCTCGCCGTAGACGCGCTTGGCTTCCTCGGCGAACCATTCGACGAAGCTCATGCCGTAGGCGATCTCGCCGCGCGCCTCGGCCAGCGGCTTGCCCTGCTCGGCGGTGAGGATGCGCGCCAGGTCTTCGGTCGCGGCAATGCACAGGTCGTTCCAGCGGCGCAGCAGTACCGAGCGCTCCTTGGCCGTGCGGGCGCGCCAGGCCGGGTAGGCGCGTTCGGCCGCGGCGATCGCGCGGGCCGTGTCATCGGCGCCGCAGTTGGCGACGTCGGCGATCCTGCCGCCGTCGGCGGGATTGACCACCGCAAAGCGGCCGAGCGAGCCGTCGGTCCAGGCGCCGTCGATAAATGCCTGGTTCCTGAGCAGGCCGCCGTCGGCCAGTGGGGACATTGCAGCAAGGCGATCCAACATGGGTGGGCACTCCGGGGCCGGCAGCGCGGCCGTTGCGCGCCGTGCCCCCGGTGTCGTGGGGGCCGTGTAATCCCGGCGCAAAAAAACAAGGATAGCGCAGCCCGGAAAGTGGTCTGCCCGGGTTTGGACAAGCGTGCGGATGAATGGGAACGGTTGGGCGCCCAAACGCGTTCCTGGCGATCGCCGGCGAAAAAGGGGTCGACTGCGCGCAAACGTTTGCGGCGTGCATGTTGCCGAACGGGGCATGGTCCATTTTGGGGCGGCTTCCCCTTACGCAAATGAAATGCCGCGCGAAATGCCCGTATTCGATCGGATCGAATATCGCCGCGCTGCAATATCAAACGTTTGCGCGAACTGCCCTGCGGAGGATTTGATATTCGGCTAATGTTCGCGGCGATCCGCGCCGGACCCGCCTGTCTTCCACAACAAGGGCGGGCCGTACCGACGGGTCGCAAATCCGGATTCGAAGTTGGGAGGCATGGGGGATGGACTACGCGCAGCAGCAGCGCAACCCGGCAAAGCACCTTATCGGCTTTACGCTGGTCGTCCTTTTGCACGTCGTTGTCGTTTACGCGCTCGTGAACGGCCTGGCGCGCAAGATCGTGGAGGTCGCCAAGAAGCCGTTCGAGACCCAGATCGTCAAGGAGGTGAAGCAGCCGCCGCCGCCGGAAACGCCGCCGCCGCCGCCGCCCAAGATGGTGATTCCGCCGCCGCCGTTCATTCCGCCGCCGGAAATCGACATCGCCGTGGCCGCGCCGGCCAACGCCATCACGCAGGTCACCAACAAGCAGCCCCCGCCACCGCCGCCCGCCAGGCCGGCACCGCGGCCGGCAACGAAGGCGCAGATCCTGCGCGATACCTGCGTATCGCCCGATCCGAACTATCCGATGGCGTCGCGCCGCAACCAGGAGGCCGGCACGCTGGTCCTGCGCATCGAGATCGACGTCAATGGCTCGCCCCGCAGGGTCGAGGTCGTGCGCTCGAGCGGGCATACCGCGCCTGGACGACGCGGCCAAGGCCTGGACAGCCACCTGCAAGTTCAAACCGCAGACCATCGACGGCAGGCCGGTCGCCGGCTAGGGCGACCCAGACTTACACGTTCAATCTGCGGGACTAGGTTTTTTCGTCGGGATAATTTCCGCGCATGTTCGAAGGAGGGGGTATGTTTTTTCGTAAACGTTGGATCGCCGTGCTGGCGACGGTAATGATGGGTGCCGGTACCGCCGTGGCGGTCGGTGCGTACACGCAGGCCGCGCAGGCGCAGTCCGCCGAGGCCGGCAAGGACGCGCCCGCGGCGACTCCGGTGGCGCCGCCGCCGGTGGTGGAGAGCGGCAAGGAAGTGGTCGACAACCCGTACGGCCTCGATGCGCTGTGGAAGGGCGGCGACTTCGTCGCCCGCGGCACGCTGATCATCCTGGTCATCATGTCGCTGGGCACCTGGTACATCATGTTCACGAAGTTCTTCGAGCAGTTCAAGCTCGGCCGCCAGGCCGGCTCGGCGCGCAAGTCCTTCTGGAGCGCCGGCAGCGTGGCCGACGGCATCGCCTCGCTCGATGCGGGCAGCCCGTTCCGCTACATCGCCGAGACCGGGGTTGCGTCCACGACCAAGCATGAAGGCGCGGTCCTGGAGCGCATCGACCTGAATATCGTGGATCTCGATGTCGATCCAGCGCGCCATCGACAACGTCCAGAGCCGCCTGCAGGACGGCCTGGCCTTCCTCGCCACGGTGGGCTCGACGGCGCCGTTCGTCGGACTGTTCGGCACGGTCTGGGGCATCTATCACGCGCTGACCGCCATCGGCATCGCCGGCCAGGCCTCGATCGACAAGGTGGCCGGTCCGGTCGGCGAGGCGCTGATCATGACGGCCTTCGGTCTGGCCGTCGCGGTGCCGGCGGTGCTCGGCTACAACTTCCTGGTCCGCCGCAACAAGGTCGCCATGGAAAGCGTGCGCTCGTTCGGCGCCGACCTGCACCTGGTGCTGCTGGGCCAGACCGGCAAGCCCGGCAAGTAAACCGACACGGGACGAAGCATCATGGCGATGAACGTCGGTCAGGAAGGTGGGGACGAGGACGAGGTCAACTCGTCGATCAACACGACGCCGCTGGTCGACGTCATGCTGGTGCTGCTGATCATCTTCCTCATCACGATTCCGGTGGTGCTGCACGACGTGCCGGTGCGATCTGCCCAAGGAAGCCAATCAGCCGACGCAAGACCAAGCCCGAGAACATCACCATCTCCGTCAACAAGGACGGCGACGTGTTCTGGGGCCAGACGCTGGTCGCCGACAACGAGCAGCTGGTCGAGCGCCTCAAGCAGGAGGCGGTGAAGGTTCCGCAGCCGGAGGTCCACATCCGCGGCGACCTGAACGCGCGCTACGAGTCGATCGGGCGCGTGGTCTTCGACTGCCAGCGCGCCAGCATCGTCAAGGTCGGCTTCATCACTCGAGCCGCCCGCCGCAAGGGATGAAGGGACACGACCATGGCAATGCAAGTCGGCGGTAGCAATCCGAACGACCCGGACGTGATGGTCGACATCAACACCACGCCGCTCATCGACGTGATGCTGGTGCTGCTGATCATGCTGATCATCACCATCCCGATCCAGACTGCATTCGGTGAACCTGAACATGCCGGTGGGACACCCGCCGCCGCCGCGTGACCCCGCCGGTGGTGATCCAGGTGGACATGGATTTCGACGGCACGATCTTCTGGAACGGCGCCACGGTGGCCGACCGGGCCGACCTCGAGTCGCGAGCTGCAGGCGATCGCCGATCAGCCCGAGCAGCCGGAAGTGCACCTGCGCCCGAACAAGCTCGCGCAATACAAGTACGTGGCCGAGGTCATGGCCTCGGCGCAGCGGATCGGCGTCACCAAGATCGGCCTGGTGGGCAACGAACAGTTCATGAAGTAGCGGCTGGAAAGGTCAGCGATGCGTTCTCTCTTCCATACACCGCGGCGCGCGGTCGCGCACCGGATTTCCACTCTTCTGTCCCCGGCCGTGCTGGCCCTGGCCCTGGCGGTGCCGCTGGCCGCGGTCAGCCTCGCCGCCCGCGCCGATGATGCGGCTGCCGCCGCGCAGAAGGACAACAAGGTCCGCGCCGAGGTGGGCGTGCCGCTGCAGGCGGCGCAGCAGTTCATGAAGGAAAAGAAGTTCAAGGAGGCGCTGGCCAAGATCAAGGAGGCCGAGGCGATCGCCGGGCGCACCCCTTACGAGAACTTCGTGATCGACCAGATGCGCGGCTCGGCAGCGGCCAACGACGGCCAGGACGAGCTGGCGATGACGTCGTACGAGTCGGTCGTCAACAGCGGCCGGCTGGCGCCGGCCGACCAGCTCAAGATCGTCCAGGCCATCGCCGTCACGTACTACAACCGCCTGAAGAACTACCCCAAGGCGGCCAGCTGGGCGGCGCGCTACATCAAGGACGGCGGCACCGATCCGGTCGCCACGGACCTGCTGATCAATTCCTACTACCTGCAGGGCGACTACGCCGCGGCCAGCGCCGAGCTCAAGAACCTGATCGCCGCCGACGAGAAGGCCGGGCGCACGACGAGCGAGCAGCACCTGCTGATGCTGCTCTCGAGCTGCCAGAAGACCAAGGATTCCAGCACGGGTGCGGCGACGCTCGAGCGCCTGCTGGCGAGCTACCCCAAGAAGGAGTACTGGGAGCAGGCGATCAGCCACCTCGTGCACAAGGCCTCCTTTGCCGAGCGCCTGGATCTGGACCTGCTGCGGCTGCGCTACGCGCTGGGCGACCTCAAGCGCGACTCCGACTACATGGACATGGGCCAGCTGGCGCTGGAGGCCGGTTTCCCGAGCGAGGCCAAGAAGGTCGTCGACCAGGGCTTCGCCGCCGGCATCCTGGGCAAGGGCCCCGACGCCGAGCGCCACAAGCGCCTGCAGGCCCTGATCAACAAGGAGGCGGCCGAGGATCTCAAGATGATCGGCTCGGGCGACGTCGACGCCGAAAAGGCCAAGACCGGCGACGGCCTGATCAACGCCGGCTACAACTACGTGCTCAACGGCCGCAACGAAAAGGGCCTGGCGCTGATCGAGCAGGGCCTCAGGAAGGGCGGCCTGCGCCACCCCGAGGACGCCAAGCTGCACGCCGGCGTCGCCTACCTGCGGGCCGGGCAGAAGGCCCGCGCGGTGCAGATCCTGCAGAGCGTGACCGGCAATGACGGCGCCGGGGAAATCGCGCACCTGTGGGCCTTGCACGCAGGCAAGGTCTGAGGCCGAGACCCCCGCATGAAAAAAAGCGCCGGGTGACCGGCGCTTTTTTTCATTTCCCCGTTGCGATCCGGGGCGCCGCGGCGCTCAGAATGCCCAGAAGGGTCCCGTCGCGGTGGTCGCGTTGACCAGTTCGACCCGGTTCTCCAGCACGACGTAGATGGACTTGCCGAAGAAGAACGGCAGGCCCCAGTCGACGCCGCCGGTGGTGATGTTGCCGGTGGTGGCCGGCGCGGCCAGGCCGTTGAAGACCGTGTCGCTGGCATTGGCGGTAGTGAACAGCACCGTATTGGCATTGGCGACGTCGAACTTGAGCGTGTTGATATTGCCGGTGGCGACGGTGCCGGTGCTGTCGGTGCCCTGCTGCGTGGCGGTGACCTGGATGATCGACGACGGCACGGTGGGTATGAACCAGCCGTAGGTCGGGTCCGACGGTATCGTGGTGCCCGGCAGGTAGATGCCGTTGGAGCCGCTGTCGATGAAGCTGCTGGTGTACGTGGTGCTGCTCACCGTGTAGCCGGTGGTGGCCATCAGCGTGCTGAAAAAATTGCCCTGGGCCGAGGCCTGGTAGACGTTGAGGCCGGCCACGCCGGAAGTCGTGTTGTTCGTCTGCGTGTTGATGCCGAAGCTCAGCGTGCCCTGCATGTTGACCGCGCCGGTGGAGTCGGCCAGCGGCGGCATGGTGAGCACGACCCCCTGGTTGTCGAGGGCGAAGAAGGCCACCGGGTTGGAGGTCTGCTCGTTGAGGGCGGCGGTCGAGCCGGTGCAGCCCGAGGCGGTCGGGCAGGCGTAGTAGAAGCTGTTGCCGGCGTAGGTCACGCACGTGGCGCCGCAGTCCTGGTTGAACAGTCCCACCCCCAGCACGCCGTTGGCGCCGAACGAGGCAACGTCGTTCAACGGGGCCAGGACCGGGCTGGGCGCCGTTCCGGTGCAGGCCGCCGGAACGGTGTAGGCGCTCGAGTCGCCGATCACCTGCACCGGAATGCCGCCGACCGGCGCGACGCCGGTGGCGACTTCGCCGGACATGCGCACGTCGGCGCCGCGGATGGACCCCCAGGAGTAGCCGTCGGCAAACTGCACGCATTCGATGAGCGGCGCGCTGCCGACGCTCACCGCCGGCAGCGCCATGTTGGCATTGAGTACCGAGGACATGATGCGCAGGCCGTAGGAGCCGGTGTCGATCAGCACGTGATCGATCGTCTGGCAGGTGGTGGTGCCCGGCACGCAGATCGTGACGTTGGTGAAGGGCGCGTTCACGGCGCCGACGACGAACACGCTGGCGGCGGTGCCGGCCGGCGAGCCGAACGGCACGCCGTAGGCGCAGGGCCCGAAGTCGGCGATCACCGGCACCTGGTTGGCGACGGTCGGCGCGGGCAGTTGCGGCAGCGACTGCTCGCAGGTGGCGATCAGCTGCGCGATGTTGCTGCCGGTGCCGTTGCTGGCGCTCGACACGCCGCCGCTGCCGCCGCAGGACACGGCGAGCGCACTCAGCGCCAGGACGAACGCGGCCAGAATGGAACGATGCATGGTGGCTCCCGATTTACTGGATTTCATCGCTGCTCACTCCGGCGGGCAGGGCGTCGTTGAGGAATGCGCGGCCATGGAACGAACGCATGCGGCCGTTCGATTCGAAGACCAGCGCACCTTCGCGGATCGCCAGGTGCGCGCGGCCGCCGGACACGCGGTTGCGCGACGCCCCGAGGGTGTCGAAATGGCTGCCCAGCAACTGGCGCAGGTCGGGCTTGGCCGGGCCGTTCCAGCTCACGCCGAAGACGACGCCATCGGCCGCGACGTATTCGCGCACGATGCCGCCGTCGGCGGTGGTGAGCTGATGCACCGTGTAGGCCGGGTGGGCGATGCGGTCCACCCGGGCGCCGACCCGGGCGCGGTCGGTCTCCACGCTGGCGACGGCACCGCCCAGCGTGGCATGGGCGGCAACGGCGCAAAGCGACAACGCGGCGCCCAGTAGCGCAGCGGACTTGCGAGCATGTGGTTTCACCGCAGTACCTTTCTCGATCGCCTGCGCCGGAGTCGCGCGGCGTATGCGCATACTAAGGGCAGCGCCGGGCGGCGCCGGCCCGCGGCTGCCGCCGGCGGCCAATTTATTGCAATTTAACGTAACCGGATTAGCGCCTTGTGGGGACGATCGGCGGCCGGCGGGCGCCGCCACAGGGTGCCACATACGGGCCGCAGCGGCGTCCATGTGGTGCCTGTGCGCCGGGTACGGCGCGACTACAATACCCGTTCCCCGCCGTCGCCGGCCGGTCCTGGCCGGCGGTCTTGCCCGCCCGCGGCGGCGATCCTGGAGCCAATATGCAGCGCGATCCCCATGTGAGCCAATCGCAGAACACCAACGCGGCGCTGATGGCCCGGCGCCGTGCGGCCATGCCCCGCGGTTCCGGGCAGGTGCACGAGGTCTTCGTCGATCACGCGCTCAATGCCGAGGTCTGGGACGTCGAGGGCCGCCGCTACATCGATTTCGCCGGCGGCATCGCCGTGCTCAATACCGGGCACCGCCATCCGCAGATCGTCGCGGCCGTGAAGGCGCAGCTCGACCGTTTCACGCACACCTGCTTCCAGGTCCTGGCCTATGAGCCGCTGGTCGAGCTGGCCGAGCGCCTCAATGCGCTGGCGCCGGGCGACGCGCCCAAGAAGACGTTCTTCGTCACCACCGGGGCCGAGGCGGTGGAAAACGCCGTGAAGATCGCGCGCGCC
This sequence comes from uncultured beta proteobacterium, assembly GCA_963781975.1. Lineage (GTDB taxonomy): Bacteria > Pseudomonadota > Gammaproteobacteria > Burkholderiales > Burkholderiaceae_F > GJ-E10. Next base: position 158,264 of record CAWAHT010000010.1, read on the forward strand.
CATACCCGCCGTTCGGGCGTGATCGCCTTCGGCGGCGGCTTTCACGGCCGCAGCATGCTGACCCTGGCGCTCACCGGCAAGGTGGCGCCCTACAAGGCCGGCTTCGGTCCGTTCCCCGGCGAGATCTACCACGGCCGCTTCCCGTCGGCGCTGCACGGCGTCAGCGTGGCCGATGCGCTGGCCTCGGTCGAGCATATCTTCAAGAACGACATCGAGCCCGAGCGGGTGGCCGCCATCATCGTCGAGCCGGTGCAGGGCGAGGGCGGCTTCTACATCGCGCCGGCGCCGTTCCTGCAGGCGCTGCGCAGCCTGTGCGACCGCCACGGCATCGTCCTGATCGCCGACGAGATCCAGTCCGGCTCCGGGCGCACGGGCACCTGGCTGGCCATCGAGCACTCGGGCGTCGTGCCCGACCTCATCACGATGGCCAAGTCGCTGGCGGGCGGTTATCCCATCGCCGCCGTCATCGGTCGTGCCGACATCATGGACGCGCCCAATCCCGGCGGACTGGGCGGCACGTACGCCGGCAATCCGCTGGCGGCGGTGGCGGCGCTGGAAGTCATCAAGGTCTTCGAGCGCGACAACCTGCTGGCGCGCGCGCGCACGATCGGCGCGCGCATGCAGGCCGGCCTGGAGGCGATCGCCCGCCGGCATCCGTCGGTCGGCGAGGTGCGCGGCCTGGGCGCGATGGTGGCGATGGAGCTTTTCGAGGTCGGCAAGGACCACGTGCCGGACGCCGAATTCACCCGGCGTCTCGTGAGCGAGGCGGCGCGGCGCGGTCTCATCCTGCTGTCGTGCGGCTCGTACGCCAACATCATCCGCGTTCTGGTGCCGCTGACGGTTTCCGACGAGATCCTCGAGGAAGGCATGCGCGTGCTGGCCGAATCGTTCGACGCGGTCGCGTAGGGCCCTCACCCCCGGCCCCTCTCCCGCTGCGCGGGCGAGGGGAGCCGTCCTCCCGCTCCCGCTACGCGGGCGAGGGGAGCCGTCCTCCCGCTCCCGCTACGCGGGCGAGGGGAGCCGTCCTCCCTCTCCCGCAGGGCGGGAGAGGGTCGGGGTGAGGGCCCTATGCGCCTGCACCCCTGAAAACCTCCGATATGACCACCCGCACCGCCCTGGCTGACCTGCATGCGCGCGAAGCGCAGCGATTCGGCCAGCAGCATCCGCGCTGCGCGCAGCTGTCCCGCGACGGCGCGCAGCATTTCCTGTACGGCGTGCCGCTGCACTGGATGAACGACTGGGGTACGCCGACGCCGCTGTTCGTCCGCGAGGCCGCGGGGGCCCACCTGGTGTGCGCCGATGGTCACGTGCACGCGGACTTCTGCCTGGCCGATACCGCGGCCATGTTCGGGCACAGCCCGCCGGCCCTGGTGCAGGCGCTGGCCCAGCGGCTGCCGCTGGGCCTGGGCGCAATGCTGCCCGGCGTCGAGGCGCCGGCGGTCGGGGCGCTGCTGGCCGGGCGCTTCGGCTTGCCGCTGTGGCAGATGGCGCTGTCGGCCAGCGATGCCAATCGCTTTTGCCTGCGCTGGGCGCGGGCCGTCACCGGCCGCCCCGATATCGTCGTCTTCGACGGCTGCTATCACGGCACGGTCGACGACGTCTTCGTCGACCTGGACGATGCGGCCGCGGGCGGCGCTGCGCATACCCGTGCCAGCCTGCTGGGGCAGGTCTACGACGTCACGGCGCACACGCGCGCGGTGCCGTTCAACGATGTGGCGGCGCTGCACGCGGCGCTGCAGGACCGCAGCGTCGCCTGCGTGCTTGCCGAGCCGGCGTTGACCAACGCGGGAATGGTGCTGCCGTTGCCCGGATTCCTGGACGCCTTGCGCGCCGCCTGCACCGCCACCGGCACGCTGCTCGTCGTCGACGAGACGCACACGATCAGCGCCGGGCCCGGCGGCTACGCACGCACGCACGGCATCGCGGCCGACTTCCTGGTGCTGGGCAAGGCCATCGCGGGCGGGCTGCCGTGCGCCGTTTATGGATTCGACGAGGCGCTGGGTGCGCGCATGCGCGCCGCCAAGGACCGCGCACCGCCCGGGCATTCGGGCATCGGCACCACCCTGGCCGGCAATGTCCTGGGTCTGGCGGCGGTCGGGGTCATGCTGCGCGAGGTTGCGACCGCCGCAGCCTATGACCACATGCTGGCCGCCGGCGAGCGCCTGGCGCTCGGGCTGCAGGCGATCCTGGCGGCGCGCGGGCTGGCCTGGAGCGTGAGCCGGATCGGGGCGCGCTGCGAATTGCAGTACTGCGCAGCGCCGCCGCGCGATGCCCGCGCGGCGCGCGCGGCCATGGACGATGCGCTCGACGCCTATCTGCACCTTTACCTGCTGAACCGCGGCGTGCTGCTGACGCCGTTCCACAACATGATGTTGTGCTCGCCGGCCACCGGCGCCGGCGACATCGACGCCTTGCTGCACGCGTTTGCGGCGGCGCTGGCGCAATTGCCGGACGGCGCCGCGGTCAAACCGGCGGGCTGAACGGCCGGCGCGGGCGCCGGCGCCATGGCGCGCGCTGTAAGAATGCGCGCGCGGCCGCGACCAATCCGGCGTGAACGGCAATCCGGCAACCGGGAGGATCCGATGAACGTGGACAGACGATTCTGGCTTTGGGCCGCGCCCGCTGCGGCGCTGGCCGGCGCCGGCCTGGTGCGCGCCGCACCGCGCGCACGCCAGCAGCCGGCTGCGGCCGCTGCGCCGGTGCGCTGGGAAGTCGAGCACAGCCCGTCCGAATGGCGCCGCCGGCTCGACCGGGGGCAATATGCGGTACTGCGCGAGTCCGCGACCGAACCCGCCTTCTCCAGCGCACTCGATCACGAGACACGCGCCGGTACCTACCGCTGCGCCGGCTGCGCGCTGGCGTTGTTCGCATCGGCCGCAAAATACGACAGCGGCACCGGCTGGCCCAGCTTCTGGCAGCCGCTCGACGGCGCCGTGGGCACGGCCGACGACGATCTGCTCGGCATGCGGCGCACGGAAGTGCATTGCCGCCGCTGCGGCGGGCACCTGGGCCACGTCTTCGACGATGGTCCGCCACCGACGGGGCTGCGCTACTGCATCAACGGACTGGCCCTGGTCTTCGAGACGACGAAAGGCAGATCATGAACGGCATGCCAACACGTGCAGTGCACCCCGTCGCGGTCGCGGCAGGGCGGGTCGGCGCGGTGCGGTCGCGCGCGGCGCTCGCCGCCGTGGGGTTGGCGCTGGCGGCCCTGACTGCGCCCGCGCCGGCGGCCGACGATGCGCTGCGAGTGCCCGCGCCGGTGCTCGACAGCAAGCCGGCGGGACCCGGCACGCAGATTGCCGTGTTCGCCGGCGGCTGCTTCTGGGGGGTGCAAAAGGTATACCAGCACGTGCGCGGCGTGCGTCGCGCCGTGTCCGGCTATGCCGGCGGCGACAGCGTCACGGCGCAGTACGAAATCGTCGGCAGCGGACGCACCGGGCACGCCGAATCGGTGCAAATCGTTTTCGATCCGGCCGTCGTCAGCTACGGCACCTTGTTGCGCATATTCTTCTCGGTCGCGCACGATCCCACCGAGATCGACCGCCAGGGGCCCGATCGCGGCAGCCAGTACCGCTCGGAGATCTTCACCACGAACGACGAGCAAAAGCGGGTAGCCGACGCGTACGTCGCGCAACTCGACCGTGCCGGCGTCTTCGGACGCCCCATCGCCACCCGTGTCGAGGCCCTGCCGGCGTTCTTTGCCGCCGAGAATTACCACCAGGATTACGCGACACTGCATCCGGACAGCCGTTATATCGCCACGTACGACCTGCCGAAGGTGCGCAACCTGCAGCGCCTGTTTGCGCAGCAATATCGCGCCGATCCGGTGCTGGTGGCGGCTGCGTCGGCGGTGGGGCATTGACGCCCCGTGATAGCCGTGCCTAGAATGAACTCGAAACCGGCATAGCCGGTCCAGACTGGCGTTTCTTCTGATGCGCCAGAAACCCACGCGAGCCGGTGACTCACCGATCGGGGCTTGCAGGGTAGCTGAAAGGGCCCCGTTCGCGGGGCCTTTTCTTTTCTTCGGAGAGTTCCTCGATGACAGCACGCATGTCCGGCGTTCCCCGTGGCCGCATTGTCTGGCTCGAGCACGAATCGCGCATCCTCGCCGACAATCCGCTGGGCGACCCGCACGTGCGCCGCTTTCCGGTCTGGCTGCCGCCGCAGTACGACGCGAGTGCCGCGGCGCGATCGATGCGCACGCGCGGCCGCCGCTTTCCGGTGCTGTTCGATCTGGTGGGCTACACCGGCTCGGGCCCCAGCCATGTCGGCTGGCGCGCGTTCGAGGAAAACGTACCCGAAAAGGCCGAGCGCCTGCTGTTCGAAAAGCGCATGGGTCCGGCCATCATCGTCTTTCCGGATTGCTTCACCCGGCTGGGCGGCAACCAGTACATCAATTCGTCGGCCATCGGCAATTACGCCGATTACCTGACGCGTGAAATCATCCCCCACGTGGACGCGCAGTTCCGCACCCTGGCCGATCGCGAGCATCGGGGCTGTTTCGGCAAGTCTTCCGGCGGCTACGGGGCGCTGATCCACGGCATGAAGTACGCGCGCCACTGGGGGGCGGTGGCCAGCCATTCGGGCGACTGCTATTTCGATTTCTGCTACCGGCCCGACTGGCCCGCCACCCTTGACGAACTGGCGCGCCACCGCGCCCGGCCGCGCAGGAGCGGGCCCGTCGACGTGCGCCGCAGCGAGCGCGGCGCCGATGCCGGCCTAGACGACGGCCGGGTGGCGCGGTTCATCGCGGCGTTCCACGCCGGTACGCGCCCGTCGGCGGCGCAGATCCATTGCCTGATGAACCTGGGTATGGCGGCCAGCTACGATCCCGATGCGCGCGCACCCAACGGCTTTCGCCTGCCGTTCAACCTCGAGACGGGCGAGCCGATCGAGGCGCGCTGGCAGCGCTGGCTGCGCCATGACCCCATCCATCTGGTGGCCGAACATGCCGCCGCGCTGCGCAGCCTCAAGGGCCTTTATATCGACTGCGGCTGGCGCGACCAGTACCGGCTGCATTACGGCGCCCGCATCCTGTCCAAGCGCCTGCACCAGCTCAGGGTCGTGCATCGCTACGAGGAGTTCGACGGCACGCATTCGGGCGTCGACTATCGGATGGACGCCAGCCTGCCGTTCCTGTATCGGGCGCTCAAGCCGTAGCGGGCGCATGCCCTAGCGCGCGGTCAGCCCCAGGTACAGTCCCGGCAACTGCTCCGGCAGCCGCTCGACGCGGTCCAGGACGCGGTAGTTGCGCGGACCGAAGATGCGCGCCACGTACTCGTCGGCGCGCGCATCGAGCGTCAGGCAGTAGCTCGTGACGCCGGTGCGCGCGAGCGCTTCGACGGCCTTGCGCGCATCGTGCCGCAGGTACTGCGGGTCGCGCACGTCGACATCGGCCGGCTCGCCATCGGTGAGCACCAGCAGCAGGCGGCGCGATTGCGGACAGCGCTGCAGCAGGCTGCCGGCATGGCGCATGGCCGCGCCCATGCGCGTCGAACGGCCGCTGGCCATGCCGGCCAGCCGGGCCTTGGCCTGGGCGTCGTAGGGCGCATCGAAATCCTTGAAGCGCAGGTAGCGCACGTCGTGGCGTCCGTCCGACGAGAAGCCGTGGATGGCGAACGGATCGCCGATGCGCGTCATCGCGCCGGCCAGCAGGATGCTCGCCTCGCGCGCCAGCTCCAGCACCGTCTGGCCCGTCGCCCGCAGCTTTTCGCTGGTCGATTGCGACAGGTCGACCAGCAGCAGCACGGCCAGGTCGCGGCGCTGGCGCACGTCGCGCATCATGATGCGGGTGTCCGGCTGCCCGCCCTGGCGCAGCTGCACCATCGCGGCGACGGCCGCGTTCAGGTCCACTTCGTCGCCTTCCTCCAGGCGCCGCAGGCGCCGTACGGCGTGCGGCTGCAGGGTTTCGATCAGGCGCTGCAGCCGGCCGACGAGCGCCTTGTGGCGCGCGACCACCGCGTCCACCAGCGCGGCATCGCCCGCGGGCGCACGCGGTTCCAGGACGGTGACCCAGCCCGGACGCTCGACCTGGATCTGGTAATCCCATTCCGGATAATGATGCGGCTCGGGCGTCGGTTCCTTGCCTTCGCGCGCGTTGAACGAGACGCCGTCGTCCTCGTACGGGAAGAGTTCCGTCGACAGCACCCAGACTTCCTGCGCGTCGTCGCCGGCCGTCTCCACGTCGGTCTCGTTGATGAATTCCATGATGCCGACCTTGCGCCGCACCTGGCCCTGCAGCCACGGCAGGGCCTCGGCGCCGGGGCCGTCGCCGGCCTCGTCGAACTGCCACAGGTAGCGGTTGTCGTCGCGGTAGGGTGCGCGCACGTGGTCGGTGCGCGGATGGAAGGCAGGCAGTTCGCGCCCCGCGCCGGCCGCCAGCAGGCCGGCGAGCTCGATGCCGATCTCCCACGAGATCGCGTTGTCGTCCAGGCGGGACCGGGCCGCGGCGAAGAGCTGTCGGCCGCGTGCCGCCAGCGGGCCCGGATCGGCGTAGTCGGGGTCGAGCAGCGCGCGCGCCAGCCGGCTCATGTGGTCGCCCGGCGTCGCGGCGGCGCCGGCATCGACGCGGTGCAGGCACGACCAGAGCGCGCGCAGCCCCGGGAACTCGCGGATCGCCAGGGCCTCGATGCGGGCGTCCTCGACCAGGCCCACCAGCGCCATCTGCAGCGGGTTGAGCGATTGCGCCGCCAGCGCCGCGCGGGTGTAGACCAGGTGGGCGGCGGCGTGCGCGACGGCGGCGCGGTACAGGCCCAGGCCGGCGACGCCGGCGTCGTCGTCGTAGGCGTCCGGCACATGGATCAGGTGGTGCTCGATGTAGGGCCGGTAGCCCTCGCGCGACTCGAAGTCGCCCGAGGTGGGACGCAGGAAGAAATCGCGCCCCCACAGCGCGCGCAGGTACATCGCCAGTCGCCGCTGCACGTCGACGAACAGCGTGCCCTTGCGCTCCTGCTGCAGCACCGCCAGCGCGTCGGGCGATTCGAGGCCGAAATACCGTACCTGCGCGGCAAAGTCGGTGCGATGCACCTGCGCGCCCCACTGCGCCCAGCGGCGCAGGCCGCCCAGCGTGAGCTGGCCCAGCAGCGCGTCGAGCTGGCCCAGCAAGGGGCGCACCCCGCGCGGCACCTGCGCCAGCAGCGTTTCGATCAGGTGCAGGTAGCCATGGAAGAGTTCATGTTCGCCCAGCCGGCGCGCGGCGGTCGCGCTGGTGTCCACCAGCGCCGTGATGACGTTGCCGCTGGTCTTGGAGGCGCAGCGCAGCGCGGTATCGACGAGGTCGACCACGGCTTCCTCGCCGACCTCGCGTGCCAGTATCGGAGCCTGCTGCAGGAAGCTGGCCACCGGTTCGGGGCCGCGGCCCAGCGCATGGAGCGCCCGCGCCCCCTTGAGATAGACCGACTCGAGACCGCCGGCCGAGAAGCTGCGCGCCGCCTCGTACCAGCACGAGCGCAGCACCTCCTGCGCGTGCGGGCCCAGCGGCTCGGTCAGGTCGGCGAAATCGTCCAGGTCGATCGACATGGCGCGGGGCGGGCGGCGGACCGCGATTGCCGGCGGGCTGGCGCCGGCTAGAAGTACGTGGTGACGGCGGCGTCCAGCGCGTCGCGCATGTCCGGATCGTCGGTGATCGGGCGCACCAGGGCCATGCGGCAGGCGTCGATGGGCGCGACGCCGCGGGCGATCAGCGACGCCGGCATAGACCAGCATGCGCGTGGAAATGCCCTCGTCGAGGCCGTGGCCCTTGAGGTTGCGCGCGCGCTCGGCGATCGACACCAGCTTGCCGGCAATCTCGGCGGCGGCGCCCGATTCGTGCGCGACGATCTCCTGCTCGACGGTGCGCTCGGGGTAGGTGAAATCGAGCGCGCCGAAGCGCTGCTTGGTCGACTGCTTGAGGTCCTTCATCAGCGCCTGGTAGCCCGGGTTGTAGGAGATCACCAGCTGGAAGTCGGCATGCGCCGGCACGAGCTCGCCCTTCTTCTCCAGCGGCAGGACGCGGCGCGTGTCGGTGAGCGGGTGGATCACCACGGTCGTGTCCTGGCGTGCCTCGACCACCTCGTCCAGGTAGCAGATCGCGCCGATGCGCGCCGCCAGCGCCAGCGGGCCGTCCTGCCAGCGCGTGCCGTCGGCGTCGAGCAGGAAGCGGCCGACCAGGTCGGAGGCGGTCATGTCCTCGTTGCAGGCCACGGTGACCAGCGGCCGGCCCAGCTTCCACGCCATGTACTCGACGAAGCGGGTCTTGCCGCAGCCGGTGGGGCCCTTGAGCATCATCGGCATGCGCACCGAATAGGCCGCCTCGAACAGGCCCACTTCGTCCTCGACGGCGCGGTAATAGGGTTCGCGCGTCACGCGGTATTGGGCGGCGCGTTCTTCTGGGCTCATCGTCATGGTCGGTGCAGCCAGTCTTGAGGGCGTTGATTGTGCGCGCAGTTGCTACTACCCTCACCCCGGTCCTCTCCCTCCGGGAAAGGGGCCGGGGGTGAGGGCTCCTATACCGTCTTCCCCCGATAGACCACCATCGACGCGCCCTGCGATTGGCGCTTGTTGTCGTAGCCGATCAGGCGCACGTGGTGCGTCGGGTGCAGCTTGTGGCAGGAATCGACCTCGGCGAGGATGCGCGAGACATCGGTTTCGCCGAACATCGGCAGCTTCCACATGTACCAGTACGAACCGCCCATGTGCTCGGGTTCGGTGTGCTCGACGGCCGGGTTCCAGCCCTGCTTGACGATGTATTCGACCTGGGTGCGGATCTCGTCCTTGGTCATCGGCGGCAGGTAGGAGAAGGTCTCGAACTTGCGGCTGCTGGGGTCGGAAAGCTTGGAAGCGTAGTCCTGGATGGCGCTCATTTTTCTGCTCCGGTTACGGTGACTTTGTCGCTTGCGCCCTCACCCCGACCCTCTCCCGCAGGGAGAGGGGGTAGGGCGACGGACGGCATTCAATTCAACGATGGCTCGGCTTGCTCCTTCTTCCGGAGGAGGAGGGGGCAGGGCGGCGGACGGTGTTCAATTCAGCGATGGCTCGGCTTGCTCCCTCTCCCTCCGGGAGAGGGCCGGGGTGAGGGCGGATTACCGGTGCGCCACGTCGAGCTTGTCGACCGTGTCGAACTCGAACTTGATCTCCTTCCAGGTCTCCATCGCGATCCGCAGTTCGGGGCTGGACCGGGCCGCGGCCGTCAGGATGTCCTTGCCTTCCTTCTCGAGCTGGCGGCCCTGGTTGCGCGCGGCAACGCAGGCCTCGAGCGCGACGCGGTTGGCCGCGGCGCCGGCCGCGTTGCCCCAGGGGTGGCCCAGGGTGCCGCCGCCGAACTGCAGCACCGAGTCGTCGCCGAAGATCGACACCAGCGCCGGCATGTGCCAGACGTGGATGCCGCCCGAGGCCACCGCGAAGACGCCCGGCATCGAGCCCCAGTCCTGGTCGAAGAAGATGCCGCGCGAGCGGTCTTCCTTGATGGTAGCGCTCGCGCAGCAGGTCGATCCAGCCCAGGGTGGAGGCGCGGTCGCCCTCGAGCTTGCCGACCACGGTGCCGGTGTGCAGGTGGTCGCCGCCGGACAGGCGCAGCACCTTGGTCAGCACGCGGAAGTGGATGCCGTGGTGCGGGTTGCGGTCGAGCACCGCGTGCATCGCGCGGTGGATGTGCAGCAGCATGCGGTTCTTGCGGCACCAGTTGGCCAGGCCGGTGTTGGCCGTAAAGCCGCCCGTGAGGTAGTCGTGCATGATGATCGGCATGCCCATTTCCTTGGCGAACTCGGCGCGCTTGTACATCTTCTCCGGCGTCGGTGCGGTGCACGTTCAGGTAGTGGCCCTTGCGCTCGCCGGTCTCGGCTTCGGCCTTCTGGATGGCTTCGGCGACGAAGGCGAAGCGGTCGCGCCAGCGCATGAACGGCTGGCTGTTGACGTTCTCGTCGTCCTTGGTGAAGTCCAGGCCGCCGCGCAGGCATTCGTACACGGCGCGGCCGTAGTTCTTGGCCGACAGGCCCAGCTTGGGCTTGATCGTGCAGCCCAGCAGCGGGCGGCCGTACTTGTTCATGATGTCGCGCTCGACCTGGATGCCGTTGGGCGGGCCGCCGCAGGTCTTGACGTAGGCGATGGGGAAGCGCACGTCCTCCAGGCGCAGCGCGCGCAGCGCCTTGAAGCCGAACACGTTGCCCACCAGCGAGGTGAACACGTTGACCACCGAGCCTTCCTCGAACAGGTCGATCGGGTAGGCGACGAAGGCGTAGAAGCAGGTGTCGTCGCCGGGCACGTCCTCGATGCGATAGGCGCGGCCCTTGTAGTAGTCCAGGTCGGTCAGCAGGTCGGTCCAGACCGTGGTCCAGGTGCCGGTGGAGGATTCGGCGGCCACGGCCGCGGCGACTTCCTCGCGGTCGACGCCCGGCTGCGGCGTGATCTTGAAGCAGGCCAGGATGTCGGTGTCCTTGACGACGTAATTGGGTTCCCAATACGTGCTGCGGTATTCCTTCACGCCGGCACTGTAGGTCTTGCCACCCGTCTTCGCGCTCATCGTCTTCGACTCCTCGTCATGTTGGTTGTGCCGTGGACAGGAGGGCATTGTGTTTGGGACAATTACATAAATAAAGTCAATTTATTTTGTGCGTGACATAAGGAAAAGTTATTTAAATAAGTGAGTGGACGCTTTTTAGTTAGTTCTTCTTAATCAAACAGTTATAACTTCATTTTGCGATTGTTTGTGCGTGCCCCGGGCGCTGGCCCTCACCCCCGACCCCTCTCCCGCTGGCGCGGGCGAGGGGGGAACCCCCGCTGCGGTCTATCCGCCCGCCGAAATGTGCTCTCGTTTCCCGCTCCGCGGACCAGGGTGCCAAATCCCCGCTGCGCGTCCATCCGCCCGCGGAAATTTACCCCCTCGCCCGCGCCAGCGGGAGAGGGGGCGGGGGTGAGGGCCTGCACTGCTAATGCTTCGCGCCGTGCAGTTCCTGCACCGCATGGAGCGTGTTCTCGACGTGATGGTCGGGGCTTAGGCTCGAATAGACATAGGCGATCTTGCCGACCGGGCTGATCACGTACGAGATGCGGTCGGCGGTGGTGGGCAGGAAGGCCATGTTGGCGTCGTACTGCTTCATCACCTTGCCGCCCGCGTCGGCCGCGACGGGAAACTTGTTGCGGCACTCGCGCACCGAGAAGTCCTTGAGCGTGTCGATGTTGTCGCCCGACATGCCGATCAGCGTTGCCCCGAGGGCGGCAAACTTGTCGGTGGCCTCGGCAAAGTCGTGCGCTTCGGCCGTGCATCCGCTCGTGAACGCCTTCGGATAGAAGTAGAGCACCACCGGCCCCTTCTTGAGCGCCTCGGCCAGCGAGAACGTGAAGGCCTTGCCGCCGAGCGCGGCCGCGGCGGTGAAGTCGGGAGCGGTGGCGCCCACGGCCAGCGCGGCCGATGCAGGCGCGGCTGCCGTTGTTGCGGCAGCCATGGCGATGGCGAGCAGGGCGCGAGGCGATGCGCGGCGCGGATCTCTTTTCATGATGGCGGCTCCACAAGGGAAAACCCGATTCTGTACCAGGCGCGGCGCGATATACCCGCACGCGCCGCTTGTCCCTGCCGCCATCGCGGTTTCAGCGCAGGGCGGTGACGCGCCGGCGCGCGCGCTCAAAAGCGCTTTTCGAGCACCAGTTGTCCGTTTTCCTGCTTCATCTGGAAATGCGCGAGAAAGGTATTGCCCAGCAGCACGACGGGCGCTCCATTGGGCACCACGGTGGCGGTGACGTTGTACAACGCCACGCCGCCCAGGCGCACGGAGTCGAGCGTCGTCTGGAAAGCCTGGGCGGTGCCATTGGCCGTCGTGACCAGGCCGGGCCGCCCCGCGCGGTAGTTGAGGCCGACCTGGTCGGCCTGCGCCGCGCCCATGACGATGGTGGACGCGCCGGTGTCGACGATGAAGGGCAGGGTGACGCCGTTGAACTGGCCGGTGCCGTAGAAGTGCCCGCCCGAGCCGGCCTGCAGCACGATGCGCGCGCCGGCGGCGGCGCCTGCGCCGCCGACGCTCACCGGGTTTTCGCCCACGTGCAGCACCTGGCGCTGGCCGGCGATCTCGACGACGGCCGTCTCACCTTCCGCGCTGATCAGGGTGACGCCCGTGCGCGTTTCACCGACGGCCAGCACCTGCGGTGCGCCGCCGTCGATCACGAGCAGCGCGCGCGCTCCCATCGATCCGGTGAGCGCGACCGACTGGGCAAGCGCGGCGCCCGACAGCAGGAACGGCGCGATCCGGCAGATGGCGCCGACGGCCAGGCGGTGGACGGGTTTCACGGCTCTCCTGATGCCCGCGCCAAAGCGCGATTGCCCATAATATGGGCCTTCCACCCTGCAGGCGCAAGCAAGGGGCGCAACGCTCATCGACCGACCGTCGGGGCGGCTGCGCCGGCGCAGCACGCGCGCCCGCGCGCACTTGCGCGCGCGCTTGCGCCTGCGGCTCGATGCACCTCGGTACGGCATCGGCGAGCGCGTCGGCTTCACGATGGCGCGCGATCATCTGCCGCTGCAATTGCCGGCATGCGCATCACGGTAGAACGGGATCGGATCTGAACGAATCCTGAACCGCGGGCGCGCAGAGTTAATTTGCTGTTCATGGGCGGCGCGCACAGTGGCACCGTGTTCCCCCCATCAACAACGGAGGCTCTCATGTCGCAAATCCTCGCAAACCCGCTCTCGACCCGCAGCCTGCCGGCCGCGAACGTCGGCTCCGACCGGATCATCCTGTGGGTCTTCATCGCGCTCGGCATGATCGCGCCGCTGCTGCTGGTGGTCATGGCCAGCCTGACGAGCGCCGACGCGCTGGTGCGTGCGCAGATCATCGTGCAGGGCACGGAGCGTCTCGCGCTGCTGCTGATCGGCGCCGGACTCGTCAGCGTGCTGTACATCCTGGGCGTGCGCGAAGCCGAGCTGGTCGCCGGCCAACCGCAGGCGGCGGCCGGTACGGCGTATTGACCGTGCGCCCGTCACGGGCCGCGCGCCAATGCAGCCGGCGCCGGCCCTCACCTGGGCATGCGGAATCGAAGCCTCATGCCTGGCCTGCTGCGGTGGCGCGCTGCTGCAGTTCGAGGATCGAGCGTACCTTCTGGCGCAGCCCGGCATGGTGACTGCCGGTGTCGGGCAGCGTGGCCAGCGCGGCCAGCGTGCCCATGCCGCCACCGCACGGGAAGCCGTCGCTCAGCAGTTCGGCCAGGCTGGCCGGCGCGCCCGACCCGGCGCGCTCGTCGCCCAGAAGCTCGTTGTAGGTGATGTCGTCGGCGTCGCTCACGGTGGATATATCGGCCCGGGCCGGCGTGCCCTGATGACGCATATCCGGGGGGTCGGGGGTGTGAGCGGGACCGGACGCCATGCGTCGTCCATTCAACATTTATCTGTATAAACAATAGCTTGCATAGGCTTGCAGAGATTTCATCGACCGCGGCCCGCGGCGACCGGCGCGCGCGTCGCGGTCGCGCGGACGGACGGACCTATCTTGCGGGACCGGCGCAAAAGCGTTCGTAGTCGATATAGCCCGGCCACGGGCGCCCGACGCCGCAGTAGCGGCACGCCGGGTCGCGCTGCAGCGCGAGTTCGTCGAATCCGCCGCGCAAGGCATCGAAGACCAGCATGCGTCCCACGAGTGGATCGCCGATGCCCAGCAGCAGCTTTATCGCTTCGGTTGCCTGCAGCAGTCCGATCACGCCGGGCAATACGCCCAGCACGCCGGCCTCGGCGCAGGACGGCGCGTCCTGCGGCGCCGGCGGCTCCGGAAAAAGGCAGCGGTAGCAGGGACCCGCGGCATGCGGCCGGCCGGGCCAAAACACGCTCACCTGCCCCTCGAAGCGCAGGACCGCGCCGTGCACGTCGGGGATGCCCAGCTTCACGCAGGCATCGTTGACCAGATACCGCGTCGGGAAGTTGTCGGAGCCATCGACGACCACGTCGTAGCCCGCCAGGATCTGCTCGACATTGGCGCTCGACAGGCGGGTCTCGTAGCCGACCATCCTGACGGCCGGATTCAGCGCCTCCAGCGCCTGGCGCGCCGACGCGACCTTCGACGCGCCCACGCGCGCGTCGGTGTGCAGGATCTGCCGCTGCAGGTTGCTGCGTTCCACGACGTCGTGGTCGACCAGGCCGAGCGTGCCGACGCCGGCGGCGGCAAGGTAGAGGGCGGCCGGCGACCCGAGTCCGCCTGCGCCGACCAGCAGCACCTTCGCGCGCAGCAGTCGCGTCTGCCCGGCCTCGCCGATCTCGGGCAGCAGCAGATGGCGCGCGTAGCGCTCGCGCGCCGGCCCGCTGAGCACTGCGGGCGTCTCGACCGGCAGGCCATCGGCCTTCCAGCGCGTGAAGCCGCCGGCCATCGAGTAGACGCTGCCATAGCCCAGGCGCAGCAGGTTGTCGGCGGCCAGCAGCGAGCGCAGGCCGGTGCCGCACATGGCGACGATCGCGGTTTGCCGGTCGGGCACCGCCGTCGCGATGCGCCATTCGAGCCAGCCGCGGCCCAGCGGCAGGGCGCCGGGCGCCGTGCCTTGCGCGATCTCCTCGGCTTCGCGCACGTCGACCAGCGCCGCGCCGCGCGCCTGCAGGGCGAGCGCCTCCTGCGGCGCGATTTCGCGGATCCGGCCGCGCAGCTCGGCGACGAGACGTTCCATGGCCGTCATCGCGCCCCCGTGCGGCAGCGGGCCGAGCGCGATCGCGCCGGCGTCGGCCGGATGCGCGTGGTCGCCGTCGCCGGCTGCATCAGCCGCCGCTCAACGCCTGCACGATCGCCACCTCGTCGCTCGGCTGCAGGGCCATCGCCAGATCGAAGGTCTGCGCGCCATTGACGAAAAAGCGGATGTGCGGCCTCACCTTGTCCTGTTCGTCGATCATGCGAAAGCGGATCCCCGGAAACTGCCGATCCAGGTCCGCCAGCAGTTCCGCCAGCGAGGACCCGGACGCCTCGACGCGGCGGTGCCCGGTATACGAATGCAGCGGGGTGGCGATGAGTACGTTCATCGTGCAGTGCGCGGCGGCGCTAGCGCCGCCGGCCCGTCTCCACCGCGTAGATCTCCGGCAGATGCGCGGCGATGCAGGACCAGCGCCGGCCCTCGTCGCGGCTCGACCACAGCTCGCCGCTGGTCGTGCCGAAGTACAGTCCCACCGGATCATGCGCGTCGGCGGCCAGCGCCTGGCGCTTGACGGTCCACCACGCGCCGCGCTCCGGCAGGCCGGCGGCGGCCCGCTGCCAGGTCTTGCCCGCATTGCGCGTACCGTAGACGGCGGGCACGCCGCCGATGCAGGTGCGGGGCCAGACGGACGAGCCGTCCATCGGCAACACCCAGGCCGTATCGGCGTCGCGCGGGTGCACCACCAGCCCAAAGCCGATGTCGCCGATGCGCTTGGGCAGGTTGCGCCCGATCCGTACCCAGCCGTCCGACGGCCGGTCGATGCGATAGACGCCGCAGTGATTCTGCTGGTACAGCCGATCGGGATCGCTCGGGCACAGGCGCATGCAATGCGGGTCGTGGAAGGCGAGATTGGACGCGTCGAAGCCGCCGACGACCTCGAGGCCCGCGACCAGCGGCTTCCAGTTCCGCCCCCGGTCGACGGACTCGTGCACGCCGCCGCCCGACATGGCGAAATAAAGGTGCGCCGGGTCGCGCGGGTCGACCACGATCGAGTGCAGCTTGGGCCCGTCCGGCGTGCCGTCCTGGGCCGAGCCCATCCATTGCACGAACTGCGGATGCTGCCTGATGTTCAGCAGCGACTCCCAGGTGGCGCCGCGATCGGAAGAGCGGAACAGTCCCTGCGGCGACGTCCCGGCATACCAGACGCCCGGTTCGCTGGCGTGGCCGGGCGTGAGCCAGAACGTATGGTCCACCGTGCGGGCCGGTTCGCCGTCCGCCGCCCTGGGAAATTGCGGCGGCCGCGCCGCTTCCGTCCAGTGGCGGCCCCAGTCGGTCGAACGAAAGATGGTCGGCCCCAGGTGACCGGTCTTGGCCGCCGCCAGCAGCGTGCGTCCGTCGCGCGGGTCGAGCACCAGATGGTGGATGGTGTGGCCGAGAAAATGCGGCCCGTCGGCACGCCAGGCCTTGCGCGCCGGATCGCCGTGATACAGCCAGGCGCCCTTGCGCGTCGCAACCAGCACGACGACCTTCGCATCGGGCGCGACACGCGCCCGCGCCTTGGCCGGCGCCTTGGCCCGCGGCGCAGCGCCAGTGGTGCGCCGGGTGGATTTTCCCGATGCAATAGCCTTCGCTGCCGTTGCCATCGTCCCCTCCTCGGCCGGGATGCGGCCACGCTGCCCATGTCGGGAATTGCCGCAGTGGTGCCCGGGCGGACCGGCTGCCGGCGCGCGCGACGCACGGCCGCCGCGCAAGCCCGCCCCGCCGCCAGGGCGAAAATCTACCATGGCGCCGACGGTGCCGACCACTGCCCCGGCACGGAGCCGGGCGGCACCAGGGCGTCACGGCCGGCTACGGCGATCGGGCAGGGGTGTACGACTTATCGCGGGTGCGGCCCGTCCGGCGTCACGGGCCGGCGCCGGGCTTGGCGCAGACTTCGTCGGGCGGCGGCGATTTGGCCTGGCCATCGGCATACGCATGGGTGATCCGCCGCAGCAGGTTCATCTGCCTGCGAAAGTTCGTGCAGCCGGAGCACATCATCAGGTGCGCGCGCAGCGCCATGCGCTCGCGCATGGCCAGCGGCCGCTCCAGTTCCTGCGAGCACAGCTCGGTGGTCTTTTCGCAGCTCAGCATTCTTGCGCCTCCGGTCGTCCCCATCCGCTTTGCAGGCAGCCGCGCAGCTTCAGGCGGGCGCGATGCAACAGCACGTGGCAGTTGCTGGTCGAAATCTGCAGGTGCCGGCAGATCTCGTCGGTGTCGAAGCCGAGGAACTCGCGCATCATGAAGGCGCGCCCGCCGCTCGCGGGCAGGTGATCCAGGCAGGCTTCGAATACGCGTCAGAACTGGCGGCTTTGCAGCGCGTCCTCGGGCCCGGGCCACGGGACCGGCCGTGCGCTGTCCTGCCAGGCGCCGCGCGCGTTGAACATGGCATCGAGCCGCTCCTGCCAGTCATCGTCGTCGGCGACCAGGCTCGAGAGTGCCACCGTTCGATCGGCCTGGCGCACGTGGTCGATGATGCGGTTGCGCAGGATCGCGAAGACCCAGGTCTTCAGCGACGAGTTGCCGCTGAACGACGCGGCCTTGCGCAGGGCCGCCTCGATCGATTCCTGGACCAGGTCCTCGGCGGTTTCGCGATGGCGCAGCTGCAGCTGCGCAAAGCGCAGCATGTCCGCGCGCAGCGCCAGCAGCGCTTCGGCCCCGATTTCTGCTACCGAGTCCCGGTGCAATCCGGGCCCGGCTTGCGTCGATTGCGCCAATCAGCGCTCCTGCAAGGATCGAAGGCGCGCAAGCGCCGCGCGGGTGCTCGACACGAGAATTGGAACCAGGTCGGTCAACGCCACATGTGCCCTATCGACATGCGCATTGGACGTGCAGGCGCCGCGGAATCTTACATGCCGCGGCGCGCGATCATCCGGCGGTGCGCCTACCGCAAGGCCACCATCGCGGCTCCCGCCGCCGCCACGGCGCCCCCGGCGCAGCGCGCCAGCAGCACGGAGCGCGACGCCAGCTGCCGGCCGATGACGATGCCCGCGCCGTGCAGCAGCGCGGCCGTGCCGACGAAGCCCGCTCCGTAGGCCAGGCCCGCGGCGCTGACGGGCATTTCGGTCCCGTGGGCGTAGCCATGCGCAAACGCGAAGGTCCCCACCACCGCCATCGCAAGCGCCAGCGGCGGGCGCGCCCGGTACGCCACCAGGGCGCCGAGCGCGACGGCCGAAAGGGCGATCAGCGGTTCGTCCCCCGCCAGCGGCAGGCGGGCCACCGCCCACGCGGCCCCGGTCGCCATCACCGCGAGAAAGGTGGCCGGCACCAGCCAGCTTGCCCGACGGCCCAGCATGGCCGCCCAGGCGCCCACCGCGAGCATCGCGCACAGGTGGTCGGCGCCGGTCAGCGGATGCAGCAGACCGGCACTGAAACTGTCGCTTGGCCCGTTGCCGAGGTGGGCGAGCGCCAGGCCGGGCAGGGCCACCAGCATTGCTCCCGAGGCCAAACGGATGCGCAGGTTCATTTCATGGTCTCCCGGTTCTAGCGGACACGCACGCGCACCGCTTCGACGCCATCGGCATCGAGCACGTGCACGGCGCAGGCGATGCACGGATCGAAGCTGTGCACGGTGCGAAGTATCTCGAGCGGCCGCTTGACGTCGGCCAGATGATGCCGGTCCATGAGCGCGGCCTCGTACGCGCCCGGCTGGCCGGCGGCATCGCGCGGCCCGGCGTTCCAGGTGCTCGGTACCACGGCCTGATAGTTGGCGATCTTGCCGTCCTCGATGACGACGTAATGGCACAAGGCGCCGCGCGGGGCCTCGGTGAAGCCGACGCCCCTGGCCTTGCGCGGCCAGCGCGCCGGGTCCCAGAGCGATGCGTTGTGCACGGCAAGATCGCCGGCCTTGATGTTGGCCAGCAGGGCGTCGAGCCAGGCGGGCATCTGGTCGGCCAGGACCTTGGATTCGATGGTGCGCGCGGCGGTGCGCCCGAGGGTCGAGAAGATCGCCGTCAGCGGCAGGTCCAGGGTTCGCAGCGCCTTGTCGGCGAGCGCACGCGTCGGTTCGTGCCCCGAGGCGTACAGCATCACCAGGCGCGCCAGCGGACCCACCTCCATGGCCTTGCCGCGCCAGCGCGGCGACTTCATCCACGAATAGCCGCCCGCCCCGTCGAGCTGCTCGAACGGGGGTTTGGGCCCCGTGTAGTCGAGCCGGGTCTCGCCATCGTACGGGTGCAGGCCGCGCTCCTTGCCCACCGAGTAGTCGTACCACGAGTGGGTGACGAATTCCTGGATCTGCGCCGGATCGCGCGGATCGACCGGCTCGATATGGGAAAGATCGCGGCCCAGCACGACGCCGGCGGGGATCAGCCACGACGACGATTCCTCCATCGAATGCGACGGGAAATCGCCGACGGTAAGGAAGTTTCCCAGGCCTTCGCCGCGCGTGAACCAGTCCTTGTAGAAGCCGGCGATCGCCAGCGTATCGGGCAGGTACACCTGATCGACGAACTCCTGCATCGAGCGGATGATCGAGCGCACCTCATCGAGCGCGACGATGTTCACCGCGGTGGCCGCGGTGCCGCCGGCATCGCCGCTGATCGGGCTGGGCGCGCCGCCGACCAGGAAGTTCGGGTGCGGATTCTTCCCGCCGAAGATCGCGTGCAGCTTCACCACCTCGCGCTGCCACGCCAGCGCCTCCAGGTAGTGGGCGACGGCCAGCAGATTGGCTTCGGGCGGCAGCTTGTACCCCGGATGCCCCCAGTAGCCGTTGGCGAATATGCCCAGCTGGCCGCTTTCGACGAACTTGCGCACCCGCGCCTGCGTGTCGGCGAAGTAGCCGGGGCTCGACTTCGGATAGCGCGAGATCGATTGCGCCAGTTGCGATGTCGCCTGCGGATCGGCCTTGAGGGCCGAGACGACGTCGACCCAGTCGAGGGCGTGCAGGTGATAGAAGTGCATGACGTGGTCGTGCACGAACTGCGCGGCGATCATCAGGTTGCGGATCAGCTGGGCATTGGCCGGGATCGCGTAGCCGAGGGCGTTCTCGACCGACCGCACCGAGGCGATCCCATGCACGAGCGTGCAGACGCCGCAGATGCGCTGGGCAAAGGCCCAGGCCTCGCGCGGATCCCGGCCCTTGAGGATGAGTTCGATCCCGCGCACCATCGTGCCCGAACTCCAGGCCCCGGTGATCGCGCCGTCGGCGGAAGTCTCCGCTTCGATGCGCAGATGACCCTCGATCCGGGTGACCGGATCGACAACGACTCGTTCGTTCATGTACGCCCCCTGCGCAAGTGCCGTCGCCGTGCCGATGCGCGCTGCGCGGCGCGCAACGCCCCGGGGCCGGGCCGGCGCCGCCGAGCGCCCGATGCGAAAGACGTCATGGCGCAGCGTCCGGTTCGAGCAGGTTGTCGGCAACCAGTTCCAGCAGGCTCTCGGTCTTGCGGTCCCAGTGCGCATGCCTGGCGCCCATGTCGAACGTGATCTGGCACTGGCCGCAACTGGTGACGAAGCGCCTGGCGCCGGTCGCCTCGATCTGCCGGCGCTTGATCTCGAAGACCTTCTGGCGCAACGGCGCGGCACGCCCGTTCGATACGACGCCGCCACCGCCGCCGCAGCAGTATCCGGTCACGCCGTGATCCTCGAGCTCGATGAGCTCCATGCCCAGCGCCGCCAGCACCGTGCGCGGCGCCGCCTCCAGGCCGCCGCGCCGCACGATCTGGCACGGATCGTGGAACGTGACCGAATCGCCAATCTGCTTGAGGCGGATGCGCCCGGACTGCACCAGTTCGGCCAGGAACTCGGTCATGTGCAGGATGCGCACCGGCAGCGCACGGTCGTACCACCGCGCAGCCTCCCAGCGCGCCGCCCCGTAGGCATGGCCGCATTCGGGCAGCAGGATCGTGCCGGCGCCGATCTTGAGCGCAGTGTCGATGATCGCCCGGGTGAGGCGCTCCTGCAGCGGCAGGTCGCCGTTGTTGAAGCCGATGTTGGAGGCGTCGAACCCGCCCTGGTGCATGGTCCACTTGGCGCCGATGCGGTTGAGGATCTTCGCCGCGTCGGCCAGCGCCTTGGTGTGCTCGCCCAGCTCGGCCGGCGCCGCGGTGACCAGTATGTCGGCCTGCGGCAGGTCGCAGGGGATGGCGACGCCGTACTGCTCGGCCACGTCGGCCAGGATATCCGGCAGATCCTCGCCCGGCGTCGCCGTGCTGCCCCATTGCTTTGCCGCGCGGTCCATGAGCGCCAGGCGGTCGGGGATCAGGCCCGCCTTGAACATGCCGTGGCGCGCTTCCTTGACGAGTTCGGCGATGTCGATGCCCATCGGGCAGACCAGCGTGCAGCGCCCGCACATCGTGCACGAATCGTAGATCAGCTCCTGCCAGCGCTGCAGCTCGTCGATGTCCAGCTTCTTCACCAGGCCCAGGCCGCGGACCAGCGCGGCGAACGGCCCGGCTTCGCGGTAATAGGCGCGGCGGAACGGTTCGAGCTTGTAGGCCGGCGTGTACTTGGCCTCGCCGGTGGCGACATGGAAATGGCAGGCCTCCGCGCACATGCCGCAGCGCACGCACGACTCCATGTGCAGCGCCGCGGTGACGCCGAACTCGCGCACGAAGGTGCGCATCGCGGCATCGACGCGCTCGGCATCGCTGCGCTCGCCCTGCTTGTCGAAGCCCGGGGCGGGGGCGACGGCCGCGCTCATGCGCGCACTCCGCGATGACTGAAGCGCATGCCGGTGGCGCCGCGCGACAGGAACACCAGGACGGCGTGCATCAGCTTGCCGAACGGAAACCAGGCCAGCAGGGCCGCGACGCTCAGGATGTGCAGCGCCAGCAGCGTTTCGTAGCGTGCGCCCAGGTGGCTGGTGGCCAGCAGGCCCGTGAGCACCGGCGCGATCGTCAGCAGCAGGCTGATGTAGTCGCCGGCATGCGACAGCAGGCGCAGCACCGGATGGGCCATGCGCCGCACGAGCGTGCCGATCAGCGAGGCCAGCGTGACCACGCCGACGGCGAAGACGAGATTGCTGGGCAGCGACGGCCAATGCAGCCCGGTGAGCTGACGGATGAACGCGATGTGGGGTCCGAGACCCAGTACGACCACCGCCAGGCCCAGGTGAAAGACGTAGCTGTTGATCGTGGCGAACAGCGTTGCGTGCAGGAACGCCGGGCGCGGCCACATGCGCGCGACGGCCGTGCGCACGGCGCCGATCAGGGGCGGCGGCGCGCCGGCGCGCGCCGGCGAGCGGTCGCGCACGCGCGGCAGCAGCAGGATGCCAAAAAGGCGCCAGGTGGTTCCGAACACGAAGACGCCGATGCCAAAGGCCAGCGCCGGTCCGCGCGCGAAATCGAGCAGTTCCATGGCTTACTCCTCCCCGGCCGGCGTGGCGGCGCGCCGCTGGCGTGCCAGCGCCGCCGCGCCGGCGCCGATGGCGGCGCCCGCCACCGCCGCGATGCCGATGACCTTGCGCATGTCGGTCGTGCCGGCCGACAGCGGCTTGTAGAGTCCGCCGCGATCCCAGAAGTGCGGCTCGGAGCAGCCGATGCAGCCGTGCCCCGATTCGATCGGAAACGAAACGCCGCCGTTCCACTTGATGGTGGCACAGGCGTTGTACGTCACCGGTCCCTTGCAGCCGAGCTCGAACAGGCACCAGCCCTCGCGCGCACCGTCGTCGTCGAAGCTCCTGGCGAACATGCCGCGTTCGTAGAACGGGCGCCGGTAGCAGCGGTCGTGGATCGTCTCGCCGAAGAACGCCCGCGGCCGGTTCAGCTGATCGAGCTCGGGGATCCTGCCGAAGGCCAGCAGGTAGGTGATCGTGCCGGCCATGGCCTCGGCCATCGGCGGGCAGCCGGAAATGTTGATCAGCGGCTTGTCCTTGACGAGCGCCGAGATGGGTACCGCGCCGGTCGGGTTCGGGTGCGGCATGGGCAGCCCGCCGAACGCCGCGCAGCTGCCCACCGCGATCACGGCCGCCGCGTGCTCGACGGTCTCGTGCCAGGATGTCGCAGGTTGGTGACGGCCCGCGATCGTCGAGTAGACGCCGCCGGCGCCCGTCGGGCACCGAACCGTCCACCACGACGATGTACTTGCCCTTGTTGGCGTCCATCGACGCGCGCCGGGCCGCTTCGGCCGCCTCGCCGGAGGCCGCCTGCAGCGTGTGGTGGTAGTCGAGCGAGATGAAATCGAAGATCAGGTTCTCGAGCGTCGGGCTGAACGAGCGCGTCAGCGATTCGGTGCAGCCGGTGCATTCCTGGAACGACAGCCAGATCACGGCCTGGCGCCGTGCCTGGGCCAGCCCGTCGGCCATCGCC
Source organism: uncultured beta proteobacterium (assembly GCA_963781975.1). GTDB lineage: Bacteria > Pseudomonadota > Gammaproteobacteria > Burkholderiales > Burkholderiaceae_F > GJ-E10. Next base: position 181,117 of record CAWAHT010000010.1, read on the forward strand.
GCCGCGGCCTGCCGGGCGGCAAGCGCCATCAGCGAGGCGATGTAGCTGGGTACGGCGAGAAGGCGCGGCGCGAGACGCCGTGCTGCCGCAGTTGGTCGGCCGCGCGATGGGCTGATGCGTTCGCCCATGGTGGGTTCTCCTATGCCGGACGGCCGCCGGGCGCGGCCGGATCGACCTCATCCAGGCGCCGCGCAAGGTCGCGGTGCGCCGCCTCGATATCGGCCGGGTGGGCGAGCAAGATGGCCGGGGCGCGCGCGACCACGATCGTTCGACCAGGGTCGAGCCGTCGGCGGCGGCGTGGCGCACCCACCAGACGCCGGCGAATGCGGTTTCCGCCACGTTCCAGATGCCGGCCACGTCACAGCGCGCCTCGACTTCGCCGCTGCCGAGAAAGGAGCGCAACGCCGCCCGGTCGCCGCCGTCGAGCAGCGGGCCGCGCAGATCGATCGCCGCTTCGCCGGCGGGATCGTCGGCAAGCGCATCGAGCATTTGGGCAATCTCGCGCAGCACCGCCCCCAGCAGCGCACCGGGCGCGGGTCGGACGGCGCAACCGCCTTCGTTGCGCGCGTTCACTGCGACCACCGGTGCAGCACGTCTTCGACCGCCTGACAGACGCGCGGCAGGGCCGCCGCAACGGCGGCGGACGGCGCCATGCCCAGCGCCGTCGTCAGCGGCTGGACGGCGACCAGCGCACGGCGCTGCGGCAGCGTGCCGGCCAGCGCGGCGGCGGCGAGCAGGTCGGCCAGTGCGACCTCGTGCGCCGTCTTCTTGTTGCCGCCCACCTGGCGATCCATCGCCGTGCCCTCGAAGACATGCACCGCGCCGGCCGGCGCGCCGAGCATGCTGGCATCGATTGCGATCAGCCCTGCGGCCGATTCGATTCCAGGCAGCAGGCTCAAGCCGACGGTGCCCCCATCGACGAACACCGCGTCCGCGCGGTCGGGATGGCGCTCGCCCAGGCGGTCTATCGCCAGCGGCCCGGCGGCATCGTCGCTCAGCAGCCGGTTGCCAAGCCCGAGCACCAGAACCTGCCCTGTCGCTGCTGCCATCGCACCGGCACCTTCAGAGGGAAGAACCCGTTTGCGCAGGGCACAACGCGGCGCGCGATGCTCGGCGCGGTCCTGCTGTGGCGCAACCGCGTCGAGCTTAGGGTTGCTGCCGCCCGCAAGTGTTGATCGACGTCAACCGATGCACCGGCCAGGCGCCTATGGCGGCACGGAAAACCACAGGGGTCCTGCGCGATGTGTCTTGCGCATTCCGATGCGCATCGTGCAGATCGACGGCCTGAACGCGCGCTGCGAGGCCAAGGGGATAGAGCGCACCGTGAGCCTGTTCCTGCTGCAGCACGAAACGCTGGCGGCGGGCGACCAGATCATGATCCACGTCGGCTACGCGATACAGAAGATCTCGCCCGAGGAAGCGCGCAGCGCCTGGGAACTCTACGATGAAATGCTGGCTGCCGCCGGCCCCGATGCGGGCGCCGCCCATGCATGAACTCGCGGTCTGCCAGGGCCTGATCGATGCGGTCGAGCGCGTCGCCCGGCGCGAGCGCGCCCGCGCGTGACCGCGCTTACCGTCCATCTGGGCGCGCTCAGCGGCGTCGAACCGCTGCTGCTCGAGCGCGCGTTCTCGATCGCGCGGGCCGGAACCATTGCCGAATCCGCCACGCTGACGATCGCCCTGCTGCCGGTGCGTATCGCCTGCGAGACATGCGGCGCGCAGGGCGACGTACCGGCACAGCGGCTGCTCTGCGTGCGTTGCGGCAGCTGGCAGGTGCGGGTGGTGGCGGGCGAGGAACTGGAGCTCGCACGCGTCGAACTTCAGCGCGGCGATGTGCGCGAACGGCTCGTGCCGCATCTGCCGGCGCCGCGCTGACGACCGGGGGCTGACCGATATGTGCGGAAACTGCGGTTGTGCCGCGCCAGGGCATGTGCATGCGGCCGTACCGGCCACGCAGGATCATTCGACCGGCGGCGCAGGCCATGCGCACGCTGCGGACCCGGACGGGCCGCACGGCGCCCGCGCGGCTGTCGACGTGCTGGAGCGCCTGCTGGCGTCCAACGATCACCAGGCGGCGCACAATCGCGCGCACGTCGACAGCCATGGCGTCCTTGCGGTCAACCTGATGTCGTCGCCCGGATCGGGCAAGACGCGCCTGCTCGAAGCGACGATAGATGCCGTCGGCGATCGGCTGCGCATCGCCGTCATCGAGGGCGATCTGGAGACCGAGAACGACGCGCGCCGGATCCGCGCCAGGGGCGTGCCCGCGGTGCAGATCACGACCGGCACGGCCTGCCACCTGGACGCGCACATGGTTCACGGTGCGCTGCACGAGATCGACCTCGACGGCATCGACGTGCTGTTCATCGAGAACGTCGGCAATCTCGTCTGCCCGGCAAGCTTCGACCTGGGCCAGCACCGCAACGTGACGCTGCTGTCCGTCGACGGAGGGCGACGACAAGCCCGCGAAATATCCGGTGATGTTCCGCGCGTCCGACCTGCTGCTGCTGAGCAAGTCGGACCTGCTCGACGTGCTCGACGATTTCCGGCCCGAAGCGGCCACTGCGCACCTGCGCGCGCTGGCCAGCCGCGCGCCGGTCTTCGTGCTCTCCGCGCTGCGCCCGGCAAGCCTGTCGGCGTGGCTCGGCTGGCTGGACGCGCAGCTGGCGCAGGTGCGAGCGACGGCCCGGCTGCCGGCGGCGGCCGGGGGATAGCCGGCGATGCGCAGCGCGCAGGATTGGCTGGCGTGCATCCGCGGCCTGCCGTTGCCGCGCGGCCTGCGCGTGATGAACGTCTGCGGCGGGCACGAACGCACGATTGCGCTGGCCGGCCTGCGCGCCGCGCTGCCGCGCGCGATCGAGGTAATCCCGGGGCCCGGCTGTCCGGTCTGCGTCTGCCCCGAAGAGGATATCCACCTGGCGATGCTGCTGGCGCGCCGCCGCGAGGTCACGCTGGTCGCGTTCGGTGACATGCTGCGGGTACCGTGCAACGTGCCCAAGGGCGAGCCGCGTTGCCTCGCCGAGGCGCGCGCCGCGGGCGCCGACGTGCGCGCGCTGGCCTCGCCGCGCGAGGCTGTCAAGATCGCGCTCGCGCACCGCGACCGGCAGATCGTCTTTTTCACGGCCGGTTTCGAGACGACGATGGCACCGGTCGCCGGCATGGTGGCCGAAGGCATTCCGGCCAACATGAGCCTGCTGGTATCCGGGCGGCTCACCTGGCCGGCAGTGGCCATGCTGCTGGAAAGCGGCACGCCCGGTTTCAATGCGCTGATCGCTCCGGGCCATGTCGCGACCGTCATGGGGCCGGATGAATGGCGCTTCGTGCCGCAGCGCCACGGCATCGCGGCGGCGATCGCCGGCTTCACCCCGGCAAGCCTGCTCGCGGCGCTCTATTCGGTGGTGCGCCAGGTCAACGGCCAGCGCCCGTTCCTCGACAACTGCTACCCGGAACTCGTGCATCCGGGCGGCAATCGCGGCGCGCAGGCGGCGCTGCAGGCTGTGTTCGACGTCGGCGACGCGACATGGCGCGGCATCGGAACCATTGCGCGCTCGGGATTCGCGCTCAAGCCGGCGCTGCGCGCGATCGACGCGCGGGCGCGGTTCGCCGGCCTGGGCGCCGGCGTGCGCCGGCGCGCCGGGGAAATGCCGCCGGCCTGCGAGTGCGCCCAGGTCGTGCTCGGGCGGATCTATCCCAACCAGTGCCACCTGTACGGGCGCGCCTGCTCGCCGCGCCAGCCGATCGGTCCGTGCATGGTCTCGGAAGAGGGCGCCTGCCGCATCTGGTGGGCCAGCGGCATGCGCGACCCGGCGCCGGGCGCGGACGCGGCACCGGCGGGGGTGCCGCACCAGCCGGTGCGGCCGGCAGTCGAACGGACGCCGGCGTGAGCATTGCGGAACCTGCGGTCGGCAATGCCGCCCGGCCGGGGCGGCGCGTGCACGTGACCGGCCGGGTGCAGGGCGTCGGCTATCGGCCATTCGTGTACCGCATGGCGGACCGCTACGGCCTGGCGGGCACGGTGCGCAACGACGCCGGCTGTGTCCGGATCGATGCCTATGGCACCGTGGCGGCGCTCGCGTCGTTCGTCGAGGCCCTGGTGCAGGAGGCGCCGCCCCTCGCCCGTCCGACGATCACCGCGGTGGAAATGCTGCCCCCCGCCGTTGCGACCGGGTTTCGCATCGTCGCCAGCACCGGCCTGGGCACCGCCGATGCGCAACTGCCGCCCGACCAGTCGCTGTGTGCCGACTGCGAGCGCGAACTGTTCGACCCGGGCAATCGGCGCTGGCGCTATCCGTTCATAAACTGCACGCAGTGCGGCCCGCGCTATACGCTGATCCGCGGCCTGCCCTACGACCGCCCCGCCACGAGCATGCGCAGCTTTGAATTGTGCGCCGCCTGCCGGTGCGAATACGAGGATCCGACCGACCGGCGCTTCCACGCCGAAGCGCTGGCATGCCCGCAGTGCGGTCCGCGGCTGCACTTCGAAGGCGCGGGCGCAGGCGCCGCTTTCGGCGACCGTGCGCTGGCGGCCTGCATCGACGCCTTGCGCGCCGGCGCGATCGTGGCTGCCAAGGGCGTTGGCGGCTACCACCTGTTGTGCGATGCGAGGTCGCGGCAAGCGGTCGAGCGCCTGCGCGCCCGCAAGCGGCGCCCGGACAAGCCGTTCGCAGTGATGTTTCCGCTGCGCGGCCCCGACGGCCTGGACGACGTACGCAGCGAGACGGCGCCGGATGCCGACGACTGCGCAGCGCTGCGCGATGCGGCCCGCCCGATCGTGCTCCTGCGCCGGTGCGCCGGCGGGACGTTGCCGGCGATCCTGGCACCCGGACTCGACGAACTCGGCGTCCTGCTGCCGTACAGCCCGCTGCATGCACTGCTGCTGCACGACTTCGGCGGACCCCTGGTGGCGACATCGGGCAACCTGTCCGGGGAGCCGGTACTGACCGACAACGTCGAGGCGGCGCGCCGCCTGGCGCCGGTCGCCGACTGCTTCCTGCACCACGACCGACCGATCGTGCGTCCGGCCGACGACGCGGTCGTGCGCGTCGTGCAGGGCAGGGCGCGGCCGGTCAGGCCGGGGCGCGGCACCGCACCGCTGCAGCTGCGCCTTGGCATGCGCCTGGACGAACCGGTGCTCGCCGCCGGCGGGCAGATGAAGAACACGCTGGCGATCGGGTTCGACGATCGCATCATCGTGTCGCCGCACATCGGTGACCTCGAGAGTCCGCGCAGCCGCGACGTGCACGCCAGCGTGGCCCGGGACCTGCAGCAGCTGTATCGCGTGGCGGCCGCGCGGATCATCGTCGATCCGCATCCCGGGTACGCGAGCACCGCGTGGGCACGCAGCACCGGACTGCCGCTGACGCCGGTGCTGCATCACTTTGCCCATGCCTCGGCGCTGGCATGGGAAAGGCCGGATATCGCGTCCTGGCTGGTATTGGCGTGGGATGGCGTCGGCCTGGGCGCCGATGGCACGCTCTGGGGGGGCGAAGCCCTGGCCGGCGCGCCCGGTCACTGGAGCCGCCGCGGTTCCTGGCGCGCCTTCCATCCGCCCGGCGCCGAACGTGCGGCGCGCGATCCCTGGCGGTCGGCCGCCGCGCTTTGCTGGAGCGCCGGCCGGGACTTTCCGCGCGTGAACGGGGTGATCGCCGCCGCGTACGCGGCGTGGCGCCGCCGCCTCAACTGTCCGGAGACGACTTCCGTGGGTCGGCTGTTCGACGCTGCGGCCTGCCTCGTCCTGGGGGTCGACGAGACGAGCTTCGAGGCGCAGGGACCGATGCGGCTCGAGTCGATGGCGGCGCAGGCCGGACCGGGCATCGCACTGTCCCTGCCGATGCGCGATGATGCCCAGGGCGTGTGCCGGATCGATTGGGCGCCGTTGGTCGCCCATCTGCTCGACGCGGCGCGTACGCCGGGGCAACGGGCGGCCGACTTCCACGCCACGCTTGCCGAGGCGGCGCTGGGTCAGGCATTGCGGATCCGCCGCCACACCGGTTTCGATGCCGTCGGGCTTTGCGGCGGGGTCTTCCAGAACCGCGTGCTGTGCGCGACCATCGCCGCGCGCTTTGCCGCATCCGGCATCGAGGTCCACCTCGCGGAGAAGATCCCCACGAATGACGCCGGCCTGGCCTTCGGGCAGATCGTCGAATACGCGGCCGGCGGCGGTCAGCGGGGCATCGCAACATGACGGCGCCCGCGTCGCGGCAACCCGCCGATGCGGCCGGCCTCAACAGGCGCGGGCGATGACGCAAACCGTCCGGCTGGCGCACGGCAACGGCGGGCGCCTGATGCGCGAATTGATCGAGGAGATCTTCGTCGGCCTGCTCGGCGCGGCCGCGCCCGAATGCCTGTCGGACGCGTCGCCAATGCCCGCGGCCGCCGGACCGCTGATGATCACGACGGACGGATTCACCGTCGAGCCGCTGGAGTTCCCTGGCGGCGATCTGGGCTCGCTCGCGGTGAACGGCTCGGTGAATGATCTTGCCGTGGCCGGTGCGGTGCCGAAGTGGTTGACCCTGGCCACGATCATCGAGGAGGGTCTTGAGATCGCGTGCCTGCGGCGCCTGGTCGCCAGTTTCGCGGCCGCTGCGCATGCGGCGGGCGTGCGCGTGCTGGCCGGCGATACCAAGGTGGTGCCGCGGGGCCACGGCGGCGGCGTGTATTTTTCCGTGACGGCGATCGGCGTGCAGGCGCGCGACGGCCTGCGCGTATCCGGCGTGCGGGCCGGCGACATCGTGCTGGTGAGCGGACCGATCGGCGATCACGGCGTCGCGGTAATGCTCGCGCGCCAGGACTTCGAGCTGCGCGGCACCGTCCTCTCCGACTGCGCGCCGGTGCTCGACCTGTGCCGCGCCGTCTGGCCTTTGCCGGGCCTGCGGTTTTGTCGCGACCCCACCCGCGGCGGCCTGGCGACCGTTGCCAATGAAGTCGCCCGGGAAGCGGGGCTGGCCCTGCGCCTGCGCGAGGCCGCGATCCCGGTGCGGCCGCAGACGGCGTCGGTGTGCGAGATCCTTGGCTACGATTCGTTCTATCTGGCGTGCGAGGGACGCGTCGTGGCGATCGTCGCGCCGGACCAGGCCGAGGAGGCGCTGGGCCGCTGGCGCGCCATGGACGCGGGACGGGACGCGGCGATCATCGGTCGGGTCGAGTCGGGCGCCGCGCGCGTGATCCTCGAGACCGCGCTCGGCGGCGAGCGCGTGCTGGACGAACTGCTCGACGATCCGCTGCCGCGGATCTGCTAGTTCCGCCGGCGCACGTGAATATCCCCGCCGATTTCACCCGGCGCGGCCGGTGGAGGGTCGCCTGCCGGAGCCGCAATCGCCTGGGTGCCACCAACCAGCACGATCGACAGTAGGATCGCGTACCGGAGCGTGCACATTGTTGCCCTGATCTGGATTCGAACCCGCTTCACCGCTCATTTTACGAGGCTTTCCCTTCAAGTTCCGGAATGGGAATAAACACCTCGGGGCTCACCCCAAAGAACGCCGAGAGCTTTCCCGCCATCGAGACGCTGATCTGGCGCTTGCCGGCCAGGATCGCCGAAAGGTTGCTCTGGGGAACAACGCCGGACAGGTCCGCCTGGCGCAACCCGCGCTGTTGCATCAGGAAGCTCAGCAATTCCCGCGGGTTTCCACGCCCGATTGCATGTCGCCGCGAATCGTATTCCGCGACGATCTCGCCGACGAGATCAAGAAGGCCCGAGAGGGGGTGGTCCTCCGTGTCGCCGACGACGTCCAGGAGGTTGTTCATGAGGCGGACCGTACGGTCGTAATCCTTCTTCGTCCGGATCGGACGAAGGTGCGCAAGTTCATCGAAGGCGCCCCAGGCCTTCTGCAAGGAGCGAACGTCGATAGCAGGTGCCGCAGCCGTCATAACCTTCCACTCCTAGGCTGCTTGGTCCATGTATCGTATTCGCGATTCGTCATGACCCATCGCACGAAGACCTTCGCATCACGGTACCGAACAATTGCCACGATCCTGTACTTGTTGCCGCCTACGTCGAACACAGTATAGGGAGCGACATAGTCTGCACTTCGAAATGCCTGACGCACGGCCGAAAAGCTCTCAAATTTCGAGTGCTCGACGACCGTGTGCCAGTTCCGAAGCGGCGATTCGGAATCTGGATGCTTTCGCCAGAACTCGCGCAGCGCCTTCAGCGAAATCACGTGCATGGCGAATTATATCAAGCTGATATATTTTCGACAAGTCGCCCCGCGCGCAGGAATTGATCATTTTCGCGCCGAAATGACCCAATTGAACCATCGAACCGTCGCATCCGGCTCCCGCCGCTTTGGGGGCGCCGCCGTACGGCGCCGGCGCATTTGCGGCCATTCTCCGACGCTCTGCCAGGGTTCTTCCGTGGTCCAGGCGCTGCGACGGCGCAGGCGGCGCGTCGCCGCCGATTCGCCTTCTGATTTGCCGCAGCGGGCCGCAACTGTGTCATTCTTGATGCTGGCGCCCGTTGGGCGCGCTGGTGGCGTTGCACCATTTCTTTGATTCGGGGGGCTGGCGAATATGTCGAATGCGCGCGTTGGATCCGGGTCCGGAGTCGGTTTTTGGCTGGCGCTGGCGGCCATGGTGGCAGCGGCCGCGTTTGGCGGCGTCCAACTCTCCAAGACACTTGAAGCGCGCGACCGCCTTGCGGAAATAGGCGCGCGCCACGATCTGGCCCTGGCGTGGAAGGTCGACACCCGGGTGAACCTGACGCGCACGCTGGCCATCGCCAAGTCGGGCAACCTGCAATCACTTGCCGACTACCTCAAGCCGCAGATGCAGGAGACCAGCGCGAGAATCACCGAACACCAGAAGAAGCTGCTCAGTGTGCCAAACGACGATGCCCTGAAGCAGCACATGGCAATCGTCAGCGAGAAGCGCAGCGCCTATCTCTCGATGCGCAATTCGATCTTCGCGCAGATGACCTCCGGCGATGTGCGCGGCGGCATCGCTCGCATCGAGTCGGGCCTGATTCCGACGGTCAGCGGGTACATGGATGCCATCGTGGCCGTCGAGCAAGGCCTGCTGGAAGAGGAGCGCGCCGCAGCTCCGTTGCTCGAATCGAATGCCTGGGCGATGCGGACCTGGATCGCGGTCGTGGCGGTGGCGGTGCTGGCCGCCGTGATCCTCGCCGTTATCGCCGTGCGGCGCAATCGGGCCTGACGCACGGCGGCGTTGCGGTCCCGACGCGGTCCCGCAGGCAAACAAAGCAAGGTCAGTGGGTCAGGCGCGTATTGCTGACGACTCCCGAACCGGGGTTCACGACGTTGTAGAGCGCATCGACGCTATTGTCCGGCAATGAAACCTGGAAGACAGCACCCGCGCGCGTCGCCGCCGAGAAGCCGGTCACCACGCTGCTTGCATCGAGGACGTACATGCTCTGCGCCGGGATCGAACCGGCGGTCTGGTTCAGCGTGGCCGCGTTCCCCGTTTCCGGAAGAACCCGGACGGTGAATGGTGCGGCCTGGGCGGAGCGATTGACGAATACGAACCGGCTGACGTAACCCGGATAGGTCGTGAACCAGGGAACGACGTAGGGCGTCGATCCGGTGGAACTGCTCGGCCTGGACATGGGCGTGTTGCTCATCGCGCCGGTGCTCAGATTGGTGACCTGATACAGACCCTCGATGTTGTTCGTCGGCCCGCCGATTGTGAAGATCGCGGATCCCCGGGTGTTGTTCATGAATGACGATACGACCGATTTGGCGGGTATGGCCAGCTGGCTGTTCGCCGGCAGCGTCCAGTTCGTCGTTCCCAGCGTTGCCGCATTCCCCGCCTCCGTCATTACGCTGATTGCCACCGTGGCGGCCTGGCTGCCGCGATTGGTGAGGTAAAACGTGCTGTTGTAGCCCGGATAGGTTGTGAACCACGGAGCGATCAACACGGTCGGGGTGCTCGTCGCGTTCTGCGGATTGACGAGTTCCGACGTGCCGACCGCGCCGCTCGCAATGCTGACGGTCTTGTAGATTCCCTTGACGTAACCCTCCGGCGCATTGAACGAAAACAGCGCACCGGCAACCGACGGCCCGGTCGCCTGGGCATATCCACTGATCACGCTCGAGGCAGGCAGGTCGAATTCGCTGCCGGGCGCAATCTGGAATGTCGATTGACCGGGAAGCGCGGAATTCCCAACCGTTGAAAGCAGCGTAACTGTGCCCGTGACGGCTTTCAGGCCGGTGTTGCTGAAGACAAAATCGCCCGAATAACTGCTTGCCGTCGTGAAGAATGGCGCTTCGAGCATCGAGCTCGTCGAGGAAAAATCCGTGGCGGGCAGCAGCGACGTGTTGGTGATCGACCCGGTCGCCGGCTGCACCAGGTTGTAGATCCCATAGACACTCAGATCGGTCCCACCGGTCGTGATCTGCGCAGACGCCCTTGGCTTGAGCGCAATGGACGGCATGAGGTCGCTCGCGTTGATCACCAGCTGGGACTGCGCGGCAATCGTTCCCGTGGCGAAGTTGGGATTCACGACGACAGTGTTGCCAACTTCCGGATTCACCGCGATCGTGTAGGTGGCGGGCGAGGTTCCGGTATTGAGGAACACGAAGCGCGATACGTAGCCCGGATACTCCGTGAACCAGGGGATCGCATAGCCGGTTGCCAGGCCGGAGATCTTGGCCACCCAGCCGTCGCTGCTGCCGCCGCCGTAGCTCGTTTGGTAAGCACCGCTGGTCGCGGCGGACGCAGCATTCACATTTGCATTGCCGGCGACGAAGATGTTGCCGGTGACATCCACCGCGAGGCCTCCGGCGCTGACTTGTTGCGCGCCCGTGCCGAACACGGTCGCAAATTTCAAAGTTGTCAGTGCCGAGTCGAACTCGGCGACGAACGGGTTCGTGCTGCCGGCGATTACCGTTTGAACCGGATTGCGCTGTGCCAGACCGGACACGCCAATGCCCGTGACGTAGACGTTCCCAGCGGCGTCCAGGACGACGGCCCCGACCTCGAACACGGGGTCACCGCTGCATGTGACGCAGCCGTAGTAGGTGCTGGCGAGCAGAGCCGTACCTGCGGGGTTGAGCTTCGCGACGAACGCGGCGCTGCAGTTCGAGTCGCCGGTGTTCGTTGCCTTGATATATCCATCGCAGGTTGTCTGATAGGCGCCCGAGGTGCTCGGGAAGCCGGCGTTGTTGGTAAATCCGCTTACGTAGGCATTGCCCGAGGCGTCTGCGGCAATCCCGGTGACCTGTTCCGTGAAGCTTCCCGCACCGACAGGCTCGCCGCCCAGGTAGGTGCCGTAGGTCAGCGCCGGTCCCCGAGCGCTGGCCAGGGGCGAAAACTTGGCTACAAAACCGCAGCGACCACTTAGCGCCGTGGTGCCGGGCGACAGCTGGCCACAGCCGGACGCGGCGGGGATCAGAGCGTTGCTGGTCGTCGGAAGGAAGCCGTCAGTGGTCCAGCCCCCGACATAGGTGTTGCCGGAGGCGTCGACCGTGACCGCCGTGCCGTTCGTTGGACCCTGGTACTGGGGATTCGGGAAGTTGTAAATCTGCGTGTCGCCGATGAGGGTGGAGTACAACAGGGCCGAGAGCGTCGGATCCAGGATGCTGACGAAGGCGTCGTAGTCGCCAAGCAGTTGTGTCGGATAGGTCGGCGTTGCGAGCAGCGCGTTGGCGGTGGTCGGGAATCCCAGGGTCTTGTTCTGTCCCGGGGCAGCGCCATTTTGTCCTGCGATGGTGTTGCCGGTCACGTACACGTTGCCTGCGGCGTCGACGGCCACCGCACCTGCGCTGTTTTGGGTCGAGGTGCCGCCAAGGAAAGTGGCGGCAAGCAGCTGGCCGTTCGCCTGGCTGAACTTGGCGATAAAGGCATTTTGCGACGCGGCAGGAGCGCAGCTCGCGAACGCGGCATTGGGGCTGTTCGTGTAGTTCGGCGCGCACAGCACCTGGAAGGCACCCGCTGTGACCGGGAAATCGTTTGATTCTGTCCAGCCGACGATGAAGACGTTGCCGAGGGCATCGGCGGCAATGGCCTGGCCGTAGTCCCTGGCCGATCCACCCACGTAGGTCGAGTAAAGAAGCCTGCTGCCGTCGGCGGACAGCTTGCTGACGAACGCCCACGGCCAGCCACCGTTGGGGTTTTGCTTGGCAGTGGGTGGTGCGAAGGGCGACAACTGCGGGAAATCGGTCGACACCGAGTAGCCGGTCACGTAGACGTTGCCCGAGGCGTCAAGGGCGAGCGCCTGGCCCGCCGTCGAGCCGGACTGGGGTATCGCAATGCCGATCACGTCGGTATTGCTGCCGCCGATATATGTGAAATAGCTCAAGACGGGGTCGATGACCAGAGCCTTGGCGTGATCGAAGGACCCGATTTCGAAGCCGACACTGTCGCCGGCCAGGCGGTAGCTGGCTGTCACTGCTCTGCGCTGCCCGCCATCGAATTGATAGGCGACCGGTCGCTCGAAGGCAAGACGCCGGCCCGCCAGGTCGATTTGGAGATTGCCCTGGGCGTCGATACTGAGCCGCTGCGCGCCTTCGAAGTGCACCCCAATGATTTGCGGATTCGCACCGGGCGCAACCGCGAAGTCATATTCCAGGTGCCCCTGGTTGCCGTAGTACACAAGATCCACTCCGGGATAGACGCCGTCGTAGCGCACCCGGCCGTACGTGGCCACATCGGTGTGCCACTTTGAGGGATCGTTGCCGATGAAATAGTTCACGCGACCAGGCAGCACCTGCTCGGCGCGGGGCGCAGGGCTGGCCTGGGCGCCCTGCAACAAGATGCGGATTTGATCAGATGCCGCGGGCGGGACATCCATGGCATGGCCCGCGCCGGCACTCAGCGTGATAAGCGCACCCTGCTGGGTCAGCGCAATGCCAAAGGCATTTCCGTGGGCAAAGTACTGCACGTCATGCGCACCGGCCTGCCCGAAGTTCTCCTCGAAACTCAATGGCAGCGAGGCGAGCGCCGCGGCCCTGCCCGGATTCACGGCGAGGCCAGCGGGCGCCGTCTCAGCCCGCGCGGGCACAAGGACGGCTCCGTGGGCAAGTGCAAATGCCACTATCAGCAGGCCCTTGCACAGCGCAACCGGAATTTTGGGTTCCATTGCAGTCCTCTCGATGCCTCGATTTGAGTTCACTGGTTCGGATCCGCGCCGCGGTAGTCTCAAAGCAAGCTCCCAGCCAGCGAAATCGCACCGCGTGGGCGCGGCGTCTGAGTAGTTGCAGGGCCTGGAAGCGCCGGCGCGCAAAGCGCCAACGCAGTCCTAACGCCGGTGTCGCCAGGCCTCGCGGCCGTCGTGCGCGATATCGGCATTCCACTCTAATGGTGCCAAAATTCATATGGGTAACTCTCCTCCATCGATCCAATAGCCCAGCACGGCAAACGACAAATGGGCACCTGCCCTCGAGGCTTGCGCGCGACTTCAGCGCCGATGCACCACGGAGTGGCATTGGGTGCGTGTGACTGGTGGGCCGTGCAGGACTTGAACCTGCGACCAACGGATTAAA
>CAWAHT010000011.1:0-248178 GCA_963781975.1 uncultured beta proteobacterium
AGCGAGATCAGGAACGCCGGCACCTGGCTGACCAGACCGTCGCCGATCGTCAGCTTCGTGAAGACGTCGATCGCCTCGCCGGCGCTCATGTCGTATTTGAACATGCCGAGAAACAGGCCGCCGACGATGTTGACCAGCAGGATGATCACGCCGGCGATGGCATCGCCGCGGACGAACTTGCTCGCACCGTCCATCGCACCGAAGAAGTCGGCCTGGCGGTAGACCTCCTCGCGGCGGCGGTGCGCTTCGTGCTGGTCGATGAGCCCGGCGTGCAGGTCGGCGTCGATGGCCATCTGCCGGCCGGGCAGGCCGTCGAGCATGAAGCGGGCGGCGACCTCGCTGATCCGCGTCGCACCCTGGGTGATCACCACGAACTGGATCACGACCAGGATCGAGAACAGGATCACACCCGACCAGCACCTGGTCGCCGGCGACGAACTCGCCGAACGCGCGGATCACCCCGCCGGCCGCATCCAGCCCGTACTCGCCGCCCCGCGTGAGCACCAGCCGGGTCGTCGCGACGTTCAGGACCAGCCGCGTCAGGGTCGTGGTCAGCAGGATCGTCGGAAAGGCGCTGAATTCTTGCGGAGCTGCGGATCGCCAGCGTCGTGAGTAGGACCACCACGGCCAACGTCAGGTTGGCCGAGAGCAAGACGTCGAGCAACCCCGGCGGGATCGGGATGACGAACACCAGGATCGCGCCGATGATGATCACCGGCAGGATCAAGCCTGGACGTTCGTCGCCAGATGGATTCCAGCGGACTCGACGTCGTGGGAGGCATCCCTTCCCCTCCACAAGCCCACGAATGGCCAGAACAACGCGACCTGCCCGGCGGTCCCATCTGGACCCTTCTCGTGCCGGCTGGCGCAACAGGGCAGGATCGACCTGCCGCCGGCGCCCACTTCGGCCTCGCCGCGCTTGATCCCGTCCCGACCCATTACATACACAGCCCCGGCCTACGCCGGCTCAATGGACAGCGAACCTCGAAGCCAAGATCTGGCTTCCGTCAGATGTGTGCGGGCAAGTTACCAGCGAACGCGCCAGGTGTCCAGAGGGAATCGTGGACCGAAAGCCAAAAATGTGCTTTGTTAAGCTAGGCCGAAAAACGGACTCGTTCCAGAGTCTGTGACGCCTGATGACTCCTTGGGGCTAACGGAAATAATGAATCAGGAGCACGGGAGGATGCCTTTGAACCAGGAGCACGAGAGGATGCCTTCTGGATCGAGCCAACGGCCCCCATGACAGCATCCGAGGTGCTGCAAGGCGACAGCGTGACTAACGCCAATTTGCCTGCACGCTTGCGCCGTACTTCCGATGAAAACGATGGCCATAGCGTAAAATAGTACGAGGGGATTGTGTGTGCTCCGTGGGACCGGAAGAGTTGGTCGCGGGTTTCGATCTGCGCAGCCGAGAGGACAAGATCTCCACCGAGAACCCAACGACGATCAGACAATGTCACAAATTGTCACACTTTCAGCGAAAGTTTTGCGGGCCGGTCGTGGGGGTCAGATCAATTTCTTCAATCATAGGGGTTGGACCAATTCCTTTGTTCTGGTCCAAGGGGTCAAATCTCAAAGGCGGTCTGACCACAGTGCGGCCTGTCGGCCGCAACCAAACCTGCCCATCTTTACAATCCGCGCAGCGTAACAGGAATCTGGGGGATAGTAGTCAGAGGCGAGCGGATCGGGCTTACGACCCGGCACGATGGAAGATGGTCGGTTCGAATGTGGATAGGCTGAAAAGCCGGTTGTGCAGCATCTGTTCGAAGATCTCGAGGTCACCTAGGAGCGCCGTGGCGGGCAAGACATCGCCACTCGCGGAGACCTGGTCAGGATGGGACTGAAGCTGGGCGATTCGATCGGGCAGGGGGGGATGCGTGGGGTCGTGTGGGTTATGCGGCCTGGTAAGAATCTGCAGCCGCATGGCCGAGAGACTCTCGGCAGAGAGGCGATACCAGAACAATCGGAAGAAGGCATACAGGTTAGGGAAATCAGGGTGGTCTGGATCGTAGTGGGCGAGCACTTCGCGGAAGAGCGGTTGAACCAGAGCAACCTTGACCAGGGCCGAGGCCGCCATGTTGCCGCCGGCGATGGTCGCTGCCAGGCGGTCGGCCCGCGTTTCCTGGCTCCGCGCCACCGGCTCGATCAGCCAGGAGGCTTCTTTCAGGCAGTACCGCGCCACGCTCCCAGCGGCCCTCGCGCAGCGCGACCGGCCTGCTCGAGGGCCAGCTCCAGCCCCTGGGCAAACCGTGCCGACCGTGCGGTGCGGGTCGCGTCGCCATGGGCGAGATGGGCGAGCTCGTGGGCGAGGACGGCCCGCAGCTCGGCTTGGTTGAGTACGCGCAAGAGTGGCAAGCCGATGATCAAGGCGCTTGACCGTCCCCAGGCCACGACGCCGCAGCAGGGAAGATAGGTCAGCCGAACTTGCCCTGGCGGCCGCAACCCCAGCCGCGCGTGCCACGGCCTCGATCAAGGTGAAAAGCTGCGGGGCGTCAACTCGGGCCAGCACCGGGCCGAGATCGAAATCAGGGTCGCGCGTCTCGATACAAAACCAGACGCCGCCGAGAGTCCTGACCACGTCGGCCCAGCCGAAGACCTCGCTCTCCAGCCAACGGCGAAGAACCGGGACGAAACCGCCGCAGAAGAAAAGCAGCATCGAACCAAGCGCAGTGACCATCCAGTAGAGATGCTCGAGAATCATCAGAACCAGAGCACGCCAATGGAGCGCAAGCGATCCGACCGTCGCGGGACCGGCAACGTCGGCGGCGGAGAGCGTCGCGGCGCCAGGTGCGCGCCGGGGTTCCGCGCGAAACGGCCGCCGCAGCCGGGACAGAAGAGCTTCAGCACGTTAATGGGGCGTGCTGGAAGCTGTTCCAGTTCGGACGCGCAGTCGGGGCATACCAGCTCATGCAGGGTCCCGGCACTGGCTCGAGCCATCTCCGTCTCCGCGCTCCGTGAGGTTCCGAAGCGAGCAACAGCCCCGGAGCCACCTTCCGGCACAGATCTCTGGATGTCAACCTATCTCCGAACTTTTTCGGAGAATCGAGGATCGCCGTTGGAGCTGAAGGGTAAGGCCTCGACTTCGACCGGGCGCCGTGGCGGAAAGGCTCTTCTTGGAGTCCGTCGACAGAGAGGCGGATCTGGACATTCGAGAGAAAGAGCTCGGCGGGCGACCGCGCAGCCCCTTCCACCGGTTTTCAGTTTTGGGGTTTGTCGCCGGGGATGTTCTGATCGATGACTTCCTTGGCCTTTTCACCCAGGTCCTTGAGTTTCTCACCGGCTTTCCTCTCCAGCTCGCCGGCCTGCGCCTTGGCCACCTTCGGCCTCCAGATCGAAGGCGAGCGGCACAAACCCCGCGTTGCGCGGCGCCAGTGCCTGCTCCTCGCGCCAGCGCTTGCAGTAGTCGTACACCGGCGTCTTGCCGCCCTTGTAGCCAAGCGCCCGGATCGCCTCGAACATCGCCTTGACGCCGCGCCGGTCACGCTTGCCGCGGTGCGCGTCGGCACGCAGCCAGGTCTGCAGCTGTTCCTTGAATGGATCGAGATCCGTCGGTGGCAAGACGCGCCGCACGTAGCGCGGCTCAACCATCACCCCGACTTGCAGCCACTTGGCCGCCGTCGTCCGGCTGATCCCCAGCCGGCGCGAAGCCTCGCGAACGGATACCCCGTCGCGGTTCACCATCCGCCGCAATTTGCTCAATGTGCTCACGTTGATCACTCCGCCCGCCCCTGCCTAAAAATGCAGCAGAGTACGGGCTCAACGTGGCCCAGTTTTCAGCCGGAATTTGCGACTTTTTGGCCTAGATTTCGGACGGAATCAACACCGAAACCGGAGAGTCTGTAACAGACGGGCCGTCGACCAACGTCATGCCCGCTTTCAGACCGAGGTGGAGCGCAACGCGATGGCCGCGGAATTGTTTGCGCGAGCGTTCTACCTTCACATCAATTCAGCTTGGCGAGGAGTGCTTGCCCATGAAGACCAAAGGACAGCGAGGTTTCTCGAAGGCGTCAGAGGCACGCAGAAGCCATTGGAGAAACGCTCCAAAGCGGAGCCCTCGTCCAAATCTCCGCAGAAGTCAAAGCAGACAATTACGCTGTCCGATCCAGCGGGCGCATTCAGAGGGCCAGGGCTGGACCATCTCCCACCGACCTACGAAGTGCCGGCGCTGGACGACGTCTCGAAGCTGCCGGCCAAAGGCGCGACATTGATCGGGCGATACCTGACGCGTGTAGATGCGCTCAAGGCCAAATGTAGATGCCCACGCCAAAGCAAATGATGGGCGCCGTGCGGGCGTTTAGCCCCGACTTGGTTAGACGCTTGCAGAATCCGGCATACGTCGGGGCCCGAAAAGGAGTCCAGCCTGGAATTGTGAAAAGCAAACCGGCCAGGGCGATCCGGGCGCCGGCGAAGCTGAGCCCGGTGGAACTGCGCAAGTTGGCCCGGAGGTTCCGAGTGCCGGCACCGTGCGGGTAGAGCTGGCAGGCAAACATCGGTGATTGGCCGGTGATTTTAGATGGAACCGGTTGGGAACCCTTTGCAGGCGCGGCACTTGACATCCCTTGGGGACGCCATTGAAATCAATGGGTTGAGATATAAATTTCGACGTAGATACGGGAATCCCAAAAAAATCCCAAAAAGGCCGGTCGGGAAACACAGTACCGCCTACCGATGCCAAGACCGAAATCCTCGATCGGCGGGAACGACGGGCCAGTAAGTAAAGGCGCGACAGACGCGGAAACATGGCGAAAGCTTCCGCAAGACTGTCCGCGCCGATCCAATATTGACCCACGGTCAATTTTCGGTCGGCGCCAACAATCCGGTGACACTCCGGCCATTCTTTGCTACCAGGGTCACGCGCAGATGCAGAACCGAATCGGCCTTGTCGTCGGCGCTGTCGTTACTCACGCTGACGGCCGCGGTGAGCGCCATGCGGCCAAGACGATGGTGGGCCTTGTTCCAGGCGTCGTCGCAAGAGCCTTGGGGCCGGCAAGAACTATGACACGGCCGGATTCGTTGAAGCCTGCCGGGATATGAATGTGACGCCGCACGTCGCGATGAGCGTCGAACGAAGCGGCGGCAGCGTGATCGACGGGCGCACTGCCCGGGACGATAGCTATTGAGCCAGCCAGCGAATCCGCAAGCGAATCGAAGAGCACTTTGGTTGGGCAAAGATCGTCTGGCGCATCCGCCAGATTGTGTTTCGGGGAATTGGCCGGGTCGATCAGGTCATAGAATCTCGAATTTCAGCAGCCTGCTAAAGGACCTCGTTCTAAGGGTGATGGGTTTTTTGTCCGGAAGTTGGCGATTTCGTGCAACGGAATGCGCGTGATCGGGTGATGTGAGCCGGGGGACTTTGGACATGACGTTACGTGCAGCGCGGTGCTGGGTTGTGATGCTGGTTACGCTTCTGGGCCCTGTTGGGTGGGCGCAGGCGCAAAGCGGTGGGCTGAGCGTGTCCGATTCGGGGATGCCCAGTTACAGCGTGCCGATCGGCGTACCGCCGGGGATAGCGGGGATGGAGCCCAAGCTGGGGCTTGGGTACAGCGGGGTGGGAATCAACGGGCCAGTGGGGGTGGGCTGGTCGGTGCAGGGGTACTCGACGATCACGCGCTGCGCGTCGATCCCGGCGATCGACGCGGGGCGGGTACCGGTGAAGTTTACGGCTACGGACCGGTTGTGCCTGGACGGGGTGCGGCTGATCCAGGTGACGGCAAACGCGGCCAACGATGGCAGCTTTACGGCAGTTGCCACGTCGTCGAACAACGATGCCTCCGGGGTGACGAGCACGACGGGTTGCTTGTGCGTGGAGTACCGCACGGCGACGGACCAGTTTGCGCGGATTCGGGCATTTTCGCTAGCCGGCAGTGCCGCCAACGGCCCGAGCTATTTCAAGGTATGGACCAAGTCTGGGCTGGTGTACGAGTACGGTAACCCGACGGATCCGTACGGTAACGCGAGCAATGCGCAGATACTGACGGCCACGGGCGGAGCGGTGATGGTCTGGGCGGTGGACAAGATTGCGGACACGCTCGGCAACTTTATGCTGTTCAAGTACAACGTGAACCTGGCGGCGAGTTGGGGGTCGGGCAGCACGGCGGGGAGCCCGCAGGTGGGCACCGAGTGGAATTTGGCGGAGGTCTGGTACACGGGGACGGCGAGCCAGGCGCCCAGTAACAAGGTGGTGTTCACGTATGCGCCGCGTACCTCGACGCCAGCGCACGGTACGTTGACGGCGTCGCCTACCGGGGACGGCTCGGAGGCCTATCAGGCCGGGCACAAGAATGTTGACACGCAGCTGCTGCAGTATGTGACGACGTACCTGAATGTGACGACACCGATGACGCTTGGATCGGTGAGTGGCGGCACGATGGTCAAGTACTACAAGCTAACGTGGACAACGGGCCCGACAACGTACCGGTATCTGCTGCAGCAAGTGGCCGAGTGTAGCGGGGCTGCAACGCCTGCTGCAGTGATGGCGTGCCTGCCGCCAACTATCTTTTCGTATAGCACACCCCCTACCGCGCCAACTAATTACGTTGCTGCAAGCAAGTACAACCTTGGTTCGTTTCTTGAAATGATGGATCCCGCCAATGCTTCCGGGGGGCATGCCTATGGAATTCTGACGGGAAATTTTATGGGAACCGGGCGTACGGACATCATTCGATGGAACGATACGCCGAGTAACAATCAACTGTGGACAAGCAATGGCGACGGCAGCTTTGGTGGCAGCAGCTCTACAAAGAACGCGTCATTCAATATCACCGGTGCGGGCCAGTACCTTGGCAGGAGCGACGGGTGCTATGGCTCGTTTGCAATGGACTTTAACAGCGACGGGTTGACGGACATCGTCGCCTACGAAAATCCAACGGGTGTCAACGGCGCCTGCCCGACTCCGATTACAAACGTGTTGTATATAAATACGGGCAATGGAATCTTCAATCAGGTCGCCATTCCGTCAACGATATCACTTAGCCAGATTAGAGCTACAGCAGGATCGTTTCTCTGTATTGTAAACAACACGAAGTATGCGGTGCCGACGTGGTCCAACGGAGCGACGTTTTACGTTCTTGACGTAAATGGCGACGGGTATCAGGACCTCGTGACAACGACCCTGACAACGGGAGGCACGCCGGCGGGCTATCCATGCGGCGTTCCGCCGACTGGTGCGACACAGGTCTATCTGGGGTCACCGTCTGGAACTAACTCCTATAGTTTCACGCAGGTTACGACGACCAATGTACAAAATGTTTCGCTATATAGCGATCCGCCGTCTGGACTTGCGTACTCGATCCCAACTCTGGACATGAATGGCGACGGTTATGTTGACCTGAATTTGGGTCCGACAAATTCGAAAGCAGCCGTCTCTGGCATCTGGCTTTCCAACGGCGACGGAAATTTTACGTCGGTGGGAGGCGGAATATCCTGCAGCCAGGCGGTGGATTTTAACGGCGATGGAAAGCCGGACTGTCTTTCTCTCTTTTATAACACCACGAACGCGACCTACGAAAATAATCTATTCGTCTTCAACGATACGCTGTCACCTTTTCCTATTTCGCAATTTAGTAGCCTGCAAGGAGCCGCGCTATCGCCCACGGGAACAACGAACAATTTGGGTATCTCAGTACCGGACATAAATGGTGACGGAAGAGGCGATATTCTTGTTTGGAGCGATTCCCCATCAAATAATGCGATTTATCTATCCAATGGAGACGGTAGCTTCAATAATACGGCGACCAATCTAACGAGCTGGCAACTTCGCAAGAGCGACAACAGTGCGGACTTCGCGCTCGGTGACTTTACGGGACACGGTTCGCCGGAATTGCTGCTGCTTTCGGCGACGAGCACCGGTTGGAGCAGCACTCTTCTCGTGCAGCAGGACTGGCCGGTAGCACCAAGCAAGCTGCCTCCTGATCTATTGATTTCCGTCGCATCACCAACCGGGGTGGTCACGAAGTTGAGTTGGCTGCCGCTGGCCAGTTCCAAGGATTCGGGCGGTGTAGTGCACTACACCCCCGACGCCGGCACTAGTAACCCGGCGGTTTATCCAGCGGTGGACCTTAGCCCAGCGGTCTGGATGGTGACCTCGTCAACCTCAGACACGGGGGTCGGTGCGACGGGAAGTGTGCTCTACGACACCACGAATTATTTTTATACAGGTCTGAAGGCGAATATCAAGGGACGAGGTGTTCTCGGATTTCGCCAGGTGGCCAGGACCAATCCGGGGGCGGACGGCACGAACCTGACAGTTACAACAAATTACGTGCAGAGCTATCCCTTTATTGGGCTGGCGGCCAACACGGCCACGACGGTTGCAAGTACGGGGGCGGTGCTGTCGCAGACGTGGAACCAGTACTGCGACATGACCTCGACCGGGGCGTTGCCCACGATAGGTGTCAGTGAGGTCCAGGGTACGGCATTGCCGGCTTGCGCGAGCAGCTCGGCGCTGGTGAGTCAGCCCTACCTTCTGGCGAGCTACGAGACAGGCAAGGACCTGAACGGGGCGGCGCTGCCCGACTCGCTGACAACGAATGTGCACTCGTTGGAGAACGGCCACCCGAACATGGGGGACCCGACCGCGATCGTGACGGTGACGGGAACCAACACGAGCGGCAGCGGAGGGGCTCTGAACCAGAGCTTTACCAAGACGGTGACCAACACCTACCAGACGGCCGATTCTAGCGGCAGTAACTGGGTGCTCGGGCGGTTGACGAACGCGACGGTACAGAACACGATCAGTGCGACCAGTACGGTCAGTGCCAGTGCGGGCACCGGTAGGAACGCGGCGGATGTTGCCGGGACTGCGACCGCGTTGACGGTTTCGGTTATGGCGCCTGCAACGGCGACGGCCGCGGTACAGACGGGGACGGCAATCAGCACGACGCCGGTGCCGATCAAAGTTACGGTTTATCCGACCGCGCCGCTGAGCTATGCGGTTACGCGGGTTTCGACGGGCACGACGGACATCACGGCGTCGGTCAACACGACGGTTTCGCCGGCGACGGTGACCTTCAGTAGTTCGGTGCTTGCGCCGGGTACTTCTGCGACGGAAACCTTCCAGGTGCAGACTGTCGATTCGACGGGTCGCACGGGAGTAACGGGCAGCGGTGCGTCTTCTGCGAACGTGGTTGTGACCATCGGCAATTCGGTGTCGTCGACGGCAACCTTCACGGGGGTTTCGGGGACTGGGGCGGGTTCTTCGAGCGCTGGCGCGAGCGGGTCGAACCTTACGGGGTCGGTGTGGGAGAACAACGGTTTGCTGGCCAATGCCTATACCCTGAGCTTCCGAAACGACGGCAACGCGGCGATGACGCTCACGGGCTTGGCCTTTAGCGGGACGATATCGACGGTGTTCTCGGTTGGCGCTAACACCTGTACGGCGATCGCGGTCGGGGCGAGCTGCACGATCGGGGTCACGGTCAACTCCAAGCTGGCCTTTGGCGGCTACAGCGGAACCTGGGCGACAGTTGGTGCCAATACCAATGCGGGTGGTAACTTTGCCGAGACAATCTACGCGGTTGTTGCGCAGTGGGGCAGCAGCACAGCCGCGCAGACGCTGAGCTTCGGATCGCAGACGGTCGGCACCTCGAGTGCTGCGCAGAATATTGCGCTCAACAACCTGGGCAACGCGGCGGCAGCGTGGACGGGTCTGGCAAATCTGCCGGCTGGATTCAGTGCAACGCTTAGTGGCTGCTCGAGTGTGGCCGGCGGTGGATCGTGCACGGTGAGCATCACCTTTACCCCTACCGCCGCACTGGCCTACGGAGGCACCAACAACATTTCGCCGAACCCGGCGGCGACGATTAATAACAATTACCTGACCGTGACCGGAACCGGCACCGGTACGCGCAAGGCAGCGCCGATCCCGATCTCGAGCAGTACAGCGAACTACACGCTCAATCCCTCCAAAGTTGCTGGGTACGTAGCGGGATATACCGATGTGACATTGAGCGTAAATGCAACGGTCTACTCGGCAACACCTGCCACACCGGCTCTGACTGTAAGTGGTTTTGCGGCTGGCGACACAGTCACGCTGACCGGCGCCGGAAACATTTATGGCGGGGGTGGACTAGGCGGAACCACTGCCGCCAACACGTCGTCTCCGACCGGCGCCGGAGGCACCGGCGGCGATGCGCTCTCATTGTCTTTTACGGTGACATTCAACGGGTTCACTGGTGTTCTTGCTGGCGGAGGCGGGGGAGGGGGATCAGGAGGGCTCGGCGAGTGGTCCCCTCGGTCCGGCTATACCGACGCTGCCGGTGGTGGTGGTGGAGGCGGCGGTGCTGGATACAACGTCGGCAGCGGTGGGGCCGGGCAGACCGTGACTATAGGTACATTTATAAATTATGGCGGAGCGGCGGGCGTCGCACCTTCGGGCCCCAGCAACATGGGCGGCGGTGCGGGAGGCGCAGGAGGACAGAATTCTGGTTCCGGAGGGGCGGGAGGTGCTGTCGGAGTTGCGGGCAATAGTGGCGCTGCAGCGACTTTGGGAGGCGGCGGGGGCGGCGGGGGCGGCGGATTGGGCGCACCAGGTGGTAGCGGGGGTAATGGTGGGGGCTCAATTTCGCATGGAACCGGTGGTGGTGGAGGCAGTGCCGGTTATGCGATTCGCAAGAATGGCAATGCGGTAGGTGGACCAATTCCAACGCACTATGGGACGGTCAATTGAGCCGTGTCTGGTGAAATGTTGCTGACGCTCAATTCGATGGCGGCGGGGGACGTGATGGGTTGTAGCGGGTGGTGGTGTAGCAGCTCCGTTCAATGCATGTCGGCGATTGGGGGATCGGGCGATGGGCGTTTGTGATATGCGTTTGTGGGTATTGATGCTTGGCCTCTGCGCAGGGAGTCTTGCTCAAGGCCAGGTTACCAACACATTGCCGGGCAATTCGCTGAGCTACACGCGTACCTCAAGCTTCACGTACTACCCGAGCGGCAACCCGCTGTACGGTTTGTTGGAGACCGAGACGGTAGAGCCGACGATTGCGGACCTGTGCGTGACCACGACGTACGCGTACGACGGTTACGGCAACAAGAGCGCGGGCACGACGAGCCAGGCGACGGGGTGCGCCAGCGGGGCGGACGCGAGCGTTCTGTTTGTGGCCCGTACGAGCAGCACGTACTACGCGACGGTGAGCATCTCGACGACGACGCCGGCGCTGGCGATCGGATCGATGCCGTCTGTGCCGCTGGGCGGATACAGTTCGTTAAGTGCGGGCGCGAGCAGCACGATGCTGCCGATGACAGCGGGGGCTTATACGACGGCGGCGGTCAACGCGGCCAGCCATGCCGAGACGCACCAGTTCGAGCCGCGGTTCGGGGCAGCGGTGATGGTGACGGGCCCCAATGGGCTGACGACGACCTGGCAGGTGGATAACTTCGGGCGCAAGGTGCGGGAGACCCGTGCCGATGGCACGAGCACGGTGATGGCGTACTGCTACTTGACCAGTTCGTACGCGAGCAACAGCACGATCACGGACATAAGCTCGAACAGCAGCACCGGGAACACGCCGGCCGACCCGCTGGGTTGCTTTAGCGGCACGGTGGTGCCCGATACGAGCCATGGCGAGGTACCGGCCAATGCGGCGTACTTTGTACACACGGAGCCGCACGATGCGAGCGGCGGCAAGATGGGGCCGTTTGCGCGGGTGTACTACGACCGGATGGGGCGCTCGATCCGGCAGGTGACGGAGGGGTTTGACGGCAGCGGGCAGCCGGGCACGGTGGGCACGCTGGTGGTGCAGGACACGCTTTATAGCCAGTACGGACCCAAGGTTGCTCAAACGCAGCCCTACTTCCTGATCACGGGTTCCTCGACCACCACGGGCGCGAGCGACGCGGGCCTGCGCTGCTCGGTGTACGACGCGCTGGGGCGGGTGACGCGGGTGTATGCGGCCGACGGCAATGGCCAGCATACCTTCCCGAGCAGCGGGCAGTGCAGCGATGCGGCGCTGGGCCCCCTGGGGCTGGCCTCGAGCTTTAGCTCGGTTGCTTCGGGCAAGGCCACGCTTGCGCAGTATGCGTTCAACTCCAACGGGTATACGGTCACGGCCACGGACGACTGGGGCAATGCCCGCTCGCAGGAGAAGGATGCACTCGGGCAAGTGGTGCGGGTGACGGACCCGACAGGGGCGCAGCTGGTCAAGGTGTATGACGCCTTCGGCAACCTAACGCAGACGGTGGATGCACTGGGCAACACGGTGAACCTGAGCTACGACATCCGCGGGCGCAAGGTGCGAATGAACGACCCGGACGTGGGTGTGTGGGCGTACTGCTTTGATGCGCTGGGGCAGATGATTGCGCAGCAAAACCCCAACGAACGGGACAGCAACACGGCAGTGAGTTGCCCGACGGTGGCCTCGTCCAACGGGGCGGCGCTGGCGCCGACGGTGAGCACGGCGTACGCGACCACGGGTAGCAGTGGCTCGACGGTGATGTGGACGACCGCCGCCTTCGATGTGCTGGGGCGGGTGACGCAGCGCGTGGAGCCGGAGTACACGAGCACCTGGTCGTTTGATAGCTATGCGGGCGGCGGCACCTGTACCAAGGGGGTGGGCAAGCTGTGCGAGGTGGTGACCACCATTGGGGAGGACCGCAAGTACGTCTATGACAGCCTGGGGCGGGCGCTCAACACGTTGATGAGCGTCTCGGGGAAGCTGGGCACGGCGCCGAGCTTTGCGGCGGCGGTGGCCTACGACGCGACGACGGGGCGGGTAAAGAGCCAGACGTATCCAAGTGGCCTGGTGGTCAACACGGGGTACACGGCCAAGGGCTATGTGCAGAACCTGACGCTGGGCACGCCCACGAGCGCGAGCTCGCAGGCGTTGCCGGCTACCCCCGGGGGGCAAGCGGGAGCGGCGATCAGCCTGGCGGCGGGCAGCACCCTGTATACGGCGGTGAGCATCGATGCATGGGGCTGGGTCGAGCAGCAAAGCTATGGCACCGGGACCGCGGCCGTCACGGATAAGGCGAGCTTCGACGGGCCGACGGGGCGCACGAACACCCTGACGGCGGCCAGCTCCGGATCGAGCACGAGCAACGTGCTCAACTACAGCTACGTCTGGGACAGCCTGGGGAACCTCAAGCAGCGCACGGACGGTAATGGGGACGGCTCCACGGGCGCTTCGGTGACCGAGGTGATGGGCTACGACACGCTCAACCGCCTGACGAGCTACACGGTGGCCGGCGTTGCCGGGGTGAGCCGGCAGCAGACCTTCGAGTACAACGCGCTGGGCGACATGCTGTACCGCAGCGACCTGGGGGTCTATGGCTACCCGACGCAAGGTGCCTCGAGCGTGCATCCGCACGCCGTCGCGAGTGTCGGCGGCACTGGGGCGAGCCACAACATCAGCTACACCTATGACCTGCAGGGCAACCTAAAGCAGGCCAGCGGCACCGGCAATCTGTACAAGACGATCACGTACACGAGCTTTAACCTGCCCGATGCGGTGAGCGGGGTCTCGGGGGCCAACGGTTCGGCCTATACGTGGCAGTACGACGAGAACCACGCGCGGATCAGGGAAACAAGGGTCGACAACACAGCGGCGGTGAGCGTCACCGCCACAGGTCCCAGTGGTACGAGCAGCGGTGCTGCGGCCGGATCGATTGCCATGGGCACGCGGGTGACTTGGTACCTGCACCCGAACAACGCTGGGGGGCTGGGCTTCGAGTACGAGCAGACGAGCGCTACGGGGACGAACCTCTCCCGGCATTACTTGAGCGTGGGCGGGATGACTATCGGGGTGCTGGAGGCCACCGGCACGCTGCCTGCGCCCACCGGCACGGCGCCGGCAACGATCGCCAGCATCACCTTGATCAAGGTCGAGTACTGGCACAAGGACAGCCTGGGGAGCCTGGTGGCCACGACCGACCACACCGGGGCGGTTACCGACCGGTATGCCTACGATCCGTTTGGCAAGCGTCGCTACACGACCGGGGCGTACGACGCCACCGGGGCGCTGGTCGGGGACTACACGACCAATACAAGCTCGGGGACCGCGCGGGGCTTTACCGGGCACGAACACCTGGACGAGATCGGCATCATCAACATGAACGGCCGACTCTACGACCAGACGACCGGGCGTTTCATGCAGGCCGATCCGATGATCGAGGATCCCAACAACCTCTTCTCCTACGACCGCTATGCCTACTGCGGCAACTCGCCGATGGGGTGCGTTGATCCAACAGGCTATTGCTTCCTCGGGTGCTTCTGGCATGGATCACACCTTGCGGCTGATTGGCGCCAGTTGTGGAATAACCAAGCGATTCGGGCTATCGTCATTGCGGTGGCAGCGGCTGAAACGGGTGGGGCGGCAGCAGATTGGTATGCGGGTGTCGAAGGTGCCTCTGCCGGCGAGGCAGGATATGCAGCAGCGAGTGCAGCATATGCTGCGGGTGGTTCTCCCGCAATTGCAGAAGCGGCCGCTATTGGCGCGGAGACGATGGGCAGTTCCATGGTGGGTGGTGCTGTAGGCGGATTCGTTGGTGGAATGTTGGGATCAAACGGCAATCTAAAGGCGGGTCTCCAGGGTGCTGCATT
Source organism: uncultured beta proteobacterium (assembly GCA_963781975.1). Classification (GTDB taxonomy): domain Bacteria; phylum Pseudomonadota; class Gammaproteobacteria; order Burkholderiales; family Burkholderiaceae_F; genus GJ-E10. The sequence goes on from CAWAHT010000011.1 coordinate 14,534, forward strand.
TGGAATGGCTAACGGGTTCATTGGAAGCACGTGGACCAGCGGGGCCTTCGGAAATGTTGCTGCGCACTTGGTGCTCGGGTGTGTGCAGGGCGTAGCGGGACACAGCAATTGTGGTAGCGGTGCTCTGTCGGCGGGATTTACCTCGCTTTTCGAAAGAAGCTACAGCCCTGATCCCATCGCGGGAGGAATCGAAGCGTCAATCGTTGGGGGAACGGCTTCCGTCATTGGAGGAGGAAAGTTCGTAAACGGCGCTGAGGTTGCGGCGTTTAGCTACCTCTTTAACTGGATGGGTCATCGCGCCGACGGAAAGCTTTGGGCAGTTCAGCCGACGGCAGATGAATACGCACAACATTACATCGATGGCACGGGGGAGACCGTGTATCGGGAGGGAAGTGACGTAAACCTAGGTGAATATCCTTCTGGACAGTTTGTTATGCCGGTGGGCAGTGTTATCCCGGTCTACCCGAGTTCTGTTGCGCTCGCCGCAGGCCTCGTGAATTGGGAACTCGGAACTCTTCCGCCCGGGGCCCTTACAGACACATTCATCTACGGCAGTCTAGGCGGCGTCACAGTTTTGGGCGGCGGGTCCGTCCAATTGTCCCCGGACACCTTCAACTACGACATGGAAGGGCGACCGTTCCGGGATTTTATGACGTGGACGCAGCATCAGACTCTGGGGCAAGGGTTGCCAGGGAAGAATTTCCAAACCATCTTCGTCGGACCGACAAAGGCGCCTTGACATGGGAGCACTCAAGAGGGCAACTCGTGGGGCGCTTGTCGTGGGAGCGCTGTTATTGGCTGGAACTATTCTTTACTTCGTCGCGTCCGAGACCTATTTGTACATGACGAGAAGTGAACCTAGGGCGCAGGCGGCAGCACAGCAGCTATTCATGCGAATTTGCAGTCGCCAAGGGGTCGACCCTAGCTCGTTCCGTGGGCCAGACCGCCCAAGTGTTCAATCGGACGAGAGGCTGAATTCTTATACATTCGTCTGGACACGCAATCCACAGGAAAACATCACAATTAGCGTCACGTACCTGCCGTACGACTTGCCATACTCTATAAGCGAGGGAATTACCGAGCGTAAGGGCGCGATGGTGCCTGGCTCCTAAATCACGGTAGCGAAGGAATTTAAATACCTCTTTAACTGGGCTGCGCATAATAAGGGAGGGCTGAACGGAAACGGCTACGCACCGCAAGACGGCGACAATGCGCTGCTCGCACGGGTTATGTTTGCCGAAGCGGCGGGACAGCCAGATGCGTATCCGGATGTGGGGTGGTCGGTTGTAAATCGCGTTGGGGATCCGGCGTTCGGAAGCACGCTGACCGACGTGATCTACCAACCGAATCAATACGACTCGGTTGGCAAATCTCTGTGGAACCTCGCAGCGGATCCGGCAAGTTTGACAGGACCCAACGCCGATTCCTACTCGCGTGCTCTCGGAGTGGCGAACGGAATCCTCGGTGGCTCGGTACCCGATCCGACGAATGGTTCGACATTCTTCTACTCAGGGCCGACACCAGCAGGTTGGTTCCAGAGGTCGATCAATTCCGGCAAGTTGGTTCCGACCGTGACGGTAGGACCGTTCACGTTTCTCAAAGTAAATCAAGGGCAATAGCCATGAGGCCAAGTCATTTGTCGGGTTGGATTGGCCGATGCGTCCTTGCTGTTGTGTTGCTCAGCGGTGCAGCGGCTTCAGCAATCGCAGAGACTGCTGGTGATGGTAGCGATGCGGTTGTTTCGGCCATCCGTCAGCGAGTTTGCTTTGAAGCCTTTTGGTGGAACCGCAATACGTTCAGATTGGGGAAGAACGCTTCCCTGGCGATTCGCAAAGAGGGCAACGTCGCTTATGTGTGGACGGAAGAAATGTCGCTGGTGCCAGGCGCGTCTCGGTGGGCGAATTTCTTTACGGTCTTCTCGAATGGAGCGCGCACAACCGTAGGCTCTTCCTACGGATACAACCTTGATGTTATGCAAGGCACGTCGGACCTCGAAAAGGTGAAATCCAAGGTATTTGCCAACGGAGTGAACGTGGAGACGGTTCGTCTGGTCCTGCCGTCTGATTGCACGCCTCGTTTTGCAATAGGTGGGCAGGCAAGGCAGCAGATGCTGAAGGCGATCGGCGCATCAATTTCGGCCGAGTTGAAGGCAATGAACAAGTCGGGGGTTGCCCATTACCCCCGAGCGCTTCGAATTGTTGTCGCGAAATTCAACGAGGATTACCCGGCGACAATGGTGTTTGTGCCAAGCACTGGTGAGCTGTTCCATGTTGCTTTGCAAGACTCGGAAAATCCCTTGAATGACGCGTTCTTACAGCGTGGCGAATATCCCGTTCGCGAGGAGAACAACAGGGATGCGATTGAGGCGTTGAAGGGAAAAATCAAGCGGTTCGGGATCGAGCAAGACATTCGCATCGAGACTGATCGGTGAAGATGAATCTCCCAATGCTTTGCAGTTGGCCGGCTCGCGCTTGACGTCTGCGCGAAATCTCTGTGGAAATTCCACAGAACTCGGTGGGGGCGTAACGAGTGCAGGATATGGCTGCCGCCGGTATTTGCAATGCATCGTGCCATTCCTTGGAAATTCCAAGAAGCTGGCGGGTTAGACGAACGTAGGGCGGGGGCCGAGCGATTCCTGTGGAAATTCCACAGAATCCTTGGAATTTCCAAGAAAGCGGTGGTGGTTGAGACGAGTGCAGGATATGGCTGTCGCCGGTACTTGTATTACACGTACACCTTGGCCAAGCTCGATGTGGTCGCAAATTGCGACCACATAGTTGGCTGTGGGTTGTTGGGAAAAAAGAAGCGCTCTCCCAAGGCTGTGCGCGGTGCGCTCAGCCGCCGGGGTGCAGCGACGGGAGGAAGCCGGCTCTTAGCTGCCGGACTTCTTCTGCGCCGGGTGGATGAAGCCGATGGGCCGCTTGGGTGGATCGGGCGGGGTCATCAGTTGGCGGATCGCATCGAGGATGCCGGCGATGGCCTGGTCGTGGGTGGAGAGCTTGCGCTCCAGGCGCCGCTCCAGATCGGCGAAGCGCTGCGCGAGTTCCTTGTTGCTGGCCAGCAGGTCGCGCACCTGGACGAAGGCGCGCACGACGTAGACGGAGACCTCGATGGCGCGCGCGCTGTTAAGGATCGTGGCGGCCATCAGCGCGCCGTGCTCGGTGAAGGCGTAGGGTGCGGTGCGCCGACCGCCGTGGCTGGAACTTGAGATCACAGTTTGTGATCTCAAGTTGGTGAACTCCTCGGCCGAGAGCTGGAACATGAAATCCTCGGGGAAGCGCGTCAGGTTGCGCTTGACCGCCTGCACGAGCACCCGGGTCTCCACGCCGTAGAGCGCGGCCAGATCCGTGTCGAGCATGACGCGCTGGCCGCGGATGAGCTGGATGCGGCTGGCCAGGGCCTCGACGGCCAGGGCGCTGCCGGCGCTGGGTTCCTTCTTAGCCGGCATTGCTGGTGCCGACGCGGCGCTTGAGCTTCTCGCCTTCGATGAAGGTATCGAGTAGCTGGGTGAGCTGGCGCTTGGCCTTGGGGTTGAGTTTGTCGATCTCCAGCAGGCGCCGCTCCAGCCGATTGGTGGCGATTCTCTTGGGCCGGCGCGGTTGGGCCAGGCCGAGGAGCACGTCCACGCTCAGGCCCAGCGCCTGGGCGATCTGCGGCAGCAGATGCGCGGGGGGCTGCGCGTCGGGCACCTCGTAGTAGGCCACCATGCGCTGGGTGATGCCCACCTCGGCGGCCAGCTCCACCTGCGTGTAGCCGGCGGCCTTGCGCAGTTGGGCCAGTCGTTCACCAAAGTTCTCGATCACATCCGTCTTCCGCTTGGACATGGGCGCCTCTCGAAGGGGGGTGCACCCATGCTATTGCCGATCCGACAACCGGCTTGTAGGAATATACCGTAACCGTATATAGTGGCGTCAACAGATTTTTTACTGGAGACCCCATGGCACGCATCCCCGAGAGCGAAATCGAGCGGCTAAGAAGCGAGGTGTCGGTCGAGCGCCTGGTGCAGACTTCTGGAATCGACATGAAGCGCGGCGGCAAGGATCTGGTGGGCCGCTGCCCGTTCCACGAGGACGACACGGCGAGCCTGGTGGTGACGCCGGCCAAGAATCTGTGGCACTGCTTTGGCTGCGGGATCGGCGGCGGTCCGATCGACTGGGTGATCAAGAAAAACGGCGTGAGCTTCCGCCACGCGGTGGAGCTGCTGCGCGAAGGTCTGCCGGGCTCCTCTTTAGCCGCCGAGGGTGGCGCGATCAAGCGCGCGACGGTGCGCGCCCTGCCGGCACCGGTGGCCTTCGATGCCGACGATGTGCAACTGCTGGGCCAGGTGGTCGACTACTACCACGCCACGCTCAAGCAGTCCCCCGAGGCTCTGGCGTACCTCGAATCGCGCGGCATCACGGGCAGCGCGGCGATGGCATCCATCGACACCTTCCGGCTCGGGTACGCCAACCGCACGCTGGGGCTGCGCCTGCCCGAGAAAAGCCGCAAGGCCGGCGCCCAGATCCGCGCGCGCCTGGAGCGGCTGGGCGTGTACCGCGACAGCGGGCACGAACACCTGAACGGCTCGCTGGTGGTGCCGCTGTTCGACGCCGAGGGGCGGGTGGCGAACCTCTACGGCAGAAAGCTCCTGGACAACTTGCGCGCCGGCACGCCGAAGCACCTGTACCTGCCGGGGCCGCGGCGGGGGCTCTTTAACCGCGCGGCGCTGACCCTCGGCGTGTGCGAGGAGCTGATCGTGTGCGAGGCGCTGATCGATGCGCTCACCTTCTGGTGCGCGGGCTACCGCAATGTGACGAGCGCCTACGGGGTGGAGGGCGTCACCGATGATCTGGTCGAGGCGATCCAGGCGTCCGGTGTGCGGCGCGTTCTGATCGCGTTTGATCGCGACGAGGCCGGCGAGCGGGGTGCGGCCAAGCTTGCCGAGCGCCTGCTGGGACTTGGCATCGACTGCTTCCGCATCGTGTTCCCCAAGGGGATGGACGCCAACGAGTACGCGTGCAAGGTGCAGCCCGTGGCCAAGAGCCTGGGATTGTTGATCCGCAAGGCCGAGTGGCTCGGAAAAGGCGCGGCACCGAAGCGCGAAGCGGCCGAGTCCGTGGTCGAGATTGCGGCGACGATTGTGCCTTGCCCTGCCGAGCCTTCCTCTTTAGCCGCCGATGCGGTGCGCGCCGAAGAACCGGCTGCTAAGGAAGGGGGCGAGAAGAAGAGGCGCCCGCGCTGCCGGCGGCCGTGGTGCCGTGCGCGCCGGCCGTTGCTGCGTCGGCCCAGGTGAGCGAGCGCGAGGTGGTGCTCGTCTTCGGCCAGGGCAAGGATGCGCGCCGCTAGCGGGTGCGCGGCTTGCCCAAGAACCTGGCGGTGGGCGTGCTCAAGGTCAACGTGATGGTAAGCGACGAGGAGGGACGCTTCCACGTCGATACGCTGGACCTGTATGCGGCGCGGGCGCGGGCGGTGTTCATGCAGCAGGCATGCGCGGAGCTGGGGGTCGGTGAAGGCGTGGTCAAAACCGACCTGGGGCGCGTGCTGCTCAAACTCGAAGCCTTGCAGGATGAGGCGATCCGCGAGGCCCTCGAACCGAAGGCGCCAAGCGTGCCGAGCATGACCGAGGCCGAGCAGGGGCAAGCGCTGGCGCTGCTGCGCGCACCTGATCTGATGAGCCGGATCGTGGCCGACTTCGAGGCGTGCGGCGTGGTGGGCGAGCGCACCAACAAGCTGGTGGGGTACCTGGCGGCGGTCTCGCGCCTGCTGGAGCGGCCGCTGGCGGTGCTGATCCAAAGCAGCAGCGCGGCGGGCAAGAGCAGCCTGATGGATGCGGTGCTGGCCTTTGTGCCCGAGGAGGCGCGCACCAAGTACAGCGCGATGACCGGGCAGAGCCTGTTCTACATGGGGCAGACGAGCCTCAAGCACCGGATCCTGGCCATCGCCGAGGAGGAAGGCGCGAGCCGGGCGAGCTACGCGATGAAGCTCTTGCAAAGCGAGGGGGAGCTGACGATCGCCTCGACGGGCACGGATCCGGCCACCGGGAATCTCATCACGCAGGAGTACCGGGTGGAGGGGCCCACACAGCTGATGATGACGACCACGGCCATTGATCTGGACGAGGAGCTGCTCAACCGCTGCCTGGTGCTCACGGTCGACGAGGACCGAGAGCAGACCCGGCGCATCCACACCCTGCAGCGAGAAAAGCGCACCCTGGCGGGCCTGGCCCGGCGCGAGGCCAAGACGGCGATTCTGGCCACACACCGCAATGCGCAGCGCCTGCTGCGGGCGCTGGCGGTGGTCAATCCCTACGCCGAGGAGCTCACCTTCCTGGACGATCGCACGCGCACGCGGCGCGACCATGAAAAGTACCTCACGCTGATCGACACCATCGCGCTGCTGCACCAGCACCAGCGGCCCGTCAAGACGGTGAGCGTGCAGGGCCGCAGCCTCGAGTACATCGAGGCAACGATCGGCGACATCGAGGCGGCCAACGCCATTGCGCACGAGGTGCTGGGGCGCAGCCTGGACGAGTTGCCGCCGCAGACGCGCAAGCTCCTCGCCCTGATCGTCGGGCTCATCGATGCCAAGGCCGAGGCCGGCGCCGTGGGCCGCGCGCAGGTGCGTTTTACGCGCGCTGAGCTGCGCGCTGCCAGCGGTTGGGGCGACACGCAACTGAAGGTGCACCTGGCGCGCCTGGCCGAACTCGAATACCTGCTGGTGCACCGCGCCGAGCGCGGCCAAGGCTATGTATATGAGCTGCTGTTCGATGGCGATGCGACGGCCGGCGTGCACCTCTCGGGCCTCATTGATGCGCAGGCCTTGCGTGCCCAGGACGGCCGGCGGTCGGGGGGCGGCGATGAGCGGTCGGCCGCTGGTCGGGGCGTGGTCGGCGCCCGGCCGGCCCCGGCTCGTGCCGTGTTGCCGGCTGCCGATGCAGCGCTGGCGCGGCTTGGCAAGGAGCCGGGCGGCGCCGATGCGCAAACAAGCGCCCCGGACGGGGGCGGCGAAATCCTGTCGTACCGCAAGGCGCCGGTGCCCGTTCTTGTCTTAGCCGCCTCGTTGGCCACCGCGGCGGCCGCCGCCTGATGAACACGCCCGTCAGCACCAAGCGCAACAAGCTCGCGGCGCCGGCAATCCGCGCACCCAAGGCGATGCGGCACCGGCGCGTGAGCGCCGAGCCGGCCTCTCTTGCGCACAACAACCTGACGCGCTACCAGGGGGCCTTCCACGAGTGGGAGGCGGTGGTGGGCTACTCGCCCAGGACGGTGGCCGGGCAGCGCCACGCTCTTGTGCGCTTCATCAGTTGGTGCGATGAGCGCGGGCTCGATCGCCCGCAGGACATCACGCGGCCGATCCTGGAGCGCTACCAGCGCCACGTCTACCACTACCGCAAGCACAACGGGCAGCCACTCACCGTCTCGGCGCAGCTTGGCCTGATCCTGCCGCTGCAGGCGTGGTTCAAGTGGCTCACGAAGCAAAACCACATCCTGTACAACCCGGCCGCGGACCTGGACCTGCCGGTGCGCCCGAAGGTTTTACCGAAGGGGCTGCTCTCCGTCGCCCAGGTCGATGAGATTCTGAACGGCTGCGACGTGGGAAAACCCGAAGGCGTGCGCATGCGCGCGATGATCGAGGTGCTCTACTCGACCGGCATCCGCCGCTTCGAGCTGGCGGGCTTGAAGCTGTTCGACGTGGATGTGGAGCGCGGCGCGCTGATGGTGCGCCAGGGCAAGGGCGCCAAGGACCGGCTGGTGCCGGTCGGGGACCGGGCCTGCGCGTGGGTGGGCAAGTACCTGCGCGAGGTGCGCCCGGAGCTGGCTACCAGCGCTGACAACTACGTGCTGTTCCTCGACGACGGCGGCCGGGCCTACGAGCCCGGACGGCTGGGCGACCAGGTCAAGCGCCACCTGGTCGCCACCGGCATCGAGCAGCCCGGTTCGTGCCACCTGTTCCGCGTGGCCTGCGCCACGCACATGCTGGAAAACGGCGCCGACATCCGGTTCATCCAGTCCCTGCTCGGGCATGCCAAGCTCGACACCACGCAGATCTACACCCAGGTGTCGCTCGCCAAGCTCAAGGAAGTGCACAGCGCCACGCATCCGGCGCGGCTGCACCGCGCAGCCGACACCACCACGAGCCACCAAAACGGGCCAGGAGCCGCGAACGCGGCGCCAGTGGACCCAAGCGCCACCGACCCGGCCGGCGCGCTGCTGGCGGCCTTGCAGGCCGAAGCCCGGATCGACGACGACGCCACCTCTTAGCCGCTGATCAGCGTCGGCACGCGCCGGGAAACCGCCGCGCCTGCACAACACCGCGCCGCCGCTGGTCTGCCCGCGCGTGTTCGCGTAGGATAAAACCGCGTCTCGAAAAAATTGCGAACGAGAGAAGAGTGCTTCAGGCGGTTGGCGCTGCGCAAGGGTTTGATGCGTCGAGGCAAAACGCTGCCGCTACGGCGAAGCCGTGTCGGGGCGAGTTCAGTACCTCTTTAACGATCTAGCGCATGACCGCATTGCGGCGGCTCAGATGGTCGGAGGTGATCCTACGACTGGTCAAGGGTGGTCTGTGATTAATGCAATCGACGCCGCTTACAAAAACGCAGTTAATTCGTTTACTGTTTTCTGGGGATACGCGCTTGAATGGACAGCCGGAAACGGTGGAACGCTTCAAGGTGGGTTTTCACTTTCAGCGAAAGACGGTTTGGGCGTTTTTATAGGTGCGGGCCCAACTGCAGGCAAGAATATTGGCGCCGGCCCTTTTGTAGGCGTCAGTACGGATAGCCTCGCTGGCACCGCGGTGCAACAAAACGTCAATACACCCGTCGGATCAGGTTCGGTTGCAGTGGATCCAAGTAACCCGAGTTCAGTCGCAATATCTGTGGGAAAACCCGGCGCCGGTGTTAGTACGGCGGTGACGCAGACGTGTGTAGCGTCGTGGAATAGCGGTCGAAGTTGCGGTGGGCAGTAGAACGACTAAATTCAAACAAACCGAAATACACACGCAATGGCTGAAGCGCTAGTGACCATTCTTGCATTGGGATCGTTTATTACGGTTCTGCTATCGATGGATGCGTACTTTAGATTGCGCCAAGCATGGGCGAAGGACAAAGCAACGCAAGATATTCCATCGCAATCTCATTGGGAGCCAATTTCGCCTGTCCTAGGTAAATCGAATGCGGTTACCGAACTCCTTTTCGGGGGAACCTCTAACGAATGGAGGAAGCAGCGAAACCGCTACTTGTGGATCTGTCTATGCGGTATTGTACAAATCGTCCTCGCGGCTGTTGTTATTGAGGGACATATACTGAAGCTGTTTTGACTACCTCTTTAACTACTGCGGTCACACTCTGTGTGCGTTTGTTTGGGGTGCAGCCGGCGCAGCTGGGGGAGTCGTCGCAGCCGAAGCCGGTGCTGCTGTCGCGACGTTAGCAACGGTGGGCGTGAATGCGCCACTGATTCCGGCGGAGGTAGGTCTTGGAGCTGCAGTCGGAGGAATTGGCGGGTTCATTGCGGGCGGCGCTCAGGACATTTACGACTTCATTACGAATGCGAAGCCGCCTGACAATGCTTACCCTTCCGACGGACCGAAAGCGCCAGGCTATCCTGGGGCGGCGGGGACTGGAAGTCCAGACTATTCCGATCCCAAGGGTGGTCCGAATTGGGTCCCCAACCCTAATGGAAGTGGGAACGGTTGGCAAGACGGCAACGGCGATGTGTGGGTTCCAACGGGGCAAGGCGGGACGGCGCACGGTGGCCCACACTGGGATGTTCAGACACCGGGTGGCGGATATCGGAATGTGTACCCACCGAAACCTTAATCGCGATGAAGAACATCCAGATAATTGATGGTGCGAGGAATTGTGTCTATGACATCTTCGCAGCCACGGAAGAAGAGTTTGCACTCGTCTTTCCTGATGGGATCGATATTGCCTTTATCGATGAGGTTTACGAGTCGGGAGATCGCGTGAGGCTCGATGCCGTGTTTGCAAATATTTGGCAACGACGAATCAAGAAGAAGGATGCGAATGGGATTCACGGGATTCTGTTCTACGAATTGGAGGACAAGAAGGTTTTCTATCCAACTCGAAAGGACGAGGAAGCTGTCAACCCAAGTGGATCGCGACTGCGGAGCTGAAATCTTCTAATGCTTTGCAGTGGGCCGGTGAATCGCCCCGGGGGGACTGTCAGGAATTTTGTGTGAATCGAGCCGGTTGAGTTATTGATTGGTTTCGAACCGTTCGCCGAAGATCAGCGCAAATTGGGCTCGTGCAGCGTGCCATTCCCGTGCGGGCATCTTCCATTCTTTGGTGATTTCCCGCAACTGCAGCCAGATCAGCTTCATGGCAGCCTCGTCGCTGGGGAAGTGCCCGCGGGCGCGCACCGATCGGCGGATTGAACTGTTCAGCGCCTCGATGGCGTTGGTCGTGTAGATCATCCGGCGCACATCCATCGGGTAGGCAAAAAACGGAATGACCTCAGCCCAGTTGCGCCGCCAAGATGCCGTTATGGCCGGGTATTTGCACCCCCAGGTGCCGTCTTCGAACTCGGTCAGGGCAAGGGCGGCGGCCTCGGCGTCGGTGGCCCGATAGACGGCCTTGAGCGCCGTTGCAACCGGCTTGCGATCCTTCCAGCCGGCGTACTCCATGGAATTGCGCAGCAGGTGCACGATGCAGGTCTGCACCTGGGTCAGCGGGAACACGGCGTTGATCGCGTCGGGGAAGCCCTTGAGCCCGTCGACGACGGCGATCAGGATGTCGCTGACGCCGCGGTTCTTCAGTTCCGTCATGACGCGCATCCAGAACTTGGCGCCCTCGGTTTGCTCGATCCAGATGCCCAGCACGTCCTTGCGGCCGTCCGGGGTCACACCGATGGCCAGGTAGACGGCTTTGTTGCGCACGGCCCCTTCGTCGCGCATCTTTACCCGCAAGGCATCGAAGAACACGAGCGCGTAGAGCGAATCGAGGGGGCGCGCCTGCCAGCGACCGACCTCCTCGAGCACCGCGTCCGTGACCGTGGAAATGAGCTGGGGCGAGGCCTCGATGCCGTAGAGCTCCCGCAAGTGCCCCTGGATATCGCGCACGCTCATGCCGCGGGCGTACATCGAGATAATCTTCTCGTCGAAGCCGGGAAAGCGGCGCTTGTACTTGGCAATGAGCTGAGGCTCGAAAGTGCCGTGCCGATCACGGGGGATCTCCAGTTCAACCTGGCCCGTGTCCGTGATCACCGTCTTCTTGCTGTAGCCGTTACGATGGTTCCCAGTCGGACCGGCCTCCGCGCTTGCTTCCGAATCCAGATGCTCGTCCATCTCGGCATTGAGCATGCGCTCCGCCAGGGCCTTCTTGATCTCGGTTAGCAAACCGTCATTGGAAAAAACCGCTTTAGGATCAGCGTCCTTTAGCAGCTCGTCCACCACCTCCTTCTTGATCGCCATACCATCCTCCTTCTCGGAAGTATGGCTCGATCACACAAAAATCTGGACATCGTGCCGTTTCTTGGAAATTCCAAGAAGCTGGCGGTGGAGACGAGTGCAGGGTGGGCCGTGCGATTCTGTGGAAATTCCACAGAATCCTTGGAATTTCCAAGAAAGCGGCGGTGGTTGAGGCGAGTGCAGGATATGGCTGTCGCCGGTACTTGTATTACGCGTACCCCGTGGCCAAGCTCGATGTGGTCGCAAATTGCGACCACATAGTTGGCTGTGGGTTGTTGGAAAAAGAAGTGCTCCCCCAAGGCTGGGCGCGGTGCGCTCAGCCGCCGGGGTGCAGCGACGGGGAAGGAGCCGGGGCTTAGCTGCCGGACTTCTTCTCCGTCGGGTGGATGAACCCGATGGGTCGCTTGGGCGGATCGGGCGGGACCATCAACTCGCGCAGGGCGTCGAAGATCTGCTTGAGCTGGGTGCGGGTGTTGCGGCTGAAGGTGTCGTGCGACAAGGCGAGCCCTTCGGTCTTGTCTTCGAGTTCGGTCAGACGCCTGGCCAGGTCGGCGTGGGTGGCCGCGGCTTCCTTGAGTCGGACGAATGCGCGCACGATGTAGATACCCATCTCGACGGCGCGTGGCGAGTTCAGGACGTTGGCGGCCTGGATGGCGCCGTGTTCGGTGAAGGCGCAGGGCAGCGCCTTGGAAAACTTCAGCCGCTGGAGGTGGTCACAGTTTGTGACCACCTGGGTCTTCTCCTCGGCGGTGAGCTGGAACATGAAATCCTGCGGGAACCGCTCGGCATTGCGCTTGATGGCCTGGTTGAGCGCCTTGGTCGGCACGTCGTAGAGCGCGGCCAGATCGGCGTCGATGATCGCCTTGAGGCCGCGCACGACGAGGATGCGGCTCTCGATGCGCGGCAGCAACACGGCCACATCGGCGGTGGCCATCTTCTTAGCCGGCATTGCTGGTGCCGACCCGGCGCTTGAGCTTCTCGCCTTCGATGAAGGTATCGAGTAGCTGGGTGAGCTGGCGCTTGGCCTTGGGGTTGAGTTTGTCGATCTCCAGCAGGCGCCGCTCCAGCCGATTGGTGGCGATTCTCTTGGGCCGGCGCGGTTGGGCCAGGCCGAGGAGCACGTCCACGCTCAGGCCCAGCGCCTGGGCGATCTGCGGCAGCAGATGCGCGGGGGGCTGCGCGTCGGGCACCTCGTAGTAGGCCACCATGCGCTGGGTGATGCCCACCTCGGCGGCCAGCTCCACCTGCGTGTAGCCGGCGGCCTTGCGCAGTTGGGCCAGTCGTTCACCAAAGTTCTCGATCACATCCGTCTTCCGCTTGGACATGGGCGCCTCTCGAAGGGGGGTGCACCCATGCTATTGCCGATCCGACAACCGGCTTGTAGGAATATACCGTAACCGTATATAGTGGCGTCAACAGATTTTTTACTGGAGACCCCATGGCACGCATCCCCGAGAGCGAAATCGAGCGGCTAAGAAGCGAGGTGTCGGTCGAGCGCCTGGTGCGAGACTTCTGGAATCGACATGAAGCCGCGGCGGCAAGGATCTGGTGGGCCGCTGCCCGTTCCACGAGGACGACACGGCGAGCCTGGTGGTGACGCCCGCGAAGAACCTGTGGCACTGCTTTGGCTGCGGCATCGGGGGCGGGCCGATCGACTGGGTGATGAAGAGCCGGGGCGTGAGCTTTAGGCATGCGGTCGAATTGCTGCGCGAGGGGCTGCCTTCCTGCCCAGCCGCCACGGGTGCGCGCCAGCGCAGCCTGCCGGCGCCGATCGCGTTCGATGCCGACGACACGCAGTTGCTCGGCCAGGTCGCCGCCTATTACCACGCCACGCTCAAGCAAGCGCCCGAGGCGCTGGCGTACCTGGAATCGCGCGGCATCACGGGTAGCGCGGCGATGGCGGCCATCGACAGCTTGCAGCTCGGGTACGCCAACCGCACGCTTGGGTTGCGCCTGCCCGAGAAAAGCCGCAAGGCCGGCGCCGAGATCCGCGCGCGTCTGGAGCGTATCGGCGTCTATCGCGAGAGCGGGCACGAGCACTTGAACGGTTCGCTGATCGTGCCGCTGTTCGACGCCGACGGCCGAGTGGTGAACCTCTACGGCAGAAAGCTGCTGGACAACCTGCGGGCCGGCACCCCGAAGCACCTGTACCTGCCGGGGCCGCGGCGGGGGCTCTTCAACCGCGCGGCGTTCACGCCCGGTGTTGCCGATGAGCTGATCGTATGCGAGGCGCTCATCGATGCGCTCACCTTCTGGTGCGCGGGGTATCGGAACGTGACAAGCGCCTATGGGGTGGAGGGCGTGACCGATGATCTGGTCGAGGCGATCGGCGCCTCGGGCGTGCGCCGGGTGCTGATCGCGTTCGACCGCGACGACGCGGGCGAGCGGGGAGCGGCCAAGCTTGCCGAGCGGTTGCTGGCCCTCGGTATCGACTGCTTCCGGGTGCTGTTCCCCAAGGGGATGGATGCCAACGAGTACGCGGGCAAGGTGACTCCTGCGGCCAAGAGCCTGGGCTTGCTGATCCGCAAGGCCCAGTGGCTGGGCAAGGGAGCGGCGCCGCAGCGCTCGGCGGCTGAGCCGGTGGTCGAGATAGCGGCGACGATTGGGCCGACCGTTGCGCCTTGCATTGCCGAGCCTTCCTCTTTAGCCGCCGATGCGGTGCGCGCCGAAGAACCGGCTGCTAAGGAAGGGGGCGAGGAAGAAGAGGCGCCCGCGCTGCCGGCGGCCGTGGTGCCGTGCGCGCCGGCCGTTGATGCGCCGGCCCAGGTGAGCGAGCGCGAGGTGGTGCTCGTCTTCGGGCAGGGCAAGGATGCGCGCCGCTGGCGGGTGCGCGGCTTGCCCAAGAACCTGGCGGTGGGCGTGCTCAAGGTCAACGTGATGGTAAGCGACGAGGAGGGCCGCTTCCACGTCGATACGCTGGACCTGTACGCCGCGCGGGCGCGGGCGGTGTTCATGCCGGGCATTTTCGGCATATAGGCGCCAGCCACGGCCGGGGAAACGGACGTCACTGAGGGTTCAAGAATGTACGGTTTCGACCTCGTTGGCAAGGCGCTTGCGCGTTGCTGGGGCTGGCTGTCGCGGGCTGCGATAGGACTGGCCGTCGAGAACGAGGCAGTAGGCGTTGTGGCGTAGCCGATCCAAGGTTGCCGATGCGAGCAAGCGGTTAGACGGGAAGGCCTGGTCCCATTCGGTGAGGTCGAGGTTGCTGGTGACGATGGTCGAGGCCGTTTCGTAGCGCTCTGCGATGAGCTCGTGCAGATCCTCGTCGGCGGGCGGGCGCAGGGGCTTCAAACCGAAGTCATCGATGATGAGCAACGGGACGTGTGCCAGCTGCGTGAGCTTGCGCTCGTAGGCGCCGGTGGCGCGGGCGGCGTTCAAGGACGCGACGAGCTGGGCGCTGGTGCTAAAGGCCACGTCCACGCCCTGGCGCACGGCGCAGTGCCCGAGGGCTTGGGCGAGGTGGCTCTTGCCGGTGCCGCAGGGGCCGACGATGAGGATAGGCGCGCGCTCGGAGAGGTACCGGCCGGTGGCCAGGTCATGGACCAGGGCGCGGTTGAGCTGGGGCAGCCGATCAAACTCGAACTGGTCGAGCGTCTTGCTGGCGCGGAAGGCCGCGCGGCGCAGCCGGGTGTCGAACTTCTTTTGCTCGCGCCGAGCGACCTCGTCGTGGATCAGCAGAGCCAGGAACTCGGTGTAGGCCATCTTGGCCTCGATGGCCTGGCGGTTGCGTGCCTCCAGGGAATCGAGGATGCCCGAGAGGCGCAGTTGCTTGAGGTGCGGGGTGAGCGCCGGGGACGGCGACAGTGGATTGGTGGTGGCGGTTGCCATGGAGCATCTCCTTGCAGGTTAGTGACGCGCGTCGGCGTCGGGGTTGAACAAGCTGTCGGCGGAGCGAACGAAACGGCCGGCGGCGCCGTGCACGCCGGCGGGGATTGCCGCGGCGGTGGGCAGCGGTTGCTGGTCGAAGTTGCCCGCCAGAATGGTCTTGACGGTGCGGTAGTACGGGCTGTTGTGGAACAGCGCCCGGGCGCAGGCGGCATCGACGCGTGTCGGGCCGTAGCGCTTCTCCAGAGCGATGACGCCCTGGGCGGCGCGCAGCCGTTCCAGGAGCCGATCGCTCAGGAGCCGCTCGATGAGTTCGGCACAGGCCGGTCCGATCCTGCCAGCCTGCAGCAGACACCAGGCGCGGTCGTGGGCAAGAAACGCGGCGGCCTTGGGCGGCAGGTGATCGCGCACGGTGCGCCGCTCGCCATGGTGGCGGCCACGCGGGTGGGTGGCCACCAGGCGGTGGTCCTCGAAGACGCTCACCGTGCTGTCGGTGGCGCGCAGCCACAGCGTCTTGCCCACCAGGGCAAAGGGCACCGAGTAAAGAATGCGCTGATGCGCGACGTGGCAATCGCGGTGCACGCTCACCCGGTGCCAGCTGCCCAGGTCCGGGGCCACGGGCGGCAAGGCCTGCAGCAGCGGCCGCTCGACCTCGAACAGATCCAGCGGCAGCCGGCGGGTCGTGCCGTGGATGCGGCGGCCGGCTTCCTCCATCACCCAGATGCGCGCCCGGGCGTTGAGATCGGCCAGGTCGCGGAAGCTGCGCAGCGGCAGGAAGTTGCCCTTGACGTACTTGACGCCGGCCTCGACGATGCCCTTCTTCTGCGGGTCGTGCGGCGGGCACGGATCGATCTTAAAACCATAGCCCTCGGCGCACTCCTCGTAGGCGCGCTGCACCAGCGGGTCGGTGCGGCAGGCCCGGGTGATGGCCGCCTTGGGGTTATCGATGATCAGGCGTTGGGGCACGGCGCCGAACCACTCGAAGGCACGGCGGTGGCAGCCGAGCCAGGTCGGCACCGCCTGATCCCAGACGAACTCGACGTACTGGTGACGCGAGAAGCACAGCGTCATCACGAACGCCCAGGTGCGCCGCAGCACGCCGGCCGGGTCGACCAGCATGGGCCCAGCGCCGAAGTCCACCTGGGCGGCTTCGGCCGGGGCAAACAGCAGCGGCACCGTCGCCTCCGGCGGCCGGGCACTCAGGATCGAGCGCACCAGCCGGTACACCGAGGAATAGCTGCCGCCGTAGCCGTGGTTGCGCTTCAAGGCGCCGTGGATCGTCGTGCCCTGAACGCCCTGCTCGAGCCACTCGGAGACGATCGACCGCAGCGGCTCCAACGAGGAAACCGTGCTCGCCGGCCGCTTGGGCGGCCCCAATGCGGCGACGATTGCCGCGTCCTCGGGCATGGGCGACAGTGGATCGAGCCAGCCCTGGGCGGCGGCCACGTCCCGAAACGCGGCCAGCTTGCGCCGACCCATGCTCTTGCCGCGCGCGACCTCGCGGTCGGACTCGCCGCGGCGCAGCCGCACCAGCACCGATCGGTACTGAAACATCTCGATTCTCCTTCGTCCCATCGCACCTCCCGCGGTTTGAATCCGCAGGGTATGCGTGGGACCGGCTTCAATCGAGACGCCCGGTTCCCCCTTGGTGGCTCCTATATGCCGAAAACGGCCTGGCTCCTATGTGCCGAAAACGCACTGGCGCCTATATGCCGAAAATCTGCTGGCTCCTATATGCCGAAAACGAAATGGCGCCTATGTGCCGGAAGATGACAGGCGGCGCTGGCCCACGCCGGCGCAGGTGCGGACGCGCTGAGCAGGCTGCTCAGCAAGGCCAATACGCTGTTCCCACTCGACGCCGGAGCGCGGAAGGTGATCGGCGATGCCGGGAGGAAACAGTACGGCTGGAGGCATTCGGCCGGCTCTACGATCAATGCACCCCAGAGAAGAAAGCCGCTGTGATGGCGGCGTTGACGGTCAAGGCGGCGGGCGGAAAGTAGTCTTCAATTGAATTGAGGATTGCGGGCGCGCGGGGCATTGCGTCAATGCTGAGCTTCAGCCGCGATCACGATGTCGACGGGAAAATTGCAATGTAACGGTGTCCGCCGCTGTCGGCCAGGAGCGGTTGTTCGATAGCCTGGGGGGCGGCGCGGTAATGCCGACCTCCAGAAATTCACTCTACTTATGTTGACCGTGGAATTGCCCAAGCGCTTCGTACCGGTTGCATTCCTACTTTTGGATAGTACATTTCCGCTGCTGGTGCAGCGACCAGTATCAGAGTCGTCATGACGCCAGCCGCGCGGTGCGTTTCTGTTATTAACTGCCTCCCGACACCTTGGCGTTGATAGGCAACATCGACTGCCAAGTCAGACAAGTAGCAGCAGTAAGCGAAATCCGTAATTGCCCTGGAAATGCCGATCAAGCGCCCTTCATGGCGAGCGGTAACGATCAAATCCGCCTGCCGCAACATCATTTCAAGACGTGGCATGTCCTCGGCCGGGCGTCTTTCTGCGAGCGTCGATGAATGCAGCACCGCTTGAAAGTTCTCGGCTGACAAATCGGGTTCTAGGCCATACGTGATGTTCATTCGTTGGTCTCCTCAGTCGTGGCGTTCCCAGCATCGTAGTAGGCCTGGATGCCCGAGACTAGACGTTCGCGCTCGGCGGCAACGGGTCGCGACCACCGCGACGCGCCCGTCCATGGTGTGAACCAACGAAGTCCGCAGTTTCACCGGCAGCGTTCGCAGGGCTACCAGCCCTGGTAGTTCGAGTGTGGTGGCGTACGGGTAGAGGTGATGGTTCATCTTCAGATCAGGAGAAGGAACCATGGCCAACGCCACAATAGCCGTGGAGGCCATTGTGCTGCGCATCCATGTGGTGCGGGGTATCCGCGTTCTATTCGATTCGGACCTGGCCGCTTTATCTATACGGTGTGCCCACCCCACGATTCAACGAAGCGGCTAAGCGACATGCGGCCAGGATCCCGGCGGCTTTCATGTTTCAGCTCGATGACGTGGAATTTGCCGCTTTGAGGTCGCACTATGCGACCTCTAAGGCCCGACGGGGTGGTCGAACGGATTGCAGGCAGCGCGGTCGGTGTTTGTCCGGTATCGCGAAGTGAAAGTTGTCGGTTTGCGCAGACCGGCACAGCCGGTATCGGTCGACACGGCCGCGAACCGGTCGGTAACGGGGCGAATCGGCGAGTTCCGCAGTTCCACCGGTAGCGGTCATTGGGCGGCGGGATGTCTCCCTTGCCCACGACACCGGTCCTCGGCAATATAGCGAAGCGGTCGTCGCCGCTTGGCGGTCGCGGCCAGGACCGGACCACGAAGGAGTCGGTCGCCTATCCCCAATGCGGACATTCAATCCATCCGCGGCGCCAGCCACACGACACTCAGTGCGTTGTCAGGCCGCTTGCGATCGTGTCCAGACGCGCGACTGAATCGGCGGGCAGCTTCAAATCTGCCGCTGCTAGGTTCTGGCGCAAGTGCTCGACCGACGAGGTACCTGGTATGAGCAGCAGATTCGGCGAACGTTGCAGCAGCCACGCGAGCGCCACCTGCATGGCGCTCGCATTAACTTGGACAGCAATTTGCGACAATATATTCGACTGCAATGGCGTGAAGCCGCCGAGCGGGAAAAACGGCACGTAGGCAGTGCCCTCGGCCGCTAGTTGTTGGATCAGGGTGTCGTCTTTCCGCTGCGCGAGATTGTAGTGGTTCTGCACGCAGGCAATCGCGCAGATCTGCCGCCCCGCTTGGACCTGCCGCGTCGTCACGTTGCTCAGGCCGATATGGCGTATCAACCCCTTTCGCTGCAGCTCTGCCAGCGCAGTCAGTGGCTCTTCCAGCGAGCCCTCCGCCGGACCGTGGATTCCTAGCATGCTGCGAAGGTTCACCACGTCCAGGACGTCCACAGCGAGATGGCGCAGGTTGTCATGCACTGACTGCGTAATTTCTGCCGTCGACAGCGCCGGAATCCACGAAGCGTCCGAGCCGCGTTTTGCGCCGATCTTGGTCACGATGACGAGCGTGTCACTGTAGGGGTGCAGCGCCTCCCGAATGATCTGGTTGGTGACGTGTGGGCCGTAGAAGTCGCTGGTGTCGATGTGATCGACGCCGCGCTCCACAGCCTCGCGCAACACCGCCAGCGCCGCTGCCCTGTCCTTGGGTGGCCCAAAGACTGCGGGGCCGGCAAGCTGCATTGCGCCGAAACCGACGCGATTCACGCGGCGGCTGCCTAGCTGGAATCGGGCTTCCTCTTCGATGGGATTCATGAGCGCTCCTTTCAAAAGAAGCGCACTTTAGGCATGCTTGCTGCGTATGATAAGAGGGTGCAATCCGTACGGGTCGTGCAAAGAACCGAACGACCCGAGAGACTGATGGCAAAACAGCTCGGCGAATTGGCCGCCTTCGTTGCCGTGGCGCGCGCCGGTGGTTTTCGTGAAGCGGCACGCGCTGGCGGCGTCAGCGCATCCAGCCTGAGTGAGGCGATTCGCCGGCTGGAGGCGCAGCTTGGAGTTCGGGTGCTTCATCGCAGCACTCGCAGCGTGGTACCCACCGAAGCTGGTGCCCGGCTGCTGGACCGTCTCGGACCAGCGCTGGTGGAGGTCGAGGCAGCGTTGGACGTGGTCAACGGCTTTCGTGACCGCCCGTTCGGCACGCTGAGGCTCAACGTTCCTGCCAGCGCGGCGCGTCTGGTTCTGCCGGCGCTGGTGCCTCAATTCCTGGCCGCATATCCCGAAATCCGCCTTGACGTCGTTGTCGAAGAGAGTTTCGTCGACGTGCTCGCGGCAGGCTGCGACGCTGGCATCCGCTACGAAGAGCGGCTGGAGCAGGACATGATCGCCGTCCCCATTGGCCCGCGGCAGCAACGCATGGCCACCGCGGCTGCTCCCAGCTACCTCGCAGCGCATGGTCGACCCGCTCACCCGCGCGATCTGCTGCAACACGCTTGTCTGCGCGGTCGTTTCGCCAGCGGCGCGATGCCGGCATGGGAATTCCAACGAAAAGGAGAACTGGTGACGGTGGACGCGGGTGGCCCGCTGATCGTGCGAATAAGTGGAGGAGTTGACCTAGCGGTCGACGCAGCGCTCGCCGGCTGCGGTGTCATCCACTTGTTTGAGGATTGGCTGAGACCGCACCTGACCAGCGGGGCACTGGAGCCGTTGCTCCAGGCTTGGTGGCAACCATTCGCCGGACCATTCCTCTACTACCCCGGTCGCCGCCATGTACCGGCGCCGTTGCGCGCGTTCATTGAATTTGTGAAAGCGCGACAGGTCGCCTGACCGTGGACTGAATTTCGCTGAAATTTTCTGTTCGCCGGATAGCGAACATGTCCTGAAGTCAGCTCAGGGTCGACATGGGCGCGACGCGGTCGGTAACGGCAATCCGACACCGGGTCCGCATTGCCCCTGTTTGCGATAAGTGGATTCGGGGCGACAGTAACCCATATAGATGACCATATCACGATATGGCACTTTGGGCTAAAATTCGGGCATGGCTACTCCGAGTTTCGAGTGGGATAAGCGCAAGGACGCGGAAAGCCAAGATAAGCACGGCGTGCCATTTGTATTGGCACAACATGCTTTTGCGGATCCGCATCGTGTCATTGCCGAGGATACGAGACACAGCAGTGCCAAGGAGCAGAGATATTTTTGTTTTGGTCTTGTCGCCGACGGCGTGTTGACGGTTCGGTTTACGTACCGCTCTGGCGTGGTACGGATTATTGGTGCCGGATACTGGAGGAAGGGAAAGGCGATCTATGAGCGCGAAAATCAAATACACGAATGAACCGATTGGCGAGCCCAAGGTTATTCGCGATTTCCTGCCTTCTCCTGAGGAACTGGCATTTCGTGACGAAGATGTGAAGGTCACAATCATGCTCAGCAAGAAGAGCGTCGACTTCTTTAAATCCGTGGCCGCAAAGGGTGACACGCAGTATCAACGGATGATCCGCCGTCTTCTTGATGCCTACGTGGCAGCGCATGCGGGCGACGCTGCGAGAACGGCACGCACGCGCGCACGTTAAATCCCAACCGGCAACTCGGGCATTTTCGGCGCCGAAAAGCGGTCGCTTCCGGATGCTGTCACCTTCCGGCGTAATCAGGCCTTTTGTTTTCGGCGTAATCAAGCCAGTTTGGGCGGGGCCGTTTTCGGCGTAATCAGGCCAGTGAAGTTTTCGACTGCGGTGACGCAATTGTCGTGCGAAAGGGAAAGCACGAACAACGCATACCCCTCAGTGAAATCGACGATATTCACGTTGAATTTCCCTCTAGACCACCAACGATAGCGATTTGCTTGAAATCACCAGGGCCGCTTGGATCAACCGTAACATTTCTACCAATGAAGAGCAGATTGCTTGGATACTCGAGCCCAGTTCCAAGCGACTTGATGCCTAGAGTTCTTCTGGCGAGGGCGGAAAAGAGCGCGTGAGGCATGATGATCGGACCTGGTTCCTTTCGCAGCTGACGGCGACGCCCGACGGACACGTCGTTGCATGGCTGAATGTCCATGCCCCGTCCGTTCCTGTTCACGACCATGATTTCGCGCGGCGCTATTCTCTACGGAAATCGGTTGCTGCCGGACGGCAAGCGCTGCGGGTAACTCTGGGATACGGCCCGGGCGATCTTCAACGAAGACTGCGCCGAGCGAGTCCTGGTCTTCGACAGCGACGCGGCTGGCGCCGGCGCGGCCATCGACGCCTCGCGGCGCGCAGCGGGCAGGCCGGCCGCCGCTTGCCCCGGCGGGGCGCGCTCGCGGTCACCATCCGTACCGGCGCGTGCTTGCCGTCGGTAGGCTAGACTCCGCACCCAGTTGGTGCACCGGGCGGGATAAATCGAACGATATTCACCGCCGCCCGCACCGCCCCTGCGCCCGGGATCCAATCCGGCGCGCTCTTGGAAAATCCGAGGCGACAACATGCACGATCTGCGGTCCGGGAACGACGTTCTCTTCCTTCTGCTCGGGGCGATCCTGGTGCTGTCGATGCACGCCGGCTTCGCGTTCCTGGAACTCGGGACGGTGCGCGCGAAGAACCAGGTCAACGCCCTGGTCAAGATACTGTGCGATTTCTCGGTCTCCACGTTGGCGTATTTCTTCATCGGCTACGGCATCGCCTACGGGGTGCATTTCTTCTCCGGCGCGGATGTTCTCGGCCAGAAGAACGGCTATGAACTGGTGCGCTTCTTCTTCCTGCTGACCTTTGCCGCCGCCGTTCCGGCGATCGTCTCGGGCGGGATCGCCGAGCGCGCGCGCTTCGCGCCCCAGTTGCTGGCCAGCTTCCTGATCGTCGGTTTCGTCTACCCGTTCTACGAGGGGATTTCGTGGAACCACGCGCTGGGCATACAGGACTGGCTGCACGCCCGGTACGGCGCCGAATTCCACGACTTCGCCGGCTCGGTCGTCGTGCATGCCATCGGCGGCTGGGTCGCGCTGCCGGCCGTCCTGCTGCTCGGTGCCCGGCGCGGCCGCTACGTCGGCAAGAGCGTGGGCGCGTCGCACCCGCCGTCGTCCATTCCGTTTCTGGCGCTGGGCGCCTGGATACTGTGCGTCGGCTGGTTCGGCTTCAACGTCATGAGCGCGCAGACGCTCGACAGGATCTCGGGCCTGGTCGCCGTCAACTCGCTCATGGCGATGGTGGGCGGAACGCTCGCCGCCCTCGTGGTCGGCCGCAACGACCCGGGTTTCGTACACAACGGTCCGCTGGCCGGCCTGGTCGCGGTGTGCGCCGGCTCCGACGTCATGCAGCCGCTGGGCGCGCTTGCCGTCGGGGCGATCGCCGGGGCCCTGTTCGTGGTGATGTTCACGCTGGCGCAGAACCGCTGGCGCATCGACGATGTTCTGGGCGTCTGGCCGCTGCACGGAATCTGCGGCGCCTGGGGCGGCATCGCCGCGGGCATCTTCGGCAACCCCGCGCTCGGGGGCGCGGGCGGCGTGGCGCTGATGCCGCAGGTGCTGATGACCGGCGCCGGGATCGCCACGGCGCTCGGCGGATCGGCGCTGGTCTACGGCGGGCTGAAGCTGACGGTGGGCCTGCGCCTGAACGCAGAACAGGAATACGAAGGGGCCGACCTGGCGATCCACCGCATCCGTTCGACGCCCGAGCGCGAAGGCGGCTAGGGCTGGCGCCGCATGCCGGGGCCGCTCAATGGCGCCGGCAGGGCAGCGACGGCGCGCGCCCTGGCATCGACCGTATTGCGGCGCGGGTGCTGCAGCTCAGTGCCGTACCTGGCCCAGCGCCTCGTTCACGCGGTAGGTGAGATCGGCTCCGGCAAAGCTGGTCAGGTCGCGCGGCACGATGGCGTGCACGACGCGCCGGCTTGCCGTGCCCAGGTGGGACTTGAGCTCGCCCAGGAACGGATCGGAGACGATCAGCGCGATTTCCGCGCACCGGCCCTGCGCCACCGCCTGCTCCAGGTAATGCGATACCTCGAGGGCGAAGGCGACATGCTCGCGCCGCCGGGCATCGGTATGCGGTTCGAAGGCCGTGCCGGCGTGCCCGGCGTCGCCGTGGGCCTTTTGCGCGTGCCCCGGACGGTCGGTCTCGAGGTCGCGCCCGTGCTCGCGGCTCTGGCTGTGGACCAGGTCGGCAACCTCGTCCAGGCGGTGGCCCTGCGGGTCACGCTCGAAGATGCGGGCACGCGCCGCGTTGGCCAGGACGATCCAGGAATTGTTCATGGGGCTGCTCCTCGGTTGCGGTGACGCCCGCCGGCGAATCGTCCGGGCATCCATGTCGCCATCGTAGGCGATGCCGGCGCCGGCCCCCAGCGCTATTGCGCGTCGGCTTGATCTATTACGCTGTTCGCGCGCAAAGGTCCCCGCCAGGCATGGTGTAAACGCCCACCAACGCGGCCGGGGCCGTCAACGGGCCATCTGCACCGCCCGTGCCAGCGCCATCAGGGCAGCGACCACGCCGGCGACGGCCTGCGTGGCACGCGGCTCCTTGAGGCGGCCCGCATCATCGAAGGCCTCATGCGCGCGCCCGAGGGCAAATTGCTGCGGCACCACGATCATGGCGAAGGCCATCTGCAGGTACTGGCGCAGGAAGTTCATCGACCGCAATGCGCCGCCCGCTCCGGGCGATGCCGCCAGCAGTCCGGCCGGCTTGTTGGCGGTGGCGGCCAGCCCTGCCGGCGCGCCGTCGGCCGCCGCGATGCGCGACATCCAGTCGAAGGCATTGATGAGCAGCGGCGGCGGAAAGCCGTTGTACTCCGGCGTGACGATGAGCACTGCGTCGCTGGCTTCGATGGCGCCACGCAACTGCTGCGCCCCCGGCGGAATGCCCAAGGACGCTTCCCGGTCGCCGTCGTAGACGGGCAGGTCCAGGCTGCGCAGGTCCAGCTCGCCGACGTCGGCGCCGGCGGCGCGGGCCACCTCGGCCGCGCAGGCGGCGAGTTTGCGGTTGAGCGATCCGGCGCGCGAACTGCCGCAGAGCACCAGCAGGCGGGTCGCGTTCAACGTCGGTCCCCGCAGTGCCGGGCTCAGTTCAGCGCGATGCGCAGCGGCACCATCGGCGAGCGCTGGAAGCCATGACGCGCGTAGAACCGCTGGGCCGCGGCGTTATCCGCGTCGGTCAGCAGCGTGATGCGCCGGCAGCCGTGCATCCGCGCCGCCTGGTAGGCGCCCTGCAGCAGCATCGTGCCGATGCCGCGCCCGCGCGCCGCCGGCGTCACGACCATGTCCTCGAGCAGCGCCACCGGCGCACCCAGCGCGGTCGACGTCGTGTACAGCAGGCTGACCATGCCGACGACCTTCTCATCCTCGACCGCCACGAGCACCGTGCCGGCATCGGGGTCGGCGAGGACGCGCGCGATCCCGCGGCGCTGGGCTTCGGCGTCGGGCGTGAATTCGCTCTCCTGGGCGAACAGTTCGCCCAGCAGCCCACAGAGGGCGGGAATATCGGCTTCGGTGGCGACGGAGACATACATTGGCAGGTGCATGTGCATTGCGGGATCCTTGGCTGGCTGGCGGACCGCGCCGTGCGCGGACCGGATGCAAAAGCCGATATTAGGTCGACGTAAGCGGCCGGGCAAAGGGAAAAGGACCCGGTCGCCCCGGCAGATCGGCCGATCGCACGGCCGGCGCGCACCGGCCATCGAGCGGATCGAGCGTATCGGGCGGGCGTGTCAAGGCCCCGTCACGATGACGGCGACCGGTGCAGTGCAAAATGCGGGTATGAAAACGTCCTTCGTTGTACCGGCCGCGCGCGTTGCCGCGGGCGCGCCGCGCGTGCTGCTGGCCGCCGCGGCCGCACTGACGGTGGCCGCCTGCGCCACGCCCGTTGCTCCGGATGCGCCGCCGCCAGAGCGCATCGACGCCGCGTACGTCGTCATCGGCGCCGGCGGCCAGGCGACGGCGCGGGCCCTGGTCACCGCCGACACGTGCCCGGCGCTGCAGGTCGACGGCCGCTCGCTGCCGATGCAGGTGCGGGCAGGGCCTGCCACCGCGCCGCGGCGCGCCGGCCAGGGCAAGGCGTCGGTCTTTCCCGGGCGCGTCTGCGAAGCGCCGCTGCCGGCCGGCGCCGCCTGCGCCCGCATCGGCGACCGTGCGCTGCCGCTGGTGCCGCAGCAGGCACGGCGCATCGTCGTGCTGGGCGACAGCGGCTGCCGGATCAAGGACGCGGACAACGCGTACCAGGACTGCGCCGATACCGGCGCGTGGCCCTTTCACGCCGTGGCCGACGCGGCGGCGCGCGAGCACCCCGACCTGGTCGTGCACGTGGGCGATTATCACTATCGCGAGAACGCGTGCCCGCCGGGACGCCCCTGTGGCGGCAGCCCGTGGGGCTACGGCGCGGACGCCTGGGCGGCGGACTTCTTCGTGCCGGCCGGCAACCTGCTGGCTGCCGCGCCCTGGGTCATGGCGCGGGGCAATCACGAGATGTGCAGCCGTGCCGGGCAGGGCTGGTTCCGCTACCTGGATGCGGCGCCCTATGAGGCGGCGCGCAATTGCGACCGCCCCGATGCGGACGCGCAGGCCGACTTCACGCCCCCCTACGTGGTCCCGCTGGGCGACCACTGGCAGCTGATCGTCTTCGACTCGGCGCGGGCCTCGCGTCCGCTCGATCGGAACAAGCCGGCCGATGCGGCCGCCTTTGCCCGCTACCAGCAGGACATGGACGCGGTGGCGACGCTGGCCGCGGCGCCGGGGATGCATTCCATTTTCGTCAGCCACCATCCGGTACTGGGCTTTGCGCCGGACCACGCCGGCCATATCCGCCTCGGCACGCCGGCGCTGCTCGGACCGATGCGCAGCCGCAATGGAACGCATTACTTTCCGGACGGCATCGAACTGGCGCTGCACGGCCACGTCCACACCTTCCAGGCCATCGGCTTTCGTTCAGCCCACCCGGTGACCCTGGTGGCGGGTCATGGCGGCGATCTTCTCGAGCCCGAATTGCCGGACATCCTGGCGCCGACCTACGATTCGGCCCCGGGCGTGCAGGTCGATCTCGTCGCCCATGGCGGCCGCTTTGGCTATCTCGTCCTGCAGCGCGCCGGCGCCGGCTGGACCATCGACGCGCGCGGCACCGATGGCGTCTCGGTCGCGCACTGCACGGCAGTGCAGGAGCATCTCGATTGCCCAGGCGGGCGCCTTAGCCGCCCGGCCGCGGGCGCGGCGCCGGCGCCCTGAGCGCCCGGCCGATGCGGGCCGGCCGGATTGCGCGCATGCGCGCGGGCCGGGTGCGCACGGACGCGGTACAGTTCAACGTGATCCATGACGTCGCCCATTGAAACCCGCGTGAACGCCGCCGGACGCAAGCGGGCGCTCGCCCGGCGGCTGCTGGCAACGGCTGCGCTGGCGGCCGGCGCGCCGGTGGCGGCTGCCGATCCGCCATCGGATCCGGGCGCGGCCGCCTCCGCGGCGGCGGCACCGGCGGCACCCACGGCAGCAGGCGGGTGGCCCGACTGGCTGCGTCCCGATGCGCTGCCGTTCATCCCCATCCCCGAGGTCGAGACCGCACCGCACAGCGGCGTCAACCTGGGCCTGATCCCGGTGATGCTGTCGAACAACGACAAGGGCGACATCAACCAGATCCTGGCGCCCGACATCATCCACAGCCAGTACTTCGGCTGGGGCGCGCGCTGGCGCATGTTCCGCAATCCCTCGGACGACGAGAAATGGTCGCTGGTGGGCGGCGCCAAGCAGACGGTGGAGCGCGAGTTCGATGCCGAGTACGACCTGGGCCTGCGCCGCGACACCGACTGGTCGTGGATCCTGCACGCCATGTACGACCGCAGCGGCACCGGGCGCTTCTACGGCTTCGGCAACCGCACGCAGCTCGATGCGCAGACCACGTTCATCAACAGCCAGATCCGCATCGAGGTCACCGCGGCGCGCAACTTCTCCCATGCCGTGCAACTGGCCTACCTGCTGCGCGCGGACACCGCCGAGATCGAGCAAAGCGTGCTCAACGGCCTGCCGTCGATCGAGATGCGCTATCCCACCCTGCCCGGCATCGGCGATGCCAGCGAGGTGCAGCAGCGGCTCACGCTGAGCTACGACACGCGCGACTCGGTCGACATCCCGCGCAGCGGCCAGCGGCTGGTCGGCTTCGCCGGTTTTGCCACGCGCGCGCTGGGCGGCAGCGTCGCGTATTCCTACTACGGCGTCGACGGCACCGTCTTCACGCCGGCCGGACCGGACTTCACGCTGGTGGTGCACGCCGGGCTGCGCTACATGCCCAGTTATACGGACGCGCCATTTTGGGCCTACTCGCAGCTGGGCGGGGACCGCAGCATCATCGCCGAGCAGCAGCCGCTGCGCGGCTATGGCGCCGGCCGCTTCGTCGACCGCAACAGCTTCGCCGCCAGCGTCGAGGCGCGCACCTGGGTGCAGACCCTGCGCATGTTCAAGACCGACCTGCGCCTGGAAGTGGCGCCGTTCGTCGATACCGGCAAGGTGTTCTCGGCGATGAGCGAGAGCCCGCTCACGCACCTGCATCCGGTGGCCGGCGTGGGCCTGCGGGTGGTCGCCAGCCCGTTCGTCGTCGGCTATCTCGACATCGGCATCGGGCGCGAGAAGCTGGCGTTCTTCAGCGGGATCGACTACCCGTTCTGAGCCCCGGCCGGCGCCGTCATGGATGCACGTCGCGCGGGGCGCCGCTGCCGAAGTACTTCAGCAGGTCCGAGTTCGGCGACAGCACGAGCGTCGGGCTGGAATCGGCCAGCGCCTGGCGGTAGGTCTGCATCGCGCGGTAGAACGCGAAGAACTTGGGGTCGCGGCCGAACGCCTGGGCGTAGATGCGGTTGGCTTCGGCATCGCCCTGGCCGCGGATCGTCAGGCTCTGGCGCTGCGCTTCGGACAGGATGACGGTGCGGTCGCGGTCGGCGCGCGACTGGATCTGCTGCGCCCATTCGAAGCCCTGCGCGCGCAGTTCCTTGGCCTGGCGCTGGCGCTCGGATTTCATGCGGTCGTAGATGGCCTGGCTGGTCTCGGGCGGCAGGTCGGCGCGGCGGATGCGCACGTCGGCCACCGTGATGCCCAGCGGCCTGGCCTTGGCGATCGATTCCTGCAGGACGATGTCGGTGATCGCGATGCGCTGCGGCGACAGCAGCGCCGTCAGCATGACCTGCCCGAGCGCGCGGCGCAGCGCCGAACTGACGATCTGCGTGAGCTGCGAGCGCGCCTGTTCCATGGTGCGCACCGACTGGTAGTACAGCAGCGGGTCGGCGATCTGGTAGCGGGCGTAGACCTGGACCTCGAGGCGCTTCTGGTCGCCCAGGATGATCTGCTCGAGCGGCGGCTCCAGCGGCAGCAGCCGCGTGTCGTAGAAGATCACCGCGTCGACGAACGGCACCTTGACGTGCAGACCGGGGTCATGCTCCACCGCCACCGGCTTGCCCAGCCGCACGACCAGCGCCTGCTCGGTCTGGTCCACCGTGTACAGCGACAGCAGCGCCAGCACCACCAGCGCCAGCCCGATCGCGCCGCCCAGCCGCGCGCGGCTCATCGCGCGCCCCCCGCGGCCGCCGGCGCCGCATTCGTGTTCCTGTCGCGCCCCTCGGCCAGCGGCAGGTAGGGGACCACGCCCGCCAGGCCCTTGCCGGAGGAGTCGATGATGACCTTGCCGGACTTGCGCAGCAGCTGGTCCATGCTGTCGAGGTACATGCGCCAGGACGTGACGTCCTTGGCGTTGCGGTAGGTCTCGTACACCGACAGGAAGCTCTGGATCTCGCCGCGGGCCACGTTGACCACCTGCTCCTTGTACGCGTTGGCCTCCTGCGTCATGCGGTCGGCTTCGCCGCGCGCCCGCGGCAGCACGTCGTTGGCGTAGGCCTCGGCCTCGTTGCGCGCCCGTTCCTGGTCGGCGCGCGCCCGCTGCACGTCGTTGAAGGCGTCGATCACCGCGGCCGGCGGGTCGACGCGCTGCAGCTGCACCTGGGTGATGAGGATGCCGGCGTGATAGCGGTCGAGGATATCCTGCAGCATCGACTTGGCCTGGTCGGCGATCTCCTGGCGCTTGTCGGACAGCGCCGCCTGGATCGGGTAGCGGCCGATGACGGCGTGCATGGAACTCTCGGCCGCCATCTGCAACGTGGCATTGGGGTCGAGCAGGCGAAACAGGTATTCCTCGGCGTTCTTGATGCGCCAGAACACGACGTACTCGGCGATGACGATGTTCTCGTCGCCCGTCACCATCTGGTTGGCCGCATCGACGCGCACCGGGCCGGGGGCCGGCGCGGCGCCCGGCGCCGGCGCCAGGTTGCCGGCGGTGCCGGGTGCGAACTCGGCCGCACCGCCGAGCTGCAACTGGTTCACCTGGGTCACCTTGGGGAGCAGCACGCGGCTGACCGGGAAGGGCAGGTGATAGTGCAGCCCCGGCTCGACCACGTCGACCAGGCGCCCAAAGCGCAGCACGACGCCCTGTTCATCGGGCTCGACGCGGTAGATCCCCGACAGCAGCCAGCCGACGCCGAAGAACGCAGCGACCACGACGCGTCCCTTGCCCTGCAGGCCCAGCGACGCCAGGATGCTGCTGGCCGCCGCCGCCAGGCGCGCGATGGCGCCGGACGCGTGCGGCGCCGCGCCGGCAGGTTGCTGCGGCGGTGGCGCCGCTTGCGTCGTTGCTGCTTCCATCTTGCTATTGTCCTACGAAGTAGTCCTACGAAGTACGGTCCTGGAAAGAACGCCCGGCGCGAAATACCCGCTGCCGCAACACGGGCCGGCCGCCGGTCAACGGCCGCTCACGGCATGCACGATCAGGTAGACGATCATGCCGATGAGGCCGAGCAGGGGCACGGCGACCCCTGCCATGATCGTCATGTCCATCGCCGTGAAGCGCTGCAGCAATCCATTGCCGCCGTCGCCCGCCGCCGGCAGCGCCGCCGCATCCGGCCCGGTCGCCTCGGCCTGCGCAGCGCCGGGGGGCGGACGCGCCGGCGCATCCGGCGCTGCGCCGGCCACGGCGGCGCCGGCGCGCTCGGTCCGCAGCCGTTGCCCCTGCAACAGGACGTACAGCGCGCCCAGCAGCGGTGCCGCGGCGACCAGCCCGAACGACTGCGTGTTGAGCACGGCGGCGATGGCCGGATCGGCGACGGCGGTCTTGCCGGCGATCCAGCCCAGCAGCGCCGCGCCCGCGTCCAGCAGCAGCGGATGCAGGTCGAGCAGGCGCGCGACCATCAGGCTGGCGAACACCAGGATGGGCACGCTGATCAGCAGGCCGATCAGCAGGTAGAGCAGGTTGTCCTGGGCCGCGGCCGCCACCGCCACCACGTTGTCGAGGCTCATCACCGCATCGGCCACGACGATCAGCATGATCGCGCGCCAGACTCCGGCCGTGGCATCGCGCCGCCGCGCCCCGGCGCGCGCGGCCGGGTCGCCGGCCAGCAGTTCGATCGCGATCAGGATCAGCAGCGCCGCGCCGATCAGCTTGAGGTAGGGCGCCCGCAGCGCCAGCGTGGCGGCGAACGTGAGGATGACGCGGAACAGCACCGCGGCGGCCGTCCCGAGGATGACGGCCTTGCGGCGGATGGCCGGCGCCAGCCCGGCGCAGGCCATGGCGATCAGGATCGCGTTGTCGCCGCTGAGCAGCAGGTCGATCAGGCTGATCTGCAGTATGGCGCTGAAGGCGTCGAGTGGGGTGCTGAGCTCCACGGCGGGGATCCTGGATGGCGGCGCGGCGGCCCGGCGCGCAGCGCCCGGGGTTTTACGGCGCGGGCGCAGCGGCGCCAGGCCGTCCACGAAGCCGCGATGGTATATCAGCAGGCCGCAATGCCGTGGCGCAGAATAGAATCTGCGCATGAATGACACATCCGCGCCCGCCTTCGTCCATCTGCGCCTGCATTCGGAGTTCTCGGTCACCGACGGGGTCACCCGCATCGACGACGTCGTGCACCGCGCGGCCGCCGACGGCCAGGGCGCCCTGGCGCTGACGGACAACGCCAACCTCTTCGGCGCCATCCGCTTTTACATGGCCGCCCGCAAGGCCGGGCTCAAGCCCATTCTCGGCTGCGATGCCTGGATCACGAACGAGGCCGATCGCGAGCAGCCGTACCGCCTGACGCTGCTGGCGCAGGATCGCGCCGGCTACCTCAACTTGTGCCGGCTGCTGTCGCGCGCCTGGCTGGAGAACCAGCACCACGACCGCGCCGAGATGCGCGGCGCATGGTTCATCGCGGACGCCACCCGCGGCCTGATCGCGCTCTCGGCCGGTCCGGCCGGCGAGGTCGGCCAGCTGCTGGCGGGCTCGTCGCCGGCGCCGGCGCAGGCGGCGGCCGAGCGCCTGGCGGCGCAGTTTCCGGGGCGCTTCTACATCGAGCTGCAGCGGGCCGGCCGGCCGGGCGACGAGAGCTATTGCCGGGCCGCCATCGCCCTGGCGGCGCGCCTGGCGCTGCCGCTGGTGGCCACCCAGCCGGTGCAGTTCCTCGACGCCGACGATTTTCGCGCGCACGAAGCGCGGGTCTGCATCGCCGAGGGCCGCACGCTGGCCGACCCGCGCCGGCCGCGCCACTACACGCCGGAGCAGTACTTCAAGACCAGTGCGCAGATGTGCGCGCTGTTCGCCGACGTGCCGGCGGCGCTGCGCAATGCGGTCGAGATCGCGCGGCGCTGCAATCTCGAGCTCGAACTGGGCAAGCCGCGGCTGCCGGACTACCCCACGCCCGCCGGCACCAGCCTGGACGACCATTGCCGCGCGCTCGCCGGCGCCGGCCTGGAGCGCCGGCTGGCCGCCCTTTACCCCGACGCCGGCCAGCGCGACGAGCGCCGGCCGGCCTACGCCGCGCGCCTCGACACCGAGCTGACGACCATCGCCACGATGGGCTTTTCGGGCTATTTCCTGATCGTCGCCGACTTCATCAACTGGGCCAAGACCAACGGCGTGCCGGTCGGACCGGGGCGGGGCTCGGGCGCGGGCTCGCTGGTGGCGTATTCGCTGGGCATCACCGACCTGGATCCGCTGCGCTACGACCTGCTGTTCGAGCGCTTCCTCAATCCGGAACGCGTATCGATGCCCGACTTCGACATCGACTTCTGCCAGGACGGGCGCGACCGCGTCATCGACTACGTCAAGAAGAAATACGGCGCCCGGGCCGTGGCGCAGATCGCCACCTTCGGCACGCTGGGCGCCAAGGCGGTGGTGCGCGACGCCGGGCGCGTGCTCGACCTGCCGTACACCAAGTGCGACCAGCTCTCCAAGCTGATCCCGCACAACCCGACCGATCCCTGGACGCTCGACCGCGCGCTGCGGGACGAGCCCGGCTTTGCCGCCGCCGTCAACGGCGACGAGGAGGCCGCCGCCCTGATCGCGCTGGCGCGCCCGCTCGAGGGTCTGGTGCGCAACGTCGGCATGCACGCCGGCGGCGTGCTCATCGCGCCGGGCGAGCTCACCGACTTTTGTCCGCTGTATTGCGCGCAGGGAACCAATGCCGTGATCAGCCAGTTCGACAAGGACGATGTCGAGGCCGTCGGCCTGGTCAAGTTCGACTTCCTCGGCCTGACCACGCTCACCATCCTGGACCTGGCGCTGCGCTACGTGCGGGCGCTCGACCCGGGCAATGCGCTCGCGCTGGAGGCGATCCCGCTCGACGACGCCGCCACCTTCGCGCTGTTCCGCCAGGCCAACACGACCGCGGTGTTCCAGTTCGAATCGCGCGGCATGCGCGACCTGCTCAAGCGCGCCCGGCCCGACCGCTTCGACGACCTCATCGCCCTGGTGTCGCTGTTCCGGCCCGGGCCGATGGAGCTGATTCCCGAGTTCTGCGACCGCAAGCACGGCAAGCGCGCCCATTACCTCGACGCGCGGCTGGAACCCATCCTGGGTCCGACCTACGGCATCATGGTCTACCAGGAGCAGGTCATGCAGATCGCCCAGATCATCGGCGGCTATTCGCTGGGCGCCGCGGACCTGCTGCGCCGCGCGATGGGCAAGAAGAAGGCCGAGGAAATGGCGCGGCACCGCTCCATCTTCGTCGCCGGCGCCGGCGCCAACGGCGTGCCGGAGCGCGCCGCGACCGAGCTCTTCGACCAGATGGAGAAGTTCGCCGGCTACGGCTTCAACAAGTCGCACGCGGCAGCCTATGCGCTGGTGGCCTACCAGACCGCGTACTGCAAGGTGCATCACCCCGCCGCCTTCGCCGCCGCCAACCTCTCCGTGGTGATGGACGTCACCGAGAAGGTGCAGGACCTGGTCGCCGACGCGCGCCACTCGGGCATCACGATCGGCGCGCCCGACATCAACGTGAGCCAGTACCGCTTCGTCCCGGCCGACGCCGCCACCGTCCAGTATGGCCTGGGCGGGATCAAGGGCACCGGCGCGGCCGCCATCGAGGCCATCGTCGAGGCGCGCCGCGCCGGTCCGTTCGCCGGTCTGGCCGATTTTTGCGCGCGCGTCGACAAGAGCAAGGTCAATCGCCGCGTCATCGAGGCGCTGATCCGCGCCGGCGCCTTCGACCGCCTCGAGCCCGACCGGGCGCGGCTGCTGGCGGCGCTGGCGCGCACGCTCGAGGACGCGGACCGGGCGCTGGCGCACGTCGGACAGGAAAGCCTCTTCGGCGGCGCCGGCACGGGCGCGGCGTTGCCGCTGTTGCCCGACGTTCCCTGGACGCCCTGGGCCGAGCGCGAACGCCTGGCCAACGAGCGCCTGGCGCTGGGGTTCTGCTTCAGCGGCCACCTGTTCACCGAATGCGCCGCCGAGGCGCGCCGCATCGCGCCGACGCGGCTGGCCGACCTCAAGCAGGCGCGCGAGAGCGTGCGCGTCGCCGGGATCGTCGTGTCCGTGCGCCAGCAGAACACCCGGCGCGGCCGCATGTGCGCGGTGCTGATCGACGATGCCAGCGCCCAGCTCGAGGTGGCCGTGTTCGCCGAGCTGTTCGATCGGCGCCGCGGCATCCTCAAGGAGGACCAGCTCGTCTTCGTCACCGGGCGCGCCCGCTACGACGAGTTCGCGCAACGTCTGGCCCTGACCGCCGACGACGTGCTGGACCTGGCCGAGGCGCGCGCGCTGTCGCAGGCGGCGCTGACCATCCAGCTGGGCGACGGCACCGACCGCCGCACGCTGGAGGACGTGCTCGCCGCCTACCGCGCCGCGCCGGCGCCGCCGGCCGCGACCGGACCGGCGCGCGGCGCCGGCGACGCCACTGCCGGCTGCCGCGTGGTCATGCGCTATGCCAACGACGTTGCCGCCGCCGAGATCGTGCTGCCCGACCGCTGGCGCGTGCGCGGCGACGAGCGCCTCATCGACGATCTGCGCACGCAGGCCAACGTCAGCGCCGTGTTCCAGTATGCCTAGTGTCCGGGGCCGGGACACGATGCGCCGGGGCCGCTGGGCCGTCGCGGCGCTGCTGCTGGCGCCGCTGGCCGCCGCGGCCGTGCCGCCGGCGCCGGCGGCCGCATCGCCGGCCGCCGAGCACCTGCACCTGGGCCGCCTTGACCTGGCGCCCTGCGACCTCGGCACGCGCCACCGCAACGGCCTGGCGACGCAGGGCGCGTATTGCACCGAGTTCGACGTCCCCGAAAACTGGGACGATCCGGCGGGCCGGCACATCGGCCTGCGGGTGGCCATCGTCAGGAGCCTGGCCAGCGACAGCGAAGCCGACATCGTGACTTTCCTCGATGGCGGTCCGGGCGGCGCCGCCACCGAGGACTACCTGGCCATCGCCCCGGCGCTGGCGCCGCTGCGCAAGCGCCATCACCTGCTGCTGGTCGACCAGCGCGGCACCGGCGGATCCAACGCGCTCGACTGCGCCGACGAGCTGCCGCTGCAGGGCGACCAGCCGGCGCTGCCGGATCCGGGCCGCGCGGCGCGCGCCGCCGCCCGCCAGCTGGCCGCCACGCGCCGCTGCCTGGCCGCGCTGGCGCCGCGGGCGGCGCCGCAGTTCTACGCCACCACCGATGCCGTGCGCGACCTCGAGGCCGTGCGCCTGGCGCTGGGCGGGGTGCCGCTGGACCTGATCGGCGTCTCGTACGGCACGCGCGTGGCGCAGCAGTACGCCACGGCCCATCCGCAGGCGGTGCGCAGCATCGTGCTGGACAGCCCGGTGCCCAACCGGCTGGCGCTGATGAGCGAGCACGCGCGCAATCTCGAGACCGCGCTGCGCCTGCGGCTGGACCTGTGCCGCGCCGACGCGGCCTGCGCCCAGCGCTTTGGCGACTCCTACGCCGCCCTGCGGCGCGTGCATGACTACCTCGGCAGCCACCCGCAGCAGGTCGAGCTGCGCGATCCGCAGACCTTCGCCACCAGCCGGCGCCGCCTCGGCGCCGACGACCTCGCCGAGCTGGTGCGCTTCTACCTGTACAGCGATACCACCAGCGCGCTGCTGCCGCTGGTCATCGACGAGGCGCGGCTGGGGCGCTACGCGACGGTCCTGGCCCAGGCGCAGCTCGTGGTGGGCGACGTGGCCGAACACCTGAGCAGCGGCATGGCGGCCTCGGTGATGTGCGCCGAGGATGCCGACCTGCTGCGCGAGCAGCCCGCGGACGAACAGACGCTGCTGGGTGCCGACGTGGTGCGCGCGGCGCGTGCCACCTGCACCGTGTGGCCGCACCGGGCGCGTCCGCCGGGCTTTCACGATCCGTTCCGCAGCGCCGCCCCGGTGCTGCTGCTGGCCGGGCAGTTCGATCCGGTGACGCCGCCGGCCTACGCCGGCGAGATCGCTGCCGGGCTGGCGCAGGCGCGCGTGCTGCTGGCCCCGGGACAGGGCCACGCGGTGCTGGCGATCGGCTGCATGCCGCGGCTGGTGGCGGCATTCGTGCGCGACCGCGCGCCGGCGGCGCTGGACGACAGCTGCCTGCAGCGGCTGGGCGACACGCCGGCCTTCCTGTCGGTGAACGGGGCGGCGCCATGATCGTGGTGCACGATCTGTGCAAGTCCTTCGGCGCGGTCACGGCCGTCGCCGGCGTCTCGTTCACCGCGCAGGACGGGCAGATCACCGGCCTGCTGGGGCCCAACGGCGCGGGCAAGACCACCACGCTGCGCATGCTCTACACCCTGATGCGGCCCGATCGCGGCAGCATCACGGTCGACGGCTTCGATGCGGCGCGCGCGCCCATGGAGGTGCGCCGCCGGCTGGGCGTCCTGCCCGACGCGCGCGGCCTGTACAAGCGCCTGACGGCGCGCGAGAACATCGAGTATTACGCGCCGCCTGCAGGGGCTGGCCGCCGCGCCGGCGCGGGCGCGCAGCGCGCAGCTGATCGGCGCGCTCGACATGGCCGCGCTGGCCGACCGGCGCACCGAGGGTTTTTCGCAGGGCGAGCGCGTCAAGACCGCCGTGGCCCGCGCGCTGGTGCACGACCCGCGCAACGTCGTGCTCGACGAGCCCACCAACGGCCTGGACGTCATGGCCACGCGCGCGCTGCGCGAGGTCCTGCGCCGCCTGCGTGCCGAGGGCCGCTGCGTGCTGATGTCGACGCACCTCATGCAGGAGGTGGCGGCGCTGTGCGATCGCATCGTGATCATCGCCCACGGCCGCGTGGTGGCCGACGGCACGCCCGACGCCTTGCGCGAGCGCTCCGGCCAGGGCAACCTCGAAGAGGCGTTCATGAAGATCATCGGCAGCGCCGCGCTCGAGGGCCTGCGGTGAGCGGCGCGGCGCATCCGGCGCTGGTGGTGTTCCTCAAGGAGTGCCGCGAGAGCCTGCGCGACCGGCGCGTGCTGCTCAACGCCCTGGTGTTCGGCCCGCTGTTCACGCCGGTGCTGTTTCTGGTTCTGCATGCACCTCATCGTCGGCCGCGAGCTGGAAAAGGCCGAAAAGCCGCTGCCGGTGGTGATCATCGGCGCCGAGCACGCGCCCAACCTGGTTGCCGCGCTGCGCCAGCAGGGGCTGGAGCCGTTGCCGCCGCTGGCCGATCCCGAGACCGCCGTGCGCGAGCAGGGCGCCGACCTGGTGCTGCGCATCGGTCCGGACTTCGCCGAGCAATGGCGCCGCGGCCTGCCGGCGCAGGTCGAGCTGATCTACGACTCGTCGCGCCAGGACGCGCGCGGCGCAATCGACCGCCTGCAGGCGATGCTCGAGAGCTACAACCGGCGCACCGGCGCGCTGCGGCTGCTGGCGCGCGGCATCGCGCCGACGCTGGCCGCGCCGGTGGTGGTGGCCGGCCGCGACCAGGCCACGCCGCAGGCGCGCGGCGCGACGGTGCTGGGCATGCTGCCGTATTTCCTGATCCTGACCGCGCTGCTGGGCGGCATGTGGCTGGCGATCGATGCCACCGCCGGCGAACGCGAGCGCCAGTCGCTCGAACCGCTGCTGATCAACCCGGTGCGCGGGCGCGACCTGGTGCTGGGCAAGCACCTGGCCACGGCGCTGTTCAGCATGGCCAGCCTGGTCCTGGGCCTGCTCGCCTTCATGGTGGTGGGCCGGCTGCTGCCGGCCGACGAGACCGGCATGGGGCTGGCGATCGACGCGCGCTTCATCGCGGTCGTGCTGCCGGTGATGGTGCCGCTGGTGCTGCTGATCGTCGATCGCGCAGATCTGGGTGGCCTCGTACGCCCGCAGCTTCCGCGAGGCGCAGACCTACCTCGGCCTGGCGCAGCTCGTGCCGCTGGTGCCCTCGATCCTGCTCATGGCCGTGCCGATGCGGCCGCGGCTGTGGATGTGCGGCGATCCCGCTGTTCGGCCAGCAGGTGACGATACTGCGGCTGTTGCGCGGCGAGGCGGTCAGCCTGCCGGCCATCGGCATCGGCGTGGCGGTGACGCTGGCGGCCGCGGCCGGGGTCTTCTGGCTCGTGCTGCGCCTGTTCCGCTCGGAACGGCTGGCGATCTCGGGCTGAGGCGGCGGCCCGGGCGCGTCCGTCAGCCCGCGGCGCGCAGGCGCTCGACCAGCGGCGCCCAGCTTTGCGCGGGCGGGTACTGCGCCGCGGCCGCCAGCGCCTTCTGGCTCAGCGCCGGGTACTGCGCGACGGCGGCCTGGGCCGCCGCCAGCAGCGCCGCCGGGGTGGCCGCGTCGAGCACCACGCCGGCGCCGCTGGCGGCAACGATGCGCGCCATGCTGGTGCCGGCCACGGTGATCACCGGCGCGCCGGCCCGCAGCGCATCGAAGGTGATGGAACTCATCTTGTCGGCGTATTCCTCGCGCGCATAGGGCTGCAGGCACACGGCGCCGTCGAAGAGCGCGGCGTACTGCGCGCTGTCGAGGGTGTCGCCCAGCAGCGTGAGATGCGCGTAGCCGCTGCGGCGCAGGCGCTCGAGGTCGGCGCGCGTGCGTTCGTCGTGGCGCCCGTAGTGGTCGCCGGAGGTCTGCACCGCGATGGGCAGCGTGGCGCGCGCCCCTGCCATGTGCGCCACCAGGTCGACGATCTGCGTGAAGCCCTTGTCGGCGCGCGCCGCCCCGGCCGAGAGCAGCGTGCGAAAGCCGGCCGGCGCACCGGGCGCCGCATCCGGCGCCGCCGCCAGCACGGGAAGTACCCGGCCGACCCGGGCGAAGCCGGCGGCGCGCAGCCGCTGCACGATCTCCTCGGAGGTGCCGAACAGCTCCAGCGCCGGCTGGCGCCGGGCCAGCGCCGCCAGCGCCCGCGCGCGCGCGCCGTCGACGCGCAGCTTGTGGAAATACAGGAAGGCCCGGCCCGCCCCGAGCGGGCCGGGCGCCGCCAGGTCCAGCGCGCGCAGGTCGAAGTAACTGGCGGTGGGTATCAGCAGCCGGCCCGGCCCGCGCAGCAGGCGCCGGTACAGCAGCAGCGCCTGCAGCTTGCGCCAGCGGCGGGCGAAGTGCGGCACCAGTTGCGTCATCGGCGTCGTCCAGCCGGGCAGCTGCGCGCGCCGGTCGATCCACAGCCGCCACGCCAGCCCCGGGGCCGCCGCGCACAGGCCGCGGAACAGCGCGGCGCAATGGCCGGCCTCGCTCACCAGCGTGGGCTCCACGACATCGATCCAGTCCGCCGCGGGCGTCGGCGCGGGCGCGCAGGGGCGATCGGCTAGAATCAAGCGATGACTCCGAATCTCGAGGCGGGAACGGCGCCGCCGGCCGGCAGCGCGGGCCAGGCGAAGCGTAGCGCGAACGCCGCCGCCGCTGCGGTGCCGCGCGTGAACGACGTCGTCGATGCGGTGCTGGTGGTTTCGGTGCGCAGCTTCACCGACCGCATCGCCCATATCAATGCCGAGATGGCGCGTTTGGGCATCGGCTTCGAATGGGTCTTCGATTTCGATCCGGGCACGATACCGCCGGGCCTCATCGAGAAGACCTTCGCGCCCAGCGACATGCGGCTGCCGCACCAGTCGGCCGTGCTCAAGCACATCGCCACCTGGCGCATCTGCGTCGAGCGCAATTACCGCCGGATCCTGGTCTTCGAGGACGACGTCGTGCTCGACGACGCGTTCCCGCGCGTGCTGGCGCAGGCGATGGCCGAGGCCGACGCGCTGACCACGCCCTACCTGGTGTACCTGGGCTGCGGCCACAACCGCTATGCGGCCGGGGCGGCCAGTTCGCCCACCATGCTGGTTCCCGGCGGCCCGCTGCCGGCGGCCGAAGCGGTGGTCTTCGATCGCGCATCGGCGCAGATGCGCCTGGCCTGGCTCGAGCGCAACCGCGTGACGCGTCCGCCCGACTGGCTGCTGCGCGAGATCGATGCCGAGCTGGGCATCCCGCACTACTGGCTGCGCGAACCGGTGGTCGTGCAGGGGAGCATGAACGGCAAGTTCGCCAGCGTGCTCGACGAAAAGCGCCGCGGCCGCGGCCGTCTCTATGCCTGGCTGCGCTTTCGCTGGGACCGGTGGCGGCATCGCGTGGTCGGCGGCCGCACGATTCCCACCGACTCCAAGTAGATCCGCGTGACGGCGACGGTCTTGCCCGGCCCCGTGCCGCCGGCCACCGGGCGGGCGGCCGATCTGGCGCGCGTGCTGTTCGTCCTGGCGGCGGTCGGCAGCGTCAGTTCGCCGCCGGTCGCCAACATCGCCGCCGCGCTCGGGCTGCTGGCCTTTGCCGCCATGCCCGGCGCATGGCAGCGCCTGCGCCGGGCCGCCGACCAGCCGCTGGGGCGCGGCATCCTGATATTCCTGGCGACCATGGCGCTGGCCATGCTCTGGGCCGACGCGCCCTGGGGCCGGCGCGTCGCGGCCTGGTGGAGCTGGCGCCCGCTGATCCTGCTGTTCGTCGGCTCGTGCCTGTTCGGCGCCGACCGCTGGAAGGATCGCTTTGCCCTGGTGCTGGTGGGCGCGCTGGCGCTGGCCGCGGTGGCCTCGTTCGTCCTGCGCCAGATGCCCGATCCGGTGCTGATCGACGATCCGGGCATCCTGCTGCGCAATCACACCACGCAGGGCATGGCATTCGTCGCCGGCACCGCGCTGGCGGTGCTGCTGGCCTTTGGCCGCACGCTGCGGCCCTGGCAGCGCCGCCTCGTGCTGGCGGCGCTGGTGCTCTTCGTCGCCAACATCGCCCTGATCGCCACGGGCCGCAGCGCCCACGTCGCGCTGCTGGTGGCCGGCGCGATCGCCGCCGCCGCGGTCCTGCCGCGCCGGCGCCGCTGGTGGGTGCTGGTGCTGGTGCCGCTGGTGGGCCTGGCGCTGCTGGCCGCCTCGCCGATGGTGCGCGACCGCTTCACGCAGGCGGTCGGCGAGGTCGATACCGCGCATACCTCGGCCTCCGAGACCTCGATGGGCCTGCGCCTCGTCATCTGGCCCACCACGCTGGAACTGATCGGCCAGCGTCCGCTGCTGGGCTGGGGGGTGGGCGGCTTTGCGCCGGCCTATGCGCAGCTCATCCACCAGCGCTATTCCGACTGGCGCGCTGCCGAGGCCAAGGACACCCACAACGAGTATCTGCACGTGCTGGTGGAGGCCGGCATACCGGGGATCGTGGCGTTCGGCTATTTCCTGCTGGGCGTGCTGCGCCAGCCGGCGCCGGCGCCCTATCGCGGCATCGGCCTTGCGCTGTTTGCCGCCTGGCTGGTAACCAGCCTGTTCAACTCGCATTTCCAGACCTTTGCCGAGGCCCACCTGATCGGCCTCGTGCTGGGCGCGCTGCTGGCCTGCCCGGACGCGCCTCAGGCCGGCGCCAGCACCGCCGCCACCGCTTCGGCCACCTGACCGTAGGGCGGCCAGCCGCCGGCGCCGCCGACGATCCGCACGCCGGGCCCGAGCGGCCGCGTCTTGGTCGGATCCGTGACGCCGAACACGCCCACCAGCGGCGCACCGACCGCGGCGGCCAGATGGCCCGGTCCGCTGTCGTTGGCCACCACGAGTCGGCTGCCCGCCAGCAGCGCCGCGAACGCGCCGACGCCCAGCGGCTCGATGAAGCGGGCGCCGGGTGCGGCGTCCCGGGCGGCCTCGTCCTCGCCGGGACCCGGACAGACCACGACAGCGTGACCGTCGGCGCGCAATGCCCGCGCCAGTTCGGCAAAGCCGGACCAGCACTTGTTCTGCCCCTGGTGCACCCCGCGCGCCACCGGGCACAGCACGACGTACGGTCCGCTGACGCCGGCCCGGGCCAGGGCGCGCGCGGCGCGCTCGCGCCCCTCGACGGTGAGCTGCAGCCGCGGCACCGGCAGCGCCGCCGGTGCGTGCGCCGCGGCCGCGCGCTCCGGCAGCAGTGCGCGCACCAGGTACAGGTAGTAGGCGACCGTATGCATGTCGCCGGCCCAGTCGCGCGGCACGGCAACCGCGGTGCGCAGCAGCAGGCGCCGGCCGTCGGTGGCGTAGCCCGAGGGGCGCAGCCCGGCCAGGCGCAGTTCCAGCGCCGAGGAGATCGAGTTGGTGAGCAGCAGCGCATCGGCCGCTGCCGGCTGCGCCCGCTGCAGCGACCGCAGCAGCCCGACGCGCTCGCCGCGCGCGACCGGCAGCGCCACGACCGGCCACGAGTGGCCGGCCAGCAGGTCCTGCGCCCAGGGGCGCCCGACGAGCGTGAGCGCCTTGCCCCTGGCAGCCAGGCATTCGAGCGCCGGCAGCGCCATGCAGGCATCGCCCAGGTGATTGGGCAGGCGGACGATCAGCGATTGCATGCGCGGCACCGCCCTCCGTGAACGGGGCCGGCGGCGCGGGCGGTCCGGCGGCGCCGGTCGATCGCATACACTACGGCACCCCGATTCCTGCTCCCGGCGTTCTGCCGCTGCCGCAGCGGCGGCCGGCAGCGACGGCGCCCGTGCCGGCGGCAGGATCCAGACGTCATCTTACCGAAGCGTCCTGCATGAAACCATCCTTGCCGGCAGCGTCATCCGCATCGCGCTACGCCGACCCGGCGCTGCGCCGCATGGCCGGCATGGTGCTGCAGCACCGGCCGATACTGGCGCTGGCGGTGTGCACGATGCTGATCGACTCCGCGTGCCAGGGGGTGATCGCGCGCCTGACCAGCCTGCTGCTGGCCCGGGGCATCGTCGACAAGGATCCGGCGTTCGGTTTCTGGATGCCGCTGGCCTTCGTCGGCGTGTTCTTCGTCCGCGGGCTGGCCAACTACTGCAGTTCGTTCCTGGTGAGCAGCGTCTCGCAGCGCGTGCTGGTGGAGCTGCGCCAGTCCATGTTCCAGCGCCTGCTGCGCTGGCCGCAGGCGACGCTGGAGAACACGCCTTCGGGGCTGGTGATCTCCAAGTTCATCAACGAGGCCAGCAATGCGCTCAACCTGGCCGCCGAGGTGCTGACCACCCTGGTGCGCGAATCGCTCAC
Organism: uncultured beta proteobacterium; assembly: GCA_963781975.1. GTDB lineage: Bacteria > Pseudomonadota > Gammaproteobacteria > Burkholderiales > Burkholderiaceae_F > GJ-E10. The sequence goes on from CAWAHT010000011.1 coordinate 57,785, forward strand.
CACGCTCGCCCTGCTGGGACTGCTGCTGTACGACAACTGGCGGCTGACGCTGCTCACCGTCATCGTCGGGCCGGTCATCGCGATCGTGCTGCGCAGCTTCAGCAAGCGCCTGCGCCGCCTCAACGTCGAGAGCCAGGCGATGCTGGGCGAGATGACCCGCGCCGTGCAGGAGGCCCACGACGCCAGCCGCGTGATCAAGGTCTACGACGGCGAGGCGTACGAAACCCGGCGCTTCGAGCAGATCAACCTGCGCCTGCGGCGCTTCGCGATGAAGATGCAGGTGGCCTGGTCCGCCGCCACGCCGGCGACGCAGCTGATCGCGGCGATCGGACTGTCGATCGTCATCAGCATCGCCATGTGGCAGGCCCGCGCCGGGCTGCTCAGCCCCGACCAGTTCATCGAGTTCCTGACGGCGGCGCTGCTCATATTGCAGCCGCTGCGCCACCTGGCATCCGTCAACAGCCCGATCGCGCGCATGTCGGCGGCCGCCGACAGCGTGTTCGCGATGATCGATTCGGCATCGGAGGAGGAAACCGGCACCCGCCAGATCGAGCGCGCGCGCGGCGCCATCGAACTGCGCGGGGTGGGGTTCACCTATCGCGGCGCCGCCGCGCCGGCGCTGCTGGCGGTCGACCTGGCGGTGCAGCCGGGCGAGACCGTCGCGCTGGTCGGCCCGTCGGGCGCCGGCAAGACGACGCTGATCAACCTCATCCCGCGCTTCGTCCGGCCCACCGAGGGCGAGATCCTCGTCGACGGCATCCCGGTGGCCGACCTGACCCTGCGCAGCCTGCGCCGGCAGATCGCGCTGGTATCGCAGGACGTGGTGCTGTTCGACGACACCATCGGTGCCAACATCGCCTATGGCGCCGGCCGCGCGGTCGGCCCGGAGCAGGTACGCGCCGCCGCCGAGGCCGCCTTCCTGCTGCCGCTGATCGAGTCGCTGCCGCACGGATTCGATACGCGCATCGGCGAGAACGCGGTCAAGCTCTCCGGCGGCCAGCGCCAGCGCCTGTCGATCGCCCGCGCCCTGCTCAAGGACGCGCCCATCCTGCTGCTCGACGAGGCGACCTCGGCGCTGGATTCCGAGTCGGAGCGCTTCATCCAGTTGTCGCTCGAGCGCCTGATGCGCGGCCGCACCACTTTCGTGGTGGCGCACCGCCTGTCGACCATCGAGCGCGCCGACCGCATCGTCGTGCTGGAAAACGGCCGCATCGCCGAAGTCGGCCGCCACGCCGAACTGCTCGAGCGCAAGGGGCTGTACGCCAGCCTGTACCGCATCCAGTTCGCCGCCTGAAGCCGGCGCCGGCGCGCCGTCACGAACCTGTCATGGCCGGCACCCGACCGGCTGTTGTGATGGCGCCACAAGCGCGCTTGTCATGCCGATGCAATCTGCCGTGCCTAGCGTCCGCTCTTTCCCCGTTTCCACGAAAGAGAGTGACGCAACATGCCACGCGCCAGCCATCGCCTATTGCCCGTCGGAGCAGCCGTCTGCGCCGCCCTGCTGGCCAGCCTGCCGGCGGCCCGCGCCGCCGATGACCCGCAGCTCGAGGGGATCGTCGTCACCGGTGCGCGCCAGGCTACCGCGCCGTACGAGGCGCCCACCCAGGGATCGCTCGATGCCGGACAGCCGCAGTCGATCATCAACCAGCATTACATCGAGAACAACCTGACGCCGGGCGCCAACTACACCGACATCATCAACATCGCCCCCAGCGTCTCGGACACGACGCCCAACGGCCAGGGCAACGCCGAGTCGCTGAACCTGTCGATCCGCGGCTTCCAGGACGGACAGTTCAACGTCACCTTCGACGGCATTCCCTGGACCGATTCGAACGATTTCACGCACCACTCGACGTCGTATTTCACGGCCAACTCGGTCGGCAATGTCGTGGTGGACCGCGGCCCGGGCACGGCGGCGCAGATCGGCAACGCGACCTTCGGCGGAACCGTGGCGCTCAGCTCGAAGGATCCGCTGGCGACCCACAACGTGACGCCCGCGCTCACCATCGGCAGCTACCACACGACCGACTATTCGATGCAGGTCGATACCGGCGCGATGGGCGCGAGCGGCAGCCGCGCGCTGCTCGACCTGACGTCGCTCAGCACCGACGGCGCGATGACCAACAACGGCCAGCAGCGCAAGAATGCGTTCTTCAAGTTCGTGCAGCCGGTCGGCGCCGATACCACCATCACCGCGGTGGCGATGTACAACACCGTGCACCAGAACGTCTCGCAGTTCGGCACGACGCAGGCGCAGCTGAACCAGTTCGGCCCGAACTACAGCATGAACGACAATCCGGCCAGCGACGCCTTCTACGGCTTCAATTTCGACGACATCCATACGGATTTCGAGTACGTCGGCGTCAAGACCGCGGTCCAGGGCTGGCGCATCGACAACAAGGTCTATACCTACGCGTACTACCACAAGATCAACGAGACCAACGACCCGAGCCTGGCCACCTACGGCTCGTATGGCGCCTACACCGGCCTGGGCGCCCCCACCGACCCGTACGTTCCGGGCCAGGGAAACTTCTTCGACGTGACCGGCCAGAAGGGCTTCAACAACTACCGCTCGTGGGGGGATGTCTTCCGCGGCGAGCGCGACCTGGGCCCGGGCACCCTGCGCGCCGGCGCGTGGGTCGACTATCAATGGAACGACCGCGCGCTCTGGGACGTGGACTGGACGCAGGGCGGCACGATATTGCCCCTGTCCGGCGCCACGGCCAATCCGAACGCCAACGGCTTGGACCGCGTGCAGCACAACACGCTGACGACGCTGTCGCCGTTCATCGAATACGAGTTCCATCCGCTCGAGGCTCTGACGATCACCCCGGGGGTGCGCTACACGTCCTTCAAGCGCACGGTGGACGCGGCGGTCAACCAGGGCAGCCTCGCGCCGCTGAACTACTCGCACACGTGGAGCGCGGCCCAGCCGTCGATCTACGGCAACTACCGCATCGCCTCCAACTGGAGCGCCTATGCGCAGTATGCGCGCGGCTTCCTCGCGCCCAACCTGAACCTGGTGTACTACACGAACCTCACCGCGGCCAACGAGTTCACGCCGGAAAACACCAACAACCTGCAGGCCGGCACCACCTGGAAGTCCGACCGGCTGACGCTGGCGGCGGACGTCTACCACATCAAGTTCAACAACTTCGTCACCGCCAAGAAGGGCAAGGGCGCTTTCCTCACCGCGCTCGGCGGCGGCTCGGCGGTGTTCAAGGGCGAGGAGTTCGAAGGCACCTTCGCGCTCGGCGCCGGCTTGAGCGCCTACGCCAACTGGAGCCACAACTCGGCCACCTATGCCGACGGCTCGCCGGTGCTCAATGCGCCCGACGGCACGTCGGCGCTCGGCCTCATCTATGACAGCGGTCCGCTCTACGCCTCGTTCATCAGCAAGCGCGTCGGCGGCCAGGTGCAGGCCGGCAACAATCCGGCCACGGCGACCGGCAACTACGACATCGGTGCCTATACGGTCAACAACGTGGCGGTCGTCTACACGCTGCGCGATCCCGGCGCCGGCGCCAAGGCGGTGCACGTGCGCGTCGGCATCGACAACCTGTCGGACAACCGCGCGCAGTATTTCGTCTATGGCAGCAACCTTGCCGGGGCCGACGAATTCATGACCCTGCCGGGCCGCGCGTATTCGGTGACGTTGTCGGCCGATTTCTAGCGCCGGCGCTGCTGCGCAATGGCGGCCGGGGTCGCGCCCCGGCCGCGCCCTGCGCGCTGTGATTTCAGCCGGGGGCGGGGACTCGCGCGTCCCCGGAGGCGGCGCCGCGCACCGGCACGGGCAGCGCCCGGGCGCGCAATTGGCCGCAGCCGGCCTCCACGTCCCTGCCGGCCGACTGGCGCAGCGTCGCCAGCACGCCGCGCTCGCGCAGGAAGCGCGTGATCGCCGCCGCGCGCTCGCCCATGCCCATGAATACCACCTTGTGCACGGGCCGCAGCGTGCGCGCGGGCACCAGCTGCGCGACGATCTCGGCGCTGCCCAGCTGGCGCAGCAGGCCGCTGCGGCCGGTCATGCAGAACACGCAGCCGACCGCGCACCCGACCTGGGCGGACACGCACAGGCCGGCGCCCGGCAGCAGCACGCTCTCCACCGCCTGCCCGTCTTGCAGTCCGACGAGCAGGCGCGCCGACCCGTCCGCACCGGGATGGCGCTCGACCAGGCGCGCGAGGGCGCTCCAGCCCGCCAGCAGGGCCGGCAGGTCCTGGCGCACCGCCTTGGGCAGGAAATCCGCGCTGCGCTGGTGCCGGCTGTCCTGCGGCAGTCCCTGCACCCAGCGCCGCAGCACGCGCGCGACGTGCTGCGGCCGGGCGCCGCGGGCGTGAAGCTGCTGGCGCAGGTCGGCAATGTGCATGGGCGCCATTGTCGCAGGGGCGGGCGGACCGGTGCCGGCAGCGCGGCGCCGCGGCAGCAAGGCCGGCTTGCGGTGGCGGCCGGGTTTTGGCAGGATGGTGCCGTTGGCGGGCCGCCGGCCGGACCCTGCCGTCGACGAGGGGAAAGCCCGTGCAAGCGCCAGCGCTGGACGAAGAGGGATACCTGATCGACCCGGTCCAATGGACCGAAGCCGTCGCCGAAAAGCTCGCCGGCGACGAACGCATCGGCCTGACGGCGGATCACTGGATCGCGATCCGCTTCATGCGCGATTACTACCAGGAGCACCAGGTCGCGCCGGACGTCCGCCACGTGATGAAGCACCTTGCCGAGCAGACCGGGTCGACGGCGCGCAATCGGATATTCGAGCTGTTCCCGTACGGCTATGTCAAGCAGGCCTGCCGCATCGCGGGCATGAAGCGGCCGCGCGCCTGGAGCACCGGATAGCGGGTGCGGCCACGGCGCGCTGCTTCGTCGCGCTCTGGCCGGATGCGCCGGCACGGGACCGCCTGCAGGCCGTCGCCGCCGAACTGGCCGGCGCCGGCGCGCGCCTCACGTTGCCCCAGGATCTGCACCTGACGCTGGCATTCATCGGCGAACTCGACGCGCCGCGCGCGCGCCGCGTCGCCGCCATGCTGGCGGCGCTCGACGTGCCGGCGTTCGACTGGGCGATCGACCACAGCGGCAGCTTTGCCGCGGCCGGAGTCGTGTGGGCCGGCGGCGCGCCCGATCCGCGCCTGGACGCCCTCGCGCAGGCGGTGCGCCGCGGCCTGGCGCTGCTCGGCGTGCCCTGCGACGCGCGGCCGTTCCGGCCCCATGTCACGCTGCTGCGCGGGCGCGCGCCGCCGCAGGACACGGCCTGCGCGCTGGCCCCGCCCGTGCGCTGGCCGGTGACGCGGCCGCTGCTGGCGCGCTCGCGGCCCACCGGCGGCGCGGCGGCGGCGCGCTATCGCCCGTGGCGCTTCGCCGCGGCGCCGTGAGGCCGGCGCGGCCGGAGCCGCCTCAGATGAGCACGACGTCGTACTGTTCCTGGTGGTAGAGCGTCTCGACCTGCATCGATATCGGCTTGCCGATGAAGTCCGAGAGCATCGCCAGCGAGGGCGATTCGTCCTCCAGGAACAGGTCGATGACCTTCTGCGAGGCCAGGATGCGGAATTCGCGCGCGTCGCCGAACTGGCGCGCCTCGCGCAGGATCTCGCGCAGGATGTCGTAGCACACCGTGCGCGCGGTCTTGAGCTCGCCGCGGCTGGCGCACACCGGACAGGGTTCGCACAGGATGTGGGCCAGCGACTCGCGCGTGCGCTTGCGCGTCATCTCGACCAGGCCCAGCGGCGTGAAGTCGCTGACGGTCATGCGCGTGCGGTCGCGCGCCAGCGCGCGGCGGAACTCGGCCAGCACCGCCTCGCGGTGCTCGGCGCCGGCCATGTCGATGAAATCGACCACGATGATCCCGCCCAGGTTGCGCAGCCGCAGCTGGCGCGCGATGGCGTGCGCCGCCTCCAGGTTGGTCTTGAAGATGGTGTCGTCGAAGTTGCGCGTGCCGACGAAGGCTCCGGTGTTGACGTCGACGGTGGTCATCGCCTCGGTCTGGTCGATCACCAGGTAGCCGCCGCTCTTGAGTTCCACGCGCCGCGCCAGCGCGCGCTCGATCTCGTCGTCGATGAGATGCAGGTCGAACAGCGGGCGCTCGCCGGTGTAGTGCTGCAGGCGCGACTCGACGCCGGGCACGAACTGGGCGGCGAAGGACTGCAGCAGCGCGAAGTTCTCGCGCGAATCGACCAGCACCGAGCGCGTCTCGTCGGTCACCAGGTCGCGCAGCACGCGCTGCGCCAGCGACAGTTCCTGGTAGAGCAGCGCGGGCGGCGCGGCCTGGCCGCTGGCGGCGCGGATCAGCGTCCAGCGCTTGCGCAGGTAGTCGATGTCGTTGCGCAGGTCGTCCTCGCTGGCGTCCTCCGCGCTGGTGCGCACGATGAAGCCGCCGGTCTCCTCCGGCGGCACCAGGCGCGTGAGCCGTTCGCGCAGCTGCGCCCGCTCGGCCTCGTCCTCGATGCGCTGCGACACGCCGATGTGCGATTCCTGCGGCAGGTAGACCAGGTTGCGGCCGGCCAGGCTGGCCTGGGTCGAGAGGCGCGCGCCCTTGGTGCCGAGCGGGTCCTTGATCACCTGCACCACCAGCACGTCGCCTTCGTGGATCAGGCGCTCGATGGGCGGCTTGTCGCCGTTGCCGTACTGGCGCGTCTCCCAGATGTCGGCCACATGCAGGAAGGCGGCGCGCTCCAGGCCGATGTCGACGAACGCCGACTGCATGCCCGGCAGCACGCGCGCGACGCGGCCGGCGTACAGGTTGCCCACCATGCCGCGCGTCGCGGTGCGTTCGATGTGCAGCTCCTGCACCACGCCCGCCACCAGCACGGCCACCCGCGTTTCCTGCGGGGTGATGTTGATGAGGATATCGTCGGCGGACATGGGGACCTGCATCGAAGGTGGCGCTGGCGACGGCGGCCGGCCGGGCGGTGCGCTATGGTAATCGGTCGCCGCCGCGCCGCTGGGCTAGAGCAGCCTCACCCCGGCCTGCGCCAGCAGCGCGGCGGTCTCGGCCAGCGGCAGCCCCACGACGCCGGAGTAGCTGCCTTCGAGCCGGTCGATGAAGATCGCCGCGCGCCCCTGGATGCCATAGCCGCCGGCCTTGTCGTAGGGTTCGCCGCTGGCGCAGTAGGCCTGGATCTCGGCCGGCGTGAGCGTCCGCATGGTCACCTGGCTGACGGCGACGCGGCTCCAGACCGAATGGCGCGGGTCGGCGCTGGCGCGCGGCAGCGCCAGCGCCACCGCGGTGCGCACCTCGTGCGTGCGGCCCGACAGGCGCTCGAGAAAGCGGGCCGCCTGCGGCGCGTCCGGCGGCTTGCCGAGGATCTCGCCATCGACGATGACGACCGTGTCGGCGCCGAGCACCGGGCGCTGCAGCAGCGACCGTGCCGCCAGCACCTGCACGCCATGCTCGGCCTTCTCCTGCGCCACGCGCAGCACGTAGTCCGCCGCCGGCTCGCCCGGGCGCTGCTGCTCGTCGATGTCCGCCCCGCGCGGCGGCGCCGAGCGCAGCAGCAGCGTCTCGAAGCGCGCGCCGATCTGGCGCAGCAGCTCCCGGCGCCGCGCGCTGTGGGAGGCAAGATAGAAGTCGGCCATGGCTGCGGCGATTCTAGCCCCGGCCGGCGCGCCGGCGGCCGGTCCGCACCGTCAGCCGCGATGGTACGGATGGGCGTTGAGGATCGACCAGGCGCGGTAGATCTGTTCGGCCAGCACCACGCGCGCCAGCGCGTGCGGCAGCGTCATGCTCGACAGGCGCAGGCGCAGCGCGGCACTGCGCAGGAACGCCGGGTCCAGGCCGTCGGCGCCGCCGATGACGAAGGCCGGCTGGCGCGCCTCGTCGCGCCAGGCGCCCAGGGCCGCCGCCAGCTGCGCGGTGGTCCAGTCCCGGCCGGCCTCGTCCATGGCGACGACGACGGCGTCCTGCGGCAGCGCCGCGCGCAGCCGCTGGGCCTCGGCGGCCTGCAGCCGTGCCACCGGCTGGCCATTGCGGGGCTCGGGCCTGACCTCGCGCACCTCGACGCGGAAGTCGCGCGGCAGGCGGCCGAGGAACTCCTGCACGGCAGACTCGGCCCAGTCCGGCATGCGCTGCCCGACAGCGGCGATGCACAGCCTCATTGCCGCGGCGTCGGCCCGGCGGGGCCGCTTCAGCCCGCCTTCTTGGCCGGGCGCCGCCGCGCGCCGGCGCTGCTGCGCGGCCTGGCCGCGGCGGGCCGCGGCGCGCGCGGCTTGGCTGCCAGCTTGATGTTCACCGGCTTGCCGCCCCACAGCTCCTCGAGCGCGTAGTACGCCCGCACCGCCGGCTGCATGATGTGCACGATCACGTCGCCCAGGTCGACCAGCACCCATTCGCCGGTTTCGGCGCCCTCGACGCTCACCACGGTGCCGCCGGCCAGCTTCACCTTCTCGGCGACGTTCGCCGCCAGCGAGCGCGTGTGGCGGTTCGAGGTGCCGCTGGCCAGCACCACGCGGTCGAAGAGGTCGGACAGCGCGGTGGTGTTGTAGACCGCGATGTCCTGTGCCTTGACATCCTCCAGCGCGTCGACCACGAGGCGTTGCAGTTTTCTATTGTCCATGTGCCGCCGTATACAGTTGATGGGTGTGAATGTACGCCAGCACGCCCGGCGCCAGGAACGGCGCGGCGCGCGCCTCCTCGCCGCGCGCCAGGGCGGCGCGGATCTGCGTCGCCGAACAGTCGACCGGCGGCATCGCGAATTCGACGAAAGTTCCCGCCGCCTGCGCGGCCAGCTGCGCGGCGCTGCCCTGGCGGGCCGCCACGTGCGCGGCCACGTCGGCGGTCAGCGCCGGCGCCGAGCCGGCGCGCGCGGTGTACGCGAAATGCGCCAGCCCGCTGAGTTCGTCCCAGCGCTTCCAGGTGTCGAGCCGGCACAGCTGGTCGAAACCCAGGATCCAGACCAGCGGCCGCGCGTCGCCGACCTCGGCGCGCAGCTCGCGCAGCGTGTCGATGGTGTAGCTGGCGCCGCCGCGCACGATTTCGCGGGTGTCGATGTGCGTGCCCTCCTGCCCGGCAACGGCCACGCGCAGCATCGCCAGGCGGTGCGGCGCGGGCGTCAGGCCGGGCTTCTGCCAGGGTTGGCCCGCCGGTATGAAATGCACCTGCGCCAGGCGCAGGGCCGCGCGCGCCGCGCGCGCCAGCGCCAGGTGGCCGGCATGCACGGGGTCGAAGCTGCCGCCGAGGAGCCCGAGGGGCCCCGGGGCCGGCGGGGCGTTCAGGGTCTCGGGCACCACGGCAGGGCCGCCCCGCGCCAGGCGGCGTCCGTCATCATGGTGCCAGCCAGTCGCGCGGCCGCAGGAAGTCCGAGTACAGGCGGGCCTCGGGCGTGCCGGGCTCGGGGTGCCAGTCGTAGCGCCAGTTGCACGATCGGCGGCATCGACATCAGGATCGATCTCGGTGCGGCCGCCCGACTGCAGGCCGAACAGGGTGCCGCGGTCGTACACGAGGTTGAATTCGACGTAGCGGCCGCGCCGCTAGCGCCTGGAAGTCGCGCTCGCGCTCGCCGTACGGCAGCGTCGCGGCGGCGCTCGACGATCGGCAGGTAGGCGCCGCAGGAAGGCATCGCCGACCGCGCGCATCAGCGCGAAGCTGCCGTCGCCGCCGCAGCTCGTCGAAGTCGTCGAAGAAGATGCCGCCGATGCCGCGCGGCTCGTTGCGGTGCTTGAGGAAGAAGTACTCGTCGCACCAGCGCTTGAAGCGCGGGTAGTAGTCGGCGCCGAAGGGCGCGAGCGCGTCGCGGCAGCTGCCGTGGAAGTGGCGCGCGTCTTCCTCGAAGCCGTAGTACGGCGTCAGGTCCATGCCGCCGCCGAACCACCACGTGCCGGCGCCGCCGCCGGGCCGCCGGCGCGCGGCGCGCGCGGAAGAAGCGCACGTTCATGTGCACGGTCGGCACGTACGGATTGCGCGGGTGCAGCACCAGCGACACGCCCAGCGCCTCGAAGCCGCAGCCGGCCAGCTCGGGGTGCGCTGCGCTCGCCGACGGCGGCAGGCGGTCGCCGCCGCACGTGGGAGAAGCCGAGCCGGCGCGCTCGAACAGCGCCGCCGTCCTCGAGGATGCAGGTCGTGCCGCTCGCCGCGCAGCGGCTCGCCCGGCGCGCTTGTGCCAGTCGTGCGCGGCGAAGCGGCCGCCGTCGAGGCTTTCGAGGCCCTGCGACGATGCGCTGCTGCAGGTCGGACAGGTACGTCTGCGACGGCGTCGATGGCGATGGATTGACTCATGGCGGCGGTCCGGCGCAGCGGTGCGTTCAGGCCGGCGGCAACGCGCGGTGGCCGATGTCGCTGGCGAAATTGCGCGCCGTCGAAATGCACCTGCGCGACCGCCTCGTAGGCGCGCCGCTGCGCGCCGAGCGCAGGTTCTCGCCCAGCGCGGTGACGCACAGCACGCGGCCGCCGCTGGTGCGCAGCACGCCGTCGGTGCAGCGCCGTGCCGGCATGGAAGACGACGGCGTCGTCGCCGTCCGGCGGCAGCGCGGTGATCACGTCGCCCTGGCGCGGCGTTGTCCGGATAGCCGTGCGCGGCCATCACCACGCCCAGCGCCGGCGCGGCGGTCCCACTGCAGCGTCGACCTGGTCCAGCGTGCCGTCGATGGCGTGCGTCGAGCAGGCTCGAGCAGGTCGCGACTTCAGCCGCATCAGGATCGGCTGCGTTTCCGGGTCGCCCAGGCGGCAGTTGAATTCGAGCGTGCGCGGCCGCCGTCGCGTCGATCATCAGGCCGGCGTACAGGAAGCCGGTGTAGGGGATGCCTTCGGCCGCCATGCCCGGCGATCGTCGGCATCGATGATCTCGCGCATCACGCGCGCGTGGATCGCCGGCGTCACGACCGGCGCGGGCGAGTAGGCGCCCATGCCGCCGGTGTTGGGGCCCTCGTCGCCGTCGCGCAGGCGCTTGTGGTCCTGGCGAGGTGGCCAGCGGCCAGCGCGTGCCGGCCGTCGCACAGCACGATGAAGCTGGCCTCCTCGCCGTCGAGGAAATCCTCGATCACGACGCGCGCGCCGGCCGTCGCCCGAGCTGCTGCCGCCGAGCATGGCATCGATCGGCCGCGTGCGCCTCGGCCTCGCGTCTGCGCGACGACCACGCCCTTGCCGGCCGCCAGGCCGTCGGCCTTGACGACGATCGGCGCGCCGCGCTGGCGCACGTAGGCGTGCGCCGGCGCCGGCGTCGCGTGAAGCTGCGGTAGGCGGCGGTCGGAATGCCGTGGCGCTGCCATGAAGGCCTTGGCGAAGTCCTTCGAGCTCTCGAGCTGCGCGGCCGCGCGGGTCGGACCGAAGATGCGCAGGCCGGCGGCGCGGAACATCGTCGACGATGCCGGCCGCCAGCGGCGCCTCGGGGCCGACGACGGTCAGGCCGATGCGCTCCTCGGCCGCGCGAAGGCGACGAGCTCGGCGCATCGGTGATGCGCGGCACGTTCTGCAGGTTGCGGTCGGCGGCCGTGCCGCCGTTGCCGGGCGCCACGTAGACGCGCTGCACGCGCGGCGACTGCGCCAGCTTCCAGGCCAGCGCGTGCTCGCGCCCGCCGGAGCCGATGACCAGAACCTTCATGCGACCGATCGCCCGGCCGCGGACGCCGGTGGCGGTGCAGCGACGGCCGGCGCGCTCATGCGTCGAGCGCCGCCGACGAATAGACGTCCTGCATGTCGTCCAGGTCCTCGAGCACATCGAGCAGCTGTCTGCATCTTCTCCGCGTCGTCGCCGCTCGAAGTGGATCTCGTTGAGCGCCTTCATCGTGACCTCGGCGAACTCGGGCTTCAGCCCGGCCGCTTCGAGCGCCGTGGCGCACCGCGTCGAAATCGGCCGGCGCGCAGACCACCTCGATCGAGCCGTCGTCGTCGCGTGATGACGTCGTCGGCGCCGGCTTCGAGCGCCGCCTCCATGACCTTGTCCTCGCTCGTGCCGGGCGCGAACAGGAACTGGCCGCAATGGCGGAACTGGAACGCCACCGAGCCGTCGGTGCCCAGGTTGCCGCCATGCTTGGCGAACGCGTGGCGCACCTCGGCCACCGTGCGCACGCGGTTGTCGGTCATCGTGTCGACGATGACGGCCGCGCCGCCGATGCCGTAGCCCTCGTAGCGGATCTCCTCGTAGCTGACGCCCTCGAGCTTGCCGCTGCCGCGCTGGATCGCCTTGTTGACCGTGTCCTTCGGCACGTTGGCCGCCGAGGCCTTGTCCAGCGCCAGGCGCAGGCGCGGAGTTCGATCGCCGGATCGGCGCCGCCGTTGCGCGCGGCGACGGTGATTTCGCGGATGACCTGGGTCCAGATCTGGCCGCGCTTGGCGTCCTGGCGGCCCTTGCGGTGCTGGATATTGGCCCATTTGGAATGCCCGGCCATAGCCTGTGTCCTTGTCCCGCGCTCTGCGGGGCGCGGGAATTCTGGGAGGGCATAAATACTAGCATCCGCGCCCTGCGGCGGGCCGCGGCGGCCGGCGGCCGCCGCCCGGAATTCAGTAATCCGCCCGCGCCGGCGGCGTTGCCGGTGCCGGTGGCGCGGGCGGCTGCGCGGCCAGTACCCGCCGGTAGACCGGGCCCCAGATGGGGTGGCCGATCTCGGCATCGGTCAGGCGGAACGCGGGGTTGACGGCGAAGGCCGAGCGGAAGTCGGCCTCGCACTCGGCGAGCCGGCTGAACGCGCAACTGATGAACGCGAGGTACTTGAACGCGACGCTGGCGTCGCGCGGATTGCCCAGGCCCAGGTTCACGGCGGCGTGGAACTGCGACTCGGCGCGCTCGAAGCCGCCGTCGTCGTAGGCAATCAGGCCGGCGACCAGCGCACGTTCGGCCGGACGCTCGAGCAGGCCGACGATGCTGACCGTCGGCGGCGGCGGCGGCGCCGCGCAGCCGGCCGCCACGATGCAGGCCGCCAGCAGGGCGGGGCGGCAACACCGGGCGACGGCGAAATGCTGTCATGGTCCGAAGGTGTGCTCGATCCGGGCGCCTGCAGCGCCCTGGCAGGTCGATGTCGACCTCCCAGGGCGGCGCCGTGGCGGTGGCGGATTTCAACATGATGCGGACCCATCGGCAAATCGATCCGCATCAGCGGCGGCGTGACCCCGGTCGGCCTGCCGTCGATGAAGACTTCGCCCCAGGGTTGCACCGCGAACACGACCGGTGCCAGCGCGGCAGGCCGCGGCGGCGGCGCGGCGCCTGGGCGCCGCCCGTTGCGGCCGGCTCGGCGGCGGGCGGCGCCGGCGCCGGCTCCGCATGGCGCATGTTGCCCAGCAGTACGCCCAGGAACAGGCTGACCGACAACAGCACTCCGGCGCTGAGACAGCGGCAGCCGGTTGCGGGTCGCCCACGGCCGCAGCGCTTCGAGCAGCTCCCGCAGCTTCTCGCCCATCGGGTTGGCGACGGCGTCGGGTGCGCGCGGCCGCGGCGCGCGCGGCCGCGGGTGCCGGCGGCGCAGACCGCCTCGACCAGGACCGCGCGCAGCGCGGCCGCGGCGGGGTCGATTCACGCAACGGCGCGCACGCCGTCCGCCGGCGTGATGGTCGCCACGTGCACCGGCGCGCGCTGCGGTGGCGCGCTGCCAGCGGTATGCCCAGCGTGTTGGGCGCGACATTGTCGGTGCGCTCGTTCCAGATGAAGGCGGTGAGCGCATCGCGCAGCGCCCCCGCCGTCGTGACGCCGGCGCCCTGCTCGGCGAGCAGCGTCTGGTCGATGAGTCGCGCCAGGGCCGGCGGGGTGTCGGGCCGCGCGGCCAGGGTCGGCGAGCCGGGCGCCGGCGCCGCCGGCGGCCCGCGCCCGGCCGCAGCATCATGAACAGCAGCTGGCCGATCGCGCGCACGTCGGCGCGTCGCGTCTCGTCGGTGATGTCGTTCTGGAAATACGGCAGCAGGCGTTCCGTGCCGGCCAGCGCTTCGTCGCCGCTGGCGCCGTCGTCGATCCAGCCGCCGAAGCCGGAGACCTTGGGCGAGCCGTCGGCCGGCAGGTAGACGTGCTGCGGACCCAGATGGCCGTGCGCGACGCCATTGGCGTGCGCGCATTCGAGCGCGTCGGCGATGCGTGCGCCGATGCTGGCGCACTGCACGTAGGCCGGCCGCAGCCCGCCGGCCAGCAGTTCGTGCAGCGGGCGCCCATTGATGCGCTCGATGACCAGGAAGCCGAAGGCGTGGCTCAGGCCGGCATCGAAGACGGTGACGATGTGCGGATGCTGCAGGCGGCCGGCCGCCTGCGCCTGGCGCACGAACGCCTGTTCGACGCGCTTGCGCTCGTCGGCCGACAGCTTGCGGGCCGGCCGGAAGCAGCTCCACCGCCTTGACCACCAGCTGGCGGTTCATGACCGGATCGACCGCAGCGTAGGACACGCTGTGCCGCTCGCGGCGCAGTTCGCGCAGTATGGTGTAGCGGCCTATGGCCCGGGTGGGCGCGCTGGAGACGTCGTTCATCGGTTCGGCGTGGCGTGGGCGGCAGGGTTCTATTCTGCGCGCCTTCGCGCCCGCGTGCCGTCCCGCGTCAGAAGTGATGCTGCACGAGCAGGGTCTTGCCCGCGCCGATCTCCAGCTGCTGGCGAAACGGCGGCGAACTGCCGTTGCGCACCTCCAGCACATGGGTGCCAGGCGACAGGCTGAGCCGGTTCAGCGGCGGCGAAACGCCGATGTCGTTGCCGTCGAGGTAGACCTCGCCCCAGGGGACGAGCGCCAGCGCGAGGGTGCCGGGCTCGATCTGCACCGGTGCCGGCGCCGGCTCGGCGACATTGCGCCGATGGGCGGCGGGCGCACGGTTTGCCGCCGCGCGGTCGGCCGGGGCCGGCGCGCGGCCGCCTCGGGGCCGGGTGCCGCTGGTGCCGGTCGCCGGGCGCCGGCGCCCGCCGCGCCGGCAGTCTCGTGCACCGGTGCCGCGGCGCCGGCCGGTACGCCGCCGCCGGCGGCCCCGGCCATCGCGCCCGGCCCCGCGCCGGCATCGGCGCCGTCGCGCTGGCCCCAGTACCAGAAGGCGAAGGTGAGCGACAGGCCGACGATGGCCGCGCCGGTCGCGAGCAGCGCCCCCGGGCCGGGGCGCTGGCGGCTGCGTGCCGGCAGCGCCGGCAGGTCCGCCGCCGGGTTCGTACCGGGGCCGACCGGCCGGCCGGCGAACGCCGCCAGGTCGTGGCGCAATTGCGCCGCGGTCTGGTAGCGGTTGGCCGGATTCTTGGCCAGTGCGCGCGCGACGATCTCCTCCATCTGCGGGGCGACGTCGGGCCGCCAGTGGTGCAGCGGCGGCGGCTCGACCTTGACGACCTTGGTCAGGATCTCGTCGACGCTGCTGCCGTCGAAGGCGCGCTCGCCGCTGATCAGTTCGTACAGGATGGTGCCGATGGAAAAGATGTCGCTGCGGGCGTCCAGCGCACGTCCCAGGGCCTGCTCCGGCGACATGTAATTGGGCGTACCGATGAGCTTGCGCGGTTCGTCGGCGCTGGCCTGCTTGCCCTGTGCCAGCGCAATGCCGAAGTCCAGCACCTTGGGCTTGAGGTCGCGGCTGAGGAAGATGTTGCTGGGCTTGATGTCGCGGTGGATCAGTCCGCGCCGGTGGGCGAAATGCACGGCGTCGGATACGCGCGCGATCAGCGCGGCGGCGTTCTCGGCCGACATCGACCGGTTCGTGCCCAGCCAGTGATGCAGGTCGGAGCCGGTGAGCCGTTCCATCGCGATATACGCGATGGTCTCGGTCTTGCCGGCGTCGAACACCGTCACGATCGACGGATGGTTGAGGCCCGCCGCCATCTTGGCCTCCTGCAGGAAGCTGGCCTCCACGTCCCGCTGGGCCGGATTGCCGGCGTCCAGCGGGATGGCCTTGATGGCGACATCGCGCCCCAGCACCGGATCGGTGGCCGAATACACCACGCCATTGGAGCCGCGGCCGATCTCCTCGCGAATGAGGAAGCGGCCGATGCGCGACGGAATGCCCGGCAGATCGGTGGGCGGGTCCTGCACGTCGAAGGCCAGTGCTGGTGTCATCCGGTGGGCTTGCGGCAGACGGGTGGCGGATCGTGCAAATTAACGCACGCCGGCGGTACGGCGGTATCACGAAAACCGCCTAGCGTCTCCACGTTTATCCGTGCCTCGGACGACTTCAGTTTCGGAAACTGCGCGGCAGCGGCGGCTCCTGGATCAGGCCGCGCTGCTGCTCGACGTGCTTGGCATAGCGGTAGAACGTGCCTTCCAGGTTGGCAAAGGCGATGATGAAGCCCGCCCAGCCGTCCAGGAACCCCAATTGCACCACGTAATGGCGCACGAAGGCGGCCAGGCCGTGCACCAGCGCGCCGACCATCGAGGCCGGCGCCTGGCGCGCCCGCAGCCGTTCGGTGCCCAGCGTGGAATAGCGCTGCATCTTGTGCAGCATCTGCGCCAGGTCGCGGAACGGGATCTGGGCGATGGGCTCGCGCAGGGTGCCCAGGCGGCCGTCCAGGATGAAGGTCTCGTGCACCGCATCCTCGGTGTAGCGCAGCCGTCCGCGCCGGAACAGCTGGGGCTGGCGATAATCCGGGGTATAGCCGGAATGGCGCATCCAGCGGCCGAAGACGAAATTGCGCCGCGGCACCCAGTATGCGTCGGCCGCGTCGGCGCGCGCCACGGTGGCGCGGATCTCGGCCGCGGCGGCCTCGGTACAGCGTTCGTCGGCGTCCAGGCTGAAGACCCAGTCCCCGGTCAGCGCGTCGAGCGCGGTGTTGCGCAGCCGGCCGAAGCCGTCGAAGGGCACCTGGATGACGCGCGCCCGGTGGCGCTGGCAGATCTCGACCGTGTTGTCGGTGCTGAACGAGTCGGCCACCATGATTTCGTCGGCCCAGGCGACGCTGCGCAGCGCCGCCTCGATCTTGTCGGCCTCGTTGAAGGCAATGATGTATACGGAGATCCGTGGCATGCGCTTTCCCGTCGGGCGCCGCGGTGCGGCCGCGGCCGGACAGGGGCCGGCACCGCGCGGCGCCCCTGTGGAGGCGGCTATTATCGCGGATGCGCTGCAGGCAGGAGTCACGCCATGAAAACCACGATGATCGAGGTGTCCCGCACCGGCGGCCCGGAGGTGATGGAGCTCGTCGAGCGGCCGGTGGCCGATCCCGGACCGGGCGAGGTGCGGATCCGCAATCGTGCGGTCGGCCTTAACTTCATCGACATCTACTACCGCACCGGCCAGTACGCGGCGCCGCTGCCGCACGGGCTGGGCATGGAAGGCGCCGGCGACGTCGAGGCCGTGGGAGCCGGCGTGCACCACCTGAAGGCCGGCGACCGCGTCGCCTACGGTTCGGGTCCGCTCGGCGCCTATGCGGCGCTGCGCTGCATGCCGGCGCACCATGTCGTGCGCCTGCCGGCGCCGATCACCTACGAGCAGGGCGCCGCGGTCATGCTAAAGGGCCTGACGGTGCAATACCTGTTTCGCCAGACCTACCGCCTGCAGGGATACGAGACCATCCTCTTCCACGCGGCGGCCGGCGGCGTCGGCCTGATCGCCTGCCAGTGGGCCCGCGCCCTCGGGGTCAGGCTCATCGGCACGGTCGGCAGCGCAGACAAGGGCCGCAGCGCCCGCGCGCATGGCGCCTGGGAAATCATCGATTACCGCAACGAGGACTTCGTCGCCCGCGTCAGGGAGTTGACGGGCGGCGCGCGGGTGCCGGTCGTCTACGACGGCGTCGGCAAGGACACCTGGGAGGGCTCGCTCGACTGCCTGCAGCCGCGCGGCCTGATGGTGAGCTACGGCAGCGCGTCCGGACCGGTCACCGGCGTCAACCTGGGGATCCTCGCGCAAAAGGGCTCGCTGTACGTCACCCGTCCGACCCTGGCCACCCATGTGGCCGCGCGCGAGCGCCTCGAGGAGATGGCCGCCGAGCTGTTCGACCACATGGTGCGCGGCGCGATCAAGGTCGCGGTGGCCGGGCGCTATCCGCTGGCGCAGGCGGCCCAGGCGCATGCCGACCTGGCGCAACGGCGCACCACCGGCTCCTGCGTGCTGCTGCCTTGAGGCTCGTTCCCGCGGGCTGGCGCGCGCCGGCGCCGGCCCCGGCCCTGCTGCTGCTCGTGATCGTCGCGCTGCTGGGCGCGCGCCTGGTGTCGCTGGGCAGCTACCCGCTGATGGACACGAGCGAGGCGCGCTACGGCGAGATCGCGCGCGTGATGCTCGGCAACGGCGATTTCGTCACGCCGCAGGAAGTGCCGGGCACGCCCTTCTGGGCCAAGCCGCCGCTGTATGCCTGGCTCAGCGTGGGCGCGATGCGGGTGCTGGGCGTGAACGAGTTCGCGCTGCGCCTGCCGTCGCTGCTGTGCGCGCTGGCCACGCTGCTGCTGTGCGCCGGCTGGGCCGCGGCGCTGGGGCGCGCGCGCGCGCCGGCGGTGCGCCGCCAGGCCGCGCTGCTCGCCGGTGCGCTGCTGGCCAGCGCGCCCGGGTTCTTCGGCGATGCCGGCGCAGTCATGACCGATCCGGGGCTGGCGCTGTGCAGCACGGCGATGCTGGCGTGTTTCCACCAGGTCGTGCTGCGCGGCGCGGCCGCCCCGGCATGGCGCTACGGATTCTTCGTCGCGGCGGGTTTCGGCATGCTCGCCAAGGGGCCGGTCGTGCTGCTCTTTGCCGGCCTGCCGATCGCGCTCTGGACGCTGTGGCAGCGGCGCGTGGCGGCCGTGTGGACGGCGCTGCCGTGGGTGCGGGGCAGCGTCCTGGCGGCGCTGATCTGCGTGCCCTGGTACCTGCTGGCCGAACGCCAGACCCCGGGGTTCCTCAATTACTTCCTGCTCGGCGAGCACGTCATGCGCTTCCTGCGGCCCGGCTGGACCGGCGACCGCTATGGCACGGCGCACGCCGAGCCGCTCGGAACGATCTGGCTGTTCCTGGCGCTGGCCGTGGGCACGCACATCCTGCTGGCGGCCGCCGCGCTGGTCGCGGCGCTGCGCCGCCGCGGCGCGGGCGCGGCGCCGCCGCCCGACCCGGAGCGGCGCCTGCTGCTGCTGGCCGTCCTGGTGCCGCTGGTCTTCTTCAGCTTCGCCGGCAACATCATCTGGACCTACGTCGTCCCGGTGCTGGGTCCGCTGGCGGTGCTGCTGGCCGACAGCCTGATGGAACGCCTCGACCGCGCGCCCTGGCGTGCCGCGCTGGCCGCTTCGCTGCTGGTGTCGACGCTGGGGCTGGGCGTGCTGCTGGCGGCGGTGGTGCCGGCGCATTTCGCGTCCCATTCGAGCGCCGGGTTGGTGGCGCAGTGGCAGGCGCGCCAGGCGGCCGCGCCCGGCGCGCTCGTCTATCTCGGCCGCAAGGTTCCGGCGTCGCTGCGCTTCTACGCCCGCGGCGCGGTGCCGGGCGTGCCGGAACTGGATCGGGCGCTGGCGGGAATCGGCCCCGGCCATTACCGCTACCTCGCGCTGGCGCCGGCAGGCCTCGATGGACTGCAGCGCTATGCGGCCGCCGCGGCGCCGCCGCTGGCCGTGCAGACGATCGCCGCGAACAAGGACCTGGCGCTGGTGCAGGTGGGCGCGCCGGCGCCGACGCCCTTACCCTGACGCGCCCGCCTGGGGCGAGGCTGGCGTGCCGTGCAGGCGCGTCACGTATTCGACCTCGGCGCGGCTGCCCAGGAACACCGCGACGCGCTGGTGCAGCGAGGCGGGCCGGATGTCGAGGATGCGCTGGTGCCCGTCGGTGGCGCCGCCGCCGGCCTGCTCGATCAGGAAGGCCATCGGATTGGCCTCGTACATGAGGCGCAGCTTGCCGGCCTTGCCCGGCTCGCGCCGATCCCGCGGATACAGGAAGATGCCGCCGCGCTGCAGGATGCGGTGCACGTCCGAGACCATCGACGCCACCCAGCGCATGTTGAAATCCTTGCCGCGCACGCCGTCGGCTGCCGGCCAGGCACTCGTCGATGTAGCGCCGTACCGGCGGCTCCCAGTGGCGCGCATTGGACATGTTGATCGCGAATTCCGCCGTCTGCTCCGGGATGCGCAGGTTCTCGCGCGTGAGCAGGAAGCTGCCGGTGTCCTTGTCCAGCGTGAATTCATGCACGCCATGGCCGATGGTGACGACGAACTGCGTCTGCGGCCCGTAGACCCCGTAGCCGGCGCAGACCTGGCGCGTTCCGGCCTGCAGGAAATCCGCCTCGGCGCCGTGCGGGTCGTGCGCGCGCAGCACGGAGAAGATCGTGCCGATGGAGACATTGACGTCGATGTTGCTGGAGCCGTCCAGCGGATCGAACAGCAGCAGGTAGTCGCCGCGCGGATAGGCCACCGGTATGCCCAGCGGCTCGTCCATCTCCTCGGAGGCCATCGCCGCCAGCGTGCCGCCCCACTCGTTGGCCTCGATCAGCATCTGGTTGGCGATGATGTCGAGCTTCTTCTGGGTCTCGCCCTGGACGTTGGTCGATTCCGCGCTGCCCAGCACCCCGCCCAGGGAACCGCGCCCGACCGCATGCGAGATCGTCTTCACGGCGCGCGCCACCGTCTCGAGCAGCAGGCGCAGGTTTGCGTCCATGCCGCTGGTGCGCTCGCAGCGGATCAGGAAATGGGTCAGCGACAATCGGGCCAAGGCGGTGCTCCGGTGGTTCAGTCGGCCAGCGCGCGGTCGACGATCTCGCGCACGTCGCGCGAGGTCCGTTCATCGGCGCCGACCGCCTCGAGCGCGGCGCGCATCTGCCGCGCGCGCGCAGGCGGGTGGCGGCGCCAGCGTTCGAGCGTCCGCGCCACGCGCGCGGCCACGATCGGATTGATGCGGTCCAGGCGCGTGACCTGCTCGACCCAGAACGCGTAGCCGCTGCCGTCGGCGCGGTGGAATTCCGCCGGATTGCCGTTGCAGAAGCCCAGCACCAGCGCATTGACGCTGTTGGGGTTCTTCTCCGAATACGCGGCATGGCGCAGCAGGACCTTGACGCGTTCGAGCACGGGCGGTTCGCCGGCGAAGGACGGTGCGGTCGCCTGCAGCGCAAGCCATTTGTTCATCAGCAGCGGCTCGTGCTGCCACTCGCGCGCCACCTGCAGCAGCACCCCGGCCTTGATCGGCGCCGGGCTGTGCACGATGGCCATCAGCGCGGCCAGCCGGTCGGTGAGGTTGTCGGCGTCCTGCAGTTGGCGGCGCGCCAGTTCCAGGGCGGCCGGGTCGGCGCCGAGCACCAGGAACGACAGCGCCAGGTTCTTCAGCGCGCGGCGCCCCGCCAGCGCCGAATCGGGCGAGTAGCGCCCGCCGTCGCGCAGCGATTGATAGGCGGCCTGCCACTGCACCGCCAGCTCGGTGGCCAGCCAGTGGCGCAGCCCGGTGCGCGCCGCGCGGATCGCCAGCGGTTCGACGACCGCGCGCTGCTCGGCGATGACCACTTCGCCGGGCAGCTGCAGGCTGCGCTCGCGAAACGCCGGCGAGGCGCCCTCGTCGAGCAGGGTGCGCTCGGCCAGCGTGCGCAGCGCCGGCGCGGGCGCCGGCGCCTGGCCGGCCTCGATGGCGTCGGTCGCGCGCAGCAACGCCGCCAGCGCGATCTTCTGGACGGCCTCCCAGCGGTTGAAGCCGTCGCTGTCGTGCAGCGCCAGCAGCGCCAGTTCGTCGTCGTCGTAGTGGGTTTCGACGATCACCGGCGCCGAGTAGTCGCGCAGCAGCGACGGCACGGCGCCGGCCGGTACGTCGAGCAGGCGATAGGTGTGAACGCTCCGGGTGAGTTCGAGGACGCGCGTGGTACCCCCCGCCTGCGCCTCGCCCTCGAAGCGCAGGGGCAGGTCGCGGCCGTCGGGCCCGAGCAGCCCGAGCGCCACCGGGATCAGCAGCGGCTCCTTGTCGGGCTGGCCCGGCGTCGGCGGGCAGCTCTGCGCGATGCGCAGCTCCAGCACGCCGCTGGCGGTGTCGAGCACCCGGCTCACCGCGATCCGCGGCGTGCCGGCCTGCGAATACCAGCGCATGAACTGGTCCAGGTCGCGACCGGAGGTCTCGGCCATGACCGCGACGAATTCGTCGCAGGTCGCCGCCTGGCCGTCGTGCCGGTCGAAGTAGCGGTCCAGGCCGCGACGGAAGCCCTCGACGCCCAGCAGGGTCTGCAGCATGCGCACGACCTCGGCGCCCTTCTCGTATACCGTGGCCGTGTAGAAATTGCTTATCTCCAGGTACGCGTCGGGCCGGATCGCGTGGGCCATGGGCCCGGCGTCTTCCGGGAACTGCGCCGTGCGCAGCGTGCGCACGTCGTCGATGCGCGCGATCGCGCGCGCCGATGCCGGGTCGACGCCCAGCGCCCGGGCTTCGTCGGCGAGCACGTCGCGCGTGAATTCCTGGTCGCGGAAGACCGTCAGGCCTTCCTTCAGGCTGAGCTGGAACCAGTCGCGGCAGGTGACGCGGTTGCCCGACCAGTTGTGGAAGTATTCATGCCCGATGATCGACTCGATGGTGGCGAAATCGGTGTCGGTCGCGATGGTCGGATCGGCCAGGACATACTTCGCATTGAAGATGTTGAGGCCCTTGTTTTCCATCGCCCCCATGTTGAAGTCGGCGGTGGCCACGATCATGTAGCGGTCCAGGTCGAGTTCGCGCCCGAAGCGGGTTTCGTCCCAGGCGATCGCGCGCCGCAGGCAGGCGGCGGCATGGTCCAGCCGCGGCAGGTCGGCCGCTTCGGCCCAGATCTGGAGCAGTACCTCGCGGCCGCTGCGCGTCACGATGCGGTCGTCGCGGCTTGCGAGCCGCGCGGCCACCACCGCGAACAGGTAGCTGGGCTTGGGAAAGGGGTCTTCCCAGAGCGCGTAATGGCGCCCGTCGGGCAGCAGCCCCTGTTCGCGCAGGTTGCCATTGGACAGCAGCACCGGGAACTGGTCGCGCCGGGCCCGCAGCAGCACGGTGTAGCGCGCCAGGACATCGGGCCGGTCGGGAATCCACGTGATGCGCCGCATGCCCTCGGCTTCGCACTGGGTGAACAGCGAACCGTTGGAGACGTACAGTCCCATCAGGGTCGTGTTGGTCTGCGGCTGGATGCGATTGCGGATGCGCACCGTGAAGCGTTCGGCCGGCGGCGCGGCAAAGCGCAGCCGGCCGTCGACGCATTCGTATTCGCCCGTACCCAGCGCGCGGCCGTCCACCTCCAGCGACAGCAGCTCCAGTTGTTCGCCGTCGAGTTCGACGCGGGTCGTTGCCGCGGCCGGATTGCGGCGCAGCTGCAGGGTGCTGGCGACCTCGGTCAGCGCCAGGTCGAGGTCGAATTCGAGGCGGACGTGATCGAGGATGTGGCCGGGGGGCCGATACTGCGAACGGTGCACACGCGCTGCCGCTATTTTTTGCATGGTCGCGATCGGGTTGGGCCGGAAGGTGGGGAGTCCGGTCGGACGCGGCCGGGCAGCGCTGCCTAGCCGGGTCTCGGCGCCTGCGCCGGACGCGAGCGCGCCGATTCTAGCGCGCCGGTGCCGATGCGGCCGGCAAATTCCCGGCCGTGCCATTATTTGCTACCTTGGACATGTCCCTGGTGCCCGCGCCTGCCGTGCGGGCCAGCCGATCCCCATATCCCGCGAGCCGCCGCGTGCTGACTGCATCCCTGACGACCCTCGCGACCGACGCCGGCGATTCCGGCGTGCTTTTGCCGGTTGCCCTGGTCAGCGGCGCCATGCTCTGGCGCCTGCACTCGCGGCGCCTGGCCTGGATGCTGCTGCGCTCGGTGGCGCTGGCCGGCGCGGTCATCGCGGCGCTCAAGCTGCTCTTCCTGTCCTGCCTCCTGCACGGGATCCCCGATCTCACCAGCCCCAGCGGCCACGCCTGCATGAGCGTGGTGGTCTACGGCGCGGTGGCCACGCTGGCCGCGCGCGGCCGGCCCCGCTGGCTGCAGGCGCTGATCGCGGTGGTGGCGCTGCTGCTGGTGGCGCTGATCGCCGCCACCCGCCTCATGCTGGGCGTGCACTCGCGCACGGAGGTGCTGGTGGGCCTGGCGGTGGGCGCGGTCGCGCTGGCCTGGTTTGCGCGCTCGTATGCCCGCGTCCCGCCGCTGCGGATGGACGCTGCGGTGTTCGGCGTGGCGGTGCTTGCCACGGTGTTGCTTGCCTTCGGCGTGCGCCTGCCGGCCGAGTCGTTCCTGCGGCACCTGGCCAAGCGCATGGGTGACGTATGCGCGCTGGTTGCCGATGGCAGCGCGGCGCCGCCGGCGGCGCTGCTGCCTCAGCCAGAGCGCAACACCGCAAGGACGTCGTCGGCCAGCGCGCGCGCCGTCTGGTCGTAGGGGCTGACGACCCGCGGCCGTCCCTGGGGATCGATGATGAAGGTCGATGCGGTGTGGTCGACCAGGATGTCGCCGCGGTATCGGACGATCTGGTAGTTGGCGTGATAGGCGCTGGTCACGGCATCGGTCTGCGACTCGCTGCCGCGCAGGCCGATGAACGTCGGATCGAAGGCCGGCACGTAGGCGCGCAGCAGGGCGGCGCTGTCGCGCTCGGGGTCGACCGTGACGAACAGCGCCTGCACGCGCGCGGCGTCGGCGCCGAGCAGGCGCCGCACCTGGGCGAACTTGGCCAGCGTCGTGGGGCAGACATCCGGGCAGTGCGTGTAGCCGAACGCCAGCAGCACGACCTTGCCGCGGAATTCGGACAGCGAACGCGCCTGGTTGCTCATGTCCGTCAGGGTGAATGCGCCGTTCCAGTGTTCGGCGCCGATGTCGCGGCCGTGGAAGACTGCGGCGGCCGGTGCCGGCCGGGCCCGCCAGCGCGCCGGCAGGTCGGTGAGAAAGTAGGCGGTCGCCAGGGCCACGGCCAGCAGCGCCAGCACCGCGGTCGCGGCGGCGCGGGACTGGCCGCGGCAGCGCGCGGGTGCGGGCTTATTCATGTGCTGCCTCATGTGCCGCCGGCGCGTGCGCCGGCGCGGGGCTGTTGAGCGCGCGCACCGGAGCCGCCACTTCGATGGTATGCGCGTGCCCGCCGGCGTCGAGCACGCGCAGGGCGATGGTGACCTTCTGGCCGGCAAGCAGCTGGCGCCGCAGGCCGATCAGCATGACGTGGTAGTCATGGTCGAGCGCCACCGGCCGGTGCGCCGGCAATGCCAGGCGGTCGATGCGGCGCATGGTCATCATGTCGTTGACGGTGCGCATCTCGTGGATCTCGACGCGCTCGGCCGCCGGCGAGGAGGCGCCCACCAGCTGTGCGTCCTCCCGGCTGGTCAGGCGCATGTAGGCGCCCGACCCGGTCTGGCCCTCGACGGTGCCGCGTACCCATGCATCGTCGACCGCGACCAGCGCTGCGCTGTCGCCGCGGGCGCCACCGGCCAGCGCGACCAGCAGCGCGCCGGCGCCGAGGTACCGCCAGTGCGCCGGGCGGCGGCTCACGGCTGCGCTCCTTCCGGCGCGCGCGCGCCGGCTGCGCGCAGGGCGTCCGGCGCCAGCCCCAGCTGCCACAGCAGGAAGGCGAACTCGCGCGCGGTCTCGTGGTAGCGCTGGTAGCGCCCGCTCTTGCCGCCGTGCCCGGCGCTCATGTCGACGCAGAACAGCAGCGGCCGCGCATCGGTCTTGTGGCGCCGCAGGCGCGCGACCCATTTGGCCGGCTCGAAGTACTGCACCTGCGAATCCCACAGACCGGTGAACACGAGCAGCGCGGGGTAGTCCTGCGCGCGGACATTGTCGTACGGCGAATAGGACAGCAGATAGTCGTAGTAGGCGCGCTCGCGCGGGTCGCCCCACTGGTCGAATTCGTTGGTGGTCAGCGGAATGCTTTCGTCGAGCATGGTCGTCACCACGTCGACGAACGGCACGTGCGCGACGATGGCGCGGTAGCGCTCCGGCGCCAGGTTGGCGACGGCCGCCATCAGCAGGCCGCCGGCGCTGCCGCCCTGCGCGCACACCTTGTCGGCGGCGCCGTAGCGCTCGCGCACCAGCATCGCGGTGACGTCGATGAAATCGGTGAACGTGTTGCGCTTGCGCAGCAGGCGCCCCTCGTCGTACCAGGCGCGCCCGAGCTCCTGGCCGCCGCGCACGTGGGCGATCGCGACCACGAAGCCGCGGTCGAGCAGGCTCAGCCAGCTGGAGCGGAAGGACGGGTCCAGCGAATAGCCGTAGGCGCCGTAGGCGTACTGGTAGATCGGCGCGCTGCCGTCGAGCGGCGTGTCGCGGCGGTAGGCCAGCGACACCGGCACCAGCGCACCGTCGCGGGCCGGCGCGCGCCGGTATTCGGTCGCATAGCGGGCCGGATCGAAGCCGCCCAGCACCGCCTCGGTCTTGCGCCATTGCCGCGTCCCGTCGCGCAGGTCGTAGTCGTAGGTGGTGCGCGGCGTGGTCAGCGAGGTATATACGTAGCGCAGCCGCGGACTGTCGATGTCGGGCGTGGCCTGCAGCATCATGGCGTAGGCCGTCTCGTGCGACGCGATCAGCGTATCGGTGCCCGGGTCCGCGCCGCGCTCCCAGTCGTGCAGGCGGATCCTGAGCAGCCCGTCGACGCGTTCGTTGACGGCCAGCACGGCGCTCGACACTTCGTAGTCCTCGATGAAGGTGTCCGCGCGCTGCGCGACCACGTCGGTCCAGCGGCTCTTGTCGGCGCTGGCGGCGACCGGAGCGCGCACGATGCGGAAATTGGGCGCCTGCCAGTTGCTGCGGATGACGAACTCGCCGCCGCGGTGCTCCACCTCGTATTCGTGGTCCGGTTCGCGCGGCAGCACGGGCGCAAAGCGCAGCGCCGGATCGGCCGCGGCGGCGTAGCGCCATTCGCTCTGCTGCGTGCTCTCGCAGCAGATGAAGAGGTAGGCCTCCGAGCGGCTCTTGCCCAGGCCCAGGTAATAGCTGTCGTCGGTCTCCTCGTACAGCAGGCGGTCCGCGCCCGGCGCGCCGCCCAGCTGGTGGGCGTGCACGCGCACCGACAGCAGCGTGACCGGATCCTTCTCGATGTACAGCAGCGTGCGGTTGTCCGCGGCCCAGACGATGCCCGGTTCCACGTTGTCGATGCGATCGGCGAGCAGCTGGCCGGTGCGCAGATCCTTGACGCGCAGCGTGTACTGGCGCCGGCCGACCGTGTCCTGCGTGTACGCGAGCAGCTGGCCGTCCGGGCTGACCTCGAAGTCGCCCAGGTCGAAGTAGTCGTGCTCGCGGGCCAGCGCATTGACGTCGAGCAGGATCTCCTCGTCGGCGCCGGCGCGGTCGGCGCGGCGCGCATGCAGCGGGTATTCGCCGCCGGCCGGATAGCGCCGGTAGTAGGCGTACCCGTGGTACAGCACCGGAACGCTGGCCTCGTCGGGTTGCAGCCGGGCCGTCAGCTCGCTGTACAGCTGCTGTTCCAGCGGCGCCAGCGGCGCCAGCTGCGCTTCGGCGTAGGCATTCTCCTGCTGCAGGTAGGCCAGCACTTCGGGATCGCTGCGCGTGTCATCGCGCAGCCAGTAGTACTCGTCGGCGCGTTCCCCGTGCGGCGCCGGCACCGTGTGCGGGCGGCGCGGCGCCTGCGGCGGCAGCGCCGCATTGCCGGCCGGACTTGCCGCAATGCGGGCGGGCGCAGGCTCCTGGGACGCTAGCGTGGACATCGACGGGTGCGGCTTGGTTGCTGCAATGCAAGGTTGGCGCGGGCATTTGCAAGGGGCGCGCCGGGATCCCGCTTGCCGGTACCGAATCTAGCACCGTGGCCAGGATCGGGACGAAAGCTTGATCCATATCAAACCCTGTTTATTTTATGGTTTGAAAATGCGCCCAACGCTGCGCGACCCAGCCCGGAAACAGGGAGGCATGCGCCAGCGCAGGGACGTCCGCCCCTGGCGGCCAGCGGACGGCGCCCCCCATGTTTGCGGGTCGGTAACGGAGACCGGCGGGATTAAGCTGAAACCCTCGGTACTCCCGATGAGGAGACACCATGGATGCATTAGTAATCATCTTTTCCGTGCTGGCATTTGTCATTCCCGCGCTTTTCATCATCGGCGATGACGCGATGTGGGAACGCAAGAAGAAGTCCTAGCCGGCGGCGTCGGGCAGTAGCAGCCGCGGTTCCGGTCGCCGGCGGCGGCGCGGGAGGGCGGCCGGTTCTTCTCGGGTATTCTCCGGCGCAGGCCGGTGCCTGCCC
The DNA here is from genome assembly GCA_963781975.1 of uncultured beta proteobacterium. Classification (GTDB taxonomy): domain Bacteria; phylum Pseudomonadota; class Gammaproteobacteria; order Burkholderiales; family Burkholderiaceae_F; genus GJ-E10. Next base: position 85,660 of record CAWAHT010000011.1, read on the forward strand.
ATGACTTCTCCCGAGACCAGCAGCAGTTTCTCCCTTGGCGGCGGCGCGGCTCCAGGCGCTGGCGCGCACGGCGCGGGAACCGAACAGCAGGTGCGCGCGGACCTGGCCGCGGCGTACCAGCTGATCGCGCGCGCGGGCTGGGACGACCTCATCTACAGCCACGTTACCGCGATGGTGCCCGGCGAACCGGGCCACTTCCTGATCAACCCGTTCGGCTGGCGGTTTGCCGACGTGACGCCCGACAACCTGGTCAAGGTCGACCTCGACGGCAACATCCTCGACCCGGAACCGCGACGGGCGATCAACCGGGCGGGCTTCGCCCTGCATGCGGCCGTCCATCGCGCCCGCGCGGACGCGTTCTGCGTGCTGCACCTGCACGAGACCAGCGCCATTGCCGTTTCGACCCACCCGGCGGGCCTGCTGCCGCTGTCGCAGCACGCGCTGCGCTTTCACGGCGCCATCGCCTACCACCCCTACGAGGGCGTCGCCCTCGAGGCGGCGGAGGCGGCGCGCCTGATCCGCACGCTGGGCGACAAGCCCGCTGCCCTGCTGCGCAACCACGGCAGCCTGGTGCTGGGCCGGACCGTGGCCGAGGCCTTCGTTTTGACCGCGACGCTGATCAAGGCCTGCCGCATCCAGATCGCCGCGCTGGCGGGCAATCCGCGGCCGGTCCTGCCGGCGCCCGACGCCATCGAGCGGGCCGCGCGCCAGCTGTTCGATAATGGCGCGCTGGAGGGTGTCTGGGAATGGCCGGCGTTGTTGCGCTCGCTGCGCGACGCCCGGACCTGAATCCGCCCCGCCGATCCCCCATCGCCAACCACGACGAAGAATCGCATGCCCACCATACAAATCCAGATGTTCGACGGCCGGTCCAAGGAGCAGCGCCAGGAACTGGCCCGGGCGATCACCGAGGCCACCTGCCGCGTGATGGACCTGCCGCCCGAGGCGGTGGACATCGTCATCACCGAGGTCAAGCGCGAGAACTGGATCACCGCGGGCAAGCCCTGGGGGTGAGCGCCGGTGCGCGCCGCCTACCGGTGTGATTGCCCCAGGGTCAGCGCCAGATAGGCGAGGTAGAGCGCGCCGTTGACGCACAGCGCGCGCAGCGCGATGCCGCCGGCGCGCGCGTTGAGCCGCAGCCATGCGGCCGCCAGCAGGGTCATGACGATGCCCCCGAGGACCTCCCGCTGCGGCTGCCAGGGCGTCGACAGGATGCCGATAGCCGGCAGCAGCGTGCCCTGGAACACCATCGCGCCGAAGATGTTGCCGACCGCCAGGGTGTCCTTGCCGCGCCGCGCCCACAGGATGCTGTTCACCTTCTCGGGCAGTTCGGTGGCGATGGGGATGATCAGCAGCGAGAGCAGCAGCGCCGAGATGTCCAGTGCCGCCGCGACGCCCTCGACGCCGTTGATGAAGCCCCGGGCGCCGAGCAGCAGCAGCCCGAGCGCCAGCCCCAGCTGGATGACGATGACCGCAAGCCGCGGCGGCAGTCCGAGGCGCGCCAGCACCAGCCTTTCGGTGGCCACGGTGCCGTAGCCGGCAGCCACGAGGTTGCGCGATGCGTGCACGGTCAGCAGCAGGTAGACGAAATACAGCAGTATGAGCACGAAGGCCAGGCCGACGCGCAGCGTGCGCATGGCATCGGGCACGAACATCGCCAGGCAGGCCACGGCGAAGGCGGCGAGGAAGAAGTTCAGGTCGCGCAGCAGGCCGCTGCGCTCCGGATGCAGGCGCCCTTTCCAGCCGCGGTGCGGCAGCACGGCCGCGGCCATCAGGAACGTCGACAGGGTCGACAGCATCAGCGGCGCGCCGAGGATCGCGCCGGTGCCTACGTCGGTGTCGACGCTGCCGTTGCCGGACCCGGCAAACAGCGCCAGCAGCGGCACCAGGGTCTCGGGCAGGGCCGTGGCGACCGCGGCGAACACCGATCCGGTCACGCCTTCGGAAATCCCCAGCCGTGCGCCGAGGTGCTCCAGCGCGTTGGTGAAGAGTTCCGCCGCCGCCAGGATCACCAGCAGCGTGACGAGCAATTGCAGGACGAGGGAAATCACGTTGACACCTGGGCGGGGACGGTGGACCGGAACGCGAGCGCGCAGGATACCGCGCGTACCGGCACGCCGGTCGATCAGGTGCTGGGCACGAACTCGGGCATGACGGTCTTGACGTGGTACTCCATGCGGTTGCGGCCGGCGTCCTTGGCGCGATACAGCGCGCGGTCGGCTCGCACCAGCAGGTCATTGAAGCCTTCGTCGGATGTGCGCGAGATCGCGATGCCGCCGCTGACCGTGAGCGCCGGCGCGCCCGGAGCCCAGTCGGGCCGGATCTGCGCGACGGCCGTGCGCACGCGCTCGGCCACGATCCCGGCGTCGTGGGTGTCGGCGCCGGGCAGGATCACCGCGAATTCCTCGCCGCCATAGCGTCCGATCTGGTCGCCGGGGCGCACGCAGTCGCCGATGGCCTTGGCGATCAGGCGCAGGGCGCGGTCGCCGGCCAGGTGACCGAAGCGGTCGTTGATATCCTTGAAGCGGTCGACGTCGAGCATGAGGATCGCGCAGGGCCGGCCATCGCGCCGGCAGCGCTGCAGCAGGCGCTGGCCCGCTTCGAGCACATGGCGGCGGTTGGCGGTTCCGGTGAGGGCGTCGGTCGCGGCGATGTGCGCGATATGGCGCATCAGGCGCCGCTGGTACCAGATGGCCAGGAGCGCGCCCAGCACCACGACCATGCCCAGGCCCAGCGCGATATCGCGGAATTCCGCCGCCCGCGTGGCCTCGTCGAGCGCGTTGCGGCTGCTGGTCGCCTGCGCCCGCAGCAACGCGTTCTCGCGCGACAGGCGCTCGCTTTCCAGGCGACCGCGCTGGGCCGCGAGTTGATGCGCGACCAGTTGTTCGGTCTGGCGGCGTTCGGTGCTCCGGAACTGCGCCATCTCCAGGTAGGCCTCGCGGTAGTTGCCCAGCATCGCGTGGGTCTCGGCCGCGGTCTCGTAGTAGCGCGCCACCAGGGTCAGGTCGTCCTGGCCGAGGGCCACCTCCAGCGTGCCTTTGATCTGCCCCAGGGCCTCGGCCGGCCGGCGCACGCGCACCAGCAGCGCAGCGCGTTCGAGCCGGGCGCGCGCCAGGTGCACCGGCGCATCGAGGCCGGCGATTTCGTCGAGTGCCTGGGCGTTGAGCTCAAGGGCCCGGGCCGGTTCGTTCAGATCGGCATACACCAGCGCCTGCAGTTGCCGCACGCGCGCCGCGCCGACCCGGTCGCCGACCTCGCGGTAGGCGCGCTGCGCGTCCTCGAGCGGCTTGATCGCGTCGGCGGCGCGGCCCAACTGGTGCAGCGCCTCGGCGGAGCGCGCCAGCGAATCGGCCTGCCCGGTACGGTCGTTCACGGCGGTGAACTTCTCGTTCGCGGTCTGGAAGGCGCTCAGGGCCAGGGTCCAGTCGCCGACCGCGCGCGCCAGCAGCCCGTTGGAGAAGGCGACTTCCGCGCTTTGTTGCGGCGCGTGCACGCGCCGCGCGGCATCGGCAATGGCAGCGGCGGCTGGTTCGTAATCGCCCTGCCTGATGAGGAAGCCGGCCCGATCGACCATGGCCTGGGCGTACAGGTCGTCGTCGCCGGTGCGCCGGGCCTGCTGCAATTCCTCGTCCAGCGCCTGCCGGCTGTCCTCGGTGCGCCCCAGTTCGTAATACGCGCCGAAGCGCGTGCGGGCGGCCAGCATCTGCAGCCGGGCGTCGTTGAGCGCCCGCAGGCGGGCGTCCAGCCCGTCGGCCGCGGCCAGCACGTCCTGCGATCGGTTCTGCGCGTCGGCAATGAGCAGTTGCAGCACCCCGGCGTGCGCCTGCTCGTGTGCGCCCAGGTTGGGGTGGGCACGCAGCAGTGCGTCGAGTTCGACCCTGGCCGCAGCCGGCTGATGCACGGCCAGCGATTCGAGGCCGGCAAGCTGTGCGTCGATCGTGGGCATGGCCGGCGCGGCGGCCGCCGTGCCCAGGCAGGCCGCCAGCAGGACCAGCTGCCAAAAGCGGGGCGACCGGTCTGCGGCACGGTTTGCCGGACGCAGGAAACGGGCAATTCTGGGGCAGTCGGACATCAGGGGCGGTCCGGGAGGAAACGGGCGGCGCGCCATTGCGCTTTGGGCACGGCAGGCAGGCATTGCGGCAATGATGCTCCGGCGCGGCACCCATCCAAGCCCGGGATTGGCCGGCCCTTTGCTGGGTAATCGGGGTATTCGATCGGGCCCCGGCAGGCCCGCTGTGCCGCCGGCCCGGCAGCCCGGCCGGGCACTTTGCGGCCGGCTCAGGCCCCGACCAGCGCTGCGGCCAGGTTGATCGACAGGCCCAGGATCGCCACGTTGAACAGGAAGCTCAGGACCGATTGCACCAGGACCGCCTGGCGCAGCGGCCGCGCCGTCACCGCGACGTCCGAGGTCTGCGCCGCCACGGCGATCGTGAACGAGAAGTACAGGAAATCCCGATAATCGGGCTGCAGCGCGTCGTCGGGAAAGCGCAGCGGGCGATGCGCCGGCGGCGCCTGGTAATACACCCGCGCGTAGTGGAACGTGAAGAGCACGCCCACCAGGAACCACGAACCCAGGATGGTGCCGGCCGTGAGCGCGTAGTGCAGCACGCGCAGGTCCAGGGCCAGATCCTTCACGGTCGCCAGTTCGAGCACGATGGCCGCCACGCTGGCGATGGCGGCGGTGGTCATGAGCCCCAGGATGACGACCGCGCTGCGATCCTCCTGTTCGGCCAGGCGCTGCACCGTGACGTAGGTCGAGCGGGCCATGAGCCAGGCGACCAGCGCGAGATAGGACCACACCGTGACGTTCCAGCCGGCGAGCACGCGGGTGACCGGCATCCAGCCCGCCGGCAGCGCGGCCGTGGCCAGGGCGCCCGCCGCGATGGCGAACACCAGGCGCGGGCGCGTGCGCAGGATCCGGGAGGGAAAGTTCATGCAGCCGCCAGTCTAGGCGACTGCCGGCCGCAGCGGACGGTCCGCCGGCGGCCGGGCGCACCCGGTCCCGCCGACGGCGGCACCGGGGCGCGCTGCGCGGGTCAGTGCGGCGCCTCGGGCTTGCGGGTGTACATGAAGGTGATGGCGTGCCGCAGTTCGGTGTCGGTCAGGTCGATCATGCCGCCGCGCGCCGGCATGCCGCCGTGGCCGTTGATGGCCGACCGCACCAGCGCGTCGAGGCCGTGCTTGAGTCGCGGCGCCCAGGCGTTGGCATCGCCGATGCGCGGCGCGCCGCCGACACCGGCCTCGTGGCATTTGCGGCACTGGGCGTGCACCACCTGCTCGCCGGTGCGCTCGGCCGGCAGCGCGGACTTGCTGATCGGCTCGGCCCAATGGCCGCCCGACTGGTTGACCATGTAGGTGATGGCGCGCTGGATCTCGATGTCGCTGAGCGCGAAGTTGGAGCCGTGCGGCGGCATCTTGCGAATGCCCTGCAGTGCGTGTTCGGTCAGGCTGGCCAGTCCCTGGCGCGCGCGCACCGACCAGGCCTGGGCGTCGCCGATGCGCGGTGCGCCATTGAGCCCGCCGCCGTGGCACTTGATGCACGTGCCGGCCACCACTTCCTTGCCGCTCAGGTCGGGTTCGGCGGCCCGTGCGGCCGGCCCGACGGCCAGGCCGGAGCCCAGCAGCAGGGCCGCCACCAGCAGGGCGGCGACCGGGGCCGGCGCCAGCGGCGCGCGGGTGCGCAGCCACGCAGCGCGCGATTCCTCGGCCCAGGGCGAAACGATGCGGGTCGCCAGGTACAGCAGCAGCAGCGGCAGGACCAGCACGGCGCCGGCAGCCAGCAGGCCTTCGCGGCCGACCCACTCGGGCTGGTACTGCACCAGCCCCTTGCCGGTCTTGGCGATCTCCTGGCCGCCGATGACGACGTTCCAGCGCATCATCAGCACCGCGAAGAGGATCAGCACCGCGCTGATGCTGGCGGTGACGATCAGGGCGCGGCCCTGCACGCGGCGCACGATCAGCAGGCTCAGCAGCACCAGCGGCAGCAGCGAGCCCAGCCCGAGCTGCAGCACGAAGAACGGCACGACCAGGCGGCCGGCGACGTATTCCCGGATCATTTCGATGCCTTCGCGGCTGCGGTACATCAGGCTCGCGAATTCCACGCCCTCGAGCAATAGCGCAAATATGAGAAACGACCACAGCGTGATCACCAGGCCGCGCACGCAGGAGGTGTCGATCGGCACCCGCCGCGCCAGGCTCGTGACCACGTACAGGACGATCACCAGCGCGGTTCCGGATATGACCGCGGACAGCAGGAACACCGCCGGCATCAGGTCCGAACTCCACCACTCGCGCGACTTGAGCGAGCCGAAGACGAAGCCGACGTAGCCGTGCAGGCCGAGCGCGGCCGGAATGCCGATGATGGCCAGCGTGACGATCCACTTGTGATCGTAGTGCATGGCCTTTTCGGAGAGGTCGTCCGAACCCAGCGCGACCACGCGGCAGATCCACTGCAGCGGGCCCCGGCCCTCGCGCGCGATCTGCACGATCTGCGGGCGGTAGACGAACCAGTTCTCCAGCAGCAGCAGCACGGTGTAGAAGCTGGCGGCATAGCCGAAGATGGCGAAGGCCGACGTGAGGTGCGGCGTGATCATCGCGTTGAAGGCGCGCTCCGGATGTCCGAGGTGCAGCAGCAGCGGCAGCGGTACGCACAGCATCAGGCACAGCGCCAGCAGCATCGAGAAGCGCGCCACCGGCTCGAACTGGCGCATGCCGAACACGTGGTACAGGCTCGATACCGTGAACGATCCGGCCACCAGTCCGGTCAGGTAGGGGTAGACGACGATCAGCACCGACCAGGCGATCACGGTCTCGTTCGGGTAGACGTAGCCCGTGAACGGCGCCGCGTGGAAGAGGGGTTCCATCAGCTCACCTCCTTGTCGAGGCCGATATAGAAGACGTTGGGCGCGTTGCCGGTCTCGGGCTTGAGCACCTGGACGCGGTTGTCGCGGATGAAGCGGCTGACCACGCTCTGCTTGTCGTTGAGGTCGCCGAACATGCGCGCGCCGACCGGGCAGACCTCGACGCAGGCCGGCATCAGTCCCTTGGTGACGCGGTGGTAGCACCAGGTGCACTTGTCGGTGACGCCCTTGGCGTGATTGAAGAAGCGGGCGCCGTAGGGGCAGGCCTGGACGCAGTACTGGCAGCCGATGCAGTACTTGTGGTCGATGAGCACGAAGCCGTCGCGCGTCTTGTAGGTGGCGCCGGTGGGACACACCTGCACGCAGGCCGGATGGGTGCAGTGATTGCACAGCTTGGGCACGAAGAACGCCTTGTCCACCGTGGCGTTCTGGTAGCGGTTGGCAAAGCGCGCGTGCATCTCGGAGCCGGCGGCGGCGATGTTGACCGGATCGGGCATGCTGTCGATGTGGGGTTTCTCCTCGCCGTCGAGATAGGCGTAGCGCTCCACCCAGGTGCGGAAGTGGTGCGCGTCCAGCGCGACGTTGTTCTCGCGCTTGCACGCCTCGACGCAGCGCAGGCAGCCGATGCAGCGCGTCGCGTCGACGGCGAACGCCCAGCGATGCCGGTTCCAGTCGTAGTCGGCGGCCGGAAAGGACGGCTCGCCCTCGCCGGCGGGCCGCACCGGGGCCGGCGGCTGCGCGGGCGCGGCCTCGGCCGCCGCCAGCATCGCGCCGGCGCCGGCCAGCGCGCCGGCGCAGGCCGCGCCGCGGCTGATGTCGCGCAGGAAGATGCGTCGCGCCGGTACGGCGGGCGCGCTGGTGCCGGTCGACTCGGGTTTCTTTGCCGTGCTCATCGGGAGACCCATCCTTGTTTGGTTCCGCCGCAGGGCAGGGCGGCATAGTGGCTGGCGAGGTTGGCGATGTCCGCATCGGACAGCCCCTTGGCCACCGGTGACATGAAGGGATTGTTGCGGCGGCCGTCGCGGAAGGCGCCCAGCGCGGTGGCGAGGTAGGTGGCGTTCTGGCCGGCCAGCGCGGGCCACGCGGTGTTCACCGGATGGCCGTCCTGGCCATGGCACGCTGCGCAGGTGGCGGCCAGGCGCCGACCGGCGGCCGGATCGCCGCTGCCGTGGCCGCCCACCGGTCCGCGGCAGGGCAGGCTGCTGAAATACGCGGCCAGCTTCTGCACGTCGCCGTCGGCCACCGTCTGGGCCATCGGCGCCATCGTCGGTTCATTGCGCGTGCCGGTCTTGAAGGCGCCGAGCGCGCGCGCGAGATAGGCCGCATTCTGGCCCGCCAGATTGGGCCAGACGTCGCTGACCGACTGGCCGCCGGCGCCGTGGCAACCCGCGCACGCCGCGGCCGCCGACTGCGCCGCCCGGTAGTCGGCCGCGCTTGCCGGCGCGACTGGCGCGATCTTCGGCGTGTGCGGGTTGTGGCAGGCGATGCACTGGACGGCGCCGGGATAGTGCGCGGCCGGGACGATCTGGCGCACGGTTGCGGGCCGCCCGGGCATCTGTTCGTGGCACTGCGTGCACAGCGGCCCGGTGGCGGTGGGAATGGTGGCGCGCAGCGACTGCGGGTGGCGCGGCAGCGCGCCGTGGCAGACCTCGCAGATCACCGTCTTGTGCAGCCCGCCCGACCATTCGGCGTGGCGCGCCGCGTGGCATTCGACGCAGGCCTTCGGCGTCTGGAAGACCGGCGTCAGCGCGGCGATCTCGGGTACCGAGTCGGCACGGTAATGGCCGAAGCGATAGAACGAATCGACCGTGAAGAAGGACTTGGCGCCGATCGCGGCAGCCGCGAACGCCAGCAGCAACAGCAGGAGCCGGACGATGTGCTTGGGCATTGTGACCTCGTGCGCCGCGCGCAACTGTCCATTGCCAGCAATCGTTGCCCGCGCGGCATCGGCCCGATTGACGGTGAGCATCCGGCCCGCAAGCCGTGCGGGCCTGCCGGGGAGATTGCGCAGGGCCGCGCGCCGAGCGGGCGGCCGCATTCACAGCGCCCATTTAATAGCCGTTTGCCCGGACACCCGTTGATAACAATCAATCCGGCTGCAATGAGCCGCAGCTTGCGCGCGGTGCGCGGCCCGCGCCTGCACGCGCTACGGAACGACCGGCGGCGCCGGCGCGCCAAACGCGCAGCCGGTGCCGGGACGGCGCTTCGCGCCCATGGCCGGGCGCGCTGCGGCACCGGCCGTGCGGAAGAGATGGTCATGCAGCCGCCCGGCATGCGGGCGGCCGCGCGTCGACGGCAGCGCCGTCGTCGGTCGTGCAGCGCCGATGCGGACGCGTGGCCGGCGCGGGCGCGCCGGCACCGCGGACCGCGCTTGCTACTTTGCGGCTGCGGGCGCTGGCGGCTCGGACTTGACCGCCGTCGGCGCCGCTGCCGGCGGCGCGGCGGCGGGCGCTGCGCCGGCGGCGCCGCGCTCGTAGACGATCTTGTTGGTGCCGCCGTCGCAGGAGCCCACGACCTTGCGGTCGCCGACCTGGTCGTTGGCGACGATGGTCAGCGTGTAGTTCTGTACGCCGTTGGCTTCGATGCTGGCGGCGATCTCGGCCTTGAGTTCCTCGCAGGGCTTGGCGGCGAACGACGGCTGGCCGCAGACCAGCGCCAGGGCGAGCACGAAGATGCGGGTTTTCATGGCGTACTCCTCTTCTTGCGTCGACGCGAACGATGCGCGCCATGATATCCCCGCGGCTGCGCGGCGTGTCCGGTTCGTGAGGGCCCGCGTCCCGTGCCGGCCGCGCGCCTGCCCGGGACGATGGGGTACCGGCTTTAGGGCGGCGCGCGACCCCTGGCGGCGGCCGCGCCGCTGCCGGACAATGGCGGCAGTACGGAAGGCGCCTTGCATTCGGGCGCCAGCGGAACGAATATCAATCTTCTTTGGCCGGCGGCAGCCGCCGCCGGCGGATCGCAAATGGAGGCGGGCAATGGCGGGAAAGACGGCAGCGCAGTTGGTGCTGGAGGCCAAGCAGCGCGTCAGGAGCCTGACGGTGGACCAGCTGGCGGCGGAGCTCGAGCGCGGCGGGGTCCTGCTGGTCGACATCCGCGAGCCGGAGGAGATCGAAAACGGCGCGATACCCGGTTCGGTGCATGCGGCGCGCGGGATGCTCGAGTTCTACGCCGACCCGACCAGCACCTTCCACCGGCCCGAATTCGATCCGTCCAAGCGTGTGGTACTGCATTGCGCGTACGGCGGCCGCTCCGCGCTGGCTGCCGATACCCTGCAGCAGATGGGCTACGCCAACGTGGCCCACCTGGAAGGAGGGTTCAAGGCGTGGGCGGCGGCGGGCAGGCCCCTGACAACGTCGCTGGACTGATAACCTCGGCCGGCGGAGCCGCGACGGAAGCAATGCGCCGGCGCGCCGCATGCGCACGGCCCGGCGCGGCCCCATGTCCTGCGAGCGGACCATGAAGATCGACTTTGTCTCCGATGTTGCCTGTCCCTGGTGCGCCGTCGGGCTCAATGCGCTCGAGCTGGCCCTGGCGCGCCTCGACGGCGTCGTGGCGGCGCAGCTGCAATTCCAGCCGTTCGAATTGAACCCGTCGATGCCCCCCGAAGGCGAGGACGCGAACGAACATCTGGCGCGCAAGTACCGCGCCACGCCCGACCAGTTGGCCGCCGCGCGCCAGACGCTGCGCGAGCGCGGTGCGGCGGTCGGCTTCACCTTCGGCGAGCGCGCGCGCATATGGAACACCTTCGACGCGCACCGGCTGCTGCATTGGGCCGGGCTGCAGGGGCGCCAGCGCGAGCTCAAGCATGCGCTGCTGCGCGCGTACCACACGAACGGCGAGAATCCGGGCGCACCTCAGGTGCTGCTGCGCTGCGCAGTCGAGGCCGGACTCGATCCGCAAGCCGCGCGCACGGTGATCGACTCCGGGCGCTATGGCGACGCGGTGCGCGAGCGCGAAATCCATTACCAGGAACTGGGCATCCGCTCGGTGCCTTCCATCATCATCGACGACCGCCATCTCATCGAGGGTGGGCAGCCGCCGGACGTGTTCGAACAGGCCTTGCGGCAGATCGCCGGCGCCGCATAGCGCTGGCGTCGCGGCGCCGGAACGAATCCTTCAGCCGGCGGCGCGCGGGCTCGCCGCGCGCCAATCGCGGTTCAACGCTTGATGCGGGAGATCTTCGTGCCCTCGATGCTCAGGCTGGCCATCAGGCCCTGCTGGTCGAAGATGAAGGCGTAGGCCGAATCCTTCATCGTCGACGAGGACAGGTTCTTTCCCACGCCCTCGTTGACCACGACCACCGTCGGGCCGACGCCGATTTCCCAGCCGCGGGATTTGGTCAGGTATTCCACCGCCTTGTCGTCCATCAGGAACAGCACGTAGCCGAACGACTGCGCGCCGGCCTGCAGTCCCCAGGATGCGCTGACCGAGTTGTAATAGTCGACGACCTTGGCGCCCTTCATCAGCACGCCCTCACCGTAGCTGCCGCCGAAGACAAGGCCGGCCTTCACGATGTTGGGAAAGACCAGCACGGCCTTGGCGCTCTTGGCGATGGCGCTGGCCACGGGATTGGTCCGGTACAGCGATTGCAGCGCTTGTGCCGAATCGCGGTCCAGGTCTTCGGCCGTTGCGCCGATTGCGGCGCCGCTGAATGCGGCGACCGTGCAGCCAAGCGCCAGGGCCAGACCGAAGGCCAGCGTTGCGCGTCGATTGGATCTCATGCGCATTCCCCTTTTTATCCGAAACGGCCCCCCGCATGGGCCGCTACCGAAAATGCAGTATGCGCGCACGGTCCCCGCGGAATGTGACCCGCATCATTTTTTGTACCGGGCGCCGTACCGTGTTTGTACCGGCGCTTGCGGGTAGGCCATCGCGTCGGGGTCCGGCAACTGATGAATGTGGCCCTGCTGCCGGTTGCCCGGCCTAGAACGCTTCCCAGGGCTGCGCGGCGTTCGCGGTGGCATTGTCGATTTCGGCCAGGGTGCGCGTTGCGCGCAGCGGCGGTGCGGCACCGGTGCGCGCCGCGCTTTTCGATTCGGCGATGACCTCGCCGGCGGCTTGGCTGCCCAGCTTGAAGAGCGCCACGGCCTGCGTCAGCCTTGCGGCCTGCTCCTTGAGGCTCGTGGCGGCGGCTGCGCTTTGCTCGACCAGGGCGGCGTTTTGCTGGGTCACCTGGTCCATCTGCGTGATGGCCTCGTTGACCTGGCCGATTCCGGAGGACTGTTCAATCGAGGCGCTGCTGATCTCGGCGATCAGGTCGCTGACGCGCTGAACCTGGACGACGATGTCGCCCATCGACGCGCGCGGCGTCGTCCACCAGTCGACTGCCCGAGGCGACCTTTTCGACGCTGTCGTTGATCATGCGTCTTGATCTCGCGCGCGGCCTGCGCGCTGCGCTGCGCCAGGTTGCGCACCTCGCTGGCCACCACTGCGAAGCCGCGGCCCTGCTCGCCGGCGCGCGCCGCTTCGACGGCTGCGTTGAGCGCGAGGATATTGGTCTGGAAGGCGATGCCGTCGATGACATTGATGATCTCGGCGATCTTGCGGCTGGCCGCGGCGATCTGTTCCATCGTGGTCACCACCTGGCCGACCACGTCGCCGCCCTTGCTGGCCGCGGCGCTGGCCGAACTCGCCAGCTCGTTGGCCTGGCGTGCATTGTCGGCGCTCTGCCGGACGGTCGAGGTGAGCTGTTCCATCGACGCGGCGGTCTCCTGCAGGCTGCTGGCCTGGCTGCTCGGTGCGGCTGGACAGGTCGTGGTTGCCGGCGGCGATCTGCGCGCTGGCCGAACCCACCGAATCGACGCCGGAGCGCACATTGCTGACCACGCGGCGCAGGCCCTCCTGCATGTCCTTGAGGGCGTGCACGAGCTGGCCGATCTCGTCGTGGGAGTGCACGTGGATCTCGGAGGTAAGGTCGCCGCCAGCCACGGCGCGGGCCAGGCCGATGACCTCATCGACCGGGCGCACGATCATGCGGGTGCAGGCGATCGCGCCGGCGACGCCGGCGATGGCGCTGGCCGCCATCAGGAGGAGGCCGACTCGCACCGCGCGCCGGCTGTCCTGTGCCGCCTCGTCGACGGCGGCGCTGGCGCCGTCGTCGATCTTCTCCTGTATCGCGCGCAGCAGCCGGGTGGGCTCGCGATCCATGCCCTTGACGGCGGCGTCCCCGGCGGCCGGATCGAAGTTGGCCGCCTGGTAGGCGGCGAATCCCTTGCGGTAGTTCTGGGCCATCTGCCCATGTGCCTGGGCGAACTGCTCGACCAGTTCCCGGGTGTCGCCGCCCGGCAGGCTGTCGCGCAGCTTGGCGGTCTTGGCGTCGACGTTGGCCTCGCGGGTCTGGAAGGCCGTCCAGTACTTTTCCAGCGCCTGGGGATCCTTGCCGCGCAGCAGGACGTCCTTCCACTCCTGCACCTGGGTCTTGAACTCGAGCACGATGTCGCCGCTCAGGCGTTCGTTGGCCTTGTCGACCGCGATGATGCGCGCGTACACGCCGATGGCATCGGTGAGGTAGTAGATGCTGAACAGGCCGGCGGCGATGGCAACGACGATGAGGCCCGAGGCGAACAGCGGGAGTTTCAGGCGCAGCTTCATGATGATCTATCCCGGCGCCGCCGGTCCTGCCGCGCGGCGCGATGTCGAAAGGTCGGTGCGCTCGCCAGGCAGGTCAAGCGCTGCGGCGATTATTCTTCGCGACACAGATTCGCATTCACCGAAAAGCGGCGGGATTGCACGATGGGGTGCGGGCACCGCGATTTTCTCGGAATTTTCCTATTCGTGATGCGCGTCGGTGCTCCAGGACGGTGCGCGCGCAAGTCCACAATTTGCCAATGGGCGCAAATGCGTTAGGGCGAGGCGCCACCCACGGCACCATTGCACTGCTTGCGTGTGGGCGGTGGTAGTTCTGGACGTGGAAGGAATTGCCGGCGCAGCAACTCAATAGCAAAAGGCCCGACGCAGGTGGGGCGGCAGAGCCGTGGGAGCTCGTGCGGAAAGCCCTCCTGCGCCTGCCTGCGGCAGGCTATGGAGCGCAAATTTCCGCGCGCTGCGCGGAAATTTGGTGGAGGCGGCGGGAATCGAACCCGCGTCCGCGAATGATCCGCAGACGGTTCTACGTGCGTAGCCGACCTATTTTTGTCTCATCGCGTGCTTAGCCGGTTGGCAGGCCGACACGCGACCAGTCACTGGTTCTCGAGGCGGACGTCGTGACTCCGTACGCATCCAGCCACTGAATATGGCGCTGCCGCCGGTTGCCCGGCCTAGCCCAGTGGCCGGCTAGTGCAGCGTCTCACCGGGGTTTAGGCGGCGAGAGCGAAACGCTCGTCGTTGGCGTTTGTAGTTTTCCAGATGGATTTACGAGGTAACTGGGCCTCGGCACGCACCGCACTGTTTCACAACCCGCGTCGAAGCCAGGTCGCCCCCAGTAGATGCAGCGATATTGTACCGCTTGAGGGGGCGCAGGGTACAGTCCGGGGCGATGGCGTGAGCCATCCAGCGGGCCGAAGGAAGACACCCTTGACCGGGAGGACGGCCGGGCGTTCAGCCGGGCGGGGCGTCCAGCGGGTCGGCCAGGTGGAACTCGGTGTAGTCGAAATGCTCCAGGCCGTCGGCGCCCGGGCGCAGCACGTCGCGGAAGCTGTGGTTCCAGCAGATGTCGTCGGCCCCGTATTCGTGGCGCGCCATCAGCACCTGGCCGGTGGTCTCGTCCGTGCCGCTCAGCGTGAGCAGCAGCACGGCGTCGGTGCGCCGCAGCGAGTCGGCATTTTCGCCGTTGAGCGGGCTGGCTTCGTCGATCACGTGCATCACGTTCCACCCCAGCAGGAAGATCGGGTGCTGGTTGCGCACCAGTGCGAGGTCGTGGATGCGGCGCATGCGCCAGCCCTCGATGGTGACTTCCTCGCGAATGAGCCGCAACTGCGCCGACGCTTCCATGATGATGTTCTGGCGCGCGTTGGCCGCCCGCAGCATCAGCGTGGTGCGGCCGTCCAGCGGGCGCACCACGGCGATGCGCGCAAAGAGAAAACGCGCCTGCGGCCGCGAGAAGCGCGCGAACATGGCGCCGGTCATGAGGGCGAGGCTCATCATGCCGACGAAGATCTCGGCGCTGGCGACGACATGGCCATAGGTCGTCTGCGGATGCATGTCGCCGTAGCCCACGGTGGCCAGGGTCTCCACGCTGAAGAAGAAGTTGCCCCAGAAGCCGGCCGGACTGAGATTGGCGACGCTGCCGGGCACCAGCGCGTACAGCAGCGCGAAGGCCAGGTTGAACAGGAAGAAGAAGCCGGCGAGCGACGCGAAGAGCGCCGGCCAGCCGATGGTCATCGCAAAGTGGTACAGGTCCAGCCAGATCTTGCGCTGCAGCCCGTGCGTGACCACGGTGCGGTTGCGCAGGCGTATGCGGTGCGCACGGTGCCGGGGGCTCCTGGCATGCGCGGCGTGGCCGGCGTTGCGCCTCATGGGGGTCAGCCCCGGTGGTGCGCGCGGCGCGGTCCGGGCAGGACCCAGTCGAGCAGGTCGGCGGGTTGCGCGATGATGTGATCGGCCTGCCAGCCGGCAATGTCTTCCAGGCCGGCCGAGTAGCCGTACGCCACCGCGACCGTGCGCACGCCGGCTGCCCGGCCGGCCTCGATGTCGCGGCGGTCGTCGCCCACGTAGGCGCTGGTGGCCGCCGCCAGCCCGCAGTGCCGCAGCGCATGCAGGATCGGTGCCGGGTCCGGCTTGGGGCGGGCCGCCGTGTCGCCGCTGACCACGCAGCTGGAACGCTCGTGCAGCTGGAGCAGGCGCACCAGCGGTTCGGCCAGGCGCGCGATCTTGTTGGTGACGATGCCCCAGCGCACGCCGGCGGCTTCGAGCCGCCCCAGCATCGCGTCGACGCCCGGGAACAGCGTAGTCTCCTGGCAGAGCCGGGTTTCGTAGCGCCGCACGAACTCGCTGCGCAGATCGTCGTAGCCCGGGTCGGCGGGCGTGAGCCCGAACGCCTGGCCGATCAGGCCGCGTGCGCCGTGGCTGGCCCAGGATCGCAGCTGCGCCAGCGGTCGCGGCGGCCGGCCGCGCGCCACCAGGCAGTCGTTGACGGCGCCGACCAGGTCCGGCGCGGTGTCCGCCAGCGTTCCGTCCAGGTCGAAAAGCACCAGCGCCAGGCCGGCGCCACCGTCATTGCGCAGGGGAGTGCCCATCGACCGCGCCTCACTCCGGGCGCCGGCAGGCCATGAGGTAGTTGACGCCGGTATCGCGATCGAGCCGGAAGCGTCGCGTCAGCGGGTTGTAGTGCATGCCGGCCAGTTGCGTCACTTCGAGGCCGGCCGCGCGCGCGCCGCGCGCGAGCTCGCTGGGCCGCAGAAAGCGCGCGTACTCGTGCGTGCCCCGCGGCAGCAGGCGCAGCACGTATTCGGCGCCGACGATGGCCAGCAGGAACGACCTGGGATTGCGGTTGATCGTCGAGAACATGACCTGGCCGCCGGGGCGGACCAGGCGCGCGCACGCCGCGATGGTCTGTGCCGGGTCGGGAACGTGCTCGAGCATCTCCATGCAGGTGACCAGGTCGTACTGTCCGGGTTGCTCCAGCGCCAGCGCCTCGGCCGGCACTGCCCGGTACTCGACCTGTGCGCCCGTCTCCAGCGCGTGCAGCCGCGCAACCTGCAGCGACTTGCCCGCCAGGTCGATGCCGAGCACCCGGGCACCCCGGGCGCTCATCGCCTCGGCCAGGATGCCTCCGCCGCAGCCGACATCGAGCACCGAGCGGCCGGCCAGCGGCAGGTGGGCTTCGATCCACTGCAGCCGCACCGGGTTGAGCTCGTGCAGCGGGCGAAACGCGCCGGTCGGATCCCACCAGCGGTGCGCCAGGTCGCTGAACTTCTTCAGCTCGGCGGGATCGGCATTGGCAAGGCTGTCGTTCATGGGGACTCGTGGTCGGTTGGCGCGGTCCCGGCAACACGCCGGCGCGCGGTGGCGCGTGCGCATCCTACCGCGCCGGCGGCATCCGCCGTCGCGCATTGGGGCCGGCAGGTCGCGTCCGGCCGGCGCACGGTCCGCCACAACGAAGAAGGCCCCGCCGAGGCGGGGCCTTGCTTGCCGCAGGGACGTGCTCCCGCGCGGCTACTGCATGACTTCCTTGTAGCCGTCGACCTCGACGTCGACGCGGCGGTTCTGCGCGCGGCCGGCTTCGGTCTTGTTGTCCGCGACCGGCGACGTCTCGCCCTTGCCCACGGTCCGGATCTTGTTCGCGTCGACCCCGTGCGCAATGAGGTAATCGCGGACCGAATCGGCACGCTTCAGCGACAGCTTCTGGTTGTAGGCGACCGATGCCCATGCTGTCGGTGTACCCGGTTACGGTCACCGAATTGAGCACCGTCGCACCCTTGAGCTTGGCGACCAGGTCGTCGAGCGCGGCCGTTGCGCCGGACTTGAGCTTGGACTTGTCGAAATCGAAGAGCTCATCGGAGCCGAACGTGACCTTCTGTTCGATCGCCTTGCGCACCGGAGCGGGCGGCGGCGGGGGTGGCGGCGGCGGGGGCGGGGGCGCTGCCTTTACGGGCGGCGGCGGCGGCGGCGCGGCGGGGGCGGGGGCGGAGGCGGCGGCACGAGGTCCTTGTCGCACTCGGCGATCGCCATGCGCTTCTCGAAATAGCCGGTCATGCCAGCACAGGCCCGTGCCGTTGCGCACCACATTGCCGCTTGCGAATCGAGGACATAGCCCGACGGCAGGTGCCCCTTGATTGCCGTCGTGTTCTGCGCATGGGCGACGCCGGCAGCTCCAGCAAGGCCGCGAGTCGCCAGGGCAAGCTTTCGTTGATTGGTTCATTGGTTACCTTTCCGTAGTCGGGATGACCGCTGCGCCCGGGGCCCTTGGTGCGGCCGCGCGGGGGGATTTGCTTGGTCTTATTCCTGGTGAATCGCTTCTGTGGTACCGGTATGACGCAATTTTTGCCGCACCTGATTGTGCCACGGTGCCGCGGCGCGAACGATATCGGCTTCCACGTCGGCGTGATCCGCACCGGCCAGGACGCGATCGACCAGCACCGGCCGCCCGGCCACCCATACATGGCTGACGTTCTCCCGGCCGGCGCTGTACAGCAGTTGCGATACGACGTCGTAACACGGTTGGTTCTCGATACCGGACAGGTCGATGGCGGCGAGGTCGGCGTCCTTGCCCGGCTCGAGCGAGCCGATCTCGCTTCTCGAGGCCGAGCGCGCGTGGCGCCGTTGAGGGTGGCGCATTCGAGCGCCTGCCAGGCCGGCAGGGTCGTCGCGTCGCCCGCCTGCGCCTTGGCCAGCAGGGCCGCCAATGCCGCCTCGGCGCGCACGTCCAGCCGGTTGTTGCTGGCCGCACCGTCGCTGCCCAGCGCGACGCTCACGCCGGCCTGCAGCAGCCGCGCCACCGGCGCGATGCCGCAGGCCAGCTTCAGGTTGGATGCGGGGCAGTGCACCACCGCCGCGCCGCGTGCCGCCAGCAGCGCGATCTCGGCGTCCAGCAATTGGGTCATGTGCACGGCGATGAGCCGTTCGCTGACCAGGCCCAGGCGGTCCAGGCGCTCCAGCGGCCGGCAGCCGGTGGTGCGCAGCGCATCGGCAACCTCCTCGGCCGTTTCGTGCACGTGGATGTGCACCGGCAGGTCGAGTTCCTCGGCCAGCGTGGCGATGCGCACCAGGGTCTCGTCGGCCACGGTGTACGGGCGCATGCGGCGCCAGCGTGAAGCCGACCAGCGGGTCGTCCTTGAATGCATCGCGCGCCGCCAGCCCCTGGCGCAGGTAGTCGTCGGCGTCGCTGGCGTAGCGGCTCGGGAAATCGATGGTCAGGATGCCCACCACGGCGCGCATCCCCAGGCTGCGCAGCGCCGCGGCGGTCTGCGGCCGGAAAGAAATACGTGTCGTTGCAGCAGGTGACGCCGGCGCGCAGCATTTCGGCGCGCGGCCAGGCGCGCGCCGTCATGGACGAATCCGGCCGAAACGATGGCGCGCTCCAGCGGCCAGATGCGCTCGCGCAGCCAGCGGCCGAGCGGCAGGTCGTCGCCGACGCCGCGCATCAGGCTCATGGCGCAGTGCGTGTGGGCGTTGACCAGACCGGGCAGCAGCGCATGCTGTTGCAGCACCACGCGCGGCAGCGCCGGATAGCGCAGGCGCGCCTGGGTGCTGGGCAGTAGCGCGGCGATGCGGCCGTCCTCGATGACCAGCGCATGGTGTTCGAGCACCACGCCGCGCGGACGCACCGGGACGACCCAGCGCGCCTCGATCACGGTGTCCGCCACGTGCATTTTCACTCCCCCGTCGCGCCCCGGCGCATTCCGGCCCGCGGCCTGCGGCCGCGCGGCTGATTCCGGGCGGACCGCGCGGCGCCGTGCAGCTGCGTTATACCAAGATTGCGCCGGCGCGGGCCGGTGCACGGCTGCCGCGGGCGCGCTGGTAAAATGCGCGGTTGCACGCTGCGGTACCCGGCGGACGCCCGAATCGGTCCGGCGGCCGGCGGCGCCGCCCCGGCCCTGCTGCCGTCGCTGCCATTTTTTGATTGCGCCCACCCATGGATTCGTTCGCCAAGGAAACCCTGCCCATCTCCCTCGAAGAGGAGATGCGCCGCTCGTACCTCGACTACGCCATGAGCGTGATCGTCGGGCGCGCGCTGCCGGACGTGCGCGACGGCCTCAAGCCGGTGCACCGGCGCGTGCTCTTCGCCATGCACGAGGCCAACAACGTCTGGAACCGGCCCTACATCAAGTGCGCGCGCGTGGTCGGCGACGTGCTCGGCAAGTACCACCCGCACGGCGACACGGCGGTCTACGACGCGCTGGTGCGCATGGCGCAGGACTTCTCGCTGCGCTACCCGCTGATCGACGGCCAGGGCAACTTCGGCTCGGTCGACGGCGACAACGCGGCGGCCATGCGCTACACCGAGTGCCGCCTGACAAGATCGCCGGCCGAGCTGCTGGCCGACATCGACAAGGAGACGGTCGATTTCGTCGCCAACTACGACGGCAAGGAGCGCGAGCCGCACGGTGCTGCCGTCGCGCGTGCCCAACCTGCTCGTCAACGGCTCGGGCGGCATCGCGGTCGGCATGGCCACCAACATCCCGCCGCACAACCTGAGCGAGGTCGTCGACGGCTGCCTGCTGCTGCTGCGCAATCCCGACGCCAGCATCGACGAGCTGATCGAGCTCATCCCGGCGCCCGACTTCCCCACCGCCGGCATCATCTACGGGCTCGACGGCATGCGCGAGGCCTACCGCACCGGCCGCGGGCGCTGCGTGATGCGCGCCAAGACCCACTTCGAGGAGATCGACAAGGGCGCGCGCAGCGCGATCATCGTCGACGAGCTGCCCTACCAGGTGAACAAGCGGGCGCTGCTCGAGCGCATCGCCGAGCTGGTCAACGAGAAGAAGATCGAGGGCATCATCCGACATCCGCGACGAGTCCGACAAGTCCGGCATGCGCGTGGTCATCGAGCTCAAGCGCGGCGAGCTGCCCGAGGTCGTGCTCAACAACCTGTACAAGCACACCCAGCTGCAGGACACCTTCGGCATGAACATGGTGGCGCTGGTCGACGGCCAGCCGCGCCTGCTCAACCTGAAGCAGATCATCGAGTCCTTCCTGTCGCACCGGCGCGAGGTGGTCACGCGGCGCACGGTGTTCGAGCTGCGCAAGGCGCGCCGAGCGCGGCCACGTGCTCGAGGGCCTGGCCGTCGCGCTGGCCAACATCGACGACTTCATCGCCATCATCAAGGCCGCGCCGACGCCGCCGGTCGCCAAGGCCGAGCTGGTCGCGCGCGCGCTGGGATTCGCCGCTGGTGCGCGAGATGCTGGCGCGCGCCGCGCCAGGCCGGCAGCGCGGCCATGTTCCGCCCCGAGGGCCTCGACCCGCGCGCTCGGGCCGCAGGACGACGGCACCTACCGGCTGTCCGAGGAGCAGGCCGAGCAGATCCTGCAGATGCGCCTGCAGCGCCTGACCGGCCTGGAGCAGGACAAGATCGTCGGCGAGTACCGCGACGTCATGGCGCTGATCGGCGACCTGCTCGACATCCTGGCGCAGCCCGGAGCGCATCACCACCATCATCGACGACGAGCTCGTCGAGGTGCGCAACGCGTACGGCGCGCCAGCTCGGCGACGCGCGCCGCTCGCAGATCGTGCGCACCACGCGCAGGAACTGGCCACCGAGGACCTGATCACGCCGCAGGACATGGTGGTGACGCTGTCGCACACCGGCTACATCAAGAGCCAGCCGCTGGCCGATTACCGCGCGCAGCGGCGCGGCGGGCGCGGCAAGCAGGCCGCCGCGGCGCAGCGAGGACGACTGGATCGACCAGCTCTTCATCGCCAACACGCACGACACCATCCTGTGCTTCTCCGACAAGGGCCGCATGTACTGGCTCAAGGTCTGGGAGGTGCCGCAGGGCTCGCGCACCTCGCGCGGCAAGCCCATCGTCAACATGTTCCCGCTGGCCGAGGACGAGAAGATCACCGTCATCCTGCCGGTCAAGGCCTTCGACGCCGAGCACTACGTCTTCATGGCCACGGCGCTGGGCACGGTCAAGAAGACCTCGCTGGCCGACTTCTCCAACCCGCGCAAGGCCGGCATCATCGCCGTCGACCTCGACGACGACGACTACCTGATCGGCGCGGCGCATCACCGACGGCCAGCCACGACGTGATGCTGTTCTCCGACGCGCGGCAAGGCGGTGCGCTTCGACGAGAACGACGTGCGCGCCGATGGGCCGCCAGGCGCGCGGCGTGCGCGGCATGCAGCTCGACGAGGCGGCGCGCGTGATCGCGCTGCTGGTGGCCGAGGACGAGCAGCAGAACGTGCTGACGGCCACCGAGCCAACGGCTACGGCAAGCGCACGCCGATCGCCGAGTACACGCGCCACGGCCGCGGCACCAAGGGCATGATCGCCATCGCCACGTCCGAGCGCAACGGCAGGGTCGTCGCCGCCACGCTGGTGCACGAGCACGACGAGATCATGCTGATCACCACCGGCGGCGTGCTGATCCGCACGCGCGTCGCCGAGATCCGCGACCATGGGCCGCGCCACGCAGGGCGTGACGCTGATCGCGCTCGACCCGAACACCACGCTGTCGGGCCTGCAGCGCATCGTCGAGACCGACGCCGAGGCGCGCGAGGCCGACGCGGCGGCCCGACGACGGCGCGGCCGCCGGATCCGGCGCCGGGCAGCGACGCCGGCGCGCGGCCGGGACGGCGCGTGAACGGCGCGGAGCGGCCGGGCGGGCCGCGGGTCGGCGATGAACGACCAGGCTCAAGCAGGCTGCGCGACGCGATCGACGCCATCGATCTGCAGCTCGTCGAGCGGCTCAACGAGCGCGCGCGCCTGGTGGCCGAGGTCGGGCGCATCAAGCAGGGCTCCGGCGCGCCCATCTTCCAGCCCGAGCGCGAGGCCGAGGTCGTGCGCCGCGTCGTGCAGGCCAGCGGCGGGCCGCTGCCCGACGCCGCGCTCGAGGCCATCTACCGCGAGATCATGTCGGCCGCGCGCGCCATCCAGCGCCCGCTGACCGTGGCCTACCTGGGGCCGCAGGGCACGTTCTCCGAGCTGGCCACGCTCAAGAACTTCGGCAGCTCGGCGCAGGCTGCAGTCGTGCGCGTCGATCGACGACGTGTTTCGCGCGGCCGAGTCCGAGCGCGCCGATTTCGCGGTGGTGCCGGTCGAGAACTCCTCCGAGGGCGCCGTGTCGCGCTCGCTCGACCTGCTGCTGTCGACGCCGCTGCATGATCGTCGCCGAGGTCTCGGTGCCGGTGCACCTGCATCTGCTGACCGCTCGGGCACGCTCGAGGGCGTCACGCGCGTGCTGGCGCATCCGCAGGCGCTGGGCCAGTGCGTCGCCTGGCTCAACCAGAACGCGCCCGGCGCTCGAGCGCGTCTCGGTGGCCAGCAATGCCGAGGCGGCGCGCCTGGCCAGCGTCGATCCGGCGGTCGCCGCCATCGCCGGCGACCGGGCGGCGGTGCGCTACGGCCTGCAGACGGTGGCCGCGCTGATCCAGGACGACGCCCACAACCGCACGCGCTTCGTGGTGCTCGGGCGCCAGGCCGACGCGGCGCAGCGGCAACGACAAGACCTCGCTCATCCTGTCGGTGGCCAACCGCGCCGGCGCCGGTTCACGAGATGCTCGCGCCGCTGGCGCGCCACGGCGTGTCGATGACGCGCTTCGAGTCGCGGCCGGCGCGCAACGGCGCCTGGGAATACCACTTCTTCGTCGATGTCGAAGGGCCATGCCAGCGACGCGCACATCGCCGCGGCGCTGCAGGAGCTGCAGCAGACCTGCGCGTTCTTCCGCTGCCTGGGCTCCTATCCGAGGGACGCATGACCGGCGCCGCACGCCGCCGGCGTGCGGCCGCCGGCCTGCCCTACGTGCGCGCCATCTCGCCCTACCAGCCGGGCAAGCCGATCGAGGAGCTGGCGCGCGAGTTCGGCATGGCGCCGGCCGCACATCGTCAAGCTGGCCTCCAACGAGAATCCGGCCGGCGTGCCCGAATCGGCGCGCGCGCGGCGATGCTCGCGGCGCTCGCCGACGTCGGCCGCTATCCCGGACGGCAGCGCCTACGCGCTCAAGGCGCTGCTGGCGCGCCACCTGGACGTGCCGGCCGGACTGGATCACGATCGGCAACGGCAGCAACGACATCCTCGAGATGGCCGCCGCCGCCGTTGCTGGCGCCCGGCCGCAGCTGCGTCTACGCGCAGTATTCGTTCGGCGCCTACGCGCTGGCCACGCAGTCGCGCGGCGCGCGCGCCATCGTCGTCGATGCGCTCGACTACGGCCACGACCTGCCGCGCATGGCCGCGCGCCGTCGGCGCCGGACACGCGCCTCGTCTACCTGGCCAATCCGAACAATCCCACCGGCACCTTCTGTCGCGGCGCCGCGCTCGAGCGCTTCCTCGAGGCGGTGCCCGCCGACGTGGTGGTGGTGCTCGACGAGGCCTACAACGAATACCTGCCGCCCGAGCTGCGCTACGACGCGATCGCCTGGGTGCGGCGCCATCCCAACCTGCTGGTGTCGCGCACCTTTTCCAAGGCCTACGGCCTGGCCGGGCTGCGCGTGGGCTACGGCGTGGCCCAGCCGGAGCTGAGCGGCCTGCTCAACCGCGTGCGCCTGCCGTTCAATGTCACCTCGGTGGCGCAGGCGGCGGCCGGCGCCGCGCTGCACGACACCGACATTCGTGCGAGCAGAGCTACGCGAGCCAATCGCACCGGCCTGCAGACCTGAGCGCGGCGCTGGCCGGCCTGGGCCTGCAGATCATCCCGAGCCACGCCAACTTCGTGCTGGTGCGCGTCGGCCCTGCGCAGCAGCGTGTCTACGAGCAGTTGCTGGCGCGCGGCGTGATCGTGCGCCCGGTGGCCGGCTACGGGCTGCCCGAATGGCTGCGCGTGTCCGTCGGCCTGCCTGCCGAGAACGCGCGCTTCCTCGCGGCGCTGCCGGCGGCGCTGGCGCAGGCGGTGGCAGAGCGTGCGCGAGGCGCGCGCCGGCGGCGCGTGCCGGACAGCGATGAACTCGCGCTGCTCGGTTGCGGGCTGCTGGGCGGCTCGGTGGCCGCGGCCTGGCGCCGCGCCGGCCGGGTCGCCGACGTGACCGGCTACGACCGCGATCCGGCGCGGTCGCGGCCGCCATGGCGCGCGGCATCGCCGACCGCGCCGCGGCCTCGGCCGGCGCCGGCGCTGCGCGGCGCCGATCGTCATCGTCCTGGCCACGCCCGTCGGCGCCATGGCGGACCTGTTCGCCGAGCCTGGCCGTGCATGCCGCTGCCCGGCGCGCTGATCACCGACGTCGGCAGCACCAAGTGCGTGCTGATCGCGCCAGGCGCGCGCCGCGCTCGGGCGGGCGTTCGCGCGCTACGTGCCGGCGCACCCGATCGCCGGCGGCGCGCTGCCGGGCATCGAGCAGGCCAGCGCCGACCTCTTTGCCGAGCGCTGGGTCATCGTCACGCCCGCAGGCCGCAGACCGATCCGGCGGCATTGCAGCGGATCGAGGCACCTGGGGCGCGACCGGCGCCACCGTCGAGCGCATGGCGGCGGACGAACACGACCGCATGTTCGCGGCCGTCAGCCATCTGCCGCATCTGCTGGCGTTCGCGCTGGTCGACCAGATCGCCAGCCAGGCCGACGGTTCGCGCAAGCTGCAGTTCGCCGGTGCCGGTTTCCGCGACTTCAGCCGCATCGCCGCCAGCGACCCGGTGATGTGGCGCGATATCGCGCTGGCCAATCGCACGGCCCTGGGCGCCGAACTGGCCGCCTTCCGCCGGCAGCTCGATGCGGTGCAGGCGGCGGTCGACGGCGGCGACGGCGAACGGCTGTGCCGGCTCTTCGAGCGCGCCAGCCGCGTGCGCCGCGACCAGGTGTTCGGCGCCAACCTGCCCGGAGACGAGGGTGACTGAACAGGCCGCGGCGCGGCAATTCCCGCCGGTTCTGACGGTGGCGCCGATCGGCCACGCGCAGGGGCAGGTCCGCCTGCCGGGCTCCAAGAGCATGTCCAATCGCGCCTTGCTGCTCGCCGCGCTGGCCGAGGGCGACACCATGCTGGGCGGACTGCTCGACGCCGACGACACGCGCGTGATGATCGCGGCGCTGCGCACGCTGGGCGTCGTCATCGAGCGCGACGGCGATGGCACGCGCATCGTCGGCTGCGGCGGCCGCTTTCCGGTGCCGGCGGCGCAGCTGCACCTGGGCAATGCCGGCACCGCCATGCGGCCGCTGACCGCGGCGCTGGCCTTTGCCGGCGGCAACTACGAGCTCGACGGCGTGGCGCGCATGCACGAGCGGCCGATCGGCGACCTGGTCGATGCGCTCAATGCGCTGGGCGCGCGCGTGCATTACCTGGGCCAACCGGGTTTTCCGCCACTGCGCATCGAACCGATGGCGCCGTTGCCGGCCGCCGCCGGCGCAGACGGCGGCGCGCGCACGATCCGCGTGCGCGGCGACGTCTCCAGCCAGTTCCTCAGCGGCCTGCTGATGGCCGCGCCGGCGCTGGCGCCGCGCGCACGGCCTGGTCATCGCGGTCGACGGCGAACTGATCTCCAAGCCGTACGTCGCCATGACGCTGACGATGATGGGCCGGTTCGGCGTGCCGGTGCAGGCCGACGCGGCCCTGCGCGAATTTCATGTCCCGCCCGGGCGCTATCGCGCGCCCGGGCACTACGCGATCGAGGGCGATGCCTCGGGCGCCTCGTATTTCCTGGCGCTCGGCGCGATCGCCGGCGGACCGGTGCGGGTGCTGGGCGTCGGGCGCGGCAGCGTACAGGGCGACCTGGCCTTCACCCGCGTGCTGGAGGCGATGGGCGCGCACGTCGAGATGGGCGCGGACTGGGTCCAGGCGCAGGGGCCGGCAGCGCCGGGGGCGGGCGGATTGCTGCGCGCGATCGACATCGATGCGACGGCCATCCCCGACGCCGCCATGACGGCGGCGGTGCTGGCGCTGTTCGCCCGCGGCACCACCCGGCTGCGCGACATCGGCTCCTGGCGCGTGAAGGAGACCGACCGCATCGCCGCCATGGCCACCGAACTGGGCAAGCTCGGCGCCACGGTGGACAGCGGTCCGGACTGGCTGGCGATCACGCCGCCGGGCAATTGCGGGAGGCCTGGATCGACACCTATGACGACCACCGCATGGCCATGTGCCTGTCGCTGGCCGCGGCGCGTGGCGTGCCGTGCACATCCGCGACCCGAACTGCGTCGGCAAGACCTTCCGCGGTTCTTCGACGATCTCGAGCGCCTTTGCGCGCCGTGGCGCGGGCGGCCCGCGCGATGAGCAGCGCAAGCGCCGGCGCAACCCGCGGTGCCGCGGTGCCGGTCATCACCATCGACGGCCCGACGGCCTCGGGCAAGGGCACGGTGGCCCACGGCGTGGCGCGCGCGCTGGGCTTTGCGTGCCTGGACAGCGGCGCCCTGTACCGGATCGTCGCGCTGCTGGCGCTGGAGCAGGGCCTCGACCTGGATGCGCCCGCGCCCCTGGTCGAACTGGCCGGGGACCTGGCGCCGGTCTTCACCGATGGCCGCATCCGGCTGGACGGGCGCGATGTCACCGAGGCGATCCGCCGCGAGGACGCCGGCGCGGCGGCATCGCGCGTGGCCGCCGTCGGGCCGTGCGCCAGGCGCTGCTCGAGCTGCAGCGGCGCCAGCGCCGGCCGCCCGGCCTGGTGGCCGACGGCCGCGACATGGGCACGGTGGTGTTCCCCGACGCCCGGCTCAAGGTGTTCCTCATGGCCGATGTCCGGGTCCGCGCGCGAGCGCCGCCATAAGCAGTTGATCGAAAAGGGATATTCTGCTAATATTGCCGACCTCTTGCAGGATCTGCAGGAGCGCGACGAGCGGGACCAATCACGCGATTGCGCCCCGCTGAAGCCGGCGCAGGATGCGAAGATGCTGGACAGCACCGCGCTGACCGTCGACGAGGTGGTGGCGCAGGTGCTGGCCTGGTACCGGGCCTGACGGCAGCTCGGCGTGCAGCTGCAATGCAGCAGCAATGCCGCCGCCATTCGCAGCGATGACGTCAGCAAACGGCGCACGGCGAAGGGATCTTCCCGTGCATTTGATCAACGCCGCCCGGGTGCAAGACCTGGGCGAGAACGAGAGTCCGAAAGTCCTTCATGTCCTCCGTGCCATCGTGACAACCCCGCAGCCGCCCCGAATCCTTTGCGGCTCTGTTCGAAGAGTCGCTGACCGCCACGACATGCGCGCCGGCGAAGTGATCACCGCCGAAGTCGTGCGCGTCGACCACAATTTCGTGGTCGTCAACGCTGGTCTCAAGTCCGAAGCCTACATTCCGCTCGAAGAATTCCTGAACGACGCGGGCGAGGTCGAAGTGCAGGCGGGCGACTTCGTTTCCGTCGCGATCGACGCGCTCGAAAACGGCTATGGCGACACCATCCTGTCGCGCGACAAGGCCAAGCGCCTGGCTTCGTGGCTGTCGCTGGAAAAGGCGCTCGACAACGACGAACTCGTGACCGGCACGATCACGGGCAAGGTCAAGGGCGGCCTGACCGTCATGGTCAACGGCATCCGCGCGTTCCTGCCGGGTTCGCTGGTCGACACGCGTCCGGTCAAGGACACGACGCCCGTACGAAGGCAAGACGCTCGAATTCAAGGTCATCAAGCTCGACCGCAAGCGCAACAACGTCGTGTTGTCGCGCCGTGCCGTGGTCGAAGCCACGCAGGGCGAAGAACGCGCCAAGCTGCTGGAGAACGCTGAAGGAAGGCGCGATCGTCGAGGGCGTGGTCAAGAACATCACCGACTACGGCGCGTTCGTCGACCTCGGCGGCATCGACGGCCTGCTGCACATCACCGACATCGCATGGCGCCGTGTGCGTCACCCGAGCGAAGTGCGTGTCGGTCGGCCAGGAAGCTCACCGCCAAGGTCCTCAAGTTCGACCAGGAGAAGAACCGCGTCTCGCTGGGCATCAAGCAACTGGGCGACGATCCGTGGGTCGGCATCTCGCCGCCGCTACCCGCAGGGCACGCGCCTGTTCGGCAAGGTCACCAACATCACCGACTACGGCGCATTCGTCGAGATCGAGTCGGGCATCGAAGGCCTGGTGCACGTGTCGGAAATGGACTGGACGAACAAGAACGTCGCACCCGCGCAAGATCGTCCAGCTCGGCGACGAAGTCGAAGTCATGGTCCTCGAGATCGACGAAGACCGCCGCCGCATCTCGCCTCGGCATGAAGCAGTGCAAGCCCAACCCGTGGGACGACTTCGCCGCGAACATCAAGAAGGGCGACAAGCGTCAAGGGCGCCGATCAAGTCGATCACCGACTTCGGCGTGTTCATCGGCCTGCCGGGCGGCATCGACGGCCTGGTGCACCTGTCCGACCTGTCGTGGAGCGAAACGGGCGAAGACGCGGTGCGCAAGTACAAGAAGGGCGAGGAAGTCGAGGCGCATCGTGCTGGCCATCGACGTCGAGCGCGAGCGCATCTCGCTGGGCATCAAGCAGCTCGACGGCGATCCGTTCAGCAACTTCGCCGCACTCGAACGACAAGGGCTCGATCGGTCGACGGCACGGTCAAGACGGTCGACGCCAAGGGCGCAGTCGATCGACCTGGGCGACGACGTCGAGGGCTACCTGCGCGCTTCGGAAATCTCGCCGCGACCGCGTCGAAGATGCCCGCAACGTGCTGAAGGAAGGCGACGAGGTCCACGCGATGATCATCAACGTCGATCGCAAGACGCGCAACATCAACCTGTCGATCAAGGCCAAGGACACCGCGGAAACCGCCGAAGCGATGGCGCTGGCATGCAGACAGCGAGGCAACGACCGGCACGACCAACCTCGGCGCGCTGCTCAAGGCCAAGCTCGATACCCAGACCAAGTAGCCGGGTTTCGAGCCGGTCCGGCGCGCCCCGGCGCGCCGGCCGCTTGTTCCTCGCGACGTCCGATCGCCATGACCGCGCCCCGCGCCCTTACCAAATCGGAGCTGATCGTTCGGCTGGCCGCGCGCAACCCGCGGCTGGCGGCGCGCGACGCCGACGAGGCGGTGAAGCTGATCCTCGACATGCTCGGCGCGGCGCTGGCGCAGGGCGGGCGCATCGAGATCCGCGGCTTCGGCAGCTTCTCGCTCAACTACCGCCCGGCGCGCGTGGGCCGCAACCCCAAGTCGGGCGAGCGGGTCCAGGTTCCGGCCAAGTACGTGCCGCACTTCAAGGCCGGCAAGGAGCTGCGCGAGCGCGTCGACGTCGCGCAGGACGCCGCGCAGCGCGGCAACGGCAGCGGCACCCCGGCCGACTAGGCCGGAGCGCCCCGCACCCCCAAGGCACGGCATGGATCTCATCGCCTGGATTGGCCGCCTGGTGTTCTTCCTGCTGGTGCTCTGGCTGGCGCTGGAGAACACCGCCACCGTGCCGCTGCACCTGAGTTCCACGCTGCAGTGGCAGAGCGTGCCGCTGCTGGCGGTCATACTCGTTTCCTTCGTGGCTGGCGTATGCGCCGGCTCGCTGGCGCTGGCGCCGCGGATCATCCGCCTGCGCCGCCAGGTCGCCCAGCCGGCCCGCACCGAGGCGGCGGCCCAGCAGGCCGCGGAGATCGCCCTCACGCGCGCGGCGCGCCAGGGCGGCGCCGCCGGCGACCTGGAGCTCGAAACGCGCGCGCGCCGCTGACCGGCGATAATCCCGGGAACCCCGCCGCGCCCATGGATCTTCAACTCTGGTACCTGCTGGCCCTGCCGCTGCTCTTCCTGATCGGCTGGTGGGCGCGCGGCTACGAGGCGCGCGTGCGCGCCGTCGACCAGGGCGGGGCGCCGCAGTCGCTGTTCCGCGGCCTCAACCTGCTGCTCAACGACCAGCCGGACCGCGCGATCGACGCCTTCATCGCGATCGCCAAGATCGACCCCGAGACGATCGAGCTGCACTACGCGCTGGGCAACCTGTTTCGGCGCCGCGGCGAGTTCGAGCGCGCCGTGCGCATCCACAACTACCTGCTGAGCCGCGCCGACCTGCCGGCCGTCGAGCGCGCCAATGCGCTGGCCGAACTGGCGCAGGACTATCTCAAGGGCGGATTGCTCGACCGGGCCGAGGCCAGCTTCCGCGAGCTGGTGGACGAGCCGCGCCATCGCTTCGAGGCCCTGCGCGCCCTGCTGCGCATCCACGCGATGGAACGCGACTGGGAGCGCGCGATCGCCTGCGCCCGGCGCCTGGAGCGCGAGGCCGGCGAGACCCACCGCGTGGCCATCGCCCACTTCCACTGCGAACTGGCCGAGCGCGCGGTGGCCGCCAAGGATCTGGCGGCGGCGAGCCGGTCGCTCGAAGAGGCGCTGGTGGCCAACCGCAACTCGGTGCGCGCCAGCATCCTGGCCGGCGATATCGCCCAGCGCAGCGGCGACACCGGACAGGCGATCGAGCACTGGTTGCGCATCGCCACCATCGCGCCGGAATACCTGCCGCTGATCGCCGAGCGTCTCACGGAGGCGATGGACGCGGCCGGGCGCCGCGCCGAGGCGCTCAATCTGCTGCGCCGCGAGCTGCTAGACCACCCGTCGGTCGACCTGCTCGACGTCGGCTACCGGCGCGCCCAGGAGTGGGAAGGGCCGGCTGCGGGCGAGAGCATGCTGCGCGACGAGCTCAAGCGCCATCCGTCGCTGCTGGGCTTCGAGCGCCTGCTGGCCATCCGCGCCGCGTCGGCGCAGGGCGACCGCGAGCTCGAACTGCTGCGCGGGCTGATCAGCGTGCAGGCGCGCAACCTGTCGCGCTACCGCTGCGGCAGTTGCGGCTTTCGCACCCGGTCCTTCCACTGGCAGTGTCCCGGCTGCGCCAGCTGGGACAGCTACTCGCCCAAGCGCATCGAGGAACTGGACGCGGTCACATGACGCCGTGCTACCCCGGCATCGCCGCCACGATCGGCAACACGCCGCTGGTGCGCCTGCAGCGGCTTGCTGCCGCTGAACTGGACGCGCGCGGCAACGTGGTGCTGGCCAAGCTCGAGGGCAGCAATCCGGGCGGATCGGTCAAGGACCGGCCCGCCGCCTCGATGCTGGCGCGCGCCGAGGAGCGCGGCGAGATCCGCCCCGGCGACCGCCTGATCGAAGCCACCAGCGGCAATACCGGCATCGCGCTGGCGATGATCGCCGCGATGAAGGGCTACCGCATGACCCTGATCATGCCGGACAACCTCTCGGCGGAGCGGCGCGCATCGATGCTGGCCTACGGCGCCGAACTGATCCTGACGCCGGCCGCCAGCGGCGGCATGGAATACGCGCGCGACCTGGCCGAACGCATGCAGGCGCGCGGCGAGGGCCGCGTGCTGGACCAGTTCGCCAACCCGGACAATCCGCGCGCCCATTACGAAACCACCGGTCCCGAGATCTGGCGCGACACCGCCGGCAGCATCACCCATTTCGTGTCCAGCATGGGCACCACCGGCACGATCATGGGCGTGTCGCGCTTCCTCAAGGAGCGCAACGCGGCGATCCGGATCATCGGCGCGCAGCCGGCCGAGGGCTCGCAGATCCCGGGCATCCGCAGATGGTCGCAACAGTACCTGCCGAAGATCTACGACCCGGCGCGCGTCGACCGCATCGAGGCCGTCTCGCAGTCCGAGGCCGAGTCGATGGCGCGGCGCCTGGCCGCCGAGGAGGGCATCCACGCCGGCATCTCGACGGCCGGTGCGCTGCAGATCGCGCTGCGCGTCGCCGCCGAGGTGGAGAACGCCACCATCGTGTTCGTCGCCTGCGACCGCGGCGACCGCTACCTGTCGACCGGCGTGTTCGCGCCGGGCTGAACTCCCGCTTTCCCCTCTGCCTCGCGGCCAGGGGCGACTCTCGCCCACTCCATCGCGGCCAGGTTCGACTCTCACGCCCGCCTCCGGGAGCGGAGCAAACCATCCCGCCCCGGTCGGCGTCAGGCCGCCGGCGGCTTGCGCACGATGCTGGTGGCCATCGCGACAACCGCGGCCAGGTCGCTCAGGTTGCCGGGCACCACCAGCGTGGTGCTTTCCTTGGCCAGCTTGCCGAACTGGCGCACGTACTCCTCGCCGATGCGCAGCTGCATCGCCTCGATGCCGCCCCGGTCGCTCAGCGCCCCGCCCACCTGGCGCAGGCCCTCGGCCGTGGCCGTCGGCGACGGCCAGGATGGCGGCCGCCTGGCCTTCGGCCTCGTTGATCTGCTGCTGCTTGCTGGCCTCCGACGCCTTGATGACGCGCTGCTTGTCGCCTTCGGCCTGGTTGATCTTGGCGTCGCGCTCGCCCTCGGACGTGAGCACGACCGCGCGCTTCTCGCGCTCGGCGCGCATCTGCTTTTCCATCGCCGAGAGCACGTCCTTGGGCGGCGTGATGTTCTTGATCTCGTAGCGCATCACCTTGACGCCCCAGGCCACCGAGGCCTTGTCCAGTTCCGCGACGACGTTGGCATTGATCGTGCCGCGGGCCTCGAAGGTGCGGTCGAGCTCGATCTTGCCGATCTCGCTGCGCAGCGTGGTCTGGGCCAGCTGGCCGATGGCGAAGCGGTAGTTGGTGATGCCATAGGACGCCAGGTGCGGGTCGAGCACCTGCAGGTACAGCACCGCATCGACCGCCACCTGCACGTTGTCGCGCGTGATGCAGATCTGCTCGGCAACGTCGATCGCCTGTTCCTTCAGGCTGTGCCGGTAGGCCAGGCGCTCGACGAACGGCGTGAGGATGTGGAAGCCGGCCTGCAGCGTGCGGCTGTACTTGCCCAGGTTCTCGACCACGTAGGCGCTCTGCTGCGGCACCACCACCGCCGACTTGGCGACCAGTACGACGATGACGAAGGCGAGAACGATGAATACGTACGAGGTCACGAAGGTCTCCATGGTTTCACGCCGGCTCTTTCTCGGCACGGACCTTGAGTGTAAGACCGTCGACGGCGACGATGCGCACGCGCGCGCCGGCGGGCAACGCCGCGGTCCCGGCGTTGCGCACGCTCCAGAACGAGCCGCCATGCTCCGCCTGGCACGTCTGGCCGGGCGCCAGGCCCTCGGCCAGCGTGAGCGTGCCGCCGATCGGCCCCGTGCCCACGGCCGGCAGGTGCCCGCGCACCACGGCGTACACGCGCGAGCGGAACCCGACCATGGATCCGACCGCCAGCACGGCGAACGCGCTCCATTGCACCCAGTCGGCGATTGCCGGGACCGTTGCGGCCAGCAGGCCGACGACAACCGCCGCGCCGCCCAGGAACACCAGGTAGAACTGCGCGTCGACGAACCCCAGCTCGGCACCGAGCAGCACCGCGCCACCCACCACCCACGCCCACCACTGCATGCCGTGCCTCCCCCGGGGCGGCATTGCCGCCGCCGCCATTGCCACGCGTCGCAGTATAGGCGCGCGCTGCCGGCGCGGCCGCGTGTGCCGATCGCCGCGTGCGTGCCGCCGCGCGCGTCAACTTGCGCTGGCCGGATCTTGGCGCTACCGTCGACCGCCATGGCGCCGCGCGCGCGGCGCTGCGCGGCGGTGCGGCTGTCCGCCTACACCAACGAAAGGATATCGAATATGAACCGGATTCTCACTCTTGCCGCGCTCGGCGCCTTTGCGCTTTCGGGCTGCGCCGACATGAGCCAGTCGCAGCAGAGCACGGCCCAGGGCGCAGGCATCGGCGCCGGCGCCGGCGCCCTGATCGGCCTGCTGACGGCCGGCGGCAACAAGGGCAGCAGCGCCCTGACGGGCGCGGCGGCGGGCGCGGCCATCGGCGCCGCCGGCGGGTATCTCTGGAACGAGCATCTGGAGAAGCAGAAGCAGCAGATGCAGACGGCCACCGCGGGCACCGACGTGAAGGTGACGCAGACCGCCGACAACCGCCTGAAGATAAACGTGCCGTCCGACGCCGGATTTGCGACGGGCAGCGCCCGGCTCAATCCCCGTCTCGACCCGGTGCTCAACGAGCTGGCGGGCAGCGTGCAGCAGAACCCGACGGAAACCGTGCAGATCGTCGGGCATACCGACAGCACGGGGAGCGATTCGATTAATTACCCGCTGTCGCAGGACCGGGCGCAAAGCGTGCAGAATTTCCTGGTCGGGCGCGGCGTGCAGGCGCAGCGCATATCGACCCAGGGCCTGGGATCGCAGAGCCCCGTGGCGTCCAACGACACGGCCGAGGGCCGGGCGCTCAACCGCCGCGTCGAGATCTTCGTCGCTTATCCGCCCAAGCCTTGAGCCGCGCGCACGCCCGCGCTCGCCGCGTCAGCGGCCGATGCCGGCCGTCGACGCGTGCAGGTCGCTGCGCATCAGCGGTTCGAAGCCCTGGTCGGCGCGCGTCTGGTTCTTCGCCTCCAGGCCCGCCTCCAGGCGTGCGTCGACATCGAGCGTGAAGGCCGCGACCGTGCTGTCCAGGCGCGCCGCATCCGGCTTGGGCGCCATGGCGACGGCAGTGCGCCAGGCCTTGTTGATTTCCTGTTCCGCATCGATCATCGCCGTGCCGATGCGCGAGCCGATCGCGGGCCGCGCGCGGGCGACCAGCGGCGTGGCGCGGATGGCGAGCCGCGCCCCCCCGGGCGCGATATCCACGCGCAGGTCGCCGGTGTCCGGCTGGAAGGCGCCGTTGGGCAGCGACTGGCGCAGGATCTTGCCGGCAAGGCCGCGCAGCGTGCACGCATATCCCAGCGCGTAATCGGACAGGCGCTTGCCGGCGTCGACGCCGCCTTCCCGACAGATCGACCCCGCGCGTTCGTAGCTCTGCTGGAAGCCTTCGCCGAGCCCGACCGCCGCCGCGTAGTCGAGATTGGCGGCACGGTCGCCCAGTTCGGCCGCGTGGGCGAAGTAATGGCCCGCCGCCGGCAGGTTCACCTCCACGCAGATTCCCTCCGAGAGCATGCGCCCGGCCAGGAACGATGTGTCCCGGTCGTTGCGTGCGACGTTGGGATTGAGCAGTTTCACGGCGGACGCGCAGTCGCCATGGCGGACCGCGACGGCTACCGGGTGCTGGTCGATCGAAACGGCCCGCGCCGGCGCGAGCGCAAGCAGGCATGCCGCAAGCGCCGCGGCGGCCGGTGACATAACCATCGTTTTCATCATGAATTCCCTGGGGGCGAGGCGGGCGCCGTCGGGCCCGGCGTGCGAGGGGCGGCACATCCGCCCCGGCAAAATCTACCGGATGCCGGGTCAATTATCCAGCACAGGAATCCAGCACAGGAATCCAGCACAAGACCCCGCACGCGGCACGTGATTTGGCGGCACGCCGTGCATCCGGTCCGGCCGTCGGTCGCGGATCCGACCGCCATTGCGGCACGCCGCGCCGCGGTCGCCGGCGCCCGGCCGGCATCAGCGCGCCAGCGCGCCGCCGGCCCGCGTCCAGGCGTCGATGCCGCCTTCGATGTGCCGCGCCTCGTGCAAGCCGGCGTCCTGCGCCGCCTGCACGGCCATGGCCGAACGCTCGCCGAAGGCGCAATAGAAGACCAGCTGCTTGCCGGCGCTGTGTGCCAGCTCGTACAGCACGCCGCCCGGGCGGATGCTTTCCTGCAGGGCGGGGTAGGGTACGCGCAGCGAACCGGCAATCGCGCCGTCGCGCTCGCGCTCGCCGGCCTCGCGCAGGTCGACCAGCGCGACCGCGGGCCGGCCCGCGACAGCGAGCGCCTGCTGCGCGCCGATTGCCCAGCCGCGGCGCGCGATGTCCTCCTGTGCGAGACCGACCCGGATGTTGGCGGGTACCGCCACGTCCATCATCTTCGGATTGGGCAGGTCGAGGCGGCCCATCAGGTCGACGTACTCCTCCACCGACCGCACCTGCAATCGCGGGTTGAAGGCCCTTTCCTCGGCGACCGTGGAAACGGTGTCGCCCTTGTAGTCGTGCGCCGGGTACACGAGCGTCGCGTCCGGCAGCTTCAGCAGGCGCCCGAAGATGGACGCGTATTGCGCCCGCGCATCGCCGTTCTGGAAATCGGTGCGCCCGGTGCCGCGGATGAGCAGGGTGTCGCCGGTGAACACCCGGTCGGGCAGCGCGAAGCTGTACGAATCGTCGGTGTGTCCCGGCGTATACAGCACATCGAGCGCGAGACCCTCGATCGTGAGCCTGTCGCCGTCGGCAAGCCGCATCGAAACCACATTGGCCTTGGACTGCGTGCCCATCACCGTGATGCAGCGGGTGCGATCGCGCAGCGCGCCCAGCCCGGTGATGTGGTCGGCGTGCAGGTGCGTGTCGACGGCCTTGACCAGCCTCAGGTCGAGCTCCTGCACGAGCTGCAGGTAGCGGTCGACCTTCTCCAGCACCGGATCGATGATCAGCGCTTCGCCGCCCGCGCGGCTGGCCAGCAGGTAGGTATACGTCGCGGACGCCTGGTCGAACAACTGGCGGAAGATCATCGCGCTGTCCTTTGCGGCGCCCGCCTCAGCGCGGCGGCGGTTCGTGCGCCGGTTCGTGCCGCAGCAGCGACTCGATGAGCGCATCCTTTTCGGCCCATTGCTGCTCGACCCAGGCGCCGATGCGCTGCCGGTAGGCCTTGTCGCCCACCGGGTCGCTGCCCAGCACCGTCGCGGGAATCGGCCGCTGCTGCACGCGCACGATCACCGCGTCGAGGCGGCCGCACAGCAGGTCCCAGAAGCGCGGCGCGCCGTCCGGGTAGACGATCGTGACGTCGAGCAGGGCGCCGAACTGCTCGCCCATCGTCGCCAGGGCGATGCCCAGTCCGCCGATCTTGGGGTTGAGCAGGTGGCGGTACGCGCTCTTCTGGCGCGCGTGCTTGCCCGGCGAGAAGCGCGTGCCCTCGACGAAATTGATGACCGACGTGGGAATGCGCTTGAACTTCTCGCAGGCGACCCGCGTCGTGTGCAGGTCGTTCTGCCGCGCGCCCTGGCCCCGGCCGCGCTTGAGGAAGGGAAAATCGAGCGCCCACCAGGCCAGGCCGATCACCGGCACCCAGATCAGCTCCTGCTTGAGGAAGAACTTCAGGAACGGAATGCGCCGGTGGAAGATCCGCTGCAGCACGAGGATGTCGACCCAGCTCTGGTGATTGCTCGATACCAGGTACCAGCCCGCGCGGTCCAGGTCGTCCAGGCCCTGCACGTCCCAGTGCGTGCGCCCCACCGCGGCGATCCAGGCATTGTTGACGGCGACCCAGCGCGCGGCCAGCGCGACCAGCGCCCGGTCGCACTGCCGGCGCACGGCGTCGGAGCGCAGCATGCCCTTGGCCAGGGCCGGGGGAATCATGGCGGTGAACACGACCAGCGTATTGATGCCCAGGGCGAGGCCGGTGAGGCCGCCGCGGATCGGGGCCGCCAGCCGGGCGCGCACGGCGGGAGGGCGGATGTTGTTCAAAATTCCAGTGGGTCGGGTGCGGCGGCCGGATCACTTTTCGACGGTGCGGCCCGCGCCGCGCCAGTCGCGGAACAGGTCGAGGTCGATGCCGTCGGGATTGTTCAGCTCGCCCGGCCCCTTGCCCGGATGGTCGGTACGCCCATATTGCCAGATAATCTTCTTCGTCTGCCGGTCGATCACGATGACCCGGTGGCGGTAGTCGTCGTTGAGTATCACGTCGCCGTTGGGCAGTTCCTGGGCCAGCGACGGGTGATCCAGCATGGCCTCGCCGTGCCTGGGAAAGTAGTCCCAGGTCACCTTGCGCGCTGCCGGATCGAAGATGATCACGCGGCCCGGCCGGCTGTAGTCGGCGACGATCACCTGTCCGTCGTGCGTCGGCATCGCGTCGGACGGATAGTGCAGTCCGAACGCCGGCATCTCCCATACCAGCGCGCCCGCGCGCGTCAGCCGCGTGATCCACGTGCCGGTGATCTCCGTCACCAGGATGTCGCCGCCGTCGAGCTCGACCGCGCCGTTGGGCAGGCCGAAGTACGCGGGCGGTGCGTGCCGGCAGTTCGGGTCCTGCAGCCATTTGCCGTCCTTGCGGCCGGGCGCGCCCCATTGCGCCTTGATCGCCGAGGTGGCCCGGTCGATGAAGAGTATGCGGCAGTTGCGGATGTCGGTGACCAGGATGGTGCCGTCCTGCAGGACGTGCGTGTCGTCCGGGAAGTTCAGGTAGCCGGCTTCGGTGCCGTGGACGTCGGGCACGCCGTAGCTCCAGACCAGCTCGCGGCGCTCGTAGTCGATCAGGTGGATGTCCTGGTTGTCCTCCTCGCTGATCGCCAGCAGGCGTCCGTCCGGCGAGAAGAAGACGTCGTCGTTGTCGTGGTAGACCTTCAGCGCCGGCGAGTCGAACTCCCACAGTATGCGCTTGTCGGGCGCCACCTCGATGAGGCGGTTGTTGCGGCGATCGGCGATCACCACGGGGTACGGCAGCGGCTTGCCCCAGGAGGGCGGCGGCGCCTGCGGGCTCGCGCTCACGGGCGGCGGCGCGCCCGCCGGGGCGGCCGCCGCCGCGGGCGCGGCGGCAACGGCGGCCAGGCAGGCGGCGCCGAGCAGGCGGGTCAGCAGCGCCAGCCGGACGGCGTCGCGGTGTCCGTGCATGGCGTGGCGGGGGGCGTTGCGTGGCATGGCGGTCTCCGCGGGTTGCCGGCGATCCCGGCGGGCCGACACTAGCGTTCCGGACCGCGCTGCGGGTGCGTGCCGACGCCCGCGCTTGATGTGCATCAACGCCGGCCGGCGGCGGGTCCGGGGTCAGGCGCCGAGCAGGTCGCCCACGGTCAGGCCGTGGGCGGCACAGAACTGCGCCGCCGGCATCTTGGCGCCTTCGGCCGGCTTCACCTTGAACACCTCGATCTGGCCGCCCTGCGCGCTGACCAGCATGCTGTCGACGCCGATGGCGACGACCTGGCCGACTTCGCCGCGCACCGCGCCGAACGTGCGCGTCGGCTGCTTGCGCGCGTCGAGCAGTTGCAGGCGATTGCCGCGGAACGTGGTCCAGGCGCCGGGCGAGGGATTGCAGCCGCGGATCAGGTTGTAGACGTGATCGACGTGGGCGTGCCAGTGGATCTGCGCCTCGGCGCTGCGGCACCAGCCTTCGTAGCTGGCGCGGCGCTCGTCCTGCGGCGTCTCCCTGATCTGCCCGGCGACGATGCCGTCGGCCGCTTCGAGCAGCGCCGCGACGCCCAGCGGGAACAGCTGGTCGAAGTAGAGGCTGCCCAGGGTGTCGTCCGGTCCGATCGGCACGCGCTTTTGCAGCACGACGGGACCCTCGTCCAGGCCGTCGGTCGGACGGAATATCGTCAGTCCGGTTTCGGTGTCGCCGCGGATCAGCGGCCAGTTGATCGAGCTCGGCCCGCGGTAGCGCGGCAGCAGCGACGGGTGGTACTGTATGGTGCCGTGGCGCGGAACGCGCACGAATTCCTGCGGCGCAAACTGCAGCACGTAGGCCATGATGCCCAGGTCGGCATCGAGCGCGGCGATCGTGCGCTGCGCCTCGCCCCCCTTGAGGCTGGGCAGCTGCCACAGCGGCAGTCCCAGTTCCTGCGCCGCCACGCGCAACGGGTCCGGGCGCGCGCCGGGCTTCTCCGGCGCGCAGAAGACGCCGGCGATCGTGTCGCCGCGCCTGGCGAAGGCTTCCAGCACCGATCTGCCGAAGTCCTGCTGTCCGATCAGTACGACGCGCATGTGCCTGCTCCCGTCCCGGGTTTAACGGCCCCGTCCCGCCGTCGCCGCGGCCCGGCCGCGGTGTTCGTCCCGTTTCACTTGGCGGCGGCGTAATCGGGCCGCAGCGGCGCCGGGCGCTCGTATACCGCGAGCAGCGTGCGCGCCAGCGCGGCGAATGCGCCGGCGTCGGCGCTGGACTCGAACTGCAGCGAAGCCGGCGCACGGGCCGCCGCGCGCCCGCCCGGCGCCGCCGCCTCCAGCAGGCGCCGCTGCAGTTCGCGCGCCACGGCCGGACCGGTTTCGATGATCTGCACGTCCTGCGTCACCATTTCGATGGCCGCGCGCAGGAACGGATAGTGCGTGCAGCCCAGTACCAGCGTGTCGATGCCCTGGTCGAGCAGCGGTTGCACCGCCTCGCGCACCCGGGTGCGGGCCCGTACCGAGGCGAGGTCGCCTTCCTCGACGAGTTCCACCCAGCCTGCCGCCGCGTGCTCGACGAAGCGAACCCCGGGTGCCTGCTGGCCGACGCGCAGCAGCAGGTCGCGGTAGCGCCGGCTGCCCAGCGTCGCGCGGGTCGCCAGCACGCCGACCACGCCGTTGCGCGTGGCGGCCGCGGCCGGCTTCAGGCCGGGTTCGACGCCGATGACCGGCACGGGCGCCCAGGCGCGCAGCGCGTCGATGGCATTGGCGGTGGCGGTGTTGCAGGCGACCACCAGCGCGGCGACGCCGCGCTCGAGCAGCAGCGAACAGCAGGCCTGCGTGCGCGCGACGATTTCGTCGTCGCTGCGCGTGCCGTAGGGTGCATAGGC
The DNA here is from genome assembly GCA_963781975.1 of uncultured beta proteobacterium. Taxonomy (GTDB): domain Bacteria; phylum Pseudomonadota; class Gammaproteobacteria; order Burkholderiales; family Burkholderiaceae_F; genus GJ-E10. The sequence continues at coordinate 126,209 of CAWAHT010000011.1, forward strand.
GGTATCGGCGTAGTAGATCATCGACTGCTGCGGCAGCGCCGCGCGCACGGCGGCGGCCACCGACAGGCCCCCGGCACCCGAGTCGAACACGCCTACCGGTGCCGCCACGGCAAGGTTCCTCATGCGCCGCGGTCAGGCGCTGACCACCGGAATGCCGGCGATCCGGTTGCGCCATTCGAGCGGGCCGGTTTCGTGCACCGAGGTGCCGCCCGCATCCACGGCCACGGTGACCGGCATGTCCTGCACCTCGAATTCGTAGATTGCCTCCATGCCCATGTCGGCAAAGGCCACCACCCGCGCCTTGCGGATGGCGCGTGCGACCAGGTAGGCGGCGCCGCCCACGGCCATCAGATACGCCGATTTGTGCTTGCGGATGGCGGCGATGGCGACCGGACCGCGCTCGGCCTTGCCGATCATCGCCAGCAGTCCGGTCTGGGCGAGCATCATCTCCGTGAACTTGTCCATGCGCGTCGCGGTCGTGGGGCCCGCCGGGCCCACGACCTCGTCGCGCACCGGGTCCACCGGACCGACGTAGTAGATGACGCGGCCGCGGAAATCGACCGGCAGCGGTTCGCCGCGCGCCAGCAGGTCGCGGATGCGCGCGTGCGCGGCGTCGCGTCCGGTAAGCATGCGCCCCGACAGCAGCAGCGTCTGGCCCGGCTTCCAGGACGCGACCTGTTCGGGCGAGAGCGCGTCCAGGTCGACGCGCTGCGAGCGCGCGGCATCGGGCTGCCAGTGGACGTCGGGCCAGTCCGCGAGTTGCGGCACCGGCAATTGCGCCGGGCCGTTGCCGTCGAGGCTGAAATGCACGTGGCGCGTGGCGGCGCAGTTGGGGATCATCGCCACCGGCTTGCCGGCGGCGTGGGTCGGGTACTGCAGGATCTTGACGTCGAGCACGGTGGTCAGTCCGCCCAGTCCCTGGGCGCCGATGCCCAGCGCGTTGACTTTTTCGTACAGTTCGATGCGCAGCTTCTCGACCTCGTTGCGCGGGCCGCGCGCGCGCAGCTCGAACATGTCGATGTCCTCCATCAGCGACTGCTTGGCCAGCAGCATCGCCTTTTCGGCGGTGCCGCCGATGCCGATCCCGAGCATGCCCGGCGGGCACCAGCCGGCACCCATGGTGGGCACCGTCTGCAGGACCCAGTCGACGATCGAGTCGCTCGGATTGAGCATGGCGAGCCTGGACTTGTTCTCCGAGCCGCCGCCCTTGGCCGCCACCGTGATGTCGAGCGCATCGCCCGGCACCAGCTCGACCTGGATCACCGCGGGCGTATTGTCGCGGGTATTGCGGCGCGCGCCCTCGGGCGGATCGACGATGGATGCGCGCAGGGTGTTGTCCGGATCGAGATAGGCGCGGCGCACGCCCTCGTTGATCGCCGCCTCCAGGCCGTCGTCGAAACCGTCCCATTGCAGGCCCATGCCGGCCCTGACGAAGACGTTGACGATCCCCGTGTCCTGGCAGATCGGCCGGCGGCCTTCGGCGCACAGGCGCGAGTTGCTCAGGATCTGCGCGATGGCGTCGCGCGCCGCCGGGCTCTGCTCGGCCGCGTAGGCACGTCCCAGCTGCTGCAGGAAGTCCTTCGGGTGGTAATAGCTGATGTACTGCAGCGCCGCGGCGACGCTCTCGACCAGATCGGCGCGGCGGATGGTGCGGCGGATGGTGCTGCGGTCAGTGCTCATCGCGCGGGTCTCCTGGCCGCGATGGCGCGTGGTCATCGCGGCGCGTTACCGGGGTTGGACCGCGGCGCGGCCGCCGGGTTCGCCCCGGGCGCAGGCGCGCGTCCTGCATGCCGGCGCGGGCGCATTCTAGCGGCAGTCGCGCCGGCGCTGCCCTGCACGCTACTCCACGCGGGCCCAGATGCGCCAGCGTTCCTCCGGGCGCACGCGCCGGTGACCTTCCCAGCTCAGTTCCCACATGCCGCGCACGCCGGGCGGCGGGTCCTCGTCGAGCACGGAGCGGCGCGATTCGCGGTGCAGCGCGAAGCGGCAGGTTTCTGGCGAACCTTCGCGATCGAAGCGGATCCGGCCGTAATAGGCGAGGATGGCGCGCTCGGCCGGCGGGATGCGATGCGCCTGGACGCAACCCTGCCCGAGTCCGCGCGCGCGCAGCTGCGCCGCCAGCTCGACGGCGAAGGTGCGGTAGGAAAACACGTAGTCGACCGCCGGCAGGAACAGCAGGTTGGCGGTTATCCAGACGGTGGTCACGCCGGCGGCTGCCAGCAGCGGCCCGCGCCATAGGACCCGCGGGCGCCGCAGCACGCGCCAGGCGATGAGCTGCACCCAGACGGCGGCGGCGGCCAGGGCAAGCAGCAGCGACACGAATTGCACGTGCGGCACGTAGCCGGGTGCGAGGCGGGCCAGGGACGCGGCCATCGCCTTGGGCGCGCCGGCGTGCAGCGCGCCGTAATAGCCCCAGAAGAACAGCAGCGACAGCGAAAAGATCGCGATGGAGAGCCAGTCGATGACGTTGTCCAGTGCGCGCCGCAGCGTTATGGCGCCGAAGGCGGCCAGCACGACGAGCGGCGCGATCGCGGTCACCAGCAGCGTGTTCGTCCAGCGGCGCCGCCAGCAGGCCGGTCAGGCCCAGTCCGGCCAGCAGCAGCAGCGGCCGCTCGATGTGCGGGGCGGCGATGCTGGCGCGCCAGGCGTACAGCGCCCAGCTGGCCAGCGGCCAGAGCGGCCACAGAAACCAGGCCCCGGTGCGCAACAGCCACGCGCCGCCATCGGCGCTGGGCCAGCCCAGCGGCAGCGCCGCGCGCCAGGCGTCGAAGTACAGCTCCGCATCGCGCGGCGCCACGCGCCAGGCGCACAGCGGCCAGGCCGCGGCCAGCGTCACGGACACGAAGACGAGCAGCGGCAGCGCGAGGGACGCACGGGCGCCGGCGGTGCCGCGCGGCAACGCGCGCCAGAAGATCGCCAGCGCAGCCCAGCAGCAGTCCGATCGCCGGCAGCGGCCCTTCGGTCAGCGCGAGCGCGCCGACGCAGCCGCCGGCCAGCAGCGCCGCCGGCACGGCGCGCCACTCGATGAGGCTGACCGACAGCAGTGCGACGCTGACGATGGCGACGCTGGCGCCGTCGGCCTGGGTCTGGTGCAGGCGCAGCAGGATGCCGATGGTTCCAACGAGCAGCAGCACCGCGATATCGGCGATCAGGCGCGCGTAGTCGCCGCGCGTGGCCTCGCCGCCGAAGGCGCCGGCCACCGGCTGCGCTTCCTGGCGGCGCGCCAGGCGCCGCGCGCCGATCCAGAGCGCGCCGATGGCCAGCGGGATCCAGACCAGGTCGGCGGCCGCCGCCGCGTTGGTCTCGCCGACCAGGCCGCCAACGTGCGGATCAGCACGGCGCCGAGCCAGTACGGCAGCGGGCCGCCCTGGGTCTCGGACGCGCCGGCAACGTTCTGCAGCAGCCAGTCGGCCGCACTGCCGTGCGCCATGGTCCACATGCGGCCGAAGCCGGCGGCGTCCTGCGGCCACAGGTCGTGGCCGAACAGCCCCGGCAGGGTGAACGCGAGCAGCAGGCAGACGAGCGCCCAGCGGGGCAGGGGCGCGGCGCCCTGGGCGGAGATGTGCGCCGGCGAGCGGCGCGGTGCGTCAATCATGGGTCAGGCGATTCGGCCGGCCACTGCAGCCGCCGGGCCGGCAGCCCCGGTCGGGGTGCCTGGCGGGGCGATGGTGCGATTCTGCCAAGAAAAAAGGCAGCCTCGGCTGCCTTCGTGATCCGGCGCCGCCCCGCCGCCCGCGCGCCTGGGGTGGCGGCGGGCGCAGCGGGCGCGCGGCATGCGGACCTGCGCCTCAGCGCCGACGGGTCTTCGCGGCCGTTGCTTCCGCGGCGGCGGCGTTGACTTCCTTGGTCTTGGCGGCGAATTTCTGGCGGAACTTCTCGACCCGGCCGGCTTCCACCACGCGCGTCTGCGCGCCGGTATAGAACGGGTGCGACTCCGACGAGGTATCCAGCTTCACCAGCGGATACTCGTTGCCGTCCTTCCACTTGATGGTTTCGCGCGTCGGCGCCGTCGACCGGGTCACGAAGCTGAAATCGCAGGACAAGTCGACGAAGACGACGTCGCGGTATTCGGGGTGGATGCCTTCTTTCATTTTGCACTCTCGCTGGCGCGTCCGCAGGCGCGCGCTTCAAGGGGTTGACCGGCCGGCAGCGCGCGTCAGCGCCGTGCGCTGCCGAACCCTGGCCCCGGTTGCGGGGCCCGCCTGCCGTTTCATTGGATGAAACGCAACCGGCGATTCTAGCACCAATGCAGTGGCCCCCGGCATTGCCGGCGGCGCGCCGCCGACCCTAGCCGCCGCGACGCATCATGTCGAAGAACTCGGCGTTGGTCTTGGTCTGCTTCATCTTGTCGAGCAGGAACTCCATGGCCTCGATCTCGTCCATGTCGTACAGCAGCTTGCGCAGGATCCAGATCTTTTGCAGGATCTCGGGCTTGAGCAGCAGTTCCTCGCGGCGCGTGCCGGAGCGGTTGACGTTGATCGCCGGGTAGACGCGCTTTTCGGCCAGGCGGCGCTCCAGGTGGATTTCCATGTTGCCGGTGCCCTTGAACTCTTCGTAGATCACGTCGTCCATGCGCGAGCCGGTGTCGATCAGCGCGGTGGCGATGATCGTCAGCGAGCCGCCTTCCTCGATGTTGCGCGCCGCGCCGAAGAAGCGCTTCGGGCGCTGCAGCGCGTTGGCGTCGACACCGCCGGTGAGCACCTTGCCCGAGGCCGGCACGACGGTGTTGTAGGCGCGCGCCAGGCGCGTGATCGAGTCGAGCAGGATCACGACGTCCTTCTTCGATTCGACCAGGCGCTTGGCCTTCTCGATCACCATTTCGGCGACCTGCACGTGGCGCGCGGCGGGTTCGTCGAAGGTGGAGGCGATCACTTCGCCGCGCACCGAGCGCTGCATTTCGGTCACTTCTTCCGGGCGTTCGTCGATCAGCAGCACGATCAGCACGACGTCGGGGTGGTTGGCCGTGATGGCATGCGCGATGTGCTGCAGCATCACGGTCTTGCCCGACTTCGGGCTCGACACCAGCAGGCCGCGCTGGCCCTTGCCGATCGGCGCGATCATGTCGATGATGCGGCCGGTGATGTTCTCGTCGCCGCGCATTTCGCGTTCGAGCGTCATCGGCTTGTCCGGGAACAGCGGCGTCAGGTTCTCGAACATGATGTTCTGCTTGGTGGCGTCCGGCGTCTGGCCGTTGACCTTGTCGACCTTGACCAGCGCGAAATAGCGCTCGCCGTCCTTGGGCGTGCGCACTTCGCCTTCGATCGTGTCGCCGGTGTGCAGGTTGAAGCGGCGGATCTGCGACGGCGAGATGTAGATGTCGTCGGTGCTGGCGAGGTACGAGGTTTCGGGCGAGCGCAGGAAGCCGAAGCCGTCCGGCAGGACCTCGAGCGTGCCGTCGCCGAAGATCTGCTCGCCGGTCTTGGCGCGCCGCTTCAGGATGGCGAACATCAACTCCTGCTTGCGCAGGCGGTTGGCGTTGTCGATTTCCAGGCTGGCGGCCATCTCGAGCAATTGCGAGACGTGCAGCGCTTTGAGTTCGGAAAGTTGCATGGGGATGGGCTGGCGCAGAGGAATGACGGACGGTGGAGTGGGGCTGGCTGGGGGAAATGGAGCCGTTGCGACGGCGGCGCGCCGGAATAGTGGGAGGACTCCACGCGCAGGATGATGCCGTCGACCGCGCCCGCGGGGTACGGTGGGCGGCCTTGCCGGCCCACCGGGCGGAAAGATCAGAGGTTGCTGTCGATGAAAGCGATCAGTTGGGGTTTGGACAATTGTCCGACGCGGGTGCCGGCGACCGTGCCGTTCTTGAACAGCATCAAGCGTGGGGATGCCGCGTATGCCGTACTTGGCCGGCGTCGCTGGTTGTCGTCCACATTGAGCTTGGCCACCGCCAGCCGGCCCTGGTACTCGTTGGCAACCTCGGCCACGATCGGCGCGATGTTGCGGCACGGCCCGCACCACTCGGCCCAGTAGTCGACGAGGACGGGGGTAGGCGACTTGAGCACGTCCTGCTCGAAGCTGGCGTCGGAAAGTGTCTTGATGTCACTCATTTGGGGGAAACCCTCGGCTCCCACTGCCCGGCCCGCGGGCAGGGTCACGGTGATGATTGAGAAAGTGTAGAGCGCCTGGATGCGGGCGGCACCCGCAGTGATCGGTACAGTCCCGCGGCCGGTGTCCGGCCATCCGGGCGTCGCCGACGGGAAGGATACTGCGCGACGGCGCCGTTGCGATGCATCCCTGGCCGAAACTGCGGTCTTCAGGTACAACGCAATGGTAGCACTTTGCCCGTGCGCTCGCGCATCGGCGCAATTGCCCGCAAAAACGCCTTGTCCACCCCCGCCGCTTCCGTTCCGCGCGCATGACCCTGACTTCCGGCACGTCCGTCAACGCCGCCGCCAGCGCGCCGGTCGCGCTGGCGCGCGACGCGCGCTGGTGGCCGGGCGTGGCGCAGGCGGTGCTGGACGCCGCCGGCCCGGGCGCCGCGCCGCCGCTGCCCTGCGACCTGCACCGCGTTACCGTCATCGTCCCGCGCCTGGCGCACGCGCCCCTGCTGCACGCCGCCTTGCACGCGGCGCTCGGCGGCCGCGCCTGCATCGCGCCGCGCATCGCCACGCTGGAATCCTGGGGCGGCCGGCCGGACGACCCGCCGGCGGCCGCGCAGGGCGCGCTGGCGCAGGTCGCGCTGTTCGAGGCGCTGCGCGCCAATGCCTGGGTGCAGGCGCATTTCGGCGCGCATGCTGCCGGCCTTTGGGTGCTGGCGCGCGACATCGCCGTGCTCGGCGACGAGCTGACGCTGGCCGCCTGCGGCGCGCCCGATGCCTTCACCGGCCGCTGGCGCGCGGCGGTGCAGCGCCACTTTTCCCAACGCGCGGCGGCCGCTGGCGAGCCCCAGGCGCAACTGGTGCTGGCGCTGTGGCGCGCCGGCGCGGCGGACGGCGCGGGCGCCGGCCGGCTGCGCGAGCGCCTCGCCGGGCTGGCGCGCGCGGCCGACGGTCCGCTGCTGTGGCTCGTACCGCAGGGCGCCGCCGGCTGGCAGCAGAACTACTGCCAGCGGTACGCCGAGCTCAGCGGCCACCCGGCCCGCCTGGTCGTCGGCGACGCCGCGGCGCTGGCGGCGGCCCGGCCCTGGCTGGCGGCCGCCTGGCCCGAATTCGCGCCGGCGCCCGCCGCGCCCGCGCCGCTGGCGCAGCGGGCGGCGGCGCTGGCGCAAGCGCTGGACGCCGGCGCGCCATCGTCCTGGCCAGCGCTGCGCATCTGGCGCTGCAATGCGCTCGAGGAGGAAGCCAGCGTGGCCGCCGGCTGGACGCTCGATTGCCTGGCCGCAGGCGCCGGCAGCGTCGCGCTGGTGGCGCTCGACCGCCTGGCCGCGCGGCGCGTGCGGGCGCTGCTCGAGCGTGCCGGCGTCGCTGTGGCCGACGAGGCCGGCTGGAAGCTGTCGACGACCAGCGCGGCAGCCGCCCTGATGCGCTGGCTCGACGTCGTGACCGGCGATTTCGCCGCCGCCGACCTGCTCGACTGGCTGCGTTCGCCGTTCGCGCTCGGCGCCGACGTCACCAAGGCCGCCAGCGCCGATTGCATCGCGGCCGCGCTGCGCCAGCGCCAGGTCGGCGGCGGCGCGGCCGCGGTGCGCGCCGCGGTGGCGCAGGCGGCGCCCGCCGCCGGCGCAGTGCCGGCCCTGCAACTGATCGACCGCCTGATCGGCGCCGCCCGCCCCTGGGGCCGACCCGGTTCGCTGGGCCGCTACCTCGGACTGCTGGACGCGACGCTCGATCAGCTGGACATGCGCGCGCCGCTGGCCGCCGACCCGGTGGGCGCCGCGGTGCTCGAGGCGGTCGGGACCCTGCAGGAACAACTGGCGGGCGCGCGGCTGCCGGTCGAGCTGCACGAGTTCCGCGCCTTCCTGGCCGGGCACTTCGAGATCCTGGGGGCCGGCGGCGACGCGCCGGCCGGCCCGGTCGTGATGACAACGCTGGCCGGCACGCGCCTGCGCCGCTTCGACGCCGCGCTGCTCATCGGTGCCGGTGCCGAACACCTGCCCGGCCAGCGCGCTGGCGGCGGCCTGCTGGCCGGCGTCGTGCGCCAGGAACTCGGGCTGCCGACCGCGTCGGACCGCGAACGCGAGGCGATGGCCGACCTGGCCGCCCTGATGGCCAATAGCGTGCAGCTGGCAGCGACCTGGCGCCAGCGCGCCGGCGACGAGCCGCGGCCGCTTGCGCCGCTGTTCGACCGCCTTGGCCTCGTCGTGCGCCTGGCCGGCGGGCCCGTACTGGTGGGCACGGTGCCGGAGGCGCTGCGCACGGTACCGCCGGCGATGGCCGATATCGCCGCGCCGCGCGCAGCCGGTGGCCTGCCGCAGCGGATTTCCGCCAGCGCCTACCAGGACCTGGTCGATTGCCCGTTCCGGTTCTATGCCCTGCGCGTGCTGGGCCTGCGCGAGCGCGATGCGCTGCGCGCCCGCCCCGACAAGCGCGACCTGGGCCTCGCCCTGCATCAGGTGCTGTACGAGTTCCACCGCGCGCATCCGGATGCCGGTGCCGAGCCGCAGCGCGACGCGCCCGCGCTGCTGGTGGTGATCGATGCGGTGCTCGAGCCGCTGATGCGCCAGCGCCCCGCGTTCATCGCCTACCGCCAGCGCCTGCGCCAGTTGGTGCCGGGCTACCTGGCCTGGCTGGCCGCCGACGTTGCCGCCGGCTGGCGCTGGCACGATGGCGAACGCGCGCTGGCGCGCCCGTTCCCCGCCGCGGCCGCACCCGCGGGGTCCGCGCCGCAGCTGCACGGGCGCCTGGACCGCATCGACGTGAACGCCGACGGCCGCCGGCGCATCCTGGACTTCAAGGCCCGCGATGCGGCGACGCTGCGGCGCACGCAGCGCGATCCGGGCGAGGCCATCCAGCTGCTTTTCTATGGCCTGCTGCTGGAGCCGGCGGCCGACCAGGCCGCCTACCTGAGCCTGCAGGCGCCGCGCGATCCGCGCGACCCGGAGCAGGGCGTGGCGACCCCGGTGGCCGCCCCCGAACCGTTCGGCGACAACGTGGCGGCGCTTGCCGCCCGCATGGCGCGGGACCTGGCGCGCGTCGACGGCGGCAGCGCGCTGACCGCCAACGGCGCGGAGGCCGTCTGCCGCCGCTGCGAACTGCGCAGCCTGTGCCGCCACGGCTACGTGCCGCCGCTGCCCGAGGATGCGGAGGCGCTCGATGAGTGACTATCGCATCGACGACCGGGCGGTCGACCACGCCGCCTTCGTGGCCCGCGCGCTCGACCCGCGCGCGAGCTGCGTCGTCGAGGCCTGCGCCGGCAGCGGCAAGACCTGGCTGCTGGTCGGGCGCCTGCTGCGCCTGCTGCTGGCCGGCGTGGCGCCCGGGCAGATCCTGGCGATCACGTTCACGCGCCGCGCCGCCCAGGAGATGCGCCTGCGGCTCGATGCCGACCTGGTGGCGCTGGCCACGGCCAGCGACGCCGATGTCGTGCAGATGCTGTGCGCGCGCGGCATGCACGCGGACGCTGCGCGCGCCGCGCTGGTGCCGGCGCGCGACCTGTACGAGCGCGTGGCGACGGCCGAGCCCGCCATGACCATCGAGACCTTCCATGGCTGGTTCTGGCGCCTGGTGCAGGGTGCACCGCTGCAGGCCGGCGCCGGCTACGCGGCGACGCTGCTGGAACGCACCGCGCCGCTGCTGGAGGAGGCCTGGGACGCGTTCTGCGCCGAACTGCTGCGCCCCGCCGGTGCCGGCCTGCGCCGCTCCTACGAGGCGCTGACGGCGCTCGTCGGCGACGACGCTGCCGAGCAGGTGCTGCGCAGCTTCGTGCGCCATCGCGCCGACTGGTGGTGCTTTGCGCAGGGCGGTGCGCCGCCCGAGGCGCGCGCCGTGCAGGCCATGCGCGCGCGGCTGCAGGCACTGTGCCCCGGCGACGCGCGTCACCCGGCGCATGAATTGCGCAGCGCGCCGTCGCTGGCGGCGCTGCGCGAGCTGCTGCGCGGCTGGCGCGCGCTGCGCAAGCCCGGCAAGACCGTGCTGGGCTTCAGCGATGAGCTGGAGCGCTGGCTGGCGGTGCCAGCGCCGGTGCCGGCGGGGGCGAGCGCCGCGTCCGGGCCGGACGCGGCGGCCGATCTGCGCGCCGACCGCGACCTGCTGCAGCTGCAGCGCATCCTGCTTACCAGGGAGGGCGAGGCGCGCGTCCTGCTCGCGCCCGATCGCATCGGGGCGCAGCTCGACCCGGCGGGCACGCTGGCGCAGGACTATCGCGCGGCGCATGCAGCGGCCAGCGCGATCCTGCAGCGGGCCGAGGCCGGCCGCCTGGAGTGGAACGCGCTGGCGCTCAACGAGCACGGGCTGCGCTGCGGCCGGCGCCTGCTGGACCTTTTCCAGGAGCGCAAGGCGCGCGGCGCGGCGCTTGATTTCACCGATCTGGAATGGCAAGCGCAGCGCCTGCTCGGCGATCCGGACATCGCGGCCTACATGCAGACGTGGCTCGATGCGCGCTATCGCCATCTGCTGCTCGACGAGTTCCAGGACACCAACCCGCTGCAATGGCAGATACTGCAATCGTGGCTGGCGGCCTACGAAGGCGATGCGCAGCGCCCGCGCGTCTTTCTGGTGGGCGACCCCAAGCAGTCGATCTACCGCTTCCGCGGCGCCGAACCGCGGGTCTTCGCGGTGGCGCGCGAGCGCCTGGCGCGCGACTTCGGCGCCGCCGCCCTGCGCACCAACGTGACGCGGCGCAATGCGCCGGCGCTGGTGACCGCGTTCAATCAGGTCTTCGCCGCGACCAACCCCCTGTATGAGGCGCAATCGACGCTGGCGCCGGCCGACGGCGGCGACGGCGTGCTCCTGCTGCCGCGCGTCGCCCGCGCGCCGGCGCCGGCCGGCGCCGCCGGCGGCCTGCGCGACGTGCTGCAGCAGGCGCGCCAGGAACGGCGGCGCGACGAGTACTACCGCGAGGGCGCCGTGCTGGCGCAGCACATCGGCCGTGCGGTGGCGCAATTGCGCGTCGGCGCGGGCGCGGGTGCGCGCGCGGCGCGCTGGTCCGACGTGCTGGTGCTGGTGCGCCGCCGTACGCACCTCGCGGACCTGGAGCGGGCGCTGCGCGATGCCGGCATTCCGTTCCTCAGCGCACGCCGGGGCAGCCTGCTGCGCCAGCTGGAGACCGAGGACCTGGTGGCGCTGCTCGAGTTCCTCGCCGATCCGTCGGACGACCTGCAACTGGCCCGCGCGCTGCGCAGTCCGGTGTTCGGCTGCGACCCGCAGGACCTGCTGCTGCTCGGTCGGTCGGACGGCGCCGGCTGGTGGCGCGCGCTGCTGGCGCTGCCAGGGCCGCCCGCGGCGCTGGAGCGCGCCCGGCGCCACCTGGCGGCCTGGCTGCCGCGCGTGGGCGTGCTGCCCGTGCACGACCTGCTCGACGCCATCGTGTACGAGGCGGACGTGCGCGCGGCCTATGCGGCCGCCGCGCCGGCGGCGGCGGTGGCCCAGGTGCAGGCCAACATCGACGCGCTGCTCGAACTGGCGCTCGCGCTGGATGCCGGGCGCTTTCCCAGCCTGCCGCGCTTTCTGGCCGAATTGCGCAGCCTGCGCGAGGACGAGGACTCCGAGGCCGACGAAGGCCTGGCGGCCGACGAGAACGCCGTGCGCCTGCTGACCATCCACGCCGCCAAGGGTCTGGAGGCGCCCATCGTGGTGCTGCCCGACACGCACGCCGGCAACCGCCAGGACGACCGCAACGACGTGCTGCTGGGCTGGCTGCCGGAGCGGGCGCTGCCCGATCATTTTTCGCTGGTCGGCCGCATGAGCGAATTGGGCGCGGCCCGCGCGCGCTGGGTCGAGCTCGATCGGGCGCAGCGCGAGCAGGAGGACTGGAACCTGCTCTATGTGGCGATGACCCGCGCACGGCAGTTGTTGATCGTCTCGGGCGTGGACGGCGCGCAGCCGGCGCCGGACAGCTGGTACGAGCGCATCGCGCGTGCCCTGCCGGTCGCCGCCGCGGCCCAGGAGGCGCCGGCCGCCACCGCCACCGCCGCCGGTGCGGCGGAGCAGGAGCGCCGCTTCCGTGATTTCCGGCCGGCGGCGCTGGCGCCAGCGCGGGCCGCGTCGGCGCCGGCGCCGACGCCGGCCATGCGGCTGGGCACCGCCTGGCATGCGCTGCTGCAGGACGAACCCGGGCCGCAGGCGCCGGCGTGGACCGCGGCCCGCGTGGCGCGCCGTTTCGAACTGCCGCTCGACCTGGCCGGGCAGGCGCTGGCCGCGGCCGGGTGCGTGCGCGGCGCCGCCCACTTGCAGCCGTACTTCGCTGCGGGCGTGCGCGCGCGCAACGAGGTCGAGCTGATCGACGCCGATGGCGCGGTGCTGCGCATCGACCGGCTGGTCGAGCTCGACGACGCGATCTGGGTGATCGACTACAAATGGCAGCTGGGCGACAGCGCGCTTGCGGACCATGAGCGCCAGCTGCAGCGCTATGCGCAGGTACTGCGGCGCAGCGGGGTGGGCAAGCCGGTGCGGCTGCTGCTCGTCGCGGCGGACGCACGCGTCCGGGAAGTCTGAGGCCGGCGGCAGCGGGGGGCAGTCCCGGCCTGCTGCTAATATCGATTCCGGCGGGCCCCCTCGCATCGCGGTGCTGTGAACCTGGTCAGGTCGGGAACGAAGCAGCCATAGCGGACTACCTCGAGTGCCGAGGATCGGGCTCGCCTTTTTGCCGGTGCCCTCCTGCCGAGCGGACAGGCGGCCCGTGGCCGCGGCGCTGCACTGCGACGGCGATCACCGCTGGGGATACCCGCATGTCATATCAGGCCTTGGCGCGCAAGTGGCGGCCACGCGATTTCTCCGCCCTGGTCGGGCAGGATCACGTGGTGCGCGCGCTCAGCAATGCGCTGCAGAGCCGGCGCCTGCACCACGCCTACCTGTTCACCGGCACGCGCGGCGTCGGCAAGACGACCATCGCCCGCATCCTGGCCAAGGCGCTCAACTGCGTCGGTGCGGACGGCACCGGCGACATCACCGCCACGCCCTGCAACGCGTGTGCAGCCTGTACGGCGATCGATGCGGGGCGCTTCGTCGACTACGTCGAGATGGACGCGGCCAGCAACCGCGGCGTCGACGAGATGACCCAGCTGCTCGAGCGCGCCGCCTATGCGCCGAGCAATGCGCGCTTCAAGGTCTACACGATCGACGAAGTGCACATGCTCACCACGCATGCGTTCAACGCGATGCTCAAGACGCTGGAGGAGCCGCCCGACTACGTCAAGTTCATCCTGGCGACGACCGATCCGCAGAAGATACCGGTAACCGTGCTCAGCCGCTGCCTGCAGTTCAATCTCAAGCAGGTGAATCCGGCGACCATCGTCGAGCGGCTGTCCCAGGTGCTCGCCAGCGAGGGCCTGCCGGCCGATCCGGCCGCTCTGCGCGCGCTGGCCCGGTCCGCGCGCGGCAGCATGCGCGATGCGCTGTCGCTGCTCGACCAGGCGATCGTCTTCAGTGCCGGCCAGCCCACCGTGGAGACCGTGCGGCAGATGCTGGGCTCCATCGACGGCAGCGTGCTCGTGCAGCTGCTCGATGCGGTCGCCGACGCCGACGCGCCGGGCGCGCTGGCGCTGGCCGACGCCATGGCCGAGCGCGGCCTGGCATTTTCGCAGGCGCTGCGCGACCTGGCCAGCCTGCTGCACCGCATCGCGCTGCTGCAGGGCGCGCCGGCGCTGGACGAAAGGCGCCGACGCGCGCCGAGCGTGCAGCGCCTGGGCGCGCAAGATCTCCCGCGAGCAGGTGCAGCTGTACTACCAGATCGCGCTGCACGGCCGCGACGACCTGGCGCTGGCGCCGGATGAATACGCCGGCTTCACGATGACGCTGATGCGCATGATCGCGTTTGCGCCGGAATGCGACGCTAGCCTCGCCGCGCCCGCGCGCAGCGCCGCGCTGGTGGCCGGCAAGCCGCTGCGCACGACGGCGCCGTCGCGCGAGCGGGCGCCGGCGGCGCGCACCGGCGCTGCGGCCGCGCCTGCGGTCCCGGCAGTGGCGCCGGCGCCGCCGATCGCCGCGGGCCCGGCGCGCGCTGCGGTCGCCGAGGTGGCCGCCGCCACCGGCACCGCCACCGCCACCGCCGTCGCCACCGGCACCGCCACCGCCGTCGCCACCACAAGCGCCATGGCCACCGCCGCCGCCACGGACGACTGGCCGTCGATCGCCGCGGCACTCAGGCTCAGCGGGCTCGCGCGCGAACTGGCGCTGCGCAGCGAACTGATCGCCCGCGACGCCGATCACTTCGTCCTGCGCGTGCCGGTCAAGGCACTGCTCGAGGCCGGCAGCGAGGCGCGCCTGTGCGCCGCGCTGGCCGAATATGTCGGGCGTCCGGTGCGCCTGACGATGCAGGTCGGCGCCATCGGCGGCGACACCGCGGCCGGCCGCAGCGAGCAGGCGCGTGCGCAGCGCCAGCGCCAGGCCGAGGACGCGATCTATGCCGATCCATTCGTGCGAGAATTGATCGAGAACTTCGGCGCTTCGGTCGATCCGCGATCGATCCGGCCGACGACGCCGGAGATCCTGACACGCCGGCCGGCGGCGGCCTGCCGCTGCGCCGGCGGACCCTTGCCGCCTGGCGGCAAGGGCGGCCGTGCCTGCCGCCGGCGCAGCCACCGACCCAGCGAGCGTTGCCATGATGATGAAGAACCAGTTGGCCGGCCTGATGCAGCAGGCCCAGAAGATGCAGGAGAACGTCAAGCGCCTGCAGGACGAACTCGCGGCCATCGAGGTCGAGGGCCAGTCGGGCGCCGGCCTGGTCAAGGTGACGCTGACCTGCAAGTTCGGCGCCCGCCGCGTCAGCATCGACCCGAGCCTGGTCGGCGAGGATCGCGACATGCTCGAGGACCTGGTGGCCGCGGCCTTCAACGACGCCGTGCGCCGCGCCGAGGAAACCGCGCAGGAGCGCATGGCCGCCGTCACCGCCGGCCTGCCGTTGCCGCCCGGCTTCAAGATGCCGTTCCTGTGAGCCGCGCCGCCGCGGGCGGGGCAGCGCGATGAAGCTGGGGCGCACTCTCGACGGCCTGATCGAGGCGCTCAAGCGGTTGCCCGGCATCGGACCGCGTTCGGCCCAGCGCATCGCCTTCCATCTGCTGCAGCACGAGCGCGACCTGGCGGTCGTGCTGGGCCAGGCGCTGCTGGCGGCCGCCGAGCGCGTGGGGCGCTGCGCGCGCTGCAATACGCTTACCGAACTGGAGATCTGCGAGACCTGCGCCGATCCGCGCCGCGACCCGGGGCTGCTGTGCGTGGTGGAATCGCCGGCGGACCAGATGGTGGTCGAACAGTCGCTGGCGTTCAGCGGCATGTATTTCGTGCTGCTGGGACGGCTGTCGCCGCTCGATGGCATCGGCCCGCGCGAGATCGACCTGGCGCAGCTGGCCGCTCGCGCCAACGACGGCGTGGTGCGCGAACTGATCGTCGCCACGTCGTTCACGCCCGAGGGCGACGCCACGGCCCATTTCATCGCCGAGCTCGCGCATGCCCGCGACCCCGGGCTCAAGGTGACGCGCCTGGCCCGGGGCGTGCCGGCCGGCGCCGAGCTCGAATACACCGACGTCAACACCATCGCGCAGGCGATGCTCGACCGGCGCGCCGGCTAGGAATCGATTTGCCGGGCGCGGCATCTGCCGCGACAACCGCAAGGCAGATGCGAGGTCCTGCGACTTGAACGCCGGCCGCGCGCGGCACGGTTCCCGAAAGGCGCGTTTGCCGCCATACTGGGCGGCGATGAGTGAATCGCCCCCTCCCACGCTGCCGCTGGCGGAGCCGGCCCCGATCACGCCGTTCTGGCAGCGCATGCCGCGACTGTTCCTCTTTCCGCTGCAGCGGCCGGCGCTGACGACGATCCTGGTCGGTACCGCCGCATTCGCCGCCGGTGCCGCATTGGCGCTGGCCGCGCTGCCCGACGCGCCGTTGCGGGCGGCCCTGCTGCTGCTCGCCGCCGGGGCCGGCAGTTCGCTGTATGTCGCGCGCTTCGGCTTTCTCGTCATCGAGCGCACGGCGGGCGGCTACCTCGATGCGCGCGCCTACCCCAGGGGCGAGGCCGCGCCGCACTGGCTGCGCCCGCTGAAGATGCTGGCCGTCCTGGTGGCGGGGCCGCTGGTGATCGTCGTGCTGGGCGCGACGCTGCTGCCGCCGCTGCTGCTGGTGGCGGCGCTGCTGCTGTTCGCGCTGTTGCTGCCGGCGGCGGCGATGGTCTTGAGCCGCACCGACAGCATCGCCGATGCCCTCAGCCCGCTGCAGTGCGCCAGCACCGCACGGCGCATCGGCCCGCCGTACCTGCTGCTGTGCCTGTTCCTCTTCATGCTGTGGCTCAGTTCGCGCGAGGCCATCGCTTTCCTGCTCGGCGGCGCCGCTCCGGCCACGGGTCGCGGCGCGCTGGGCGCGGCGCTGTTCGTCTTCAGCCTCGTGGGCAACTACTTTCTCGTCCTCACCTGCGCGCTGATCGGCTACGTGATGTACCAGTACAGCGCGGCGCTGGGCATCGACGTCGTCGGCCCGGGTGAGACGCGCCGCAGCGCGCCGGCCAGCGCCGCGGCGCACGAGCGGCGCGTGCGCGAGGCGCTGATCGGCAAGCTGATAGCGGGCGGCGAGTTCCGCGAGGCCATGGAACTGCTCGGCGACGAACTGCGCCAGCGGCCCGGCGACCTGTCGCTGCACGTGCGGCTGCGCACCCTGCTGCTGCACGAAGGTTCGCGGCCGCGCATCGAGGATCACGCCCAGCGCTACCTGGAGCTGCTGCTGGCGGCCGCCAGTCCGGCCGATGCGCTGGCCCTGTACGAGCAGACCCGCGCGATGTTTCCCGATTTCGCGCCGCGCGACGCCGGCAGCCTGCCCGACCTGGCCGCCGCCGCACTCGGCGCGGGGCAGCTGGCGCTGGCGGCCGACCTGGTGCGCGGCTTCGACCGCAAGCATCCCGGCCACCCGCGCGTTGCCGATGCGTATCTGGTGGGCGGCCGCGTGCTGCTGCAGGCCGGCCAGTCCGACGCGGCGCGCCAGCTGTTCGAATACGTGGCGCGCGTCCATGCCGGCACGCCGGCGGGCGCGGAGGCCGGGCGCTACCTGGCGCGTTTCAGCGGCGGCCGGGCGGGCGGCGCCGCACCGGCCACCGCGGCACCGGCGCCCTGAGCGCAGCGGCCGGCGCGGGCGTGCGCCGGTGGCGCGGCGGCGTCATTCGCGCGGCCGCGATCCGCGCGTCGGTTGCGCCACGCCCAGGCGGGTATCGGGCCGCGCCAGCGACGGCGGCGACTGGGTCGGCCGCAGCGATGTCAGCAGGGTCTGCGGCGGCCGGTTGGCCGGCGCCACGCCGCCAGGCTGGACACCCGACGGAAAGTGGGTCGACAGGCGCGAATTGATCTGCTCGGCCTGCTTGTGCAGGCCATGGCGCGTATATGCCGTGAACAGGCCCAGCAGGCAGTCGGCCAGCTGGCGCCCGTACAGCTGGCGCAGGTGATCGTCCTGGATGATCGCGTCGATGACGCGCAGCGCGGCGGCATCCTCGCGAAACCGCACCAGCCGGCGTGCGAGCCGCAGGTGCTCGTCGATGGGCAGGGCCTTGAGGATCTTGGGCTGGGTGAGGCTCAGGAAGGTGCGGCGCAGATCGTCGCTGAGCGAGAGCGACTTGGCCCACAGCAGGCGCAGTGCCGCGTCGCGCATCGCCTCCTCGTCGGCGCCCAGCAGGGTCACGTTCAGATAGGCGCCCAGGTATTCGCTGCGCTCCGGATGCAGTTCGGCCAGTTCGCGGTACAGGCGCGTGGCGCGGCGGATGTCCAGGCGCGCCGCGGCATCCTGGGCCTGCAGTGCCAGGCTCGAATCGCCCTCCGGGCGCCGGCCCGAGGCTCCCGCCGGCACGGTGTCGCCGCCGGTGCCGGTGTTGCCGTTGCGCGCGCGGACCGGCGCCGGCGCGGGCCGCAGCAGCCAGGCCAGTAGCGCGCCGGCGCACAGGCCGCCGACGTGCGCGCCGTAGGCGACCGCGGCGCCGGATGCGCCGTGCGCGCGCAGGGTCCACTGGTAGCCTTCGTTGATGAGCCACACCGGCAGCAGCGCGATGGCCGGGATGCGCGCGGTGCCGAAGACGAAGACCCAGTAGAAGACCGGCACCCGGCGCGTGCCGTAGAGTACCGCCAGCATGCCGACCGTGGCCGCGATCGCGCCCGAGGCGCCCACCACGGCGCCATCGGACACCAGGACGTGAACCGCGCCGGCGGCGATCGCGCCGGCCAGGTACGCCAGCGCGAAGCGCACGGCGCCCAGGGCCGCCTCGACGAAGGGGCCGACGAGGATCAGGACGAGCATATTGCCCAGCAGATGCGCCGGGCCGGCGTGCAGGAAGGCGTAGGTGACGAAACGCCAGGGCTCCTGCAGCCTGGAGCGCTCCAGCGCAAAGCGCGCAGCGGTGCTGGCCTGGGTCAGTTCGTCGAAGTGGCGCCGGTCGGCGTCCCAGGCGGCGAAGCCGGGCTCGTCCTCGTGCACCACGCGCCCGGCGCGCAGGTCGGCGAGGAAGCGCGCATCGCCCTGCAGGATCTGCAGCGCCGCCGGCTCGTTCGCCAGCACGCCCTGCAGCCGATGCAGCCGCGCGGCCGCGGCCGGGTCGGTGCGTTCGGCCAGGTAGGCCTCGTAGCGGGGCAGTTCGATGCGTCCGAGGCCGCTGCCGTGGTAGAACTCGACGGCGGTCTCGTCGCGCGCCGCATCGTGGCTTTGCGGGCCGAAGAGCACGCCGACGCACGCCAGCACCAGCAGCACGGTCACCACCGGCAGGCTGCGGCTGACGGAGGCGTCGCGGTACGGTAATAACAGCATCGAGTCCTGGGATCTGCTCAGTGGTGCGCGCCGGCGTGCCGCCTGCCGGCCTGGCGGCCGCCCGGTTGCGCTCGTGCGCAGGCCGATTGTGCCCGGCGCCGGCCATTGCCGCCAAGCCCGGTATAATCCGAGAGTTTGCCCAGCCTAGCCTCGCCGTTTTCCGTGGGGTGGTCGCAGGGTATGCGTGCCGGCCGCTGCCGACCTCGCTATTGTGCTCCCGGGCCGGGAGTTGCGGCGGGTCGCCGCGGCCGCAGCGCCGTCCTCCAGGAGCTTTGGTGCCCAGCCTGACCGACACGTCCCGCCCCGTGGCGCTGCTTGCGCTCGCCGATGGAACCCTGTTTCGCGGGGTGTCCATAGGCATCGAAGGGTCGGCCGCCGGTGAAGTGGTATTCAACACCGCGCTGACGGGTTACCAGGAGATCCTGACCGATCCGAGCTACGCCCGGCAGATCGTCACGCTGACGTATCCCCATATCGGCAATGTCGGCACCAACGACGAGGACGACGAATCGTCGCGCGTCTTCGCGTCCGCGCTGGTGATCCGCGACCTGCCGCTGCGCGTTTCCAACTACCGTGCGCAGCGCAGTCTCCACGAATTCCTGGTCGCGCGCCGGGTCGTGGCGATCGCCGGCATCGATACGCGCGCGCTCACGCGGCGCCTGCGCGACGGCGGCGCGCAGGCGGGCGCCGTGCTGGTCGGCGACGACGCCCAGGCGGCGCTCGCGCAGGCGCGCGCCTTCCCCGGCATGAACGGGCTCGACCTGGCGTCGGTGGTCTCCGTCGAGGCGCCGTACGCCTGGGACCAGACCGAATGGACGCCGGCCGGCGGCTACGGCCGCCAGGCCGATCCGCGCTTCCACGTGGTCGCGTTCGACTTCGGCATCAAGCGCAACATCCTGCGCATGCTGGCGCAGCGCGGCTGCCGCGTCACCGTCGTTCCGGCCAGGACCGGCGCCGAGGCGGTACTGGCGCTGCGGCCGGACGGCGTCTTCCTGTCCAACGGTCCGGGCGATCCGGAGCCCTGCACCTACGCCATCGAGGCCACGCGGCGCCTGCTCGACCGCGGCCTGCCTACCTTCGGCATCTGCCTGGGCCACCAGATCCTCGCGCTCGCCTCGGGCGGGCGCACCCGCAAGATGAAGTTCGGCCACCACGGCGCCAACCACCCGGTCCAGGATCTCGAATCGGGGCGGGTCTACATCACCTCGCAGAACCACGGCTTTGCGGTGGACGCCGACAGCCTGCCGGACAATTGCCGGGTGACGCACGTATCGCTCTTCGATGGCTCGCTGCAGGGCTTCCGGCGCACCGACCGGCCGGCCTTCTGCTTCCAGGGTCATCCGGAGGCCAGTCCGGGTCCGCAGGACATCGGACCGCTGTTCGACCGCTTCGTCGACCTGATGGCGGCCCATGGCGCCGGGGGGCGCGCGTGAGCCGCGCGCGCATCGATGCCGCGCTGGCGCAGGCGTCGGCGGCGCTCGCGGCCCTGCGCCAGGACAGCGCCGCGTTGGCCGCGATCGCCGAGGCGGGCACGCGCATCGCGCGCGCGCTGGCCGCCGGCGGCCGCGTCTTCAGCTGCGGCAACGGCGGGTCGCTGTGCGACGCCATGCATTTTGCCGAGGAACTCACCGGGCGCTTCCGCGACAATCGCCCCGGGTATGCCGCCGTGGCCATCGCCGATGCCGGCCACCTGTCCTGCGTGGCCAACGACTACGGCTACGAGCAGGTCTTCGCGCGCTATCTGCAGGCGCACGGCCGGCCCGGCGACGTGCTGCTGGCCATCAGCACGAGCGGCACCAGCGCCAACGTACTGGCGGCGGCGCGCGAGGCGCGCGGCCGCGGGCTGGCGGTGATCGCGCTCACCGGCCGTCCGGGCAGCACGCTGGAGCAGCTCGCCGACGTGACCATCTGCACGCCGGGCGGGAACTATGCCGACCGGGTGCAGGAGCTGCACATCAAGGTCATCCACATCCTGATCGAACTCGTTGAGCAGCACCTGGCGGAACCCGGCGCTTCCGGGGCGGCGGGCCGGCCGGCCAACCCTCCCAACTCCTGAGCGACCATGCCACGCCGCACCGACATCTCGTCCATCCTCATCATCGGCGCCGGGCCCATCGTCATCGGCCAGGCATGCGAGTTCGACTACTCCGGCGCGCAGGCCTGCAAGGCGCTGCGCGAGGAGGGCTACCGGGTCATCCTCGTCAACAGCAACCCGGCGACGATCATGACCGATCCGGGCACGGCGGACGTCACGTTCATAGAACCGATCACCTGGCCGGTGGTGGAGCGCATCATCGCCCGCGAACGCCCCGACGCGATCCTGCCCACCATGGGCGGGCAGACCGCGCTCAACTGCGCGATGGACCTGCACCGCAACGGCGTGCTCGAGCGCTACGGCGTGCAGCTGATCGGCGCCTCGCCGGCAGCCATCGAGATGGCCGAGGACCGGCAGCAGTTCAAGCAGGCGATGACGCGCATCGGCCTGGCCTCGGCCATGTCGGCCGTGGCGCACTCGCTGCCCGAGGCGCTGGCGGTGCAGGAGATCGTCGGCTTCCCGGCGGTCATCCGGCCGTCGTTCACGCTCGGCGGCACCGGCGGCGGCATCGCCTACAACATGGAGGAATTCGTCGCCATCTGCCAGCGCGGGCTCGAGCTGTCGCCGACGCGCGAGCTGCTCATCGAGGAATCGCTGATCGGCTGGAAGGAATACGAGATGGAGGTCGTGCGCGATCGCAACGACAACTGCATCATCGTCTGCTCGATCGAGAACCTCGACCCGATGGGCATCCACACCGGCGATTCGATCACGGTGGCGCCGGCGCAGACGCTCACCGACAAGGAATTCCAGGTGATGCGCAACGCCTCGATCCGCATCCTGCGCGAGATCGGCGTCGACACCGGCGGCTCCAACGTCCAGTTCGCCGTCAATCCGGCCGACGGCCGCATGATCGTCATCGAGATGAACCCGCGCGTCTCGCGCTCGTCGGCGCTGGCATCCAAGGCCACCGGCTTTCCCATCGCCAAGGTCGCCGCCAAGCTCGCGGTCGGCTACTCGCTCGACGAGCTGCGCAACGAGATCACGCGCGGCGCGACGCCGGCGTCCTTCGAGCCGACGATCGACTACGTCGTCACCAAGATCCCGCGCTTCGCGTTCGAGAAGTTCCCGCAGGCCGACGACCACCTCACCACGCAGATGAAATCCGTCGGCGAGGTCATGGCGATCGGCCGCACCTTCCAGGAATCGTTCCAGAAGGCGCTGCGCGGCCTGGAGATCGGCGTCGACGGCCTCAACGAGCGCTCGGCCGACCGCGACGAGATCATCGAGGAGATCGGCGAGCCGGGGCCGTACCGCATCTGGTACGTCGCCGACGCCTTCCGGCTGGGCATGAGCCTGGACCTGGTGTTCGAGGAAACCGGGATCGACCCCTGGTTCCTGGCGCAGATCGAGGACCTCGTGCGCTGGGAGCAGCGCCTGGCCGACGGCACCATCGCCAGCCTGGACGGCGACGACTGGATGCTGCTCAAGCGCAAGGGCTTCTCCGACGCGCGCCTGGCGCGGCTGCTGGGCGACACGCCCGGCCGGGTGCGCGCGGCCCGGCGCAGTCACGGCGTGCGACCCGTGTACCGGCGCGTCGACACCTGCGCGGCCGAATTCGCCACCTCGACCGCCTACCTGTACTCGACCTATGGCGAGGAGTGCGAGGCGGCGCCGACCGACCGCCCCAAGGTGATGGTGCTGGGCGGCGGGCCCAACCGCATCGGCCAGGGCATCGAATTCGACTACTGCTGCGTGCATGCGGCGCTGGCCCTGCGCGAGGACGGCTACGAGACCATCATGGTCAACTGCAACCCGGAGACGGTCTCGACCGATTTCGACACCTCGGACCGGCTGTATTTCGAGCCGCTCACCCTGGAGGACGTGCTCGAGATCGTCGACCGCGAGAAGCCGCAGGGCGTCATCGTCCAGTACGGCGGCCAGACGCCGCTCAAGCTGGCGCGCGACCTCGAAGCCAACGGCGTGCCCATCGTCGGCACCTCGCCCGATTCCATCGACATCGCCGAGGACCGCGAGCGCTTCCAGCAGCTGCTGCAGCGCCTGGGGCTGCGCCAGCCGCCCAACCGCACCGCGCGCGACGGAATCCGAGGCGCTGCGCCTGGCCGAGGAGATCGGCTTTCCGCTGGTGGTGCGGCCCAGCTACGTGCTGGGCGGCCGGGCGATGGAGATCGTGCACGAGGTGCGCGACCTGGAGCGCTACATGCGCGAGGCCGTCAAGGTATCCAACGAGTCGCCGGTGCTGCTCGACCGCTTCCTCGACGACGCCATCGAGGTCGACGTCGACTGCGTCAGCGACGGCGTGCAGGTCATGGTGGCCGGCGTGATGGAGCACATCGAGCAGGCCGGCGTGCATTCGGGCGATTCGGCCTGCTCGCTGCCGCCGTATTCGCTGGACGCCGACGTCGTGGCCGAGATCAAGCGCCAGACCGAGCACATGGCGCGGGCGCTCAACGTCGTCGGCCTGATGAACGTGCAGTTCGCCATCCAGCGCGGCGTCGTCTTCGTGCTCGAGGTGAATCCGCGCGCCTCGCGCACCGTGCCCTTCGTCTCCAAGGCCACCGGCGTGCCGGTGGCCAAGATCGCCGCGCGCTGCATGCTCGGCCGCAGCCTGCGCGAGCAGGCGGTCCAGGTCGACGTGGTGCCGCCGTACTATTCGGTCAAGGAGGCGGTGTTCCCGTTCTCCAAGTTCCTCGGGGTCGATCCGCTGCTCGGGCCGGAAATGCGCTCGACCGGGGAGGTCATGGGCGTGGGCATGACCTTCGGCGAGGCGCTCTTCAAGTCGCAACTGGCCGCCGGCGCGACGCTGCCCCCCAGCGGCACGGTCTTCCTGAGCGTCAAGGATTCGGACAAGCCCAAGACCGTCGAAATCGCCCGGCTGCTGCACGAAATGGGGTATACCCTGGTGGCGACGCGCGGCACGGCCGCCGCGCTGGAGGCGGCCGCCATACCGGTCAGGCCGGTCAACAAGGTGAAGGACGGCCGGCCGCACGTGGTCGACCTGCTGAAGAACGGTGAAATCGATCTCGTCATCACCACCGTCGAGGAGAAGCGCTCGGCCATCACCGATTCGCGCTCGATCCGCACGACGGCGCTGGCGCAGCGCGTGACCTACTACACGACGGTCGCCGGCGGACGCGCGGCGGTCGAAGGCATGCGCCACCTGGCCGCGCTGGAGGTCTATGACCTGCAGTCGCTGCATCGGCAGGTCGCGCGGCATTGACCGGACCGCGGCCGGCGCCCGCGGGGCCGCGCTGGACAGCGTTCCAGCGCGTCGGTACATTGATTGATGCGCATCCCCGCCCCGGCGGGGCCGGAATTGAGGCGTTGGCGGCTGGTCCTGCCCGCAAGGGCGCCGCCGTTTGAGGAACGGAACACTCTGAAATGGCGGCGATACCCATTACTGCGCGCGGAGCCGAACGGCTCAAGGCCGAGCTGGTGCGGCTGAAGTCGATCGACCGGCCCGGCGTCATCCAGGCGATCAAGGAGGCGCGCGAAAAAGGCGACCTGTCCGAGAACGCCGAATACGATGCCGCGCGCGAGCGCCAGGGCTTCATCGAAGGCCGCATCCAGGAGCTCGAAGGCAAGCTCTCCAGCCTGCAGATCATCGACCCGGCCGCGGTCGATGCGGGCGAGCGCATCGTGTTCGGCGCGATGGTCGAGCTCGAGGAGCTGGCCTCGGGCAACCGGGTCGAGTACCAGATCGTCGGCGACGACGAGGCCGACATCAAGTCGGGACTGATCTCGGTCTCCAGCCCGACGGCGCGCGCCCTGATCGGCAAGAGCATCGGCGACGTCGCCACGGTGGTCGCGCCGGGCGGCAAGCGCGAATACGAGATCCTCGACGTCCGCTATCGCTGAGGCGGCGCGGCCGCTCAGCGCCCGCGCGCGCCGCCGCCGGTGCGCGACCGCGGTGCGCTGGCGCCGCGCGCCCGGCCGGCCGGCGGGCGCCGGCGCCGCTTCGCCGGCGGCTGCGCCGCGCACCCGCGCCGGCGCCTTGACCGCGCGCGTCCTGGCTGGCGGTGCCTTGGCCGCACGCGCCTTGCCTGCCGGCGCCTTGCCCGCCGGTGCCCTGGGCGGCGGCGCGCTGGCGGGAATGGGCCGGAACAGCACGAAGGTGTTGCCGATGACCTGAATGCGCGCCGCGGCCAGCGTGTCGGCCATGGCCAGGAACAGCGCGTCGCGCTCGTCGCGTTCGCTCTTGCCGCCCCGGATCTTGACCAGGCCGTGCGCGCGCAGCGCGCGGTCGATTTCCTGCAGCACGGCGGCGCTCAGGCCGGCGGCGCCCATCAGAACGACCGGCGCCAGCCGGTGCGCACTGGCACGCAGCGCGAGGGTTTGTTCCTGGGGCAGCAGCAGTTCGGCCATGGTTTTTCCCGTCAAACCCCGATGTTAGCCGGCCGGCGCGCGCCGGCCCGGCGCCGACCGGGATAATGACGCATGCCCGACAAGAAAAAGAAGCCCAAGCCGCTGTCCCGGCACCGCTCCAACCGCGCCTGGATCGAACGCCACATCAACGACCCGTACGTGCAGGCGGCGACGCGGCATGGTTATCGTTCGCGTGCCGCCTACAAGCTGATCGAGATCGACCAGAAGGACCGGCTGCTGCGGCCGGGTGCCACCGTCATCGACCTGGGCGCGGCGCCCGGCAGCTGGACCCAGGTCGTCGTCGAGCGCCTGGGCCAGCGCGAGGGCCGGCTGGCCGGCCGGGTGATCGCGCTCGACCTGCTGCCGATGGAGCCGATCGCCGGCGTGCACGTCATCCAGGGCGATTTTCGCGACGACGCGGTGATGCAGTCCGTGGCGCAGGCGCTGGGCGGCGAGCGCGCCGACCTCATCTTGTCCGACATGGCGCCCAACCTGAGCGGCATCGGCGCGGCCGACGCCGCGCGCAGCGCCCATTTGTGGGAACTCGCGCTGGAATTCGCGCTCGAACACCTCAAGCCCGAGGGGCGCTTCCTCACCAAGGCATTCCAGGGCAGCGGCTATAGCCAGTTCGTCGAGCTGCTCAAGCGCCATTTCGCCCGCGTGCTCGTCCGCAAGCCGGCGGCTTCGCGCCAGGAATCGGCCGAGACTTTCCTGCTGGCGTTCGCACCCAAGCAGCGCGCCGCCCCGGGGCGGCCGCCGGCCGGTCCGGCCTGAGCGCCGGTCCCGGGGCGCGGGCTTGCGCACCGGGCTTTCAGCCCCATCTGGGGTGTGATCACGGTGGATTCGCCCGGCTGTAATAAGGCCCGGAAGAGCCTAGAATCGGGCCGTGGCCGTCCGGCTGACCGGCGGCCGTGCCGTTCGCGACCGGGTCGGGCGGCGGTTCGGGTTGCAGCGCCGGTGCGTGCCGGCGTCAATGGCGGTCGTGTCGCGTGCGGCATCTGGCAGGAGTACGAGATTGAACAACAGCACCTTTGCTAAGGCCGCCATCTGGCTCGTGATCGCGGTCGTCCTGTTCACGGTGTTCCAGAAGCTCGAGCGCGGCACCGGCGGCATTCCGCAGCAGATCCCGTACTCGCAGTTCGTCAACGAGGTGCGCGCCAGCCACGTGAAGAGCGCCCGCATCCAGGAGACCTCGCCCGGCATGACCGAGATCACCGCGGTCACGCGCGACGGCACGCAACTGCGCACCACCGGCACGCTGTACGACCGCGGCATCTTCAAGGACCTGCTGGACGCCAACGTCAAGTTCGAGTTCGAGCAGCGCGAGACCCAGTCGCCGCTGCTGAGCTTCTTCTACGCGTTCGGTCCGGTGATCCTGCTGATCGGCGTCTGGATCTTCTTCATGCGCCAGATGCAGGGTGGCGGCCGCGGCGGCGCCTTCTCGTTCGGCAAGTCGCGCGCGCGCATGCTCGACGAGACCAACAACAACATCACCTTCGGCGACGTCGCCGGCTGCGACGAGGCCAAGGACGAGGTCCAGGAACTGGTCGAGTTCCTGCGCGACCCGTCCAAGTTCCAGAAGCTCGGCGGCCGCATTCCGCGCGGCGTGCTGATGGTCGGTTCGCCCGGCACCGGCAAGACCCTGCTCGCCAAGGCCATCGCCGGCGAGGCCAAGGTGCCGTTCTTCACCATCTCGGGTTCGGATTTCGTCGAGATGTTCGTCGGCGTCGGCGCCGCACGCGTGCGCGACATGTTCGAGACCGCCAAGAAGCACGCGCCGTGCATCATCTTCATCGATGAAATCGACGCCGTCGGGCGCCAGCGCGGCGCCGGCCTGGGCGGCGGCAACGACGAGCGCGAACAGACGCTCAACCAGATGCTGGTCGAGATGGACGGTTTCGAGACCGGCCAGGGCATCATCGTCATCGCCGCCACCAACCGCCCCGACGTGCTCGACCCGGCGCTGCTGCGCCCGGGCCGCTTCGACCGCCAGGTCGTGGTGCCGCTGCCCGATATCCGCGGCCGCGAGCAGATCCTGGCGGTGCACATGCGCAAGGTCCCGATCGGCGCCGACGTCAAGGCCGACATCCTGGCCCGCGGCACCCCGGGCTTTTCCGGCGCCGACCTGGCCAACCTGGTCAACGAATCGGCGCTGTTCGCGGCGCGCCGCGGCGCACGCGTGGTCGAAATGCAGGATTTCGAGAAAGCCAAGGACAAGGTCATGATGGGCGCCGAGCGCCGCTCCATGGTCATGTCCGAGGAGGAACGGCGCAACACCGCGTATCACGAGTCCGGCCACGCGGTGGTCGCGCGCCTGCTGCCGCGCACCGATCCGGTGCACAAGGTCACGATCATCCCGCGCGGCCGCGCGCTGGGCGTGACCATGCAGCTGCCCGAGCAGGATCGCTATGCCTACGACCGCGACTACCTGCTGGCGCGCATCGCGGTGCTGTTCGGCGGCCGGGTCGCCGAGGAACTCTTCATGAAGCAGATGACCACCGGCGCCAGCAACGACTTCGAGCGCGCCACGCAGATGGCGCGCGACATGGTCACGCGCTACGGCATGAGCGACGTCGCTGGGCCCGATGGTCTACGCCGAGAACGAGGGCGAGGTCTTCCTCGGGCCGCTCGATCACCAAGACGGTGAACATGTCCGAGGAGACCATGCGTTCCGTCGACGGCGAGATCCGCCGCATCATCGACGAGCAATACCACCTGGCGCGGCGCCTGCTCGAGGAAAACCGCGAGAAGGTCGAGTCCATGGCCAAGACGCTGCTCGAATGGGAAACCATCGACGCCGACCAGATCCTCGACATCATGGAAGGCCGTCCGCCGCGTCCGCCCAAGTCCCCGCCGGCCGCCAGCAGCAGCGGCAGCCCGAGCGCGCCCGGCGGCATCCAGGAAGCGACGCAACCGGCCTGAGCGGGCCGGGGCGGCTGCGCCTTGCCGTCCGCGCCGGCGCCATGGTTGCGCCCGTGTGCGCCGGCTGCGCACTGGCGCTGCGGGCGCCATCTGCTGACGCTCGATCGCGTCCGGGTGATGGGCATTCTCAACGTGACCCCCGACTCCTTTTCCGACGGCGGCCGCCACGACACGCTGGCCGCGGCGGTGGCGCGTGCCCACGCGATGATCGACGAGGGCGCCGACATCATCGACATCGGCGGCGAATCGACCCGGCCGGGCGCCGCGCCGGTTGCCCCGGACGAGGAGCGGGCCCGGGTGCTGCCCGTGCTGCGGGCGCTGCGCGACCTGCCGGTGCCGCTGTCCCTCGACACCAGCGCGCCGGCGCTGATGCAGGCCGGCGCTCGATCTGGGCGTGTCGATCCTCAACGACGTGCGCGCGCTGCGCCGCCCCGGCGCGCTGGCGGCCGCCTGCGCCGGGGCCGACTGCGGCGTCGTGCCTCATGCACATGCAGGGCGAGCCGGCGACGATGCAGCAGGCGGCACGCTACGATGACGTGGTCGGCTGAGGTGACGGCGTGGCTGGCGCAGCGCCGCGACGAGGTCGTGCGCCGCCGGGGTCGCGGCCGAGCGCATCGCGCTCGATCCGGGGTTCGGCTTCGGCAAGACGCACGCGCACAACCGGCTGCTGCTGGCCGGACTGCGCGGCACTGCAGGCGCTGGGCCGGCCGCTACTGGTCGGGCTGTCGCGCAAGTCGACGCTGGGCGAGCTTACCGGGCGCCCGGTCTCGCAGCGCCTGGCCGGCGTCGCTGGCGGCCGCGCTGGTGGCCGTCGCACAACGGCGCGCGTATCGTGCGGGTGCACGACGTGGGCGCGACCCGCGACGCGCTGGCGGTCTGGCAGGCCTGCGCGACGGCACGATAGGGCAGGGCAGAATGGACCAGGAGGAGAAGGCTTGAAGCGTCAATATTTCGGCACCGATGGCATTCGCGGCACGGTGGGCGCGGTTCCGATCACGCCCGATTTCGTCCTGCGCCTCGGGCATGCCGCCGGGCGCGTGCTGGCGCGCGGCACGACGCGCCGGGCGCCCGGCCGTGCTCATCGGCAAGGACACGCGCGTGTCCGGCTACATGCTGGAAGCGGCGCTGCAGGCCGGTTTTTCCAGCGCCGGCGTCGACGTCGTGCTGTGCGGCCCGCTGCCGACCCCGGCGGTGGCCTACCTGACGCGCGCGCTGCGCCTGACCGCCGGCGTCGTCATCAGCGCCTCGCACAACCCCTATCCCGACAACGGCATCAAGTTCTTCTCCGGCGACGGCAAGAAGCTGCCCGACGAGCATGGAATCGCAGATCGAGGCCGAGATCGAGCGGCCCATCGACTGCGTCGCCTCGCAGGGGCTGGGCAAGGCGCGCCGGCTGGACGACGCCGGCGGGCGCTACATCGAGTTCTGCAAGAGCACCTTTCCGCTGGATATCGACCTCAAGGGCCTGCGGCTGGTGGTCGACTGCGCGCATGGCGCGGCCTACCACGTGGCGCCCGACGTGTTCCACGAACTCGGCGCCGACGTCGTCGCGGTCGGCGCCACGCCCAACGGCTTCAACATCAACGACGGCGTCGGCGCCGTCCACGCCGAGGGGCTCGCGCGCATCGTGCAGGAGCACGATGCCGATTTCGGCATCGCCCTGGACGGCGACGCCGACCGGGTCGTGATCGTCGAGCGCGGCGGCCGCCCTTCAACGGCGACGAACTGCTGTATCGCCATCGTGCGCGATCGCCTGCGCCACGGCAGCGTGCAGGGCGTGGTGGGCACGCTGATGACCAACTACGCGCTGGAGCGGCGCCTGGCCGAGCTCGGCGTGCCGTTCGTGCGCGCGGCGGTCGGCGACCGCTACGTCCTCGAGGCCCTGGAGCAGCGCGGCTGGCTCTACGGCGGCGAAAGTTCGGGCCATCTGCTCTGCCTGGACCGCCACACCACGGGCGACGGCATCGTCAGCGCGCTGCAGGTCCTGGCGGCGTCGCGGCGGCTGCGCGCCAGCATCGCCGAACTTACCGCCGAGCTGTCGATGCTGGCGCAGACGATGGTCAACGTGCGCATCGGCGCGGGGTTCCAGTGGCAGTCGCACCAGCCGCTGGTGCGCGAACTGGCGCGCGCACAGGCACAGCTGGAGGGCAAGGGACGCGTGCTGATCCGCCCGTCCGGCACCGAACCGGTGCTGCGCATCATGGTGGAGGCGGCCGACGCGGCCTTCGCCAAATCCGTGGCCAACGGTCTCGCGGCCACCGTCGCCTGAATCCGCTCCGGCGCCGGCCGCGGCGCCCGCCGCATAATATGTCATGTCACAATGGCGTGACAATGCCGTCATAGACTGCGCCGCTTGCCGCGTTCCCAGGTCCCGCCGGGGGTCCACATAGCAAGCGCGCGCGTCGGCCGATCGGGGCGGCGGCGAGCCACGGAGCAGATGAAGTCGATGGGCAATTCGGCCGACGCAGCAAGCCTCGAGAACGCGCCGGCGCCGGCGGCGTCCGCGCTGGCGCCGTACCTCAAGGCGCAGGTGGACCACCTGAGCTTCTATTACGGCAATTTTCGCGGACTCAAGGATATTTCCCTGTCCGTGCACAGCAACCAGGTGACGGCGCTCATCGGGCCATCGGGCTGCGGCAAGTCGACCTTCCTGCGCTGCTTCAACCGGATCCACGACCTGTACCCCGGCAACCGCTACGAGGGCGCGATCCGCCTGCATCCGGACAACATCGACATCCTGTCGCGCGAGGTCGACCCGATCGACGTGCGCATGCGCATCGGCATGGTGTTCCAGAAGCCCAGCCCGTTTCCGACCACCGTCTTCGAGAACGTCGCCTACGGCCTGCGCCTGCGCGGCCTGGCGCCGCGCGCGGCGGTGGCCGAAAAGGTGGAGCAGTCGCTGCGCGCGGCCGCCCTCTGGGACGAGGTCAAGGACCGCCTGCACGGCCTGGCCTCCAACCTGTCCGGCGGCCAGCAGCAGCGCCTGTGCATCGCCCGCGCGCTGGCGGCCGATCCGGAACTGCTGCTGTTCGACGAGCCCACCTCCGCGCTCGACCCGATCGCCACCGCATCGATCGAGGAGCTGATCACCGTCCTCAAGGACACGGTCACGATCACTTATCGTCACGCACAACATGCAGCAGGCTGCACGCTGCTCGGACTACACCGCATTTCTCTACATGGGCGAACTGATCGAGTTCGGCGAGACCGACCAGATCTTCATTCGGCCCGGCAAGAAGGAGACCGAGGATTACATCACCGGTCGCTTTGGCTAGCAGCAGGGAGGCAGCATGAGCAACAACGGCGAGCACCTATCCAAGCAGTACGACCACGAACTCGAGGCGCTGCGGGCCCGCATCCTGCACATGGGAGGGATGGTCGAGGCGCAGCTGCAGGCGGCGATCGACAGCTACGAGCGCCCGGACGGGGCGCTCGCCGACGAGGTCATCGAGGGCGACCGCCAGGTCAACGAGCAGGAGGTCGAGCTCGATCGCGTGGTCGTCAACATGATCGTGCGCCGCCAGCCGACGGCGGGCGACCTGCGGCTGATCATCGGCGTGGCACGCACCGTGACCGAGCTCGAACGCATCGGCGACGAGGCCACCAAGATCGCGCGTGCCGCCAGGTGGCTCATCGACAAGCAGCGCACCGTGCGCACGCCGCGCCTGCGCGACATCCATACGTCGGCCGTTGCCGCCGGCGGGATGCTGCGCGGCGCGCTCGACGCCTTCGCGCGCCTCGACGCCAGCGCGGCGGCGGCCATCATCGAGGAGGATCGGGGCGTCGACCAGCAGTTCCAGGCCATCCTGCGCCAGCTGATCACCTTCATGATGGAGGATCCGCGCACCATCTCGCCGTCGCTCGACGCCGTCTGGGTGGCCAAGGCGATCGAGCGCATCGGCGATCACGCCAAGAACATCGCCGAACACGTCATCTTCGTCGCGCAGGGCGCCGACGTGCGGCACGCGACCCCCGAAGAGATCGCCCGCGCCGTTTCGCAGGAGTGAGGACCGACATGGCTAGCGCATCGATATTGGTGGTTGAGGACGAACCGGCGATCCAGGAACTGGTGGCCTTCTCCTGCGGCAACAGCGGCTACCGGGTGCGCCGCGCCGAATCGGTCGGTGCGGCCGAGACCGCGATCCGCGGCGAGCTGCCCGACCTCGTCATCCTCGACTGGATGCTGCCGGACCGCGCCGGCATCGACTTCCTGCGCGAACTGCGCAAGTCCGACCGCACCCGCACCGTGCCGGTGATCATGCTCACCGCCAAGGGCGCCGAGAGCGACCGCGTGGCCGGCCTCGACAGCGGCGCGGACGACTACGTCGTCAAGCCGTTCTCGCCGCGCGAGCTGGTTTCGCGGGTGCGCGCGGTGTTCCGGCGCCGCGCGCCGGAAAAGAGCGGCGAGACCATGACCTATGGCCCGCTGCAGATCGATTCGGCGCGCCACGACGTGCAGGCGGACGGGCGCAGCGTCAAGATGGGGCTGGCGGAGTTCAAGCTGCTTACCTTCCTCGTCGGCCATCCGGAGCGCGTCTTCTCGCGCAGCCAGCTGCTGGACAACGTCTGGGGCGACCACGTTTTCATCGAGGAGCGCACCGTCGACGTCCACGTGCTGCGCCTGCGCAAGGCCCTCATGCCGGTCAACGCCCAGCACCTGATCCAGACGGTGCGCGGGCTGGGCTACCGCTTGTCCGCGAACAGCGACGGCTGATACGGTAGTGGCCGTCCTGCCGTCGCCGCGCCCCCTGCGCATCGTGCTGCCGGCCATCGTCGGCCTGGCGCTGCTGCTGCTGGCATGCGCGGTGCTGGCGCTCACGGTCGATGTCGTGCTCGGCCTGGCCGTGGGCCTGGCCGTGCTGGTGGTGCTGTATGCCATCCAGATGTATTTCCTCGGCGCGCTCGGCAGCTGGTTCAACCAGCCTGCGCTGGAGGACCTGCCCGAGGGCTTCGGCGTCTGGGCCGAGGTGTTCTCGGGGCTGTACCGCTGGCACCGCGCCAGCGAGATCGGCCAGCGCCGCCTGGTCGAGAACGAGGAGCGCTTCCGGCGCACCATCAGCGCCCTGCCCGACGGCATCATCCTGGTAGATGCCGCGCTGCAGATCGAATGGTGCAATCCGGTGGCCGAGCGCCACCTGGCGCTGTCGCTGCGCGCCGACCAGGGCCTGCGGCTGACCAATCTCGTGCGCGATCCGCGCCTGGTCGCGTACATGACCTCGGGGCGCTTCGACGCCGAGCTGGTGCTGCGGCCCCTGGCCAACCCGACCATCATCCTGTCGCTGGCCGTGATCCCCTTCGAGCCCGGCCGCTCGATCGTGATCACGCGCGACATCACGCAGAGCGAGCGCGTCGACGCGATGCGGCGCGACTTCGTCGCCAACGTGTCGCACGAGCTGCGCACGCCGCTGACCGTGATCAAGGGCTTTCTCGAATCCTTCGACGACGAGGGCGACGCCCTCGGACCGGTGCGCCAGCACCATCTGCGCCTCATGGAGGAGCAGGCCGAACGCATGCACCGGCTCATCGAGGACCTGCTCATGCTGTCGCGCCTGGAATCGGAAAGCCCGAACCAGGAAGACGTCGTCGACATCGCCCAGCTGGTCCGCGAGGTGGCCGACGAGGCGCGCACGCTGTCCAACGGCCAGCACGAGATCCGCGTCGCGGCGCCGCCGTCGTGGGTACGCGGCAGCCGCGACGAGCTGCGCAGCGCCTTCGGCAATCTGGTCTCCAACGCGATCCGCTACACCCCGCCCGGCGGGACGGTGCAAATCGCCTGGGAGATCGAACCGCTGGGTGCGGTGTTGCGCGTCACCGACAGCGGCATCGGCATCGCGCCCGAGCACATGCCGCGCCTGACCGAACGCTTCTACCGGGTGGAGAAGAGCCGCTCGCGCGAGACCGGCGGCACCGGCCTGGGACTGGCCATCGTCAAGCACGTGCTGCTGCGCCACGAGGGGCGGCTGGAGATCGCCTCGGAAGTCGGCCTGGGCAGCACGTTCTCGGCCTGGCTGCCCAAGTCGCGCCTGGTGTCCCCCGACGCCGCCGCCCGCGCCGCCGGCGCGCCGGGCGACGGCGCGGATGCGGCAGGCGAGGTCGCGCAGCGGCCGGCGTAGCCGCCACGCCCGCGCCGCGACCTAGGAGTCTGCGCGGCAGGCGGTTTGTTGGCCGCGATGGATGAGGTCCCCCTCTCCCGCTGGCGGGAGAGGGCGGGGTGAGGGTGGGGGATGCGCTGCGGTGCCGGGCATTTTGGTTGCGCGCGAGCGCTTTGTCGGCCCGCAAGCCGCCTTGTCGCCGCCTACGTTGGCAGCATTGTGGCCATTCGCCGCAGGTTCAGCGCTGTACAGACGAGTTTCCACTCGGCCTGGGCCTTGGTCAGGCCGCGCATGCTGAACTGGCGGAACCCCAGGACGTTCTTGACCCAGCCGTTGGGTGGCTCCGAGAGCCACTTGCGCCGTCGATATGCCTGCTGTGTACTTGGCTGTAGGAACTTTTGCGCCATGGCCGCCGTCAGCGGCCTGCGCGTTGTACGCGTAGTCAAAGCCGCCACCGGCGCGCTTCATGATCCGGCTCTGCGGATCCGTGAATTTGTCTTGCGCCTTGGGTGCCGGAACTCCGAACTCGCGTGCATGGGTACCGCCGCCCTTGGGTTTGCCGTCGCCGTCGCGCGGCTTGCGCTCGTCGCCCTCGGATCGGCCCCGCGCCGTATCGGCCCCGCGCCGGATCGGCGTCGCGCTGACATTGTTCCAGCCACTCCCGCGCCGCCCGGATCACCTCCAGGCGCTCCTGACGGCGGGTAATCTCGGCGGGCACATCCAGGTCGGGTTCATTGCGCTCAGCCTGGTCGGCCGCCTTGGCCCGATTGAGCAGCGCCTCGATCTGCGCCTTGAGCTCAACCTCGGCGCGCTGCATCCGCTCGTAGCTCATCGCACCAGCACCTTGACCATCATCGCCGGGTGAAACCGCTGGTTGCGTGGGCCGCCGCCCATGTACCGAGCGTGAAACGCGCTCAGATCCAGGCTGTCGACCACGTCGTTGATGTAGTAGGCCAGGTGCCCTTCGGGCAACCACTCCTGCAGCGCGCAGGCCAGCAACTGCCGCTGGCGCGGTTCGTACGGTTGGTAGCTTGGCGTCATGCCCAATTAACGCCGATCCGGCCTCGCTCGTCTACATAAAACCAGCGCCCGCACCCTCACCCCCGGCCCCTCTCCCGCAAGCGGGCGAGGGGAGCTACGCCCCTTCTGCCGCGCAGACTCCTAGGGCAGGAACGCGCCGATATTGCTCGCCCGATCGGCGTAGATCTGCCGCAGGCGCAGCAGCATCGGCTCGACGCTTTGCTCGAGCTCGTAGGTGCGCACCAGGTCGCGGTAGAACGCGATCACCTCGCCCTGGCGCGCCGCACCGGGCGCGCCGTGCACCTGGCCGCGGCGGTAGTAGCGGAAGGACTGCAGCGACAGCGTCGTCATGATGTGCGCGATCCGGCGGTTGCCGCAGTGGTGTGACAGGTGCAGCATGACGCGGTCCAGTGCATCGGTGTACAGCAGCGCGGTGCGCGGCTCGGACGGCACCATTTCGAGGGCGAGCACGTGGCGCTTGAGCTGCAGCAGGTCGGCGGCGATCGCCAGCCGCGCGAAGCCGCGGATCGCCAGGGCCAGCAGGCTATGGCGCAGCTCGAAGATCTCGCGCAGATCGTCGGCGTTGAGCGGGCTGGCGGTGGCGCCGCGCCGGTTCGCGATCACCGCCAGGCCGGCGCCCTCGAGGATCTTGAGCGCGTCGCGGATGGGGCCGCGGCTGACGCGGAATTCGCGCGCCAGCGCTTCCTCGCCGATGCGATTGCCCGGGGCGATGCTCTCGTTGAGGATGCGCTCGCCGATGGCGACCGCGATCTGCTCCGGCAGCGTCCACGCCGTGGCCTCGCGGCCCATCATCAGGCGGCTGGCCACCAGCGCGGTAGGCTGCAGCAGGCCCGAGGGGCCGGTGGTCGGCTCGCCGGGGAACGCCAGCGTATTCATGCCGCCGCCGGCAGCGCGGCGCGGGTTTCGTCCAGGCGCGCGCGCACGCTGGCCTCGAAGTGCGCCATTGCCGGCGCCGGGTCGCGCGCCGCGATCAGCGCGGCCAGTTCGTTCCAGCGCTGCAGCAACCGCAGGCGCTGCGGCACGGTGGCGGCCGTCAGGGAGAAATAGCGCAGCAGCTGCAGCGACAGCGCGCAGGCGGCGCGGCCGATGCGCCGGTTGCCGGCACGCAGTGCCATGTACACCAGGCAGCGATCGGATACCTCGATGAAATCGAACGCCTGCTCGTCGCGCGGCGCCAGTTCGCCCATGCGCGCGAGCAGCCGCTGCACGACATTGCTGTCCTCGCGCGTGTGGCCGGCGACGTAGCGCGGCACGAACGCGCGGGCCAGCACCGTGCGGTGATCGATCAGGTCTTCCAGGTCGGCGCGATCCAGCGCCGCGACCGCCATGCCGCGGTGGGCCGATGCCGCGACGAGGCCGGCGTGCTGCAGCAGCAGCAGCGCTTCGCTCACCGGCGCCTTGCTGACGGCAAATTCCTCGGCCAGGGCCGGCTCGCGGATGCGCGCCCCGGGCGCGAGGCGCCGCTCGACGATGCGCTCGGCCACCGCCACGGCGATCTGGTCGCGGATCGACAGCGTTGGCGGGATCGCGCCGTGGAAAAGCCGGAAGGCGGCGGCGCCGGTGCGCATGGCCGGCGCTGCGCCCGACACCGGCGGCATCGACCCGTCCTCATACGGCAGGAAGGCAAGTGGCGGCAGGTGCATGCGCTTGGAGTCCGGATCGGCAACCGCAAGGGGTGCGGAAACCGTTGATTGTTAACAATGCAAGGTAAAGCGAGGGAGCGCTTACGTCAAGCGGATTTTACGCGCCTAGCGACCCGGAAAATAAATATAACATATTGAACTTAAATACATAAATGAATTTTCAGGATTATTTTCCGACTTTTCCCGGGTTGACGTCACCGTTCCGATATGAGAATATCAATTGTTAACAATTATGTTAACAACCTGAAAAAGCATATGGCCGGTACGCAAGGCCCGGCTTCGGCAACCATGGACCACATCGTCGATCACTCCAAATATTTTCAGGATCCCACGGGCGCCGTCGTCGCGCTGAGCGGGGTCTGGGAACTGCTGCCGACCGCGGATCACCGCGTGCATCTGGCCATGCACAGGCTCGGCTGGCAGGGCAACGCGCTCTGGCATCGCACCGAGGAGAACCGCATTGCCGAGTTCTCGGCCACCGTGGGCGTCGTCGACGCGGACCACGCGATCTGCCTGTGCCGGATATGGCTGCGGCGCGCGCCGCTGGTCGATGCCGCCATCGACGTGATGCTGGGCGAGTTCATCGAGCGCGTGCGCAACCGCCTCGGCGAGCAGGCGATCCTGGGCTCGGTGTTCGAAACCAGCGGCGGCGATGCACACGACGAACCGCTGCAACAGCGCAGCTACGGTTTTCGCGCCGACTTCGGCAGCCGCCTGCATCGCGCGGTGCCGGTGCGTCCGGGCTCCGAGTCCAGGCCGCACGCGTATCCCGGATACATTCCGATGCCCGCGCCCGAAGTGCTCGACAACGGGGCCCAGCCGGCGTCCGGTCCGTCGACCGCAGAGTGCGCCGCCGCTGCGCGCCGCCACGCCGACGCCTGCTGACCGGCGCGGCAGCGACGCGCCGCCGGCACCGCCGCGCCGCGCAAATTGCCGCCCGGGCAGGGGATCGGTATGATCCCGGCTTTCGGGGTGTGGCGCAGCCTGGTAGCGCACCTGCCTTGGGCGCAGGGGGTC
Source organism: uncultured beta proteobacterium (assembly GCA_963781975.1). GTDB lineage: Bacteria > Pseudomonadota > Gammaproteobacteria > Burkholderiales > Burkholderiaceae_F > GJ-E10. The sequence goes on from CAWAHT010000011.1 coordinate 164,145, forward strand.
GGAGGTTCGAATCCTCTCGCCCCGACCAACCGTGCTGCGGAGAGCCCTTGCCCGGGGATCATCGTCTGCCCGTAGCTCAGTTGGATAGAGCATCAGCCTTCTAAGCTGAGGGTCGCTGGTTCGAGTCCGGCCGGGCAGGCCAGTTTCCGCAACCCGAGCGCAAGACGTGGTGGCCGTAGCTCAACGGTAGAGTCCTGGATTGTGATTCCAGTTGTTGTGGGTTCGAATCCCATCGGCCACCCCATGCATTACGCGCGCACGGCGCCCGCCGGCGCGCCGCGCAACGCATCTCTCCGGGGTCTCGTCGCCGCTGCCATGAGCAAAGCATTCGTCAAGGAAGGCGCCGACGACGATGACGACGACGCCCAGGCGCCGCCGCCGCTGCCGGCCGGCGCCAAGAACTACATGACCCTGGCGGGCTACCGCCGGCTGCGCGCCGAACTGAGCCGCCTCGTCACGAGCGAGCGCCCGGAGGTGGTGCGCACGGTCTCATGGGCCGCATCCAATGGCGACCGCTCCGAGAACGGCGACTACATCTACGGCAAGAAGCGCCTGCGCGAGATCGACCGGCGCATCCGCTTCCTGACCAAGCGCCTCGAGGTCGCCGAGGTCGTCGACCCGGCGCAGCGCGGCGCCACCGACCAGGTCTTCTTCGGCGCCACGGTGCGTCTACGCGGACGGCCGGCGGCGAGCGAGCCAGGAGATAACCATCGTCGGCGTCGACGAAGTCGACCCGCAGCGCCGCCATGTCAGCTGGATTTCGCCGATCGCGCGCGCGCTGCTCAAGGCGCGCGAGGGCGACGCCATCCAGTTCCAGACGCCCGCGCGGCCTCGAAACGATCGATATCCTCGAGGTGCGCTACGAATCCGGCGCGGATGGCAGTTCGACCGGCGCCTCGGCCGACTGAGCGCGCACGGTGATGCGGGTGCGCGCCACGCGCGTCACCTGGCGGATGCGCCGCAGCGTGCGCACGACCCGGGCCAGGTGCGTGCGGTCGTGCACCTGGATCTTGAAGTGGATCGTGACCTCGCGCGCGTCCTCGTCCTCGACGTTGACGCTCAGGATGTTGGATTCGGCCTCCGCCACCGCCACGGCCACGTAGCCCAGCACGCCGCGCTCGTTGCGCGCGCGCACGTCCATGTTGGCCGAATACAGGCCCACCGGATCCTCGGCCCACTGCAGGTCGAGCCAGCGCTCCGGATCGGCGCGGCGGGCGCGCTGCGCATGGCGTGCAGTCGGACTGGTGCACCACCAGGCCCAGATCGCGGCGCAGCTGGCCGACGACCTCGTCGCCCGGGATCGGCGTGCAGCAGTTGGCCATCTGCAGCGCCATGCCCTCGGTGCCCTGTATCTGCATCGGCGCCGCGCCGGCGGCCGCGGGCAGGGCGCCGCCGGCGGCCTCGCCCGGCGCGTCGGCCGCGCTGCGCGACTGGATGCGGCCGAGCTGGCGCGCCAGCACGGCTGCCAGCCGCCGCCCCAGGCCGATGTCGGCGAGCAGGTCGTCGCGGTCGCGCGCCTGCGCCTCGCGTACCAGCGCCGCCCAGGCCTCCGGGCTGGCGTCGGCCAGCGTGAACGAGAACTGCGCGGCCGCCTGCGCCAGCAGGCGTTCGCCCAGTTCGATCGACTCCTGGCTCTTCATGGTGCGCAGGAAATGGCGGATCTCGGCGCGGGCGCGTCCGCTGCGCACGAAGCCCAGCCAGGCCGGATTGGGCCGCGCCACCGGCCCGGTGACGATCTCGATGACGTCGCCGTTGTGCAGTTCGGTGCGCAGCGGCTGGGCCTCGCCGTTGATGCGCGCGGCGATGGTCTTGTTGCCCACGTCGGTGTGGATCGAGTAGGCGAAATCCACCGGCGTGGCGCCGCGCGGCAGCGACACGATCTTGCCCTTGGGCGTGAAGACGTAGACCGCGTCGGGGAACAGGTCGATCTTGACGTGCTCGAGGAATTCGGCCGAATCGCCCGTCTCGCTGCTGGATGTCGATCAGCGACTGCAGCCACTGGTGCGTGCGCGACTGCATGTCCGAGAGGCTCTGCGCGTCCTCCTTGTACAGCCAGTGCGCGGCGACGCCCGATTCGGCGACCCGTGCATCTCGCGCGGTGCGCAGCTGGAATTCGACCGGCTGGCCGAAGGGGCCGACCAGCGTCGTGTGCAGCGACTGGTAGCCGTTGACCTTCGGGATGGCGATGTAGTCCTTGAACTTGCCCGGCACCGGCTTGTACAGGCCGTGCAGCACGCCGAGCGCCAGTGTAGCAGTCGGGCACCGTGCGAGCACGATGCGAAAGCCGTAGATGTCGAGCACCTGCGAGAAGGACAGGTGCTTGTCGCCCATCTTGCGGTAGATGCCGAACAGCGTCTTCTCGCGGCCGAAGATCTCGGCCTTGAGCTTGGTCTGCGCGCGAAGCGCGTTCTGCGACGGCGACGCTGGATCTTCTCGACCACGTCGCGGCGATTGCCGCGCGCCGTCGGACGGCCTTCTCGAGCACGCGCGTAGCGCCAGCGGGTTGAGCAGGTGCGAACGCAGGCTCCTGCAGCTCGCGATAGGTCTTGTTCAGGCCGAGCCGGTGCGCGATCGGCGCGTAGATGTCGAGCGTCTCGCGCGAGATGCGCGGCTGCCGCTTCGCGCGTCGACCGCGTCCAGCGTGCGCATGTTGTGCAGGCGGTCGGCCAGCTTGACGAGGATCACGCGCACGTCGCGCGCCATCGCCAGCAGCATCTTGCGGAAGGTCTCGGCCTGCGCTCCTCGCGCGTTGCTGCGAATTGCAGCTTGTCGAGCTTGGAGAGGCCGTCGACCAGTTCGGCCACGGCCGGCCCGAAGCGCTCGGCCAGGTTCGGCTTGGTGACGCCCGAGTCCTCGATCACGTCGTGCAGCAGCGCCGCCATGAGCACCTGGCGTCGAGCTTCCATGCGCAGTGCGCCAGGATCTCGGCGACCGCGATCGGGTGCGTGATGTAGGGCTCGCCGCTCTTGCGGAACTGGCCCAGGTGCGCTTCGTCGGCGAAGCGGAACGCCGCCTTGACCTTCTGGATGTCACCGGACGACATGTAGAGCTTGAGGCGGTCCGTCAGGTCCGCGAAGCTGACGACCTGGCGCTCGGGGGCGGCCTCGGCGGCGCCCGCATCGGAGCGCCAAACGGCGCTGCGCGCCTTGCGCAGGGCCTTGGCGGCACGTGCGGCAAAGCCGGGCGAGCGCACCGGCGCATCGGGCGGTGGGCGCGCGATTCGCCGGTGCGACCGGCAGGAGCGGGGCGGGAGGATCCGCAGGCGTCGACATGGGCGCTACGCTACGCGCTATGGGACGCGGGGCAAACGGGGGGATGGTCTGGCGGGTATGCGGGACGACGACGGAGCGCGGCGCGGCGTCGGTTCAGGTCGGGACCTTGCGCAGCATCTCGATGCCGACCTTCTGCGCGGCGATTTCGCGCAGCGCGGCGACGGCGGGCTTGTCCTTGGTGTCGATCTTCGGCGCGTGGCCCTGGCTGAGCTGCCGCGCACGATACGCCGCGGCCAGCACGAGCTGGAAACGGTTGGGGATCTGCTTGAGGCAGTCTTCTACGGTGATGCGGGCCATGGTCGGATTCCCGGGGTTGATGCCGCTGCCTGCGCCTATGCTGCGCCGCCAAGCGTGAGCGAGGGTCGATTATACCGTGCGCGCGGCTTGCCCGCCGCGGCGGCGCGCTGCGCTGCCGGCCGGCGCAAGTGCCGCCGCGGAACCGCGCCGGCTCCGGCCCGGGGCCGGGGGTCAACGGTTTTGGGGCTCCCGGCGTTCAAGCCTATATTGCCCCGCGCGTGCAGCATTGATTCGTCACCGGGAGTTCGTCGCGTGAAACGGCTTATTTGGTTGGCAACACCCCTGAGCATGCTTGTTGGCGCCTGCGTGGTCCAGCCGGCGCGCACCGAGCCGCCGGCGTACCTGCCGCCGCCACCGCCATACAGCCCGCCGGCGCAGTACAACCCGCCGCCACAGTACAACCCGCCGCCACAGTACAACCCGCCCGCGCAGTACAACCCGCCCGCGCAGTACAACCCGCCGCAGTACAACCCGTCGGCGCAGTACCGTCCGCCGCCGCAACAGGCGCCGCAACAATACGATCCGCCGGCCGACGGATACGCGCCGCCGCCGGATGCGTACGCGCCACAGCAATACCCGCCGCAGGGCGCGTACGAACCGCCCGCGCAGTACCTGCCGCCGCCACCGCCGCCGTACTACGACGCGCCGCCGCCCGATGCCTATGCGCCGGCGCAGGACGCCGGCTATGTGCCCGCCGGGGACGACTACGTTCCGCCCCCGCCGCCTCCGGTGGTGAGCGTCTATGTCGATGCGCCGACGGAAGAACCCGAGCCGATCGGCGTGCCCTGGGCGCCCCCGCCGATGCTGGTCGAGGATCCCGGTCCGATGCCGTTCTATGGCGCCTACTGGACCGGCGGCTACTGGGTATGGGACGGCCAGTGGGTCTGGGCCCATGGCCGCTGGCTGGCGCCCCCGATCGTCGGCTACGGCTGGAATCCGCCCTACTACGAGAACCGCGCCGGCATCGTCATCTTCGTCCCGGGGTACTGGCGTGCTCCCGGCGCGGTATTCATCGCGCCGGCGGCCGGCGTATCGGTGGTCATCGTCGAGGCGCGCCCTGGCGTCGTGCCCGGGCGGCGCCCCGAAGGGCCCGATTGCGTGTTCGTGCCGCCGCCGCCGGGGTCGCGTGCCGGACTTATCGTCCCGGCGCCGCTGGGCACCAATCCGGCGGTGGTCGTGGGGGCACCCCCGCTGATGCGGCCGGGCATGCGGATCCGTCCCGGTGATGGCGGGCATGTGCGCATAGAGGCCCCGGCAGGCGTGGCGGCGGGCGGCCGGCCGCTCAGCACGCTGGTGCCGCGCCAGGCGTACCTGGCGGCCGCGCAGGCGCCGGTGGTGCGCGTGGCCGCGCCGCTGCCGGCCAGCCGGACGCCGGTGCGTACCTACTCGCGCCGCAACGGCTTCACGCGCCTGCCCGAGCCGCGGCCGGTGCAGGCGGAGATCGTCCAGCCGCACCTGCTGCGCGCGGCGCCGCCGCCGGCCGGGGGCGGCCGCCAGGTGCGGCCGCAGATGCCGGATCCGCAATTGCCACGCGCCGGCGCGGCGGCACCCGGATCCGGATTCCCGCAGGCCCAACCGGGCATGCCGCGTCCGGCGCAGGTCCCGCAGCAGGCCCGTCCGCCGTTCCAGCAAAGCCGGAATCCGCAGCCGTACCCGCGCGCGGCGCCGCCGGCCGGACAGGTTCCGGCATACGAGCATCCGGTGACGCCCCGCGGGCAATTTCCGCAATACGAGCACCCGGGCACGCCACCGGCGCCGCAGCCCCGCAATGAGTACCCGGGCACGCCACCGGCGCCGCGCAATGCGTACCCGGCCGCGCCGCCGGCACCGTACCCGCGCAATGAGCGCCCGGCTGCGCCGCCGCAGGAGCGCGGCGGGCCGCAGGGCGGCGCGGGACGGCCGCCGGGATTTGCGCCGCCTGCGGTCGCGCCGGCCCCGCCCAGGGCGCCTGAAGCGGTGCGCCCGCCGCCCGCCAATGAACGCGAAGCCGAGCGCGAAAAGGAGCGGCGCTAGCGTCCGGCGTCCGATGCGCGATTGCGCGCCCGTCGCGGCCCCGGGCCGCTAGCTAGCCCCCGGTATGCCCAGCTGCGCGAACAGCTCGTGGTGCCGCGCCGCCTGCGCGTCGTAGCGCAGGCGCGTCGGCCGTGACGACGGCGGTCAGCTGCGCCAGGGCGACTTCGAAGTCCTGGTTGATGATGATGTAGTCGAATTCCGGCGCACGCGCGATCTCGCTGCCGGCCGCCAGCAGGCGGCGCTTGATCACCGACGGCGCTGTCCTGGCCGCGCTTGTGCAGGCGCTCGTCGAGCGCGTCGATGCGACGGCGGCAGGATGAAGATGCCCACGGCGCGCGGAAAGTGCAGCCGCACCTGGCGCGCACCCTGCCAGTCGATCTCCAGCAGTACATCGGTGTCGGCCGCCAGCCGCTGTTCGATTTCGCGGCGCGAGGTCGCGTAAAAGTTGCCGTGCACCTCGGCGCTTTCGAGGAATTCGCCGTTGGCCTTGCGTTGCTGGAATTCGTCCACGTCGACGAAATGGTATTCGCGCCCGTCGACTTCGCCGGGGCGCGGCGGCCGGGTGGTGAACGACACCGACAGCGCGATGGCCGGTCGCGCGCCAGCAGCGCGTTGACCAGCGAGGACTTGCCGGCGCCCGACGGCGCCACGACCATGAAGACCTGCCGTCCGGTGCTGGGCGCCATGCGCGCGTTTCATGCGGGGGTTGGGGGCGTCATTCCAGATTCTGCACCTGTTCGCGCATCTGTTCGATGAGCAGCTTGAGCTCCACGGCGGCGCTGGTCATGTCGACGGCGCTGGCCTTGGAGGCGATGGTATTGGCCTCGCGGTTGAGTTCCTGCATGAGGAAATCCAGCCGCCGTCCGACCGCTCCGCCCTGGCGCAGCGTGCGGCGTACTTCGGCCACGTGCGCCACCAGACGGTCCATCTCCTCCGCGATGTCGGCGCGCATGCCCTGCAGCGACAGTTCCTGGCGGATGCGGTCGTTGATTTCCTCGCGCGTCATCGCGCTGCCGGCCAGCGCGGTCGCCCAGCGCCTGCGACAGGCGTTCCTGCAGGCGCCGCTCCGCTTCGGCCAGGATGCGGGGTACGGCCTCGCGCAACTGGGCCAGGATGCCCTCGATGCCGTCGCAGCGCTCGATCAGGGCCGCGGCCAGCGCCGCACCCTCGCGGCGGCGCGCGGCCAGGAAGCCGGCCAGGGACGTTTCCAGGGCCTGCAGCAGCGGCGCATGCCACGCCTCGGCGTCGACGGCGGCGCTGGCGACGACCCCGGGCCAGCGCAGGATGTCGGCGGTGGCCAGCGGCGCGGCCTGCGGGAAGCGCGCCTGCACCTGATGGGTCAGGTCGGCGATCTGCGCCAGCACGGTGTCGTTCAGGCGCGCGCCGCCGGCCAGGGGGTCGCGGGCGATGCCGACGCGGCAATCGAGCTTGCCGCGCGCCACGGCGGCCCCGATGCGCTCGCGCAGGCCGGCTTCGGCGTTGCGCAATTCGTCGGGAAGCCGAAGAGAAAGCTCGAGAAAGCGGCCATTTACGGACTTCAACTCGACCGTAATCGCCCCAAACTCCGTGGCCAGGGTCGCGTCCGAGAAGCCGGTCATGCTCGCTACATCCGCCATTTGTCGTGCCTTGTTCGCGGTTGCCGCCGGCCGCCGCCGGGCAGGGTTCGATAAAATGGGTCTACTTCAAGGATCGGCCTGCCGGGATCCGGCGCAATCTGGCGGCCCGAGGCGTCCGACCCCGCGCAGATGCGCCGCAGTGCCGCCGGCGCGCTCCCGTGCTCCCGGCGCAATCCGGATGTCTGCCGGATTCGCGACGGTCCCCGCAAACGCAATCGTATCGGCTACCGCATCGGCGACCTATGGCGGCTCAGAATAATTCGTCCCTGCCCGAGGGCCTGCAACTCGGCGCCTACCGCATTGTAAAGAAGATCTCCAGCGGCGGCTTCTCCATCGTCTATCTGGCGCAGGACGAGAGCGGCAGTTCGGTCGCCATCAAGGAGTACATGCCGGCGGCGCTGGCGCAGCGCAAGACCGGCGAGTTCGCGCCGTATGTCGCCCCGGAGAACCTCAATACCTACCGCATCGGCCTGAAGTGCTTCTTCGAGGAAGGGCGGGCGCTGGCCACGATCTTCCATCCGAACATCGTGCGCGTGCTCAATTTCTTCCGCGCCAACGAGACCGTCTACATGGTCATGCACTACGAGTCCGGGCCGCTCGCTGCAGGAGCACGTGCTGCGCAATCGCAGCAAGGACCAGAAGGACGTGCTGTCCGAGCGCTTCATCCGGCGCGTGTTCGCCCAGGTGATGAACGGCCTGCGCGAGGTGCACAGCAACCGCCTGCTGCACCTGGACGTCAAGCCGGCCAACATCTACCTGCGCATGGACGGCGCGCCGATCCTGCTCGACTTCGGCGCCGCGCGCCAGACCCTGCAGCGCGACATCAGCAAGACCTACCCGATGTACACCCCGGGCTTCGCCGCGCCCGAGCTGTACAAGCGCGACGCCGAACTGGGACCCTGGACCGACGTCTACAGCATCGGCGCCTGCATCTACGCCTGCATGTCCGGGTTGCCGCCGCAGGAATCGGACAGCCGCCTCAAGGACGACAAGATGCCGCAGGCCCTGCGCTCGTTCCGCGGGCTGTATTCGTCCCAGATCATCTCCATGGTCGAGCGCTGCCTGCGGCTGAACTCGCTCGAACGGCCGCAATCGGTGTACGCTGTGCAGAAGGAACTGATCCACAACGTGCCGGAGAGCCCTGAATTCACCTTCATGGAGCGCACCGGCGCGAAGCTGCGGCACCTGCGCGAACGGATGTCGCGCTTTGCCCGCGAGCACAACATCACCTGGTTCTGAGGCGGACCGTGCGTTTTTCCATCTACCAGGAAAGCAAGAAGGGCGGACGCAAGGTCAACCAGGACCGCATGGGGTACCTGTACACCCGCGATTCCCTGATGATGATGGTGGCCGACGGCATGGGCGGGCACGCGCGCGGCGAGGTTGCCGCCCAGCTGACCATGCAGACCGTCGCGGCCGTGTACCAGCGCCTCGCGCGGCCGCTGCTGCCCGATCCGGCGGCGTTCCTCGAAGAGGCGATCCAGGCCTCGCACCACGAACTGCATCGCTACCGCGCGGAAAACAGCCTGCCCGAGGCGCCGCGCACCACCATCGTGCTGTGCGTCGTCCAGCGCGGCGTGGCGCTGTGGGCGCATGCCGGCGACTCCCGCCTGTACCTCATCCGCAACGGCGCCATCGTCGAACGCACGCTCGACCATTCGCGCGTGCACCATCTCGTCTCCTCGGGCCTGATCCGCCCCGAGGAAGCCAAGGACCATCCGGAGCGCAACCGCATCTTCAACTGCCTGGGCGCCTTCGTCGCGCCGACGGTCGAGATCGGCCGTCCCACGGCGCTGCACACCGGCGACATCCTGCTGTTGTGCAGCGACGGCCTGTGGGGCACGTTGAGCGACCGCGCCATCCTCGATGCCTTCACGGGGCGCACCGTCATGCGCGCCGTGCCCGAGGTCGTCGACGCCGCGCTCGAGCAGGGCGGCCCCGAGTCCGACAACTGCACGGCGCTGGCGATGGCCTGGGCCGGCGCCGAATCGCTCGACATGGTTCCGCCCACCGATGCACCCGTTTCCACCCTGGTCATTCCCGAAGGCGCCATGACCTCCACCATCCAGATCCCGCGGGCCGGCGACGAGCCCGGCCCCGCCTATACCGACGATCAGATCGACGACGCGGTCAACGAGATCCAGCAGGCCATCCAGCGCGCCTCCCGCCTGATCGTCGACAAATGAGCGCGCGCAGCGAGGGCCGCGATGCCGCCCGGATGCGGCACGTCGAGTTTCATCGGGGATACACCCGCCATGCCGAAGGCTCGGTGCTGGTCGCCTTCGGCGACACGCGGGTGCTCTGCACCGCTTCGGTCGAGGAGCGCGTGCCCGCGTTCCTGCGCGGCCGCGGCCAGGGCTGGCTGACCGCCGAGTACGGCATGCTGCCGCGCGCGACCGACACGCGCTCCGAACGCGAATCGGTGCGCGGCAAGCAAAGCGGGCGCACGCAGGAGATCCAGCGCCTCATCGGCCGTTCGCTGCGCAGCGTGCTCGACCTGGACCTGATCGGCGAGCGCACCATCCACATCGATTGCGACGTGCTGCAGGCCGACGGCGGCACGCGCACCGCGGCCATCACGGGCGCCTACGTCGCGCTGGCCGACGCGGTGCGCTGGCTGCGCGAGCATGCGGCGCCGGCGCTCGCCGGCGACCCGCTGCGCGATGCGGTGGCGGCGGTCTCGGTCGGGATCCTCGAGGGCGCGCTGCTGCTCGATCTCGACTATGCCGAGGATTCGAGTGCGACACCGACATGAACGTCGTCATGACCGCCAGCGGCGGCATCGTCGAAGTGCAGGGCACCGCCGAAGGCGCGCCGTTTTCCCGCGCCCAGCTCGACGGGCTGCTGGACCTGGCGCGTGCCGGCATCGCGGGCCTGGTCGCGGCCCAGCGTGCGGCCCTGGACCGGCCGCTGCCGGATCGGTGACGGCCGGGCCGCGGCACCCATGAGCATGGCAGCATCCCCGCGCGCCGGTGCCGGCACCAGCCCGGCGCCGCGCACCCTCGTGCTGGCGTCCGACAACCCGGGCAAGCTGGCCGAACTGCAGGCGCTGCTGGGCCCGCTGGCGGCGCGCGTGCGGCCCCAGGGGGAGATGGGCATCGCGCCGGCCGCCGAGCCGTTCGGCACCTTCCTCGAAAATGCACTGGCCAAGGCGCGCCATGCGGCGCTGGCCAGCGGCCTGCCGGCGCTGGCCGACGATTCGGGTCTGTGCTGCCGTGCGCTCGGCGGCGCGCCGGGCGTGCGTTCGTCGCGCTTTGCCGGGGAGCGGGCGACCGACGCCGACAACAACGCGCTGCTGCTGCTGCGCCTGGCGGGGCTGGGGGACCGGCGCGCGCACTACCGCTGCGTGATCGTGGCACTGCGCAGCGCCGACGACCCCGAGCCGCTGGTCGCCGAGGGCCTGTGGGAAGGACGCATCATCGACGAGGCGCTGGGGTCCGGCGGCTTCGGCTACGACTCGCACTTCTGGCTGCCGGCCCTGGCGTGCACGGCGGCGCAGCTCGATGCGGCGCGCAAGAACGCGCTCAGCCATCGCGCGCGCGCGATGCAGTCGATGGTTGCGCTGCTGCAGGAGCGCTGGGATTGGTGAGCGCCGCGGGCGGCCGGGTCATTCCGATTCGCGCCGCCGTGGCGCCGGCGGACGCACCGGCGCGGCACGCCGCCGGCGGCGCAGCCGCTGGCGCGGCACCGCTGCAGCCGCCGCTGTCGCTCTACATCCATGTGCCCTGGTGTGTGCGCAAATGCCCCTACTGCGACTTCAATTCGCACGCGCTCGACCCGTCCGCGCCGCTGCCCGAAAGCGCGTACCTGGCGGCCCTGCGCGCCGACCTGGAATCGACCCTGCCCCTGGTCTGGGGCCGGTCGGTGCACAGCATCTTCATCGGCGGCGGCACGCCCAGCCTGCTCGGCGGCGAGGCGGTCGCGCGCCTGCTGTCCGACGTGCGCGCGCTGCTGCCGGTCAGCGCCGATGCGGAGATCACGCTCGAGGCCAACCCGGGCACCTTCGAGGCCGGCCGCTATGCCGCGTTCCGCGCCGCCGGCGTGAATCGCCTGTCGATCGGCGTGCAGTCCTTCGACGATGCCCGGCTGCGCGGCGCTGGGCCGCGTGCACGACGGCGCCCAGGCGCGGCGCGCGGTCGACGCCGCGGGCGCGACGTTCGAGAACTTCAACCTGGACCTGATGATCGGCCTGCCGGGGCAGACGGTGGCGCAGGCGCTGCGCGACATCGAGCAGGCGCTGCAGAGCGCGCCGCCGCACCTGTCGATCTACCAGCTGACGCTGGAGCCTAACACGGTCTTCCACAAGTATCCGCCGGTGCTGCCGGACGAGGACGTGCTGGCCGGCATCCAGGCGGCCGTCGAGGAACGCGCCGCCGCCGCCGGTTACGCGCACTACGAAGTCTCGGCGTTCTGCCGCCCGGGACGCGGCGCGCGCCACAACCTCAACTACTGGACCTTCGGCGACTACCTGGGCATCGGCGCGGGCGCGCACGGCAAGATTTCGCTGCCCGGCCGCATCGTGCGCACCGAGCGCTTTCGCCAGCCGGCGTCCTACCTGGAGCACGCCGCCGCGGGCCGCTTCGTCGCCGGCGAGCGCGCGCTCGCGCGCCGCCGACCTGCTGTTCGAATTCATGCTCAATGCGCTGCGGCTGCGCGACGGGTTTGCGCCGGACCTGTTTGCCGCCCGCACCGGGCTTGCGCCCGGCATCATGGAGCCGGGGCTGGCGCAGGCGCGCGCGCGCGGCCTGCTCGAACCCGGGGCCGACCGGATCCGGCCGACGCCGCTGGGCATGCGGTTTCTCAACGACCTGCAGGCGATCTTCCTGCCGCCCGACGGCCAGGCGGACCGATAGCGGGTACCCCTGGCTCGTGCCACAGGAAAGTGCGGTAGATTGCACACTGTTGGTGCATCAATTCTAAATTGGTGCAATTTCTCCTGAAAGTTCAACCCGGCGCCGGGAATCCCTGCCGCGCGAGGTCTTGCGCTTGCCCGAAAATGGCCCCTGATGGCTCTGGTAGGCTCTGCGGCGGATCGCGCTGGCGCCGCCGGGCCCGACGCGGAATTAACGGCACATTTCCTGCTTATTTATTGCATTCGCCAAATGGCATTTTTCGAAAGAGGAGAGAACGCGATGGGGTCGCCAAAAGACGTGTTGAAGCTGATAGCCGACAACGAGGTCAAATTCGTTGATCTGCGCTTTACCGATACGCGGGGCAAGGAACAGCACGTTTCGGTACCGGTCTCCTCGTTCGGCGAGGACAAGTTCACCGACGGCCACGCCTTCGACGGCTCGTCGATCGCGGGCTGGAAGGGCATCGAAGCCTCGGACATGCTGCTGATGCCGGATCCGGACAGCGTGCGCATGGATCCGTTCCGCGAAGAGAACACGCTGGTGATCTCCTGCGACGTGCTCGAACCGAGCACGGGCAAGGGCTACGAGCGCGATCCGCGCTCGCTGGCGCGCCGCGCCGAGGCCTACCTGAAGTCCAGCGGCCTGGGCGACGTGGCCTACTTCGGCCCCGAGCCCGAGTTCTTCATTTTCGATTCGGTGCACCTGGAACGTCGACATGTCGGGTTCGCTTCGTGAAGATCAAGTCCGAGGAGGCGCCCTGGTCGAGCGGTATCGACTACGAGCAGGGCAACCTGGCGCACCGCGCGCCGGTCAAGGGCGGCTACTTCCCGGTGCCGCCGATCGATTCGCTGCAGGACATGCGCTCGGAAATCTGCGCTGCTGCTCGAGCAGCAGGGCGTGCCGGTCGAAGTGCATCACCACGAGGTGGCAGCGCCCGGCCAGTGCGAGATCGGCACCAAGTTCAGCAGCCTGGTGCAGCGCGCCGACTGGATGCAGATCCTCAAGTACACGGTCTGGAACGTCGCCGCATCGTACGGCAAGACGGCCACCTTCATGCCCAAGCCCGTGGTCGGCGACAACGGCTCGGGCATGCACGTGCACCAGTCGGTCTGGAAGGACGGCCAGAACCTGTTCGCCGGCAACGGCTACGCCGGCCTGTCGGACTTCGCGCTGTACTACATCGGCGGCATCATCAAGCACGCCCGCGCGCTCAATGCCATCACCAATCCCGGCACCAACTCGTACAAGCGCCTGGTGCCGGGCTTCGAGGCACCGATCAACCTGGCGTATTCGGCGCGCAACCGCTCGGCGTCGCTGCCGCATTCCGTTCGTCGTCCAGCCCCAAGGCGCGCCGCGTCGAAGTGCGCTTCCCGGACCCGACGGCCAATCCGTACCTGGCCTTCGCCGCGCTGCTGATGGCCGGCCTGGATGGCGTGCAGAACAAGATCCACCCGGGCGATCCGATCGACAAGAACCTGTACGACCTGCGAGCCCGAGGAAGCCGCCAAGGTTCCCGACCGTGGCCCACAGCCTGGATCAGGCCCTCGAGGCGCTGGACAAGGATCGCGAGTTCCTGACCCGCGGCGGCGTCTTCACCAACGACGCGCTCGATGCGTACATCGCGTTGAAGATGGAGGAGGTGACGCGCTTTCGCATGACGACGCACCCGGTCGAGTTCGACATGTATTACAGCCTGTGATCGGAAGCCGCGCCGCTCGGGCGCAATTTTCCGTGACCGGGGGGCGGCCGCCAGGCCGCCCTTTTTACTTGCGCGGGCGGACCGCCGGCGCCGGGCGGGGTCTTGATACCTCGAATGGTCGAGTCAAAACCTCCCATTCGCGGCTTTCGGCCGCGGGGCGGGCGGGTAAACTTCGCCGGATAGCGATTCAAGCGGAAAACGATGCGTCACGGCACCCTCTTACCGGTACTTCTGGCCATGGCGGGGTCCTGTGTGGCGGCCGCACCGGACAGCATCTTCGTCTGCGTCGATGCCGACGGCCACAAGACCTACCAGAATTCCTCCGACGGCGGCTCCTGCCGGCGCGTCGACGGCATCGTTGCGACCATTCCCGCGGCCGAACTGCCGCGCAATTCGCGTCCCCGCCCGACGCTGCGCGCCGGCATCTCGCCGGCGAGCTTTCCGCGCGTCGACGCCGGCACCCAGCGCCTGCGCGACAGCGACCGGCGCCGCATCCTCGAGGAGGAACTGCGCGCCGAGCAGGACCGCCTGGCCCAGCTGCAGGCGGAATTCAACAACGGCCAGCCGCGGCCGGCGGCCGACGAGGCGCCGGGCAGCGGGCGCTATCGCGAGCACGTCCAGCGCCTGTACGAGGACATCGAGCGCTCGCAGGGCAATCTCGCGTCGCTGCGCCGGGAACTGACCCCCGTACGCTACTGAGCCCGGCGCCCCGCGCGCCAGGGGAGAACCGGGCGTGAGCTCGCGTCTGCGCAGCACCGCAAACGTCCAGTCGCCGGCCACCGACGCCGGCCTCGACCTGCTCACCGCGGCAGTGCTGCTGGTGGATCGGGCCGGCGTCATCCGGCGCGCCAATCCGGCGGCCGAAACCACGTTCGACCTGTCGCGCCGCCTGCTCGAGGGGCACCTGGCGCGCTCCCTGTTCATCCAGTCCACCCAGATCGACGACCTGCTGGCCGAGGCCGTGGCGCAGAAATATGCGCAGCGCCGGCTGCTGCTGGCCGTGCGCCGCTCGCTGCGCGAGCCGCTGCCGGTGCTGGTCGTGGCCAGCGCGCCGAACGACGACCAGGTCGCCCTGGTCCTGGAGCTCTCCGACGTGCGCCACCAGTGGCGCACGGTCGGACGCGAGGAGCGCCGCGGCGACACCAGCGAGGCCAACCGCCGCCTGCTGCGCAATCTCGCGCATGAGATCAAGAACCCGCTGGGCGGCATTCGCGGCGCCGCCCAGCTGCTGGAGGCCGAATTGCGCAGCAGCGAGCAGCGCGAATTCACCCGCGTGATCATCTCGGAGTCCGACCGCCTGCAATCGCTGCTCGACCGCGTCCTGGTGCCGCAGCGCGGTCCGCGGGTCGTCGACAGCGTCAATATCCACGAAGTCTGCGAGCGCGTGCGCTCGGTGATCCTGGCCGAGTTTCCCAGCGGCCTGCGCTTCGACCGCGACTACGACGCCTCGATGCCCAATTGCCGCGGCGACCGCGAACAGCTCATCCAGGCGCTGCTCAACGTGGTGCGCAACGCCGCCCAGGCGCTTACCGAGCAGATCGGGCGCGACGATGCCTGCATCGAGATCCGCACGCGCATCGCGCGCCAGGTGACCTTCGCGCGCCGCCACTGCAAGCTGGCATTAGATTTGCGTGTCATGGATAACGGCCCCGGCGTACCCGAGGAAATCCGCCAGCGGGTATTCGAACCGCTGGTTTCCGGCCGCGAAGGCGGTAGCGGACTCGGCCTTGCCCTGGCGCAAAGCTACATCAACGAAAACGACGGCATGATCGACTTCGATAGCGAGCCCGGACGCACGGAATTCCGGATCCTGCTGCCCCTGGATCCGGTCGATGGTGAATCGACATGACGACAATGCACAATGATGGTGCAGATAGGGCCCAGGTATGGGTCGTTGACGACGACAAGTCCATCCGCTGGGTGCTCGAAAAGGCGCTGAGCCGCGCAAACCTGCCGGCGCGCGTCTTCGCCTCGGCCACCGAAGTTCTCGATGCCCTCAAGACGGGCAAGCCGCATGTCCTGGTCTCGGACATCCGCATGCCCGGGACCAGCGGCATCGAGCTGCTGCAGGAGGTCAAGCGGCGCCTGCCCGGTCTGCCGGTGATCATCATGACGGCCTATTCCGACCTGGAAAGCGCGGTGTCGGCATTCCAGGGCGGGGCTTTCGAGTACCTGCCCAAGCCGTTCGACATCGACAAGGCCATCGAGCTGATCCGGCGCGCGCTCGACGAAAGCCTGCAGGTCGTCGGCATCGAGGAAGAGCCGCTCGAAGTGCCGGAAATCCTCGGCCAGGCGGCGGCCATGCACGATGTCTTCCGCGCCATCGGCCGCCTGTCGCAGTCCAACGCGACCGTGCTGATCACCGGCGAATCCGGCAGCGGCAAGGAGGTGGTGGCGCGCGCCCTGCATCGGCACAGCGCCCGCGCCGCGCGGCCTTTCATCGCCCTCAACACCGCCGCGATACCGCGCGACCTGCTCGAATCCGAGCTCTTCGGCCACGAGCGCGGCGCATTCACCGGCGCCCAGGCCATGCGCCGCGGGCGCTTCGAGCAGGCCGAAGGCGGCACGCTGTTCCTGGACGAGATCGGCGACATGCCGGCCGAACTGCAGACGCGGCTGCTGCGCGTGCTCTCGGACGGCTTCTTCTATCGGGTGGGCGGGCACCAGCCGCTGAAGGCCGACGCGCGCGTCATCGCCGCGACCCATCAGAACCTGGACGAGCAGGTCCGCGAGGGCCGCTTCCGCGAGGACCTGTTCCACCGCCTGAACGTCATCCGCCTGCGCCTGCCGCCGCTGCGCGAGCGCCGCGAGGACATTCCGCTGCTCGCGCGCCATTTCCTGGCGCGCAGCGCCAAGGAGCTGGGTGTCGAGTCCAAGCGGCTGACCGAGGAGGCGCTGCAGTTCGTCTCGCAACTGCATTTCCCCGGCAACGTGCGCCAGCTGGAGAACCTGTGCCACTGGCTGACGGTCCTGGCACCGGCCCAGTGGGTCCGGGTCGAGGATTTCCCGGTGGAACTGCGCCAGGAGCGCGGCCTGGTGCCGGGATACGTCGCCGGCGCCGAGGCGGCCGCTGCGGCGGAGCCGGCGCCGCCCGCCGGCGCCGCCGCCGCCAGCGCCGACTGGCGCACCACCCTGCGCCGCGAGGTCAAGCGGCGGCTGGAAACCGGCGAGTCGGGCATCATCGACGACCTGACCAACGACTTCGAGAGCGTCGTCATCGGCGGGGCGCTCAATCACGTGCGCGGCCGGCGCATCGAGGCGGCCGCGCGCCTGGGCCTGGGCCGCAATACCATCACGCGCAAGATCCGCGAGCTCAAGCTGGACCACACCGGCGACTGACCGCCCGGCGCACGCCGGCGCCGCGGCCGGCCTGCCGGCCGTGCCGCCCGGTCCGTTGCGGCTGCAGTTCATCACCCCGATTCGGCATTTCATCTCACCGCGCCCGACAGCCGCGGCAGCGCCGTCCATAATCGCTCCCCATGCCGCATCCGCCCCAATGGCGGCGCAGGCAACGCGCAGATGCCGGCATCGGGCCGGCGGGGAGTTCGCATGACATATCCGCAACGGCGGCGCCTGCTGGTGGGTGCCGCCCTGGTTGGCGGCGTGCTGTCCATTGCCGGGACGATCGCGGCGCTGACCGGCCGCTCCGGCAAGGCCGAAGCCGCGTCGGCCGACGCGCCGGCGCCGCTCGAGTTCACGGCCGGCCAGCTCGTGACGCCGGTGCCGCGCCGCCTGACCCATGAACTGGTGCTGCCGGGCACCGTGCAGGCACTGTCGCAGGCCGTCGTGCGCTCCAGGCTGTCGGCGGTACTGCAGCAGGTCGACGTGCGCGAGGGCGATGCGGTCGCCGCCGGGCAGGTGCTGGCGCGTTTCGACACCGCGGCGCTGCAGGCCCAGCTGGCCGAGCGCACGGCGCAGGTGGCCTCGGCGCAGGCCAGCCTCGAACAGGCGCAGCGCACGCGCACGGCCAACGCGCAACTGGTCGAGCGCAACTTCATCACCCAGAACGCCTACGATTCGGCCAATGCGACCTTCGAGGCGCAACGCGCCGCGGTCGACGCGGCGCGCGCCCAGCTGGCGCAGACGCAGTTGCAGCTCGACGATGCGGTGGTGCGCGCACCGATCGGCGGCCTGGTGGCGCGCCGCTACGTGCAGGCGGGCGAAAAGGTCGGCGTCGACGCCCAGCTGCTGTCCATCGTCAACCTGTCGCACCTGGAGGTGCAGGCCCAGGCTGCGGTCGCCGACGTCGCCCGCGTGCCGGCGGGCACGCCCGCGGACGTGCAGATCGAGGGGCTTGCCGGCCAGCGCTTCCGCGGCCGGGTCGAGCGCATCAACCCCAGCGCCGATCCGGGTTCGCGCTCGATCGATCTCTACGTGGCCTTCGCCAACGAACGCAACCTGGTGCGCACCGGCATGTTCGCCAGCGTGCGCCTGCAGTTGACGGCCGACCGGGCGCGGCCCACCCTGCCGCTCGCGGCCATCCAGACCGATGCCGGCCAGGCGGTGGCGTGGGAACTGCACGACGGCCACCTGGCCCGGCGCGTCGTCACCCTGGGCCGGCGCGACGAGGCGTCGCAGCAGGCCGAGGTGCTGGGCGGTCTCGAGCCATCGGCCACGGTGCTGGCCAGCCGCTTCGACAACCTGAAGGACGGGGTGCCGGCCCGGATCGTGGGCGCGCCGCCGGCAGCGGCCGCGCAATAGGATCGCGGAGACTGCCATGTGGATCACCCGCACCGCCATCGGGCATCCGGTATTCGCGACCATGGTCATGGTCGCGCTCACGGTCGTGGGGCTGTTCTCGGCCATGCAGCTGGGCGCCGAGGCGATGCCCGACGTGAAGCTGCCCATGGTCACGGTCAACGTCGCCTACCCCGGCGCCTCGCCCGAGCAGGCCGAGAACGACGTTGCCAAGCCGCTGGAGAACGCGATCAACACGATCGCCGGCGTGAAGTCGATCCGCTCGCTGTCGCGCGAGGGCCAGAGCTCGACCTTCGTCGAATTCCGTATCGATGCCGACGTGTCGCGCGCGGTGCAGGACGTGCGCGACAAGGTCGCCCAGGTGCGCCCGACGTTCCCGCGGCGGTGCTCGAGCCGGTGATCCTGCGCGCCGAGACCGACAACGACCAGCCCATCGCCTTCTACGACCTGGTATCGGACACGCGCAGCCAGCGCGAGCTCACGCTGCTGGCCGAACAGGTGGTGCAGAAGGGCCTGCAGCGCGTTCCCGGCGTCGGCAACGTCACGCTTGCCGGCACCGCCATGCGCCAGATCCAGGTGCAGGTCGATCCGGTGCGGCTGGCCGCGGTCGGCCTGGGGGTCGACGCCGTGGTGGCGGCGCTGAAGGCCGAGAACGTCAGCGTGCCGGTGGGCAAGGTGGTCGACGCCAATTCCGAGGTCATCGTGCGCGTCGACGGGCGCCTGCGCGCGCCGGCCGACTTCGGCCAGATCGTCGTGGCGCGGCGCGGCGGCGCCGCCGTGCGCCTCGGCCAGATCGCGACCATCGTCGACGCCGAGAAGGAGGCCGACTCCATTTCGCGCGTGGACGGCAAGCCGGCCGTCGCGGTGGCGGTGTTCAAGGCGCAGGACGCCAACGTGGTGGCCACCGGCGCGCGCCGTCAAGCGCGGCCGTGGCGCAGATCGAGCAGCAGCTGCCCGGCGGCGTGCGGATGCACCTGATGTACGCCACCGCCGATTTCGTCGAGCAGTCGATCGACAACGTCAAGCACACGATCGTCGAAGGCGGCCTGCTGACCGTGCTGATCGTCTTCCTGTTCCTGGGCAGCTGGCGCAGCACCGTGATCACCGGCCTGACGCTGCCGATCGCGGTCATCGCGACGCTGAGCGCGATCTACGCCTTCGGCTTCACGCTCGAACTACATGACGCTGATGGCGCTGTCGCTGTGCATCGGCCTGCTGATCGACGATGCCATCGTGGTGCGCGAGAACATCGTGCGCCACATCCGCATGGGCAAGGCGCCGCGCCGCGCCGCGCTCGAGGGAACGCAGGAGGTCGGGCTGGCCGTGTTCGCCACGACGCTGTCGATCGTCGCCGTGTTCGTGCCCATCGCCTTCATGCACGGCATCATCGGCAAGTTCTTCTATGCCTTCGGCATGACCGTCGCCGTTTCGGTCCTGCTTTCGCTTTTCGTCAGCTTCACCCTGGATCCGATGCTGTCGGCGGTCTGGCACGACCCGCCCGGCCGGCCGCGCCACCTGCCCGCGGTGGGCCGCGTGCTGGCGGCCTTCGACCGCGGCTATGAACGGCTGGCCGCCGTCTACGCGCGGCTGCTGGGCTGGTCGCTCGACCGGCGCAAGACCACGCTGGCGATCGCGCTGGCCTCGCTGGTCGTCGCGCTGCCGCTGTTCGCGGTGGTCGGTACCGAGTTCGTGCCGCGCTCCGACGATTCCTTCATCACGCTGCGCCTGACGCTCCCGGTGGGTTCGAGTCTCGCATACGCCGACCAGCGCGTGCGCGACGTCGAGCAGCGGTTGCGGGCGTTTCCCGAGATCGATGCGGTCGAGACCCAGGTCGGCACCGACGAGGGGCACAACACCGCGCAGCTCAACGTCAGCCTGGTCGACCGGTCGCGGCGTGCGCGGTCGCAGGCCGACCTGGAGGCGGCCATGCGCAAGGCCATTGCCGTCGTGCCGGGAGTGAAGCTGGCCGTCGGCTGGGATTACCCGATCAAGATCAGCCTGCTGGGCAACGACGACGCGCAGATGGCCGCAGCAGATCGATGCGCTGCGCCGCAAGGTGGAGCGCATCAGCGGCACGCGCGACGTCGAGAGCTCGATCAAGGAGGGCACGCCGAGCGTTCGGGTGCGGCTCGATGCCGACCTGGCCGCCGAGATCGGCATGACGCATGCCCAGCTGGGCGACTCGCTGCGCGCGCTCATCGGCGGCGAGAACTCGGGCTACTGGCAGGCGCCCGACGGCCAGAACTACGAGGTCGTGACCCAGGTGCCGCGCGCCGGCGCGCCGTCACCGACGACGTGGCCAATCTGGGCCTGGTCACCGGACGCACGCTGGTCGACGGCGCCCCCGAGGTGCTGCCGCTGCACGCCATCGCCGCGGTGCAGCCGGCCGTCAATCCGGAGAATATCCGGCGCCAGAACCTGCAGCGGCGCGTGGCGCTGTTCGCCAACGTCGACGGCCGGCCGACCGGCGACGTCGGCAACGAGGTCGATGCGCTGGTCAAGGGCGAGACCCTGCCGCCGGGAATGCGCTTCGAGCTCAATGGCGACTTCGAGCAGCAGCAGGAAAGCGCCGCCGCCATGCTGTCGGTGCGTGGTGCTGGCGGTCATCTTCATCTACATCGTGCTGGCCTCGCAGTTCGGCAGCTTCCTGCAGCCCATCGCCATCATGGCCTCGCTGCCGCTGTCGGTCGTCGGCGTCGTGCTGGCGCTGCTGCTGACGCGCACCACGCTGAACATCTTCTCGATGATCGGCATCGTCTTCCTGATGGGCCTGGTCACGAAGAACGCCATCCTGCTGGTGGATTTCGCCAACCGCGGCCAGCGCGAGGGCCTGCGCGTTGCGCGAGGCGCTGCTGGCCGCCGGCCGCATCCGCCTGCGCCCGATCCTGATGACGACGGCGGCCATGGTCTTCGGCATGCTGCCGCTGTCGCTGGGGATCGGCCAGGGCGCCGAGCAGCAGGCGCCGATGGGCCGCGCCATCATCGGCGGCGTCATCACCTCGACCCTGCTGACGCTGGTCGTCGTGCCGGTGCTCTATTCCTACATCAGCGGCTGGGAAAACCGCCGCCGCGAACGCCGCCATGCCCGCGCGGTTGCCGCGGGAATGGCGGCGCATGGCGCCTAGCGCGCCGCCCGCCCCCCGCCTGCCCCTGCCCGATGGCCGATCCGGGGCCGGGGGCATGCCGTGGGCGCATATGCAAATGCCAAAGCATCATTGGCGGGGCGCTGCGGCAGCGTTCTACGATGTTGGCTCGCGTCCGGCGCCGCTCGCGCCGGCGCTGCCAGGAGACTGCCGTGTTCGACCCCAACCATTCCACCCTGTCCCGTTCCGAGGCATCGGACGCGGTGCCGTCGGCCGCGCCGGGCGCGGTATATCCGGATCAGGCCTGGGCGATGGTCCAGCGGCGCGAGGCTGTCCTGGTCGACGTCCGCACTGCCGAGGAGCGCAAGTTCGTCGGCGTCGCGCCGCGCAGCATTCACGTTGCCTGGGCGACCGGCATGGCGATGGTGCGCAATCCGCATTTTGTCCGCGACCTGGAAGCCAAAGTCAGGAAGTCCGACGTCGTCCTGCTGCTGTGCCGCAGCGGCAAGCGCTCGGCGCAGGCGGCCCAGGAAGCGTTCGATGCCGGGTTCACGCGGGTATATAACGTACTCGAGGGGTTCGAGGGCGACCTGGACGACGATTCGCGCCGCGGTTCGTTCGAGGGCTGGCGCTTTCGCGGCCTGCCCTGGGTCCAGGAATAGCCCCGCCGGCAGCCCCTGCGGCGCGCCCGGCGCGCGCAATGATCTGCGTCATTTCCGCATGGGGAAATCCTGTCACGCACGGTGACGGGAATTGGCGTTACGCTGCGCCCTTTCACGGACGCGGGCGCCGGTAGCCTGGCGCACGGCAGCGCCGCGCGCGGGCCGGAACCGGCCGCCGGCGCGATGGCGGCGGCACGATCCGCCGCCATGCCCAATCCCTGCTCACAACGGTGGGAACCATGACGACACTCAACATCAACGGCAAGGCGGTCGCAGGTCGATGCCGATCCGTCGACGCCGATCCTCTGGGCGTTGCGCGACACGCTCGGCATGACCGGCACCAAGTTCGGCTGCGGCATGGCCGCCTGCGGCGCCTGCACCGTGCATGATCAACGGCCAGGCCGACGCGCTCCTGCGTGACGCCGATCTCGGCCGCCGTCGGGCCAGAAGATCACCACCATCGAGGCGGTGGCGACAGCGGCCAGGTCGGCAAGGCGGTGCAGGCGGCCTGGATCGCGCACGACGTCGCGCAGTGCGGCTACTGCCAGAGCGGCCAGATCATGAGCGCCACGGCACTGCTGCAGCGGCAACCGCAAGCCCACCGACGCCGACATCGACGCGGCCATGGCCGGCAACATCTGCCGCTGCGGCACCTATCAGCGCATCCGCGCGGCGATCCACGACGCCGCCAAGTCGCTGGCCTGAGGAGAACACCATGAACTTCGACCACTAGCTGTCAAGCGACTATCGCGGGCGCGACGCCGCGCCGGCGCCGGCGCCGCCGATGCGCCGCCGCGATTTCCTGCAGGCTGAGCGCGCTCGCCGGCGGCGGCCTGGTCGATCGCCTGGACGGCGCCCGTGCGCGCTGGCGCGAGCTGCAGCAGCGCGCCGCCGGCGCCGCCGGCCAAGCCGCCCAGCGACCCGAGCGCCTTCATCCAGCATCGCATCCGGACAACACGGTCGACGATCGCACGTCAACCGGCTCGATTTCGGCCAGGGCGCGCTGACCGCCCTGCCGATGCTGCTGGCCGAGGAACTCGACGTCGACTGGAGCCAGGTCAAGGCCGAGCTGGCGCCGGCCGGCGATGCCTACAAGGATCCGTTCTTCGGCATCCAGATGACGGGCGGCTCGTCCGCGGTCACGCATTCGTGGGTGCAGTACCGCGAGATCGGCGCCGCGACGCGCGCGATGCTCGTTGCCGCCGCGGCCGCAGCAGTGGAAGGTGCCGGTGGCGCGCTGCACGACCGGCGCCGGCATGCGTGCGCCCGGGCGCGCACACGGCCACCTACGCGCGCTGGCGGCCGGTGCCGCGGCGCAGCCCGTACCGGACAAGGTGCGTGCTGAAGGCGCCGGCACGATTACCGGATCATCGGCAAGGGCAAGCGCCGTCTGGATGCCGTGGCCAGCGCCACCGGCAAGCAAGCGCTACGGCATCGACATGCGGCTGCCCGGCAATGAAGGTGGCGCTGCTGCAGCGCGCGCCGACGTTCGGCGGCCAGGTCGCAAGCGTCGATGACACGCGCGCGCCAAGGCGGTCAAGGGCGTGCGCGACGTGTTCCAGGTCGCCGACCGACCGCGGCGGCAGCGGCGTGGCCATCGTCGCCGACGGCTACTGGCCGGCCAAGCAGGCGCGCGATCTGCTGCAGGTCGTATGGAAGCCGGGCGTCGGCGGCACTGCCAGCAGCGACGCGCTGCTGGCGGCCTACCGCGCGGCCGCGCGCGATCCGGCACGACGGTCGCGTTGACGCGCGACATGGGCGCCGCCGCCGGCGCGGCGCGCACGCTGCGGCGCCGAATACCAGTTTCCCTATCTGGCGCACGCGCCGATGGAACCGCTGAATGCCACCTTCGAGATCCGCGCCGGCGGCGCGACAGTGTGGGCCGGCACGCAATTCCAGACCATCGACCAGGGCGCGATTGCGCAGACCCTGGGTCTGAAGCCGGAGCAGGTGACGCTCAATACGATGCCGGCCGGCGGGGGCTTTGGCCGCCGCGCGGTGCCGACCTCCGATTACCTGCGCGAGGGCGCGGCCATCGCCAAGGCCTGGACCGAACGCCAGGGCGCGCACGGCCGGCCCGATCAAGGTCATGTGGAGCCGCGAAGACGACATCAAGGGCGGCTACTACCGGCCGGCGCATCTGCACCAGGTCGACGTCGGCGCTGGACGCCAAGGGCGACGTCGCTGGCGTGGGATCACGTCATCGTCGGCCAGTCGATCGTCAAGGGCACGCCCTTCGAGGGCTTCCTGGTCAAGAACGGCGTCGATGCGCACCATGACCGAGGGCGTGGTCGAGAACGTCTATGCGGTGCCGATGCGCCTGCGCGTCACGCATCCCGACGTGGCCGGTGCCGGTGCTGTGGTGGCGCTCGGTCGGCAATACGCATACCGCGTTCGTGATGGAGACCATGGTCGACGAGGTGGCCCGCGCGGCCGGCACGGACCCGGTGGCCTGGCGCCTGGCGCACTCGATCGGCGTCAAGCATGCGCGCCACGTCGCGGCGCTGAAGCTGGCGGTCGACAAGTCCGGCTATGGCCGGAAGCTGCCGGCGGGCCACGCCTGGGGCGTGGCGGTGCACGAATCCTTCGACTCGGTGATCGCCTATGTGGTCGACGTGTCGGTCGAAGGACGGCCGCCGACGTGCACCAGGTCACGGCGGGCGTCCATGCCAACCAGGTGGTCAATCCCATCGCGGCCGAAGCGCAGGTCCAGGGCGCGGCGATGTTCGGCCTGGCCATGACGCAGCCGGGATTCGAGATCACGCTCAAGGACGGCGTCGTGCAGCAGAGCCAGTTCACCGACTACCCGCCGCCGCGCATGACCGATGTCCCGCCGGTGGCGGTGCACTTCGTGCCGAGCAACGACCCGCCCACCGGCCTGGGCGAACCGGGCGTGCCGGCCATCGCCCCGGCCGTCGCCAACGCGGTCGCGGCCCTCACCGGCAAGCGCCTGCGGCGAGCTGCCGTTCGACCTGTCGGCGGCCTGAGCGCGCGCGCCGGCGCCGGCCGCAAGCGCCGGGCGCGGCGGCGCGTCACGACGGCAGGTCGAGCGTAGCCACTACCGGCGCATGGTCGCTGGGCCGCTCGAGCCTGCGCAGCTCGACGGCGATCGTGCAGGCGGAGCACGAGCGCGCCAGTGCCGGGCTCAGCAGGATGTGGTCGATGCGCAGGCCGCGCTTGCGGCGGAACGCCAGGTCGCGATAGTCCCACCACGTGAACGAGCGATCGGGCTGCTCGAAGCGGCGGAAGGCGTCCTGCAGGCCCAGGGCCAGCAGCCC
The DNA here is from genome assembly GCA_963781975.1 of uncultured beta proteobacterium. Lineage (GTDB taxonomy): Bacteria > Pseudomonadota > Gammaproteobacteria > Burkholderiales > Burkholderiaceae_F > GJ-E10. The sequence continues at coordinate 189,616 of CAWAHT010000011.1, forward strand.
CCGGAAGGCGGCGCGCTCGGCATCGGAGCACAGGATCTGCCCGGCCCACAGCGCCGGGTCGTGCACGTCGCGATCCTCCGGTGCGATGTTGAAATCGCCGACCAGCGCCAGGCGTTCGTGCCGCCCCAGTTCGTCCTGCAGCCAGCGCGTCAGCGCCGCGATCCAGTCGAGCTTGTAGGCATATTTGTCGCTGCCGACCGCCTGGCCGTTGGGAAAGTACGCGCACACGGCACGCAGCCCCTCGACGCTCAGCGCGATCAGGCGCTTTTGCGGATCGTCCCGCTGCGGCAGCGCGGTCACCAGCGCGTCGGCCGGACCGAGCCGCGCTTCGCGCAGCAGGATCGCCACGCCGTTGTACGTCTTTTGCCCGGCGAAGACCGAGCGGTAGCCCAGATCCTGCAGCTCGCGTGCCGGAAAGCTGTCGTCGCTGGTCTTGGTCTCCTGCAGGCAGACGATATCGACCGCTTCGGTCGCGAGCCAGGCCGTCAGGTGCGGCAGGCGCACCTTCAGCGAATTGACGTTCCAGGTCGCGAGCTTCAAGGGCATGGCGGCAACGTCCGGGGCTGGCGCCGTGCGCGGCGCGCCGGCGGCGTCAGGGCGATGCTGCGCCGTCGGGCGGCGGCGCGGCCGGCGGCCGCGCCAGGGGCGCGGGTGCCGGCCACTGCCAGTTGCGCGGCAGCGGCACGCCGCGCGGGTAGCCGACGGTCGCCAGCGCCTCGGACCAGGCGCCGGACTCGAAGCCGCGCAGCATCTGGTGGCCGATGCCAAGCGCCGGCAGGACGTCCGCGCCGCCCAGCTTGTGGAAGGCCTCGATGTCGTCGCCGGTTGCCGACCAGGCGCTCGACGAACGGGATGTTGCGCCACTTGAGGAAGGCGCGGCCGTCGTCGCACGGCGTGCACTCGGCGCGCGAATACAGCACGACCGGGAAATTGCTGCGCCACACGGCGCACTCGAAGGGCAGGCGCGACAGTGCGTCGCTTTCCGCGCCGCCGATCGTCACGGGCCCGAGGCGTTCCACCGTCACCGCTTCCTTCGGCGGCTGGTCGCCGTAGCCGACCTGGCCGTCTCGGTCGGTCCACTTGTACTGCGCCTGGGCCGCACTGCAGGCGAGCAGCAGCGCCGCGAGCGCCGGCAGGACGGCGCGCCGGTACGTCGGGCGCGGGAACGGCGGCAACAGGGGGTGCGCAGCGGCATCGCGGATCCGGGGCGGGCAGGGCCGGGGCGGCGCTGCAGCCGCTATCGTCGCGGAAAACCGACGCGGCCGAGGCGACCGGCGCGCCGGCGCGCGCCGGGCTAGCCGAATCGGCCGGTGATGTAATCCTCGGTCTGGCGCCGCTGCGGCCGCGTGAACAGGTCGCCGTGACGCCGAATTCGATCATCTCGCCCAGGAACATGTAGGCCGTGAACGCCGACACGCGCGCCGCCTGCTGCATGTTGTGGGTGACGATGACGATGGTGTAGTCGTTCTGCAGGTCGTTGAGCAGCTGCTCGATGCGGCCGGTGGCGATCGGGTCGAGCGCGGAGGTCGGCTCGTCCAGCAGCAGCACCTGCGGGCGCAGCGCCACGGCGCGGGCGATGCACAGGCGCTGCTGCTGGCCGCCCGACAGGCTCAGCGCGCTGCTGCTGCAGCTTGTCCTTGACCTCGGACCACAGCGCCGACTCGCGCAGCGCCGCCTCGATGCGCTCGTCGAGCTGGACGCGCGACAGGCGCAGGTGATGGCGCAGGCCGTAGGCCACGTTGTCGTAGATCGACAGCGGAAACGGCACGGCCTTCTGGAACACCATGCCGACGCGCGTGCGCAGGCGGTTGAGCGAAAAGCTGTCGTCCAGGATGTTCTCGCCGTCGAGCAGCACCTGGCCGGTCGCCCGCAGGTCGGCGTAGGCCGAATAGATGCGGTTGAAGACGCGCAGCAGCGTGGACTTGCCGCAGCCCGACGGTCCGATGATCGACGTGATGCGGCGCTCGGGAATGTCGAGGTTGACGTCCTTGAGCGCGTGATAGTCGCGGTAGTAGAAATCCAGCGATCGCACCGCAGATCTTCGTGCTGCGCCAGGGCCGCCACGGCGCGGATCCGCCGACAGGTCGTTCACGCCGTCATCCCGCATCGCGCCCCGCCTAGGAGGCGGCCTCGACGCGGTTGCGCAGCAGGTAGGCCCGCGTGCCGACGCTCAGCACCAGGATGAAGACGGTGACGATGAACGCCCCGGCCCAGGCCAGCGCGTGCCAGCTGTCGTACGGGCTCATGGCGAACTGGAAGATCACGACCGGCACGCTGGCCGTCGGCGAATTGATGCTCTGCGCCCAGTACTGGTTGTTCAGCGCCGTGAACAGCAGCGGCGCGGTTTCGCCGCTGATGCGCGCCAGGCCCAGCAGCACGCCGGTGATGATGCCCGGCGCCGCGGCGCGATACAGCACCTGCACGGTCACCTTCCAGCGCGGGATGCCCAGCGACAGCGCGGCCTCGCGCATGATGTTGGGCACCAGCCGCAGGGTCTCGTCGGTCGTGCGCACCACCACGGGCAGGACGATCAGCGCCAGCGCGATCGCGCCCGCCCAGGCCGAGAAGTGGCCGACGCTGCGCACCGCCAGCGTGTAGACGAACAGGCCGAGCACGATCGACGGCGCCGACAGCAGGATGTCGTTGACGAAGCGGATGGTCTCGCGCCAGGCCGGGTGGCGTTCGGCGAATTCGGCCAGGTAGGTGCCGGCGGCAATGCCCAGCGGGGCGCCGATCAGCACGCCCAGGAAGCTCATTTCGAGGCTGCCGAACAGCGCATTGGCCAGTCCGCCTTCGCCGCCCGGCGGCGGCGTCGCCTCGGTGAAAATGCGCGGCGCCAGCGCCTGCATGCCGTTGGCCAGCGTCACGAACAGGATCCACGCGAGCCAGAAGAGGCCGAATGCCGTGGCGGCCACGCCCAGCACCTTGGCGATGACGTCGGTTGCGCGCCGCCGCCGGTAGCGAAAGCCGATCGCGCGGGACATCAGCGCCCCTCCTTGCGCGCCAGGCTGTGCAGCATCAGGCGCGCCAGCGCCAGCACGATGAACGTGACGACGAACAGCAGGAAGCCCAGCGCCACGAGCGCGGACAGGTAGACGTCCGAATCGGCTTCGGTGAATTCGTTGGCGATGGTCGCGGCGATCGAGTTGCCCGGCATCAGCAGCGAGGTGCTCAGCTGGTGCGCGTTGCCGAGTACGAAGGTCACCGCCATCGTCTCGCCGAGCGCGCGCCCCAGGCCCAGGAAGATGCCGCCGACCACCGCCGACCGGGTGTAGGGCAGCACCACCTGCCACACCACCTCCCAGGTCGTCGACCCCAGCGCATACGCCGATTCCTTCAAGCGCTGCGGGCACGGTGCGAAAGACGTCGCGCATGACCGACGAGATGAACGGGATGACCATGATGCCGAGCACGATGCCGGCCGTCAGCATGCCGATGCCCAGCGGCGGCCCGCTGAACAGCGGACCGATCCACGGCGCGCCGCCCAGGTGGCGTGTTCACCCATGGCAGCACGTGGTCGGCCATGAGCGGGACGAACGAGAACAGGCCCCACATGCCGTAGATGATCGAGGGTATGCCGGCCAGCAGCTCGATGGCCGCGCCGACCGGACCGCGCAGCCAGGCCGGCGCGATCTCGGTCAGGAAGAGCGCGATGCCGAAACTGACGGGGATCGCGATCATCATCGCGATCGCGGAAGTGACCAGCGTGCCGTAGATGGGCACGAAGGCGCCGAAGCGGCGCCCGACGGCGTCCCAGTCGCTGCTGACGATGAAGTGCCAGCCGAAGGTCTCGAAGGCCAGGCGTCCGCCGAGCAGCATCGAGACCGCCGCGGCGCCCAGCACCACCAGCACCACCGCCGCGGCGCCGGCCAGCGCGTAGCGGAACAAGGCGTCCTGGCGCGCCTCCCCGGCCGCGCGTGCCCGGATCCGGGCGTCATCCAGTGCCAGGGCGGCGACGTCAGTCGGTATGGCGCTCACGTGGCGCGCGTCCGGCCGTTGCCTGTGCGATGGCTACTTGATCTCCGCGGCCCAGTATTGCTCGATGGACTTGACCAGCGCCGGCGGCAGCGCGACGTAATAGAGTTCCGCGGCCCGGTCCTGGCCCTTTTCCAGCGACCAGCGGAAGAAGTCCAGCGCCGCCCTGGCGCGCGCCGCATCCTTGGGCTGCTTGTACATGATGACGAATACGCTGGCGGCGATCGGCCACGCGTTGGCGCCGGGCGCGTCGGTGATCACCAGGTGGAAGTCCTTGGTATGGGCCCAGTCGGCGCTGGCCGCGGCCGCCGCGAAACTGGCCAGCGACGGTTCGACGAACTTGCCGGCGTGGTTCTTCAGCGACGTGTACGCCATGCCGGTCTTGAGCGCATAGGCGAGCTCGACGTAGCCGATGGAATTGTGGATCTGCTTGACATAGGCGGCGACGCCCTCGTTGCCCTTGCCGCCCACGCCCACCGGCCACTGCACGGACGTGCCTTCGCCGACCTTGGACTTCCAGTCGGGGCTGACCTTGCTCAGGTAGTTGACGAAATTGAAGGTCGTGCCGGATCCGTCCGAGCGGTGCACGACCGAAATCGCGCCGCTGCCCAGGGCCAGCCCCGGGTTGAGCGCCGCGATGGCCGGGTCGTTCCAATGGGTGATCGCGCCGAGGAAGATCTGCGCCAGCGTCGTGCCGTCCAGCCGCAGCTTGCCGGGGGCGACGCCGTCGACATTGACCACGGGGACCACGCCGCCGATCGTGATCGGGAACTGCGCCAGGCCGGCCTGCGCCAGTTCGTCGGACGGCAGCGGCTTGTCCGAGGCGCCGAAGTCGACCGTGGCCGATTTGATCTGCTGGATCCCGGCGCCGGAACCGATCGACGCGTAGTTCACCCGGGTGCTGGTGGCCGCGCTGTAGTCGGTCGACCATTGCGACAGCAGCGGGTAGACGAAGGTCGAGCCCGCCCCGGTCACCTCGGTGGCCTGCGCGGCGAGCACCGGGCCGGCGATCAGGGCGGTCAGGGCCAGGCGCCGGACGGCGGCCGCGTACGCGACGATTGGTTTCATGCGATCTTCCTTGCTCAAAGGGACCCGTGTCGGGCTGACCCGACACTCTAGGGCCGCAATATGTCAGAAAGGTTACAAAGGGGTGGCCATCCCGTGACAGGGGCCCGGGCCCGCTCCGGTGGCGCGGTGCAGGTGCCGGTCGATCGACCATATTCCGTTATGTGAAAACAAATACCATTATTTGAAATATACCAGGAACGCTGTTACAGTGACGCCGACCCGGGTCGGGGCGGCCCCGTGCGGTCCGCCGGCCCGGTCCACCACCGCAGGCCCCGGTGCGAAAGTGCCAGAATGGCTTGCTGCCGATTCCTGCAGCCGAGGAGGAGACCTCGATGTCCGCCCTGATGAATGCGAGCGCCGCCAACGATCCCGACACGCTGGAAACCCGGGAATGGCTCGATGCCCTGGCGGCGGTGATCGAACGCGAGGGCCCCGAGCGCGCCCACTTCCTGCTGGAAAAGCTGGTCGAGCAGGCGCGCCGCTCGGGCGCCTACATTCCGTTCTCGGCCAATACGGCCTACGTCAACACCATCCCGCTGCACCAGGAGACGCCCTCGCCCGGCGATGCCGCGATCGAGGAGCGCCTGCGCTCCTACATGCGCTGGAACGCGATGGCGATGGTCGTGCGCGCCAACCGGCGGCGACGGCGACCTGGGCGGCCACATCGCCAGCTATCGCCTCGGTGGCCACGCTGTTGGAGGTCGGCTTCAATCACTTCTGGCGCGCGCCGAGGCCCGGACCACGGCGGCGACCTCCTCTACATCCAGGGCCACTCCTCGCCGGGCGTCTACGCCCGCGCCTTCCTGGAAGGGCGCATCAGCGAGAGCCAGCTGCGGCAATTTCCGCCGCGAGGTCGACGGCAAGGGCATCAGTCCTACCCGCACCCCAAGCTGATGCCCGATTTCTGGCAGTTCCCCACGGTGTCGATGGGCCTGGGGCCGATCCAGGCCATCTACCAGGCGCGCTTCCTCAAGTACCTGCACGCCCGCGGCATCGCCGACACCGCGCAGCGCAAGGTCTGGGCCTTCTGCGGCGACGGCGAGATGGACGAGCCCGAATCGCTGGGCGCCATCGGCCTGGCGGCGCGCGAGAACCTCGACAACCTGATCTTCGTCGTCAACTGCAACCTGCAGCGCCTGGACGGCCCGGTGCGCGGCAACGGCAAGATCATCCAGGAGCTCGAAGGCGAATTCCGCGGCGCCGGCTGGAACGTCATCAAGCTGATCTGGGGCTCGCTACTGGGATCCGCTGCTGGCCCGCGACACGGACGGCCTGCTGCTGCGCCTGATGGAGGAGACCGTCGACGGCGAATACCAGAACTACAAGGCCAACGACGGCGCCTACGTGCGCAAGCACTTCTTCGGCAAGTATCCCGGCGCTGCTCGAGATGGTCTCGCACATGTCCGACGACGACATCTGGCGCCTGAACCGCGGCGGCCACGACCCGCACAAGATCTACGCGGCCTACGCCGCCGCCAGCGCGCATGCCGGGCAGCCGACCGTCATCCTGGCCAAGACCGTCAAGGGCTACGGCATGGGCAAGATCGGCGAGGGCAAGAACCCCACCCACCAGATCAAGAAGCTCGACACCGAGGCGGTGCGCGAGTTCCGCGACCGCTTCCGCATCCCGATCCCCGACGACAAGCTCGCCGACGTCCCGTTCTACCGGCCGGACGAGAACTCGCCGGAGATGAAGTACCTGCACGAGCGCCGCCGCGCGCTCGGCGGCTACGTGCCGCAGCGCCGCCGCAGCGCCGACGAGTCGCACGCCGTGCCGCCCTGGAATCCTTCGCGGCCATCCTCGAGCCGACCGCCGAGGGGCGCGAGATCTCCACCACCCAGGCCTTCGTGCGCTTCCTGACGCAGCTGCGTGCGCGACAAGGCCGTCGGGCCAGCGCGTCGTGCCGATCATCCCCGACGAGGCGCGCACCTTCGGCATGGAGGGCATGTTCCGCCAGCTCGGCATCTACGCCCAGCACGGCCAGCTGTACGAGCCGGTCGACCGCGACCAGGTCATGTACTACCGCGAGGACAAGGCCGGGCAGATCCTCGAGGAGGGCATCAACGAGGCCGGCGCGATGAGCTCGTGGATCGCCGCGGCCACCAGCTATTCGACCAACAACCGCATCATGCTGCCGTTCTACATCTTCTACTCGATGTTCGGCTTCCAGCGCATCGGCGACCTGGCCTGGGCCGCCGGCGACATGCAGGCGCGCGGCTTCCTGCTGGGCGCCACCAGCGGGCGCACGACGCTCAACGGCGAGGGCCTGCAGCACCAGGACGGCCACTCGCACCTGATTCGCCGCGCACGATCCCCAACTGCGTCTGCTACGACCCGACCTTCGCGCACGAGGTCGGCGGTGATCCTGCAGGACGGCCTGCGCCGCATGGTCGAGCGAGCAGCAGAACGTCTGGTACTACGTCACGCTGCTCAACGAGAACTACGCCCAGCCCGGGCTGCGCAAGGGCCAGGAGGAGGGCATCCTGCGCGGCATGTACCTGCTGCGCGAAGGGCCGGCCGGCAGCGGCAAGGGCACGTCGATCGCGCGCGTGCAGCTGCTGGGCAGCGGCTCGATCCTGCGCGAGGTCATCGCCGCCGCCGAGCATCCTGGAACGCGACTACGCGGTCGCCGCCGACGTCTGGAGCGCCACGAGCTTCACCGAGCTGCGCGCGACGGCATCGACTGCGAGCGCTGGAACCTGCTGCATCCGACTGGACAAGCCGCGCAAGCGCCTACGTCACGCGCCAGCTCGAGCGCAGCGCCGGCCCGATCGTCGCCTCGACCGACTACATGCGCTCGTTCGCCGACCAGATCCGGCCTTACGTGCCGCACGGGCGCGCGTACACGGTGCTGGGCACCGACGGCTTCGGCCGCTCCGACACGCGCGAGGCGCTGCGCCGCTTCTTCGAGGTCGACCGCCACTACGTCGTGGTCGCCGCGCTCAAGGCGCTGGCCGACGAGGGCGCGGTGCCGCCGGCCAAGGTGGCCGAGGCGATCGCGCCGCTTCGGCATCGATCCGGACAAGCCCAATCCGGCCACGGTCTGAGTCGCGCCGGGCTGGCACGCGCCGGCGCCGGAAACGGCGCCGGACAAGAACAGGCAGCCGCACCGGCAGCGCCGCGGGTCGCCGGGCGGCAACGCGCAAGGGGGAGTCGATGGGAAACATGGTCGAGATACGCGTTCCGGACATCGGCGACTTCAAGGAGGTCGAGGTCATCGAGGTGCTGGTCAAGCCGGGCGACACCATCGCGCCCGAGCAGTCGCTGATCACGGTCGAGTCCGACAAGGCGTCGATGGAGATCCCGTCCTCGGCCGGCGGGCGTCGTGCGCGAGCTGCAAGCTGCGGCTGGGCGACAAGATCTCCGAGGGCTCGCTGATCCTGCTGCTCGAACCCGGCTGGCGCGGCGGCCGGCGCGCCGCGCCGGCCGCTGCGCCGCTCCTGCTCCGGCCGCCGCGCCCGCTGCGGCACGCGCGCCGGCCGCCGGCGCCGCGCCGGCCGCCTGCCGGCCCCGCACCGGCCGCGCCGGCTGCGGCACCGGCTTCCGCAACGACCGCGGCACCGCTCGCCGATCGCCCAGTTCCACCGCATTTGCCGTCGAGATGGGCGCGCGCCCGGCCGTCGAGCTGCCGCGGCCCCCCGGCCGCCAGCACGGCCCATGCGTCGCCGACCGTGCGGCGCAGCGCGCGCGAACTGGGCGTCGACCTGCCGCAGGTGCGCGGCAGCGGCCCCAAGGGCCGCATCGTGCCGGACGACGTGCACGGCTTCGTCAAGGCGGCGCTGCAGGGCGGGCGCGGCCGCGCGCCGGCCGCCGCGCCGCCGGCGGCGGCGGCCTGGGCGTGCTGCCGTGGCCGCAGGTCGATTTCGCCAAGTTCGGCCCGGTCGAGCGCGTCGAGATGTCGCGCATCCGCAAGCTGTCGGGCCCCAACCTGCACCGCAACTGGGTGACGATCCCGCACGTCACCAACCACGACGACGCCGACATCACGGCGCTCGAGGAATTGCGCGTCCAGCTCAACCGCGAGAACGAGAAGTCCGGCGTCAAGATCACGATGCTCGCCTTCCTGATCAAGGCCTGCGTGGCGGCGCTGCAGCGCTTTCCCGACTTCAACAGCTCGATCGATCGCGGCCAGCGGCGACGCCGTCTTCCGCAAGAAGTACTACCACATCGGCTTCGCGGCCGACACGCCCAACGGCCTGGTCGTGCCGGTGGTGCGCGATGCCGACCGCAAGGGCGTGCTGGAGCTGGCGCGCGAGACCGCGGCGCTGGCGGCCAAGGCGCGCGAGGGCAAGCTGGCGCCCGGCCGAGATGCAGGGCGGCACCTTCTCGATCTCGTCGCTCGGCGGCATCGGCGGCACCTACTTCACGCCGATCATCAACGCGCCCGAGGTGGCGATCCTCGGCGTCTGCCGCGCGGCGCTGCGGCCCACCTGGGACGGCGACGCAGTTCGTGCCGCGGCTGATCCTGCCGCTGTCGCTGTCCTGGGACCATCGCGTCGTCGACGGCGCCGGCGCGGCGCGCTTCACGGCGTACCTGGCCCAGGTGCTGGCCGATTTGCGCCGCGTCCTGGTATGAGCATCCGGTGCTGCCGATCGAGCTGCGGCACATCGAGAGTTTCGGCGATTGCGTGGCCGAGGTGGCGCGCGAACGGCGCTACCTGGCGATCGTCGACGGCTTCCCGCCGAGCAGAACGCGCTGTGGGTGGCGGCCAACCGCGCGCGCGGCAACCCGCTGCACGTCGCGCTCGACCGGGAGCGCGTGGTCGGCTGGTGCGAGGTGCGCCGCGACGCCCTGCCGGGGCGCGAGCACAGCGGCACGCTGGGCATCGGCGTGCGCGCGCCCTACCGCGGCGCCGGCCTGGGACGCCGGCTCATCGACGCGGCGCTGGCCGACGCCTGGCAGCGCGGTTTCGCGCGCATCGAGCTGTGGGTGCGCAGCCCGAACGCGGCGGCCATCGGCCTGTACGCGGCAAGGTCGGTTTCGTCGAGGAGGGCCGCCGCCGCGATGCCGTGCGCCTGGACGACGGCCCGGAAGACGAAGTGCTGATGGCGCATTCACGCCGCCGCGGCACGGCCTGAGCCGCCGCCCGAACGACCCAGGGGGCAACGACACATGAACGCAACGGCCACGGCATCCGAACCCCTATGACCTGCTCGTGCTCGGCGCCGGGCCCCGGCGGCTATTCGGCCGCGTTCCGCGCCGCCGACCTGGGCCTGCGCGTCGGTGCTTGGTCGAGCGCTATCCGACGCTGGGCGGCGTCTGCCTGAACGTCGGCTGCATTCCGTCCAAGGCGCTGCTGCACGTGGCCGCCGTCATCGACGAGGCGGCGCACTTTGCCGACATCGGCGTGACGCTTCGGCGCGCCGCAGGTCGACCTGGACAAGCTGCGCGCGCACAAGAACAAGGTCGTCGGCAAGCTCACCGGCGGCCTGGCGGCGATGGCCAAGATGCGCAAGGTCGACGTGCTGCGCGGCGTCGGGCACCTTCGTCGACGCGACCCACCTGCGCCTGGTCGACGACCTCCGGCGCGGCGCCGCGCGAGCGCGTCGTCGCCTTCGGCCAGGCGATCATCGCGGCCGGCTCGCAGGCGGTGGCGCCTGCCGTTCCTGCCCAAGGATCCGCGCATCGTCGATTCGACCGGCGCGCTCGAACTGCCATCGATCCCCAAGCGCATGCTGGTCATCGGCGGCGGCATCATCGGCCTGGAGATGGCCACCGTGTATTCGACGCTGGGCAGCCGCCTCGACGTCGTCGAGATGACCGACGGCCTGATGCCGGGCACCGACCGCGACCTGGTCAAGGTCTGGCAGAAGCTCAATGCAGACGCGCTTCGACCACATCCTGCTGCGCACGCGCGCGGCGGCGGTCGAGGCGCTGCCCGAGGCGCTGCGCGTGCGCTTCGAAGGCGAGCAGGCGCCGGCCGCGCCGCAGGACTACGACATCGTGCTGTAGGCCGTCGGCCGCAGGCCCAACGGCAAGGCAGATCGGCGCCGAGAATGCCGGCGTGGCGGTCGACGAGCGCGGCTTCATCCCCATCGACAGCCAGATGCGCACCAACGTGCCGCACATCTTCGCCATCGGCGACATCGTCGGCCCGCCGATGCTGGCGCACAAGGCGGTGCACGAGGGCCATGTCGCGGCCGAGGCCGCCGCCGGGCGACAAGGCGCACTTCGATGCGCGCGTGATCCCGTCGCGTGGCCTACACCGATCCGGAGATCGCCTGGGTCGGCCTCACCGAGGACGAGGCCGCGCCAGCAGGGCATCGCGGTCGACGAAGGGCCTGTTTCCGTGGGCCGCATCGGGCCGCGCGATCGCCAATGGCCGCGACGAAGGCTTCACCAAGCTGCTGTTCGACGCAGAGCACGCCATCGCATCGTCGGCGGCGCCATCGTCGGCACGCACGCCGGCGACCTGATCGGCGAGGTGGCGCTGGCCATCGAGATGGGCGCCGACGCGATCGATATCGGCAGGACCATCCATCCGCACCCGACGCTGGGCGAATCGATCGGCATGGCCGCCGAGGTTGCCGAGGGCAGTTGCACCGACCTGCCGCCGCCGCGGAAGCGCTAGCGGCCACTCACCCCCGGCCCCTCGTCGCAGGCGCGGGCGCAGGGGGAGCTGTCCAGCCTACTTGGGAGAGGCGCCGGCGACCGGCCCAGCCCCAGCGCCGCATGCGTTCCAGCCGCGTGCCGCGCGCCAGCGCCCGCCAGCGGCCGGCGCGGGCGCGCCAGGCGGCGAAGTCGGCGCGCCAGCGGGCGATCGATGCGCAGCGCGCGCCACAGCGGATGCGATTCGATCTGCGCGTACGCCCAGTCGCGCCAGTGCAGCACCGCGGCGCGCAGCGCCACGAACCAGCGCACCTGCAGCAGCGCCGGTTCGGTAAGCACGTAGATGCGCGCAAACAGCGCGGTGGCCAGCACCTTGGCGGCGACGATGACCAGCGTGCCCTGCAGGAAGTGGCCGTGCGCGATGCGATGCAGGGCGATGAGCTTGACCGGCAGCGCCAGCGAGGTGGGCAGCAGGAAGACGACGGCCGCGCCGGCCGGGCGGCAGCCGGGCGATCCAGGACTCGAGCTGGGAAATCAGCGGCAGGCGGCCCAGGCGCCGTCATGCCGCGCTTGAGCGCTGTCCCAGAGCCATTCCTCGACGAGGAAGAGCAAGCGTGGCCGACGCCCACCACGCGCGGACCACAGCAGGTGGCCGATCCGCTTCCTCAGGCGCTCGCAGCAACATCCTCTTATCATCCGGGTTTACGCGCGTATCGGGCAAGGGGAGGGAAATGACATGTCGAGCCAGGATCAGGCCAAGCGGCCGTGGCGCAGGCGGCCCTGCGCGGTCGTCGCGCCGTGGTTCGGCACGCCGGCCGTCATCGGCATCGGCACCGGGTCGACGGCCGATCTGTTCATCGACGAACTGGCGCCACACCGTGGTTCGATCGCCGCGACCGTGGCAAGTTCCGAACGCAGCGCGGCGCGCCTGCGCGCGCCACGGCATCCGGGTCGTCGATCTGAATGAGGTTGATTCACTGCCGGTCTACGTCGACGGCGCCGACGAGATCGATGCCTCGCTGGCCATGATCAAGGGCGGCGGCGGCGCGCTCACGCGCGAAAAGATCGTCGCGGCGGTGGCCGCGACCAGTTCGTCTGCATCGCCGACGCCAGCAAGCGCGTCGCGGTGCTGGGCGCGCTTCGCGCTGCCGGTCGAGGTCATCCCGATGGCGCGCGCCTATGTCGGACGCGCAGCTGGCCGCGCATCGGCGGCGCGCCGCAACTGCGCGCCGGCTTCGTCACCGACAACGGCAACCAGATCCTGGACGTGCACGGGCTGCGGATCACCGATCCGGTGGCGCTCGAAGCGCAGATCAACCAGTGGCCCGGCGTCGTCACCGTGGGCCTTTTCGCGGCCGCGCGGCGCCGACCTGCCTGCTGCTGGGCATCGGCCGAGGGCGTGCAGGAGTTCCGGCGCGCTGACGCGCGGAGGCGCCCGATGCAGCGAGCGCCTGCTGGCCGCGGCGGCGGCGCCGGCTTCGAGGCGGCGCGTCGCCTCGCCGGACCCGGCCGCGCGCCGCACGCCTGCACGCGCTGCACGGCCACGGCTTCCAGGCCCGCCTGCGGCGCGCGCTGCCGGCGTTCGCCCAGGCGGCGCCGGCGTTCCCTTCGGCGGCGGCGGAGGTCGACGCGGTGCGCGACGCCTGCTGCGCGGCCGTGTCGCGCCGCTCGACTACCAGTTGCTGAACGATCACCTGGCCGAGCCCAGCGATGACAACCTGGCGCGCTGGATCCGGCGCGCGCCTGGCGCTGGCCCCGCGGCGAGCACGTCGGCGTGCAAAGCACGCCCGACCAGGGCGTCGACCTCGACGCGCATGGCGCGCTGCAGGTCTGGCGGCGCTACCAGTTCGAGGCGGCACACCAGCTGCCGCGCGTGTCGCGCCGGGCCACAAGTGCGGCCGCATGCACGGCCACGGATTCGCGATCGTGCTGCATGCGGCGCGTCGCCGGCGATGGCGCGGCGCTGCACGCGGCGCGTGCTCGACCGGCTCTGGACGCCGCTGCACCGCCAGCTGCACCACGCCTGCCTGAACGATATCGCCGGCCTGGAGAATCCCGACCAGCGAGCACCTGGCCCAGCTGGCTGTGGCAGCAGCTGCAGCCGCAGTTGCCGTCGCTGCGCTGGGTGACCGTCTTCGAGACGGCGACCTGCGGCGCGCATTTCGACGGGCACGAGTACCGCATCTGGAAGGACCTGGGATTCGACAGCGCGGTGCGCCTGGAGCGGGCGCCGGCCGGCGATGGCGCGGCGCGCAGTGCACGGGCACAGCTACCGGCTGCGCCTGCACCTGGTGGCGCCGCTCGATGCGGTGCACGGCTGGACCATCGATTTCGGCGACGTCAAGGCGCTGTTCAGCCCGGTCTTCGAGCGCCTGGACCACCAGCCGCTGCACGAGCTGCCCGGCGTGGCCGACGGCGGCGCGGCGGCGATCGCGCACTGGGTGCGCGCGCCAGGCCGCGGCCGGCTGCTGCCGCAGATCGAACGCATCGACCTGTACGAGACCGCGCGGCTGCGGCGCCTGCTGCAGTGGGGCGCGGCGCCGGCCGGCGCTGCCGGTCTGAGCGGCGCGCCGAGCCCGAGCAATGCCATGACCTACGCGGTCAAGGAAATCTTCTACACGCTGCAGGGCGAGGGCGCGCACAGCGGCCGGCCGGCCGTGTTCTGCCGCTTCGCCGGCTGCAACCTGTGGTCCGGCCTCGAGCGCGACCGCGACGCGCCGTCTGCCGCTTCTGCGATACCGACTTCGTCGGCACCGACGGCGCGGACGGCGGACGCTTCGCCGACCGCCGCGGCCCTGGTCGACGCGCTGCAGGCGCAATGGCCCGCCGCGCGGCCGGCCGGCCGTGCGCCCGTTCGTCGTCTGCACCGGCGGCGAGCCGCTGCTGCAGCTCGACGCGCCGCTGCTGGCCGAACTGCACTGCGCGCGGCTGGGACGTGGCGGTCGAGACCAACGGCACGCAGGCCGCGCCGGCGGGCATCGACTGGATCTGCGTCAGCCCCAAGGCCGGCGCGCGCGCTGCGTGCTGCGCGCGGCAACGAACTCAAGCTGGTATTTCCCCAGGCCGGCGCCATGCCCGAGGCGTTCGCCGGTCTCGACTTTCGAGCATTTCTTCCTGCAGCCGATGGCCGGGCCGCAATTGCCGCAAAATACGCAGGCCGGCGATCGCATACTGCAAGCGTCATCCGCAATGGCGCCTGAGCCTGCAAACCCACAAGACTCCTGGGAATACCGTGACCGCAATCGCCGCATCATCCGGCCGCCGGCGCTGCGGCGCCGGTCCGCCGCACGTTCCTCGATACGACCGTCGATGCGGCCGAGCAGGCGCGCCAGCACTGGCTGCTGCGCCTGCTGCTGGCGCAGGACGGATCGACGACGCGCATCTGCCAGGCGGTCGCCGGCACGCCGCTGACGCTGAAGGTCTGGCACCAGGAGGTGACGCGCAGCGTGCCCGACGCGATCCGCCCGATCCTGGCCGGCACCGATTTCATCTATCGCGTGACGTCGCTGGCGGCCAACGGCGAGGTCATGATGGACAACCTCGTGTACGTGGCGCTCGACGGCCTGGACGAACCGCTGCGCCGCGGCCTGGACAGCGGTGCGATCCCGATCGGGCCGCTGCTCGAGTCGCTCTGGGTGCGGCGCCATCGCCTCCCGGACGAGGTCGCGCAGATCCTGTGCGCGCAGCTCTGGAGCCGGGTCGGCGCACCCGATGCGGCCGCGTCGCGCGCCTACACGATCGCCACGCCGGCGGGCAACCTGTTCGTCATCGCCGAAACGTACCGGCGCGGCATGCGCCTCATCCCCGATCCGGCCGGCGCGGCCGACGCGCGCGCGCCCGCGCAGGCCTCCGATGACCGCTGACCGGGACCGCCCGCATCCGCCCGGCGCCGCCGGCCGCGACGACCCGGCGCCGCGCCGCGTCGCGCTGGTGACGGGGGCCGGTTCCGGCATCGGCGCCGCCGTCGCCGCGGCCCTGCACGGCGCCGGCTACCGGGTGGTGCTCGCCGGCCGGCGCGCGGAGCCCCTCGGACGCGTGGCCGCCGGGCTGGGCGCCTCCGCCGCGGACACGCTGGTGCACGCCTGCGACGTCGGCGATCTGCGCGCCGTCAAGGCGCTCTTTGCGGCGACGCTGGCCGCGTTCGGGCGCCTCGACCTGCTCTTCAACAACGCCGGAGTGTCGGCCCCGGCGGTGCCCCTGGAGGACGTCACCTACGAGCAGTGGATGGCGGTGCTCAATACCAACGTGAGCGGCGCGTTCCTGTGCGCCCAGGAAGCGCTGCGCATCATGAAGCGCCAGCGGCCGCGCGGCGGCCGCATCATCAACAACGGCTCGATTTCGGCGCATGTGCCGCGCCCGCTGTCGGGGCCCTACACGGTCAGCAAGCACGCGATCACCGGCCTCACCAAGTCGATCGCGCTGGACGCGCGCGAGCACGATATCGCCTGCGGCCAGATCGACATCGGCAACGCGGCCACCGCCATGACCGAGCCGATGGCCGGGGGCATACTGCAGGCCAACGGCACGCGCGTTGCCGAGGCGCGCATGGATGTCGCGCACGTGGGGCAGGCGGTCGTGCACATGGCCGGATTGCCGCTCGATGCCAATATCCTGTTCATGACCATAATGGCCCCGAAGATGCCGTTCGTCGGGCGCGGCTGACGCGCCCGCGCGGGGCCGGGTAGAGGAGGTTTGCCATGCCGACCATACCGATAGGCGCAAGCGGCAGCTTCGAGCTCGTCGTCAGCGACGAGCACCTTGCCAACCGCTTCAAGGACCTGACGCTGCCCGCGGTCTTTTCCACGCCGATGCTGGTGCTGATCATGGAAAACGCGGCGCTCAACGCCATCAAGCCGTATCTGGACCCCGGCACGACCGCGCTGGGCACCCGCGTCGACGTGCAGCACCTGGCGGCGACGCCGGTCGGGCGCCGCGTGGTCGGCGAGGCGCAGGTCACCGCGGTGGACGGGCGCACGATCACCTTCGCCGTCCAGGCGCGCGACGGCGGCGAGACCATCGGCCGTGGCGTCCACGAACGGCGCATCATCGATCTGGCGCGCTTCCAGGCGCACCTGGACAGCAAGTTCGCCTAGGGGAGGCAAGCCGCATCATGGACAACCAGCTCAGGACCCTCGACCATGCCCAGGCCACCCTGGTCGAGATGGCGGTGCGCTTCGGCCCCAGGATCGTGGTCGCGCTGCTCTTTCTGGTGGCCGGCATGCTCGTCGCCCGCATGGTCGGCCGCGCGGCCGACCGGACGCTGGTGCGGATCCAGCTCGAGCCGCCGGCGCGCATGCTGCTCGTGCGCCTGGTGCGCGTGCTCGTGGTCGGCCTCTTCCTCATCCTGGCGCTGCAGAACCTGGGGGTCGAGCTGCTGCCGCTGATCGCCGGGCTGGGCGTCGCCGGCGCGGGCGTCGCCCTGGCAACGCAGGGCGTGCTGAGCAACGTGGTGGCGGGACTGACCATCATCTTCACCAAGCCGTACCGGCTCGGCGAGTCGATCGCCATCGTCGGCGTCGACGGCACGGTCGAGTCGATCTCGCTCTTCAACACCGTGCTGCTGCACGCCGACCGCTCGCGCGTGGTCGTTCCCAACCGCAAGATCGTCGGCGAGATCCTGCACAACTACGGCCGCATGCGCCAGACCGGCGTCAGCGTCGGCGTCGCCTACGGCAGCGACCTGGCGGCCGCGCTGGCGGCCGTCGATGCGGTGGTGCGCGCGCACCCGCGGGTGCTGTCGGAGCCGGCGCCGGTGATCCAGGTGTCGGCCCTGGGCAGATCGGCGATCGAGATCGCGGCGCGGCCCTGGGTGGCTGTCGCCGACTTCGGCGCCGTCGAAGGCGAACTGAACGTGCAGATCGTCGCGGCGCTGCGCCAGCGCGGCATCCAGATACCCGTCGCGCAGCACGAGGTGCGGCTGCTGCGTCCGGCCCGCGTGGTCGCCTGAGGCGGCCCGGCGCCGGCGCGCTCAGGGCAGGCGGCTGGTCTCCGGGTACATGCTCAGTTCCGGCACCTCGCCGCGCAGCAGGCGGTCCTGCATCTGCTGCCAGTAGTCGACGCCGAGCAGGTCGGCGTTCACCTGGCGGAAGCACTGGCGCGCAAAGCGGCTGCGGAACTGCATGCCCGACTCGAGTTCCTCCGGCAGGAAGATGGTGCCTTCCTCGAAGAACCAGTCCGGCGGCGAGTCCTCGCCGGCCTCGCGGTCGAGATTGGTGCGGATCTTCACGTCGGTCAGCTTTTCGACGGCGTCGTAGTCGAACAGCAATACGCGTCCGTACCGGCCCACGCCGTAATTGCGCGAGTCAAGGTCCTTGTTGAAGATGTTGGTCGCCGCATTGTTGCGGATGCATTCGCCCAGGCTCGCCATCGCGGCGCAGGTCTGCGCCGCGTCGGCCTGCTCCAGGTACACCGGCAGCGGCACTATCTTCAACTGCACGATCAGCGAGCGGATCAGCACGCCCTCGGCGTCGACGTGCACGCTGCCGGCCGCCTGCTGGCAGATTTCCTCGAGCAGCGCCGCGTCGAAGAGCTCCCGGTCCAGTCGCAGGTTGAAATACATCACGTTGTCGAGCATGCTGCCGGCGCGGTTGATCTCGTGCACCGCGCGGTACTTGTCCACCACCGCGGCCGTTCCCGGATACTCGCCCCACTTGTAGGCCTTGGTGGGCCGGTCGCGGATCACCTTCAGGTGGTACGAGCAGGCATCGAACGTGAAGCCCAGCGCGACCGTGCCGGGGACGCCCGGCGAGCGTTGCAGGCGCTGGCCGCTGCGGCGCACCTGTTCGGCGATCTCGTCGAGTATCGCGACCTTGCCGACGTGATTGAAACCGATGGTGGAGTAGTGATGCCCCAGCGGCCGCAACGGCATCAGGCTGAACAGGAAGACGCAGGTCTGGTAATAGAGGCGGGTCGTCACGTGGACATTGGCCAGCGCCGAGCTGAACAGGCTGTGGATGTCGGCCGTCTCGTGCAGCACGGCGTCGGCGCGGATGCCGTCCGGGCCGTTGAGCAGCGCCACCACCAGCGGCACGCGCTGGCCGTCGGCCAGCGTCCAGCGCGCCACCACGAACGCGTAGCGGTCGCGAAAGAAGCCGGCCTGCACCACGTCCAGGCTCACGGGCTGCCCGCGCGGATCACCGGGCGCAAAGAGCGTGCGCAGGCGCTCGAGCACCTTGAGCGCGTCGCCGCGCAGGTCGCGAAACGGCACCGCGAAGCCGGGCGCCTGCAGGGCGGTCTCCAGCAGGTCCGCGTCGATCGCGCCGATCACCGGCAGGCGGCGGTACACCGAGGCCATCGACAGGGCGCGGCGCCGGCTCGGCGGCGGAAACGAATACGCCACCGGGCGCCACAATTCGTGGCCGATATTGCGCCGCAGCGAGTGCGCGAAGCTGAAGGCGATGTCGGCCTCGTAGCGGTCGACGATCATCGCGACAAATCGCGCGTCGATCGCGTCCCAGGCCGGCGCGTTTTCCGACAGCGCCGGATACACCGCGCGGATGCGCGGGCCGTGCTCGGTGATGGTCCGGCTGTACAGGTCGAGCCGCTCCTGGCTGATGCGTACCGCGGCATGCGCATCGCGGCCTTCGAAGGCGCACTGGGCTTCGTACGGGTATTCGCAGAGGCGGCGATAGAACTGATCGAAGATCGCCAGGATCAGCGCCGCCGTCGCCCCGGCGCGCGCAGCATCGTCGGTGCAGGCGGCCAGGGCGGCGTAGCCGTCGGCGACGGTCAGCGCCGGCGGCCCCGGAAGGTCCGGGCGCAGCGCGCGGCGCGGCGCGACGTAGTCGGCAGGCAGGGAACCGGCGGGTTTCATCGCCCGATGTTTAGCACGACTTGGCCGGGCGCGGCCGCGGCCCGGGCGGGCGCTGCTACCAGGACAGGCTGGCGCCGACGCGCAAGGTGCGCGCCGCGGCCGGAAACAGGTAGAACGACCCCCATGGCGCCATCGGCGCTTCGCGCCAGTACTGGCGTCCGGTCAGGTTGTCGGCGCCGGCGCGCCAGGTCCAGTGCAGGCCGTCGATGACCCGCGAATAGTGCATGGCGGTATCCCATTGCCAGTACGAGGGCAGGTCCAGCGAGCCGTCGGGCAGCACCGGCTTGTGGCCCGCGTAGGTCAGGATATTGGTCCAGGCGAAGCCGGGCAGCGCCGGCGGCGTCCAGCCGGCCTGCAGCGACGCGCTCAGCGGCGCGACGTTGGTGGCCCGCTTGTCCACCCAGGCCGGGTCCACTGCCGTGATCGTGCGCGCATCCAGCGCCATGGCGCTGGCGCGCAATTGCAGCTGCGCCAGCGCCTGCCAAAGCGCGCTCAGCTCCACCCCCTGGTGGCGCTCGACGCGGGCGCCGGCGACCTGCAGCGCGCAAAGGTCGTAGTACTGCGTCTGCGGCGCCGGGCAGCCGCTGGACACGGGCACGTTGTCGGCGAAGGGCCGGGTGATGCGGAACAGCGCGGCGTCCAGCGACAGGTCCTGGCCGGCCCGCTGCTTGAAGCCCAGTTCGACCTGGCGGCTGCGCTGGGCCGGCAGCACCTGGCCGGCATTGGCGAAGGCCAGGGCCTGCCCGGTGAAGACGTAGGCGGTGTGATTGGGCACGTTGCCCACCTCGACGCCGCTGCCGGCCGATGCGTAGGCGAAACCGCCATCCCAGGGCACGTAGCCCACGCCGGCCCAGGGCGTGAGCAGGTGCTGCTGCAGCGACGTGGCTTCGCTGCCGTCGGTCAGCGAACTGTCCTGCGTGATGCGCGTGAAGCGCATGCCCACCCAGGTCGACCAGCGCGTGGCAAAGTGCGCCACGTCGAAGGCGTACAGCTCCTGCAGGTCGGTGTCGAGCGGGGCGTTGGCGTTCAGCGCCGCCGCGTTGGCCGGCAGCGGCGTCGGTGCCAGCGCGTTGATCGTGCCGACGTAGTTGTAGGCCTGTGCCGGCGGATAGCGCTCGCTGTAGCGGGTGCTCTTCAGGCCGAGCGTGACTTCGTGTGCGGCGCCGAGCAGCGTCGCCTGGCCGTGCAGGTGGGCGTCGGCGCTGTTGGTGTTGCGCACCTCGTCGTTGCTGATGTACTGGTAGATGTCGACGTTGTAGTTGCTGCACATGCCGTTGTACAGGTAATAGTTGCCGGGTCCGCCCGGCAGGCTGTTGTGCGCGGCGTCCAGGCTGGAGCAGCCGTCGGGGAATGCGATCCGGTCGTTGGTCGTGCTGCGCTGGGTCGCCAGCGCGGCCAGCAGCTCCCAGTGCGCGTCCAGGCGCTGCTGCAGCCGCACCGAGGCGTCGGTGCTGCTGCTCTCGAACGGCTGCGTCCACGGCTGGGCGTTCAGGTTGAGGCGCGGATCGATGGGCGGCGGCAGGGTGTCGGCGACGCCGCTGTTGTGGCCATCGAGCAGGGCGAAGGCGGGCACGCTGGTCTCGCGCACCCGCTGATGCTCGAATTCGACCTGCAGCAGGGTGTCCGGTCCCGCGTGCCAGTCGAAGAATCCGCTCAGGAACGTGCGCTTGGACCAGGCGCTGTCGATCTCCGGGCGGCGCTCCTCGGCCGCCACGTTGATGCGATAGCCGATCGGCGTGCCGGTGTCGAGCTGGCCGCCGAAGTCGCCGTGCACCAGCACCGAGCCGCGCTCGGACACGAGGGTGTCCAGCTGCACCAGCGTGTCGTGCGTGGGCTTCTTGAGCACGTAGTTGACCAGGCCGCCGGGCGCGCTGCTGCCGGCCAGCATGCCCGAGGCTGCCCTTGAGGATGTCGATGCTTTCCTTGTTTTCCAGCGCCACCGGCACGTGGCTGCTCACCGTCATGCCGTCGCGCTGGTAGTTGAGCAGTTCATTGAGGGTGAAGCCGCGGATCTGCAGCGCCTCGACGTAGCCGAAGGTGTTGTAGTTGTCGCCGACCGACGGGTCGGTGCGGATGGCCGCGGACAGGCTGTTGACGCCGCGTTCGAGCAGGTCGGCGGCGTTGATGACGTCGATCGACAGCGGCGTGGCCGCCAGCGGCGCCGAGGTGAAGGACGTCAGGCTGCCGGCGCCGGCGCGTTCGCCCAGCACGACGATGGGCGCCAGCGTGCCGGCGGCGGCATTGCTGCCGTCGGCTGCGTCCTGCACGGACGGTGGCGGCGGCGGAGGTTGCTGCGCGGCCGCGGCGGCGCCTGTCAGGACGCCGCAGACAGCAACGAGGCGGGCGAGCGTACGCCGGCGCGCGCGCCGGGCGGCCGGCGCGGGTGTTTGGATGGAATATGCCATGTTGCGACTCCCGGCATCGATGGCAGGGAGTCGCCGGGCCACAGCGGGTGCAATGCGACGTGCGTGTTGCAACCCCGGGAAATGGCCGCACGCTTCCCTGCGCAAGTGTTAACTTGATCAGGTTCCAAGGGTTTTTCTCACCCGTCCCGAGTTGCCTTCAGGACCGCGACACCGTCGCGGTTTTGTGCGGGACCCCTAGCGTTGCGGCGATTGAGCGCGGCGTAGGCGGCCGGCGGCACGTAGCCGGCCGGCACGTCGCCGCCGGTGCCGAAGAAGTACTCCTCCATCTGCGTGCGCAGGTACTGGCGCGCGCGCACATCGGAGAGGTTGAGGCGGTTCTCGTTGACCAGCATCGTCTGGTGGCGCTGCCACTGCGCCCAGGCTTCCTTGGAGACGCATTCGTACAGCTTCTTGCCGAATTCGCCGGGGACCGGCGGAAAATCCAGGCCCTCGGATTCGCGGCCCAGCTTGATGCAGTTGACCATGCGTGCCATGTGCCGTCCTCGTTGCGATGTCCGTCCTGCGCGCGCGTCGGTCGCGCTACAGCGCCTTGATGAGGATCTGCGAGCGCCGCTGCCAGTTGTACATGGCGCTGGCGTTCGCGGCGGCAGATCCTCGACCGCGGCGATTGTAAAACCGCGCTTGAGAAACCAGTGCGTGGTGCGCGTGGTGAGCACGAACAGGCGCTTGAGCCCGCCGGCGCGCGCGCGCGCCTCGATGCGCCGCAACAGGCGCTCGCCGTCGCCGAGTCTCGCGCTGATCGGGGTTCACCGTCAGGCAGGCCATCTCGCCGATGCGTCCTCGTGCGGGTAGGCGAACAGCGCCGCGCAGCCGAAGATGACGCCGTCGTGCTCGAGCACCGAGAACTGGCCGATCTCGCGTTCGATCACCTCGCGCGGGCGCTTGACCAGCGTGCCGTCCTCTTCCAGCGGCGCGATCAGGCGCAGGATGCCGCCGACGTCGTCCGGGCCGGCCTCGCGCAGCGCTTCGAGGTCGCCGGGGCGTGAGCATCGTGCCGACGCCGCTGTGCGTGAACAGGTCGATGAGGATGCCGCCGTCCAGACGCGCCGGGATCAGGTGGGCGCGCGAGACGCCGCCGCGGCAGGCCTTGAGCATGTGGCCCAGGTCGGTCGCGCAGGCCTCGTCCAGGCCGCCCTCGGCGATGCGACGCTCGGCGTCGGCCGCCGACAGTTCGGCCAGCAGTTCGCCGTCGCGGTCCTGCACGCCGGCGCCGGCGCCGACGAGGATGAGCTTGTCGGCCTTGAGCGCCATCGCCGTGCTGGCGGCGACATCCTGCATCGTGAGGTTGAAGGCTTCGCCCGTCGGCGAGAAACCCGAGCGGCGACAGCAGCACCAGGTAGCCGCTCTCCAGACTGGCGCGCATGGCGTCGACGTCGACCTTGCGCACGACGCCCGTGTGCTGCAGGTCGATGCCGTCGAGGATCCCGACCGGGCGCGCGACGACGAAATTGCCGCTCACCACCCGGATGCGGCTGTTGGCCATCGGCGTATTGGGCAGGCCCTGGGAGAACGCCGCCTCGACGCCCAGGCGAATCGCGCCGGCGGCCTCCTTGACGCATTCGAGCGAGGCTGCGATCGGTGATGCGCCGACCGGCGACGAAGGTCGAGGGCACCTGCTTGAGCGCGAGCAGCCGCTGCACCTGCGGCCGCGAGCCGTGCACGATGACCAGGCGGATGCCCATCGCCTGCAGCAGCGACAGGTCGTGGACCAGGCCTTCGAGGCGCCCGTCCTCGATCAGTTCGCCGCCGAAGCCGACCACGAAGGTGCGCCCGCGGTGCGCATGCACGTATGGCGCGACCTCGCGCAGCCAGGCGACGAACTGGGCCTGCGACAGCGCTTCGCGGGCCGCGGCCGGTGCGGGCGTGGCGCCGCCGCCGGCGGGGCGGGGTGAATGGCGGGCGGGGGCGGATGATCGTTCATGACGGCGAGGGCAAAAGTATACTTCGCGCCCCGGACATGCCTCCGGTATCGCCAGGGCCATCGTGTGCAAAACGCTGCCGAACACCAGGGTTCCGACGCCGGACCCGACGAGTCAGGCCTGTCGATCGCCTTTGACGACGAACTGCCCATCAACGGCCGGCGCGCCGAGATCGGCGCGGCGATCGCGGCCCACCAGGTCGTCATCGTCTGCGGCGAGACCGGTTCCGGCAAGACCACGCAGCTGCCCAAGATCTGCCTGGCGCTGGGGCGCGGCCGCACAGGGCCTGATCGGCCACACGCAGCCGCGCCGGATCGCCGCCTCGAGCGTCGCGCGCCGCATCGCGCAGGAACTGGGCACGCCGCTGGGCCAGGTGGTCGGCTTCAAGGTGCGCTTCACCGACCAGACGCGCCCCGGCGCGCGCATCAAGCTGATGACCGACGGCATCCTGCTGGCCGAAACGCATACCGATCCGCAGTTGCGCGCCTACGACACGATCATCATCGACGAGGCGCACGAACGCAGCCTGAACATCGATTTCCTGCTCGGCTACCTGCACCAGCTGCTGCCGCGGCGCCCCGACCTGAAGGTGATCGTCACGTCGGCCACGATCGACGCCGAGCGCTTCGCGCAGCACTTCGCGCACGCCGGCGCACCGGCGCCGGTGCTGCGCGTGTCGGGCCGCCTGTATCCGGTCGAGGTGCGCTACCGTCCGTTCGACGACACCGACGCTGGCGCCGCGCGGCCGGCCGGCCGCGCGCGCCGCCGCTGCGGGCGCGCCGGGGCCCGTGCCGGGACCGCACGCGGCCGAACCCAAGACCCAGGTGCAGGCGATCGATCGATGCCGTCGACGAACTTGCCGCGCCGGCCGCGGCGACGTGCTGGTGTTCCTGCCCGGCGAGCGCGAGATCCGCGAGACCGGCCGAGGCGCTGCGCAAGCACCACCCGCCGCACACGGAGATCCTGCCGCTGTTCGCGCGGCTGTCGGCCGAGGAGCAGGAGCGCGTGTTCCGCCCGTCGACGCGCGGCGCATCGTGCTGGCCACGAACGTCGCCGAGACCTCGCTGACGGTGCCCGGCATCCGCTACGTCGTCGACACCGGCCTGGCGCGCGTCAAGCGCTACAGCTATCGCAACAAGGTCGAGCAGTTGCGATCGAGCCGATCTCGCAGGCCGCCGCCAACCAGCGCGCCGGCCGCTGCGGCCGCGTGGCCGACGGCATCTGCATCCGCCTGTACGACGAGACCGACCTGGCCAGCGCGCGCCGCGCTTCACCGACCCGGAGATCCTGCGCTCGTCGCTGGCGTCGGTGATCCTGCGCATGAGCGCCGCAGGCCTGGGCGAGCCCGAAGCGCTTCCCGTTCATCGATCCGCCGCCGCCGCGCGCGATCGCCGACGGCTATCAGCTGCTGAACGAGCTCGGCGCCGTCGACGACGACACCGCGCTCACCGCCATCGGCCGCGAACTGGCGCGCCTGCCGCTGGACCCGCGCATCGGCCGCATGCTGCTGGCGGCGCGCGACCAGCATGCCTGCACGAGGTGCTGATCATCGCCGCGGCGCTGTCGGTGCAGGATCCGCGCGAGCGCCCGCCGGGCCAGCAGCAGGCCGCCGACGAGGCGCACCGGCGCCATCGCCGACGAGAAGTCCGACTTCCTGCACGTTCCTGCGGCTGTGGAACGCGCTGCAGGAGCGCGTCGAGCACAAGAAGTCGAACCGGCACCTGGCCGAGGAGCTGCGCCAGGATTTCATCAACGGCCGGCGGGTGCGCGAATGGCGCGACGTGCACGGCCAGCTGCTGCAGATCGTGGGCGAGCAGGGCTGGCGCGTGAACGCAAGCGCGGCGACCTACGAGCAGGTGCACCGCGCGCTGCTGACCGGGCTGCTCGGCAACGTCGGCATGAAGAGCGGCGACGTCGACCCGGCGGATCGCCGCGAACCGCCCTTCCTGGGCGCGCGCGGCATCAAGTTCCACCTGTGGCCGGGTTCGCCCAAGGCGCGCCGGGCGGCGCGCTGGATCGTCGCCGCCGAACTGGTCGAGACCTCGCGCCTGTACGCGCGCACGGTGGCCGACGTCGACCCGGTGTGGATCGAGCGCTGCGGCGCGCCACCTGCTGCGCCGCAGCCACGGCGACCCGCACTGGGAAAAGCGCAGCGGCGCAGGTCGTGGCGCTGGAGCGCGGCACGCTGTACGGCCTGCCGGTCTACGTGCAGCGGCGCGTGCCCTACGGCCCGATCGATCCGGCGCACGCGCGCCAGATCTTCATCCGCGAGGCCCTGGTGGCCGGCCAGTGGGAGACGCGCGCGCCGTTCTTCGCGCACAACCGCAAGCTGATCGACGAGATCCGCGAGCTCGAGCACCGTACGCGGCGGCCCGACGTGCTGGTCGACGACGAGCAGATCGCCGCCTTCTACGATGCCGTCGTGCCGCCCGCCGTCTGCGATGGCGCCGGCTTCGAGCGCTGGCGCGCCGAGGCCGAGCGCGCGCAGCCGCGGCTGCTGTATCTGTCGCGCGACGCGCTGATGCGGCACGAGGCCAGTGCGGCCGCCACCGAGCTCTTCCCGAAGGAGCTGGCCGTGCGCGGCGCGCGCATGGCGCTGACCTACCACTTCGAACCGGGCAGCGCGCGCGACGGCGTGACGCTCACGCGTGCCGCTGTTCGCGCTCAACCAGGTCGACGCGCTGCGCTGCGAATGGCTGGTCCCGGGCATGCTCAAGGAAAAGGTGCTGCAGCTGCTCAAGTCGCTGCCGCAGAAGCTGCGCCGCGCCTGCGTGCCGCTGCCGGCCTTCGCGGCCGCGTTCGTCGAACGCCACCCGCCGCCGGCCGACGGCGCGCGCGGCGCGCTGGTCGATGCGCTGATCGCCGACATCCGCGCGCAGACGGGCGTGGCCTGCGCGGCCGCCGACTTCAAGCTCGAGGCCGTGCCGGCGCACCTGACGATGAATTTCAAGGTCGTCGACGCCGACGGCCGCCAGCTCGCCATGGGCCGCAACCTGGCGGCATTGCGCTCCGAATTCGCCGCCCGCATCCAGCAGAGCTTTCGCGATCTGGCGGCGGCATCGGCGCCCGCAGGCAGCGGCGGTGCCGCGCAAGCGGCGCCGATCACCGACTGGGACTTCGGCGCGCTGCCGCAGCGCCAGGAAATCCGCCGTGCCGGCCAGGAACTGATCGGCTACCCGGCCCTGGTCGACCAGGGCGCCCATTGCACGCTGGAGGTCTTCGACGACCCGGTGGCGGCGCGCGATGCGCAGCGCGGCGGGCTGCGCCGCCTGTTCCGGCTGCAGCTGCGCCAGCCATTGCAGTCCCTGGAGAAGAGCCAGGCGGCGCTGGCGCCGGTGCAGATGCGCGCGCGCAGCCTGGCGGCGCCGGGCCAGCTCGACCCGCTGGTCGAACAGGTGCTCACCGCCGCGGTGGATCGCGTCTGCCTGGCCGAACCCTGGCCGCAGGACCGGGAGCAGTTCCTGGCACGCAAGGAAGTGGCGCGCGGGCGGCTGGGTCTCGTGGCCCAGGAGATCGGGCGCCTGGTCGCGCAGATCGTCGACGAGGCCGCGGCGGCCCAGCGCAAGCTCGCGGGCCTGCGCGCCGGCGATCCCGCGCGCCAGGACATGGAACAGCAACTGGCGCGCCTGCTGGGGCGGCGCTTCGTGGTCGATACGCCCGCGGCCGTGCTGGCGCACCTGCCGCGCTACCTCAAGGGGATCGGCCTGCGCGTGGACAAGCTCAGGGCCGATCCGGCGCGCGATGCCGCGCGCAGCCGCGAGGTCCTGCCGTTGCAGTCCCGCTGGCTGCGGGAACTGGCGGCGCGCAAGGGTGTGCACGACGAGCGTCTGCGCGATTTCGGCTGGCTGCTCGAGGAGCTGCGCATCTCGCTGTACGCGCAGGAGTTGCGCACGCCGCAGCCGGTGAGCGTGAAGCGGCTGGAAAAGGTGTGGGAGAGCGTGCTGCGGTAGGGGCGGGCATCGACCGGGGTTGCATCTGCCCCCGCCCTCACCCCCGGCCCCTCTCCCGCTGGCGCGGGCGAGGGGAGCCAATCGCTGTGACGCTGGAGCTTTTCCCCCTCTCCCTCCGGGAGAGGGCCGGGGTGAGGACTCGACCCCAGGCGCAGCCCGTTCTCACCCTCTCCCTCCGGGAGAGGGCCGGGGTGAGGACTCGACCCCACGCGCAGCCCGTTCTCACCCTCTCCCTCCGGGAGAGGGCCGGGGTGAGGGCTGCTGTCATTCGAACGAGCCCGCCCCTCCATGGAAGGGGCGATAGCGCCGTTCTCAGGCCGTGGTGTTCACCAGCCCGCCGTTCGTGCCCACCGCCGCAGTGCCGTTGCCGCCGCCGCCCAGGTCCGACGCGAGGTTCTGCAAAAAGCCCACGAGGGTCGGCGCGCCGCCGCCGGCCGGCGTGAGTGCGCTGACCAGGGCCTGGAAGTCGGCCTTGAGCGTGGCCAGCGGGTCGCTTGCAGACGCGGGGGCATTGGCGCCGCTCGTCGTGCCGGATGCGGCCGTGGTGCCCGGGGCGGCGGTCGTCGACGATGACGATGCCGTGTTCGTCGCGGCTGCAGCCGTCGTGCTGGCGGCCGGGGCCGCGGCACCCGTGCCCGACGAACCGGTGGTCAGGCTCGAAATGAGCTTTTGCAGCGCGTTGACCAGGCTGTTGCCGCCGTTGTAGGCGTCGTTGACGCGCGCATGGTGGTGGTGATGGTGTCCGCCGGCGGCGGGCGTGCTGGTGGCGTTCGGGTTCGAATTGAGCACGGTGCTGGCGGGGGCGCTCGCGCTCGCCGTGGCGGGCGCACTGGCCGGGGCGCCGGCGGCGGCCGTCGCGGCCGGCGTCGCGGCCGCTGACGCAGGCGCACTGGTGCCGGTCGCCGTGCTGGCGGCGCTGCCCGCCGCCGGCGCAGAACCTGGCGCGGACGGCGTGACGCCCAGGCCGGCAATCAGGTTTTGCAGCGCCTGCGCTGCACCGCCCGCGCCGCCGCCTTCATGACCATGGTCGCCGTCACCGTCGCTGTCGTGGCCGCGGGCGGCAGCATTGCCGCCTCCGGCCGCGCCCAGCGCCGAGAAGAGATCATCGAGGAAGGTGTGCAACGCGTTCAGCACGGCGCTGGCCGTGGGCGTGCCGCTGGCGGCCGTCGTGCTGCTGGCTGCGGTCGTGGCCGGTGTCGTGCTGGCCGGTGCGGTCGATGTCGAGGTCGATGTCGTGGTCGTCGTCGTCGTCGGCGCGGCGCCGGCCGGCGTGCTGCCGGCCGATGCCGGCGCCGTGGTGGCGCTGGCGCCGCCCGCCAGGCCGCTCTGGCTGAAAGCCTGGAAGACGGCGTCGATGAAGGCCTTGAATCCGTTCGCGCCGCCGCCGACGCGGCTGCCGTCGTTGTCGCCGTCCGAATCCTGCGCTTGCGCCGGCGCCGCGGTTGCGCTTTGCGCGCTGCCCGTGCCGGTGCTCGCGCTGGTGGCGCTGGCGCCGATCGGCAGATACCCGTATATGCCGGAACTGAATCCCTGGATGCTCATGGCAAATCCTTTCACCCGTTGCGCCCCCGGAGGTCCCGTTCGTCAGGGCCATGAGGCGTCGCGGCGTGCGGCCGGAAATGACCGCTTGTTCGCCCGACACTTGGCGTTACGGCCCGCCAGCGGGTCCATTGAGGGGCACTTGTAACGAAACGTAACACCGGTGGGAATTTCCCGGCATTCGATGCTATTGCGCGACGGAGCCGCGCAACTCCTCGGCGAAGACCGCGCATTTCGCCGGCTTCACCGCTTGCCGGCGCCAGACCAGGAGCGGGGCGTGACGCGATTCGGGCTGTATGTAATCGGCGACGAGATCCTTTCGGGGCGGCGCGCCGATCGCCATCTGGCGCACGTCATCGAGACGCTGCGCGCGCGCGACCTCGCGCTGTCGTGGGCGCAGTTTCTGCCGGACGAACCGCCGGCGCTGGAGGCGGCCTTGCGCCGCAGCCTGGCGAGCGAGGACGCGGTATTCAGCTGCGGCGGCATCGGCGCCACGCCCGACGACCATACGCGCCAGGCCGCGGCGGCGGCGCTCGGCGTCGACCTGGTGCTGCATCCGCAGGCACGCGCGGATATTGCCCAGGCGGTGGCCAGGCGCGGGATCACCGACCTGTCCACGCCCGAAGGCCGGCGCGTGCTCATGATGGGCGAGTTCCCGCGCGGGGCCGGCGTCATCCCCAATCCGTTCAACGGCATCCCGGGCTTCGCCGTCGCCCGCCACTATTTCGTTCCCGGCTTCCCGGTGATGGCCTGGCCGATGATCGACTGGGTGCTGGAGACGCACTATCGCGCGCTGTTCCACAGCCGCCCGCAGCTCGAGCGTGCGCTGCTGGTCTACGAGATGCCCGAGTCGTCGATCACCCCGCTGATGCAGGAGATCGAGGCGCGCTTTGCCGGCGTGCGCACGTTCAGCCTGCCGTCCGTGGGCGACGGGCGCGATGGCCGTCCCGCGCGCCGCCATATTGAACTTGGCGTCAAGGGGGCGCCGGCCGCCGTGCCCGAGGCCTTCGATCACCTGCAAAGCCAGTTGCGCGCCCGCGGCGCCGAGGTGGAGCTGATCGGCGCCGCCGGCGCGCCGCCGGCGCAGCCGTAGCGCCGGCCGGTACGCCGTCGCCGCTAAAGCGGCAGGCTGCCCAGGTCCTCGTTCTTGATGTGGTCGCGCGCAGCCTCGAAGCCCGGGAGCAGGCGCGCCACCTGGGCCCAGAACTGCGGGCCGTGGTTGAGCTCCTTGATGTGTGCCAGTTCGTGGGCCACGACGTAGTCGATCACCGGCAACGAAAAGTGCACGAGGCGCCAGTTGAGGCGGATGCGGCCGTCGGCGCCGCAGGAGCCCCACTGCGAACGCGCCGACGACAATGCCCATGAGGAGTACTGCACGCCATTGCGGCCGCTCAGCGCCCGCAGGCGTTCATCGAGCACGCGGTGCGCCTGTTCCTTGAGCCACGCCTGCACCGCGTCGCGCACCTGGGCCTCGGCGGCGTCGGCGGGCAGTGCCAGGCGCAGTTCGTCGCCGTCGGCGCCGGCTGCCAGCGCGCTGTCGCGCAGGTCGGCGCGCAGCCGCAACGTGAGCCGGGCGCCCAGGAACGGCAGGCTGCCGCCATCGGCGAACACCACCTGGGGCAGCTGGCGCTTGGCGCGCCACTGGCGCCACTGCTCCAGCCGGGTGCGGATCCAGCGCTCCTTCTCGACGATCGACGCCTCGATGTCGCGCAGCGACACCCAGCGCGGTGCGCTCACCGTCAGGCCGCGGTCATCGATCTGGAAGCCGATGGTGCGACGCCGGGCGCGCCGCAACTGGTAATTGCACAGGTCGCCCGACAGCACGATGCGCCGGCCCGGTGCCGCCGGTGCGCCGGCGGCGGCCGGCGGCGGGGCCGCGGGCAGCGCGTCGAATCCGAGGCTCAACTGCGCCGGCGGCGCGTCGGCGACGCTGAGACCGGCGCCGCGGCGCGGCCGCGGCGCGCTCGGCGGCCGGTTCATGCCGCAGCCGGCGTGCCCGCGGGCGCCCCGACGCTGGACGGGTAGCGATGAGGGGCGATTCGGTGCATCTCGGATTCGATCCAGTCTTCTGTCAGCGCAGCAACCTCGCCGGCGCTGCGGCCCGCCGGTTCGATTGGCGGGCCGATCGACACCGTTATCGTACCCGGTCTTTTGAGAAAGGCCTTGCGCGGCCACAGCTCGCCGGAATTGACGGCGATCGGCACGACCGGCGCCAGCGTGCGCACGGCCAGCCGCGCGCCGCCGGTCTTGTAGTGCGGCTGCGCGCCGGGCGCCGTGCGCGTGCCCTCGGGAAAGATGACGATCCACCAGCCCCGCGCGAGGCAGGCGCTGCCCTGCTCGACGACCTGCTCGAAAGCGTCGCTGCCGCGCGAGCGGTCGATGTTGATCATGCCAAGGGTGGCGATCCCCCAGCCGAAGAACGGCAGGTAGTGCAGTTCGCGCTTGTAGACGAACGTGAGGGGGCGCGGCATCGCGGTGGTCAGCCACAGCGTCTCCCAGGCCGACTGGTGCTTGCACAGCACGATGGCGGGGCCATCGGGGAGGTTCTCGCGGCCGCGCACCTCGCAGCGGATGCCGCAGACGACCCGCGCGCAGAAGACGGCAAAGCGCGTCCATCCGGTGACCAGCCAGTAGCGCCGCGGCTGCGGCACCCACGACCAGGCCAGCACCGCCAGCGAGTACGGTGCGACGCTCGCCACCAGCAGCAGCAGGTAGAGCGCCGAGCGCAGCGGCGCGCCCGCGCCGGCCGACGCCGTCTTCATCCGGCGGCCAGCAGCGCGATGTCGGCGATCCGGTTCATCAGCGCGCGCAGGCGCCCGAGCAGCGCCAGG
This sequence comes from uncultured beta proteobacterium, assembly GCA_963781975.1. GTDB lineage: Bacteria > Pseudomonadota > Gammaproteobacteria > Burkholderiales > Burkholderiaceae_F > GJ-E10. The sequence goes on from CAWAHT010000011.1 coordinate 221,688, forward strand.
CGGTTGGCGCGCAGGCGCGGCTCCTCGACCAGCACCATGACATCGTCGAAGAATCGGTCCACCGGCTCGCGCAGCGGCGCCAGGGCGCGCAGCACCGCGGTATCGTCGCCGGCCGCCTCGGCCGCCGCCACGCGCGGCGCCACCGCCTCGTAGGCGTCGGCCAGCGCACGCTCGGCCGGCTCCAGCAGCAGGGCGGCATCCACGGCTGCCGCGGTGGCCGCGCCGGCTGCGCTCTTCCTGAGCAGATTGGCGATGCGCTTGTTGGCTGCCGCGAGGCTGGCCGCCTCCGGCAGTTGCATGAAGGCGCGCACCGCCGCCATGCGCGCGGCAATGCGGTCGATGCGCCCGGGTCGCAGGGAAAGTACGGCATCGACCTCGCGGGCGCCGTAGCCCAGGTCGACCAGCGCGCCGCGCAAGCGCTCGAACAGGAACTGCTCGACGTCGGCCTCGCAGCGCGTGAAGCCCTTGGGAAAGTCGGCCGGCGCGAATGCGTCGAAGGCCAGCCCGACGAGCCGCTGCAGCTCCAGCGGCAGCGCCTTGTCCTCGAGGATGCGCAGCACCCCCAGCGCATTGCGCCGCAGCGCATAAGGATCGCGGTCGCCGCTGGGCCGTTCGCCCGTGCCGAACAGCCCGGCCAGGGTCTCCAGCTTGTCGGCCAGCGCCACGCAGGCGCCGACCAGCGATGCGGGCACGGCGTCGCCGGCAAAGCGCGGCCGGTAGTGCTCCTCGATGGCGGCCGCAATGACCTCGTCCTCGCCCTCGAGGCGGGCGTAGATGGTGCCCATCTGGCCCTGCAGCTCGGGGAACTCGCCCACCATGAGCGTTCCCAGGTCGGCCTTGGCCAGCAGCGCCGCGCGGGTCACCGCGCCCGCCGGGGGCCGCGCGCCCGCGGGCAGCGCCGCGGCGATGCTGTCGGCGATCTGCACCAGCCGGTCGATGCGCTGGCGCTGCGAGCCCAGCGCATTGTGGTAGACGACGCTGGCGGCACCGGCCAGCCGCGACTCGAGCGCATGCTGCCGGTCCTGGTCGAAGAAGAACTTCGCGTCGGCCAGGCGGGCCCGCACCACGCGCGCATTGCCGGCGATGATCGCGGACGGATCCGGCGTCTCGATGTTGCTCACCAGCAGGAAGCGGTTGCGCAGCCGCCCCTGGGCGTCCTGCAGCGCGAAGTACTTCTGGTTCTGCTGCATGGTGAGGACCAGGCAGCTCTGCGGCACCGCCAGGAAGGCCTCGTCGAAACCCGATTCGTACACCACCGGCCACTCGACCAGCGCGGTGACTTCGTCGACCAGCGCCTCGGGCATCACCGGCCGGGCGCCGGCGCGCTCGGCCGCCGCGCGCAACTGCGCGACGATGCGCGCGCGCCGGTCCTCGAACGACGCCAGCACCTTGCCCTGGCCGCGCAGCTGGCCTTCGTAGGTGTCGGCCGCGGTGATCGCCAGCGGGCCCGGTGCGTGAAAGCGGTGTCCGGCCGTGACGCGCCCGGCCTGCATGCCCAGCGCCGCGACCGCGACGATGTCGGCGCCATGCAGCGCGACCAGCGCGTGCACCGGCCGGACGAACTGCACCGTGGTGACGCCGTCGGCCAGCTGGTAGCTCATCAGCCTGGGTATCGGCAGGTTCTCGATGGCTTCGGTCAGCGCCGCCTGCAGGCCTGCGGCCAGTTCGATGCCGGGGCGCACGCCGCGGTAGACCAGCACCTCCTGGCGCCCGTCGCTTTCGCGCGCCAGGTGGCTCGCGACGTACGGCAGGCCCAGCGCGTCGAGCTTCTTGCGCAGCGCCGCGGTGGGTGCGCCCTGCGCGTCCAGCCCCACGCTGACCGGCACCAGCTTCTGCTCGAATGCCCGCTGCGGCGCCACGGCGAGCACGTCCTCGATGCGCACGCCCAGCCGCCGCGGCGACGCGTAGTACTGCAGCTTGCCCGGGTCGGGGTTGGCCAGATCGTGCAGCACCAGGCCCTGGTGCACGCCGGCGGCGAACGCCTCGCCCAGCACGCGCAGCGCCTTGGGCGGCAGCTCTTCGGTCAGCAGTTCGACCAGCAGGGTCGCGCGTGCGCCGGCGCCGCTCATTGCGCGGCTCCGGCGTCCGCGTGCAGCATCGGAAAGCCCAGCCGCTCGCGCGCAGCCAGATAGCTCTGCGCGACCGCCCGCGCCAGCTTGCGGATGCGGGCGATGTAGCCGGCGCGCTCGGTGACGCTGATGGCGCCGCGCGCATCGAGCAGGTTGAACGTGTGCGCCGCCTTGAGCAGGGCTTCGTACGCCGGCAGCGCCAGTTCGGCGGCCATCAGGCGGCCCGATTCCGCCTCGTGGTGGCGGAACTGGTCGAGCAGCAGCGCCGGGTCGGAGGCCTCGAAGTTGTAGCGCGACTGCTCGACCTCGTTCTGGTGGAAGACGTCGCCGTAGCGCAGGACGCGCTCGCGGCCGCGGTCGCGCCAGCGCGTGTAGACCAGGTCGAAGACGTTGTCGGTGTCCTGCAGGTACATCGTCAGCCGTTCCAGCCCATACGTGATCTCACCCGTGATCGGCCGGCATTCGAGGCCGCCGACCTGCTGGAAATAGGTGAACTGCGTGATCTCCATGCCGTTCATCCAGACTTCCCAGCCCAGGCCCCAGGCACCCAGCGTGGGGTTCTCCCAGTTGTCTTCGACGAAGCGGATGTCGTTGCGCAGGGTGTCGATACCCAGGGCGGCGAGCGACCCGAGGTAAAGATCCAGGATATCCGGCGGCGAGGGCTTCAGCACCACCTGGTACTGGTGGTGCTGGTGCAGCCGGTTGGGATTCTCGCCATAGCGCGCATCCTTCGGCCGCCGCGACGGCTGCACGTACGCGGCCCGCCAGGGCTCCGGACCGATCGCGCGCAGGAAGGTGGCCGTGTGCGAGGTGCCGGCACCGACCTCGATGTCGATCGGCTGCAGCAGCGCGCAACCCTGTTCGCTCCAGTACGCCTGCAGGCGCAGGATGGCTTCTTGAAAGGTGATCATGGCCCGGTGCCGCCGCGGAAGTGGAGGGGGATGGGGCGGCTGGGCGGGATTCTACTTGGCCTTGCGCACGTCACGCGGCCCTCGCCCTCAGCCCCTCTCCCGCGGCGCGGGCCAGAGGAGCTTTTCACCCTCTCCCTTTGGGAGGGCCGGGGTGAGGGCTGCGCGCCCTAGCCCAGCAGTTCGTCGACCGGGGCGGTCAGTTCGTCGTAGGTGGGCGCGGTGGACTGCAGCCACGGGACGTCCAGGCGCAGGTGGTCGAGCAGCGGCCGGTCGGCCTCTTCGAGCGCGGTGCCGGGCGGGACCCGCAGCGCGCCGGAGTCGGCCATCACCGAGGCCATGTTGAGCAGCGCCGCCAGCAGCGAGAACGGGCGCGCGCCGAGCGGATCGGCGGCGTGGGCAAAGCCGTCGATCAGGCGCTGCGGCAATTGCCAGCGCCGCGCCAGCTCGGCCGTCACCTGGGCATGGGTGCAGCCGACGATGCGCTGCTCGTGCAGCAGGCGCATGCCGGGCGCGACGCTCGCGGCCTCGACTTCGCCGATGGCGGCCGGCAGCGCGCGGGCCATCAGCAACTGGCCGCTGCGCAGCATGAATCCGGCCAGGTAGGCGCTGTCGGCGTCCACGCCCATGATGCGCGCGAACCAGCGGGCATAACCGCCGGTCGCCACCGCGTGCTTCCAGAACGCAATGCGGTCGAGGCCCTCGACGCGGGGGAAGGCGTCCGCGATGGAGGCCGCCAGGACCAGGTTGCGCAGCTTTTCCATGCCCAGCAGGCCGGCGGCGTCGTTGAGGCTGGACAGCGAGCGGGTGGGCGCTTGCGCACGGCGATGGTGCGGCGAATTGGCCAGGCGCAGGATGCGCAGCGCCAGCGCCTGCTCCTGCGATGCCAGGCTGACGATGGTGTGCAGGTCGACCTTTTCATCGTCGAAACTGGCGATGAGCTGGCGCGCAACCTCGGGCATGGCTGGCAGGGCGCCGCCGCCGAGGAAGAATTGTTCGATGCTGCCCATGGTGCGCCCGTCTCCCGCGTCCGCCGGTCGCATACCGGCATGATCCAGGCAAGCGTACCGAGCGCGCGCGATCGGAAAGCGTGGATTTGCGGGCGCAAAGTCCATCGTCTCGGGTTCAAGTTTCTTCGCGCCGGCGCCGTGCGTCGCCGCGGCGTGTTTCAGGTCACGGTCGGCGCCGCGCGCCGGCGGCGCCAGGCGCACAGCAGCAGCGTCGCGCCGCATGCCAGCAATATCGGCAGGTTGCCGGCGTGGGTGAAGGGCGTGTCGCCGCTCATGCCCTGCACCTGGCCGTCGAGCAGCGCCTCGGTCTGGATCGGCAGGCGGTCGGTGACCCGGCCGTGCGCATCGATAATGGCCGTGATGCCGGTGTTGGTCGCCCGCAGCAGCGGCCGTGCGGTTTCCAGCGCGCGCATGCGCGAGATCTGCAGGTGCTGGGGCAGTGCCATGGAATCGTCGAACCAGCCCAGGTTGGACAGGTTCAGCAGCATCGTCGGCGTGCGCTGCGGATCGTGCCAGGCATCGATGATCTGCGCCCCGAACAGGTCCTCGAAGCAGATGTTGACGGCGATCTGCTGGCCGGCCAGCGCCATCGGCGGCTGGTAGCGCTCGCCGCGCTCCTGGTCGCCGATCGGAATGCGCAGCAGGTCGACGAACCAGCGGAACCCGAGCGGGATGAACTCGCCGAACGGGACCAGGTGGCGCTTGCTGTAGCGCTGCGGTTCGATGCCGTCCGGACCCAGGCCGATCGCGCTGTTGAAATAGTGCCGTCCCGGCTCCTCGATGAAGGCGCCGAAGATGAGGGCGGCGCCGCCGCGCGCACGCGCGTCGGCCAGCTCGCTGAGGACCGGATCGGGCAGGTCGTTGACCGGCACCGGGAAGGCCGATTCGGGCAGCACGATGAGATCGGGCCGCGGTGTCGCCCGCGGCGCGGCGCCGTCGCCGCTGCGCAGCGCGGGCAGATAGCGGGCCACCGCCGTGTCCAGGCCTTCGTCGCCGAACTTCATGTCCTGCGCGATGTTGCCCTGTACCAGGCGCACGTGAATGGGCGCACCGTGCGGCTGCGACCAGTCGCGGCTGCGCAGCGCCGCGCCGGCCGCGAGCACGGCCACCGGCACCACCACGGCGCCGGCCAGCGCCCGGCTCCAGCGGCGCGGCGGCGCTGCGCCGCGCCGCGGCGGCCACGCCAGCAGCGGCAACACGACCACCAGCGCGGCTGCCGCGCCGACACCGTAGACCCCGAGCAGCGGCGCGTAGCCGGCCAGCGGCCCGTCGGTGTGGGCGTAGCCGGTCGACAGCCACGGCAGGCCGCCGAAGATCACGCCGCGCAGCCATTCGGCCAGGGTCCACGCCGCCACCAGCGCGGCAGCGCGCCAGCGGCTGCCGGGCGGGCCGGCGCCGGCGGCCACGGCCAGCGCGGCCGCCGGCAGCAGCGCCACGCCGGCGGCCAGCGCGGCGGTCGCCGTGGCGGCCAGCGGCGCGGCCAGGCCGCCGTATTCGTGCAGGCTGATGTAGATCCACGACAGGCCCAGGCCGAGCCAGCCGCAGCCGAAGGCGAAGCCGGCAGCGGCGGCGGCGCGCGGCTCCGCAGCGGTGAGACCCTGGCGAAACACCACCGCCAGCGCCAGCAGCGCCAGCCATGGCAGGTTGGCCGGGGCGAAGGACAGCGTGTGCACGATGCCGGCCAGGACGCAGGCCAGCGCGCTGCCGCGCCCCAGGGAAGTGCCCGCCGCCGGTGCCGCCGCTGGGGCGGCGCCGCCGGCCTCAGGCATGCTGGTCGGCTTCGCCGTTGGCCGTGGCGTGCGCCGCCGCGCCGGCGGCCCGCGTCACGTGAAAGAGTTGCGCCTGGCGGGCGTCGGCCCGCAGGACCTCGAAGCGGTAGTCGGCGACATCGATGGCATCGCCGCGGCGCGGCACCCGTCCGAAGGCATCGGTGACCAGTCCGCCGATGGTGTTGAAGTCGGCCTCGGGGAAGGCCGTGCCGAAACTGGCGTTGAACTGCTCGATCTCGGTGAGCGCCTTGACCCGGAAGCCGCCGTCGGCATCGGCGATGATGTTCTCGTCCTGCTCGTCGAAATCGTATTCGTCGTCGATGTCGCCGACGATCTGCTCGAGCACGTCCTCGATCGTGATCATGCCCGCGATGCCGCCGTACTCGTCGACCACCATCGCGATGTGATTGCGGTTGGCGCGGAAATCGCGCAGCAGCACGTTGAGCGGCTTGGACTCGGGAATGAAGACCGCCGGGCGCAGCATCGCGCGCGCATCGAGCTCGTTTTCCGTGTAGTAGCGCAGCAGGTCCTTGGCCAGCAGTATGCCGATGACATGGTCCCGGCTGCCCTCGATGACCGGAAAGCGCGAGTGGCCGGTCTCGATGACGTGCGGCATCCAGGCTGTCACCGGCTCGTCGATGTCGACGACGTCCATCTGGGCCCGCGGGATCATGAGGTCGCGGGCGCGCAGTTCGGACACCTGCAGCACGCCCTCGATCATCGACAGCGCGTCGGCGTCGAGCAGGTTGCGGCCATGGGCATCGGAGAGCAGCTCGAGCAATTCCTCGCGGTTCTCCGGCTCCCGAAAGATGAAGGCGGTAAGGCGCTCGAGCAGGCTGCGATGACGCTGGGCGTGGGCGCCACGCCCGCTATTGGGGTCTGACATCGGGGTCGGGCACGCGGCTGCGCCCGGCAGTGGGAACGTGGCGAGAATACCGGAGCGCTGCCACGGCGTCATGGTCGGTGTGCGGTTCGATGCATCCGGCGACGGCCGGGCAGGTCGGTAAGCAAGCGCCAACTACAGCCATTTGGCTTACGGAACACCGACCTGGTAGGGGTCGGCGATGCGCAGGCGGGCCAGCAGCGCGGTCTCCCGGGCCTGCATGCGCGCCGCGTCGCGGCGCTTTTCGTGGTCGTAGCCCTGGGCGTGCAGCACGCCATGCAGGACCAGGTGCGCCAGGTGCGCGCGCAGCGTCTTGCCCTGGGCGCCGGCTTCACGCCGGATCACCGGCAGGCACAGGACGATGTCGGCGACGATGGCCGGACCGTCCGCCGGTGCTGCGTCATAGGTGAAGGTCAGGACATTGGTCGCGTAATCGCGCCCGCGGAAGGTCCGGTTCATGCGGCGGCCGGCGCGTGCGCCGACGAAAACCAGCGTGAGGCGGGCATCGCCCTCGAGCGCCAGCAGGACCCAGCGGCGCAGCGTGGCGCGCGTGGGCAGCCGCGCGGCGGGCGCATGCCCCACCAGCGAAAGCTCCAGGCGCGCCGGTCGGGTCGCAGCCATGCGGGCGGCTAGGGGCGCGAGCGCGCCGCGGCGCGCGCCGGCGCCAGCGGCGGCGCCGGAGGACTGGCGCGCTCGTAGGCCTCGACGATGCGCGCCACCAGCGGATGGCGCACGACGTCGGCAGCGGTGAAATACGTGAAGCCGATGCCGCGCACGTCGTGCAGCACGTGCTGGGCCTCGACCAGGCCGCTGGCGGTGCCGCGCGGCAGGTCGGTCTGGGTGACGTCGCCGGTGATCACGGCCCTGGAGCCGAAGCCGATGCGGGTCAGGAACATCTTCATCTGCTCGGGCGTGGTGTTCTGCGCTTCGTCGAGGATCACGAAGCTGTGGTTGAGCGTGCGCCCGCGCATGTAGGCCAGCGGGGCGATCTCGATGGCCTGGCGTTCCAGCAGCTTTTGCGTCTTGTCGAAGCCGATGAGATCGAACAGCGCGTCGTACAGCGGCCGCAGGTAGGGGTCGACCTTCTGCGCCAGGTCGCCGGGCAGAAAGCCCAGGCGCTCGCCGGCCTCCACCGCCGGGCGCGTCAGCACGATGCGCTCGACGGCATCGCGTTCGAGGGCGTCGGCCGCGCAGGCCACCGCGAGGTAGGTCTTGCCGGTGCCGGCCGGGCCGATGCCGAAGCAGATGTCGTGCGCCAGTATCGCCTGCAGGTAATCGGCCTGCACCGGCGTGCGGGCGTGCAGCTCCGGGCGGCGCGTGCGCAGCGCCGGGATCTCGCCGCCGCCGTCGCCGCCCGCCGCGGGCGGGACGCCGCCGCCGGCGGCGCTGCGCGTGCCTTTGCCGAAGCGTTTTTGCTCGAACACCTGCAACTGCACGTCCTCGAGCGAGAGCGGCCGCTGCGCCTGCGCCTGCAGGCGTTCGAGCAGCGCCTGCGCGGCGCGTGCGCCGTCGGCGCTGCCCTCGATGCGGAACACGTGGCCGCGGCGGCGGATGCGCACCGCGAACTCGTTCTCGATCTGGCGCACGTTGCCGTCCAGGGCGCCGGTCAGGTGCGCCAGCCGCTGGTTGTCGGCATCGGCGGAAAACTGCAGCACGGTCGTGGCCCCAGCAGCGGCCCTGGCGCCGCGCCCGCGCCCGCCGCGCGCCGCGGCCGTCATGCGGACCCGCGCCCGGCCGGCGCGGCGCCGGGCGCGGACGGCGCCGGCATTTCGCCGCGCAGGGTGTGGCGCAGCGCCGCCGTGATGCGCACGTCGACCATGGTGCCGATCAATTCCGGCGGCCCGGCGAAATTCACCGTGTGGTGGTTGGAGCAGCGCGCCGCCAGTTCGTCCCGATTGCGCTGCGCGCGGCCCTCGACGAGCACGCGCTGCACCTGCCCCACCATCGATGCGCCGATGCGCGCCTCGATGCCGTCGAGCTGCGCCTGCAGCCGCTGCAGCCGTGCGCGCTTGACCGCATCGGGCGTGGCGTCGGCCAGGTCGGCCGCGGGGGTGCCGGGCCGGCGCGAGTAGATGAAGGAGAAGCTCGAATCGAACTGCAGCTCCTCGACCAGGCGCAGCGTCTGCGCGAAGTCCTCCTCGGTCTCGCCGGGGAAGCCGACGATGAAGTCCGAGGCCAGCGACAGCGCCGGCTGCACCGCGCGCAGGCGGCGCGCGATGGCCTTGTATTCGAGCGCGGTGTAGCCGCGCTTCATCGCCGCCAGCACCCGGTCCGAACCCGACTGCACCGGCAGGTGCACGTGCAGCGCCAGCTTGGGCAGGCGCGCGTGCGCATCGACCAGCCGCGCGGTGAATTCGCGCGGGTGCGAGGTCGTGTAGCGGATGCGCTCGATGCCGGGAATCTCGCAGACCAGCTCGAGCAGCAGGGCGAAATCCACCGGCGCGGCGCCGCCCGGGCCGGGCCCGCCGTCGAGCTGCCCGCGGTAGGCGTTGACGTTCTGCCCCAGCAGCGTGACCTCCCGTACGCCCTGGTCGGCGAGGTCGGCGATCTCGGTGAGCACGTCGTCCACCCGCCGCGAGGCCTCCTCGCCGCGGGTATACGGCACGACGCAGAAGCTGCAGTACTTGCTGCAGCCCTCCATGATGGATACGAACGCGCACGGCCCGCTGGTGCGCGGCGGCGGCAGGTGGTCGAATTTCTCCATCTCGGGAAATGAGATGTCCACCTGCGCGCGCCCGCTGGCGCGCCGCGCCGCAATCATGCCCGGCAGCCGGTGCAGGGTCTGGGGGCCGAACACCAGGTCGACGAAGGGCGCCGTTTCGAGCAGCGCCGCCCCCTCCTGGCTGGCCACGCAGCCGCCGACGCCGATCAGCAGGTTCGGGTTGGCGTCCTTGAGGCGCTGCAGGCGGCCCAGGTCCGAGCGCATCTTGTGCTGCGCCTTGTCGCGGATCGAGCAGGTATTGAACACGATGAGGTCGGCGTCCTCGGGCTGCGCCGTGCTCTGCCAGCCCTGTTCGGCCTGCAGCACGTCGGCGATTTTCTCCGAGTCGTACGCGTTCATCTGGCACCCGAAGGTGCGCACATAGAGCTTGTTCGCGGGCACGGCGTTGATCCGGGGGCGAAAGGGGAGATCTTACCGTCGGAAGATGCGCCGCGCCGCGCACGCCGGCGGCCGTTCGCGAAGCGGGTTGAGCAAATAAAAAGCCCTCCTGCGCCAAGGCTTCGGAGGGCATCCTGCTTCGCGCTTCACAGGACACGTCCCGCGTAGCGCGTCGGTTTGAAGGATGGTGGCGGATCAGGGACTCGAACCCCGGACCTGCGGATTATGATTCCGTCGCTCTAACCGGCTGAGCTAATCCGCCAAGCCGCAAATTATGACGGGAAACGGCTTTCCCCGTCAAACAAAAGCCCGCCGCACCGGGAGGTGGGGCGGGCTCGGCGCCGCGGCGGGCGCCGCCGGACGCGATCAGTTCTTGAAGATGTCGACGTCCTTGGTCTCGCTGGATGAAGAACAGGCACACGACGAACGACAACGCGGCGACGCCGATCGGGTACCACAGGCCGTAGTAGATGTTGCCGTTCATCGCCACGATCGCAAAGGCGATCGTCGGCAGGAAGCCGCCGAACCAGCCGTTGCCGATGTGATAGGGCAGCGACATCGACGTGTAGCGAATGCGCGTCGGGAACATCTCCACCAGCATCGCCGCGATCGGCCCGTAGACCATCGTCACGTAGATCACGAGGATGGTCAGCAGCGCACCGACGGCCAGCTTGTTCATCTGCGCCGGGTCGGCCTTGGCCGGATAGCCCGGCCGTCTTCATCGTCGTCGACCAGTCGTCTTCGTGAAGTCCGCGATCTGGGCCTTGAAGCGTGGCCGGCGTCCAGCGGACCGCCGTCGAAGCTGTCGATCGACCTTGTCGCCGATCTTGACCGATGGCGACCGTCCCGGCCGGCGCCGGTCGACGGTGTAGGTCACCGACGACTTGCGCCAGCAAGCGCCTTGGCGATGTCGCAGGAGCGACGTAGGTCGACTTGCCCGGCTTGGCGAAGGGTTGAACTGGAACGAGCAGCTGTCCGGGTCGGCCGTGACCGACGATCGGCGCAGTTGCGCTGCGCGGCTTCCAGCGCCGGATTGGCGAAGTGCGTCAGGCCCTGGAAGAGCGGGAAGTACGTCACGGCCGCGAGCAGGCAGCCGGCCATGATGATCGGCTTGCGGCCGATCCGGTCCGACAGCGAGCCGAAGAACACGAAGAACGGCGTGCCGATCACGAGCGCCGCGGCGATCAGCAGGTTGGCGTCGTAGCGCGTCGACCTTGAGCGTCTGCGTCAGGAAGAACAGCGCGTAGAACTGGCCGCGTGTACCAGACCACGGCCTGGCCGGCCGTCAGGCCCAGCAGCGCCAGGATGACGATCTTGAGGTTGTTCCAGTGCGCGAACGATTCGGTCAGCGGCGCCTTGGACGTGCTTGCCCTCGTCCTTCATGCGCTGGAAGGCCGGCGATTCGTACAGCTACAGCCGGATCCAGACCGAAATGGCCAGCAGGAAGATCGACACCAGGAACGGGATGCGCCAGCCCCACTTGGCGAAGTCGGCCTCGCCCATGAGCGTGCGGGTGCCCAGGATGACGAGCAGCGACAGGAACAGGCCGACCGTGGCCGTGGTCTGGATCCAGCTCGTGATAGGCGCCGCGCTTGCCCTGCGGCGCGTGTTCGGCCACGTAGGTCGCCGCGCCGCCGTACTCGCCGCCGAGCGCCAGGCCCTGCAGCAGGCGCAGCGCGATCAGGATGATCGGCGCGGCGATGCCGATCGTGTCGTAGCTGGGCAGCAGGCCGACCACGAAGGTCGACAAGCCCATGATCAGGATGGTGATCAGGAAGGTGTATTTGCGCCCGATCATGTCGCCGAGGCGCCCGAACACCAGCGCGCCGAACGGACGGACGGCGAAGCCCGCCGCAAAGGCCAGCAGGGCGAAGATGAACTGCGAGGTCTCGTTGAGCGCCGAGAAGAACTGCTTGCCGATGATGGCGGCGAGCGAGCCGTACAGATAGAAGTCATACCACTCGAAAATGGCGACGAAGAGATAGCGCGGAAACAGAGGCGCCGCGACGATGTCGACCCGGCGCGCGTGCCGCCTGCGCTTCAGTAACGCGGCAGATATGTCACGAAGCCCTGGCGATCGAGATGAACGACTGCCTTGCTCTCCGCGTTCGGCTGCGTTTGCACGACATACCAACGGGATTGATTAGAAATCATGTTGCAGCCTCGCTGCGACGCCCAATACCGATGCGCAGCATTTCCGGAACAAATACACGCTCGGCGCCAACGCGGGTGACCGCCGCTTCCCAAGCTTCGCGCACGTTGGTCACATTAGTGAGAATTACGCCATCGAAGCCCCCCTTCACCGCGTCGTAATTGTCGAAGACGGGAAGCCCGATGAACCTGCGCTGCTTCGCAGCATCCTGCACTACCCCCACAATCTCGATTCCGTACTCGATGGCGCAGAGCGCCGCGATTTCGGCGAGATCAGATTGGCCGGCGAAGACCACCTTGTTGACGCCATCGGCCTTGGCTGAGCGAAACAAGTCTGAGCAGTCAGTCTTGGCCTGGCGGAAGAAGCCGAAGGAGTACGACAAATATTCGATGGTCAGCCGCGATTTTTCGGCGAAACCGTGCGGCGTGAGATAGTAGGCGTAGCGGCGGGCGGGCGCCTGGCGAACCTTGACCAGACCCTTCTTGACGCAGCGCTTGAGGTAGGCATTGACCAGACCGAGAGCGATGCCGAGCTCGGAGGCCAGCAGCCGCTGCGACTGGGCGCGATCCTGCTCGACCGCGTCGAGCAGCCCCAGCATGATCCGGGAAACCTCTGCACTCTCTTCGCTGGTACGACGCATGGGTCATGTTTTCCGTGGGTGGCAATTTGATACTTCGTTCACCGCGTGAACGTCAAGCTTGTTGTTCAGCCCGTGAACACGAATTATTGCTGTTGTTAATCACAAATAACATAATAGAAACATAAGCTTATTCTTAGTGCGGAAAATCGGTGTTCAGGCCCCGTTCCGTCTCCACACCGGCCCGATGCCGGCCTATCCAGAATACGATTCGACAGGCCTGCTTTGCCGGGAGACGCTCACTTGGCCTATGTAAGCCCCGGGCGCCCGGGCGCGGGCTCCCGTCACGAAAAGAGCGGACATGCAGGCCAGTGCGGATAACAATGTCGACGCCAACGTCGCACGTGGCTTTGGCAAGGAATGGTCCACCTACCGCCAGGGCGACGACAGCCTCTCGTCGCGAGCAGCGCACGGCCATATTCGAGGATTACTTCCGCATTTTTCCGTGGTGCCTGTTGCCGCCCGGCGGCGGCGTCGGCATCGATGTCGGATGCGGCACTGGACGATGGTCGATGTTGGTTGCGCCACGCGTTGCGCATCTGCACCTGCTCGATGTCAGCCCTGATGCTCTCGCGGTTGCGCGCGACAATCTCAAGGGCGCACCAAACGTCAGCTTTCACCTCAGCAGCGTCGCGGACATCCCGCTGCCGGCGCAATCGCTCGACTTTGCATTTTCACTCGGCGTGCTGCACCACGTGCCCGACACACAGAAAGCCATTCGCGAAATCGCGGACAAAATGAAGCCCGGCGCACCGTTCCTGATATACTTGTATTATGCGTTCGACAATCGTCCGCCGTGGTACAGAGCGCTTTGGGCGATGAGTAATGCCGTTCGTATGGTTGTATCGCGGCTTCCGCATCCACTGCGAAAGGCGGTCAGCGAAACAATCGCCGCGCTTGTTTATTGGCCGCTGGCGCGGCTTTCAGCACTGGTTGCGCGGCTTGGCCTACCGCAGCAATCCATGCCGCTTGCCTGGTACGGCGACAAATCGTTCTACGTCATGCGTACCGACGCCTATGATCGCTTTTGCACGCGGTTGGAAAAACGATTCAGTAAAGCGCAGATCGAGCGGATGCTGGCGGATGCTGGCTTTGCATCCATCTCGTTTTCAGATTCGCCGCCCTATTGGTGCGCGGTCGCAATCAAATCGGCATAGGCCAGCCGTTCAATGGCACAAAAAATTCTCTATCTCGTTTCCGAAGACTGGTACTTCCTCTCTCACCGGCTGCCCATGGCGCGAGCCGCCAGAAGGCCGGATACGAAGTGCATGTTGCTACGCGCGTCGTCGATGGCGGACGGCAAATTCGAGGACGAGGGTTTTATCCTGCACCCACTGGACTGGCGCCGCGGCTCGATCAATCCACTGAAAATAGGAACCACTGTGACGGTGGTCCGAAGACTGTACCAGCAGCTGCGCCCGGATATCGTGCATCATGTTGCCTTCGTACCCGCGGTTATCGGCTCCATCGCCGCACTCGGCCTTCCGATCGCAAAATTAAATGCGCTCGCCGGACTGGGTTTCGTGTTCACATCGAGTAAGGCCAAGGCGCGCCTGTTGCGCCCCCTCGCAAGCCGCCTGCTCTCCTTCCTGTTCTCACGGCCCCGAACCGTCGTGCTGGTACAGAATCCAGACGACAAGGCACTGATGAAGCATTTCGGCATCGCAGAGAACTGCATCGCACTCATTTCAGGATCCGGCGTCGACGTCGCTCAGCTGACTCCTCTTCCTGAGCCCGATGCTCCATTCACGGTCGGTTTCGTTGGTCGACTTCTCTACGACAAGGGCGTTGAAACGCTGGTGCAGGCGCAGGAAATATTGGCGAAACGCGGTGTGCGAGTGCACTGTCTGCTCGCAGGCACGCCAGACGCGTCCAATCCCGCAACGATTTCCGAGAAAACGCTTCGGCGCTGGCAGGAACATGAAAATCTCAAGCTCCTCGGCCAAGTCGAAGATATCCGCAAGGTTTGGGCGCAGTCGCATGTCGCAGTGCTTCCATCCCGACGCGAAGGACTGCCGAAGAGCCTTCTCGAAGCTGCAGCCTGCGGCCGCCCGCTGATCGCAACCGACGTGCCCGGCTGCCGCGAGATAGCGCGACCGGATGTGACCGGCCTCTTGGTACCGCCCGACGACCCTGCCGCCCTGGCCGATGCAATCGAAAGATTGATGAAGGACCGCGCCCTCCGCCTGCGCCTTGGTGCAGCCGCGCGGCAGACCGTTGTGGCCGAATTTTCTAGCGCAAGTATCGGCGCCCAGATCGTGAGGCTCTATGCGCGGATGTTGGCGGATTCGCCCGCCCCGCAGCTGGTCGCCAATGAGACCGAATCATGATCCGGGGTTCCGCATTCGAGTGGGCGGTCATGTTCGGCTCAGCGGGGCTAACGGCCCTACTCATCCTGCTGCTTCGCCCCCTACTCCAACGCTATGCGCTAGCCCGTCCGAACGCCCGCAGCTCCCACCGCGAGCCGACACCGCAAGGCGCCGGCATCGCGGTGATCGGGGCGACGATTGCCGCCGTTGCGGGCGCGGCTTTGCTTGCACCCTATCTCCTGCAGGATCCGCTGCAGCTCGCCCTCATCTTCGCGTGCACGGTTGGACTTGCCGCGGTCGGCGTCACCGATGACATCCGCCCGCTGGAAGTCTTGCCGCGGCTTTTGCTGCAGGCGGTCGCGGTCGCTATTGTGATCGCGGCATTACCTGCCGAGCTTCGCATCGTTTCGCAGATGCCCTGGTGGCTCGAACGCACCCTTATGCTGATCGGCGGCGTCTGGTTCGTGAACCTCGTTAATTTCATGGACGGCATTGACTGGATGACTGTCGCCGAGGTGGTCCCGATTACTGCAGCACTTTCGCTATTTGGCTTCATGGGTGCGCTTCCCGAGAGCGCTACCTTGGTTGCAATCGCGTTATGTGGTGCGATCATTGGATTCGCACCGTTCAACCGCCCGGTGGCACGTCTGTTTCTCGGCGACGTTGGTAGCCTACCGATCGGCCTATTGCTGGGCTGGCTTCTTATTTTACTCGCTGGAAATGGGCATCTGACTGCAGCAATATTGCTGCCGCTCTACTACCTCTTGGATGCGACCGTTACCTTAATGCGTCGGGTAATTAAGGGTGAGCGCATCACGCAAGCACATCGAAGTCACTTCTATCAAAGAGCAATGGATAATGGCTTTAATGTCTACCAAGTTGTTGGCTCGGTCTTTGCGACGAATATTATACTTTTCGGACTTGCAACAGTAACACTGCTGCAGACCTCGATTGCAATCCACGCTATAATGCTAGCTGTGGGCAGCGCACTGGTTGGTGCGCTGCTTTTTAGATTCAACCGCACGGCGCGCTAACTGCAATCAATCATGTCATCCACCATTTTCCGATTGAACAATTACGTGACTCTGCTCCCATAGTGTGGCGCTTCAATAGCGCGCAACGTTAGACAGCTTCTTCTGAACTCATAATTATTACGCCGCGATCACATCTGCTGATAAAATTGCGTTGGAAAAAAATGGTGCCGTCGTTGCCGTACCGCTCCAAATCGGCAGCGTGGGCGACGGCGTGAGTCCTCGGCCCGCCATTTGTAAGAATTGAGCAGAACGATCGTTTGTGCGGCCTGCCTCCACAGGGAGATCTCATAACGGCCCAGTCTATCAAAGGCGTTGTCGTCAGAATTTGCCAGCCGCAAATACGACTGCGCCATGTCCAAAGTTACAGGTTCCATGCTTTCCGGAGTTCCGTCGGTAGCAGATTTATAACTAGGTTGCGAACACAGCCGTGTGCGGTTGTGCTTTGCTCGGACGGAAACGACTTTAAACCATCAATGACTTTCAATCGGTCGCATCGTTTGTCCGCAATTGGGTTATCCTGCATATTCTGCTGTCGGTGAGTTCCAACGTGGATTTCAAATAACCCGCGCTCGATCGCCGATGCGCGTCGCATCCGCCACAGCAACGATGCCAATCGGCTTGCGAGCGAACGCTCGATGCTGGAGGTTGGATGGCAATCGGCAATGATTTCCTCTTCAAAAGCTCGGTATTCATCGGCATCTTCGAGAATGCCTATGACCGTTTCTGCGGTCAGTCCATGGCGGACCGCATTTTGGCGTGATCGTCGTTTTCCCTCTGGCGTTTTCGGCCCGGTGCTTATTTTGCGCATTGAGTCGGTTGGCAGCAATCTGCCGTTCGGTGGCCATGGTGGGATTAGGGCTGGCAGGAGCGCGCTGAGCCGGCCGCATCGATGATGCCATCAGCTTGTGGCCCGGTCGGCCGTTCGCAGGCTCGGCCTTGGGCCGCTGTCAGTGTATGGCGTTTCCCCATCGATGGTCGGCACCAGCTTCGGATGGCTCTCCTCCCACAGCGCCCTGGCGCTCTCCAGTGCGTTTGATCTTCGAGATCCTCCCACCAGATCATCTCATTGCCGGCCTGGTGCAGCTGACGGTGATGACCGCGGCAGAGCGGAACAGTAAACTCATCGCTCACTTTAAGGCCAATCGCTCTCGGCTGGGCAAACCGCAGGTGATGCGGATCGCAGGGCTGCCGGCCGCAGATGAGGCAGGTCTGTGAGGCGACGAATCTGAAGATGCGCTTTGTCGCGCAGCCGTTTGGGCTCCGCGATCGTCAGCCGGCTCTTGTCGATGCGAGCGGGTATGAGGTCAGGCTGGACCCCCGGTGCCAGGGATGGAGCCGGCGATAGAGGTTTTCGCGCGGACAGTTCCACTGTTCGTTCGGCTTGACGTCGCTCATCCCTGAATTGCCGAGCGATGGGGTTTTGGTGCCGGCGACCGTAATAGTGAGATGGCCTTGGGATCGGCGTCGTGTCGTCGGGGTGAAAGCCGGCACGGACATTGTCGGCATTGGGAACGGATGCCGATGGAGATGGCGGCGGCAGGGGCTTCTGTTTTACTACCGTGGCCCTGCCACCCCGGTAGAGCTCAAGACCAAACGGCCTGCCGAAGGTGGCCAGCGCTCGTTTGGTGGCATCGGTCTCCGCCGCCTTGAGGGCGATATCGTGCACCTCGCCCGGAGATGTGCCGCGGCCTTCGCCGGTGCCGTGCCCCTCCCGAATGACGGTTATGCCATCCGCCTGCACGGTGACGCGGACCCGTGCGATATAGACGGCGATGAAGGTGCCGCGGTTCTCGCGGGCAAGGACACATTTGGATTCGATGGTTTCCCGGCTCCAGCCGTCAAAGCCGAAGATCCGGTTGGCCTCCGAGAGGGCGTACCAGCCCTCGAGATAGGTCGAGCTCGCGGCCATGGGCCTCTCGGGTGCGGATATGACGGTGATCGGGGCTGCGCCTGCAGCGCCCTCACCTGCTTTGCTGAGAAGCCCATCACCGCGTCCTCACGCTCAAAACCGGTTCCGGATTAGAGAGGGTGACGCCTGCAATCTCGACGCCTCCTTTGAGGTCGCTCGCCAGGACTTGGCGCCGCAGGCGCGGCTCACCCGGCTCCCAATAGATCTTGGGCACGGCATCCTCATCGAGCACCACCAAGCGGGCAATCCGGGCCGAATAGACACGGTAAAATCAGGCGCGTCAGCTTCTTCAAATCCAACTCGACCATCACGTCCTTGGCGATCTGGCGGCGCTTGGCAGCCCGGTCCTGCAACCGGGTCAGCCGGTCCTGCATGTCGGAAACCCGGCATTTAAGGCCCGTGGCCATGGCCTCGTCGGCCAGAGCGGCGCGGAGGATCGCCGCGAGGATTTCATGCAGGTCGGTGAGCCCCTCAACCGTGTCGGCCAGGGTTTGCTCGTCGATCTGGGGGTCCTGCGCGCTGATGCGCTCGCGGATCGCGCGGTAGGTAACGCCGGCAAACGCTGACTGGTCCATCGAACTTACTCCACTACGCTGGGTTAGGCAGTATTCTTGGGATATTCTTCTCAGCTGCTAATTAGTCACTTACCTATTCAAGTTGGAAATGGAGTTTGCTGGTTTGCGCTCGGACGGTCTTATTCAACCAGTAGGGACTGAAAACTACCATATGAAGTTATAATGTCAAGGCGAAAATCGAAGCCCCCACAAGCGCTCCGATCCCCGCTCGCGTGCGCAACTTCGTTGGGCGCGGAAGCACTGGTCAAAATCGGCAAAAGCGTAATGAAAACGTAAACACCGGCGAAAGTAGCGGCGGCGGCGAAGCGACGTTTGACTAGTAGATACGGCAGGAAGATCAGCGGCGTCACCTTGAGCGCGGCCGCTGTGGCCAAACTCGCGCCAGCAAGGACGGAACGCTCACTGAGCAAAGCCAGAAGGCCAAGCAAGATAAAGCTAAAGCAATGCTGTCGTACGATTGGTTCTCTAGCACCGCTAGGATAAACTTCAGACTGAGCACGAATGTGAGGATGCGAAAATAGGCTAGCTCACGTTCGGTCCAGTTGCCCGGAAATAATCGTCGCACCAAAGCTTCACATAGTCGTAACGATGCGAAGAGCGTGCCGATGAGTACGAGATACCAGAAGATCTCGCGCAGCCATATCGGCATAGCCACCAATGGGACCGCAAGCAGCGCAACAGATTGGGTGATACGCGGACAGCCCAGACTCGCAATGCAACGGCGTTTCGCCACGCAACATGCATTGCGCGGCGGCAGGATAGGCCTTCAATCCGCCGTCCTCTTTGATGAAACGCAGATAGTAGGCAGAAACAGCGATAAGTGATGCGACTAACAGCGCGCGGCGCTGAACCGCGGGTGAAAAATTCAAAGCCCGACCTCCCCCCGACGCCCTATTTGCACTCCGACTTCCCGCCATACGTACTAACGCGGCTAATGCGACTTAACGTTTGTCGCTCGTTATGGTGCTTTGTCAACGCGAATTTAGGCAGAGCAGGGCACTTGGACCGACAGCATTGGCCCAACTGGAGCGCAGCATAGGGTCTGCTTTGGGTCGATTTTGTTGAAAAAGTCCGGCAGTTGCAGGGGATGATATTCGCTGATTTCAGTCGCTGCGAGAGGCAGGACTGAAGATCATGATGGGACATCGACAAGTCGACCAGGTTGCTCTGTTTTACGAGTTCTAGATCGAGACGCACGTTCCGGCCGATCATCTCTTGCGGTCGATTGACAGGTTCGTCGAGGACTCGTTGACAATCTCAAATCGAATGGCAAATACATTCTGGATGGGTATTCGAAGGCACGAAGTAGAGTCCGCGGCAGCGCCGATCAGAGAATCTGAATTAACTCACCCCAAATATCGCGCTGACATAGACGGCTTACGTGCAGTAGCCGTTCTTTCTGTTGTCGGCTACCACGCCGCACCAACGTGGGCTGTGGGTGGCTTCATTGGCGTTGACATATTTTTTGTAATTTCAGGCTTTTTGATTTCAACTATAATCTTCGAGAATTTACAGCGGGGTAGTTTCAGCTTTATAGAATTTTATAGCCGTCGCATTAGGCGAATTTTTCCGGCGCTCATCGTTGTATTAGTCGCATGTTTCGCGTTTGGATGGTTTACGTTGTTTGATGACGAATACAAACAACTAGGAAAACATATTGCTGGTGGCGCAGGTTTCATTTCAAATTTTATTTTATGGAATGAGAGTGGTTATTTTGATAATGCCGCCAACACAAAACCATTGCTGCACTTATGGAGCTTAGGAATTGAAGAACAGTTCTATATTATCTGGCCGCTCCTGTTGTGGGCAGCGTTAAAGGAAAAACTAAACTGGTTTGCCATCATCGCGGTCATCGTCGCTGTATCGTTCGCATTCAATCTCTACAGTGCGCACAGTGACGCGATTGCCGACTTTTATTCGCCGCAAACACGATTCTGGGAATTGCTCGTCGGCTCGACGCTTGCTTACGCCGGACTGTTCAAACAAACCGCGCTTACCATTTTTGAGCAAAAGACGGCGGACTCGTTGGGGCGCATTGTTCCTGCGCAAGCACAAATCTCAAACGCAATTCTGCTCCGAAATTTGGTTTCAGTACTTGGCGCTCTGTCGATCGCAATTGGCGTGGTGCTTATCACCAATGACAAGCATTACCCCGGCGCCTGGGCTTTATTGCCGACGTTGGGCACAGCGATGCTTATCGCAGCGGGCACGCAAGCCTGGATTAACCGCAGAGTTCTGGCTAGTCGGATTTTGGTTTGGTTCGGGTTGATCAGCTATCCACTATATTTGTGGCATTGGCCGTTACTGACTTTTACACGAATATTTGAAAATGAGACACCGAAAGGAGTTATCCGATTTGAAGTGGTCATTATCTCTATCGTTCTTTCTTGGCTGACTTACAGATTGGTCGAGCGACCGTCGCGATTTGGGAAAAGCAACAAAATAAAAACATTCATCCTGCTTATATTGATGATTGTGATAGGGAGCGTCGGATATGCGACGTACCAATTAAATGGAATTCGAACTAGAGCCATTGCACAAAAAGGAAGGGCTCTTTTCGAATACCGTTATTTCTATGATTTTGACGTAGCTGATAACGAGTTCTGGGGAAAAACGGATTGTTTTAATCTAAAGGACAGTTATCAGTTCTTTGAAAAAAACGGGTGTGAGAAAATTGCATTCCCAAATCATGAAAAGGTGTTCTTGCTCGGTGATTCTCACTCCGCCTTTTTGAGTATCGGTCTGAGAAGCTATTTGGATCGTAAAGAGTTAAATCTTTTCCAATATTCAGCGGGATTCTGCACTCCTCTTTCTGAGGGTGATGAGAACGAGCGATGCTCGCAAATTAGCAAGCACGTACGCCAGATGATTAAAAAAGAAAAACCAGAAATCATAATTATTTTCGCCAGCTATTTGAACTATTCTACTGGCCCGGAAGCCCCGTTCGAAAAGTTCATACTTGAACAAACATTTGAATTTGAAAAACTAGGTGTACAAAAAATAATCCTGCTTGGCCAAATCCCAACATGGGAACCCAACTTGCCGACACTCTTGCTCAGAAACTTCTTTTTAAAGGGAAAAGACATTCCCAGGAGAACATTCGAAGGCGTTACAAAACAGTCGCTGGATTGGGATAAAAAATTGAAAGAGCAAAGCTATCCGCCAATTGTAAAATATGTCTCTCTCAAGGACTTTCTGTGCAACAATTCAGGTTGTCTCACTACGGTAGGGCCAAACTTGAAAAAAGATTTAATTGTTTTTGATTGGGGACATTTAACAGAATCGGGCGCGGCCTTCATTACCAATAATCTATTGGCAAAATTTTTACCTTAGAGACTGTCTGCCCATTAGCGCCTGATCCACTGCGGCGATCACTTGCTCCGCCGACAGTTCATCGAGACACTCGCTGTAGCTCTCGAGCCGCCGCTCGCAGCCTTCGAGCTGGCACGGCATGCAAGGCAACGGGTTCTGCACCAGCCAGACATTGCCGCCGGTGCTGCAGTGTGCCGGCCGCGTCCCACATCGTCGTCGAGGCCGGCGGCCGGCCACGGCCCCCATAGCCGCGGATCGGTCGGCCCGTACAGCGCAACGGTCGGGCAGCCGGACGCGGCGGCAAGATGCGTGACGGAGGTATCGGGACCGATATAGACCCGTGCCTTCGCCAACAGCCCGGCCAGTTGCGGCCAATCGAGCGCGCCGTCGAGCCGCAGCACCGGCGCGGGCTGCCGTTCCAAATATCATCGAGATAGCGGCGCTCGCTTTCGGCCGGGCCGCCTGTTGCCACGACCGTCAAGCCGCGCGCCGGCAAGCATGCTCGCGAGCTCGCGCCAGCCGGACTTGGTCCACTGCTTGTAGCGAAACATCGGCGCGGCATGGATCACCGCATAGTCGCCACCGGGAACGCCGGGCGGCTCGGCAGCGCGCGGGCCACCAGCTCCGGCACCCGCGCAATGCCGAGCGCATCGGCCAGCCGCAGCATCTCTTCCACCCGGTGCACGCCGGGCGCAATAGGCAACGCTGCGCCGGTAGCCGAGCCGCTTCAGGCGGCCGTTTAAATTTCGCTCGACCGGACCGACGCGCACGCGGCCGGCGACGAAGGCAAAGAAGCTCGGCCGGTCGCCGCACTGGGTCGAGATCGCGAGGGCGTAGCGATTCCAAAGCCGCGCCGCCAAAGCGAGGCTTTCGGCAGCCGTCGGCCGCGCTGGCATCGTGACAATGTCGTTGAGATCGGGATTGCCTTGCAGAATGCCCGCCGTGTCGGCGAACACCAGCGCATCGATGATCGCGTCCGGCCAGGCGCGCCGCAGGCTGCGGATCAACGGCGTCGTCAGCAGCACATCGCCGAGCCGCCGCAACGCGACCACCAAGATGCGCGGCCGGGGCGGAAGCTCGAAGGCGGTTCATGGCTGGCGCGCCCGTGTCCACCGACCGCCGCCGCATCATGCCGGCGGCCACGCCGACGCCGACGACGTAAAGCCAGCCCTCGGTGAAATCGAACAGGTGGGAATTGAACAGCGAGCCGACGATGTTCTGCACGACCAGGACGAGGCCGATCCATTCGATCAGACCGCCGCCGCGAAACAGCAGCAGATGCGACAGCCACATCGCCCAGAGCACCGCGGCGCCGAGCAAGCCCAAGCTGGATGGCGACCGCGAAGGTCTGATTGTGCGGATTGGAGGTCGCCGTGCCGGCGCGCGCCCGTTTGGCCGACCGCCGCCTGTCGGAACATTTCGGTGATCGACCCGGTGCCGTGCCCGATCAGCGGCGCCGCGTACGACGAAAGCGAATCGACTTCGTCCAGAACATGATGCGCTCACCGGACGAAGTTCGGATGTCGTCGCCTCATAGTCTGCCAATTCGGTCCAGACGTCCGTCACGCGCTCGCGCAGATAGGGCGACGAAAACCAGCCGGCGCGCCGACGACGACGGCGCCCGGCACAACCGCAACGACAATGCCCTTCCAGCGTAAGCTGCCATGCGCCATAGAGCACAAGCAAAATCGGGATCACCACCAGGCTCGTGCGGCTGGTGGCGACGAAAAAAATATCGGCCAGCATGCCAAGCGTCAGCGCCAGCCAAGCCGGCCAACCACTGCCAGCGCCGCGCGCGCGACTGCCTCGACCGCAAGATACAGCAGGACCGCAGATGCAGATGACAAATTCGGCGCTCTGCGTCGATGTAGTTTTTCACCGCGACGCCGCAGTCCGCGATCCGTCGGGAATCGTCCGGCCAAATCTTGACGATCACCGAAGCGATCAAAAGCACGACGCAGGCGACCAGAAAACCGCCGAACACGCCCTGCGCCGCGGCCGGAGCGCCGGAACTGCGCCATCAGCAGCGGAATCGCCAGCAGCTTGAAAAACGAATTGAGGCCTTTCCAGCGCTCGATGAGGCTGACGTCGGCCCATGCCATGCCGAGGACGCCGAGCAGGACCAGCAAGACCGGCAGCCCGCCCGCCGGCGTCATCAGCTCACGCCGCACGCTCGGCCAATCCAACGTCGGGATGAGCGCGAGCAGCCAGAGCACCAGCAGGATGCCGGTCGCCGAGGTCGACCACGGCAGCGACACCGCGACCGCGACCACGAGCCCGTCGGCGATGCGCGAAAGTGTGCGCTCGATCGCATCGCGCCCTACCCCGCGCTTGCGGCCGCGGGCGCCGCGGGCTGCAGGACGGACAGACCGCGTTGCGCGCGAATTTCGTCGCTGGCGATGATGTCGGAGAGCTTTCTGCTCGTTCGCCGGCAGCGCGCTGCGGTCGGCTTCCGCGTGCCACAGATGCAGAACGCCGGTGGCGAACACGCCGTCCTTGCGGCGCACGCCGGCGCGCTGCAGGCGCACGATGATGTCGGAATCCTCCTTGCCCCAGCCGCGGTAGTCGGCGTCGAAGCCGTCGACGCGGTCGAGGTCGGAGCGCCAGACCGCGAGATTGCAGGAGCGCGCGCCGCGCCAGGCGTTCTGCCGCAACCGGCGCAGCGGCCCGAGCGGCAGGTGCAGCAGCGCGCCAAGGCGATTGATGCCGCCGCGCAAACGCTGCGCGAGCCAATCGCGCAAAGCGCCAGGTCTCCGGCGCGAGCTTTTCGCGCAGGACTTTCGCCGTCAGCTCGGGCGACGAGCAGGATGCGGTTGCCGGTCACGAACCAGCCGCGCTCGGCGAGGCGGCGATGGGTGGCGACGAAATCCGGCCGCGCGATGCAATCGCCGTCGAGGAAAACGACAGTAGTCGCCGCGCGAGGCCAGGATCGCGCGGTTGCGGATTTCGGCGGCGCGGAAGCCGCGGTCTTCGTGCCAGACATGCTCGAGGCGGTGGCCGATCCTGGCCTTCCAGCTCTCGACCAGCGCCGCGGTCGGCTGCTTCGAGCCGTCGTCGGCCACGACCACCTCGAAATTCTGGTCGGTCTGGCGCGCCAGCGAGCGCAGCACCGCTTCGAGCGCGTCTTCGCGGTTATAGGTGGTGACGATGACGGAAATCAGCATCATGCGTTGCTGGCTTTAGCCGAAGTCGCAGTTGCCGACAAACCCCTAGGGCGCGCCCGCCCGGCAATGTTAACGTAACGGACGCAGGAACAGGCGGCGGACCATGCAGAAAATATCAGCCTATATCCTCACTTATAACGAAGCCGAGAAGATCGAGGCGGCGGTTGCGAGCGTCTTGTGGGCCGACGAGGTGGTGGTGGTCGATTCGTTTTCCGCCGACCGCACCGCGCGAGCTCGCCACCTCGCTCGGCGCCCGCGTGGTCGAGGTGCCGTTCAACGGCTTCGGCGACTTGCGCAACCGCGCCATCGAAACCTGCAAATACGATTGGATCTTCAGCCTGGACGCCGACGAGCGCTGCACCGAGGAGGTGCGCGACGAGATCCTCGGCGCTGATCGCGGCGAGCCCGGCGCACGACGTCTATCTGGTGCCGCGGCGCAGCTACATGATGGGCCGCTGGATCAAAGGCTCCGGCTGGTATCCGAATTTCCGCCAGCCGCAGCTCTTCCGCAAAGGCGCGATGCGCTACACGCTCGAGCCGGTGCACGAGGGCTACGAGAATTTGAGCGGCAAGCCGGTCGGCACGCTCAAGAACGCGATCTGGCAATTCCCCTTCCGCAATCTGGAAGAAGTCATCAAGAAGATGAACCGCTATTCCTCGCTCGGCGTGCCCAAGCTTGCCGGCAAGCGCGTGTCGATGGCGAGCGCGCTCGGCCACGGCCTCTGGTCGTTCCTCAAGCACTACATCTTCAAGCTCGGCTTCATCGACGGCTGGGCCGGCTTCGTCATCGCCTTCGGCAATTTCGAGGGCACGTTCTACCGCTACGCCAAGCGCTACGAGGAGACGCAAGACTGGCAGCCGCCAAAGAGCGAACCGCTCAGGCGCGAGAACTCGCCGTAATCTTGCCGCGCAGGCGGCGCGAGATATTGCGCAACAAGCGGAACGGCAGCGCCAGATAATATTTGCGCAGGATTTCCCAGCGATCGGTCGACGGATCGCTCGGCGGAGCCGCGCGGCACGTACCAGCCATTGTTCTCGTAGCGGCGGATTATGCGATAGCCGGACGCGACGAGATAGCGGTGTTTCGACAGGTCGGCGACGTGATCTTCCAGCAGGATCAGTCGCGGCTGCCAGCGGGCGAAATCGAAGCCGCGCAGCACTTCGATCTCGTGGCCTTCGACGTCGATCGACAGAAAATCGAACCGGTGCCGCCGCCTTGGCCTCATCAGGATACTGTCGAGCGTGCGGACCGGCACCTCGATGACCGCCTCAGGTTTAGCGCCCGGGCGCCATGCGAGCGCGGTCGAGCGACGACAATGGCCCGGCGACGTGCAGCGGCAGCATTCGTCCGGCGTTGTCCGGTGAGGAACAGGCGACCGCGAAAACCCGCGCCTTGCGATCGGCGCGCAGTTTCTCGGCGAGATCGGGCTGCGGCTCGATCAGAATACCGGTCCAGCCGGCCTGCTCGAGATGCCAGGTCTGCGAGCGCTCGAAGGGATCGTTGGCGCCCACCTCGACGAAGAAGCCTTTGCAGCCGGCAAAGAACGCCGCTACCATCCGCGTTTCATGATCGAGGGAGCCGCGCGCCAATGGCGGACCTTTCGGCGGACTAGCGCGCTTTCGGCGCGCGTGTGCGCTCGACCATAGCACTGGTCGAGTG
>CAWAHT010000012.1:0-107257 GCA_963781975.1 uncultured beta proteobacterium
CGACGCATCGCTGATCGCGTCGACCGCCGCGCCCAGCGAGGCGCCCGGGGCGAGGTTGAACGACACGTTGGCCGCCGGGAACTGCCCGAGGTGGTACATCACCAGTGCGGCGTGGCGTTCGTCCACGTGCGCGATGGCGCGCAGCGGCACCTGCTGGCCGTCGGTGCCCGGCACGTAGAGGCGGTTGATCGCGTCGAGCCCGTGCTCCAGGTCGGCTGCGGCCTCGAGCACGACGCGGTACTGGTTGGACTGCGTGAAGATGGTCGAGACCAGGCGCTGGCCGAAAGGCGTCGTAGAGCACGTTGTCGATGGTGGCCAGCGTGACGCCCAGGCGCGACGGCCGAGTCGCGGTCGACGTCGACATAAGCCTGCAGGCCCTCGTTTTGCGTGTCGTCGCTGACGTCGGCCAGCTGTGGCACGCTCGCGCAGCGCTGCACCAGGCGCGGCACCCAGGTGCCGAGCTCGTCCGGCGTTGGGCGATTCCAGCGAGAACTGGTACTGGGTGCGCGACACGCGGTCCTCGATGGTCAGGTCCTGCACCGGCTGCAGGTAGACGGTGATGCCGGCGACCTCGGCGGCGCGCTGTTGCAGCCGCGCGATGATCGTCGGTCGCATCGTCGCGCTGCCCGTGCGGCTTGAGGTTGATCAGCATGCGCCCGCTGTTGAGCGTGGGGTTGATGCCGTCGACGCCGATCTGCGCGACGCCGACTTCGACGTCGGGGTCGGCCAGCAGCGCGCGCGCCAGCGCACGCTGGCGGTCCATCATGGCGCCGAAGGACACGCTTGCGAAGCCTCGGTGATGGCCTGGATCGCGCCGGTGTCCTGGATCGGCAGGAAGCCCTTGGGCACGACGATGTAGAGCAGCACGGTGAGCACCAGGCTGCCCATGGCCACCAGCAGCGTCGGCGCGCTGGCGCTCCAGCACCCAGCGCAGCGCGCGGCCGTAGCCGTCGAGCAGCCGGTCGAAGCCCGTGGCGAACGCCTGCAGCAGGCGCGACTGCGTGCGCCTCCGGCGCGCGCGCGCAGCAGGCGCGCGCTCATCATCGGCGTGAGCGTGAGCGATACCACCGCCGAGATGAGGATGGCGACCGCCAGCGTGATGGCGAACTCGCGGAACAGCCGCCCGACCACGTCGCTCATGAACAGCAGCGGGATCAGCACGGCGATCAGCGACACGGTCAGCGAGATGATGGTGAAGCCGATCTGGCCGGCGCCCTTGAGCGCGGCCTGCAGCGGCGGCTCGCCGGCCTCGACGTAGCGCGCGATGTTCTCGATCATGACGATGGCGTCGTCGACCACGAAGCCGGTGGCGATGGTCAGCGCCATCAGGGTCAGGTTGTTGATGCTGAAGCCGGCCAGGTACATGACGCCGAACGTGCCCACCAGCGACAGCGGCACGGCGACGCTGGGGATCAGGGTGGCGGCGGCAGTTGCGCAGGAACAGGAAGATCGACCATCACCACCAGCGACGATGGCGACAGCACCAGCTCGAACTGCACGTCGCGCACCGAGGCGCGGATGGTGGTGGTGCGGTCGGTGAGCGCGACGATCGTCGACCGACGCCGGCAGCGCGGCGTGCAACTGCGGCAGCAGCGCCTTGACGCGGTCGACGACCTCGATGACGTTGGCGCCGGGCTGGCGCTGGATGTCGAGGATGATGGCCGGCGCGTCGTTGGCCCAGGCCGCCAGGCGCGACGTTTTCGGCGTCGTCGACGGTCGTGGCGATGTCGGCCAGGCGCATCGGCGCGCCGTTGCGGTAGGCGATGACGAGGTCGCGGTAATCGGCCGACGAGCGCAGCTGGTCGTTGGCGTCGATGGTGGAGGCGCGCAGGGCGCCGTCGAAGCTGCCCTTGGCCAGGTTGACGTTCGGCGCGGCGATGGCCGTGCGCACGTCCTCGAGCGACAGGCCCATCGACGGCCAGCGCGCGCGGGTTGACCTGGATGCGCACGGCCGGCTTGCCGCCGCCGCTCAGCGTCACCAGGCCCACGCCGCTCAGCTGCGAGATCTTCTGCGCGACGCGCGTGTCGACCAGGTCCTCCAGCCGCGGGATGCGGCATCGTGTCGGAGGTGACGGCCAGGGTCAGCACCGCGGTGTCGGCCGGATTGACCTTGCTGTAGATCGGCGGCGCCGGCAGGTCGGTCGGCAGGAAGGTGTACGACGGCGTTGATGGCCGCCTGCACCTCCTGCTCGGCCACGTCGAGCGACAGGCGCAGGTCGAAGCGCAGCGTGATGGTCGAGGCGCCGCCGGAGCTGGCCGAGAGCATCTGCGTGAGGCCGGGCATCTGGCCGAACTGGCGCTCCAGCGGCGCGGTGATCGACGAGGTGACCACGTCGGGGCTGGCGCCCGGATAGAGCGTGCTGACCTGGATGGTCGGGTAGTCGACCTGGGGCAGCGCCGACTGCGGCAGCTGGCGGTAGGCGACCAGGCCGGCCAGGATCACCGCCACCATCAGCAGCGTCGTCGCGACCGGGCGCAGGATGAAGATGCGCGACGGATTCACGCGCCGCCCGCTCGGCGCCGTGCGCCGCCGTGCCGACGGCCGGTGCCGGTTTCAGCTTCGGGCTTGCGGCGCTTGCGCCCGGCCTCGCCGGCCGTGCCGGCGCCGCGCGGCGGCGCCGGGCAGCGCCGCTGCGGCCGCGGCGCCGGGGCGATGACCTCGACCCGGGCGCCGTCGCGCAGCTTGTCGGTGCCGTCGGTCACGACCGTCGTCGCCGGAGGCCAGGCCGTCGAGCACCTGCACGCGGTCGCCTTCGGTGATGCCCAGCTTGGGTACGCGCACGTGACGGTGCCGTCGGCCTGCACGACGTAGACGTAGTTGCCCGGCGCGCCGCGCTGCACGGCCGCCGTCGGGATCGGCCAGCGCGTCCGGCGATGGTCTCCAGGCGCAGGCGCACGTTGACGAACTGGTTGGGAAAGAGCGCCAGCGTGCGGTTGGCGAATTCGCGCCCTTGAGCTTGACCGTGCCGGTGGTGGTGTCGATCAGGTTGTCGACCGAGCGCAGGCGCCCGGTGCCCAGCAGCGTGCGCGCCGTCGCGATCGAAGGCTTCGACGAGCAGGCGGCGCGCCGCCGCGCGTGCGCTGCAAGATCGCCTGCAGCGCGTCCTGCGGCACCGGGAACACGACGTCGATGGGCTGCACCTCGGTGAGCACGACCAGGCCGGTGGTGTCGGCGGCGTGCACGATGTTGCCGGCGTCGACCTGGCGCAGGCCGACGCGGCCGCTGACCGGCGCGGTGACGTGCGTATAGGCCAGGTTCAGCTCGGCGGTCTGGATCTGCGCGCTGGTCGGAATTGACGGTGCCCTTGAACTGGCGCACCAGCGCTTCCTGCGTGTCGAGCTGCTGCTTGGGGATCGAGTCCTCGGCCATCAGGCCGCGGTAGCGCTCCAGGTCGACCAGCGCGTTTTGCAGCTGCGCGTCGTCGCGCTCCAGGTTGGCGCGTGGCGTTGGCCAGCGCCGCCTCGTACGGGCGCGGGTCGATCTGCGCCAGCAGGTCGCCGGCGTGCACGAACTGGCCCTCGGTGAAGGCCACCGTGTCAACTGCCCGTCGACCTGGACGCGCACCGTCACCGTGCTGCGCGCCGTGCCCGTGCCCAGTGCCGTCAGCGTGTGCTCGAGCGGCTGCACCGTGGCCGCTGGCGGCAGCGACCGGGACCGGCCGCGCATCGGCGCCGCCCTTGCCCTTGGCGCCGGCCGTCGGCGAGTCGGCGCGATTGCACGCTGCCAGCAGCGCTACGCAGGCCAGCGCGGCCAGGCGCAGGCGCGTCGCCGCCAGTTGCCGGTGGCGGCGTGCGCGCTGCCGGGATTTGGCGCTGCCGGGCGTGGGTCGGGTAAGGATCATGGCGTCCGCAATGCGAGGAGGTTGGGAAACAGCCCGACGGCAACGGCGTGCGGGATTGTGCCGCCGCTACGGGCCGCGGCGCGTGACGCAGCGCGAACGGTACTGCGTTCGCATGTGCCGCGGGAGTCGTACGCGCCGGCGTGCCCCGGATGGCGCCGGCGCCATGGCCCGGTCACGCCCGCCATGGCGCCGCGGGCGCGGCGTGCCGTTGCGAGGGCGCGCGCCGCCGGCCGGATGGCTAGCGCGGCGCCGGTGCGGGCGCGCCAGGAGGCGGTGGCGCAGGAGGTGCAGCAGGTTCTGGCGCCACCCCTGCCGCCGCGCCGGCCGGCGGCGTCGCGGGTACCGCACGCCAGCCGCCAGGGCAAACCGGCACATGCGGGTAATAGCCGCGCGCGGCATCGCAGTAGTACCAGGAGGGCGGCGGTGCCGGCAGGTTGCCGTTGCTGTTGAGCGCCGGATCGGGGCCATAGGTATACGGATACGGCGCCGGGTACGGGTACGCGTAGTACGGCGCGTACGGGTAATACGGGTAATAGTACGGATACATCGTCCAGATGCCGGCGTTGATGTACCACCAGCCGAAATTGCCGCCGTGCCAACCGTGCTCCCAGCGGCCGCCGCCGTACCAGCCGGGGTGCACACCGGGCCCACCGCCGTAGAAGCCGCCGCGCACGCCGCCGTGCCATTGCGCGTGCGCCGCGCAGCGGCGCTGCCGCCGCCAGCCGCGTGAGGGCTGCGGGCATGTGACCGCGGGGCCAGTGGCCGGAGGCCACCAGCGCGCGCCGCGCGCGTCCCGGCCCAGCGCAAGCAGGTTCGGGCTGCGGACGCATATCGCATGCACTTCATTGCTCTCCCAAGAACGTCTGCCGGACGTTCGAGGCACCGTCGCCGCGACGCAGCGCGTGCGCAGGGTCCGACAGTCGTATTTTGCTACCCGGAGCACGCGCCTGCGGCGGCGCAAATGCGTAAACGTTGTGACAGGACGTTTCCGCCGCGCGCCGCGCCCGCCGCGGCGCCCCGGCTTCCGGGACGCGCGCGCACGGTGCGTTAGTGCGCATCACTCACGGCCGGCGCGCGGCGCGCCCGCGCCGCGGGTGCGCCAGCCAGATGATCGCGATCAGCAGCACGAACATGACGGCGGCGCCATAGAAGAGCTCGTCGGCGGCCAGCGTGTACGACTGGGCGTCGATCATGCGGTTGAGCAGGCCCAGCGACTGGTCGCGGATCAGCCCCAGCGACCTGCAGCTGGTCCAGGGTGCGCACGGCCGTCGGATTGTAGTCGCTGATCTGCTCGGCCAGCTGCGTGTGGTGCAGCGTGCGCGCGGTTGTCCCACAGCGTGGTGGTCACCGACGTGCCGACGGCGCCGGCGGCGATGCGCACGAAGTTGGACAGGCCGGAAGCGGCCGCCAGGCGCTCCGGCGCCGACGCCGGACAGCAGGATGGTGTTGAGCGGGATGAACATGCAGGCCATGGCGATGCCCTGCAGCAGCGCCGGCAGCGCGATGGTGGCGAAGTCGGCGTCGGTGGTGAAGCTGCGAGCGCATCCACAGCACCAGCGCAAAGCACACGAAGGACACGCTGGCCAGCAGGCGCGCATCGAGCCTGTTGATGTTGCGCCCGATGAGCGGCGACAGCAGCATCGCCAGGAATCCGACCGGCGCCAGCACCAGGCCGGCGTCGGTGGCCGTATATGCCCATGTACTGCTGCAGCCACAGCGGAATCAGCACCACGTTGCCGAAGAACAGGCCGTAGGCCAGCGCCAGCGCGCTCGTGCCGATCGCGAAATTGCGGATGCGGAACAGCGACAGGTCGACCACCGGGTGGTCGTCGGTGAGCTCCCAGATCAGGAAGACCACGAAACCGACCACGGCCAGGATGCACAGCACCCAGATCTCGGGGGCGGTGAACCAGTCGAGCTCGCGCCCCTTGTCGAGCATGATCTGCATCGACCCGACCCAGACCACGAGCAGCGCCCAGGCCGACGAAGTCGACCGGCAGCTGTGCGTCGCGCGTCTCGCGGCCGCGAAACACGCGTGGCCGTCACCCAGGTGGCGACGACGCCCACCGGAATGTTGATGTAGAAGATCCACGGCCAGCTCAGATTGTCGGATGATCCAGCCGCCCAGCGGCGGGCCGACGATCGGCGCCACCAGCGTCGTCATCACCCACAGCGCCATGGCGACGCCGGCGCGCGCCGGCGGGTAGCTGCTGAGCAGCAGCGCCTGCGACATCGGGATCATCGGACCGGCCACCAGGCCCTGCATGACGCGAAACGGCGATCAGCGTCTGCAGGTTGGGCGCAAGGCCGCACAGCATCGACGCCAGCGTGAAAAGCACGGTGGCGTACAGGAAGACGCGGACCTGGCCGAAGCGCTGCGCGAGCCAGCCGGTGAGCGGCACCGTGATGGCGGTGGACACGGCGAAGGATGTGATGACCCAGGTGCCCTGCGACGGGCTCACGCCGGTGTCGCCGGCGATCGCCGGTATCGACACGTTGGCGATCGACGTGTCGAGCACGTTCATGAAGGTGGCCAGCGACAGCGCGATCGTGCCGGCCGCCAGCGCGCCGCCGCGCAGCGGCGCCGGCGCGGCGCGGCGGTGCCGGCGCCCCTGCGGGCGCCGGCGCGTTTTCGGCGGCGTCGGTCATGGCGCCGGACGCATGCCGACCTGGCGCACGGCGCCGTCGGTGCCGGCCGCGGCGTGCCCGGCGTCGTTGCTGGCGATGATGCGCGCCACCAGCGCGTCGGCCTCGCGTTCGTCGCTGTCGATAGACGCTGGTCTG
The DNA here is from genome assembly GCA_963781975.1 of uncultured beta proteobacterium. Classification (GTDB taxonomy): domain Bacteria; phylum Pseudomonadota; class Gammaproteobacteria; order Burkholderiales; family Burkholderiaceae_F; genus GJ-E10. Next base: position 6,627 of record CAWAHT010000012.1, read on the forward strand.
GTTGTCGGGCGACGCCTCGTTGTGCGTCGACACCAGCGCGCCGCTCTGGTCGTGCACGTCGACCGTGGCGCGGATCGACAGGCCGACGCGCAGCGGATGCTCGCGCAGTTCGCCGGCGTCGAGCGCGATGCGCACCGGCACGCGCTGCACGACCTTGATCCAGTTGCCGGTGGCGTTTTGCGCCGGCAGCAGCGCGAAGGCGGCGCCGGTGCCCGCGCCCAGGCCGATCACGTGGCCGTGGTAGTCGACCTGGCTGCCATAGACGTCGGCGATCACCCGGGCCGGCTGGCCGATGCGCATGTTGGTCGAGCTGGACTTCCTTGAAGTTGGCGTCGACCCACAGGTTGTCCATCGGCACCAGCGCCATCAGCGTCGTGCCCGGCGGCCACGCGCTGGCCCACCTGGACGTTGCGGCGGGCGATCTGCCCGTCACCGGCGCGACGATCTGGCCGCGGCGCACCGCCAGGAAGGCCTCGCGCACGCGCGCTGCCGCAGCCAGCACGTTGGGATGGCTGGCGACGCGGGTGCCGGCGGTAAAGGAACGGTTGGAGCGCAACTGCTCGCGTGCACTGGCCAGCGCCGCGCGTGCGGTGGCCACGGTCAGTTCGGCGTGGCGGATCTCCTCCTCGGACACGGCGCCGGAGGTGCGCACGCTGTTGCGCCGCTGCAGGTCGTCGATGGCGCGTTCGAGTTCGGCGGCGCGCAGCGCTGACGCTGGCCTGCGAGCACGTCATTGTTGGCGTACAGCGCGCGCGTTTCGCGCACGGCCTGCGCCAGCTGCGCCTCGCGGCCGAGCAGGTCGATGTGGGCGTCGGCCGGATCCAGGCGTACCAGCATCTGGCCGGCCTGGACGGTGTCGTTTTCGTCGGCGCCGATCGCCACCACCGTGCCGGCAGTCTGCGGCGTAATGGTGACCACGCGGCCGCCGACGTAGGCGTCGTCGGTGTCCTCGTAGTAGCGCGCCACCAGCAGCCAGTAGACGAGCGTGCCGACGGCGGCCACCAGCACCACCAGCGCCGTGAGTATCAGGGCAGGGCGGCGGATCGAGCCGCGCTGGCGGGCGCGCCGGCGGGCTTGTCGGCGGGTGCCGGCGCCACGGTGGCGGCTGCGCCGCCGTTGGGATTGTTCTGCTGCGTCATGGAAGAAAGCTCCGCTATCGATGCTTGACGGGATTCCGGTGAACGGGAAACTGGGGTGGAGGCGCGCCGGGCCGGGTCCGCCGCGCACGGTTCAATTGCGGGTGCCCGGGCCGGCGCCGGCCGGTGCCGGGGCCGCCGCGCCGGCGGCCAGCTGTTCCGGGTCGCGGAAGCCGCCGCCGAGGGCCAGGGCCAGCGCAACATCGAGCGCGGCGGCGCGGGCGTCCAGGTCGACCTGCGCGCGCTGCTGCGTAAGCACCGCCGACTGCGCCGCCAGCACCGCCAGGTAATTGCCCAGCCCGGCGCGGTAGCGGGTTTCGGCCAGGTCGGCGGCCGCCAGCGCGTTGGCCGTTGCCAGCGCCTGCTCGCTGCGCTGGCGCTGCACGGCGGCGATCGACGCGGCCGTGTCGGCCACGTCGCGCGCGGCCTGCAGCACGATGGTGTTGTAGGCGTCGATGGCGGCGTCGGTGTCGGCGCTGGCCGAGCGCAGATGCGCGCGCAGCGAGCCGCCATCGAAGATCGGCAGGTGCACGGCCGGGCCGACCTGCCAGGTTCGGCTGTTGTATTCCAGCAGCCGTTGCGTCGTCAGCGAATCGAGCCCGATCAGCGCCGAGATGCTGACGTTCGGATAAAAATCGCCGTGCGCCGCATCGACGCTGCGCAACGCCGCACGCACGCGGCGCTGGGCCGCGGCGATGTCGGCACGCCGCGCCAGCAGGTCAAGCGGCAGCGGCGGCGGCGGCGCCAGCGCCGCATCGGCGGGCAACTGCGCCTGCACCGCATCGGCGGCGTCCGGCGCCTGTCCGGCCAGGACCGCCAGGCTGTGCCGGGCCAGCGCGATCTGCTCGTCGGCGCGCTCGATCTCGACCCGGACTTCGGGCACCGTCACTTCGGCCAGGCGCCGTTCGACCTGCGTGTCGAGGCCGGCGCGGACGCGCTCGCGCACGATGTCCAGCGTATGGCTGCGCGAGGACTCGATCTCCAGCGCGATGCGGCGCTCGCGCTGCGCGCGTGCCAGCTCGAAATAGGCGTGGCCGATCGCGCCGGCCAGGCGCACGCCGGCCAGGTCGCGATCGAGCGCGCCGGCCTCGGCCTCCAGCCGCGCAGCGTCGGTGCGCGCCGCCAGGCGGCCGAAAATGTCGAGTTCGAAGGTTGCCGACAGGTCGACGTCGTTGAGCGTGCCGACCATGCCGGCCAGCGGCGGCGGGAACAGGCCGTTGCCCGAGACGCGCTCGGACACCGACGCTGGCACTGAAACCCACGTTCGGCCCCTGCGCCGCGCGTGCCGCCGCGAGGTAGGCCTGCGCGCTGGCCAGGCGTGCGCCGGCGGCGCGCAGATCGGGCTGTCGCGCAGGCCCAGTTCGATCCAGCGCGTCAGCTCGGGGTCGTGGTAGCCGGCCCACCACGGCGACGCCGGCAGCGGCACTGGCGCCGACAGATGGAGCCGGTCGGCGACGGCGGCCGCACCGGGCATGGTCTCGCGCGGGGCGAGAGCGGGATCGGCGGCGCAGGCGCCCAGCAGGGCGGCGCTGGCGGCCACGGCCAGCGCGCGCGCGCCGACCCGCAGGGTGGGGGACCGTTTCATGGGTTTCCTTCCGCGCCTTCGCGCAGCGCCGCCTCGCGCCGGCCGGCGGCCACGACGCGTTCGAGCAGCTTGCGCAACTGCTCGATCTCGGCGTGCGACAGGTCGGCCAGATGCGCATTGAGGACATCGGCAATGACGTAGGGGACGATGGCCGCCGCCTTCTGGCCCTCGTCGGTGAGTTCGAGCTGCTGCACCCGCCGGTCGTCGGCGCTGCGCACGCGCCGCAGCAGGCCCTTGTCTTCCAGGCGGTCGACCATGCGGGTGGTGGCACCGGTGTCGCAGCCGACCAGGCGCGCCACCTGGGTCGCGGTGCCCGAGGCCTTGCGCGACAGCAGCAGCAGCGGGCGCCACTGGGCATCGGTGAGGCTGTACTCGACCATGCGGGCGTCCATGGCCCGCGACAGGTGTTCGGCAACCTGCTTCACCAGGAAACCGACGCTTTCTTCGGTGCGGTACTGCTCGCCGCGGTAGTAGCCGGGCCTGACGGCGGGCAAGGCCAGCGGCCTGGCGGACTTGCCGGAGGTCTCGGTCTTGCGGGCCGCCGGTGGGCCGCCGGGAGTGGTGGAGTCTTTGGCCATAAAGCCTGCATGGGCAATAGTTGACTAGGCAGAATTATTATTTGCCTAGGCATCTACTGTCAAGTGCCGGCGCGTCCGATACCCGGAATGCGGGCAGGGCAGATGCCATCGCGACCGTTTGCCGACACGGTGCGGGACGAATCGCCGGCTTCGTGTAAAATCCCGAACCTTGCGCCCGTAGCTCAGTTGGATAGAGTACTTGGCTACGAACCAAGGGGTCGTGGGTTCGAATCCTGCCGGGCGCACCAATCAAAACAAAGGGCTACAGCGATGTAGCCCTTTGCCTTTTCTACGGCTGTGACGGATTTGTGCCATAGGAAAGACGCGGGGCAGAACTGACCACTTCCCGCAGGGCGCACAGGCGGTCCGCGTACGGGCGCCAGGTGCCAGAAGCCGAAGCCAGGATTCAATCGTGGCGGGTGCCCGGCTATTTCTGCAGGAGCGGGTGGTCCGCCGGCAGTTGCTTCGCGTACCAGAGTGCTAGCTTGTGCCGGAGCGCCTTTTCCGATACCTGGTCCTCCGGCAGCGGCTGGATCACCTTGTCATGGACGAGAAGCCGGTAGATATAAAGAAGCTTCTCGCTGGCGGAGTCCGCCGCTTCGAACTTCACGACGCCTCTGCCTTCGGCGTACTTGATGCCTGCCAGCATCGCCGCCTTGAAGAGTTCCGCTTCGTGCTTCATCGGCTTCATCGCACGCATGATGCCACGTCCCCGCGGCGCGATCGCTCGTCACGGAACATTGAAATCACGTTTGCCGCAGCGCGTCCACAACCAAGGTAATGGCCGGAGACGCCCGGCGGCTGGCGTAATACAGGTGATAGCCGGGAAAGGTCGCGGCCCAGTCGTCGAGGCCGTCATCGATCCACGACAGGCAGACGCCGCCATGAAGACACGTCAATTGGGCCGTAGCGGCCTCACCGTAACGGCCCTGCAAAGCGAGTATTCGATGTGGTGGCGCGAGCCCGAAAGGGAGATCCTGCCGGCACTGGAGGAACTGGGCATTGGCTTCGTGGCGTTCAGCCCGCTGGGCAAGGGCTTCATCACCGGCGCGATCAACAAGGACACGGTCTTTGCCAAGGACGATTTTCGCAGTATCGTGCCCAGGTTCAGCGAGCAGGCGCGCCAGGCCAACCAGGCGCTGGTCGACGCGCTGACCGCCATTGCGGGCGCCCGCAAGGTCACGCCGGCCCAGATCGCCCTGGCCTGGCTGCTCTCGCGCAAGCCCTGGATCGTGCCCATTCCCGGCACCACCAGGCTGCACCGCCTCGAAGAGAACATCGGCGCGGCGTGCGTCGACCTTGGCCCCGAAGACTTGCGCCGGATCCAGGCTGCGCTGGACGACATCCGCATCGAGGGCGCCCGCTATCCGGCCCACCTCGCCGCACGTGCCGGCCGCTGAAGGGCAACAGTCGACGCGCCGGATGCGCTCGACGCCGGCCGCGATTGCGCGAACATGCAGCTGGTACGCGCGCCCGATCGCGTTCGCAACGACCTAGCGCGAATGCGGACGGGATGCTTCGCCGTCGTCGCGCGGCGGGTCACGGCCTCGTACGCGTCGTCTGGACGTCCGGCCTTCGCAGTGCCGGGTGCAATCTCAAAGGAAGGCGGCGCCATCGACGATGAAGTGGGCAAGCATGTTGAGCCAGAGGTTGCGACGCCATAGATAAAGACAGGTGAAGGCCAGTCCGCCGAATCCGGCGACGAAGATGTGTGACCAACCCCAGGGGCCCACATGCGCGAGCGTGAAGATCGCGCAGGAGACGACGGCGGCGATGCCCCTGCTGCCGGTCAGCTCGCAAAGGCGCTCGATCGCGTAGCCGCGAAAGATGACCTCCTCCGACACCGCGGCACGAAGTACCGATATCGCGCGCCACCAATAGGGGGTCGCGGAAATGGCCGTCATTGCGTCCTGGTTGAACGCCACATGCAGGGACGGCAGCAGGACATCGATGATCGCCACGAGACCGGCCAGCGTGACGACGCCGCCCGCGATGCCGATGCCGATATCGATCGGCCGCGGAACGCGAAAGCCCACGGTTGCGAACGCGCGTCCTTCCGCGTAGCGTACGTAGCCCAGAACCGAACCCGCGATGATCCACCAGACCGCTTCGTTCAATAGCAGATGAGGGACATCCCGAAACTCGTCGAGCCATTTGCCGTAGGGCAGGCTCGCGGCGCCCATGGCGAGCACAAGTCCCAGGACAACCAGGCGCGGGCCGGGCCTGCGCGCGCCGGTCGGGTTCGTAACGTGCGTGTCAGCAGGCGCGTGCACGGTGGATGAACGGCTGGCGGGAGTCTTCGCGGATGCCGCCGGTTCGCACGGTCAGGTCCGTGGACACGCCGGGTCCGCTCGCGGCGACTACCGAAAATTCAACGCTCCCGCGCCGCGGACTGCGGCGGCATCGGGTTGCAGATGGGTGTTCGCATTTCATCGGCGCGTCCTTCGGGCCAGCGGCCTTGTCGCCGGACCGCCTCGTTCCGGCGCAGTTGGCGTCGCGGGGCCGATCGCCGCGTCCTTGCGGGAATTGCGCGCGTGCAGGGTGCCGAGCATGTCGATGAATGCGTCAAGGGCTGCCGTCGTCCGCTGGCGGTCACCGGTATTCATCAGGTCGATCACCAGGCCGTCGAATACCGCCTCGCATAGGGTGGCGGTGGCCCTGGACCGAATGGCCGGCGGCAGCTGCTCCTCGATGATGTCGCGCCAGTTGCGCGACGTCCGGTCGAGGTATTGCCCAAAGACCGTGCGGTTCTGCAGGGCCATGAAATGGACTTCGTAAAGCAGCCGCAGGTATGGCAGGTTGGCGGCGTCGGTTGCCCAATTCCAGAAGATGCGCATGGGCGACATGTGGCCCGATCGCTCTGGCGCATCGGCCAGCGACAGCAGGGACGCCTGCAATCGCCGCTGGATCGCGCCAAGCACCTCGAGCAGCAGGTTCTCCTTGGACGCGAAGTGGAAGATCAACATGCGCGCACTGGTGCCAATCGCCGCGGCCAGCGGCCGCAGCGACATGTCCGCAACGCCGTTGCGGGTCAGGTAATCGATGGCGCCGTCCAGGAGTTCGTCTTTGCGGTCGCGCATGAAACGAACGTTACATGGAACGAACGTTACAGTCAAGCGGGCGCGCGCGGGCGACCGCGGCACGGGGGATGCGGATGAAGGCGACAGCGCACTTCGAATGGGCCGACGGCACGAAGGTGCGGATCGCCTGCAACTGGAACGAGGACGGCTCGATCGCCGAAGGTACCGGTATCGGCCAGCGGATCTACCTGTCCGACGAATTTTCCAGGGCCTGGGAATCGGATCCGGTGCGCTTCATGGTGTGCGCCGATGCCGATCCGCGCATCGCGCGCGAGCTCCACTTCGATGCGGCCCGCGGCGCCGTCCACAGCGATCCGCTGCGGCGTCGATCCCGAAGCGCGTGCCGCACGCCGCCGCGGTAGCGGCGGCAAGCCGCCGGCCGCGCGCCGGTGCGAGCGGGCAGGGCCGCGCTCAGGCGGGGCGTTCGTCCAGCTCGAACGTTCCCATTGCGCTGGCCAGCTCCTGCACGCTGTGATTGCTGCTGCCGGCGGCCGCCGCCACCTGCTCGACGAGCGCGGAGTTCTGCTGGGTCAGGTCGCTCAGGGTCTGCAGCGCCGCGCCGGTTTGCTGCAGCGAGGTCAGCGAACGCGAGGACGCCGTGGCGAGCTCCGCGATCGAGGCGCCGACTTCGCGCACCTGGCGGGCCAGCAGGTCGACCTTGGACTTGGCGTGTTCGGCGCTGGTCTTGGCCTGCTCGAGCGTATCGCCGGTGCCCAGCGCCAGCTCCTTGATGTGGATCGCGGCCTGGGCGGTCTGCGTGGCCAGGCTGCGCACTTCCTGGGCCACCACCGCAAAGCCGCGCCCGGCGGAGCCGGCACGCGCCGCCTCGATGTTGGCGTTGAGCGCCAGGATGTTGATCTGGAATGCCAGCGACTCGACGGTGGCGACGATGCCGCGGATGTCGGTCGCCTTGGCGGCGGCCTCGCCGACACGCTGGGTCGACTGATCCACGGCCAGATCGGCTTCCTGGGCCAGGCTGGAGGCCGATTGGGCCTTTTCGGACGAGGCCTGCGCCACGGCCGACGCCTGCAGCGCGGCCTCGAGCATCTGGTCGGTCGTGCCGAGCGTCTGGTCCAGCGAGGCGGCCTGCCGGGTGGTGCGGTTCGACAGATCCTGGTTGCCGGCCGCGATCTGCGCGCTGGCCGTGGACACGGTCTCGGCAACGCCGCGGGCGCGCCGCATGGTGGTGGCCAGCATCGCGCAGGCCTCGTTCAGGTCCGCCGACAGCATGGCGAACTCGTCGCGACCGACGACGCGGATTCTTGAACTGAGCCTGCCATGGGCGATGTTGGCGATGTGTTCCTGCAGCGCCTCGAGCGGAGCGGTGATGCGCCAGCGCATGTAGAGCGCCCAGAAGATCGTGCACGCCAGCGAAACCGTAAGCACGGCCCCCAGCAGGTACAGCGTGATCGTGAATTCGGCGCCGACCTTGTCCTGGAACGCGTGCATCGCCTCCCGCCCGGGGCCATCGGCCGCGACGGCGGCCGAGCGCGCCAGCTCCAGCGCGTGATCGCGCATGCGAAAGATGATGAGCGCGGCGGCCGCCGTGACGGCCAGCAGGGTGCCGAAGAACAGGGCCATCACGACCGGCAGCAGGGTCGCGATTCGCACACGCTTGGAACGCTCAAGGTACGACAACATCTGGACGCAATCCGGCAATCACGGGCAAGCGCCAGAATATCGCATGCGTGCGCGGCGGGCATCGCTTTGCCGGCGCGCGGCATCGGGTGTTGACGCAAGACAAGCACCCCGCGCCAACCCGGATCACGCCGGCGCGATTCGTGCTAGCCCCCGCCCGCGGCGGCGCGTGGCACGCGGCCGCGCCGCCACGGCGCGGCCGCTATGGCTGCTCGGCGCAGGAATTGCGCAGAAGGAAATTGGCGGTGCGGGAGGTCGGGATCCATTTATCGCCGCGGCGGCGGATTTCGAAGACGCCGACGATCGGGCAGTCGGCGACGCCGTCCGCCGGCACGTCCGCCAGCACGAAGCGATAGCCGACGTCGCCCTTTTGAATGGAACCATCGGAGAATTGCGCGTCGTCGTCGGTATAGGGAACGACATTGACGAACGCGAGCGCCAGGCCGAGCTTGCGCAACCGTTCGTCCAGCCGCTGCGGAGCGGGCAGGACCCGAACCTCGTGCGCCACGGCGCGCGCGCGCGCCGCTTCGCCCTGTTCGAGGGGCGGCGCGTTCCCGGCCGCCACGGCCGCGTTGGCGGCGCACAGCGCCGCAACGGCGGTGGCCGCGCAAAGACGCTGCCTCAGGCGGTTGCGTACAAGGCGATTCGGCGACATCGGCTACCTTCCATTGCCGGGTCGGGAAATGGCGTGGCGTCCGACCGGCGCTGGCGTGATTATCGCGGCAATCGGCTTGCGGCGGGCCGGGGCGCCGGCGGGCGGCGTCCCGGGGCGGCGCGCCGAACGCTTCCGTGCGGCGAATTGAGCCGGGTAAGTCCCCAAGCACGAGGGATCCATTTGGCGCTCAATTTCATCGATCGGCATTCGGGGCGGCGGTGAAAATTCATTACCGATCATGTCATTAGAGCGGGTAGAGCGGGCCGCTGCGCATGCCGGCGGCGTCCCGGGCGGGTCCTGCCCGGGTGCCGGCAGCGCATCGATTCACGTCGGCCCAGGGCCGGGCCGTAAGGATTTGCGCAACCGGGGCGCCATCGGCGCATGACATTGAACACCACTTTCGCACTGCGCGCTGCCGCGTCGACCACACCATGAAGATGGAGACCCCGCCCCCGCCGACGCTGAGCCCGAACACCGCCAACGGCAAGGAACCGGGCGTGCGGCCCAGGGTTTCGATCCAGTGGCCGTCGCCGCCCTTTGGCAGCTATCCGGGGCCGGTCGAATACCACGAGCCGCTGGCCTGCATGGTCCAGGGCCTCAAGGGCAACATCGTGCGCACGCGCTTGATAGCGATCAACTTCGAACGCCGCACGGCCGAGCTGCAGCACGATACCAACAAGCCGCCGATGGTCCTGCGCTTCGACCAGTTCCTCAGCCTGACACTGGCGGAGCCGCTGGCGCCGGTTGCGCAATCCGCGACGGCCGAATGCGGCGAGGCGGCGGCGGCGCTGTCGGAACGGCCACGCATGCCCTACAAGGTGGTGCTCAAGAAATCGCATTCGATCTCCGGCAAGACGATCGGCTACATCGAAAAGCACGGCGGCCTGTTCCTGTTTCCGCCCGTCGACGACCAGGACCGCGTCATCCGCACTTTCCTGCCGAAGGAGGCCTGCCTGAGCCAGGAGCTGGGCGCGCCGATCGGCAGGATGCTCGTCGAGCAGCAGGCGGTCAGCCCGGAGCAGATCGAGCATGTCGCGGCCCTGCAGGAGGAAATGCGCACGCAGAAGGTGGGCGACATCCTCGTCAAGCACCATGTCGTCACGCCCGAGGAGCTGCTCAAGGCGCTCGAGCTCCAGGGCAGCCGCCCGGTGATGCGGGTCGGCGAGGCGCTCATCGAGCTGGGCCTCATCCGCCCGGAACAACTGGAAGCCGCGCTGGCGCTGCAGAAGGAAGACCGCTCGACGCCGCTGGGCGAGCTGCTGGTGCGCCAGAACCTGATATCGCGCGACGACCTGCGCAACGCGCTGGCGCGCAAGATGGGCTATCCGATCGTCGACGTGGGCACCTTCGCCTGCGACGCCGCCGCGCTGCGGCGGGTGCCGATCGCCGTGGCGCGGCGCCTGCACGTGCTGCCGCTGGTCCTCAACGAGCAGTCGCTGGTAGTGGCCATCGAGGACGTGACGCGCCGCGCCGTCCTCGACGAGCTCGAATTCGTCGCGCAGACCAACGTCGTCGCGGCGCTGGCGACGACCGCCGACATCGACGAGGCGATCGGCCGGGCCTATGCGGCGGCCGGCCTGGGCGGCGAGATCAGCGCGGCCGACGCCAAGGAGGCGGCCGACAGCGCCGCCGCCACGGACGTCGGCAAGCTCACCGAAAGCCTGGAGCGCGAGGTCACCGAGGCGCCCGGCGAAGGCGAGGAACCGCAGATCGAGCAGAGCGACAACTCGCTCGTGCGCCTGATCAACCAGATGATCATCGAGGCCAATGCCGAGGGCGCGTCCGACATCCATATCGAGTGCTCGCCCGGGCGCGAGAAGGTGCGGATCCGCTTTCGCAAGGACGGTGCGCTGCGCCCCTACATCGATCTGCCCAGCAGCTACCGCAATGCGCTGATCTCGCGCATCAAGATCATGTGCGAACTGGACATCTCGGAGCGCCGCAAGCCCCAGGACGGCAAGATCAATTTCGCGCGCTACTCGCCGCAGCACAAGCTCGAACTGCGCGTGGCGACGATCCCGACCAACAACGGCCTGGAAGACGTGGTCATGCGCCTGCTGGCCTCGGCCAAGCCGATACCCCTCGTCGGCCTGGGCCTGAGCCCGAAGAATCTGGCGACGTTCAAGCCGATGATCGAGCGCCCCTACGGCCTGGTGCTGTGCGTCGGTCCCACCGGTTCGGGCAAGACGACCACGCTGCACTCCGCGCTCGGGGACATCAACCGGCCCGAGCGCAAGATCTGGACGGCCGAGGATCCGGTCGAGATCACGCAAAGCGGCCTGCGCCAGGTGCAGGTGAACCCGAAGATCGACTGGACCTTCGCCCGGGCGCTGCGCGCGTTCCTGCGCGCCGATCCGGACGTGATCATGGTGGGTGAGGTGCGCGACCAGGAGACCGCGCACATCGTCGTGGAGGCGTCGCTGACCGGCCACCTGGTGCTTTCGACGCTGCACACCAACACGGCGCCCGAAACGGTCACGCGCCTGCTCGACATGGGCCTGGACACCTTCAATTTTGCCGATGCGCTCATCGGCGTACTGGCGCAGCGCCTGGTGCGCCGGATGTGCACGCACTGCCGCACCGAGCGCGCGGCCAGCGACGACGAGATCGAGGAATTGACCGTCGACTATCTCAAGGGCGTGCCCGACGACGCCCCGGACCTCACGCGCGAGGCGCTGCACGCCCACTGGTACCGGCACTTCGCCAAGGACGGCCGGCTGATGAGCTACCACGGCGCCGGCTGCAAGCAGTGCAGCGGCACCGGCCTGAAGGGGCGCCTGGGAATCCACGAACTGATGCCCAACGACCGCGACCTGCGCCACCTGATCCAGAGCCGCGCCACGGTCAGCGCGCTGCAGGCCTGCGCCATGCGCAATGGCATGCGCACGCTGCGCCAGGACGGCATCGAGCGCGTGCTGCAGGGGCTGACGACCATCGAAGAGGTGCGTTCCACCAGCGCGGCGTTTTGACGCGCGGCGATTGGCCGCGGCCTCAGAGCACCAGGGGTTTGTCCGGCAACTCGTTGCCGACCCGGTCCGCCGGCGGAAAATGCGCCGCCAGGTGCTGCGTCACGGCGGCGATGCCCTCGACCACGCCGCCGGCGTAATCCGACCGCTTGAAGGCGGCTTCCATCTGGCGGCAGATGCGGCGCCATTCGTCGGCGCCCACCCTGGCATGGATGCCGCGGTCGGCCACGATTTCCACCGCCCGATCCGCGAGCAGCAGGTAGATGAGCAAGCCGTTGTTGTGCTCGGTGTCCCACACGCGCAGGCGCGAGAAGAGGTCGAGCGCCCGCTCGCGCGGTGACTGCCCCTTGAAGAGCGGCCAGCCGTCGAGCGCCTCTTCGACGGCAAAGCGGATCTGTCCGCAGTGCGCGGTCTCGCTGCTGCGTATCGCCTGCTCGATCGCATGCAGGGCGGCGTGCGGGAAGACCCGCCTGACATCGCGCCGCGTGGTCAGCAGGTGCCTGACAAGACGCTCGAGCGTCACCATCACCACCTCCCCGACGCGCCGCCGCCGCCGAAACTGCCGCCGCCGCCGCTGAACCCGCCGCCCCCGCCGCCGCCGAAGCCGCCGCCACCACCCATGCCGCCGTAGAAGCCGCCGATCGAGCGCCCGACCATGCCGCCACCGACCAGCGTGAAGACGAGCGCAATGGTGCCCGCCAGCAGTGCCAGACCGAGCGTGCCGGCGAGCATCCAGGCGATCGCCGTGACGATGCCGCCGGTAAGCAGCGCTCCGGGCAGCTTGCCCAGCGCGGCGCGCAGCGCGCCGCCGATGCCGAGCGCGAGGATGACGAGCACGGGAACGAACGGGCCGAAGCCGCCGCGGCCGGCGGTAGCGTCCGCTTGCGGCGGTGGCAGCGGTTCGCCATTTACGACATCGATGATCCGTCCGATCCCGGCCAGGATGCCGCCGAAGTAGTCCTGGCGCCGCAGGCGCGGCACGATGGTTTCATCGATGATGCGCTTGCTGGTCAGGTCGGTGAGCGCGCCTTCCAGGCCGTAGCCCACCTCGATGCGCAGCGCACGGTCGTCCTTGGCGATGACCAGGATGGCGCCGTCGTCGACACGCTTGCGCCCGAGCTTCCACTTCTCGGCCACGCGCAGCGAATACTGCTCGATGGCCTCCGGCGCGGTCGTGGCGACCATCAGCACCGCAAGCTGGCTGCCCTTGGCCGATTCGAACGCCGCCAGGTCCTGCTCCAGGACGGCCTTCTGCTCCACGCTGAGCGTGCCGGTCTGGTCGACGACGTGCCCGCTCAGCGGCGGCACCGGCACCGTCGCCGCGGCCGGCGCGGCCAGCGCGCCTGCCGCAAGCAGCAGCGCGGCGGCGGCGCCGCGCAATGTCACCGCGATTTTCCCGACGTGTCGGCCGGGGCGGACCCCGGCACGGCGTCGAAATTCACGCTGGGTGGCCGGGATATCTCCTTTTCGTTTTCGACGGTGAAGTTGGGCTTCTCCTTGTAGCCGAACAGCATCGCGGTCAGGTTGCTCGGAAACGACTGCACGGTCACGTTGTATTCCTGTACCGCCTTGATGTAGCGGTTGCGCGCGACGGTGATGCGGTTCTCGGTACCTTCGAGCTGCGTCGCCAGGTCGCGGAAGCCCTGGTTGGCCCGCAGGCTCGGATAGTTCTCGGAAACGACCATCAGCCGCGACAGGGCGCTGCTCAATTCGCCCTGCGCCTGCTGGAATTTCTGGAATGCGGCCGGGTCGTTGACCAGTTCGGGCGTGGCCTGGATGGACGTCGCCTTCGAGCGCGCCTCGATGACCTTGGTCAGCGTGTCCTGCTCGAACTTCGCCTCGCCCTTGACCGTGCTGACCAGGTTGGGCACCAGGTCGGCCCTGCGCTGGTACTGGTTGATGACCTCGGCCCAGCTTGCCTTGACCTGCTGGTCGTTGGCCTGGAAGGTGTTGTAGCCGCATCCGGCAAGGCTCAGCGTCAGGATTGCAGCAAGAATGCCCGGCAGCTTGCGCATGTTCGCTTCTCCAAGGTTCAGCTCGACCGGCCGATCCCGACGCCGGAAGCGATCCGATGCCGGCGGCCTGTTGCCGTAGGCCATCAGTGTACGGGCGGCGGATTCGTTCGCGTCCGCACCAATTTGATGCAACGCAAGGGTGCCAGTGCGCCGGCGCGGTAGTCTGCTCCCCAAATGGCCAAGCGCTTTCCCATCCATCCGGCCAATCCGCATCGAGTGTGCTGGGGCTGCGACCGCTATTGCCCCGCCGACGACATGGCCTGCGGCAACGGCTCCGTGCGTGCCCAGCACCCGGCCGAGCTGTTTGGCGACGACTGGCTCGAATGGTCGGGGGCGACGGCACCGGCCGAGTCGCCGGTCGGTGGCGTCTCGGCCGGACGACCGCCCAAATAGACGGCATGCGCCCGGGTAAATCCCCGGTCAATCCGGCCGATTTCCCGAGGTAGCGGCCCGGTAATCTGGCCGTCCCACCTCGAGCAGCGCCGCCGTGACAGCCCCGTTCGTCATCCATGCCATCGGCATCGTCGCCATCGGCATCAGCATCACCGGTTCGATCCGCCGCTGCGAGCGCGGCCTGCGCCGCCACGGCTTCGTCGCCGGCCTGTTGTGGGCCTGCAACTACGCGCTGCAGGGCGCGACGACCGGTGCGGCATTGTCGGTGCTGTCGGCCGCGCGCACCGGAGCTGCCAGCCTCGTGCACGAGCGCGGGCGCCGGGTACGCGCCTGGGCGTGCGCGCTGTTCGGTGCGGTCGCCGTGGCCGCGGCGACGCTGACCTGGCATGGCTGGACCACGCTGCTGCCGGTGGCTTCCTCGGTGCTGATGAGCTACGCACTCTTCTTTTTGTCGGGGCGGCGCCTGCGCTGGGCGCTGCTGATCGCCGCGCTGCTGTGGATGGAGACGGTCTGGTCGCTGGACACGCCCGAGCCCATCATCGCCAACAGCCTGGGAATCGTGGCGGCGCTGGTGGGAGTCTGGCGCACGCGCCTGCTGCCGGCCGCTTAGGCCGGCGCCTCAGGCGGTTACGCCCATGTCGCGGCTAGCCCGCAGCTTGATCAGCGCCGCGTCGAGTTCCATGCGGCGCGCGGGCGTCTTGAACAGCGCGAACTCCATGTTGGCGTCCTGCGGCGTATGGATGCGCTCGTTGCGGATGAGCGCCAGGATGTGGTCGCAGCCGCGGGCATATTCGTGGAAATCACCGGCGATGTCGGCCAGGATCTGCCGGTCGCCGGCGCTCATGTCGATGGCGGCCAGGTGCGCGATGGCGCCGGCCAGCGCCGCGCGCGAGTCCGACCACTTTTCGGTGTACATGGCAAAGCGATTGCGGTTGCCTATGTTCAGGAACGAATCCTTCTCGTAGCGCCTCTCCTCGAGGACGAGCTTGGTGATGTCGTCGGCGCCTTCGATGATCTGGACGTTGCGCACGAGCGGTGCCGCGCCGGTGGCCGGCTGCGTGCCGTGCACGACGAGCATGCCGATGGTCAGCGCCACGGCGCCGGCGCCCAACGCTCCCAGGGCGGTGGCGCGGTCCCAGGAGACCCGGCGTTGCAGCTGCTTGCGCAGTGCGACCAGCGCGCCGCGCGGCGCCGCTGCCGGCGGCTCGTGACCCAGCGCCGCCCGCACCAGCACGGCGGCAACCTCGTCGAGGCGCTGCGGGTGTTCGCGCAGCCAGTCCTCGACGGCCAGCGCCTGCTCGCCCAGCGTCGGCCGCGCCGCCGGCAGCGCGCCGTCCGCACGCGCCGGCGCCGCGGCGGTGTCGCCGACACGCAGCGCATCGTGGATTGCCATCACGTAGCCGATGGCAACCGAGCGCATGGCGTGGCCGCTATGGCCGCTCAGATCCTTGAGCAGGGCGTGCCCGTCGACGTAGCCCTGGCCGCTAGCGTCGGGAGCGTGCGCGAGGCTGATGCCGGTGATCAATGCATTCATGCGTGCAACCTTCTATCGTGAAACGACGTACACGCCGTGCGCGGCGGCCTGCATCCGTCGGGATCTTACCAACCGGGGCGATGCTGCACCGGCGCTGCGCCCGTTTCACGGCGCACGGCGCACGCCGGCGGGCGGGCGCGGTCGCGCTTCGAGCAGCTTGACCAGCGTGTGCAGCGTGTGATTGACCGGCGTCGGCACGCCGCGGATGCGGCCCAGCTGCACGACGACGCCGTTGAGGTGATCGACTTCGCTGGGGTGGCCCCGCGCCAGGTCGTGCGCTGTCGACGAGACCTGGGTCGGCATGGTCCGGCCGATGCGCTCCACGGCGGCCCACGTCGTCGCCGGCAGCGCGATGCCCATCGCCCTGGCCACGGCGGCGCATTCATCGACCACGGCGTGCATCATTGTCAGCGCCTCGGGATCGCCGAACAGCGGTCCGTAGGAGCTGCCGGTCACGGCCGACAGCGCGTTGTAGGCGCAGTTGATCGCGAGCTTTTCCCAGAGCGCCGCGTCGATGTCCGCGGCTACCGTGACGGCGACGCCGGCATCGGCGAAGGCCGATACGATCTCCTGCGCCCGCGCCGACGGCGCGATCACGAGCTCGCCGCGTCCGTGATGGCGCACATGTCCCGGTCCGGCCATCTCGACGGCGACGTAGACCGCCGCCGCCACGACCGGCTGCGCCAGCCCGGACTGCAGGCGCGTGGCGTTGTCGACGCCGTTTTGCATGCTGACGACGGTGGCAGCGGCATCCAGGTGCGGCGCCAGCGCGCGCCCCGCCGCCTCCGTGTCGGCCGATTTCACGCAGCACAGCACCAGGCGCGCGCCGCGCGCCGCGCCAGCCTCGGTGCTGGCGCGAACCGCGATGCGCTGGCGCGACGCGCCGGTTTCGAGATCCAGGCCATCGCGCTCGATCGCCTCGACGTGGCGGCGCCGGCCGATGAGCTCCACGTCGTGCCCGCCGCGCGCCAGCAGGCCGCCGAAATAGCAGCCGACGGCGCCGGCCCCGAAGACCGCGATCTTCATCCGCCGCTCGCGGATGCCGTGCGCCGCAGCACGAAGATCGCCGCCGCCAAAGCCACGATCAGCGCCGCAATGCCCAGCAGGACGGTCCAGGGCTTGTCGACGAGATCCATCGTGATCACCTTGTTGCACAGGGCCATCATGGCCGTCTGCACGACCAGTGTCGTGTCGACCTCGTGGGCGATGCGCAGGTGACCCAGGATCTTGAGCAGTTCGACCCCGACCAGCACGGCGACGAACAGGCCGAAGATGTCGAACAGCGCCTTGGGCTCGGTGACCAGGTCGCGCACGGCCAGCAGATCCGTGCCGAGCGACCAGGCGGTAACGGCGGTGCCGAAGAGAATGGTCGCCATGAGCAGCACCATGAGGGTGCCGACCGCGAAACGCTCAAAGTGACCGGCCAGCTTTTCCATCGGGGTTCGCCTCGTTTCGCGCCGTGCGCGGCCCGCGGTCTCGCGGTGCGCTGCCGCGATAATAAGCGCCCCGCGACCGGCGCTCAGGCGCCGCCGGCACGCGTCAGGCCGAAGGCGGTGCGCAGCGTCGCCGCGTAGAGCAGCACGGCGCCGGCCTGGTGTGCCGCGGCCAGCGGCAGTGCGACGCCGCTCAGCAGCGTCGCGATCCCCAGACCCAGCTGGAGCAGCAGCGCCAGCGGCAGCGCGGCGCGGCGTCCGCGCGCCCGCCGTCCGGCGGGCGCCGGATGGCTGCGCCCGGCCGCCCAGGCCAGCAGCAGCACGGCGCCGGTGACCGCGAGCGCGAGCAGGCGGTGCAGGAACTGGATCGCGGCGAGGTTGTCGCGCAGGTTGTCGTACCAGGGGCTCAGGCGCAGCAGCCCGGCGGGAACCCAGTCGCCGTTCATCAGCGGAAAGGTCTCGTACGCCAGCCCGGCGTGCGAGCCGGCCATCAGGCCGCCGCTCAGCGCCATGATGAAGACGAGCAGCACCGCGGCGGCAGCGGCCGGCGGCGGTGCCCGGCGCCGGGCGCCGGGGGTCTGCAGCGCCCAGCCGTTCCACAGCAGCAGGCCGAGCAGCAGCAGCGCCATGCCCAGATGGGCGCTCAGCCGCAGCGGGCTCACCCGCGGATCGTCGACGAGGCCGCTGGCCACCATGTACCAGCCCAGCGCGCCCTGCAGCGCACCGAGCGCGAAGATGGCGCCCAGGCGCGGCGCCAGTCCGGGCGGCAGGCGCCGCTGACGGATGAACCAGAGCAGCGGCAGCAGGAAGCACAGTCCCGCCAGCCGCCCCAGCAGGCGGTGCGCATATTCCCACCAGAAGATGGCACGGAAGCCCTCCAGGCCCATGTCGGCATTGAGCAGGCGAAATTCCGGCGAGGCGCGGTACTGCTCGAACAGCCGGGTCCAGTCGTCCTGCGACAGCGGCGGCAGCATGCCGGTCAGCGGCTGCCACTGGACGATGGAAAGCCCCGCGTGCATCAGGCGCGTGATGCCGCCGACAACCAGTACCAGGAAGACCAGCGCGGCGCACGCCAGCAGCCAGCGGGCCACGGCCGGGTGTGCACCGCCGGCAGCCGCCGCACCCCACCGCGCGTTCATCTGGTGTCCGCCGGCCCGGCGCCGATGCGGCCGGCGCCAGGCGCGGCGCGGTGCGCCGGCCGCAGCACGCCGACGAGCAGCGCCGCGGCGATCAGCGCCAGCGCGTACCAGGTGATCGCATAGACCAGGTGGTTGTTGGAGAACCGCACGACGGTGAGTCCGCCCACCGGGGCGCCGCCGCCGCCGGCGCTGGTGTCGGCATCGGCGTCGATGAAGTAGGGTGCCACCGGCCCCAGGCCGCGCGCCGCGGCGATCGCCGCGACGTCGCGCGAGTACCAGCGGCCGGCTGCCGGATCATTGCGCCGCAGGAATCCGCCGCCGGGTTCGCTCATGCGCAGCAGGCCGCTGATCGTGACGGGCGGCGAGTCGCCGGCGCCGCCGCTGTCCTGCCAGCCCGGCGGGACGAATCCGCGATTGACGAGGATGACGGCGCCGGCGGGCGTGCGCAGCGGCGCGAGCACCCAGTAGCCGCTGCCCAGTTCGGTCACCGCCTGCACCAGCGTCTGCCGGTCGCGCCACAGGCGGCCGCTGACGTGCACGCGGCGGTATTCGTCGCGGGCGGCGCCCAGCAGCGGCCATTGCGCCGGATCCGGGGCCGCTGCCGGCGCCGCCGCCAGGCGCATCTGCACCTGCGCGATCAGCTCGAGCTTCCAGGCGCGGCGCGCGACCTGCCAGTTGCCCAGCAGCACGAAGCCGCAGCAGGCCAGCAGCGCACCCAGCGCGAGCCCGTAGCGCAGGGCCGGTGCGCGCGGACGTGGACCTGCCGGCATCGCCGTCGGCACGCCCGCTCAGGGCATGTTGCGCATCTGCTGCGTCGACATCGGCATCATGTTCTCGTTGAGGTGATACATGATCCACAGCGATCCGCTCAGGGTGATGACGACGAGCACCAGCGTGAAGATCAGCGCCAGCAGGTTCCAGCCGCCCTCCGACGTGGCGTTCATGTGCAGGAAGTAGATCATGTGCACGACGATCTGCACGGCCGCCAGGGCCAGGACGGCGAAGGCCGGACGGTGCGGATTCGTGAAGCACCTGGCCCATCACCAGCCAGAACGGGATCGCCGTGAGGATCGACCGACAGCACGAAGCCGGTCAGGTAGCCCTTGATCGTCGCATGGCTGCGCGTCGTTGGCGTGACCGCCGTGGCCGTCGTCGTGGCCGTGCGCCGTCATGGTGCTCGGTCGCGGCGCTCATGGCAGCACTCCCATCAGGTAGACGAACGTGAAGACGCCGATCCAGACGACGTCGAGGAAGTGCCAGAACATGCGACAGGCACATCAGGCGCCGCCGGTTGGCGTCGCTCAGGCCGCGCCGGCCGACCTGCACCATCAGCGTGACCAGCCAGACGATGCCGAAGCGTCACGTGCAGCCCGTGCGTGCCGACCAGGGTGAAGAACGACGACAGGAAGGCGCTGCGCTGCGGGCCGGCGCCCTCGTGGATCAGGTGCGCGAACTCGTGCAGTTCGATGCCGACGAAGCCGGCGCCCAGCAGGCCGGTGATGGCCAGCCAGGCGAGTGTCGCGCCCTGGCGGCGTTGCGCTGCATCGCGATCATGGCGAAGCCGTAGGTGATCGACGAGAGCAGCAGCAGCGAGGTGTTGACGCGCGACGACCGGCAGCTCGAAGATCTCGGCGCCGGTCGGGCCGCCGGCGTAGTTGCGCCCGAGCACGCCGTAGCGCGGCGAACAGGCACGCGAAGACGCAGGCAGTCGCTCATCAGGTAGATCCAGAACCCGAGCAGGGTGCCGTTGCCGGCGTGATGCTCCTCGCGTCAGGTAGAAGCGCGGGACGCTGCCGGGCGCTGCGGCGCCGGCAGCGAGGGTGACGGTGGTATCAGACATGGCTGGCCAGCAGTCGGGTGCGCGCGTCTTCGGTGCGCGCGACCTCGTCGGCCGGAATGTGGAAGTCGCGGTCGTAGTTGAAGGTGTGGACGATGGCGGCGGCGATCAGCGCGACGAACGCCGCGGCGGCCAGCGAGCCACATGTG
Source organism: uncultured beta proteobacterium (assembly GCA_963781975.1). GTDB lineage: Bacteria > Pseudomonadota > Gammaproteobacteria > Burkholderiales > Burkholderiaceae_F > GJ-E10. The sequence goes on from CAWAHT010000012.1 coordinate 26,765, forward strand.
CCAGATGAGCGCGAAGCCGCAGCGCGGTGCTGAGCGCCGCGAGCACGAAGCCGGCCGCCGGTGTTCCGCGGCATGTGGATCGGCGATGAAGCCGCTCGACCGGCCGCGCGTAGCCGCGCTTCTTCATGTCGCACCAGGCATCGCTGTCGTGCACCACCGGCGTGAAGGCGAAGTTGTAGACCGGCGGCGGCGACGACGGTCGACCACTCCAGCGTGCGGCCGTTCCACGGGTCGCCGGTGACGTCGCGCAGCTGCCTCGCGCCTGCGGATGCTGACGACCAGCTGGATGATGAACGAGGCGATGCCCAGCAGCGATCAGCACCGCGCCGAACGCGGCGATCATGGAACCAGATCTGCAGCGCGGGATCGTCGAAGTGGCTCAGGCGCCGCGTCACGCCCATCAGGCCCAGCACGTACAGCGGCATGAACGCGACGTAGAAGCCGACCAGCCAGAACCAGAACGAGCACTTGCCCCAGAACGGATCGAGCCGGAAGCCGAAGGCCTTCGGGAACCAGTAGGTGATGCCGGCCAACAGCGCCGAACACCACGCCGCCGATGATCACGTTGTGGAAGTGCGCGATCAGGAACAGGCTGTTGTGCAGCACGAAGTCGGCCGGCGGCACCGCCAGCAGCACGCCGGTCATGCCGCCGATGACGAAGGTGACCATGAAGCCCAGCGTCCAGAGCATCGGCAGCTCGAAGCGGATGCGGCCGCGGTACATGGTGAACAGCCAGTTGAAGATCTTCGCGCCCGTCGGGATCGAGATGATCATCGTCGTGATGCCGAAGAACGAGTTGACGCTGGCGCCCGAGCCCATGGTGAAGAAGTGGTGCAGCCAGACGAGGTACGACAGGATCGTGATCACCACCGTCGCGTAGACCATCGAGGTGTAGCCGAACAGCCGCTTGCCGCAGAAGGTGGCGACGACTTCGGAGAAGACGCCGAAGGCCGGCAGGATCAGGATGTAGACCTCCGGATGGCCCCAGATCCAGATCAGGTTCACGTACATCATCGGGTTGCCGCCGAGGTCGTTGGTGAAGAAGTTGCGTGCCGACGTAGCGGTCCAGCGACAGCAGCGCCAGCACCGCGGTCAGCATCGGGAAGGCGGCGACGATCAGCACGTTGGTGCACAGCGCGGTCCAGGTGAACATCGGCATCTTCATCATGGTCATGCCCGGCGCGCGCATCTTGACGATGGTGGCGATCAGGTTGACGCCCGACAGCAGGGTGCCGACGCCGGCGATCTGCAGCGACCAGATGTAGTAGTCGACGCCGACGTCCGGGCTGTACGCGAGCCCGGACAGCGGCGGGTAGGCCAGCCAGCCGGTGCGCGCGAACTCGCCGACGAACAGCGACGATCATCACCAGCACCGCGCCGCCGACCGTCATCCAGAAGCTGAAGTTGTTGAGGAACGGGAAGGCGACGTCGCGCGCGCCGATCTGCAGCGGCACGACGAAGTTCATCAGGCCGGTGACCAGCGGCATGGCCACGAAGAAGATCATGATCACGCCGTGCGCGGTGAAGATCTGGTCGTAGTGGTGCGGCGGCAGGATAGCCCATGCGCGTCGCCGAACGACAATCGCCTGCTGCGCGCGCATCATCAGCGCGTCGGCGAAGCCGCGCAGCAGCATCACCAGCGCCAGGACGATGTACATGATGCCGATCTTCTTGTGGTCGATGCTGGTGAACCATTCGCGCCACAGGTAGCCCCACAGGCGGAAGTAGGTGATGCGCGCCGAGCACCGCGACGCCGCCCAGCGCGACCACCGACGAAGGTGCCCACGAGGATCGGCTCGTGCAGCGGCAACGCCTCGAGGTCAGGCGGCCGAAGATGAGCTGTTGGAGCTCGGGGTGAATCGGGCATGGCGAGTTGATTTCCGACTGCGGTTGCCGGGCGCGCCCGGGTCACTCGGGTGTCAGGCCGGCTGCCGCCGGCGACGGCATGATCGGCATCGTCGGCATCGGCGCCCAGGCAGTCGTGGCCGACGGGCGCGTGCGCCTCGCCCATGGACATCATGTCGCGTCATGCACGGCGCGCCGGGCGCCACGCAGCGGTTGACGATCGCGTCGTACAGGTCCGGCGCGACGCTGGCGTAGCGGCGCACCGGGTCGCGCTCGCTGGGCTGCTCCAGCTGCAGGTAGCCGTCGCGGTCCAGGCTGCCGCCGCCGGCGCGCGCCTGCTGCACCCACTGGTCGAAGCCGGCGCTCGCTCAGGCCGTGGAAGCGAAAGTGCATGTCGGAGAAGCCGGCGCCGCTGTAGTTGGCGGAGAAGCCCTCGTAGTCGCCCGGCGTTGTTGATCACCGCGTGCAGCCGGGTCTCCATGCCCGGCATGGCGTAGATCTGGCCGGCCAGCGCCGGAACGTAGAACGAGTTCATCACCGAGGAGGCGGTGATGTGGAACTCGATCGGCACGTCCACCGGCGCGGCCAGTTCGTTGACCGTCGCGATGCCCTGCTCCGGGTAGATGAACAGCCATTTCCAGTCGAGCGCCACGACCTCGACCGTGCAGCGGCTTCAGCGTAGCCGGTAACGGGCCGCTGCGCATCGATGCGCTCGAGCGGCCGGTACGGGATCGAGCGTGTGGGTGCTGATCCAGGTCAGCGCGCCCAGCGCGATGATGATCAGCAGCGGCGCGGCCCAGATGACGAGTTCGAGCTGGATCGAGTGGTCCCATTCGGGGTCGTAGTGCGCCTGCGTGTTGCGACTGCGCGGTAGCGCCAGGCGAAGAAGCACGGTCAGCACGATCACCGGCACGATGATCAGCAGCATCAGCAGCGTGGACGTGACGATCAGCTGGCCCTGCTGCACGGCAACGTCGCCGGACGGATGCAGCAGCACCATGTTGCATCCGCCCAGCAGGGCGGCTGCGCCGATCGCGAGGCGGCGCAGGAGGCGGCGCAGGACGCGGGAGAGAGGGAACATCATGTCGGCGGCCACGGTGCGCCTAAACCGTGGAGGAGCGATAATCCGGGTACATCGGCTGGCCTTTGCTGCGCAATTCTCATTTGCTGTATAGCAACATTCTACATGTTAAATTGTCGGGGTCGCTTCTGCACACGCCCGCATATGCATGCCGGCCGGCGATACTGACGCGGCGCCAATCCACCGGCGTTCCCATCGACTCCCAACAGGCACGCCCGCACCGATGAGCTCGAGCATCGCCCACCCGCCGGACCTTCCGCTGCACGGCCACCACGTCGGCGCATCCGGGCACTCGCCCGTCCGCCCCGGCGATATCGCCGTCGGCGTGATCATCGGCCGGACATCCGAATACTTCGACTTCTTCGTCTACGGCATCGCCTCGGTGCTGGTGTTCCCCGCGGTGTTCTTTCCGTTCGAGGCGAACCTCGACGGCACGCTGTATGCGTTCGTGATCTTCTCGTTCGCGTTCATCGCCCGCCCGATCGGGTCGTTCGCGTTCCTCGTGATCCAGCGCCGCTACGGGCGCGGCGTCGAAGCTGACGCTCGCGCTGTTCCTGCTGGGCGTCTCCACGGCCGGCATCTCCTTCCTGCCGGGCTACGAGCACGCTGGGCATGACGGCGATCGTGCTGCTGTCGGTGCTGCGCATCGGCCAGGGCGTGGCGCTGGGCGGCTCCTGGGACGGCCTGCCGTCGCTGCTGGCGCTTAGCGCGCCGACGAACCGGCGCGGCTGGTACGCGATGATGGGCCAGCTGGGCGCGCCGATCGGCTTCATCATGGCCAGCGGGCTGTTCGCGTTCCTGTACGCCAGCCTGTCCGCTCGAGGACTTCCTGTCCTGGGGCTGGCGCTATGCGTTCTTCGTGGCCTTCGCCATCAACGTCGTGGCGCTGTTCGCGCGCCTGCGCCTGGTGGTGACCAGCGAGTTCGAGCAGCTCTTCCAGGAGCGCGAACTGATGCCGGCCGACGGGCGCGAATTCTTCCGCTCGCAGGGCTATGTCGTCGTCATCGGCGCGTTCGGCGCGCTGGCCAGCTATGCGCTGTTCCACCTGGTGACGGTGTTCCCGCTGTCGTGGATCCACGCTGTATTCGCGCCAGTCGATCAGCCAGTTCCTGGTCATCGAGATCGTCGGTGCCTTCCTGGGCGCCGGCGGCATCGTCGCCTCCGGCCTGATCGCCGATCGCATCGGGCGGCGCCGGACCCTCGGGGCGCTGGCCATTCTCATCGCCGTCTTCAGCGGCTTCGCGCCGACGCTGCTCGACGGCGGCACGCTCGGCCAGGACGTCTTCCTGCTGCTGGGCTTCATCCTGCTGGGGCTGTCGTACGGCCAGTCGGCCGGTGCGATGAATGCGAGCTTCGAGGCGCGCTATCGCTACACCGGCGCGGCGCTTACCACCGACCTGGCCTGGCTGATCGGCGCCGGCTTCGCGCCGCTGGTGGCGCTGTTCCTGTCGGCGCATTTCGGCCTGGCCTACGTCAGCCTGTACCTGCTGTCCGGCGCCGTCTGCACGCTGGCCGCGCTCTGGGTCAACCGCGCGATGATCGTGCGCGATTGAGCCGGGCCGCGCCGCCAGTGGCGCATCGGCGCCGTGCCTACTTCGACGGCACCAGGCAATCCCAGATGTCGAATTTGGGCGCCGTGTTGGGGCAGCGGGTCATCACGGCGGTGCGCGGCGCTTCGTCGCCGCCGGCAAATTCCACCTGGAAGTCCCCGTGGGGCACGTTCTCCAGGTCGAAGGTCGAATGGGCCGAGCAGTTGGGCAGCGAGGCTCCCACCGGCGCGGGACTCAGGTCGTAATGCAGCACGATCTTTCCCGGCTTGATGGCGAAGCGCGGGTTGAGCGGCTTCTGGCCGCAGAAGATCGGATCGACCACGACCACGATGACCCGGTCCTCGGCACGGTACGGCAGCACCCGGTGCCTGGGTTCGCCGAATTTCTCCGCGATCGGAATCGAATTGAACGTCAGCTTGGTATTGGCGCCGATGTCGTCGGCCAGCGCCGGATGGACAGCGGCGGCGGCGAGCACGAGACCGGCGGCCAGCATCGACCGGGGTTTTGTCAGCATGATGATCTCCAGGAAGTTTTTATTGTGGGTCGATGCCGCCGGCGACCGTCCGGTGTCGGCCGGTAACGCGCGTCGGGCGGCAGGACCGCTGCAAAGTATGTACGCTGCGCTCGGAGTGCGTTTTGTCTGCCGTCAATGGGCGCGTGCATGCGACCCGGGGTCCGTGGCGCGCCGCCCGCAGTCGATTGCAGTCCGTCCTGGACGGCTGTTGCGCGGGCACGGCGGCCGCAGCCTCGGCGCCGGCGGACCGCTGGCGCCCGTTGTTTCATCTGTGGAATTTGCATCGCCCTAAAGCGCGGGACGGGCGGGCCGATACTTCGAAGCGTGGATTCCGATCTCCCCATGGCACTGACTTTATCCGCGCGTTTATCCGCGCGCGCGCGGACCAGCGCCGCGCTGATGCTGCCGGCGGCATTTCTCCTGACGATGACGGGCGCGCTGGCGCTGCGGCCGGCGCTCTCGGCGCGCGCGGCATACGTGTTCATGGTGCTGGCGCCCGTATTGGCGGCGCTGGCGGCGGCGTGGCGGGCAAGGACCGAGGAGCGCGCCGCACGCCTGGGCTGGTGCGCGGTGGCGCTGGCGCTGGTCGTCTGGTCCGCCGGCGCCTTCGGCAATCTCTGGCACGAACTGATCCTGGGCGATGCCAACGAGATGTACCGCAGCAGCATGCTCGGTTTCAATCTGGCGACGGTGCCGCTCACCTTCCTGCTGGCGACCGACTGGCAGTCGGGGAGCCGGCCGTTCGTGCGCTCCATCGACGGTGCGCTGGCGCTGGCGCTGGGCTACCTCTATTTTCTCGTCACCTGGGACATCATCAGCGACCGCGCGATGCCGCAGGATGTCGGGGTCGCCTACCTGGTCTGGCTCAAGGACGCCCAGGATCTCTATCTGGCGCTCGGCGCTGCGCTGCGGTGGTATGCCGCCGAAACGCCGGCAGAACGCGACCTGTTCCGCGCCGTGACCTTCTATTCGGCCGCGTTCCTGGCCCTGGTCGCGCTCAACGACCACTACTTTGCCGGCGATCCGGCCTTCGGACCCCAGTACGGCTGCCTCATCGTGCTGGCGTTTGCGCTGCTGGCCGCGATGGCCCTGCAGGGACCGCGCACCGCCGCCGTGCGCGCGGCGCCGCCGCGGCATGTGCGCGGCATCCGCGGCGCGAGCCCGATCCTGCTGGCCCTGGCGCTGCTGGTGGTGTCGCTTTTTCTCATCCGCGTGAACTACGCCTACGGCTGCGCCGGGGTGCTGCTCGCCGTGGTCGGCTACGGACTGCGCAATACGGTGATCCAGGTCGGCCATATCGAGCATGGCGACATATTGCGGCGCCAGCGCTCCGAACTGCAGGCCATTGCCTGGACCGACGCGCTCACCGGCGTCGCCAACCGGCACTACCTGGACCAGGCCCTGCGCCGCGCCTGGCGCAGCGAACGCCGCGTCGGCGGTTCACTGGGGGTGCTGATGATCGACATCGATTACTTCAAGCGGCTCAACGACCGCTACGGCCACCCGGTCGGCGACGCCTGTCTGCGCGCCGTCGCGCGCGTGCTGCAGGCGAACCTGGCGCGGCCCGACGATGTGCTGGCGCGCTACGGCGGCGAGGAGTTCATCGTCCTGCTGCGCAATGTCGACATGGCCGGCGCGACGGCGGTGGCCGAACGCCTGCACGCGGCGGTGCGCGACCTGTCGTTCGAGCACCGCGACAGCCCTGCGGGCACCGTGAGCGTGAGCGTGGGCGTGACCAGCGCCGTGTTGCGCGGCGATACCGCACCCGACCAGCTGGTGCATGCCGCCGACCGCGCGCTGTACGAGGCCAAATGCGCCGGGCGCAACCAGGTGTGCAGCCGCGCGCCGGCCGCCGCCTGAGGCCGGGCATCGCGCGTCAGGGCACGCCGTCGGTGGAAACGGCGGTGGCGTCGCCAACCGGCGCCGCGGGCGCCGCGGCGGGTGCGCGCCGGCCGAGCAGGGCGACGCCCAGCAGCACCAGGACCGTGCCGGCCAGCAGCGCCAGGCCGAACGGCTCCTGCAGCAGCCATACCGCCAGCAGCACGGTGGAAACCGGCCCGACCATGCCGATCTGCGCCGCATGCGAGGCGCCGATCAGCTCCATCGACCGCATGACCATCCACATCGGCAGCACCGTGCAGGCGGTGGCGTTTATCAGCGACAGCTCCCAGACCGCCGGGCTGAATTCCAGCCAGGCGTGCCACGGCCGCAGCAGGCAGAATTGCGCCACGCACAGCAGGCAGGCGATCCCGGAGGCCAGGCCGATAAGTCGCATCGAACCGAAGCGGCCGACGGTCTCGGCGCTGAGCACGAGATAGATCGCGTACGACACCGCGCTTCCCAGGACCAGGGCCGTGCCCAGGACCACGTGCGCGCCGGGCTGCCGCAGCGAGGCGCCCGCCTCGGCGCCGAATGCCAGCAGGACGCCCGCATAGCTGACGGCCAGGGCCAGCGCCTGGCGGCGGGTGACGCGTCGGCGCGCGCGGGCCGCGACGATGAGCACGACGATGGTCGGGTACACGAACAGGATCAGCCGTTCGAGCGAGGCGCTGATGTACTGCAGCCCGGCGAAATCGAGCACGCTCGCCAGGTAATATCCGCTGATGCCCAGCACGGCAATGCGGCCGCGATCGCGCAGCGCGACGGGCGGCTTGCCGCGCCCGCCCCACCAGGCCATCGCGAGGAACATGGGCCAGGCCAGCAGCATGCGCAGCGCCACCGCGGCGAGCGCGTCGATGCCATGGCGGTAAAGCAGCTTGGCGATGATGGCCTTGCCGGAGAAGCCGATGGCGCCTGCCAGCGCCAGCGCGATGCCCAGCGCCGGCAGGCCGGCGCGCGCGCGGCCGCCGCTCATGGCCCGCCGGCCGCGCCGGTATCGGCGGCGCCGGCCACGGTCTGCGTGGAGACCCAGAAGACGTAGTTGACGAGCACGCCGGCGCTGAGCACGAGCGAACGGCGCACGAGCGGGCTTTCCTCGAAGGCGGCGCCGCCGACGCTGCCGAACTGCAGGAAGCCGGCCACGCGGAAGCGGTCGATGCGGCGCGAGGAGAACACCGTCCCCTCCCAGCCGCCATAGCCGCCCGCGGCCTGGAAGGCCGGTCGGGTCGGCGTCGCATTGCGCGGCGGCACGTCGTAGAAGAACTGATGATAGCTGCGGTCGTTGATGTACGCGCCCAGATCGGTGTCCAGGTTCCAGTCCTGTCCCAGCCAGCGGAATTTCTGCTTCCAGTTCACGTGCGGATAGGACACATTGCCCACCTGCACCAGGTGGCCGTCGCTCCAGGTGAACGAATGGCGCACCGGAATGTGCAGGTTCCACTCGTAGCGGCGGGCGTTCTCGTCGTCCGTGTCGCGGGCCAGGTGCACGCGCAGTTCCGGCCCGATTTCCACCGTGGGCGGCAGGTTGGGCATGCCGCGGCGCGAGTCGCTGTCCTCGCTGAGCACCGGCGGCGTTCCGCCCAGCGAGATGTCGAATTCGAAACGGTGCCCCTGGGCGAACTGGGCGCGCACGCCATCGCGATCGGCCTTGAAGACCTCGCCGCGATAGATGACGTAGGGCAGCGGCAGCACGTAGTTCTGGGTCTGGTCCGAGCCCGGGTAGTTGGGGATGCTGAGCGCACCGATGCCCAGGCCCAGTTCCCACAACGGCTGGCGGTGGTCCTGCGGCTGGCCCTCGGCCGCCGCCGGCGCCGCCGGCGGCGCCAGTGCGTCCGCAGCCCGCGCGTGCGCCGGCAGCAGCAGGACTGCGCACGCGCAGGCGGCCGGCAATCGACGCCAGCGCGCCGGCAGCCGACCGGACGCGCGGGCAAAGCGCTGCACATCACGGGCCGCAGCCTGTTTCGTCATCGTGGGGATCGGCAATGCAAAGCGCGGCACGGACCGGCAACCGCGGCCCCCAAGCTTGCCAGTTGCCGCGGCGCGGCACAAGTTGCCCCGGGCACTGCGCCGCGGCGGGCGGTCAGCGCCGGAACGTCACCACCAGCACGTCGCGAAATCCCGGTTGCGCGGGGTCGATCGGCTCGATCGGCGTCACGCCGTGGAATACACGGCTGTCGTCGACCAGCGCGGCATCCAGCGGCGCGGCCAGCACGAACTGCCCCAGCGGCCGGCGCGCGAGGTCGAGAATCGTCGTCGCTCCACTGGCGACGTTGTGCCGGCCGACGAGCAGCACCAGCACCCAGTCGACGCCGTCGCGGTGCATGCCTTCGGGCGTCGGCAGGCCCGGCTTGCCGGCGCGCGCCTCGACGCGGAACTGGTGGACTTCGACGTGCCACGCCGCAGGCCGGGTGGCCGGCGGCGTCAACGCGTCGAACCAGCGACGGCCCAGTTGCAGCACGGCACGCAGTGCCGGGTGCTCGCCGATGACGGTCGTGATCGGCTGGAACCAGCGCTCCAGGCCGCCGTTGAGCGGGTTGTAGTCGCGGCTCTGGTAATGCGGCTGGTGCGGCTTGCGTTCGATGCCCGCGGCGCCGACCGCGAACGCCGCATGGCGCCGGCGCCGGTAGCGGCCGCCATCGGCCATGTAGGTGTCCAGCCCGAGGTCGTTCCAGCTGGCGGCGAACCCTTCCCAGTCGCGCAGACCCTCGCTCTGCAGCAGCTGGCGCATCGGCGTTGCCGGCACGAAGCAATAGCCGCTGCGCGCCAGCGTTGCCGTCGGCGATTGCGGGACGGCGGCCGCAGCCACCGGAAGCGGCGTCGAACTCATGCGGGCGCGTCGGTGCGGTGCAGGTCGTGCGTGACGAAAGGCTGCGCGTCGCCGGGCTTGTCGAGCCATTCGGGGTGGCGCAACGTGGCGCGCAGGTCGGCGCGCCCGCTTTTCCAGTGCTCTTCCATCGTCTGCAGGCTGAACTGGAAATCCTTGGCGTAGCTCTCGTAAGGCTTGTCGCGGTAGATGAGGTGGATGACGTTGCGGCGTGCGCCGCAGGCGAGCTGCCGGGCGCGCTGGTACCAGGCGCCCTGGCGTTCGGCCTCGGGCACGCGATCGATGGCCTCGAGCAGGAGGCGGCGGTACTCCTGTTCCTCGGCCATGGTCGTGGTCACCATGCGGGTGCGGCTCGAGAACTGGATGTCCTTCTGGCGCTCGGCCACCTGCAGCAGGTCCCGGGGCAGGGCGCCGCGGGCGCTCCACAGGTCGATCTGGAAGATCAACGCATCGCGCCGCGGCTGGGCGGACAGCACCTGCTGCAAGGGCGTGTTCGAGACCAGGCCGCCGTCCCAGTAGTATTCACCGTCGACCTCGATCGCCGGGAAACCCGGCGGCAGGGCGGCGGAAGCCATGAAGTGCTCGGGCCGCAGGCGGCGCTCCGTGTTGTCGAAGTACACGAAATTGCCGGTGCGCACGTTGACCGCGCCGACCGACACGCGCATGCCGTCGACGCGGTTGATGCGCTCGAAATCGGCGAAGCGTTCGAGGGTGGCGCGCAACGGACGGGTGTCGTAGAAGCTGGCGCTCAGCGGATCGCCCGCCGTCAGGCCCAACCCATGCCACGGGCGCGGCACGAAGAAGCCGTTCTGGCCTTCCAGCAGCGCGCGCGTCGATTCGAGCGAATCGACGAAGGCCCGCCACGCCTGCGGGACCATTTCGCGCTCGCCCGCGGGCGGCGCCTGCAGCGGCGGCCACCAGGGTTGCCGGCAGATGGTCTCCCAGAACTCGCGCAGGCGCGCGACGCGCTGCTCGGGCGCATTGCCGGCGATGACGGCCGCATTGAGCGCGCCGATCGAGATGCCGGCGACCCAGTTCGGATGTATGCCGGATTCCGCCAGTTCCTGGCAGACGCCGGCCTGGTACGAGCCGAGCGCGCCGCCGCCCTGGAGCACGAGCGCCACCACCGGATAGGCGGCGGTCCGCCGTGCGGGGAGTTCGGCTGCCGTTGCTGGCGTCACGACCGTGCGCTACTGCATGTACCAGCCGTGGCTGACGACGAACGACTGTCCCGTGAGCGCGGCCGAGGGAAAGGCGCACAGGAACAGCGCGGTCTGGGCGACGTCGTCGACCGTGGTGAAGATGCCGTCGACCGTTCCGCCGAGCATCACCCGTCGGATCACCTCTTCCTCGCTGATGCCCAGTTCGCGGGCCTGCTCGGGGATCTGCTTGTCGACCAGGGGCGTGCGCACGAAGCCCGGACAGATCACGTGCGAGCGCACGTTGTGCGCCGCGCCCTCCTTGGCCAGCACGCGCGCCAGGCCCAGCAGGCCGTGCTTGGCCGTGACGTAGGCCGACTTGAGCGGCGATGCCTCGTGCGAGTGGACCGACCCCATGTAGATGACCGTGCCGCCGCGCGTGCCGGCGTACATGTGGCGCACGGCGGCGCGCGTCGTCAGGAAGGCGCCGTCGACGTGGATCGCGAGCATCTTCTTCCAGTCCGCGTACGAATAGTTTTCGATCGGATTGACGATCTGGATGCCGGCATTGGACACCAGGATGTCGACGCCGCCGAAGGCCTGCGCCACCCGGTCGGTGCCGGTGTTGACGGCCTCTTCGCTGGTGACGTCCATGGCCACCGCCATCGCCCTGCCGCCGGCCGCCGTGATTTCCGCCGCCACGGCCTGGGCCGCGGCGGGATTGAGGTCGGCGATGGCGACGGCCGCGCCTTCGGTGGCCAGCAACTGCGCGATGGCCTTGCCGATGCCGCTGGCCGCGCCGGTCACGATTGCAGATTTGCCCGTGAGCTTCATGGACTTCTCTCCGGAGATGGATATGACCGCAACGATACGCCCGCTCCGCGCCGGCCGTGTCAGGGCGGCGCCAGCTCGCTGGCGTGCCAGGACCCGAGCGCGAGACGGCCCAGCCACGTCATGGCGAGGAACAGCGCGATGCCGGCGAGCGCGATCAGCAGCAGGGCGGCGAACATGCGCGGGATGTCGAGCTGGAAGCCCGCCTGCATGATCTGGTAGGCCAGTCCGGCGCCGGTGCCGCCGGTGCCGGCGACGAACTCCGCGACGACGGCGCCGATCAGCGCCAGGCCGCTGCAGATGCGCAGGCCGCCGAAGAAATAGGGCAGGGCGCTGGGGATGCGCAGGCGCAGCAGCGTCTGCAGCCGGGTGGCCCGATGCAGCCGGAAGTAGCTGAGCAGGTCCGGATCGACGCTGCGCAGGCCCAGCGTCGTGTTGGCGATCATCGGGAACAGGGCGACGAGCGCGGCGCAGAGCACCATCGCCGCGGTCGGATCGCTTCACCCAGATGATGATCAGCGGCGCGACGGCGACGATGGGCGTCACCTGCAGCAGCACGGCGAACGGGAAGAACGCCGCCTCGACGAGGCGGCTCTGCACGAACGCGAAGGACACCAGCACGCCGGTGACGGTCGCCAGGACGAAGGCGAGCAGCGTGATGCGCAACGTCACCAGCAGCGCGGCGCCCAGCACCGCCCAGTCGGCGCGCAGCGTCCGGGCGATCAGGACGGGCGAGGGCACCAGGTAGGGCGCAAGACGCAGCCCGTCGACCAGCGCCTGCCAGGCGGCAATGAACGCCAGCCCGACCAGCAGCGGCAGGACCACGCGCAACGTGCGGTCGCGCACGGCGGTACGGCGCGCGGCGCTCAACGGCCGCGCGCTCCCGGCCGGCGCCGCGGCGCCGGCACGCTGCAGGGCCTGCTGCAGCCGGCGGGCATGCCGGCTGAACGGCGGCGACACGGCGAAGTCGGGCGTGCGCGGATACGGCTCGTCGATCCGGATCTCCTCGATGATCGCGGCCCGGGGCGCGCCGCCATCACGACGACGCGCTGCGAAAGGAAAACGGCTTCGTGAGATCGAGTGCGTCACGAACACCACGGTGCAGCGGCGGCCCTGCCACAGGTCGAGCAGCTCGGCGTCCAGCTTGCTGGCGCGTGAACTCGTCGAGCGCGCCGAACGGCTCGTCCATCAGCAGCAGCTCGCGGCTGCGTCACCAGGCTGCGTGCGATCGACACGCGCATCTGCATGCCGCCCGAGAGCGTGCGCGGCAGCGCATCGGCCGAAGCCGTCCAGCCCGACCTGCGCCAGCGCCTCGCGCACGCGCGGCTGCGCGGCGCGTGCCGGCACGCCGGCGAGATCGAGCGGCAGGCGCACGTTGGCGTGCACGCTGGCCCAGGGCATCAGCGTCGGCGCCTGGAAGACGAAGGCCAGGCCGCGCTCCGGGCCGCGCGCCGGCGCCGCGGCGCCGTCCTGCCCTGGCGGCTGCGCCCACTGCAGCTGTCCGGCCGTCGGCGCTCGAGCAGACCGGCCATCATCTTCAGCAGCGTGCTCTTGCCGCAGCCGGACGGACCGAGCAGCGTGAGGAATTCGCCGTCGGCGATGCGCAGGTCGACCGGCGCCAGCGCCGGCGTGCCGTCGTCGTAGCGCATGGCGGCGCCGCGCAACTCGAGGGCCGGCGCGCCGGCCGGCGCCGCGGCCGAACCGCCGGACGGCGCGGCGCTCATGGCAGGATCTTCAGGTCGCGCACGAATTCGGTGGTGTAGGTGCGCGCCAGGTCGACCTTGCCCGGGTCGATAAGGCGGGCCGCGACGAGAAAGTCGTAGCTGGCGCGCAGCCGCGCATCCGTGATGATGCCGATTCCCAGGCGCGCGGCGTCGCCCGACGTCACCAGCCCGGTGGCGCGGATCCGGCGCACGCTGAAGATCCAGCTGGTCATCGGTCATGTCCGGGTTGTCGCGCTTGATCAGGGCATTGCCCGCGGCCGGGTCGGCCAGGTAGCGCTTCCAGCCCAGCGCCGAGGCGCGCACGAAGGCGGCGAGGGCGCGCGCGGCGCGTGCGCACGGTCTGGTCCATGCAGACGATGGTCGTCGAGTACGCCGGATAGCCGTAGTCGCTGAGCAGGAAGGCGTGCACCGGCACGCCGGCCTTCTGCAGCGCGTAGGGCTCCGACGTGATGTAGCCCTGCTGCACCAGATGGCGGTCGGCGACGAAGGGCTGGACATTGAACGTATAGGGCCGCGCCTGCGCGTCGGTGAAGCCGTAGCGCTGCTTGAGCCAGGGCCAGAAGTTCTGGTAGGACGCCGGCGCGATGAGGATGGTGCGGTCGCGCATGTCCGCGAGCGCGTTGACGTCGTCGTGGGCGATGAGGACGCCGGGGTCCTTCTGGAACATCGCCGCCACCGTCACCAGGGGCACGCCGTTCGCGCGCGCCATGACCACCTGCAGGTCGCTCGAGCCCATGATGCAGTCGGCCTGGCCGGCCGCCATCACCTGCACGATGTTGAGCTGGGCGCCGCCCATGCGGATGCTCACGTCCAGGCCCTGCTCGCGGTAGAGGCCGTCGGCCAGCGCCTGGTAGAAGCCGCCATGCTCGGCCTCGGCGTACCAGTTGGTCAGGAAGACGAATTTCTCAGCGGGCGGCGCCGGCCTTGCCGGGCCGGCCGCCAGTTCCAGGGCCAGGGCCAGCATCGGGCCGGCCGCGGTGCGCCATCGGCGCCGTGACCGGTGCGCGCCGGCGCGCGCCGGAGTCGGATCGCTGTCGTGCATGGTGCACCACCTTGCCGATTCGGGACGGATGCGCGCCCGCGCATCCGCCGGCCGCTCAGGCCGCGGCCTTCAGGGCCGATTGTCGCCGGTGTTCGGCCACCGAAATTATCCGCCGCCCATGGGTATCCCACAGTATGCAACGCAGCGCGGCGGGAATCTGCCGCAGGTGGATGCGCCTGACGGCGGTGAACAGGTGCGCCATGTCGCGGTGGCAGGCAGCAAGATGGTAATTGGGAACGCGCGCGCACAAGTGGTGCACGTGATGATAGGCGATGTCGGCGGTGAACCAGTTGAGCCAGCCGGGCAACACCAGCAGGCTCGTGCCCTCGACCGCCGCCTGCAGCGGATCCCAGCCTTCGTCGGCGCTGGCGTACGAGCATTCGAAGTTGTGCTGGACGGTGAACAGCACGATGGCCAGGCCGCCGGCCAGCGCCAGGCTGACGAGGTAGCAGAAGAGGAACAGCCCCGGACCGGCCGCCAGCGCCAGCACGACCCACAGCAGCAGCAGGCCGACATTGTTCCAGAACATGTGCGCGTAGCTCTGCAGCGAGGCGCAGACCGGGCTGTGGAAGTCGCCGGCGGCGGCACCCGGCGCCGCTGTGCGCCGCGCGCGCCAGCGCTGGCGCACGAGGGCCGCGCTGGCGCGCACGAGGTTCACCCGCGGCCACACCAGCAGGTAGAGCAGGCCGCCCAGGGGCGCCAGCCAGATGGCGCGCAGGTTGCGGTAGCGCCGCTGCCGGCCGGCGCTCATCGCGGCGTACTCGTCCGCGGCGATGATGTTCAGCGGTCCGCGGTAGCGCGACCAGTTGCCGTTGGTGGAATGGTGGAACTGGTGGTTCTGCGACCAGACGAACTGCGGGATCGCCGCCAGCACGCCGAAGGCGAAGCCGCAGCCGCGGTTGAGCCCGGGCGAGCGAAACAGGCTGCCGTGACCACAGTCGTGCATCAGCACGAAGACCCGCAGCAGGAAGAGCGCCAGCAGTGCCGTGGCGGCGATGGTCACGGCGCCGTGCGCACCGCCGTCGGCGATGACGAGCGCCCACAGCGCGGCGATCGGCAGCGCGGTCGTCAGCACCTGGAGCGCGCCGCGCCGGTTGTCCGGAAGCGCATGGCGGTCGGCAATGATGCGCCGGCTGTCCGCCAGCGGTGCGGTCACGGCCACGCGCGAATGCCTGCGCGGCGCGTCATGCGCGCTCGTCCGGGGGCGGGCCGGCACCGTGCAGCTGGCGCCAGATCCAGCGCTCGCCCTGGCGCTGGATGACGCCGCTGACGCTGCAGGGCCGGCGCCGCTCGCCGGCATCGTCCGTCAGCACCGTTTCGCCCTCGGCACAGAACCAGGCGATATCGGCCTGCGCCGATGCGCGCATGTCGCGCCATTCCCAGCGGATGCGGTACGGCAACTGGAACGTCTTTTGCAGGCGGGCGCGGATCTGCGCCGAGCCTTCGGCAACATCGCCCGGCGCCGCTCCGGCGAGCACCGCGTCGTTGGCGAAATCGGCCATCAGCGCCAGGTCCCGGCGCGCAACGTGATCGCTCCAGCGCGCCAACAGTGCGTCGACGTCGTTCTCTACGGTACCGCGTGCTGCCATTTTCCTGACTTTCCCGGGTCGTCCCGAACGGTTGCGGGCGCCGCGCGCGGCGTCGGTAGATCCCGACCAACTCCACACGATAACAGCAACCGCCGGCTGCAAGCGGCGGCGGCGGCCGGTGCCCGGATCCATCCAAAGCGTCGATGTTGCAGTGCGTATAATGATTTCCTGCCTCGAAGCGCGCCGGAGTTTCCCGCGCCGCCGGCCCGCCCGCCATGAGATTCGCCATACCCGCACTCAGCCTCGCCGCGCAGCGCCTCCCCGTGCGCGACCTGGTGCTGCTGACCAAACCGGGCATCGTGATGGGCAACCTGCTGTCCTTCGCCGGTGCGTACCTGCTGGCCGCGATGGGGCACGCCGATGCCGAGCGCTTCCTGCTGACCGGCGCCGCCCTGGCGATGGTGATGGCGTCGGGTTGCGTCGCGAACAACCTCATCGATCGGGATATCGACCGGCGCATGGAGCGCACCCGCGGCCGCGGTCTCGTGACGGGCGCGGTCAGCGCCGTCAGCGCGCTCGGCATCGCCCTGGTGCTGGGCGTGGCCGGGTTCGCGCTGCTGGTGCGCTGCGGCGGCATGCTGGCCGGCGCCGTGGCGCTGGTCGGTTACGTCAATTACGTGGTCGTCTACAGTCTGTACTGGAAGCGGCGTTCGCGCCACGGCACGCTGGTGGGCACCCTGTCGGGCGCCACGGCGCCGGTGGTCGGCTACTGCGCGGCGAGCGGCCGCGTCGATGGCGAGGCGCTGCTGCTGCTGCTCATATTCAGCCTGTGGCAGATGCCG
The DNA here is from genome assembly GCA_963781975.1 of uncultured beta proteobacterium. Lineage (GTDB taxonomy): Bacteria > Pseudomonadota > Gammaproteobacteria > Burkholderiales > Burkholderiaceae_F > GJ-E10. The sequence continues at coordinate 43,564 of CAWAHT010000012.1, forward strand.
CATGCCTATGCCATCGCCATCGCGCGCCTGCGCGACTACGCGCTGGCCGCGGTCCCCGTGCTGCCGCTGCAGCGAGGCATCGCGCAGACCAAGCGCCACATCCTGCTGTACATGCTCGCGTTCCTGGCGGCCGCGCTGGCCCTGCCGGCGCTCGATTTCGTTGGCTGGAGCTATGGCGTCGTGATGGCGGTTTGCGGGGCGCTGTGGCTGTTGCTGGCCTGGAACGGGCGCCGTGCGGCCGACGACCGCGCGTGGGCGCGCAGCGTCTTCGGGTTTTCGCTCGTGGTGGTGCTGGCCCTGAGCGTCATGATGGCGGTGGACTACCGGCCGACGGCAGCGGCAGCGGCGGCTGCGCCTGCCGTGGCGCTGGCGCCGGCCGGCTGAACGGCTGGCGCCCGGCCGCGGCGGCGGCGCACCGGGCGGCTGCGGGCGCGAACTTGATACAATAGCCCGTTCACCATGCGAATACACAGGTAGGACCGGCCCTCCGAAAGCGCTGGAGTCGCCGCGGGGGCCCTTGCGCGCCGAAGCGCGTGCTGTGCCGCAATACCGACGCCGCGCAACCACTTACGAGAACCTGATAACGATGCAATCCGTGAAGAAGATCCTGCTCAGCGTCGCCGGGGCGTTGATGGCAACGGTGCTGACCGCGTGCGGCAGCGGCAACGCCGTCATCATCCCGGCCAATATCCGCATGGTGAACGCCACGAACTCCGTGCTGACGCTCGCGCTCAACGGCTCGGGATTCATCGGGAACGTCCCGGCTGAGTCGTCCAGCGGCTACGGTCCGGCGCCTCCGGGGACGTACACGCAGAGCGTCGCCAGCGCCAGCGGCATCGTCGCGTCCTCGACCAACACCCTCGGCCTGGGCACCGGTCAGTACTACACCACGCTGGCCTACCAGCGCGACAACGTCGTCTACTCGGCCACCTATCCCGACAACCAGGCGCTGCCCAGCCCGGGGTACGCGTCGCTGAACATCGCCAACGTGTCCCCGGACGCCGGATCGCTCGACATCTACCTGGTGCCGCACCCGTTCACCACGCTGGCGGGCCTGTCGCCCACGTTCCAGTCGGTGCAGGGTCTCTCCACGGCAGCGGCGCTGGCGGCCACCAATCCCGGCGCCTCGCCGCCCATCGCCTACGACGTGGTCGTCACCGGCGCCGGCAAGCCCAGCGACCTGCGCCTGACGCTGGCGAACCCGAATTTCGCGTCGCAGCAGGAGTACACGCTCGCGCTGACCAGTACCACCGGCGGCGCGCTTGTCAATTCGGTCCTGATTCCCCAGGGCATAAATGTTCCGTCCAACGCCTTCATACCGGCCACCCAGGCGCGCGTGCGCGTCATGTCGGCATTGCCGGTGGCGAATTCGCTGCCGGTCGTGGCTACCGCCGGCGGCGTCGCGCTGCCGACGGACTACGCGCCAACCCCGACGTACTACCAGCTCGTCGCGGGCGGATCGACCGTCACCGCACTGACCGTCGGCGGCGCCGCCGTCACGCTGCCGACCGATACCTTCGCCGCCGGCGGCGACTACACCATCCTCGTGTACGGCTCCGCCAGCGCCCCGGTGGCCAAGGTGCTGGTCGACACCAACCAGGTGATCAGCAATTTCGCCAGCATCCGCGTCGTCAATGCCGCCGTGACCGGCAGCACCGGCGTCACGCTATTCGTCAATGGATCGCTGGCAGCCAGCAACGTGCTGTACGGCACCGACGGCGCGCCCGCCGCCTACACCGGCGTCACGCCGGCATCCGGCGCCAGCCTGCAGCTGATCGGCGGCGGATACAACCAGACCGCGACCGGCATCTCGCTGGTCACCGGTTCGGTCAACACGGTACTGGTGTACGACGCGACCTTGCCGCCCCTGATCATCTCCGACCGGTAACGGCCGGCGGCGGCAGGACAAGGTAGCAGGCCGGGCGCATGCCCGGTCTTTTTTTTGCGCCCCGGCGGCGGCACGCGGTGCGCCGCGCCTGGCGCACGCGCCGTCAGGCGAACAGCCGTCCGGCCGTGGCCACCGCGATGGTGAACAGCCCGAGCAGCAGGTTCCAGCCCACCAGCTGGCGCACGCGTCCGAGCGCCGCGCCGCCGGCCGGCCAGTCGCCCGCGGCGACCGCGCGGCGCAGCGCAGCGTAGGGTGCGAAGTAGACGAACAGGAAGATCGCGATCATCAGCGTGCCGGTCAGCAGCATCACGTGCCAGTGCCGCGGCGCGGTGCCCATGCCCACCGTCACCAGCGTGGCGAGGCCGCTGGCGGGAATGAGCACCACCGCCAGCCATACCCAGCGGAAGAAGCGTTCCAGCACCGCATCCCACAGTCGCAGGCGCTCGGGCGGCGCCAGTTGCGCCGCCGCCACCGGGCGCAGGCACTGGTACGCGAAGAACATGCCGCCCACCCAGACGGCAACGCCGGCGAGGTGCAGCATCAACAACAGCGGATACGGATTCATGGCGGCTCCGGCAGCAGGGGCGGTGCGGTGCGCACGCGGGCGTTCAGCGCGCGCTCACGGATACAGGCCGCGCTCCTCGCGCGCCATCAGGACGCGTTCGCAGGCCACGACGAAGGCGGCGGTGCGCAGCGGCATCTTGTGCAGCTCGGCGGTCTCCCAGATGTGCCGATAGGCGCCGACCAGGATCTTCGTCCAGCCGCGACGTTGATCTCGTCCTCGGTCCAGAAGAAGCTGGAGAAGTCCTGCACCCATTCGAAGTAGCGACACGGTCACGCCGCCGGCGTTGGCCGATGACGTCGGGCACGACGACGATGCCGCGCCGGGCCAGGATCGTCGTCGGCTTCGGCGTGCGTCGGGCCATTGGCGCCTTCGAGCACGATCCGCGTCTGCAGCCTGCTCGGCGCGGTCGGCCGTGATCTGTCCTTCGAGCGCCGCCGGGATCAGGACGTCGGATTCGACGTCCCAGAACTGCTTCGTCGGGGATGCGCTCGGCGCCGGAAAAGCTGCCGACGCCGCCGTGCGCGCGCCAATGTGGCCATCAAGGTCGCGATGTCCAGGCCGTCGATGGTTGAAGATGCGTGCCGGTGTGGTCCTGCACGGCGACGATCTGCGCGCCATCGCCGGCGAACAGTTCGGCCGCGGCCGAGCCGACGTTGCCGAAGCCCTGGATCGCGATGCGCGCGCCGTCCAGGCTGCACGCCCATGCGCCGCGCCGCTTCGCGGCCGATCGACGAAGACGCCGCGGCCGGTGGCCTTGACGCGGCCGAGCGAGCCGCCCAGCGCGATCGGCTTGCCGGTGACGACGCCGGTGGCCGGTGGCGCCGGTGTTCATGGAGTAGGTGTCCATCATCCAGGCCATGATCTGGGCGTTGGTGTTGACGTCGGGCGCGGGGATGTCCTGCTGCGGCCCGATGATGATGCCGATCTCGCTGGTGTAGCGGCGCGTGAGCTTTCGAGTTCGCTTGCTCGACAGGCGCTTCGGATCGACCCGGACGCCGCCCTTGGCGCCGCCGAACGGCAGGTTGACCGCGGCGTTCTTGATCGTCATCCAGGCGGCCAGCGCCATGACTTCCTCGAGCGTGACGTCCGGGTGATAGCGCACGCCGCCCTTGCCGGGGCCGCGCGTCAGGCTGTGCTGGACGCGAAAGCCTTCGAAGTGCGCGACGCTGCCGTCGTCGAGTTCGATCGGGATGTCGACGATCAGCGCGCGCTTGGGTCGGCGCAGCGTCTCGGACCAGCGCGCCAGGCGCCCGAGGTAGGGCACCACCTCGTCGATCTGCGACTGATAGGTGGCCCAGGGGCCGTCAACCGGGGAATTCACGTACGAAAGATTCTGCATTGCGTGGCCTCGGCATCGACGGTGGGACCGGCGGGAGGGGCACCCGATGCCAATGCGGTGCGCCGCGCCCGCGTGCGGCTGTTGGGCCGGCATTCTGCACCATTCCACCGGTTTGAGCGGTTCGGTCCGGATCCGCCTTCAGATTCCGGCGCGCATGAGACCGTCGGCCTCGCGCAGCAGGTACTGGTGGAATTCGCCGGCGGCGGGCGTGAGGCTGCGCAGACGCGAATGGACGACGAACCACTGGCGCCTAAGCGGCAGGCCGGCCACGCGCAGCGTTACCAGGCGGCCGGCCGCCAGTTCCAGGCGCACGGTATGCAGGGAAAGCATGCCGATGCCGATGCCGGCCATCACCGATTGCTTGATGGTCTCGTTGCTGTCGGCCTCCATGACCGCCTTGACGGTCACGCCGGCATCGGCGAAATAGCGATCCATGGCGATGCGCGTGCCCGAGCCGGGTTCGCGTACGATGAACGATTCGTTCTCGAGGTCCTCCGGCGCGATTTCGCTGCGCAGCGACAGCGGATGCGCCGGCGCGGCGACGATCGCCAGCGGATTGGGCGCGAACGGCGTGCCGACGAGGCTGGCGCCCTCCGGCGGGCGCCCCATGATTCCCAGGTCGATCGCGTACGACTGCAGCTGCTCGATGATCTGTTCGCGGTTGTAGACGTTGAGCTTGAGGTCCAGGCCGGGATGCGACTTGAGGAACAACGCCAGCAGGCGCGGCGCGAAATATTTCGCGGTGCTGACCACGCCCAGGCGCACCCGCCCGCGCCGCACGCCGCGCAGTTCGCCCGCCGCGCCGGCGAAATCGTCGATCTGCAGCAGCAGTTCGGTCGCCATCGCCGCGAGCTCGCGGCCGGGCTCGGTGATCTGCAGTCCGCGCCCGACCGGCTCGAACAGCGATAGCGCGAGCTGCTCCTCGAGCTGGCGCAATTGCATCGACACCGCCGGCTGCGTCAGGTGCAGGGCGGCTGCCGCCCCGGTGACGCTGCCCAGGCGCCCCACGGCGTCCAGCACTTCGAGCTGGCGGATAGTGATTTGGCGGCGTGACATAAGGAAATTTTATTCTATTTCTCAATATTATTTAATAGACCTTATCTAATTGGCACCACAGAATGGTTTTGTCCAGCAAGTTTCCGGTTTCTTGCCCGCTGACGCCCCTGGCGCCGGCTCCTGGTAGCGATGGTGCCCATGCTGAAGGCAATCCTGTTCGACGTCGATGGCACGCTCGCGGAGACCGAGGAAAGTCATCGCCAGGCATTCAATGCAGCGTTCGCCCAGGCGCAGATGGACCTGCAATGGTCGGTGGCGCAATACCGCGAGCTGCTCAAGGTGACGGGCGGCAAGGAACGCCTGCGGGCGTATTTTGGCGCCGCCGGCGCCGCGCCGCCCGATGAGCGCATCCGCGCGCTGCACGCGGCCAAGAACGCCTTCTATGCCCAGGCCATCGCCGCCGGCGCGGTGGCGCTGCGCCCGGGCGTGCTGCGCCTGATGCGCGAGGCCCGCGCCGCCGGCATGTGCCTGGGGATTGCCACCACCACCTCGGCGGAGAACCTCGATGCGCTGCTGCAGCCCCTGCTCGGGGCGGCCTGGCGCCAGGATTTCGCCAGCGTCGTCGCCGGCGACCAGGTCGCGCGCAAGAAGCCGGCGCCGGACGTCTACTGCGCCTGCCTCGAGGAGCTCGGTCTGCCCGGCGCCGCGGCGGTCGCGATCGAGGATTCCGCCGCCGGCGTGCGGGCTGCCCGCGCGGCCGGCGTCGGCGTGGTGGCCACGCCCAGCCGGTACACCGAACGCGACGATCTTTCGCAGGCCGATTGCGTGCTGCCGAATCTGGGAGATCCGGAGCGGCCCTGGGAGAGCGTGCCGCCGGGTTTCGCCCGGCCCTACCTGCAACTGGACGACCTGCGCCGGCAGTTCGCCGGCGCGGGCGGCCGGCGGCGCGAGCCGGTGGCATTGCCCTGAGGTAGCGCAAGCCCCGGTCGCGCGGGGCGTGCGAGCATCGACGCGACGGAAAGAATACGTGCGCACGCAGCGACGGCCTGGCGGCCGGAGCGCAAGCGCAGGAGCGCCGGTGCCATTGCGGCACGACGGCAAGGAGGCGATGAGATGTTGACCAAGACCAAGACGCTGACGCAGTTCCTGATCGAGGAGCGGCGCCGCTTTCCCCAGGCCTCCGGGGCCTTCAACAGCCTGGTCCTGGGCGTCGCGCTGGCCTGCAAGGCACTGTCGCGGCGCGTCGCGTACGGGGCGCTGCGCGAACAGCACGGCGGCGTCGGCGCGACCAATGTCCAGGGCGAAGCGCAGCAGAAGCTCGACGTGATCGCCCACGACACCTTCCTGCACTGCCTGCAATGGAGCGGCTATGCGCGCGGCCTGCTGTCCGAGGAGGTCGAGGCACCCTGGATCAGCGAGGACGTCGACGGCGACTACCTGCTGGCCTTCGACCCGCTCGACGGCTCCTCGAACATCGACGTCAATGTCTCGGTCGGCAGCATCTGGTCGCTGCTGCGGGCCCCGGCCGAGCGCAAGCGCAGCGTGCCCGCCGACTTCCTGCAGCCCGGCACCGAGCAGGTGGCCGCCGGCTATGCGATCTACGGCCCCACGACCATGTTCGTGCTCACCGTCGGGCGCGGAGTCTTCGGCTTCACGCTCGATCCGGAGATCGGCGAGTTCCTGCTGACGCACCCGAACATGACGGTTGCGCCGCAGACGAAGGAATTCGCCATCAATGCGTCCAACAGCCGCTTCTGGGAGCCGCCGATCCGCCGCTACGTCGAGGAGGCGCTGGCCGGCAGCAAGGGGCCGCGCGGCAAGGACTTCAACATGCGCTGGATCGCCTCGCTGGTGGCCGAGGCGCACCGCATCCTGACGCGCGGCGGCGTGTTCATGTATCCGCGCGACACCAAGGACCCGGGCAAGCCGGGGCGGCTGCGCCTGCTCTACGAAGCCAACCCCATCGGCATGCTCATCGAGCAGGCCGGCGGGCGCGCCTCCACCGGCGCCGCCCCGATACTGCAGGTCAAGCCCGAGTCCCCGCACCAGCGCATCGGCCTGGTGTTCGGTTCGCGCGAGGAGGTCGAGCGCATCGAGCGCTACCACACCGAGGCGCCCCCGTCCGCGCAGGACGACACCCCCCTGTTCAACATGCGCGGGTTGTTCCGCGGCGGCAACTGAACCTTCCCGGGAAGGAAATCCACCATGTCCGAAAAGCATCCCATCATCGCCATCACCGGCTCCTCCGGGGCCGGCACCACGTCGGTGACGCGCACCTTCCAGAAGATCTTCCGGCGCGAGCAGATCAAGGCCGGCCTGATCGAGGGCGACAGCTTCCACCGCTTCGACCGCAAGGAGATGCGCCGCGCGATGGCCGAGGCCGAGAAGGCCAACCGCAACAATTTCAGCCACTTCGGGCCCGAGGCGAACCTGTTCGAGGAGCTCGAGGGCGTGTTCCGCGAATACGGCGAGACCGGCAACGGGCGCCACCGCAAGTACCTGCACGACGCCGAGGAAGCCGCTCCGTACGGCCAGGAGCCGGGCACGTTCACGGCCTGGGAGCGCTTCGAGAACGACACCGACCTGCTCTTCTACGAGGGCCTGCACGGCGGCGTCGTGGCCGACAAGGTCAACGTGGCGCGCCACGTCGATCTGCTGGTGGGCGTCACGCCGGTGATCAATCTCGAGTGGATCCAGAAGATCCACCGCGACAAGGCCAGCCGCGGCTACTCGACCGAGGCCGTCACCGACGTGATCCTGCGCCGCATGCCCGATTACGTGAACTACATCTGCCCGCAGTTCAACCGCACGCACGTCAATTTCCAGCGGGTGCCGACGGTCGACACCTCCAACCCGTTCCAGTCGCGCGACATCCCGACACCGGACGAGAGCTTCCTGGTGATCCGCTTTGCCAATCCCAAGGGCATCGACTTTCCCTACCTGCTCAACATGCTGCACGATTCGTTCATGTCGCGGCCCAATACAATCGTGGCTCCGGGCGGCAAGATGGAACTTGCCATGCAGTTGATTTTCACGCCGTTCATCTGGCGCCTGATGGAACGGCGCAACAAGATGCTCGGGCGCAGCTAAGGGGACCATGCAAATGACGCAAGAAAAGACCGCCGGCGACACGCTCGCCGCCAACGCGATCCGCATGCTGGCGGTCGACGCCGTGCAACAGGCCAACTCGGGCCATCCGGGCATGCCGATGGGCATGGCCGACATCGCCGTCGCGCTGTGGCAGCGGCACCTGAAGCACAATCCGGCCGATCCGGCCTGGGTCGACCGCGACCGCTTCCTGCTGTCCAACGGCCACGGTTCGATGCTGCAGTACGCGCTGCTGCACCTGACCGGCTATGCGCTGCCCATCGAGGAACTCAAGCGCTTTCGCCAGCTGCACTCGAAGACGCCCGGCCACCCGGAGGTCGGCGTCACGCCCGGGGTGGAAACGACCACCGGACCCCTGGGCCAGGGCCTGGCCAATGCGGTGGGGATGGCGCTGGCCGAGCGCATCCTGGCGCAGCGCTTCAACAAGCCCGACGCGACCGTCGTCGACCACCATACCTACGTGTTCCTGGGCGACGGCTGCCTGATGGAAGGCATATCGCACGAGGTCTGCAGCCTGGCGGGCACGCTGCGCCTGAACAAGCTGATCTGCCTGTACGACGACAACGGCATCTCCATCGACGGCAAGGTCGAAGGCTGGTTCACCGATGACACGCTGGGGCGGTTTCGCGCCTACGGCTTTCACGCCGAGCGCGTCGACGGCCACGACATCGAGGCCGTGTCCGCCGCCATCGCGCGCGCGCGCCAGTCCGACCGGCCGTCGCTGATCGCCTGCAAGACCGTCATCGGCAAGGGCAGCCCCGATAAGGCCGGCACCGCGGGCATCCATGGCGCGGCGCTGGGCGCCGAGAGCGTCGCCAGGGCGCGGGCCGAGCTGCACTGGGACCACGCGCCCTTCGAAATCCCGGCGGCCGTGTATGCGCAGATGGACGCGCGTCCGCGCGGCAAGGAAGCGCAGGACGGCTGGAACCAGCGCTTCGCCCGCTACCGGGCGGCGCATCCGGCCGACGCCGCCGAATTCACGCGCGTGATGCGCGGCGAGCTGCCGGTCGGTTACGCCGCGCACTTCGCCGACTACATCGCCCAGGCCCTGGCCAAGGGCGAGAAGCTGGCCACGCGCCAGGCCTCGCAGCGTGCAATCGCGTCGCTGGCCCAGGCCCTGCCCGAGCTGCTTGGCGGCTCGGCCGACCTGTCCGAATCGAACCTCACGCACTGGAAGGGCGCGCACACCTACACCGCGGCCCAGGCCGGCAATTACCTCAGCTACGGGGTGCGCGAGTTCGGCATGGCGGCGATCCTCAACGGCGTGGCGCTGCACGGCGGCCTGATTCCCTTCGGCGGCACCTTCCTCACCTTCTCCGACTATTCGCGCAATGCCATCCGCATGGCCGCGCTCATGCACCAGCGCGTGGTGCACGTGTTCACGCACGATTCCATCGGCCTGGGCGAGGACGGCCCGACGCACCAGCCGGTCGAGCACGCCTCGAGCCTGCGGCTCATCCCCGGCCTGGACGTGTGGCGTCCCTGCGACGTGGTCGAGACCGCGGCGGCCTGGCGTTGCGCGGTGGAGCGGCGCGACGGCCCCAGCGCGCTGCTGCTGACGCGCCAGGCGCTGCCGGCCATGGTCAAGACGGCCGACCAGGTGTCGGCCATCGAGCGCGGCGGCTATGTGCTGCACGAAACCGCCGGCAAGGCGCCGCGCATCGTGCTGCTGGCCACCGGCTCCGAGGTGCACGTGGCGGCCGACGCCGCGCGCGTGCTCGAGGAGCGCGGCATCGGCGTGCGGCTGGTCTCCATGCCCTGCTGCGAGCGCTTCGACCGGCAGGACGCCGCCTACCGGCAGTGGGTGCTCGGGGACGGCCTGCCGGTGGTCGCCATCGAGGCCGGCGTGACCCGGCTGTGGTACCAGTACGTGGGCAATACGGGACGGGTGATCGGCCTGGACCGATTCGGCGAATCGGCGCCGGCCGGCGAACTATTCAAGTTCTTCGGGCTGACGGCCGAGCGTGTGGTGAGCACGGCGCTGGAATTGCTGGCGTCGCGCTGAGCGGCGCCGCTGCCCGGTCCGGGGCGCGCCGCGCTAGCGGCGCGGCGGCAGGTCGCGCCAGGGGTCCGACGGTCGATTCTGCGCCTGGCTCAGCGGGCTTGCGCCGTAGAAGGACGATAGATTGCGGCCGGTGCGGTGCGGCACGATGTTCTGATGCACGCGCGCCAGCAGCATGAGTTCGGACATCGCGTCGGGGTCGATCGGCTCCTGCTGGCCGTCGGCCATCCAGATCCGGTCGAAATATTCGTTCATTTCGGGATAGCCCCACAACAGCGCGACGGCGCGGGCAATCTCGGGATGGCGCTCTTCGAGGATCGAGATCGGCGCCGCGCTGCCCGTGCGCGCACGGCGCGCCGCGGCCGCCGCTTCGGCCGCCGCGACGGCGGCCGGCGCCGGCGCCATGACCGGGCGGGCGGGGTCGCGGGCGGTCGTGATATCCGGCGTAAGCACGGTATTCACGCTCCATCCGTCGGTGATGCGTGCCCGGTGGGATTGGCCGGGCCGAAGATTGCGGTGGCTTTTGGTCATATCTACGCATGATAGCGATTTGCCGAAAAAATAGCGCATACGCGTGATGGGTAGAAACCCGCCATTTCGGCCGGATGGCCGTTTTCGCCGGACGAACGGCGGCGCGGCGCGCGCCGCCGCCATCAATCTCGAAAGTTGTCGAAACTGAGCGGAATGTCCGTGACCTGGGCGCGCAGCAGCGCCATGCATTCCTGCAACGCGTCGCGCTTGGCGCCGGTGACGCGCACCGCGTCGCCATGGATGCTGGCGGTGAGCTTGGTCTTGCTGTCCTTGACGAGCTGGACGATGCGCTTGGCCACGGCGGTCTCGATGCCGGCGCGCACCTTGACAGTCTGCTTGCGCTTGTCCATGCCCACCTTCTCGGGGGCCGCGCTGTAATCGAGGAAGCGCGGATCGACCGAGCGCTTGGCCATCTTGGCGAGCAGCACGTCGCGCACCTGGCCGAGCTTGAAGTCGTCGTCGGCGAACAGCGTCAGTTCGCAGTCCTTGCCCTTCTCGCTCTGCTCGACCCGGGAATCGGAACCCTTGAAATCGAAGCGCGTGGAGATTTCGCGATTGCTCTGGTCCACGGCGTTGCCGACCTCGACCAGATCGGGCTTGCAGACGACGTCGAAACTGGGCACGGGGGCTCCTTGGCGAGGGCCGCGCCGGGGGCGCGCGGGATCGCCAATATAATCGCTCGATGCCATACGTGCTGCGCGCGAACGTCTCCCTGCAGTCGCTGAACACCTTCGGACTCGATGCGCGGGCCGCGTGGTTCGCCAGGGTCGACACCGGCGACGACCTGCAGCGCCTGCTCGACGACCCGCGCGTGCGCGACCTGCCGCGCCTGGTCCTGGGCGGCGGCTCCAACATGCTGTTCGCCGGCGACGTCGACGGACTGGTCATCCACCCGGCGCCGCGCGGGATCGACGACCTGGGCGAACACGAGGGCGCGCAGCGGGTGCGGGTCGGTGCCGGGGAACCGTGGGCCGCGCTGGTCGCCCGCCTGGTCCACGCCGGAGTGCCGGGGCTGGAGAACCTGGCGCTCATACCCGGGCTGGCGGGGGCGGCGCCGATCCAGAACATCGGCGCCTATGGACTCGAACTGGCCGAGCGGCTGCAGAGCGTGCACGTCTGGGAAGCGGCCAGCGGCCGCGTGCGCGAGATGACGCTGGAGGAGTGCGCGCTGGGCTACCGCGACAGCATTTTCAAGCATCCCCCCGATGGCGCCGGCCTGCGCATCGTGCTGGCGCTCACGCTGCGCCTGCCGCGCCCGTGGCTGCCGGTCACCGGGTATGCAGAACTGGAACGCGAACTGGCGCAGCGCGACTGCCCGCGTCCCGGCGCGGCCGACATCCTTGCCGCGGTCTGCGCGCTGCGCCAGCGCAAGCTGCCCGACCCGGAACGCATCGGCAACGCCGGCAGCTTCTTCAAGAACCCGATCGTCGGCCGCGCCCAGCACGCCGACCTCATCGGCCGCTTTCCCTCGATCGTCAGCTATCCGCTGGCAGGGGGACGCTTCAAGCTCGGCGCCGCCTGGATGATCGAGTCCTGCGCCCTCAAGGGCATGCGCCGCGGCGCCGCGGGCGTGTACGAGGGCCAGGCCCTGGTGCTGGTCAACCGCGGCGGGGCCAGCGGCGCCGATGTGCTGCGCCTGGCGCGCGAGGTCCAGCAGCGGGTGCTCGACCGCTTCGGCGTGCGCCTGGAGCCCGAGGTGCGGATCGTCGGCGGCAGCGGCACCGACCTGCTGTAGCGGCGCGGCGGGCTTTTCACCCTCGCCCTCCGGGAGAGGGCCGGGGTGAGGGTCTCCCGAACCCGCGCGCGCCGGTCGCGCTGCGCTCAGTCCCCCGGACGGGGTGCGGGCTGCGCCATCGGCACCAGTTCCACCGGCGCATTGCGGGCGCCCAGCACGGTGCCGACGGAGGCGGCGATGATCGCCGCGATGGCCAGCCACTGCAGCGCGTCCAGGTGTTCGTCCAGCACGGCCAGCCCGAGCAGGGCGCCCAGCGCCGGCTCGATGCTCATCAGGATGCCCACCGTGCGCGCCGGCAGTCGCGTCAGCGCGTACATCTCCAGCGAATAGGGTAGTGCCGAACTCAGCACCGCCACGCCCAGCGCGTAGGGCAGCGCGGCCGGCGACAACAATGCCGCGCCGGCGTGCGCCACGCCCACGGGTACCGCCACCAGCGCACCGATGGCCGATCCCAGCGCGACGGTGTCGCCGCCGAAGGCCGCGCCGGCGCGGCGGCCCAGCAGGATGTAGCCGGCCCAGCAAACGGCCGAGCCCAGCGCGTACAGCACGCCGGCGCTATCGAGCGCACGGGCCTGCGCCTGCCATGGCAGCAGCAGGACGAGGCCGGCCAGCACCAGTGCCGCCCACAGCAGGTCGCAAACGCGCCGGGAGCCGGCAAACGCGATGGCCAGCGGGCCGACGAGTTCCAGCGCGACCGCGATGCCCAGGGGGATCGTGCGCAGCGCCATGTAGAAGCACAGGTTCATCAGGCCAAGCGTGAGTCCGTAGCCGCACAGCCAGGTCCAGCCGACCCGCCCTGCCAGGCGCTGCCACGGCCGGCGTACGAGCCACAGGATCAGCGTCCCCAGCCCCAGGCGCACGGCGGTCGCGCCCTGCGCGCCCAGCAGCGGATACAACTGCTTGGCCAGCGCCGCGCCGCACTGGAACGAGAACATGGCCAGCAGCAGTGCGCCGACCGGTGCGAAAGGCGGGGCGGTACGCGAAGGCATGGCGCGGCGGCTCGCGTTCGGGGAGGGTGACCGGCCCCGCCGCGCAGGCCGGGCCGGGGAGGGCGCGCGCTACTTGCGCCGGCGCGTGCGCGCCCGCGCGGCAATGCGCAGGCGCAGCGCATTGAGGCGGATGAATCCTTCGGCGTCGGCCTGGTTGTAGGCGCCCTTGTCGTCGTCGAAGGTGGAGATCGCCGGGTCGAACAGCGAGTCGCGCGGCGAGCGGCGGCCGGTGACCAGGGCGGTGCCCTTGTAGAGCTTCAGGCGCACCGTGCCGTTGACGTGCCGTTGCGATTCGTCGATCAGGCCCTGCAGCAGCCGGCGCTCCGGGCTGAACCAGTAGCCGTTGTAGATCATGCGCGCGTAGCGCGGCATGAGGTCGTCCTTGAGCGCGAGCACTTCGCGGTCCAGCGTGATCGATTCCATCGCGCGGTGCGCCTTGAGCATGATGGTGCCGCCGGGCGTCTCGTAGCAGCCGCGCGACTTCATGCCGACGTAGCGGTTCTCGACCAGGTCCAGGCGGCCGATGGCGTGGCGCCCGCCGAGGCGGTTGAGTTCCGTCAGCACGGCGGCCGGGGAAAGGCGCTTGCCGTCGATGGCGACGATGTCGCCGCGCTCGTATTCGAGCTCGATCACCTGGGCGCGGTTGGGCGCCTGGCTGGGCGAGGCCGTGATGCGCCACATCGACTCTTCCGGCGCGAAGTCCGGGTCCTCGAGGATGCCGCCTTCGTACGATATGTGCAGCAGATTGGCGTCCATCGAGTAGGGCGCCGCGCCGCGGCGCTTCTTGAAATCCACCGGAATGCCGTGGCGGTCGGCGTACTGCAGCAGCTTCTCGCGCGACAGCAGGTCCCATTGGCGCCAGGGTGCGATGACGCGCACGTCGGGCATCAGCGCATACGCGCCGAGCTCGAAGCGCACCTGGTCATTGCCCTTGCCGGTCGCGCCGTGGGAGATCGCGTCGGCGCCGGTCTGGCGGGCGAGCTCAACCATGCGCTGGGCGATGAGCGGGCGGGCGATGGACGTGCCCAGCAGGTATTCGCCCTCGTAGACCGCATTGGCGCGGAACATCGGGAAGACGAAATCGCGCACGAAGGGCTCGCGCAGGTCCTCGATGAAGATGTTCGACTTGGGGATGCCCATCTGCAGCGCCTTGCGCCGCGCCGGCTCGAGCTCCTCGCCCTGGCCGATGTTGGCCGTGAAGGTGATGACCTCGCAGCCGTAGGTATCCTGCAGCCACTTGAGGATGACCGAGGTATCCAGGCCGCCGGAATACGCCAGCACCACCTTCTTCACGCCTGTCGCCGCCGCCGCCCCCGCCGGCGCCGGCGTGCGCGACGCCGACTTGCCCGCCGCCGCGCGCGACGCCTTCACTGCCTTTTTTCCTGCCACCGTGCTTGCCTCCGATTGACACCGAGCCGACGGCGAACCGTCCCCTGAACCGCCTTGCATCCGCTGCGTCGCCGCTGCGGCAACGCCTCACTGCACCTCGTCGCCGAGCAGCAGGTATTCCATCAGCGCCTTTTGCGCGTGCAGGCGGTTTTCCGCCTCGTCCCACACCACCGACTGCGGCCCGTCGATGACCTCGGCGGTCACCTCCTCGCCGCGGTGCGCCGGCAGGCAGTGCATGAAGAGGGCGTCGGCCCCGGCCGCCGCCATCAGCGCCGCGTCGACGCACCAGGGCGCGAAGGCCTGGCGGCGCTGCTCATTCTCGGCCTCGTAGCCCATGCTGGTCCAGACATCGGTAGTCACCAGGTCGACGCCCTGCGCGGCGGCGCGCGGATCGTCGAACACGCGGTAATGGGCACCGGCGGGCGCCAGGCGCGGATCGAGCGCATAGCCCGGTGGCGTCGAAACGTGCACGCGGAAATCGAGCAATTGCGCCGCCTGCAGCCAGGTGTAGGCCATGTTGTTGGCGTCGCCGATCCAGGCCACGGTGCGCCCGGTGATCGGCCCGCGGTGCTCGGCGAAGGTGAAGATGTCGGCCAGGATCTGGCAGGGGTGGTATTCGTTGGTCAGGCCGTTGATGACCGGCACGCGCGAATGGCGCGCGAAGCGCTCGATCTTGGCCTGTTCGAACGTGCGGATCATGACCAGGTCGACCATGCGCGAGATGACGCGCGCGGTGTCCTCGATGGGCTCGGCGCGGCCGAGCTGCGAGTCGCCGGTGGTGAGGTGGATGACCGAGCCGCCCATCTGGTACATGCCGGCCTCGAAGGAGACCCGCGTGCGGGTCGAGGCCTTCTCGAACACCATGGCCAGCGTGCGGTCGGTGAGCGGCTGGTACGCCTGGTAGCGCTTGAAGCGCTGCTTGATCAGGTGGGCGCGCTCTATCACGTGCTCGATCTCGGCGCGGTTAAGGTCGGAGAACTGCAGGAAGTGGCGGATGGCGGGGGCGGCTGACATGATGGCTCTATTTTGCCGCGCGGCGCGGCGCCGCGGCGGACTTGCGGGCCTTGCGCGCGGGCGCGGCGCCGAAGCCGCCCAGGCGCGCCGCTTCGTCGGCCGTCAGCACGCGGATCGCCGGAAGATAGCCCTGGAACACCACGCCGTGCAATTCCACGTTGCCGTAGACCCGCAGCGTGCGCACCAGGAACTCGACGACCTTCTCGTTGAT
The DNA here is from genome assembly GCA_963781975.1 of uncultured beta proteobacterium. GTDB lineage: Bacteria > Pseudomonadota > Gammaproteobacteria > Burkholderiales > Burkholderiaceae_F > GJ-E10. The sequence continues at coordinate 59,331 of CAWAHT010000012.1, forward strand.
GCGCTGGCCCGGCACCAGCACCGGGATGCCCGGCGGATAGGGCACGATCTGGTCGGCGCAGACCCGCCCGACCAGGCGCGGATTGACCTGTTCATTGTCGTCGAGCAGCCCGACCAGCTCGCCGGTGCTGTAGTAGGCATCGCGCGGCAGGCAGCACAGCTCGGTGAACGGCGGCAGCACCGGCGCGCGGTACAGGCGCCGCGGCGCGCGCCGCTCGTGGGCGATGCGCCGCAGCGCGTCGTACAGGCGCGAGCACTTGGACCGGGTGGTGCCGATCGTCAGCAGCAGGGTGATCGTGTTGAAGGTGGATTTTTCCACCGTGATGTTGAAGCGGTTGAAGAGTTCGTCGCGCAGCTCGTCCACCGTCAGGCCGCAGGCCGAGATGTCCACCGTGATCTTGGTCGGGTCGAGGCGGATCCGGTCGCCCTTGACCTCGTCGGGCAGCAGCTCGTCCAGCGGCAGCGCGCGAAAGGCGCCGGTCGAGTCGATCTGCTCGCGCAGCTCGGCGGCCAGCGCCAGCGTGCGCTGCAGCAGCTTGTAGCCTTCCATGACCGCCTGGCGGCGGCCCACGTCCAGGCTGGCGATCATGCTGTACATCGGGCTGGTCGACGTATGCATGTTGAAGTTCTCGCGGAAGATGTGGTCGTCCAGGTCGGGATCGTTGACGTGGATCAGCGCCCCCTGCGAGAACGCCGACAGCGTCTTGTGCGCCGACTGGGTCACGTAGTCGGCGCCGGCCTCGAGCGCCGTGGGGCGCAGGTCCGGGTGGAAGCGCGCGTGGCTGAACCAGGCCTCGTCGATCAGCACCTTGATGCCGCGGGCGTGCGCGGCCTCGACGATGGGGCGCAGTTCGTAGCGCAGGCCGTCGTAGGTGCAGCTGGTGAGCACCAGCAGGCGCGCGTCCGGGTGCGCCGCGATGCCGGCCAGCACGGTGGCGCGCGGCACCGGCCCGAAGATGCCGTACTGGCGGTTGACGCTCGAATCCAGGTACACCGGCCGCGCCCCGGACAGGACCACGCCGTGGTGGATCGACTTGTGGCAGTTGCGGTCGAGCAGCAGCTTGTCGCCCGGACGCACCAGCGTCTGCAGGATGACCTTGTTGGCGGTCGAGGTGCCGTTGGTGGCGAACAGCGTGCGGCGCGCCCCGAAGGCCTTGGCGGCCATCTGCTGCGCCTCGGCGATGACCCCGACCGGCTCCATCAGCGAGTCGAGCGCCTTCACCGACACGGAAAGATCGGTGGTGAAGACGTTCTCGCCCATGAACTGGTAGAAATCGTCCACCCAGGGGCTGCCGCGCAGCGAATCGCCGCTGAAGTGCCCGGGCGTGTGCCAGGCGTCCTTGGCCGAGGCCACGTAGGAGCGCAGCGCGTCGAAGAACGGCGTGCGGGCGCGCTCGGCGATCTGGGCGTTGAGGATGCGGAACATGCCGCGGTAGTCGTGCTCCTCGCGGTAGAAATAGCCGTGCACCGCGTCGGCGAACAGCGGCTCGGCGCCCTGGTCGGCGGCGGCGCGCTCGATCAGCACGTAGATCTCGAGCTCGGGGCGCAGCGCGGACACCTGCTGCACGAGATTGGCCGGGGCCTCGGCGCTGCGGCGCGCGCCGCGCCTGCGGCCCGCGCCGCCGGCGGCCGGGGCCGGTGCGGCCGCCAGCTTGTCGTCGACGATGACCAGCTGGACGTCGCCGTCGTCGCGGATCCGTTCCAGCGCCTCGCGCGGCGCGGCGGCGCCGACGAACGAGATGCCGAAGGGGTTGTCCTGCGAACGCGCGGCCGCGTTCAGCCCCTTGAGAAGTTCCTTGAGTATGAGCGGGTCGTCGTTGATGACGACGACCCGGGAGGCCGGCTTGGGCATGCGCGGGTTGCCGCGCTCCAGGGCGGCAGGGGCCTGAAGGTCAGGCCATCGCCTTGACGGCTGCGGCCAGGCGGCTCTTGTTGCGCGCGGCGGCGTTCTTGTGCACGAGCTTCTTGTCGGCGATCGAGTCGATCACGCTCATCGAGCGGCGCAGCGTTTCGGCGGCCGCGGCCTTGTCGCCGGCGGCGACGGCCTTGCGCACGGTCTTGATGGCGGTGCGCAGACGCGAACGTTGTGCCGCGCCCTGCGCATTGCGGGCGCGGGCCTGCAGCGCGCGCTTCTTAGCCTGTTTGGTGTTTGCCATGCCAATCCTCTTCGGTATCCGGTGCGGCGACCGCGCCGCGTTGTCGCCCTGCGTTGGCGCCCCAGCGACTTCGTTCCTGCGTTTTCGTCGTTCACGTCCTGCGCTCGTCCCGGCCAGATTGCCGACCGGCCGTGCAAACGCAGCAAAGCTTTACACTATAACAGAATGATGTCTATAAAACCAGTGTCGTGGCGCGCCCGGCGGCGGGCGCCGGCCGCCCCGTGAACCTGCTGCACGCGGCGGCCCGCATCAGCGGGCTGACCATGCTGTCGCGCGTCACCGGCCTGGCGCGCGACCTGCTCATCGCCCGGGTGTTCGGCGCCGGCGCGGAGATGGACGCCTTCACGGTGGCCTTCCGCATCCCGAACCTGCTGCGGCGGCTGTTCGCCGAGGGCGCCTTCGCGCAGGCCTTCGTGCCGATCTTCGCCGAGATCAAGTTCAAGGACGAGCCCCGAGCGTACCCGCGCGCTGCTGTCCCACGTGTTCTCCGGCCTGTTCTGGGTGCTGCTGGCCGTCTCGGCGATCGGCGTGGCCGCCGCGCCGCTGCTCGTTGCCGCCATCGCCACGGGCTTTGCGCACTCCGTCTCGTTCGACCTGGCGACGCTGCTCACGCGCTGGATGTTCCCATACATCCTCTTCATGTCGCTGATCGCCTGCGCCGGAGGCGTACTCAATGCCTACGGCCGGTTCGCCGTGCCGGCCTTCACGCCGGTGCTGCTCAACGTCGCCATCATCGGGCTCACGCTGCTGCTGGGGCGCCGCCTCGATCCACCCGTCCTGGTGCTCGGCCTGGCGGTACTGCTGGGCGGCGCGCTGCAGCTGGCGATCCAGCTGCCGGCGCTGGCGCGCATCGGCATGCTGCCGCGCATCGGCGGCGTGCGCGCGGCCTTTGCCGACCCCGTCGTGCGGCGCATCCTGCGCCAGATGCTGCCGGCGGTGTTCGCCGTTTCGGTGGCCCAGCTCAGCCTGATCATCAACACCAACATCGCCTCGCACCTGGGCACCGGCAGCAACTCCTGGCTCTACTACGCCGACCGCCTGATGGAACTGCCCACTGCGCTGCTGGGCGTGGCGATCGGCACCGTGCTGCTGCCCAGTCTGTCGCGGGCGCACGCCGCCGCCCAGCCCGAGCATTACCGGGACCTGCTCGACTGGGGCCTGCGCCTGACCTGCCTGCTGGCGTTGCCGGCGGCACTGGGCCTGGCCATGCTGGCCGACGGCCTGATCGGTGCGCTCTTCCAGGGCGGCCGCTTCACCGCCAACGATGTCGCCCAGTCGGCGGCGGCGCTGCGCGGTTACGCCGGGGGCCTGCTGGGGCTGATCGGCATCAAGATCCTGGCGCCCGGCTTCTATGCGCGCCAGGACATCCGCACCCCGGTGCGCATCGGCGTGCTGGTGCTGCTGGCGACCCAGGCGATGAACCTGCTGCTCGTGCCGCGGCTGGCGCACGCCGGGCTGGCGTGGTCCATCAGCCTCGGTGCGCTGGCCAACAGCGCGATGTTGTTGTGGGGCCTGCACCGGCGCGGCATCTATTCGCCCGGGCGGGAATGGCGCGGGTTTTCGTGGCGGCTGGCCGTGGCGCTGGCGGGCCTTGCCGGTACGCTGCTGCTGGTGCAGCGGGGATGGCCGTATGCGTCGGTTGCCGCAGACCGTGCGGCGCTGCGGGCCGCCTGGCTGGCCGTGGCGATCGCCTCGGGCGGCGTGGTCTACGCCGGGCTGCTGTGGACCCTGGGATTTCGCCCGCGCGATGTGATCCTGCGGACGAAGTGAACGCGGCGCGATCCCGCAACCGCCCCGTTCCATCACTCACCCCTATCCCTCCGGGAGAGGGGCAGGGGTGAGGGTTCGCATCGGTCAGCCGATCTGACGCAGCAGGGTCTGCGCGTCGCTGATCTCGAGCTTGCCGCCTTTTTCGACGTTGAGCTGCCGTACCACGCCGTCGTCGACCAGCATCGAAAAACGCTGGCAGCGAATTCCCAGGCCGCCGGCGCTGAGGTCGAATTCCAGCCCCAGCTCGCGGGTGTAGGCCCCGGCGCCGTCGGCGATCATGCGGATCTTGCCGGCGACCTTCTGCTCGCGGCCCCATGCGCCCATGACGAAGGCGTCATTGACGGAAAAGCACCAGATCTCGTCGATGCCCTTGGCCTTGAGCGCGTCGTAGCTCACCAGGTAGCCCGGCACGTGCTTGGCCGAGCAGGTCGGCGTGAACGCGCCCGGCAGGCCGAAGATGGCGATCTTCTTGCCGCGGACGAGATCCTGCACCGCAAAGGTGTTGGGGCCGATCGAACAGCCCGCCGATTCGACTTCCACGTATTCCTGAACCTTGCCTTCGGGCAGCTTTTCGCCCACCTTGATCGTCATCGCGTTTCTCCCTTGTCATCGAAGTCTTGCCGCCGCGCGACCGCAGCCGCCCGGCATTGCCGGCGGCAAGTCTACGCGCGCGCCTGTGCGCAATCCCTGCACGTGCCGAGGGGTTTGGCGGCGCCCGCTGCGGCCGCACTCAGCGCGGACCCATGCGCAGTGCGCCGTCGAGGCGAATCACCTCGCCGTTGAGCATCGGGTTGCCCAGCACTTCGGCGACCAGGCGGGCGAATTCGGCCGGTTGGCCCAGGCGCGGCGGAAACGGCACCTGGTCCTCCAGGGCCTTGCGCTTCTCGGGCGTCAGCGCCTGCATCATCGGGGTCTCGAACAGACCCGGGGCGATGGCCATGCAGCGGATGCCGTGGCGCGCCAGGTCGCGCGCGATCGGCAGGGTCATCGCGGCGATGCCGCCCTTGGAAGCCGCGTATGCGGCCTGGCCGGCCTGGCCGTCGAAGGCCGCCGCCGACGCGGTGTTGACGATGACGCCGCGCTCGCCGCCGGCCCCGGCCTCCTGTTGCGCCATGGCGGCCGCGGCCAGGCGCAGCAGGTTGAAGCTGCCGACCAGGTTGACCGCGATCACGCGTTCGAAGCCGGCCAGCGAATGCGGTCCGTCGCGCCCCAGCGTCTTTTCCCCGGCGAGGATGCCGGCGCAATTGACCAGCCCGCGCAGCGGGCCAAGTTCGCGTGCCCGCGCCACCGCCGCGGCGCAATCGGCGGCCACGGTGATGTCGCCGCGCATCGCGTGCAGCCCGCGCACCGGGGCGCCGGCCGCGGCGTCTGCGCGCAGGTCGAGCCCCAGCACCTGCCCGCCGCGCGCGCACAGCATGGCCGCCGTCGCGGCCCCCAGGCCGGACCCGGCGCCGCTGACCAGAAAGACATTTCCAGCAATTTCCATCGCTTGCGCCGCCTTCCTGATCGTGTGTCGGGCCCGCCCCGGGCGCCGGCCGGCGACCGCCCGGTCCCGCCCGGGCCGGCGCCGGCCGGCGACCGAGATCGCACCGTGGCGCCCCTTTTCGGGTGCAATTTTGGCGATTGCCGCCGGGCAACTGGCGGCAATCTTACCGGTGCGTAATTGTGCAATGGCGCGCCGGCCCGGACAACGTGCCGCGCGGCGCGCATCGGGCGGGCCGCGATGGCCGCGGGCCCGCGAGACGGATTGATCGGTGGCGATGAAGAATTTGGCGCTGAGGGCATTTCGCAGTGCGTTGGGGCTGCGCATGATCGGTTTGTTCGCCGCGGCCGGCGTGCTGCCGGTCGCCGCCCTTGCCGCCGTGCTCGCCTTCGAGGAGGCCCTGCCGCGCGCCGCGTTCGCGCCGCTGCTGGGCGTCGGCGCCGGCGCCGTGCTGCTGGGCGTGGTGCTGGGAATCGCGCAGAGCGAAGGGCGGTTGCGCCAGGTCGAACATCTGCTGGTTTCCATGCGGCGCATGGCGCGGCAGGATTTTCCCGTCGCGCTGCCCGTGGGCGGCGGCGACGATCTGGCCCAGCTCACGCGCGCCTTCAACGACATGGCGCACCACCTGGGCACCAGCCTGTCGGTGCAGGGCATCCTGGCGCAGATGGACGACGCGATACTCACCAAGCTCGACGTCGGCGCGCTGATCCGCAGCGCGCTGCGCTGCCTGCAACTCGTGACCAGGGCCGAGGTCGTGGTGCTTGGCCTGTTCGAATCCGACAGCGCCGAGGCGATGCGCGTCTTCGTGATGACGAAGGGCGAGCGCAACCGCATCGACAGCCGCAAGATCGAGCTGTCGGCCGAGCTCAAGCGGCGCATTCCGCTCAAGCCCACCCAGGACAGCGGGCCCGAATCGCCGTTTCCGGAAGCCTTCGAGGCCGCGCTGCGCGAGCAAAACGGCGTCGGCCATTTCTTCGCCGTGCCGATCTCGCGCGGCAGCCGCGCCTGGGGCATGATGGTGTCCTGCCACGCCGCCCCGGTGCGGCTGTCCGGCAGCCAGATGAAGCTGCTCGCCGGGGTGGCCAACCGCCTGATCGCCGGTTTCAGCGGTTCCGAGCGCGACCAGAAGCTGCACTCGCTGGCCTATGTCGATCCGCTCACCGGGCTGCCCAACCGCGTCGCCATGCAGTCGCTGCTGGCCGAGGAACTGGCCAACGCCCAGCGCGCCAAGACGCTGGCGGCGATACTGTTCATCGACCTGGATCGCTTCAAGCAGGCCAACGACACCCACGGCCACTCCTTCGGCGACCGGCTGCTGATCCAGGCGGCCAACCGGATCCGCAACAACGTGCGCGAGGACGACGTGGTCGCGCGCATCGGCGGCGACGAGTTCACCGTCATCCTGCCCGGCGTCAAGTCGCCGCGCGAGGCGGCATCGGCCGCGCGCAAGCTGATCCAGGCGCTGTCGCGCCGCTTCGAGATCGACGGCCACACGATCTACACCGGGGCCAGCGTCGGCATCGCGATGTATCCGGACGACGGCGTGCGCGGCCCGGAGCTGCTCAAGATGGCCGACACGGCGATGTACCGCGCCAAGAGCGCCGGGCGCAGCCGTTTCGCGTTCTACGAGGAACCGATGAACGCCGAGAGCAAGCGCCGCACGGTGCTCGACGGCGAGCTGCGCAATGCGCTGGAGGGGCGCCAGCTGGTGCTGCATTACCAGCCGCAGATCGATCTGAAGACCGGCGCGCTGTGCGGCGTCGAGGCGCTGGTGCGCTGGCAGCATCCGACCCGCGGCTTGCTGTACCCCGTCGACTTCATCCACTATGCCGAGGAGATCGGGCTGATTCCCGAGATCGGCGCCTGGGTCATGATGGAAGCGTGCCAGCAGTTCCAGCGCTGGCGCCAGGAGGGCGTGCGCGTGCCGCGCGTTTCGGTCAACGTCTCCAACGGCCAGCTGCCGCGCAGCAACTTCGTGCCCACCGTGCAGCAGTTGCTGGCCGTGACCGGCATGCCGACGGGGGCGCTGGAGATCGAAGTCACCGAATCGATGCTGGTCGAGGGCGGCAAGGCGGCGATGGAGGCCCTCAACCAGCTGGCCAAGGACGGCGTGCTGATCGCGATCGACGATTTCGGCACCGGCTACTCGTCGTTCAGCTACCTGAAAACCATGCCCGCGCAGGTGCTCAAGATGGACATGAGCTTCCTGGTCGACGCGCGGCTGGACAACGACGCCGGCAAGATCGTCGCCGCCATCATCAACATGGCCCATGCGCTGCAGAAGGAAGTGGTGGCCGAGGGCATCGAACGCGTCGACCAGCTCAAGCTGCTCAAGACGCTGGGCTGCGAGCGCGGCCAGGGCTACCTGTTCGGCAAGGGCGTGCCCGCCGACAGCATCGCCCGCACCTTCCGCAAGCGCAGCGAGCCGGCGACGCTGCCGGCGCGCGCCGAGGTTGCGCCGGCACCGACGCCGGCCGACCTGATCGCCGCGGCGTCCGTTCCGGATCCGACCCCGTCCGACGAGGACGCGGCCCTCGAGCGCGCGCTGGCGATGGCCGAGCCGGTGGAAATCGCCGCGCGCCGGGCCGGCCGCGACGGCGGCGAGGCGCCGCTGGTCATCGCGGCAATGGCGCCGGCGCTGCCGCGCGAACGCACCGCGCACGCCACGGCCGCGGCACCTGCCGCGGAACCGGGCACGTCCGGCGATCACCCGCGCACGTGGTCGGGGCCGCCGGAGACGGTCGAAATGGTCCTCGAATCACGCAACGTCCTGGACGTGCCGACGCTGCCGCCGCAGCCGGGCGCCGAACCCGTCGCCGCCGCCGCGCACTAGACTAGTGCAGGCTGCAGCGCGCCGACAGCGAGACGTTGGCGCGCGACGTACTGCCGGCGAACGCGGAGTGCATCTTCATCAGCGGCGCGGTGCACGCGGTGGCGTCGATGCCGGCCAGCCGCAACCAGCCGCGCAGGGCCTCGGACGACTCGCCGAGCGCGAAGTGCGGGCGCACATAGGCCGGTTGGTCGGTCCCCCCCGCGCGGACGCTTCCCAGCTCGAAGAAGCGCGTGGCGCCGATCGAATTGCCCCAGGCCGGCGCGGCCGCTGGCGCCGCCAGCGAATAGTCGGCGCGTGCGGCCGGAACGCGAACCAGCGCGGTCCAGCGCGCCTGCAGCACTTCGGGGGTGACGGTCAGGCCGGTTTCCAGCTGCAGCCAGCCCGGCAACGTCGACGCCAGCTGCGCCGCTGGCGGTCCGGCCATCGCGCCGCCGATGGCGCACAAGGCGCCCAGGACTGCGCAGGCCAGCCGACGCGCCGCCGGGCGCACGGTGCGCCCGGCGCCGATCGTTCGCAGCGGGCGGCACACTGACTGGCCCATCCTTGGCCTCGGCAATCCGACGGGATATGAGAATCATCATCCCCGCCTGCGGTGCCGGGCATCGATGCGAATAGGGGCCGGAATCGGCCCCTATTCGTCCTGCCGGTTACACGTCCCGCCGCCGCAAGACGCCGGCGCGCGACGGCCTCACGGGTGGCCGATGCGCGCTGGCGGCGCGCTGCCGCGATTGCCCGCCGCGGGCACCGCCGACGCCAGTGCCGGCCGTGCCTCATGCTGTGCGATCCGGGCGGCAGGGGCCATCGCACCGGGAGCCTGCGCGCTGCCGGAGGCGTTGCCGTGCAGCCCGGCCAGGATCGGCACGATCAGCAGGGCGACGATGTTGATGATCTTGATCAGCGGATTGACCGCCGGACCGGCCGTGTCCTTGTAGGGGTCGCCCACCGTGTCGCCGGTCACCGCCGCCTTGTGCGCGTCCGAGCCCTTGCCACCGTGATGGCCCTCTTCGATGTACTTCTTGGCGTTGTCCCAGGCGCCGCCGCCGGTCGTCATCGAGATGGCGACGAACAGGCCGGTGACGATCGTGCCCATCAGCACGCCGCCGAGCGCGGCCGGCCCGAGGACCACGCCTACGACGATCGGCACCAGCACCGGCAGCAGCGAGGGCACCATCATTTCCTTGATCGCCGCCGTGGTCAGCATGTCGACGGCGCGCGAGTAGTCGGGCTTGGCCGTGCCTTCCATGATGCCCTTGATCTCGCGGAACTGGCGTCGCACCTCCTCGACCACGGCCCCGGCCGAACGGCCGACCGCTTCCATCGCCATCGCGCCGAAGAGATAGGGAATCATGCCGCCGATGAACAGGCCGACGATGACCCGCGGATTGGACAGGTCGAAGGTCGTGTGCAGGCCTTCCTGGTCGAGGGCGCGCGTGTAGTCGGCAAAAAGCACCAGCGCCGCCAGCCCGGCCGAGCCGATGGCGTAGCCCTTGGTGACCGCCTTGGTCGTGTTGCCCACGGCGTCCAGAGGATCGGTGATGTTGCGCACCTCCGGGGGCAGCCCGGCCATCTCGGCGATGCCGCCGGCGTTGTCGGTGATGGGGCCGTAGGCGTCCAGCGCAACGACGATCCCGGTCATCGAGAGCATGGCAGTGGCGGCCACGGCGATGCCGTACAGCCCCGCCAGCCAGAACGCCGCCAGGATCGCCAGGCAGATCGCGACCACCGGCCAGGCGCAGGCGCGCATCGACACGGCGATGCCGGCGATGATGTTGGTGGCGTGCCCGGTGGTCGAGGCCTTGGCCACGTGCTGCACCGGCGCGAAATCCGTCCCGGTGTAGTACTCGGTGATGTAGACCAGGGCGGCGGTCAGGGCCAGGCCGACGATCGCGCAGCCGTACAGCTTGACCACCGACAGGCCGGCGGCCGCGGCAACCGGGCCCAGCAGCCAGTTGGTCACGAACCAGAACAGGACCAGGGAGATCAGGCCGGCGACGAGCAGGCCGCGGTACAGCGCGTTCATGATCTTGCCGCCGTCGCGTGCCTTGACGAAATAGCAGCCGACGATCGAGGCGAGGATCGACACGCCGGAGATCGCCAGCGGATACACCAGGCCGGCATCGCTGCCGGGGAAGGCGAACGCGCCGACCAGCATCGTGGCCACCACCGTGACCGCGAAGGTCTCGAAGAGGTCCGCCGCCATGCCGGCGCAGTCGCCGACGTTGTCGCCGACGTTGTCGGCGATGACTGCCGGATTGCGCGGGTCGTCCTCCGGAATGCCGGCTTCGACCTTGCCGACCAGGTCGGCGCCGACGTCGGCGCCCTTCGTGAAGATGCCGCCGCCGAGGCGGGCGAAGATCGAGATCAGCGACGAGCCGAAGGCCAGGCCGATCATCGGGTGCAGCATGTTGCGGGTATCGCCGCCGCCGTGCTGGCCGGCGAGCACGGCATAGAAGCCGGCAACGCCGAGCAGGCCGAGGCCCACCACCAGCAGCCCGGTGATCGCGCCGCCGCGGAAGGCCACGTCCAGCGCCGGATTGAGGCCGCGCGTGGCCGCCTGGGCGGTGCGCACGTTGGCCCGCACCGACACGTTCATGCCGATGTAGCCGGCGGCGCCGGAGAGCACGGCGCCCAGGACGAATCCGGCAGCCGTCAGGATGCCCAGCTGGGGGATTGCGGCGATGATCACCGCCAGCGCGACACCCACCATCGCGATCGTGCGGTACTGCCGGTTCAGGTAGGCCTGCGCCCCCTGCTGGATCGCCAGCGCGATCTCCTGCATCCGCGCGTTACCCGGGTCCTGCTTCAGGATCCAGACCGTTGAAAACGCGCCGAACAGCACCGCGGCGACTCCACAGAGCAGGGCAAGCGAAACACCAGACATGCATGGCTCCTTTCAGTGTGCCGCGGACGGGCCGTGGCTTTGCAACATGAGCTATGTGATGCGCGGCCCGGCAACGGCGCCGCTAGTTCTCCAGCGCCTCGAGCACGCGCTGCTGGATCTCCTCGACGCTGCCCACGCCGCTGATGGCGCGGTAGCGCGGGGCGGCGCCGCCCCTGGCCGCCCACGACGAGTAATAGTCGACCAGGGGCCGCGTCTGGGTGTGATAGACCTCCAGGCGCTTGCGCACGATCTCCTCGCGGTCGTCGTCGCGCTGGACCAGCGCCTCGCCGGTGACGTCGTCGTGACCGGGCACGCGCGGCGGATTGTTGTGCACGTGATAGGTGCGGCCGCTGGCCGGGTGCACGCGCCGCCCGCTCATGCGCTCGATGATCGCGGCGTCCGGTACCGCGATCTCCAGCACGAGATCGAGGCCGACGTTCGCGCTGCGCATGGCCTCGGCCTGGGCGATGGTGCGCGGGAAGCCGTCGAACAGGTAGCCGTCGGCGCAGTCGGGCTCGGCCAGGCGTTCGCTCACCAGGCCGATGATGATGTCGTCGGACACGAGCTGCCCGGCGTCCATCACCCGCTTGGCGGCCAGTCCGAGGGGCGTGCCGGCCTTGACCGCCGCGCGCAGCATGTCGCCGGTGGAGATCTGCGGGATGTGCAGGCGCGTGCGGATGAAGGCCGCCTGCGTGCCCTTTCCGGCTCCCGGTGGTCCGAGCAAGATCAACCGCATGTTCCCCTCGCGCACCGACGTGCGCGCTCCGTAAGGCGAATGCTCTGTATTTGTTCTTGCCGCCGCGCGGCGCGCCGGCTGGCGTGCGTGGCGGGCTCCTTGAGCGAGGCGCATCTTACCCGGAACTGCGGGCGCGACGTTGCGCGGGCGCAAAGCCGCTGGTTGCATTGCGCCATCGCTGCGGTTCCCGTCCTGCGCCCGGCGCCGCGGCGGCTAGGGTGCGTCCGTGGCCGGCGGGCGCGGCTGATGCCCGTGGCCGGGCGCGTGCACCGCGGCGAAGCTGGCGCGCACGCGCTCGAGGTCGGCCGGCGTGTCGACGCCGGCCGGCAGCGGCACGTCGAGTTCGACCACCGCGATGGCGCTGCCGTGGTAGAGCGCACGCAACTGCTCCAGGCTTTCCTGCTGCTCGATCGGCCGGCCGCGCCAGCGCCGGAAAGCGCAGCAGGAAGCGACACGCGATAGGCGTACAGGCCGACATGGCGCAGCGCCGGCAGGTCCGCCGGCAGCGCCCGGCGTCGGCCGCCTGCGCCGGCGTTGCGGCGAAGGCGTCGCGCGACCAGGGAATCGGGGCGCGCGAAAAGAGCAGGGCGCGCCCGCGGGCGTCGCACACGACCTTGACGACGTTCGGATCGAAGAACTCGGCGCCGTTCGCGCAGCCGGTGCGCCGCGGTGGCGATGTCGGCCTGCGGGTCGCGCGCGCAGCGCGGCGGCGACGTCGCCGATCACCGCTGGGCGGGATCAGCGGTTCGTCGCCCTGCACATTGACGACGATGGCGGCTGCGATCCAGTTGCAGCAGCCGGCAGGCCTCGGCCAGCCGGTCGGTGCCGGTCGGGTGGCCGGCGTCGGTGAGGATGGCCTCGACGCCGTGCGCGCGGCAGGCCTCGACGATGCGTCCGCTGTCGGCGCACACCACCACGCGCGCGGCGCCGCTGGCCGCGGCGCGGCGGGCCACGCGCACCACCATCGGCAGGCCGCCGATCAGCGCCAGCGGCTTTTCGGGCAGGCGGGTGGAGCCCAGGCGCGCCGGCATCAGCGCGGTGAAGCCGGGAGCGGCGTCGGCCGCGCCGCCGGCCGTCATCCGTGCGTCTCGCGCTCGTCCTCGTCGAGGCGCCGGGCCTCGCTTTCGAGCAGGATGGGAATCTCGTCGCGCACGGGGTAGGCCAGCCCCGCGGCGGTCGACACCAGTTCCTGGCGCTGCCGGTCGTAGCGCAGCGGGCCCTTGGTCAACGGGCAGACGAGGATTTCAAGCAGTTTCGGATCCATGCGAACGTCCCCTGAGCCGCGCGGTCAGGAATTCGACCAGCGCCGTGTCCAACTCCGTGTGCAGCGGCACGACCCAGATGCGGTCGTCCTGGGCCAGCTGTGCATCGCGCCGGCATTTTACGGCGTCCTTCTCGGTCACCAGGACGCGGTCGTAGCGCCCGCGCGGCACGATGTCCGCGTCGATCTTCGCGTGGTCGGGCAGCGCCCGCGTGTCGCACTGCAGGCCCTGCTCGCGCAGCATCGCGAAGAAGCGCTCGGGACTGCCGATCGCGCACAGCGCCAGCAGGCGCAGCTTGCTCGCGCGCTGCTCCGCGGCCAGCGCGGCCAGGGCGATGCGGCGCTCAGGCGCGACCAGGTTGACCGCCTCCTGGACCCGGGTCTGCATGCGGAAGAACGGCGAATGGATGCGCACCGGCGGCACGATGCCGTGCAGCACCACCGCGTCGACGTGCTGCAGCCGTTCCGGCGGGTCGCGCAGCGGACCGGCCGGCAGCAACAGGCCGTTGCCGACGCCCGCGGCGTTGACGACGACGATCTCCAGGTCGCGCCCCAGGCGCCGGTGCTGCAGCCCGTCGTCGGCCAGCAGCAGGTCGCAGCGCGCGTTCGACGCCAGCAGCAATTGGGCGGCCGCGATCCGGTCGCGGCCGACGGCCACCGGGCAGCCCGATGCATGCCGGATCAGCAGCGGCTCGTCGCCGCACAGCGCCGGGTCGCCGCCCGCTTCGACCAGCAGCGGCCCTTCGGCCTGGCCGCCGAAGCCGCTGGCCACCACGCCTGGGCTCCAGCCGCGTGCCTGCAACTGGCGCAGCAGTGCGATCACCAGCGGCGTCTTGCCGGTGCCGCCGACGCTCAGGTTGCCGATCACGATGACCGGCACCGGCAATTGCACCGGCCGCGCCAGGCCCAGATGGCGACCGACGCTGCGCACGCCGCGCCAGCCGCGGTGCAGCAGATGCAGCGGCAGCATCAGGTAGGCGAGCACGCCGCGGCGTTGCCACGCGCGGCGCACGCGCCGGTGTGCCCAGCTGCGCAGCGCGACGCCCAGTCCCAGGCTCATCGGGCGGGGGCGCTGCGGTGCTGGGTGGCGAAGCTCAGCCGCACCAGCCCGGCGTTGCGCGCTGCCTCCATCACCGTGATCACCGACTGGTGCGGCGCCTGCGCATCGGCGTTGATGACGACCACCGGGTCCTGCAGCCTTGCGGCCGCGGTGCGCAGCAGCTCGGTCAGCGCCGGCGCATCGCTGACCGGCAGCACCGTATGGCCCAGCGCGAAGCGGCCGTCGGCGCTGATGCCGACCTGGATCTCCTGGAGACGCGCGGCCGATGCGGCCGGTTGCGCGGTCGGCAGTTCGATCTGCAGCTGCGCGAAGCGCGAATAGGACGTGCTGACCGCCAGGAAGATCAGCACCACCAGCAGTACGTCGATCAGCGGGATCAGGTTGATGTCCGGATCCTCGGCGTAGCCGCGGCGGAACTTCATGCGTGCGTCCTCATGGCGCCGTGCGCGCGGGCCGCGATTCGGTGTAGAGCGCCTCGATCAGCCGCTGGGCCTGCTGCTCGAGCTCCACCAGGAAGTCATCGATCCGCGCGCGGAATATCCGGTACGACAGTACCGAGGGCACCGCGACGATGATGCCGAAAGCCGTCGAATACAGCGCGATCGAGATGCCCTGCGCCAGTTGCTGCGGGATTGGATCCGGCCTGCTGGGACGCGAAGATGTCGATCATGCCCACCACGGTGCCCAGCAGCCCGAGCAGCGGTGCGATCGAGCCGATCGCGCCCAGCAGCGTGAGGTAGCGCGACAGCTCGTGGGCGACGTGGCCGCCGGCGACCTCGACCACCTTGGTGGTGACGTCGCGCGAGGCCCCGGCGCTGCGCAGGCCGGCGGCAAACAGGAAGCCCAGCGCGGAACTCTTCTCGAGTTTGTCCAGGACCTCGAGCGTTATCTGGCGCCGCGTGTACAGGCTGAGCACATCGCCCAGCAGCCTGGCCGGCAGGACGCGCGCGCGGCGCAGTGCCACGCTGCGTTCGATGACCAGCGCCAGCGCGACGATCGATGCGATGATGAGGGGCCAGACCGGCCAGCCGAGGGTTTGAACGATTGCGAGCAAGGCAGGGGCTTTCCGCGGGAGAAAAGACCGGAAGTGTAGAGCCTGCGCGCAACCGGTCCCGCACGCCCCGGCCCAGCCGATCGGATGGCCCGGACCCCTGGCGCGCCCGCGCCCGCCGCCGGCAGGGTGCCCGGCGCCGCGTGCGCGGCAGCACGCACTGGCGGCCGCCGTGCAACTCCATCATCTTGTGGATAAGTTTGTGGAGAACTCTCCTAAGCTGGTTCCAAATAAGGGCTGGCACGGCGCCGAAAAACTGCGCAGGCCTTACGGCGGCATGAAAACCAATTTATTTATCATGTAGTTACACGGATACTTGCGGTTCTGTCGCGGTTTCCGGCGCCTTGCTGCCGGCGGCGGCAATTTTGTGGAAACCTTGCGGACGGTGCTTACCATGGAACCCGGAACCGGGCGGCAAAACCTTGAATTGGCTAAGGAATGCCTGCACCGTCGGACAGTTGAACCGGCTGGTGGCGAGCACGCTGAGAGCGAACCTTCGGCGTTCAGCGGGTGCGCGGAGAAATCGCGTCGCTGACGCGCGCTGCCAGCGGCCACTGGTACTTCTCGCTCAAGGACGCGGGCGGCGCAGGTGCGCTGCGTGATGTTCCGCGGCCGCAACATGCAGGTCGATTTCGCGCCGCGCGACGGCGACGAGGTCGAGGTGCTGGCCGCCGTCGGCCTCTACGAAGCGCGCGGCGAGTTTCAACTGGGCGTCGAGTCGATGCGCCGCTTCGGCGCCGGGCGGCTGTGGGAGGAGTTCCTGCGCCTGCGCCAGCGCCTGGCGGCCGAGGGACTGTTCGACGCCGCGGCGCAAGCGGCCGCTGCCGCCGCTGCCGCGGCGGGTCGGCGTCGTGACCTCGCTGCAGGCGGCGGCGCTGCGCGATGTGCTGACGACGCTGCGGCGGCGCGCGCCGTATCTCGAGATCGTCGTGTACCCGGTGCCGGTGCAGGGCGCCGAGGCCGGCGCCCGGATCGCCGCGATGCTGGCGACCGTCGCGCACCGCGCCGAGGTCGACGTGCTGCTGCTCGTGCGCGGCGGCGGCTCGCTCGAGGATCTGTGGGCCTTCAACGAGGAGGTCGTGGCGCGGGCGATCCGCGCCAGCGCCGCTGCCGGTGATCGTCGGGCGTCGGCCACGAAACCGACTTCACCATCGCCGATTTCGCTGCCGACCTGCGCGCGCCGACGCCGACCGCCGCCGCCGAACTGGTCGCGCCGGAGCGCGGCGCCCTGTTGCGCGAGCTTGCCGGGCGCCTGCGCACGCTGGCGCACGCGGCGGCGCGGCGGCTGGGCGAGCGACGCAGCGCCTCGATCACGCGCTGCGCCTGCTGGGCTCGCCGCGCGCGCCGCTGAGCGGACTGGACGCCCGCGTGACCGACCTGCGCGAGCGCTGCGCGGCGCACGCCCGCGCGCCGCTGCGCCTGGGCCGCACCGAGGCCGCCGCCCTGGCGCGCGGCCTGCTGCGGGCGCGCCCCGATGCGGCGGCCGGGCGCCAGCGGGCGTCGATCTGCGCGCAGCGCCTGCACGCGGCCCACGGCAGCGCGCTGCAATGCGCGCCGGCGCGCTGGCGCTGCGACAAAGCGCCCTGGCCCACCTGAACGTGCAGGGCGTTCTCGATCGCGGCTTCTCGATCCTGCGCGATCCGGCCGGACGCCTGCTCACCGACGCGGCGCAGCTGCGAGCCCGGAATGACCGTACGGCAACGCTGGCGCACGGCGACGCCGAGTTGCGCGTCGCACACACCCGACCCCAAAGCGCGTGAGGCGGGCGCGGCGCCGCCAACGCGAAACCGCGCGACGCAATAGAATCGGCGTTCGTGCCCGCGCTGCACGTCGCGAGCGGATCGGCGCGACACCGCGACGGACGTCGGCCTGCCCCACCTTTGCCCTGACAACCCGAGGAAGCGATTCATGGAACACACCCTGCCTGCACTGCCCGTATGCCGCCGATGCCCTGGCCCCGCATATCTCCCGGGAGACGATCGAGTATCACTACGGCAAGCATCACCAGACCTACGTCACCAACCTGAACAACCTGGTCAAGGGAACGGAGTTCGCGGATCTCGGCCTCGAGGACATCGTGCGCAAGTCCAGCGGCGGCATCTTCAACAATGCCGCGCAGATCTGGAACCACACGTTCTTCTGGAACAGCATGAAGCCGGGCGGCGGCGGCGAGCCGGCGGGCGCGCTGGCCGCGGCGATCGGCGCCAAGTGGGGCTCGTACGCCGCGTTCAAGGAAGCCTTCACCAAGAGCGCGCTCGGCAACTTCGGCTCGGGCTGGACCTGGCTCGTGAAGAAGGCCGACGGCATCGGTCGACATCGTCAACACGTCCAATGCCGGCACGCCGCTCACCACGCGCCGACAAGGCGCTGCTGACGATCGACGTCTGGGAACACGCCTACTACATCGACTATCGCAACGCGCGCGCCAAGTTCGTCGAGGTCTTCCTCAACAACCTCGTCAACTGGGACTTCGCGGCGCGCAATTTCGCCTGACGCCATTCACCCGCATTCCTCCCTCTCGCCGA
Source organism: uncultured beta proteobacterium (assembly GCA_963781975.1). Classification (GTDB taxonomy): domain Bacteria; phylum Pseudomonadota; class Gammaproteobacteria; order Burkholderiales; family Burkholderiaceae_F; genus GJ-E10. The sequence goes on from CAWAHT010000012.1 coordinate 77,086, forward strand.
GGGAGAGGGAGAAGGGCAGGGCCGGTGCAATGCGACCGCCCTCACCCCCGGCCCCTCTCCCGGAGGGAGAGGGGGAGATAAGGTAATGCACTGCGATCAGCGCCGCGCTGCTGGCGCGATACCCTGTATCCGGCTGCCGGCGCGCAGGCCATGCGACTTGAACCAGCCCCCGTCCATCTCCAGCGCGTAGCGCACCGGCCGGGCGGCGCAGTGGGCGTCATCGGTCTGCGCCTTCATTTCCTCGACATTGACGATGCTGCCGTCGTCGGCGATGAACGCGACCGACAGCGGCAGCAGCGTATTGCGCATCCACATGCAGTTGGCCTCCGGACGCTCGAAGACGAACAGCATGCCGTGGTTCGGTTCGAGGCTCTCGCGGAACATCAGGCCGCGCATGCGGCTGGCGTCGGTATCGGCCAGTTCGGCGTGAATGCGGTGGATGCCCGCGGTCAGTTCGACCAGGGGCAGCGCGCGCGCGGGCTGCAGCGCCGTGGCCGCCAGCAGGACGATGCCGGCGGCCAGCGCGGTGCGCGCGCCGCGGGGAAAGGAGAATCGATTCGGTGAGGTCGGCATGGCGGCAGCGTGCGGATGGACGGGGGGTGCGGCGCCGGTGGCGCGCGCATTTGACCTAATCGTACAAGACGCCATGCGGCGGGCCGCGCGCGGCGGGCCGTTGCTACACTCGAATGTCTTTGGGCGGCGCGCGCCGCGCGCGCGCCGCGTGCATCCATTTCTTGCGGGGAACCCATGGCCTACCAACACATCAAGGTGCCCGCCGGCGGGCAGAAGATCACCGTGCAGGCCAATGGCAGCCTGAACGTTCCCGACCAGCCGATCATCCCGTTCATCGAGGGCGACGGCACCGGCGTCGACATCACGCCGGTCATGATCAAGGTGGTCGATGCGGCCGTCGCCAAGGCCTACGGCGGCAAGCGCAAGATCAGCTGGATGGAAGTCTACGCCGGCGAGAAGGCCGACGCAGCGTCTACGGCCCGGACGTCTGGCTGCCCGAAGAAACGCTGGCGGTGCTGCAGGACTATCGTCGGTCTCGATCAAGGGGCCGCTGACCACGCCGGTCGGCGGCGGCATCCGCTCGCTCAACGTGGCGCTGCGCCAGGAGCTCGACCTGTACGTCTGCCTGCGCCCGGTGCGCTATTTCACGGGCGTGCCCAGCCCGGTGAAGCGAGCCGGAAAAGACCGACATGGTGATCTTCCGCGAGAACTCCGAGGACATCTACGCCGGCATCGAGTGGGAGGCCGAGTCGCGACGAAGGCGCAGCAAGCTGATCGAGTTCCTGCAGCGACGAAATGGGCGTCAAGAAGATCCGCTTCCCGGCGACCTCGGGCATCGGCATCAAGCCGGTCTCGCGCGAAGGCACCGAGCGCCTGGTGCGCAAGGCGATCCAGTACGCCATCGACAACGAGCGCAAGTCGGTGACCTCGTGCACAAGGGCAACATCATGAAGTTCACCGAAGGCGCGCTTCCGCGACTGGGGCTATGCGCTGGCGCAGCGCGAATTCGGTGCGCAACCGATCGACGGCGGTCCGTGGCAGGTCATCAAGACCCCGCACGGCAGACATCGTCATCAAGGACGTGATCGCCGATGCCTTTCTGCAGCAGATCCTGTTGCGCCCGGCCGAATACGACGTGATCGCGACGCTGAACCTGAACGGCGACTACATCTCCGACGCGCTGGCGGCGCAGGTCGGCGGCATCGGCATCGCGCCCGGCGCGAACATGTCCGATACGGTGGCGATGTTCGAGGCCACGCACGGCACCGCGCCGAAGTACGCCGGCAAGGACTATGTCAATCCGGGTTCGGAGATCCTGTCGGCCGAGATGATGCTGCGCCACATGGGCTGGACCGAAGCGGCCGACCTGATCATCGGCGCGATGGGCAAGGCCATCGGCAACAAGACGGTCACGTACGACTTCGCGCGCCTGCTGGACGGCTGCGACGCAGGTGTCCGTGCTCGGGCTTCGGTGCAGGCGATGATCGCGCACATGTAGGAGACCCGGCCGCCGCGGCCGGTGCCCGGCAATGACAAAAGCCCCGCTGGACGGGGCTTTTTGTCGTTCTGTGCCGCGCGACGGTCAGGCGTTCGGCGTGATGTTCGAGGCTTGCTTGCCCTTGGGGCCTTGCACGACCTCGAAGGCCACCTTCTGGCCTTCCTTCAAGCGTCTTGAAGCCTCCATCTGGATCGCCGAAAAATGCGCGAACAAGTCCTCGCCACCGTCGTCCGGCGTGATGAAACCGTAACCCTTGGCGTCGTTGAACCACTTGACCGTGCCTGTTGCCATGCAACTATCCTCTTCTCCACGTTTCACCTGTCGACGTAAGGCGTCGCGGTGCACCCGGCCGCGCGCCGGTTCCACCCCCGGGACCCCTATCCCAATGGCCGACCCGAAATCCGCTCGTGGTCCGCCCTTGACTCCTGCGAGGATTCTCCGCCATCGTCAGTAACGGCATTGTTCGGGGAAATCTGATGAGCCGTCAAGACCCTGCGGCGCGGTCTGGTGGCGCTATCGACCACAGCGCGGCGACGCACGCGCCGGCTGGATCGAGGTCGGCGAATCGCACGGCAAACCGGGCCATTCCCGGGCGGCACCGGCCGATCGCACGGCTGCCCGGGCAGGCAAGATGCCACCCGGATGGTACGGATTTCGGCGCGGATGCGGCTCCCGGCGACGGCCCTGTTTCACTTATAATCCGGATGTAGCGACCGGGCGCGCTGGCGCGGCTGCGGCTCGGCGGCTGCGGGTGCCTTAGTCTGCGAGTCATGAGCGAACGGTTCGAAGAGGGCACGGTCGTAGAAAAGCAGGCTGCGGAAACCAAGCCGCCGCCGATGTACCAAGTGGTGCTGCTGAACGACGACTTCACGCCGATGGAATTCGTCGTGATGGTGGTGCAGGAATATTTCAACAAGGATCGCGAAACGGCGACGCAGATCATGCTGAAGGTGCATCACGAGGGCAGGGGAGTTTGCGGGGTCTATCCGCGGGACGTCGCGGCGACCAAGGTTGAGCAGGTTGCGTTACCCACGCACGGCACGCGGGCATCCGCTGCAGTGCGTGATGGAGGAAGCATGATTGCCCAGGAACTGGAAGTCAGCCTGCACATGGCGTTCATGGAAGCACGCCAGGCGCGGCACGAGTTCATCACGGTCGAGCATCTGCTGCTGGCGCTGCTGGACAACCCGACGGCGGCCGAGGTGCTGCGCGCCTGCGCGGCGAATATCGAGGATCTGCGCAAGAACCTGCGCAACTTCATCCACGACAACACGCCGACCGTGCCGCGGCACCGACGAGGTCGACACGCAGCCGACGCTGGGTTTCCAGCGCGTGATCCAGCGCGCGATCATGCACGTGCAGTCGACCTCGAACGGCAAGAAGGAAGTGACCGGCGCGAACGTGCTGGTCGCGATCTTCGGCGAGAAGGATTCGCACGCGGTCTACTACCTGCAACAGCAGGGCGTGACGCGCCTGGACGTCGTCAATTTCATCTCGCACGGCATCACGAAGACGCAGCCGCCGAGACGCGGCGAAGGCCGCAGCGACGGCGAACGCCGAGCAGCGAAGACGCCGGCCGCGCAGAAGGAAACGCCGCTCGAGCAGTTCACGCAGAACCTGAACCAGCTGGCGCACGACGGCAAGATCGATCCGCTGATCGGCCGCGAGCCGGAAGTCGAGCGCGTGATGCAGGTGCTGTGCCGTCGGCGCAAGAACAATCCGCTGCTGGTCGGCGAGGCCGGCGTCGGCAAGACCGCGATCGCCGAAGGCCTGGCCTGGCGCATCACGCGCGGCGAAGTGCCGGAGATTCTCGCCGACGCCAGCGTGTATTCGCTCGACATGGGCGCGCTGCTGGCCGGCACCAAGTACCGCGGCGACTTCGAGCAGCGCCTGAAGACGGTGCTCAAGGAGCTGAAGGACCGCCCGCACGCGATCCTGTTCATCGACGAGATTCACACGCTGATCGGCGCCGGCGCGGCCTCGGGCGGCACGCTGGACGCATCGAATCTGCTGAAGCCGGCGCTGTCGTCGGGCGCAGCTGAAGTGCATCGGCGCGACCACGTTCACGGAATACCGCGGCATCTTCGAAAAGGACGCGGCGCTGTCGCGTCGCTTCCAGAAGATCGACGTGACCGAGCCGACCGTCGAGCAGACGATCGCGATCCTGCGCGGCCTGAAGTCGCGCTTCGAAGAGCACCACGGCGTCAAGTACTCGTCGGGTGCGCTGACGGCGGCGGCCGAGTTGTCGGCGCAAGCTTCATCACCGATCGTCATCTGCCCGACAAGGCGATCGACGTGATCGACGAAGCCGGCGCGGCGCAGCGCATCCTGCCGAAGTCGAAGCAGAAGAAGACCATCGGCAAGAGCGAGATCGAGGACATCATCTCGAAGATCGCGCGCATCCCGCCGCAGAGCGTGTCGCAGCGACGATCGCGGCAAGCTGCAGAACGCTCGATCGCGATCTGAAGAGCGTGGTGTTCGGCCAGGACCCGGCGATCGACGCGCTGTCGGCCGCCATCAAGATGGCGCGCGCCGGCCTCGGCAAGCCGGACAAGCCGATCGGCGCGTTCCTGTTCTCCGGCCCGACCGGCGTCGGCAAGACCGAAGTGGCGCAAGCAGCTGGCGTTCATCGCTGGGCATCGAGCTGATCCGCTTCGACATGTCCGAGTACATGGAGCGCCACGCGGTCAGCCGCCTGATCGGCGCGCCGCCGGGCTATGTCGGTTTCGACCAGGGCGGCCTGCTGACCGAGGCCGTCACGAAGAAGCCGCATTGCGTGCTGCTGCTCGACGAAATCGAGAAGGCGCATCCGGACATCTTCAACGTGCTGCTGCAGGTGATGGACCACGGCACGCTGACCGACAACAACGGGCGCAAGGCCGATTTCCGCAACGTCATCATCATCATGACGACGAATGCGGGCGCCGAGGCGATGCAACAAGTCGACGATCGGCTTCACGAACTCGCCGCGAAACCGGCGACGAGATGGCCGACATCAAGCGCATGTTCACGCCGGAGTTCCGCAACCGTCTGGACGCGATCGATCAGCTTCCGCTCGCTCGACGAAGAAATCATCATGCGCGTGGTCGACAAGTTCCTGATGCAGCTCGAAGATCAGTTGCACGAGAAGAAGGTCGACGTCGATCTTCACCGACGCGCTGCGCGCGCATCTGGCGAAGAACGGTTTCGATCCGCTGATGGGCGCGCGTCCGATGCAGCGCCTGATCCAGGACACGATCCGCTCGTGCGCTGGCCGACGAACTGCTGTTCGGCCGGCTGGTCAACGGCGGCAAGGTGGACGGTCGACGTCGACGAGAACGAAGCGGTCAAGCTGGACTTTCCGCCGGCCGACAGCGGCGATGCGCCGCAGCCCGAGCGCGGCGAGCCGGTGCTGTCCGAATAGGCGCCGGGCGCGGAGCGCACGGCGTGCCGATCGATCCGGCCCAGGGCGCGATCGCGCGCCGGCCTGCCCGGCTGTGGCGCCGGGCCGTGCTGGGCCTGGCGGGCCTGGCGAGCCTGGCCGGCGCCGCGCCGGCGCTTGCCGATACGCCCGATCCGGCCGCCTCGCCGGCCGGCCTGTGGCAGACCATCAGCGATGTCGACGGCAAGCCCAAGGCCTATATCCGCATCCGCGAGGACAACGGCCAGTTCGTCGGCGTGGTCGAGGACATCATCGCGCCCGAAAAGCGCGACTCGGTGTGCGAGAAGTGTTCCGGCGAGCGCCATAACCGCCCGGTGCTGGGCCTGACCATCATCACCGGCATGCACCGCGACGGCGACCACTTCGGCGGCGGCAAGATCCTCGACCCCGACAACGGCAACGTCTATTCGTGCCGGTTCGCGCTGGCCGATGCCGGCCGCAAGCTCGACGTGCGCGGCTACCTGGGCTTCTCGCTCTTCGGCCGCACGCAGACCTGGATCCGCAGGGAATAGGGCGGGGCGAACCGCTGCCCGGCCCGCTGCGGCCCGCGGCGGCGGGGGACTTCATCCGTCGATGCTGCCCAGGCGTCGCGCGCAGGCGGCTAGTTCGATCCGGTACTGCCGAATCCCCCGCTGCCGCGGGCGCTCGCCGTGAAGCTCTCGACGGCGCGCAGGCGCACCTGGTTGACGCGGATGATGGCCAGCTGGGCGATGCGCTCCATCGGTTCGACCCGGTAGCTCGCGGCGCTGCGGTTCCACAGCGACACCATCAGCGGGCCCTGGTAGTCGGAGTCGATCAGGCCCACCAGGTTGCCCAGCACGATGCCGTTGCGGTGCCCCAGGCCGGAGCGCGGCAGGATCACCGCGGCCAGTCCCGGATCGCCCAGGTGGATCGCAAAGCCGGCCGGCACCAGCGCGCTGGCGCCCGGCGCCAGGTCCAGGGCGGCGTCGACGCAGGCACGCAGGTCGATGCCGGCCGAGCCGGCAGTGGCGTAGGCGGGCGGGTAGTCGCGCAGGCGCGCATCGAGCAGGCGGATCTGCAGCTCGGGCGGCGGCGCGGACGCGTCCGCGGCCGTCATGCGCCCGCCCCGGTGCGGGTGGCCAGGCGCTCGGCGATCGCGGCGACGATGCGGCGGCCCTGTTCCAGCTTGGTGGCGCGCGGCAGGGTCCGATGGCGGCCGGCCTCGACGATGTGCACTTCGGCGGTATCGGCGCCCAGCGTCGACTCGACCTGGTTGGCGATGATCATCGCCACGGCCTTGCGCGCGAGCTTCTCGCGGGCATGCTCGATCAGCTGCTCGCTTTCGGCGGCGAAGCCGACGCACAGCGGCGGCGAGGGCAGGGCGGCGACGGTCGCCAGGATGTCCGGGTTGTCGATCAGCTGCAGCGCCGGCGGCGCCCCCGATTTCTTGAGCTTGACGGCGCTGGCGCCGCCCACGCGCCAGTCGGCCACCGCCGCCACCGAGACGAAGACGTCGGCGGCGTCGACCCGCGCCAGCACCTGTTCGAGCATCTGCGCCGCGCTGTCGACCATCAGGCGCTCGACGCCGCGCGGCGCCGGCAGCACGGTCGGGCCGCTGACGAGCGTCACCCCCGCCCCCGCCTCGCGCGCGGCGCGCGCCAGCGCGTAGCCCATCTTGCCGGTGGAGCGGTTGGTGATGCCGCGCACCGGATCGATCGGCTCGAAGGTCGGGCCGGCGGTCACCAGCACGTGCCGCCCGGCCAGGCACTGGACCTGGAAGGCGGCAATGAGGTCGTCGACGATCTCGCCCGGCTCTAGCATGCGGCCCGCGCCGGTCTCGCCGCAGGCCTGCTCGCCCTGCGCCGGGCCCAGCAGCAGCACGCCGTCGGCGCGCAGGCGCGCGGCATTGCGCTGCGTGGCCGCCTGCTCCCACATCTCGACGTTCATCGCCGGCGCCAGCAGCAGCCGGCACTGCTCGGCGCGGCGCGCCAGCACCAGCGTCGACAGCAGGTCGTCGCACAGGCCCTGCGCGACCCTGGCCATGAAGTTCGCGCTGGCCGGCGCCACCAGGATGGCGTCGGCATCGCGCGACAGGGCGATGTGCGCCATGCCGTCGCCGACCCGCGCGTCCCACAGGTCGTCGAACACCGGCCGGCCGGTCAGCGCCTGCAGCGTGGCGGCGCCGACGAAATGCTGCGCCGCGCGCGTCATCACGGCCTGCACCTGGGCGCCCTCGGCGCGCAGGCGGCGCACCAGCTCGCAGGCCTTGTAGGCGGCGATGCCGCCGGTGACGCCCAGCACGATCTTGCGGTTGGCCAGTTCCATCGCGGGCTTTCCTTTCGGCTTCGGGTCAGGCGGTCGGGCGGCGCAGCGCGCGCCGCACCTCCTCGATGATCAGCAGTCCGGCACCGCAGGTGATCGCGCTGTCGGCCAGGTTGAACGCGGGAAAATGCCCGCCCGGGAAGAGCGGCGCGAGCCAGGACCAGTGGAAATCGAGGAAGTCGATCACGTGGCCCAGGTGCAGGCGGTCGATCAGATTGCCGAGCGCGCCGCCCAGCACCAGCGCCAGCGCGCAGGCCAGCAGCGCGCTGGCTGCCAGTGTCCCGCCAGCACCCAGACGATGACGGCGCTGGCGCCCAGCGCGATGGCGATGAACAGCGGCCCTGCCAGCCGCCGGCGCTGCTGAGGAACGAGAACGCGGCGCCGCGGTTGTAGGCCAGCACCAGGTTGAAGAAGGACGTTACGCTGCGCGTCGCCGGGCAGCGCCAGCACGCGCCTGGATGCGCGCCTTGGTGACCTGGTCGGCGACGACGATCGCCGCGGCCAGCGCCAGCCAGGGCAGCATGCCGCGCAGCGCGCCGGTGCGCGCACCGGCCATCAGCCGAACTGCCGGTCTTCGCCGGCGCCGAACAGGTTGTCGGCGCAGCGGCCGCACAGTCCCGGGTGGGCCGGCTCGGCGCCGACGTCGGCGCGGTAGTGCCAGCAGCGCTCGCACTTGGCGGTGCGTGCTCGGCTGCACGTCGACGCGCTCGTCGCGTCGACCCGCTCGACCGCGATGCAGGCCGGCGCGGCTGGTGACGGTGACGAACTTGAGCTCGTCGCCCAGGCTGGCGAGCAGCGCGTGGCGCTCCGGCGCCGGCGTGCAGGTCCACTTCGGCCTGCAGCGACGAGCCGATGCCGCCCTGCTCGCGCAGCGTCTCCAGGCGCTTGAGCACCTCGGCGCGCAGCTGGCGCGATGGCGCGCCCACTTGGCCAGCAGCGCTTCGTGTCCCGGTACCGGCGGCGGCTCGTGGAAGACCTCGGATGAAGATCGGTGGCGTCGGCGCTGCGGCTCGAAGACCCGGAAGGCCTCTTCGGCGGTGAAGCGACAGGAACGGCGCCATCCAGCGCAGCATGCGCGTGCGGTGATGTGCCACAGCGCGGTCTGCGCCGAGCGGCGCGCGCGCGACTGCGGCGCCGTCGTGTAGAGGCGGTCCTTGAGGATGTCGAGGTAGAACGCGCCCAGGTCTTCGGAGCAGAAGGTCTGCAGCTTGGCGACGACCGGATGGAACTCGTAGCGCTCGTAGTGCGCGCAGCGCCGTCGGCCTGGAACTGCGCCGCGCAGGCGCCAGCGCATAGCGGTCGATCTCGAGCATGTCGGCCAGCGGCGACCGCGTCGGTCGCGGATGTCGAAGTCGCTGGTGTTGGCCAGCAGGAAGCGCAGCGTGTTGCGGATGCGCCGGTAGGCTTCGACGACGCGCGTGAGGATCTCGTCGTCGATCGACGATGTCGCCCGAGTAGTCGGTCGCGGCCACCCACAGGCGGATGATCTCGGCGCCGAGCTTGCCGGTCACCTCGCTGCGGGTCGATGCCGTTGCCGAGGCTCTTGCTCATCTTGCGGCCCTGGCTGTCGACCGTGAAGCCGTGCGTCAGCAGCGCCCGGTAGGGCGCGCGGCCGTCGATCGCGCAGCCGATCAGCAGCGACGAATGGAACCAGCCGCGGTGCTGGTCTGGCCTTCGAGGTAGAGGTCGGCCGGGTCACCGGTCGTCAGGTCGTCGTGCCGGGTGCGATGCCGCGCAGCACGTGCGAAGTGGGTCGAGCCGGAGTCGAACCAGACGTCGAGGATGTCGTTGACTCTTCGTCGTAGTGCGCGCGCGTCGTCGCCGAGCACGTCCTCGGCGCGTCGAGCGCGCGACCAGGCCTCGATGCCGCCCTGCTCGACGACGCCGGCGGCCTGCTCGAGCAGCTCCAGCGTGCGCGGATGCAGCTCGCCGCGTGTCCTTGTGCAGGAAGAAGGGCAGCGGCACGCCCCAGTTGCGCTGGCGCGACTGATGCACCAGTCGGGCCGGTTGGCGATCATGTCGTGCAGGCGCGCCTTGCCGTTCTCGGCGGATAGAACTCGGTGGCCTCGATCGCGTCGAGCGCGGTCTGGCGCAGCGTCTGCGGCGCCGGTCTCGGTCGAACACGCCGCGCGTGTCGGCCTGGCGTCGTCCATGCGCACGAACCACTGCGCCGCGGCGCGGTAGATCACCGGCGTCTTGTGGCGCCAGCAGTGCGGGTAGCTGTGCGTCGATGCGTCGCGGCTGCGAGCAGGCGGCCGGCATCGCGCAGCGCGTCGACGATCTGCGGCGTTGGCCTTCCAGATGTTCATGCCGCCGAACAGCGGCAGGTCGGCGTCGTAGACGCCGTCGCCCTGCACCGGGTTGAGGATGTCGTCGATCGGCCATGCCGTGCGCGCTTGCAGGAGTTGAAGTCCTCGACGCCGTAGGCCGGCGACGAGTGGACGATGCCGGTGCCGTCGTCGGCGGTCACGTAGTCGGCCAGGTAGACCGGCGCAGTGCGGTCGTAGCCGGCGTCGACGCGCGGCCAGCGGATGGCGGAAGTCGCAGGCCCGTCGAGCGTTCGCGCCGCGGCGCGGTCGCGAGCACCGTGCCGTTCGAGGCCGTAGCGCTGCCAGGCAGTCGTCGACCAGCGCGCTCGGCCAGGATCAGCAGGCCGCGCTCGGTGTCGACCAGCGCGTAGTCGAGCTCCGGGTTGCAGGTTGAGCGCCTGGTTGGCCGGGATGCGTCCACGGCGTCGTCGTCCAGATGACGGCGAAGGCGTCCTTGGCCAGCGACGGCCAGGCCGAAGGCGCGCGCGCGAGCTTCGCCGGCTCGGCGCAGCGGGAAGGCGACGTCGACGGTCGGCGACTTCTTGTCGGCGTATTCGATCTCGAACTCGGCCAGCGACGAGCCGCAGTCGAAGCACCAGTACACCGGCTTCAGGCCGCGGTAGACGAAGCCGCGCTCGATCATGCGCTTGAGCGCGCGGATCTCGCCGGCCTCGTTGCCGAAGTCCATCGTCCGGTACGGATCGTCCCAGTCGCCCAGCACGCCCAGGCGCTTGAAGTCGACCATCTGCTGCGCGATCTGCTCGGTGGCGTAGGCGCGGCTCTTCGCCTGCACCTCGGTCGCGCGCGCAGGCTGCTTGCCGAACGTGCTTCTCGATCTGGTTCTCGATCGGCAGGCCGTGGCAGTCCCAGCCCGGCACGTAGACGCGCGTCGAAGCCGGCCAGCTGGCGCGCCTTGACGATCATGTCCTTCAGGATCTTGTTGACCGCGTGGCCCATGTGGATCTCGCCGTTGGCGTAGGGCGGGCCGTCGTGCAGGACGAAGCGCGGCGCGCCGTGGCGCGCGTCGCGCAGGCGCTCGTAGACGCCGTCGCTCGCTCCCAGTGCCTTGACCCAGCCCGGCTCGCGCTTGGGCAGGTCGCCGCGCATCGGGAACGGCGTGTCGGGCAGGTTCAGCGGTAGCGCGGGGCGGTCTTGGTGTTGTCGGCGTCGGCCATGGGGATCGCGGGTCTAGGGATGAGTGGCGGGCGGCTGGCTGCGCGGCTGCGCGTTCAGGACTTCGCGCGTCGTAGCCCGGATCAGCCGGTCATCGGTCGCCGCCGGCGGCGCGCTGCAACAGCGTCGCGGCGCGCGCTGCGGCGTCTGCGCGGATCGCGGCGGTGAGCGCCTCGAGCGAGTCGAAGTTCTCCTCGTCGCGCAGTTTCTGCAGGAATTCGCACGCGCACGAGTTTACCGTAGCCCTCGCCGGCGAAGTCGAACAGGTGCACCTCGAGCAGCACGCGGCCGCTGTCGTCGACGGTCGGGCCGCAGGCCGAGGCTGGCGACGCCGGGGAGCGGCGCGCCGAGCGCCGTGCACGCGCACGGCGAAGATGCCGTGCACGGCCGGGCCGCGGGTGCGCCAAGCGCAGGTTCAGCGTGGGAAAGCCGATCTGGCGGCCCGAGCTTGGCGCCGTGCACCACGTGGCCGCTGATGTGGTACGGGCGGCCCGAGCAGCGCGCGCGGCCTGCGCCAGGTCGCCGGCCGCCAGCGCCGCGCGCACGGCCGAACTCGAGATGCGCTGCTCCTGCGAGACCGTACGCGCATCCAGCTGCTCGACGCTCGAAGCCGCCGGCGGCGGCGCGCGCGCGAGCAGCGCGATATCGCCGGCGCGGCGCGCGCCGAAGCGGAAGTCGTCGCCGACGATCACCCAGCGCATGCGCGCAGGCCGGCGACCAGGACGTCGTCGATGAAGGCCTGCGGGCGACTAGCCGGCGAAAGCCGCTGTTGAAATGCATCACGACCACCCGGTCGACGCCGCAGGCGCGCAGCGCCCTCGAGCTTGTCGCGCAGCGTGGCGATGCGCGCCGGCGCCGCCTGCCGGGCGCGAAGAAGTCGCGCGGATGCGGCTCGAAGGTCATGCACGCCGGCCGGCAGGCCGCGCGCGCGCGCCGCCGCGACGACGCGCGCGAGCATCGCCTGGTGGCCGCGGTGGACGCCGTCGAAGTTGCCGATGGTCAGCGCGCAGGGCTCCTGCCGCGAGCGGGGCGGCAGACCGCGGAAGACGGTGAAGGCGGCGGCAGAGGACAATTGTGGGTTCACGGTGGCGATGGGCGCGGCAAGCGGCCGCGGCAGTGCGCAAAGGCATTGCGGAACGCTGCCGCGAAGTATACCGGTCGCGTCCGGAACAACTTGATTTTCCGGCGCTTTCGCCGAGCCTGGCGGACGCTGCCCGTACAATCGGCGCCGCCATGAAAAATATCGTCTGTCTGATCTCCGGCCGCGGCAGCAACCTGGAGGCCATATTGCGCGCGCAGCACGAGCAGCGGTGGGAGCAGACCCTGGGGGCGCGCGTCACCGCCGTGATCTCCAATCGCGCCGATGCCGCGGGGCTGGCCGATCGCCGCCGCCCACGGCATCGCCGACGCAGGTACTGGCTCATGGCGATTTCGCCAGCCGGGCCGCCTTCGATGCCGCGCTGCGCACCGCCATCGACGCGCATGCGCCGGCCCTGGTGGTCCTGGCCGGCTTCCTGCGCGTGCTGACGCCGGAGTTCGTCGCGCACTACGAGGGCCGGCTGATCAACATCCATCCGTCGCTGCTGCCGGCGTTCACCGGCCTGCAGACGCACGAGCGCGCGCTGCAGGCCGGCGTGCGCGTGCACGGCACCACGGTCCACTTCGTTTCGGGCGACCTCGACGCCGGTCCCATCGTCGCCCAGGCAGCGCTTGCCGTGGAACCGGCCGAGACGGCCGCCGCGCTGGCGCAACGCGTGCTGGCGCTCGAGCATCGCCTGCTGCCGCGCTGCATTGCCTGGATCCTCGAGGGGCGCGTGCGCCTGCAGGACGGCCGGGTGCAAACCGGCGACCTGCGCGCCGCCGAGCTGCTGCTGGGTCCGCTGACGGAGGGTGCCGGCGCGGCGGCGGCGGCCGATGCGGGCGACGTCCCGGCGCAGCGGTCCGCGCTGCCGGGGGCGCGCGCATGAGCACCGCCGCCATGCACGGCACGCGCGTCACGTCCCAGGTGGTCGACAGTTTCACCGAGCTTCTGGCCCAGCTGCTGCGCTTCGAGGGTCCGGCCGACGCGATCATGTCGCGGCATTTCAAGGCCGACCGGCTGCTGGGCAGCCGCGATCGCAGTCTCGTGGCCGAGGCCGCCTTCGAGGCGCTGCGCCACCTGGCCAGCCTGCGCTGGGTGATGCAGACCGCCGACCCGCTGCGGGCGCCGCGGCTGGCCGCGCTGATCGTGCTGGCGCGCCAGCACGGCATCGATGCGCTGGCGCCGCGCGCGCTGCGCGGCGACGAGCGCGCCGTGCGCGGTGCGCTGGACATCAAGCTGCGCCATGCGCCCGCCGCGGTGCAGGCCGAAGTGCCGCAGTGGCTGCTGCGCCGGGTGAGCGAGCAGTACGACGACGCCGTTGCGCTGCTGGCGGCGCTGGCGCAGCCCGCGCCGCTGGACCTGCGCGTCAACACGCTCAAGGCCGAGCGCGCCACCGTGCTGGCGGAGCTGTGCAGTTCGACGCGCCAGCACGCGCCGCTGGATGCGCGCGCGACGGCCTACAGCCCGGACGCGATCCGGTTGGCGGAGAAGCCCGCCCTGACGCGCTGGCCGCTGTACCAGGACGGCTGGATCGAGGTGCAGGACGAGGGCAGCCAGCTGGTGGCGCGCCTGGTCGCGCCGCGGCGCGGGGAAATGGTCGTCGACTTCTGCGCCGGCGCCGGCGGCAAGACGCTGGCGCTGGGGGCGCTGATGCGCTCGACCGGGCGCATCTACGCCTTCGACATCCACGCCCGGCGCCTGGCCGGGTTGACGCCGCGGCTGGCGCGCAGCGGGCTGTCCAACGTGCATCCGGCGGCCATCGCCAGCGAGAACGACCCGCGCGTCAAGCGCCTGGCGGGCAAGATCGATCGGGTGCTGGTGGACGCGCCGTGCTCCGGCACCGGCACGCTGCGGCGCAATCCGGACCTGAAGTGGCGCTTCGACGAGACCGAGCTCGAACGCCTCAACGGCGTGCAGCTGGCGGTGCTGACCGGCGCCGCACGCCTGCTCAAGCCGGGCGGCCGCCTGGTCTACGCGACCTGCTCGGTGCTGCAGCTGGAGAACCAGCAGCTGGTGGCGCGCTTTCTCGAGGCGCACACAGAGTTCGTGCTGGTCGAGGCGGCGCCGATACTGGCGGCGCAGAACATCGTCGTCGACCACGCGGCGCGCTTCGCGCCGTATTTCGTGATGCTGCCGCATCTGCACGGCAGCGACGGCTTCTTCGCCGCAGTGCTGGAGCGGCGCCGCTGACGACACGGCGGCAGCGCGGCGGCCGGCACGGGAGGAAATGACGATGTTTCGCGATACCACGCCGCTGGGCGAGCTGTGGCAGGCGCTGGCCGAGGGTCTGACGCGGCCGCGCCACGCCTGGGAGGCGGCCGTCATCGTGCTGGCGCTGGTGGCCGGCGCACTGCTGGCGCGCTGGCTCGCGCCGCTGGCGGCCGCTCGCCTCAAGTCGGTGGCCGAGCGCGAGGCCGACGTGGTGCGCCGCGGGCTGCAGCGCATGCTCTTTCCGCTGCTGTCGCTGGCGCTGCTGGAACTGGGCGAACTCGCGCTGCGCGCCGGCCGCGTGCTGGGCAGCGGCGCCGACGCCCGCCTGCTGCGCCTGGCCGCGTCGGTGATGGGCACGCTGGCCGTGGTGCGGGTGCTGTTCGCGCTGTTGCGCCGCGTGCTGCGCAACCGGCCGCTGGCGGCGCGCGTCGAACGCCTGATCGCGGTAAGCGCGAGCGTCGTGGTCGCGCTGTACGCCACCGGCGTGCTGGGCGACGTCGTCGACTGGCTGGCGGGCACCCAGATCCCGCTGGGCAGCGCGGCGCACGTGTCGCTGTGGTCGATCCTGGTGGGCGGGGTCACGACCCTGGTCGCACTGCTGGCGGCGATGTGGCTCGGGGCGCTGATCGACGAGCGCCTGGCGGCCGAACCCGGCATCGAACCGAATCTGCGCACGGTGCTGAGCCGCGTCGTGCGCGCGCTGCTGGTGCTGTTTGCGATCCTGCTGGCGCTGGGGCTGTCGGGGATCGACCTGACGGTCCTGGGCGTATTCGGCGGCGCGCTGGGCGTCGGCCTGGGCCTCGGGCTGCAGCGCATCGCCAGCAACTACGTGAGCGGCTTCATCCTGCTGCTCGATCGCAGCCTGCGCATCGGCGACATGGTGACGGTCGACAAGTACTACGGGCAGGTGACCCAGATCAGCACGCGCTACACCGTCCTGCGCGCTTCCGACGGCAGCGAATCCATCGTGCCCAACGAAATGCTGGTGTCGCAGCCGGTGGTCAATGCGACGCTGACCGACCGGCGCGTTTCGGTGGGCATTTCGGTGGCGGTCGGCCCCGCGACCGACGTCGACCTGGCGCTGCGCCTGCTGTGCGAGGCTGCCGCGGCAACGCCGCGCGTCCTGGCCGACCCGGTGCCGACGGCGCTGCTGCGCGAATTCGCCGGCGGCAACCTGGTGCTCGATTGCGCCTTCTGGATCGCGGACCCCGAAAAAGGCCGGCAAAACGTGCAATCCGACGTCAATCTGGCCGCATTGCAGCGGTTCCGGGCGCACGGGATCGCCCTGGCCGTGCCGCTGGCCGCCTCGGTACCGGCCGGCAATGGCCCTGCCGCCCCAAAGGCGAACTGAGAGGCGGTATCCGCCGGGGCGGTATTTCAAGGATTCGACGCCGATTCGCCCTTGTTTGCGGGCCTCGCGGCGCCATCTGGTAGTAATAATGGACCGTCCCGGCCAGGGCCGGCGCGGCGCCGTGACCAGCACCGACACGGGGGTGAAATCGCGTGGCCGACCGCTATAATTGCGGTCGGCGATGCCGCGGGCGGCGCAATCGCCGACCTTCCGGAAAATGGAGAATCGATGCAAGGCGTACTGAATTTTCTCGCCAACGGCCTGCTCGGCCTGGGCACGTGGCAGCTGGTGCTGGTTGCGCTGGCGTTCACCCACGTGACGATCGCCGCAGTCACCATCTTCCTGCATCGCGCCCAGGCGCACCGGGCGCTGGACCTGCATCCGCTGCCAAGCCACTTCTTCCGCCTCTGGCTGTGGCTCACCACCGGCATGCAGACCCGCGACTGGGTCGCCGTGCACCGCAAGCACCACGCCAAATGCGAGACCGCCGAGGATCCGCACAGCCCGCAGACGCGCGGCCTGCGCACCGTGCTGTGGCAGGGCGCCGAGCTGTACATGGCCGAGCGCGCCAACCCGGAGACTCTCGAGCGCTACAGCCGCGGCACGCCCGACGACTGGATGGAGCGCAACGTGTACGCGCGCTTCGTGTGGCACGGCTGCGCCCTGATGCTGATCACCGACTTCCTGCTGTTCGGCGTGGCCGGCATCGCGATCTGGGCGGTGCAGATGATCTGGATCCCGCTCTTCGCCGCCGGCGTCATCAACGGCATCGGCCACTACTGGGGCTACCGCAACTACGACAGTCCGGACGCCAGCAGCAACCTCGTGCCGTGGGGCATCCTCATCGGCGGCGAGGAGCTGCACAACAACCACCACACCTATCCGACCTCGGCCAAGCTGTCCAGCAAGTGGTTCGAGTTCGATATCGGCTGGCTGTACATCCGCGTCCTCGAGACCCTGGGGCTGGCCAGGGTGCTGCGCGTGGCGCCGGTGCCGCGCGTCGACGTGCCGGCCGTGGCCGGCCAGCGCCAGATCGACCTGCACATGCTGCAGACCCTCATCAACAACCGCTACGACCTGCTGGCCCGCTTCGCCCGCAACATGCAGCGCGAGATGCGCGAGGAACTGGGCAAGCTGCGACTGTCGGCCGCCGACCGCGAGCGCTTCGCCGCGCTGCGGCGCTGGCTGCGCAAGGACGTGGCCGCCCTGCCGGAACCGCACAAGGACACGCTGCAGGATCTGCTGGCGCGCAGCCGCATGATGCACACGCTCATGGAGATGCGCGCCGAACTTGCCGCCATCTGGCAGCAAGGCTCGGTGTCGCGCGAGCAGATGCTGGCGCGCCTGCAGGACTGGATGGCGCGCGCCGAGGCCAGCGGCATCCGCACGCTGCAGGACGCGGCGGCGCGCATCCGCGGCTACGCGCCCGGCGCGGCCTGACGGGCCGGCGCGCCCGCCGCGGCGGCAAAAAAATCCCCGCAGGCGCGGGGATTTTCTTTTGGGCCGGACGTCGTTACGCGGCGTCCGCGGCCCGCAGGGAACCGGGTGCCTACTTGAGCTTGGTTTCCTTGTAGCTGACGTGCTTGCGCGCCACCGGATCGAACTTCATCAGTTCGAGCTTTTCCGGCTTGGTGCGCTTGTTCTTGCTCGTCGTGTAGAAGTGGCCGGTACCTGCCGACGACTCCAGCTTGATCTTCTCGCGCCCGCCTTTTGCCATTTTCCGTCCTCTCGATTCTTACAGCTCGCCCTTGGCGTGCAGATCGGCCAGGACGGTTTCAATGCCCAGCTTGTCGATCGTGCGCAGCGCGGCATTGGTGATGCGCAGGCGGATCCAGCGCTTCTGGTCTTCGAGCCAGAAGCGGCGGTACTGCAGATTCGGCAGGAAGCGGCGCTTGGTCTTGTTGTTCGCGTGCGAGACGCGATTGCCCACCATCGGGCGCTTCTTGGTAACGATGCAAACGCGGGCCATTTTTCGTCCGTCCTATTTTCTCTTGCAGCACTCTCGCAGCACATTCGCGGCACTATCGCGGCACTATCCGCGGCACTATCCGCGGCACTATCCGCGGCACTATCCGCGGCACTATCCGCGGCACTATCCGCGGCACTATCTTGTGCCGCGCATCCGGCGCACCGGCCGCGCCGGGCCGGGCGGCCGCGCGCTGACCATCGAGCAAAGCCTGCGATTTTAGCCTAAGCGGTGCCGAAATTCCAGTCGGGTGGCGCCGGGCTCCGGCCGGCGTCCGGCGCGCGCCCGGGCGCCCGGCCGCCCGTCAGAGCAGGCCGCGCTCGGCAAAGGACACGCTGCGGCTGCCGGCCACGACGATGTGGTCGAGGACGCGCACGTCGACGAGCGCCAGCGCGCTTTGCAAGGCGCGCGTCAGCGCGGCGTCGGCCCGGCTCGGTTCGGCCACGCCCGACGGGTGATTGTGCGCCAGTATGACGGCGGCGCAATTGTGGCGCAGCGCCTGCTTGACCACCTCCCGGGGGTAGACCGCGGTCTGCGTCAGCGTGCCGCGGAACATTTCGTCGCAGGCGATCAGCCGGTGCTGGGCGTCCAGGAAGAGCACGGCGAAGACCTCGTGCGCATCCTGGGCCAGCGCCATGCCCAGGTAGCGGCGCACGTTCTGCGGCGAATCCAGGGCGTCGCCGCGCCGCGCGTCCTCGCGCAGCAGGCGCTTGCCCAGTTCCAGCACGGCCTGCAGGCGCGCATAGCGCGCCGGGCCCCAGCCCGGCAGCGCGCCCAGTGCGTCGGGGCCGGCGGTCAGCAGCGCGCGCACGCTGCCCAGTTGCTGCAGTGCGGCCCGCGCGCTGTCCAGGGCGGAGCAGCCTTGCGTGCCGCTGCCGACCAGCAGCGCGAGCAGTTCGGCATCGCTCAGGGCCGCCGCGCCCTGCGCCAGCAGGCGTTCGCGCGGCCGCTCCGAGGCCGGCCAGTGCTTGATGCTCACCGGCGCGCCGCCGGCGCGGTTCGCCCCGGGCCCATGCCTTCGATAGAATCGGGGCGATGCCGAGCATTCAAGCCGATTCGCATGTCACCTTGCATTACCGCATGTCCGTGGTCGTGGATGACGTGGAGCGGGAGCTAGTCAATACCTTCGACGCAGCGCCGGCAACGCTGCAGATGGGAGTCGGCCAGTGGTCGCCGGACATCGAGCGGCACCTGCTGGGCCTGGGCGAGGGCGAGCGTCTCGACGTGCAGATCCCGGCGGCCGAGGCCTACGGCGTGCGCAACCCGGACCTGCTGTACACGCTCGATCGCGAGCAACTGGAGGCCCAGTGCGGGAGCGCGTTCGTCTATGCGCCCGGCGAGACGGTCGAGCTCGCATTTCGCCGGCGAAGTGCCGGTGCGCGGTATCCTCGCGCAGTGCGACGCGGACAGCGCCGTCGTCGATTTCAACCACCCGCTGGCCGGGCGCGACCTGCGGCTCACGGTGCACGTGATCGGCGTTCTCTGAGACGGTAAAGGAAGCACGGCGATGGAAGTTCTACTGGCCCAGCCGCGCGGCTTCTGCGCCGGCGTCGACCGCGCGATCGAGATCGTCGAGCGCGCCCTCGCAGCTGCACGGCGCGCCGATCTACGTGCGCCACGAGATCGTCCACAACACCTACGTCGTCGAGGACCTGCGCGCCAAGGGCGCGGTCTTCATCGACGACCTGGACGACGTGCCGCCCGGCGCGACGCGTGGTGTTCTCGGCGCCACGGCGTGTCGCGTGCCGTGCAGGCGCATGCGCGCGGCGCGCGGCCTGCAGGTCTTCGACGCCACCTGCCCGCTGGTGACCAAGGTGCATGTCGAGGTCGCCCGCATGCGCGCGCAGGGACGCGAAATCGTCATGATCGGCCACAAGGGCCACCCCGAGGTCGAGGGCACCATGGGCCAGGCCGACGCGGGCATCCACCTCGTCGAAGACCGTCGCCGACGTGGCGCGCGCTGCAGGTCGCCGAGCCGGCGGCGGCTGGCGTACGTGACGCAGACGACGCTGTCGCTCGACGACGCCAGCGCCATCATCGCCGCGCTCAAGGCGCGCTTTCCGGCCATTCGCCGAGCCCAAGCGAGCCGACATCTGCTACGCCACGCAGAACCGCCAGGACGCGGTCAAGCTCATCGCGCCGCCAGGTCGAGGTGGTGATCGTCGTCGGCAGCGCGACCAGCTCCAATTCCAACCGGCTGCGCGAGGTGGCCGAGCGCATGGGCGTGCCGGCCTACCTGGTCGACGGCGCCGCCGACATCGACCCGGCGTGGTTCGAGGGCCTGCGGCGCATCGGCCTGACCGCCGGGCGCTCGGCGCCCGAGGTGCTGGTGCAGGAGGTGGTCGGCAGCGGCTGCGCGAGCTCGGCGCGACGCTCGGTGCGCACCGATCGACGGCGTCATCGAGGACATCGTCTTTCCGCTGCCCAAGGGGCTCGGCGCCGCTGCCACTGCCACTGCCGCTGCCGTGGCCGATCCGGCCGGCGCCAAAGCGCCATGACCGGCGGCGCCTGGGCCTGGGCGCTGCCGGCGCTCGTCCTGCTCGCGGCCTACCTGCTCGGATCGATCCCGTTTGCCGTCGTGTTCAGCCGCCTGTTCGGCCTGCCCGATCCGCGCAGCTTCGGTTCGGGCAATCCGGGCGCAACCAATGTCCTGCGCAGCGGCAATAAGGTGGCGGCCCTGCTGACCCTGCTGGGCGATGCCGCCAAGGGCGCCGTGGCGGTGCTGGCGTGCCGCGCGGCCAGCGAGCCGCTGGGCCTGCCGCCGGCATTGGTGGCCTGGGCCGGCGCCGCGGCCTTCGCCGGCCACCTGTGTCCCGTGTTCCTGGGTTTTCGCGGCGGCAAGGGCGTGGCCACCTTCCTGGGCACGCTGGTCGCGCTGGTGCCGGTGGTCGGGATCGCCACCTGCCTGCTGTGGCTGGTGATCGCCGTGCTGTTCCGCTATTCGTCCGTCGCGTCGGCCGTCAGCGCGCTGTCGGCCGCGCTGGCGCTGTGCGGCATATCCGCGCCGCCGGGCGCGCGCGCCGCCGTCGCACTGATGGGTGCCCTGCTGATCTGGCGCCACCGGCGCAATTTCACCCAGCTCGTTGCCGGTACCGAGACGAAGATCGGCGCGCGCACCGCGGCGGCGCCGCCGGCGCCGGGTTCCTGAGCGCCGCGCGTTCAGGCGTCCTGCAGGCGGCACAGGTCCCAGCGCGGCCGCACCCGCAGCGGCAGCGCCGCCGCACGGCGCGTTGCCGCTTCCATGCGGCTGAGGCGCACGAAGCCCGCGTAGGCGATCATGGCGCCGTTGTCGGTGCAGAGCGCCGCCGGCGGATAAAAGACCCGGCCGCCGCGCCCGCCCACCGCGGCATCCAGGCTCTCGCGCAACTGGCGGTTGGCGCCCACGCCCCCGGCCACCACCAGCTGTGCCAGGCCGGTGCGCGCCAGCGCGGTCACGGCCTTGGCGGTCAGCACGTCCACCACCGCATCGACAAAGGCCCGCGCCAGGTCGGCCCGCGCCTGCGCGCAGGTGTTGTCGAGGCGGCGCACCGCCGTCAGCACGGCCGTCTTCAGGCCGCTGAAACTCATGTCGAGGCTCGCGGCTCTCCAGCATCGGGCGCGGCAGGCGCACCGCGCCGGGATTGCCGAAATCGGCCAGCCGCGACACCTCCGGCCCGCCCGGGTATCCCAGGCCCAGCATCTGGGCGGTCTTGTCGAAGGCCTCGCCGGCCGCGTCGTCCAGCGTGTCGCCCAGCAGCAGATACTGGCCGGGGGCCTGCACGCGCAGCAACTGCGTATGGCCACCCGAGACCAGCAGGCTGATGAAGGGAAATTCCGGCGCCGGGTCGGCCAGCAGCGGCGACAGCAGGTGGCCTTCGAGATGGTGGATGGGCACCACGGGGCGGTCGAGCGCGAAGCCCAGCGCCGTGGCGAAGCCGCAGCCGACCAGCAGCGCGCCGGCCAGCCCGGGGCCGGCCGTCACCGCGACCGCATCGATGGCGCCGCGCGGGCAGTCGGCCTGTGTCAGCACGCGGTCGACGAGCGGCAGCAGCTGGCGCACGTGGTCGCGCGAGGCCAGCTCCGGCACGACGCCGCCGTAGGCGCGGTGCAGGTCGATCTGCGAATGCAGCGCGTGCGTCAGCGCGCCGCTGGCGCTGTCGTACAGCGCCACGCCGGTCTCGTCGCACGAGGACTCGATGCCCAGTACCCGCATGCCGCCAGTGTAGCGGCGCGCCGGCGCGCGCCCTGCGCCGCCGCCGCCCGCCGCCGCGCTACAGCAGCACCGTGCCCTCGACGCAGGTGACGCAGTCGCCGCCGACCCAGACCGGCGCGTCGCCGGCCGCCCCGGCGTCGGGCGCATTGACGAATACGCGCCCGGCGCGCTGCAGCCGCGTGCCCTGGGACACGAGATAGCGCCGCGGCAGCAGCCCCAGCGGAATCAGCCATTGCGCCAGGGCCGCGTTCAGGCTGCCGGTGACCGGATCCTCCGCGATGTTCTGCGGGTCGGCAAAGGCGCGCACTTCGAATCCGGGTTGCGGCGCCGACCCCGCGTGGCCGCCGGGGGCGCCCGCCGGGTACGGACCGATCAGGCCGACATTGGCCAGTTGCCTGAGCCGCGCATGGTCCGGCTCCAGCGCCAGCACGGTGGCGGCGCTGTCCACCAGCAGTCCCAGCCAGCCGGGCCCGTTGTCCAGCCACTGCGCCTCGCGCACGGCCGGCGCGGCCAGCCCCAGCGCCGCCGTGACCTGGGCGAGCAGGGCGGCCTCGACCGGTGCCCGGCGCAGGGGCGGGGCGCAAAATGCCAGCCGCGGACCGCTGCGGCGCAGCCGCACGCGCCCGGCCGGGCATTGCTGGACGATCTCGTCCGGGTCGCGCGGCGCGCCCCCCTGGGCCAGCCAGGCGTGGCAACTGCCCAGCGTCGGGTGGCCGGCAAACGGCAGCTCGCTGAACGGCGTGAAGATCCGCACCTGGTAGTCGGCCTGCGGATCGGTGGCGGGCAGCAGGAAGCTCGTCTCGCTCAGGTTGGTCCAGCGGGCGAACTGCTGCATCCGCTCGGTGTCGAGGCCGACCGCGTCGGCCACGACCGCCAGCGCATTGCCGCGGTAGGCGTCGGCGGTGAAGACGTCGATTTCCCGGTACGGGCGGCGTAGCATGGACAGGCTCCGTTGTTCAAGGCGCCGCTGGCATGGGCGCGGCGAGTGGGATATACTTTAAGGCTTTCGTGCGCCGCCTTCGGGCTTTTGTCCGGGACGACGCGGCCCGGCAGTGTCCCGGGCGACCCCAGGCGGGCCCTGATGAACCCGGTTTTTGAGAGCGATTGATGCCGACGATACGAGTCAAGGAAAACGAACCGTTCGAAGTAGCGCTGCGCCGTTTCAAGCGCACGATAGAAAAGAGCGGTCTGCTGACGGAACTGCGCGCGCGCGAGTTCTACGAAAAGCCCACGACCGAGCGCAAGCGCAAGAAATCGGCCGCGATCAAGCGCCACTTCAAGCGCCTGCGCAGCCAGATGCTGCCCAAGAAGCTGTACTAGAAAACCATCGCGCGCCCGGCGCCGTGGCCGCGCCGGGAGCGGCCGGTGGCGCGGGGCAGGGGCGGGCCCGGATGGCCCGGCGGCATCGCACAGCAGCGGAAAAGGCGCGCCCAGGGCGCGCCTTTGTTTTTTTTGCCGCGCGGCGCGGGCAAGCCGGCGGACGAAGGCACGGACGGACGCGGGGACGAACGCCATGAGTCAAGCACAGAGCCTGAAGGACCGGATCACCGAGGACATGAAAGCGGCCATGCGCGCGCGCGCGGCCGAGCGCCTGGGCGCCATCCGCATGCTGCTGGCGGCGGTCAAGCAAAAGGAAGTGGACGAGCGCGTCAGCGTGGACGATGCCGCCGTGATGGCGATCATCGAAAAGCTCATCAAGCAGCGCAAGGACTCGATCGAGCAGTTCGGCAAGGCCGGGCGCGACGACCTGGTGCAGAAGGAAACGGCCGAGCTGCATTTGCTGCAGGCCTACCTGCCGCAGCCGCTGGACGAAGCGGCCGTGCTCCAGGCGATCGATGCGGCCATTGCCGAGGTCGCCGCCGGCGCCGCGCTGGCCCCCAGCGCCATGGGCAAGGTGATGGCGCTGCTCAAGCCGCGCCTGGCCGGCCGGGCCGACATGACGAAGGTTTCGGGGCTGGTCAAGGCGCGCATCGCCGGCTAGGAGTCTGCGCGGCAGAAGCGCCGAGCTCCCCTCGCCCGCTTGCGGGAGAGGGGCCGGGGGTGAGGGTGGTAGTGGTGGTTTTGTGTAGACGAGCGAGGCCGAATCGGCGTTAATTGGGCATGACGCCAAGCTACCAACCGTACGAACCGCGCCAGCAGCAGTTGCTGCCCTGCGCGCTGCAGGAGTGGTTGCCAGAAGGGCACCTGGCCTACTACATCAATGACGTGGTCGACAGCCTGGAACTGAGCGCGTTTCACGCTCGGTACATGGGCGGGGGACCGCGCAACCAGCCGTTTCACCCGGCGATGATGGTCAAGGTGCTGGTGTACGGGTATGCCACGGGGGTGTTTTCCTCGCGCAAGATTGCCCGCAAGCTGCACGAGGACGTGGCCTTTCGGGTGCTGGGGGCGGGCAACTTTCCGGCGCACCGCACGATTTGCGATTTCCGGGCGTTACACCTGAAGGAACTCTCGGCGCTGTTCGTTCAGGTCGTGAAGCTGGCGCGCGAGTGCGGGTTGGTCAAGCTCGGCACGATCTCGGTCGATGGCACCAAGATCAAGGCCAACGCCTCGCGGCACAAGGCGATGAGCTACGAGCGGATGCAGCGGGCCGAGGTGGAGCTCAAGGCGCAGATTGATGCGCTGCTCAATCGGGCCAAGGCCGCTGATGAAGCCGAGCGCAACGAACCGGACCTGGATGTGCCCGCCGAGATTGCCCGCCGGCAGGAGCGCCTGGAGGTGATACGGGCGGCGCGCGAACGGTTGGAACAACGCCAGCGCGAGGCCGACACGGCCCGTGGCCGATCCGAGGGCGACGAGCGCAAGCCGCGCGACGGCGATGGCAAACCCAAGGGCGGTGGTACCTATGCACGCGAGTTCGGCGTTCCGGCACCCAAGGCGCAAGACAACTTCACCGATCCGCAGAGCCGGATCATGAAGCGCGCCGGTGGCGGCTTTGACTACGCGTACAACGCGCAAGCAGCAGTCGACGACACGGCGCACATCATCGTGGGCGCGGAGTTGAGCAACAACGGTTCGGATTCTGGACGACTGGCGCCGATGCTCGCCGCCGTTGAACAAACGTTGGGGCAATCACCCCAGACGGTGCTGGCCGATGCGGGCTACCGCTCAGAGGCGACCTTCGAGCAACTCAAGGACCACCCCAGCGAGCTGATCGTGGCGCTGGGCCGGGAGGGCAAGCAGCAGGTGGCTATCGACGCGGCACGCCGACCCCTTACAGCAGCCATGGCGCAGAAGTTCCGCCAGCCTCAGACGCAGCAGGCCTACCGCAGACGCAAATGGCTCTCGGAGCCGCCCAACGGCTGGGTCAAGAACGTTCTGGGGTTCCGCCAGTTCAGCATGCGTGGTCTAACCAAAGCCCAGGCGGAGTGGAAACTCGTCTGCACGGCGCTGAACTTGCGGCGAATGGCGACAATGATGGCAACGTAGGGGACAACACGCTCGCTGGTGGGCCAAGAACGCACTCGCAGGCAACCAAAATACCCGGCCCCAGCACATCCCCCACCCTCACCCTGCCCTCTCCCGCCAGCGGGAGAGGGTTCCTTCATCCATCGCGGCTGTCAAACCGTCTGCCGCGCAGACTCCTAGTGCCCGGCGCCCGGGTTGCGCCGCCGCACGCGCGGCGCCGGCCCGCCGCCGGGTGCGCCGCGGCGGCGCGCGGCAGCGGATAATCGGGCCGTGATTCCCCAGGGCTTCATCATCGATCTGCTCGCGCGCGTCGACATCGTCGATGTCGTCGGGCGCCATGTCGCGCTCAAGAAGGGCGGGCAGAATTTCCTCGGCCTGTGCCCTTTTCACGGCGAAAAGTCGCCGTCGTTCACGGTCAGCCCGACCAAGCAGTTCTTCCACTGTTTCGGCTGCGGCGCGCACGGCTCGGCGGTGGGCTTCCTGATGGACCATCGCGGCCTGAGCTACGTCGAGGCCATCCAGGAACTGGCGCAGTCGGTGGGCCTGGCGGTGCCGCAGGAGAGCGTGCGCAGCGGCCAGGAGGCCGCGCACAGCCGCAGCCTCGCCGAGGTGCTGCAGCAGGCCGCCGATTTCTACCGGCGCCAGCTCAAGGAGGCGCCGGTGGCGATCGAATACCTCAAGGCGCGCGGCCTCACCGGCCAGACCGCGGCGCGCTATGCGCTGGGCTACGCGCCGGACGCCTGGCAGGGCCTCAAGGCGGTGTTCGACAACTACAGCGATCCGCGCCTGGTCGACGCCGGCCTGGTCATCACTGGCGAGGAGAACAAGCGCTACGACCGCTTTCGCGGCCGCGTGATGTACCCCATCCGCAACCGGCGCGGCAGCGTTATCGGGTTCGGCGCCCGGGTGCTGGACGGATCCGAGCCCAAATACCTCAATTCGCCGGAAACCGCGCTGTATCACAAGGGCCAGGAGCTCTACGGCCTGTACGAGGCGCAGGAGGCCATCCGCAAGCGCGGGCGGGTCATCGTCTGCGAGGGCTACATGGACGTGATCCAGCTGGCCCAGGGCGGCTTCGGCGAGGCCGTGGCGGCGCTGG
The DNA here is from genome assembly GCA_963781975.1 of uncultured beta proteobacterium. Classification (GTDB taxonomy): domain Bacteria; phylum Pseudomonadota; class Gammaproteobacteria; order Burkholderiales; family Burkholderiaceae_F; genus GJ-E10. The sequence goes on from CAWAHT010000012.1 coordinate 103,591, forward strand.
GAACCGCGGTCACGGCGCACCATGTCACCACGCTGTTTCGCCTGACGTCGAACGTCATCTTCGCCTTCGACGGCGATGCGGCCGGCCGCAAGGCGGCGCGCCGCGCGCTGGAGGCGACGCTGCCGGTGATCGGCGACGACCGGCGCGCCAGCTTCGTGCTGTTGCCCGAGGGCGAAGACCCCGACAGCCTGCTGCAGGGCCACGGCGCGGGCGCCTTCGAGGCGGAGCTGGCGCGCGCGCTCAGCCTGTCGCAGTGGTTCCTGCGCTGCGTCGGCGAGGGCCGCGATCTCGAGCAGCCCGAGGACCGCGCCGCCACCGTGGCCGCCGCGCGCCCGCTGCTCGAGTCCATGCCCACCGGCGCGCTGCGCATGCAGCTCGTGCGCGCGCTGGGCGAAGCCACCCGGACGCCGGCGCAGGACATCGAGACCCTGTTCGGCCTGACGCCCTGGCGGCGCCTGCCGCAGGCGCGCGACGAGCGTGCCCGGCCGACCGGGCGCGCCGTCAAGGAGGTGGAAAGCCTCAAGCAGCGCCTGCTGCAGCGCCTGCTGGCCTTCCCGGGCCTGGCGCGCGAATTCAACGCCCAGATCGCGGCGCTGGCGGTCGACGGCGATACCGACCTGGACCGGCAGCTGGCCGAGGTGTGGCGCGCCGGCACCAGCGCCGCGACCGCGCACAGCGGCGCCGTGCTCGAAGCGCTGGCGCAAAGCCAGTTTGTCGACGTCTACCGCGCGCTGGCGGCGCGTGACCTGCATGGCGAGGACGACGAAACGCTGGCCAAGGAGGAGCTGCGGGCCGGTTTCGTGGCCATCGAGGCGGAGCGCGTGCGCAGCGAAATGGACCGTATCGCCGGCGAAGACATGTCGGACGCCGCCCGCGAGCGCTACCGCGCGCTGGCGGGCCAGCTGGCCGCCCTGAAGCAGTCCCGCCGGCCGCCCGCCTGAGCCTGCGCCGGCTCCCGGACGGCGTCCCCGGAGCGCGCAAATTGCTGTTTTCGGGGGGATTTCCTGCTAGAATGTCGCCCTGCATCGCGGTCGCCATCGAGCGAGTCGCGCCTTGCCTGGAGGCCTGCGCCTCCCACGCGCCCAGAAGCGGCGCATCAGTCAGGTTGGAACAGCGGCAGTATGGTTCGAGGCTCGCGGCGCGGAACCGGTTTCCGGCGCACGGGTCTACTCATTGCGTGGGCCGCCCATGGTGGTCCGCCGGTGGGGCGTCGCCTCGCGCCGGCCAAGTGCCTTCCAGCCCTATGTCCGTGCTTTCAAACCATGGTTGGTGAGTGCCAATCGTTTCAGTGGCCGACGCGCGTGGCCATTGGGGCATGCCTTTAGGAACCGCTTTATGACCAAAGCCAAGACGGCAGCAGTGCCAAAGAAGAAGGTTTCCGCGCTCAAGACGGTAAGCGCGGCCAAGAAGACGGTGGCTGCGGCCCGTCCGGCCGCCAAGGCCAAGGCGGAGCCGGCGGTCGGCGTGGTGGCCGCGCCCAAGGCGGTGGTGGCCCCGACGGCCAAGGCACCGGCCAAGGCGCCGGCCGCCAAGGCCAAGTCGGCGCGGCCCGATCCGGGCGCCGATGGCGCCGACGCGGTGCCGGAAGCGCGCGACGACGGCGTCGATCCGGGCGTCCAGGTCGCCGAGAAGATGAATCCCAAGCAGCGCGCCAAGGACCGGCGCGCCAAGGAGCGCGCCCTCAAGGAGGCGCTCGAGCGCAGCTACCAGGGTTCCCAGGAGGACCTGGAGGCGCGGCGCAACAAGCTCAAGGCGCTGATCAAGCTGGGCAAGGAGCGCGGCTTCCTCACCTACGCCGAAATCAACGACCACCTGCCCGACAACCTGGTCGATGCCGAAGCCATCGACTCCATCATCAGCACGTTCGGCGACATGGGCATCCAGGTCTACGACCAGGCCCCGGACGCCGAGACCCTGCTGATGAACGAGAACGTTCCGGCGGCGGCAACCGACGACGACGCCGAGGAAGAGGCCGAGGCCGCGCTGTCGACGGTCGACGCCGAGTTCGGCCGCACCACCGATCCGGTGCGCATGTACATGCGCGAGATGGGCTCGGTCGAACTGCTCACGCGCGAGGGCGAGATCGAGATCGCCAAGCGCATCGAGGACGGCCTCAAGCACATGGTCATGGCCATTTCGGCCTGCCCGACCACGGTGGCCGAGATCCTGGCCCACGGCGACCGCATCGGCGGCGGGCAGATCCCGATCGACGAGGTCGTCGACGGCCTGGTCGATCCGGACGCCGAGGAATTCCCCGCCGCCGCGGCCGAGGCCGACGCCGACGACGAGGAGGGCGAAGAGAGCGAGAACACCGACATCGGCGCCAGCGGCATGACCGCGGCCCAGCTCGACGAGCTCAAGGCGCGCGCGCTGGAGCGCTTCGAGCGCGTGGGCAAGCTGTTCGAGAAGATGCGCGTCGCCTTCGAGAAGGAGGGCTACAAGTCCAAGGCGTATTCCCGGGCCCAGGAGATGATCCTCGAGGAGCTGATGTCGCTGCGCTTCACCGCCAAGATGGTCGAGAAGCTGTGCGACTCGCTGCGCAGCCAGGTCGAGGAGGTGCGCGGCATCGAGAAGAAGATCTACGACATCATGGTCAACAAGTGCGGCATGCCGCGCCCGCACTTCCTCAAGCATTTTCCCGGCGCCGAGACCAATCCGCGCTGGGTCACGCGCGAGTCCGAGAGCGACGTGCCGTACGCGGAGGTCCTGCGCCGCAACCTGCCGGCGGTGCACGAGCTGCAGAGCAAGCTCGGCGCGCTGCAAAAGCGCGTGGTGCTGCCGCTCAAGGACCTGCGCGAGGTCTACAAGCAGATGGCCACCGGCGAGGCCAAGGCGCGCAAGGCCAAGCGCGAGATGACCGAGGCCAACCTGCGCCTGGTGATCTCGATCGCCAAGAAGTACACCAACCGCGGCCTGCAGTTCCTCGACCTGATCCAGGAAGGCAACGTCGGCCTGATGAAGGCGGTGGACAAGTTCGAATACCGCCGCGGCTACAAGTTCTCGACCTACGCCACCTGGTGGATCCGCCAGGCGATCACGCGCTCGATCGCCGACCAGGCGCGCACGATCCGCATCCCGGTGCACATGATCGAGACCATCAACAAGATGAACCGCATCAGCCGCCAGATCCTGCAGGAGACCGGCCAGGAGCCGGATCCGACGACGCTGGCGGTCAAGATGGAGATGCCCGAGGACAAGATCCGCAAGATCCTCAAGATCGCCAAGGAACCGATCTCGATGGAGACGCCGATCGGCGACGACGACGACTCGCATCTGGGCGATTTCATCGAGGACACCACCACGGTGGCCCCGGCCGATGCGGCCGCAGTACTCGAGCCTGCGCGGGCGTGATCAAGGAGGTGCTCGACTCGCTCACGCCGCGCGAGGCCAAGGTGCTGCGCATGCGCTTCGGCATCGAGATGAGCACCGACCACACGCTCGAAGAGGTCGGCAAGCAGTTCGACGTGACGCGCGAGCGCATCCGCCAGATCGAGGCCAAGGCGCTGCGCAAGCTGCGCCACCCGAGCCGCTCCGACAAGCTCAAGAGCTTCCTGGAATAACGCGTACCGTTGCCGATCGCCGTCCCCCCTCTCCCGCCGTGCGGGAGAGGGCCGGGGTGAGGGTTATCAAAAGGGGCCTCTAGCTCATGCTTGGTTAGAGCAGCGGA
>CAWAHT010000013.1:0-177077 GCA_963781975.1 uncultured beta proteobacterium
CAGGAAAAATTGTCGGTGAACTGGTAGCGATTCTCGACGCGCTGGATGTAGGAGTAGGGCTCGCGTCCGAAGTAGGCGAAGCCGGGAATGTTGACGGCCGGATCGGCGCCGCCCGGGATCCTGGTGTTGTAGAAATAACTCAAGCCTCGGCGGGCATACTGGAAGCGGACTTCATTCACCTTGTTGGTGCCGAGGGTCCAGGTGTCTTGCACAACGCCGGCTACGTCACGGTAGGTTTGCTGGGAAGTGCGCGAGTAGGCGTTTTGACCGAAGGGCTGGTCTTGGCCGCTGACTTCGATGCCGGTCACGGTGCTGGGACTGACGTTGCCGCGCAGCGTGAGGCGGTTGTTGTTGCTCACGTTGTGATCGAGGCGAAGCGAGTAGAGGCTGGTGCCTTCGAAGACGGGGAAGTTGCCTTCCTGCGAAGCCAGCGTCTGGAAAGACGCGGGGCCCGGTGCAGGAGGGACGAAACCGGCGCCGTGGAGGCAGGAATGCGGGAAGATGGGAACTCTGCAGTCCCGCCACGGAGAAAGCTGCGGACCAAGACGGATAGGTCCCTTGACTGCGATGCCCGGAGACGCACCGACCATGAAGGCGTAAGTCTGCAGAGTGGGGTCGGAGAATGGTTCGCGCTCCAGGAAGGCGGCTTGATCGGCGTCGCCTGAATCTCGGGGAAAGTCCCGCGGGCGCTCCAAAGATAGGCGAGACGTCGACAGCCCGTGAGCCCGAAATTGTCCCTGGCCAATGCTGGAGAATCCGGTCTCGTGCCGCCGCGTCGTTTCGTAGGAAAAGTAATAGTACGTCTTGTCCTTCTTGATGGGCCCGCCGAAAGCGACGCCGCCTGCACGCGGGTGTAAGCAGGATTGGACGGTCGTGCTGAAGGGGTTGACGGCCTGGAAATTGCGATTGCGCAGGTATCCGTAGACGTCGCCGTGGAAGTCGTTCGATCCGGAGCGGGTGATGATGTTGACCACGCCACCGGCGGCGCGGCCGTATTCGGCCGCGTAGTTGTTGGTGATGATCTGGAATTCCTGCACGGCTTCCTGCGAGACGGTGGAGCGCACGCCGTTGGTGGAATTGTCGGTGGCGTCGGCGCCGTCGACGTTGACCAGGTTGGAACGGCCGCGCTGGCCGCTCATGTTGAGGCCGGAGGTCGGCGCCGCGCCGACGTTGGGGGCGCTGTCGCGCTGCACCTGCGAATCGGTCAGCGTGAACTTGATGTAGTTGCGGCCATTGATGGGCAGATTGTCGATGCGGCGTTCGCCGATGGTGTCGGTGGTGGAGCTGCGCGACGTTTCACCGATCTCGGCCTGCGAGCTGACCTCGATGATTTCCTTGCCGCCCGCGACGGTGAGCGTGACGGGCAACTCGGCCATCTGGCCGACGGTGATGGTGACGCCGGTGGCTTCGGCCTTGGCGAAACCTGGTGCATCGACGGTGACGGAATAGTGCCGGGAGCCAGTTGGCGCACACTGTAGCCGCCCTGTCCGTCGCTGCTGCCGGCGCGTTCCAGGCCTTTGGCGACATCCCGCACGGTGACGGTGGCGTTGGTCACAGCGTTGCCTTTCGGATCTTTCACGCTGACGTGGAGGTCGCCGGTGGCGGCGCCCTGGGCAACGGCAAATTGACGGACCAGCAAGAAGATGACCGCGAAAAAGAACAGACGCAAGGACGCTTTCATAGGGCTCCTGGGATCTTCCGCACATCGATGTGCGGAAGGCGGGAATCGAGGTGCGCGGTTTGTCGCCAGCTACTTGAACTTCGAGCACGTTGTTAGGACGAGATACCGCTGATATGTACATCAGAGGAGGGTGTTTAGGCAAGCAATAAGGTGGATTACCGCAGCCGAGTCAAGAGGTACGGAGTGTCTTTGTTGGTCGCCGTCTCGGTGCTTGTCGGCGCGTTGCGTCTGTCGGCACCTTTTCTCTAAATTCTCATAGCGTTTGCAGAAATTCCTATAGTGAGTTCCTCACAGGTAAGTTTCGTGCCTTCTCCATATGCGTTCGCGAAAACATCAACGGACATTCCATGACCGGCGAACTGCTGCGGGTGATGGTGTGTCCGCCGGAAAATGCCGGGTGGGATGACCCGGAGAAGGCGGCGGCGTGGCGGGAGCTCGGGTTCCAGCATGCTCCCGATTTTGCGGTGGCGCGAGCGCAGCACGAGATTCTGTGCCGCCTGCTCAGCGAGTGCGGGAGCCGAGGTCGTGAGCCTGCCCGCGGCGGAATCGCTGTACGCTCGACGCCGTCTATGCGCACGATGCGTCGCTGGCCACCGACCATGGGCTGGTCCTGATGAATCCGGGGAAGAAGAATCGCGTGGCGGAGGCGCAGGCGCACGCCAGCGTTCTGCGGGCGACTGGGCATTCCCGTGTTGGGCGAGATCGTGCTGCCGGGGACGTCCGAGTCCGGCGACATCGTGTGGCTCGATTCGCGAACGCTGCTGGTCGGGAACGGCTATCGGACGAACAAAGCGGGGATTGCGCAGATGCGGGCCTGCTGCTCGCTCCGAAGGAATTGAGGTGCTCGCAGCTCCGTTGCCTTACGGACCCGGGCCTTCGGCGTGTCTGCACCTGATGTCGCTGATGAGCATGCTGGATGAGCAGACCATCCTGGTCGATCTGCCCTGGCTGGCGGTCGAGACGGTAGAACTGCTTAAGGGACGCGGCTTCCGCCTGATTGAGATTGAATCGAGCGAAACGCGCTGGCCGCCGGTGCCGCCAGCGCCCTGGTCGTGCGGCGTCGCATCGACCGCCTCGACATGGTTGCCGCCCTCAAGACCCGGGAATAAGGACCATCATGAACCGCAAATTCGTTGCATCCGGCGCCGGCGCCGTTGTGCTGCTGGGCGCGCTGCTGGCGTGGGCGTTTGCGCCGCGACCGGTCGAGGTCGAGCTGGCCGAGGCGTCGCTGGGCCGCTTCGAGACCACGATCGACGAGGAGGCCCGCACCCGCGTGCGCGACGAATACATCGTTTCCGCGCCGCTGGCCGGGCGCCTGCAGCGCATCACGCTGCGCGAGGGCGACAGCGTCAGGGCCGGCGCGGTCCTGGCCACGCTGCTGCCGGTAATGAGCCCGATGCTCGACGAGCGCACGCTGCAGGAGCAGCAGGCGCGCGTCGGCGCCGCCGCCGCGGCGGTGCGCCAGGCGGCGACCCGGATCGAGGCGGCCCGGCTCGTCCTTGAACAGGCGGCCGTCGAGGCGCGGCGCACGGCGCAGCTGGCGGCCCAGGGATTCGTCGCATCGACGAAGATCGACGCCGATCGGCTGGCCGAGCAGGCGGCGCGCAAGGATCTGGAGAGCGCGCGCGAGGGCGAGCACGTCGCGCGCCACGAGCTCGAACAGGCGCGCGCGGCGCTCGGCGTGCTGCGCGGCGGCGGCGCCAACGGGGTGTTCGAGGTGCGGGCGCCGGTCGCGGGGCGGGTCCTGAAAGTGATGGACCGCAGCGAGACCACGGTGGCGCTCGGGGCTCCGCTGCTGGAACTGGGCGACACGGCCGACCTGGAAATCGTCGCCGAACTGCTGACGACCGACGCGCTGCTGGCGCGCCCCGGCAGCGCGGTGCGCATCGAGCGCTGGGGCGGTCCGGGGGTGCTGCAGGGGCGCGTGCGACGGATCGAACCGGCAGCCTTCACCAAGGTGTCGGCGCTGGGCATCGAGGAGCAGCGCGTGAACGTCATCATCGACATCCTGAGCCCGCCGCAGGAGTGGGCGGCCCTGGGCGATGCCTACCGCGTCGGCGTGCGCATCGTCACGCGCGACGTCGCGGGCGCGCTGCGGATTCCGGTAAGTGCCGTCTTTCCGCTGCCGAAGTCGACGCCCGGCGCAGCGGCGAATGCCGCGGTGTTCGTGGCCGATGCGGGCCGCGCGCGCCTGCAGGCCGTGACCGTGGGCGCCCGCAACGACGGCGAAGCGTGGATCCAGTCGGGACTGACGGCCGGTGCCAGGGTGATCGTCTACCCGCCGGCAACGATCGGCGACGGCAGCGCGATCAGGGAGCGCCGGGTCTAGCAGGCCGGTCCGGCGCCGTGCCGGGCCGGTCGCGTGGCGCCGCCGGTGGCGGCGCCGGTCGCACCTGGCCGGAGGGCTGTGCACGGGGCGGCTGCGGATTGTCGCGCCGCGGCGGCTCGGAACGCGGGCCGGGTGCGCGCGGCGCGTCCGGCCGGTCGTGTTGCGGCGGCGTGCGGCCATCGCCGGGGCGATCGCGTTGCCCCGGCGGACGCTGGTCACCGGGCCGATCGCGCTGGGGCGGCGGCGGCCGGGAGACGCCCGGCCGGTCGCGCGGCGACGGCGCCTGCAGCGGCGGGCGGTCCGGACGCGGCGCCGGTCGCGCCGGCCAGCCCGGACCGTGACGGTGCGCCCATTCATCGCGATCGCGGTACCACGGCCGGTCGTGATAGTGCACGCTCCAATAGTCGAACAGGAGGAATCCGACGATCGCGACGCCGAGTTGCGGGCCGTAGGAGAGCAGCGGCACGTAGCCGCCCTGGTAGGCGTAGTCGATGTTGCCGGCGTACATCCAGCCGCGGCTGGGTCCGGCAACGATGTCGCACCAGCTATAGTCGTTCAGGCACCCGAGGACCTCGATGCCAAAGCCGCCCGGCAGGATCGCCACCACCGGGTAGTCGCGCGCCGGCCCCGCGCGCAGATGCGCGCTGCGCGCGGTGTATGCCGGCGTGTAGGCGGGCTGCGCCGGCGCCAGCGCCGGCGCCAGCAGCAGCGCGAGCGCGCACAGCGCCAATGTGAACGGACGTTTCATGGCGGGTTTCCGGGCAATGTGGGCTGGCGTCCGCGCGGCAATCCGGCTACTTTTTCGCGAACGGCTGCGGCCGCGGCGTGCTGTCGGACGACGGCGGCAGGACTGGGCAGCTTGAAGGCGGGCTGGTCGCCGGTGAGCGTCTTCAGGAAGGCGACGATCTGGGCGTTCTCGTCGGCGGTGAACCGCTGTCCCAGCTGGATGCGTCCCATCGTGTCCACGGCTTCGGTGAGCGTGTTGGCCGCGCCGTCGTGGAAGTAGGGATAGGTCAGTTCGACGTTGCGCAAGGTCGGCACCTTGAACTTGAAGCGGTCGGCATCGTCCCCGGTGACCGCGACGCGACCCTGCGCCGGACTGCTTGCCGCATAGGGTTCGACGACGCCCCATCTTCTGGAACGAGTTGCCGCCGACGGCGGGGCCGTTGTGGCAGGCGATGCAGCCGCTTTCCTTGAACAGCTGGTAGCCGGACAGTTCTTGGGCCGACAGCGCCTTGCGGTTGCCGCGCAGCCACTGGTCGAAGCGCGAGTTGGGCGTCACCAGGGTCTCTTCGAACGCCGCGATCGCGCGGGTCACTTCGTCGATGGTGATCCTTGTCGGTGCCGAAGGCCTTGCCGAATTCGGCGACATAGCCGGGGATCGACTGGAGCACCTCGACGGCGAGCACGTGGGTCGAGGCCATTTCAGCCGGGATTGGCGATCGGCCCGCCGGCCTGCGCCTGCAGGTCCTTGGCCCGGCCGTCCCAGAACTGCGCCAGGTTCAGGCTCGAATTGAGCACGGTCGGCGCATTGATCGGACCCTCGTTCCAGTTGTGGCCGATCGAGGTCTTCAGGTTGTCGGTACCGCCCATGGACAGGTTGTGGCAGGAATTGCACGATATGAAGCCCGACTTCGACAGACGCGGATCGAAGTAGAGCTTCTTGCCCAGTTCCACCAGCGCCGGATTCGTCACCTTCGCCGCTGCGATGGGCTGGATCGGCTCATTGCCCGCTGCCGCCCACGATGACAGGGCCGCGCCGGCAACCGCCAGTCCGGCCGCGAGGATTCGCATTCGCATTTCCGTCTCCTACAATGCCGGGCGGGATCGCCCCGGGAACCGACAGCGTACGCAGCCCGGTCCTGGCGATATTGACCCTGGGAAAGTTTCGCCGGCGCCGCGATCGACAGGCAGGACGGACGGGCCGGCGCTAGAAGAGCGAACCCTGGGCGCCGCTGACCGGCGGCACCGCGAAACGGCCCGCGTCGAGGCTCTCGCGCCCCTGGACGAGGTGCAGGCGCCGGCAGGCCAGCTCGAAGCGCTGGTGCAGCAGGCGCGCGTAGACACCGGTGCCTTCCATGCGCTCGCCGAACGACGAGCGGTAGTCGGCGCCGCCGCGCATCTGCCGCACCAGGCTCAGCACGCGGTCGGCGCGTTGCGGAACGTGCTGCTGCAGCCATTCGATGAAGAGATCGCGCACTTCGAGGGGCAGGCGCAGCACGGTGTAGGCAGCGTGCCGCGCGCCGGCGGCTCGCCGCCGCCTCGAGCACCGCCTCGAGGTCGGGATCGGTCAGGGCCGGAATGAGCGGGGCGACGATCACGCCGGTGGGCACGCCGGCCTGCGCCAGCAGCCGCATGGCCTCGAGGCGGCGCACCGGCGTCGCGGCGCGCGGTTCGAGGGTGCGCGCCAGGCCGCGGTCGAGAGTGCCCACGGAGAACTGCACGCGCACGAGCTTCCGCCGGGCGAGCTCCTGCAGAATGTCGATGTCGCGCAGTACGAGGGCGGACTTGGTCGTGATCGTGACGGGATGGCGGAACGCCGCCAGCATCTGCAGCACCGCCCGCGTGATGCCGTGCTGCTGTTCGGCCGGCTGGTACGGGTCGGTGTTGGCGCCCAGCGCCAGCACCGCGGCGCGGTAGCCGGGCCGCCGCAATTGGGCGTCGAGCAGGTGGGCGGCATTGGTCTTGGCGAACAGGCGCGTTTCAAAGTCGACGCCGGGCGACAAGCCCAGGTAGGCGTGCGTCGGCCGGGCGTAGCAGTACACGCAGCCGTGTTCGCAGCCGCGGTACGGATTGACGGAGCGGTCGAAGGGAATGTCGGGCGACTGGTTGCGGCTGATTATGCTGCGCGCCCGCTCGATCGTGACGCAGGTGCGCGGCGCCGGCGCCGGCTCCGGCGTGCCGGTGCCGGCGATCGTGCGCTCGTGTTCGAGGTAGTCCGCGTCGCGTTCGTGCACTGCGGCGGCGAAGCGCGACTCGCGGTTGCTGAGCGCGCCGCGGCCCTTCAGGTTGGCGAACGCGCCGCGCAGCAGTTCGGTGCGGATGGGAACCGCCTGTGCCATGCTGGTAACCCCCTTGCGGACCGGGCGGGCGCGGCGCGCGGCTGCGCGCGGGCGCCCTTGTCCGGGGCGCGATAGTGTATAAAATACCAGTATACGGCGAAAGTCCCCGCGCAATCAACCATGAGCGGCAGTTCGTCCGGCGCGGACTACTTGCGGTTGCTGCCGGCGACCATGTCGAAACGGAACAGGCGGCACTCCAGCGCGCCGTTGAAGAGCACGATCTTGCGTGCTTCGCGCAGGTGCATCTGGCGCGGCAGCTGGCGGTCCGAGCTGAGCAGCCAGGCCTGCCAGCCGGCGAACTGGCGCTTGAGCTGGGTCGCCACGTCGCCCATCATGGCCGGAACGGTCGCCGAACGCGGCGCACTTTGCTCGCCGTACGGCGGATTGGTGACGATCATGCCGGTCGCGGCCGGCGGGGCGCCGGCGCGGGCATCGCCAGCCTCGAAGCGCAACGCGCCGCGTTCGAGCGCCGCGGCCAGTCCGGCGCGCACCGCGTTGGACTGGGCAATGTCGATGACCCCCGTGGAGATGTCGCGGCCGACGAGTCTGCATCGCGGCGGCGTCGTTGACGGCGGCGCGCGCCTGCTGTTGCAGTCCGGCCCAGGCGGCGCGGTCGAAGCCCCAGCAGCTTCTCGAAGCCGAAGCGCCGGTTCAGGCCCGGTGCGCGTCGCCGCGGCCATGCAGGCCGCCTCGATGGCAATGGTGCCGCTGCCGCAAAACGGATCGAGCAGCGGCTGCTCCGGCGTCCAGCCCGCCAGCAGCAGCAGGGCGGCGGCCAGGTTTTCCTTGATCGGCGCCTCGCCCTTGTCGGCGCGCCAGCCGCGCTTGAACAGCGATTCTCCCGACAGGTCGATGTACAGCCGCGCGGTCTGTTCGTCCAGATGCGCCAGCACCTGGACGTCGGGCTGCGCGCGGTCGATCGACGGGCGCACGCCGGTGCGCTCGCGCGCCCGGTCGACGATGGCGTCCTTGACGCGCAGCGTGGCGAACTGCAGGCTCTGCAGTGGTGAACGGTTGGCGGTGACGTCGACGCGCAGCCGCTGCTCGGGGGCGAACTGCCGCTCCCAGGGCAGGTCGCGGGCCAGCGCGTAAAGGTCGGTGCTCGCTGCGGTAGGGTTCGGCGGCCACCAGCCAGAGGATGCGGCTGGCCACCCGCGAATGCAGGTTGGCGGCGTAGGCGGTGGCGAGGGTGCCGGCGAATTGCACGCCGCCGGCGGTCGCGCGCAGGCCGGACGCGCCCAGAGCCTGCAGTTCGACGCCCGAGGACCTCCTCGAGGCCGCGCGGGCATACCGCGAAGAAGCGGTCAACCACGGCCGCGCCCCGGGTCCGCGCCGGCAATGCGCCTCAAAACGGCTTCACCACGACCAGCACCACGATCGCGATCAGCAGCAGGGTGGGGATCTCGTTGAACCAGCGGAACCACACGTGGGTGCGCCGGTTGGTGTCCGCCCGCAGGCTGGCCAGCTGGCGGCCGCACAGGAACTGGTAGACCACCAGCAGCGCCACCAGGCCCAGCTTGGCGTCGATCCAGCGCTGGCCCTCGCCGATGCCGTAGCCCAGCCACAGCCACAGTCCGAAGAGCCAGCGCCGCCACCATCAGCAGGCTGGAGAAGCGCTGGAGCTTGCGCGCCATCAGCAGCAGGCGGTCGCGCTCGGCCCCCGGCGTCGGGCACCATCGCCAGGTTGACGAAGATGCGCGGCAGGTAGAAGAGCCCGGCGAACCAGCCCGTCACGAAGAAGATGTGCAGCGCCTTGATCCAGAGCATCGCTCAGCCCCCGCGTACCTGGCCGTCGCCCAGCACCACGTACTTGAGCGACGTCAGGCCCTCCAGGCCGACCGGCCCGCGGGCGTGCAGCTTGTCGTTGCTGATGCCGATCTCGGCGCCCAGGCCGTACTCGAAGCCGTCGGCAAAGCGCGTCGAGGCGTTGACCATCACCGAGGCCGAATCGACCTCGCGCAGGAAGCGCATCGCGCGGGGGTGATCGTCCGGTGACGATGGCGTCGGTGTGGTGGCTGCCGTAGGTGTTGATGTGGTCGATCGCCTCGTCGAGGCCGGCGACGACGCGGATCGCCAGGATCGGCGCCAGGTATTCGGTGCGCCAGTCTTCCTCGGTGGCCGGCGCCAGGCCGCCGATGCCCGCCTGCGGCCAGCATCGGCCAGCGACCGCGGACAGCAGCGCAGCTCCACGCCCTTGTCGGCGTAGCAGCCGTCCGACCGCGCGGCAGGAAGGCCGCGGCGATCGCGCGCGGCCACCAGCAGCGTCTCCATCGTGTTGCAGGTGCCGTAGCGCTGGCGTCTTGGCGTTGTCGGCGATGCGCACCGCCATGTCCAGATCGGCCGCGTCGTCGACGTAGACGTGGCAGATGCCGTCCAGGTGCTTGATCATCGGCACCGCGGCTTTCGCGCATCAGGCGTTCGATCAGGCCGCTTGCCGCCGCGCGGCACGATGACGTCGACGTATTCGGGCAGCGTGATCAGGTGGCCGACGGCCGCGCGGTCGGTGGTGTCGATGAGCTGCACCGCGTCGCGCGGCAGGCCGGCCTCCGCGAGCGCGTCGGCCACGATCCGCGCCAGCAGCGCGGTTGGACTCGATGGCCTCGGAGCCGCCGCGCAGGATCGTGGCGTTGCCGCTCTTGATGCACAGGGCGGCGGCGTCGACCGTCACGTTGGGGCGGCTCTCGTAGATGATGCCGATGACACCCAGCGGCACGCGCATGCGCCCGACCTGGATGCCGGACGGCCGCGGCCGCACGTCGTCGATGGCGCCGATCGGATCGGCCAGCCGGACGATCTGCTCGACGCCCGTCGGCCATGGCCTCGACCGCCGCGGCCGACAGCGCCAGCCGGTCGAGGGCCGCCGCATCGAGGCCGCCGGCGCGGGCGCGCGCGACGTCGCGGGCATTGGCCTGCAGGATGTCGTCGCGCCGGGCGCGCAGGCCGGCGGCCAGCGCCAGCAGGCAGCGGTCCTTGTCCGCCGACGCGGCGCGCGCCATCGCCGCGGCAGCGGCCCGCGCCGCCTGGCCGGTGGCGCGCACATAGGCGCCGACGTCGTGCGCGCCCGGCATCCCGGCCGCGCTGTTGCCCGGTGCGTTCATTGCTGCCACCTTCCTGCCGGTTGCGTCCGGCCCGCGGCGCCGGCGCGTGCCGGCGCCGATGCCGGCCGCCGCGCGGCCGCGCCGGCCTGGGGATCGGGTGCCAGGCCCAGGGCCACCTCGCTCAATTCTAACCAGGGATCGTCGTCGCGCCCCGCGACGTGCAGTCCCTTGACCAGCCGGTCGATCTGCGCGCAGCGCGCCAGCAAGCCGGCCAGCGTGCGCGCCGTCGAGGCGCGGCAGGACCCGCTCGACCAGCGCGGCCGGCACGCCCAGGCGCGACCGTGCGGGCCACCGCGGCGAACGGCCGGCCCGCGGCCATGCCCTGGTGCAGCCGCAGCAGGTTGCGCAGCTCCTCGGAGACGATCCACAGCAGCAGCGGCAGCGGCTCGCCTTCGGCGCGCAGCCCCGCCACCGTGCGCAGGATGCGCTGGCGGTCGCCGGCCAGCATCGCGACCGGCAGCGATACGCCTTCGAAGCGGGCCACGTCGAATATCGCGGCGCGGATCTGCTCGAGCGACAGCGGGCCGTCGCCGTAGAGCAGGTGCAGCTTGCGCGATCTCCTGGTGGGCGGCGAGCAGATTGCCCTCGACCTGGTCGGCCAGCAGCGCCAGCGCCGGCGCCGGCGCCGACTGCCCCTGGCGCGCCAGCCGCTGCTCGATCCATTCGGGCAGGCGGTCGCGGCCGACCGCCGCCACGTCGATCCAGGCCGCCGCCGACTGCAGCGCGGCGGCCCATTCGGCGGCGCGCGTGGCCCGGTCCAGGCGCGGCAGGCTGATGATCGTGAGCAGGTCCTCGTCGTCGCGCCGCGCGTGCGCCTGCAGCGCCGCGCGCCCCGCTCTTGCCCGGCTTGCCCGAGGGCAGGCGGATCTCGAGCAGGCGGCGGCTGGAAAACAGGGACCGATTGCCGGCGCGCCTGCTCGAGGGTCGACCAGTCCATGCGCGCATCGGCGTGCAGCACCTCGCGCTCGGCGTAGCCCTGGGCGCGGGCCGCGCGCCGTATCGCATCCTGCGCCTCGAGGGTCAACAGCGCCTCGTCGCCGCAGACGACGTAGCAGCGCGCCAGCCGGCCGCGCTCCAGGTGCGCCGGCCAGCTGCTCAGTTGCGCAGCTGCATAGGGCTTGGCCGCCGCGATCCGCCGCATCAGCTGCTGGACCAGGTCGGTCTGCATGTCGCGATACAGCAGCACCTCCTCGGATTCCTTGGAGAGGCGCTGCGAATCGTTGAAGGAGATGTCGCGCTGCACCTGCAGATCCGTCGGTTCGATCATCTCGCGCCCCTGCGTGTCGCGCAGGCGGAAGCGCAGGCGGTCGATCAGCGAATACTCGATGGCGCGGCCCTGCGCGTCCAGCGTCAGGATCTCGCGTTCGCGGGTTTCGCCGATCAGGTCGAAGACCGCCGCGGCCTTGCCCGCATCCTCGACGATCTGCGTCCGGGTGCCGGTGCGGATATTGCGCGCCAGCTCGGTGCCCAGCGGCGAATTGGCGCGGGAAATTCAGCGCGATGGTGGCAAACGGCAGCTGCTGGGTGCCGCGCAGCGTGAAGCCGCAGCCCGGCGCGCCCAGCAGGGCGCAGGCCAGCAGCGCCGCCGGCAGGCCGGCGCGGCGCAGCCGCTCAGACCACCACATTGACGAGCTTCCCGGGAACGATCACGACCTTCTTCGGCGGACCGGCGATGAAGCGGCCCACGGTCGCGTCGGCCAGCACGGCCCGCTCGATGGCGGGCCGGTCGGCCCCGGCGGCCACGCGGATCGACCCGCGCAGCTTGCCGTTGACCTGCACCACGAGTTCGACCAGATCGCGCTGCAGCGCCGCCGCATCGGGTTCGGGCCAGGGCGCATAGACCAGTTCGCCTTGCCGGGCGGCCAGCCCCAGTTCGGTCCACAGCGCCTGGGTGATGTGCGGGGTGACGGGGTAGAGCACGCGCAGCAGTATGCCGAGTCCCTCGGCCGCCACGGCGCCGCCGCCGGGTGCGTGCAGCGCGGCCTCAAGCAGGTTGAGCATCTTCATCGCGCCCGACACGACGGTGTTGTACTGCAGCCGCTCGTAGTCGTAATTGACCTGGCCCAGCAGGCGGTGCAGTTCGAAGCGCGCCTGGGCGGCGTCCGCGCCGGCCGGGCCCGCGGCCGCCGCGCCGTGGACGGCGTGGGCGAAGCCCCACAGGCGCCGCAGGAAGCGGTGCGTGCCTTCGGCGCCAGCGTCCGACCAGGACGCGCTCTGGTCCGGCGGACCGGCGAACATGACGAAGGCACGCGCGGTATCGGCGCCGAAGCGGGCGATGATGTCGCGCGGTTCGACCACGTTGTTCTTGCTCTTGGACATCTTCTCGATGCCGCCCAGCAGCACCGGCAGGCCGTCCGCGCGCGCGCTGGCGCCGATCGTGCGCCCGCGTTCGTCGGTGCGCAGTTCGACCTCGGCGGGGTAGAACCAGCGCCGGCGGCCGGCCTCGTCCTCGCGGTAGAAGCAATCGTTCAGCAGCATGCCCTGGGTGAACAGGCGCTGGAAGGGTTCGTCGAAATCGACCAGGCCCAGGTCGCGCATGACCCGGGTCCAGAAGCGCGCATAGAGCAGGTGCAGTACCGCGTGCTCGATGCCGCCGATGTACTGGTCCATCGGCATCCAGTAGCGGCTGCGCTCGTCGACCATGCGGTCGTGCGCGCCCGGCGAGCAATAGCGCATGAAGTACCACGACGAATCGACGAAGGTGTCCATCGTGTCGGTCTCGCGCCGTGCCGGCCGGCCGCAGGCCGGGCAGGTGCAGTGCACGAAGGCGGCGCAGCGGTCGAGCGGATTGCCGCTGCCGTCCGGTACCAGGTCCTCGGGCAGCAGCACCGGCAGGTCGGCTTCGGGAACCGGCACCGGCCCGCAGGCGCCGCAATGGATGATCGGGATCGGCGTACCCCAGTAGCGCTGGCGCGAGATGCCCCAGTCGCGCAGGCGGTACTGGGTCTGGGCGCTGCCCAGGCCGAGCGCCTGCAGGTCTGCGGCCACCGCGGCAACCGCCGCGCCGTGATCCAGGCCGTCGTAGCGGCCGGAGTTGACGCAGACGCCGCCCTGCTTCTCGGCGTACCAGTTCTCCCAGGCGGCGGCTCGGAAGACCCTGTCGGGCATGCCGATGACGGGCTTGATCGGCAGGCCGTACTTGTGCGCGAAGGCGAAGTCGCGCTCGTCGTGGGCGGGCACGCCCATCACGGCGCCCTCGCCGTATCCGCTCAGCACGTAGTTGCCGATCCAGACCGGAATCGCGTCGCCGCCGAGCGGGTGGCGTACGTGAAAGCCGGTGGCCATGCCGCGCTTTTCCAGCGTCGCCAGCTCGGCTTCGGCCACGGCGCCGTGCCGGCATTCGGCGACGAAGGCGGCCAGCGCCGGCCGGTCGCGCGCCAGGCGCGCGGCCAGCGGGTGTTCGGCGGCCAGCGCCACGAAGGTGACGCCCATGAGGGTGTCGGCGCGCGTCGTGTAGACCCGCAGCTGCGCGGCGGCGCCGTCGATCTCGTATGGAAAGCCGACGTTGACCCCGGTGCTGCGGCCGATCCAGTTCTCCTGCATGGCCCGCACCTGCGGCGGCCAGCCGTCCATCGTCGCCAGGCGCTCGAGCATTTCGTCGGCATAGCGCGTTATCTGCAGGTAATAGCCCGGGATCTCGCGCCTCTCGACCGGCGCGCCGGAGCGCCAGCCGCGCCCCTCGATGACCTGCTCGTTGGCCAGCACGGTCCGGTCGACCGGATCCCAGTTCACGAGCTGGGTCTTGCGGTAGGCGATGCCCTTTTCCAGCATGCGCAGGAAGAGCCACTGGTTCCAGCGGTAGTACTCGGGCTGACAGGTTGCCAGCTCGCGCGACCAGTCGAAGGCGAACCCCAGCGGTTCCATCTGCGCCTTCATCTCGGCGATGTTGGCGTAGGTCCAGGCCGCCGGCGCGATGCCCTTGTCGATCGCGGCGTTCTCGGCCGGCAGGCCGAAGGCGTCCCAGCCCATCGGCATGAGGACGTTGTAGCCGCGCATGCGCTGGTGCCGCGTCATCACGTCGTTGATGGTGTAGTTGCGCACATGCCCCATGTGCAGCTTGCCGCTCGGGTAGGGCAGCATCGAGCAGGCGTAGAACTTGCCCCGCGGGAAGCGGGGATCGTCTTCCCTGGTCGTGTGCGCGTCGAGCGCGCGCCAGTGCGCCTGCGCCTGGGCCTCGACGTCCTTGGGCACGTATCTTTCTTGCATTACCGATCCGCGGGGGGTTGGACTGCGTGATGGGAACAGCGGGTGCGAACGACGCGCATTATAGGCGCCGGTATAGTGACGGACTCCATGAACCTTCTCGACGATCTCAATCCCCAGCAACTGGCCGCGGTGACCCTGCCCGACGAGCCGGCGCTGATCCTGGCCGGCGCCGGCAGCGGCAAGACGCGCGTGCTCACCACCCGCATCGCGTGGCTCATCCAGACCGGCCGCGTCGGCCCGGCCGGCATCCTGGCCGTCACCTTCACCAACAAGGCGGCGCGCGAGATGCTCGCGCGCATCGAGTCGATGCTGCCGATCAATGCCCGCGGCATGTGGATCGGCACCTTCCACGGCCTGTGCAACCGGCTGCTGCGCGCCCACCATCGCGACGCCAACCTGCCGCAGAGCTTCCAGATCCTGGACGTGCAGGATCAGCTGTCGTCGATCAAGCGCCTGGTCAAGGCGGCCAATGTCGACGAGGAGCTGTGCCCGCCGCGCGACCTGCAGTATTTCATCAACAGCGCCAAGGAATCGGGGCGCCGCGCCGGCGATCTCGCCGGCGCAGGCCACGACCGCCGCTGGATCGAGCTGTTCGGCGCCTACGATGCGCAATGCCAGAAGGAGGGCAGCGTCGATTTCGCCGAACTGCTGCTGCGCAGCGTCGAGCTGCTCACGCGCCATGAGGCCCTGCGCGAACACTACCAGCGGCGCTTCCGGCACATCCTGGTCGACGAGTTCCAGGACACCAATGCGCTGCAGTACCGCTGGCTCAAGCTGCTGGCGGGGCGGACGGGTCCGATCTTCGCGGTCGGCGACGATGACCAGTCGATCTATCGTTTCCGCGGCGCCAACGTCGGCAACATGGCCGACTTCCAGCGCGAATACGACGTGCGCAACGTCATCAAGCTCGAGCAGAACTACCGCTCGCACGGCAACATCCTGGACGCGGCCAATCAGCTGATCGGCAACAATACCCGGCGCATGGGCAAGCAGTTGTGGACCGACGCCGGGCCGGGCGAGCCGCTGCGGCTGTTCGAGGCCGGCTCCGACGGCCTGGAGGCGGCCTGGATCGTCGAGCAGGTGCGCGACCAGCACCGCCAGGGCGCGCACCTGGCCGAGATGGCGATCCTGTACCGCGCCAATGCGCAATCGCGCATCATCGAGCATGCGCTGTTCAACGCCGGCCTGGCCTACCGCGTCTATGGCGGCCTGCGCTTCTTCGAGCGCGCGGAGGTCAAGCACGCGCTCGCCTACCTGCGGCTGGTCGCCAACGTGCACGACGACGTCTCGTTCGCCCGGGTGGTCAATTTCCCGCCGCGCGGCATCGGGGCGCGCAGCGTCGAGCAGCTCCAGGCGGCGGCGCGCGCGGGCGGCACCAGCCTGTTCGGGGCCATCGGCAGCGTGGCCGGACGCGCGGCGGCCGGCTTTGCGCAGTTCGCTGCGCTGATAACGGCATTGCGCGCCGCGGCGCCGCGCCTGACCCTGGCCGAACTGACGCAGGAGACGCTCGAGCGCAGCGGCCTGACGGCGCATTATCGCAACGAACGCGAAGGCGCCGACCGCGTGGAGAATCTGGCCGAACTGGTCAACGCCGCGGCCGGCTTCGTGGTCGAAGCCGATCCGGGCGAGGCGGCGCCGGCGGCAGATGCCGGCGCGGTGCCCGCGGCGACCGTGCCGGCCGCCGACATGGTCGAGCACGAGACCCTGCATGCGTTCCTGGCGCACGCCGCGCTCGAGGCCGGCGACAATCAGGCGGGTGCCGGCCAGGATGCGCTGCAGCTGATGACCGTGCACGCCGCCAAGGGCCTGGAGTTCGATACGGTCTTCCTCACCGGCCTCGAAGAGGGGCTGTTTCCGCACGAAAACAGCCTGAGCGAGGCCGATGGCCTGGAGGAGGAGCGGCGCCTGATGTACGTCGCGATCACGCGCGCCCGCCGCCGGCTCAATCTCAGCTTCGCGCAGAGCCGCATGCTGCATGGGCAGACGCGCTACGGCCTGCGTTCGCGCTTCGTCGACGAACTGCCGGCCAAGTCGATCAGGACCCTGACGCCGCGCCTGCGCGGCGGCTTTGCGACCGCGGCCGTCGGCGGCTGGCCGGGCGCGGGTGCGGACGCGGGCGCGGCGCCCGGCGCGCGCAGTCAGGCGCCGGGTGGCGGCGCCGCGCCCGCCGGCAGTCCCGGGCTGCAAATCGGCCAGGGCGTGCGCCACGCCCGGTTCGGCGAGGGCGTGGTCGTGCGCCTGCAGGGATCGGGCACCGATGCCCGCGCGCAGATCAATTTCGGCGCATTCGGCACCAAGGAATTGCTGCTGTCGGTGGCCAAGCTGCAGATCGGCTAGCGCAGCGCACCCTCGTCCCCGGCCGCACTCCCGCTCGCGGCCGGCCCGGTGCCGTCGTCGATCACCGCCTCGACCGTCACCAGGTGTGCCGCCTGGAAGATCGACAGGATCAGGAAGACCAGCGGCGCCAGCAGCAGGTAAGGCGCCAGCCCGCTACGGGCATTGAGCACATCGATGAGGGCGCCGACGAACAGCAGACCCACCGCCCACAGGCCCAGCAGCGCGATCAGGTTGATCGCGATGGCGCCGCGATTGCGCCAGCAGGCGAAGAAGCTGAAGAACAGCGCCTTGGGGGCGGCCATGCCGTGCCAGCCGCACAGCACGGGCGCGAACCAGACGGTCATGGCAAACGGCACCAGCAGGGCCAGCAACGCGATCAGCGCCGGGCCCGGAATGCCCATCGCGGCCGCGCCGGCGGCGGCCGTGCCGGCGCCCGGGACCGGGGCCGGCGCCGCGGTCGGGGCCCCCGACAGCTGCAGGATCAGCGCCACGCCGCCCGTGAAGAACGCGTAGTACACGCCAAGCTGCAGCAGGCCGCGGCGCGCGCGCGGATCGTGCAGCGCCTGAACGTAATTGGCGGCACGGGCCGGCTCGCCGTTGCGCACGCAGCGGCAAACGGTCAGCATTCCCAGCGATACCGTCGGCGCCAGCAATGCGGCCAGCAGGTTGCCGGCGAGCGGCACGATCACCTGCAGCGTGCTGAGCAGCAGGGGGCCCAGGCCCACCATGACGACGAGCATGAGCGGCTGGCGCGCGAACAGGCGCAGGCCCTCGCGGAACCACAGCAGGCCCGCGGCCGCGCGGTGGCGGCGGATGCGCAGGCGCGGCGCGTCCGTCGTGGCGGCGTCAGTGTTCATCGGCGGGGACTCCGATCCACGGCGGGTCGGCGTCGGCGATGCGCTGGCGCAGCATCCGCTCGAAGCGCCCGGGATCATGCGGCTGCAGCACGCTGGCCGGCCGCGGCATGTGCTGGTCATGCAGCCGCGAGATCCAGAAGCGCAGCGCGGCGGCGCGCAGCATCGCGCGCCAGTAGTGGCGCTCGAGCGCCTGCAGCGGCCGTTCTTCGTGGTAGGCCTGCAGCAGCGCGCGCGCGCGCGCGGCATCGAAGGCGCCCGATCCCAGGTCGACGCACCAGTCGTTGACTGTCACCGCCAGGTCGAAGATCCACGGCGCGCAGCCGGCGAAGTAGAAATCGATGACGCCGCCGATGACGTCGCCGTCGAAGAGCACGTTGTCGCGGAACAGGTCGGCGTGCACCGCCCCGGCGGGCAGTTGTTCCAGGTCCGGGCGGCGCGCAATGCCGTCCTGGTAGATGACTTCCTCGACCAGCGCCGTGAACACCCCGTCGGGCAGGTGCGGCTCGAGCGCCGCCGCAGTGGATTTCCACCAGCCGATGCCGCGCAGGTTGGGCTGGAACACCGGGTAGTCGCGGGCGGCCAGGTGCAGTCGCGCCAGGATGCGGCCGACCTGGCGGCATTGGCGGACGCTGGGGAGATCCACTGCCTTGCCGGGCAGGCGGGTCACGATGGCCACCGGCTTGCCGCGCAACTCGGTGAACAGCGCGCGTTCACGGGTCTCGAGCGGCGCGGGCACCGGCAGCCCCTTGCGCGCGAGGTGCTGCATCAGCCCGAGGTAGAAGGGCAGCTGCGATGCGGTAAGCCGCTCGAAGACGGTCAGGACGTAGCGGCCGGCATCCGTGGTGACGAAGAAATTGGAATTCTCGATGCCGCTGGCGATGCCCTGCACGTCGCGCAGGTGCCCGACCGGGTAATGCTCGAGCAGCGCGAGGACCTCGTCGTGCGTCAGTGCGGTGAATACGGCCATAGGGCTTCCGGGTTCGGGACCATTGCCGGTGCGGCGCCGCGGCCGCGATCCTGCCGGGCAGAAGCGGCACAGGCCGGCCCGCGCGCATTTTATCGCGCGCCGGCGCCGGCGTGCCCGGTTTTCAGAGGTATAGCAGCTGCTCGCGCTCGTCGACCCCCTGGGCGAAGCCGCGCTGCTCGTAGAAATCGAAGATCCGCTCGGCGACCGCGCCGGGGTCGTCGACGACCTGCATGAGGTTCATGTCATCGGCGCCGATCATGCCGTCAGCCACCAGGCGTTCGCGCATCCATTGCAGCAGGCCGCTCCAGAAGCTCCCGCCGACCAGGATGATGGGAATCGGGCGTCCCATGCCGGTCTGTATCAGTGTCAGGGCTTCGGTCAGCTCGTCCAGCGTGCCGAAGCCCCCGGGCATGACGACGTAGGCGCTGGCGTACTTGACGAAGGCGACCTTGCGGGCAAAGAAGTGCCGGAAGCGCAGTGCGATGTCCTGGAACGGGTTGCCGTGCTGCTCGAAGGGCAGCTCGATGTTCAGCCCGACGCTGGGCGATCGGCCCTCGAACGCGCCGCGGTTGGCCGCCTCCATCAGGCCCGGCCCGCCGCCGCTGATGACCGCGAAGCCGGCGTCGGAGAGCGAGCGGGCGATGGCGACGGTCTGCTGGTACAGGGGCGATTCGGGCGCGAGCCGGGCGCTGCCGAAGATGGAGACGGCCGGACGCACGTCGGCAAGCCGTTCGGTGGCTTCGAAAAACTCCGCCATAATGCCCCACAGGTGCCACGATTCGCGCGCCTTGAGCCGTGTGGCCTGCTCCTGCGCGGTGATCGCCCGCAGGGTCGGGATGTTCTTCTGATGGTCGAGCATCGAAAACTCCTATGAAAACGCTCCTGCTCGTCGATGGCACGGGTTACCTGTACCGCGCCTTCCACGCCATGCCGGATCTTCGCACTTCCGGCGGCGAGCCCACCGGCGCCGTGCGCGGATTCATCGGCATGCTGCGCACACTGCGGGCGGCCGTCCCCTGCGACTATTGCGCCTGCGTGTTCGATGCCAAGGGTAAGACCTTCCGCGACGCGCTATATGCCGAATACAAGGCCCATCGGCCCCCGATGCCGGGCGAGCTGGCGGCGCAGATTCCCGCCATCCACGAGGCCACGGCAGCCCTGGGATGGCCGATCCTGCAGATCGAGGGGGTCGAGGCCGACGACGTCATCGGCACGCTGGCCCTGCAGGCACGCGCCCGCCGCCTGCGCACGGTCATCGCGACCGGCGACAAGGACCTGGCCCAGCTGGTCGGCGACGACATCGAGCTGATCGACACCATGAGCCGCGATGGCGGGCCGCCGCGGCGCCTGGACCGAGCCGCGGTGATCGAGAAGTTCGGGGTGGGGCCGGAGCGCATCGTCGACTACCTGTCGCTGGTCGGCGACACCGTCGACAACGTGCCGGGCGTCGACAAGGTCGGCGCCAAGACTGCCGGCAAGTGGCTGCAGCAGTACGGTTCGCTGGACGCAATCATCGCCCACGCGCAGGACATCGGCGGCGTCGTCGGCCAGAAACTGCGCGAGGCGCTTGACTGGCTGCCGACGGCCCGCATACTGGTCACCGTGCGCACCGATGTCGACCTGGACGGACACGTGCGCCAGATCGAGGACCTGCGCGTGCGGCCGCCCGAGCGCGAATTGCTGCGCGCGCTGTTCGCGCGCTTTGAATTCCGCGGCTGGCAGCGGGAATTCGACGCCGGGTACCCGCCCGAGGGCGGGGCGCCGGCGGCGGCGCCCGGCGATCCGGCGCCCGGGTCCGCGCCCGGCGATCCGGCGCCTGCCGGCGCCGCGATGGCATCGCCCACGCGCCCGGCACCGTCCGGCGCCGAACCGGTGGCCGTCGCCGTCGAATGCGTGCTGACGCCCGCGCAGCTCGCGCACTGGTGCGGGCGCATCGCGGCGGCGGCGCTGACGGCGATCGATACCGAGACCACCTCGCTGGACCCGATGGCGGCGCAGCTGGTCGGCATCTCCCTGTCGGTGCGCGCCGGCGCGGCCTGCTACATCCCGCTCGGGCACCGCTATGCCGGCGTGCCGGCGCAGCTGGACCGGACCTACGTCCTCGAGCAGCTGCGGCCCTGGCTGGAGGACGCGCACCGGCCCAAGCTGGCGCAGCACGCCAAATACGACACCCATGTGTTCGCCAACGCCGGCATCGCCCTGGCAGGCGTGGCGCACGACACGCTGCTGCAGTCCTACGTCATCGAGGCGCACCGCCCGCACGACCTGGAGTCGCTGGCGCTGCGGCACCTGGGCCGGGCGACGATCGCCTATGCCGACGTCTGCGGCAAGGGTGCCCGGCAGATCGGCTTCGAGGAGGTCGCGCTGGAACGCGCCGCCGAGTACGCCGGCGAGGATGCCGAGGTGACCCTGGCGGTGCACGGCGCGCTGTGGCCGCAGCTGCAGGCCGAGCCCGGCTCGCGCTTCGTCTACGAGAACATCGAAATGCCCGTCGCGCGGGTGCTTTTCACGATGGAGCGCACCGGCGTGCTGATCGATCCGCAGCGGCTGCGCGCGCAAAGCGCCGAGCTGGCCGCGCGCATTTCCCGCCTCGAGGGCGAGGCCCATGCGCTGGCGGGCCAGCCCTTCAACCTGGCCTCGCCCAAGCAGGTCGGCGAGGTGCTGTTCGGCCTGCTCGGCCTGCCGGTGCGCAAGAAGACAGCAAGCGGCACGCCCAGCACGGACGAGGAGGTCCTGGAGAAGCTCGCCGAGGACTATCCGCTGCCGCGGACGCTGCTCGAGCACCGGGCGCTGTCGAAACTGCGCTCGACGTACTGCGAGAAGCTCCCGCAGATGGTCAATCCGGCCACCGGCCGGGTGCACACGACCTACGGCCAGGCCATCGCCATCACCGGGCGCCTGGCGTCGTCCGACCCGAACCTGCAGAACATCCCCGTGCGCACCGCCGAGGGCCGGCGCATCCGCGAGGCCTTCGTCGCGCCCGCCGGCCGGCGCATCGTCTCGGCCGATTATTCGCAGATCGAACTGCGCATCATGGCCCACATCTGCGGCGACCCCGGCCTGATCGCCGCCTTTGCCCGCGGCGAGGATGTGCACCGGGCCACGGCCGCCGAGGTGTTCGGCGTGCCGGTGGCGCAGGTCAGCGACGAGCAGCGGCGCACCGCGAAGGTGATCAATTTCGGCCTCATCTACGGCATGAGCGCCTTCGGCCTGGCCGGCAACCTGGGGATCACCAAGGATGCCGCCAAGCTGTACATCGACCGGTATTTCGCGCGTTACCCGGGGGTGGCCCACTACATGGAAGCGACGCGCGTGCGCGCCCGCCAGCACGGGTACGTTCAGACCGTATTCGGGCGGCGCCTGTGGCTGCCGGAGATCAACGGCGGCAACGGCCCGCGGCGCCAGGGCGCGGAACGGGCTGCGATCAATGCGCCGATGCAGGGCACCGCGGCCGATCTGATCAAGCTGGCGATGATCGCGGCCGACGGCTGGCTGCGGCACGAACGGCTGGCGACGCGCCTCGTGATGCAGGTGCATGACGAACTGGTGTTCGAGGTTCCGGAGGACGAACTGGCGACCGTGCGCGCGACCCTGCCCGGCCTGATGACCGGCGTGGTGCAATGGCAGGTGCCGCTCGAGGTCGACGTCGGCGTGGGAGCCAATTGGGACGAGGCGCACTGATGCTGACCGTCCTGATGATCGTCGCGGCCAACCTTGCCTCGACCGTCGTATCGCTGAGCCTGGCGGCGCTGCTGGGATTTCGCTGGCTGTCGGGGCTGGTCGACCGCCTGGTGCACGTATCGATCGGCCTGCTGCTGGCCACGGCGCTGGTGCACCTCGTGCCCGAGGCGCTGGCGGCGGGTATCGCGCCGCCGGCGCTGGGCTGGACCGTGCTGCTGGGCATCCTGGGCATGTTCGTGCTCGAGAAGCTAACGCTCATCCACCACACCCATCACCACGAGGGCGACGGCCACGGTCATGACCACGGCCACGACTCGCACCAGGCCGGGCGCGGCGCCTACCCCATCCTCGTCGCCGATGCGTTCCACAACTTTGCCGACGGCGTGGTCATCGCCGCGGCCTTCCTGGTCGATGCGCGCGCCGGCTGGATCACCGCGCTGGCGGTGCTGGCGCACGAGATTCCGCACGAAGTCGGCGACTTCATGATCCTGCTGAATGCCGGGTTCAGCCGCCGGCGCTCGTTCCTGTTCCTGCTGCTGTCAGGCGCCTCGGCGGTGCTGGGCGGCATTGCCGGGTATTTCCTGCTGGCCGCGGCGCAGTCGCTGCTGCCGTACGCCCTGGCGCTGGCTGCCGCCAGCTTCATCTACATCGCCCTTTCGGACCTGCTGCCCGAACTCATGCGCCGCTCCTCGCTGCGGCAGTCGTTGCCGGAGGTCGCCTTCGTCTTCATCGGCGTCGGCGTCGCCTTGCTGGCCATGCGGATCGACGCCTGAGCGTCGCGCCACCCGCAACGGCGCACGCCGCGGTCTAGGTTCGGGGCGCCGTGCCGCCCAGCGGCGCCGGACCCAGGGCTATGGGTCGCGCCGGATCGGCAACCCACTGGCTCCACGAACCCGGGAAGAGCGCCGCACCATCCAGGCCTGCCAGGTGCAGTGCCAGCGCATCGTGGCAGGCCGTGACGCCGGAGCCGCACTGCAGGATGACCCGGTCCGGCGCGCGCTCCTGCAGCAAGGCCGCGTATTCGCCCCGCAGTTGCGCCGGCGGCTTGAAGCGGCCCTGCGCATCGAGGTTGCTCTTCCAGAAGCGGTTTACGGCGCCGGGAATGTGGCCGGCGACGGGATCGATCGCTTCGTTGCTGCCGGCATAGCGGTCGGGGGCGCGTGCATCGAGCAGCAGTGCCGGCGCGGCCCCGTGCGCCGCAGCGGCGCGGCTCGCGGCCAGCACGGCGTCGATGCCGGCCACCGCCTGCAGCGGGGCGCGCAGCGCGAATGCGCCCTGCTGCGGCGGCGGCACGTCGCGGCTGACGGGCAGCCCCGCGGCCACCCAGGCCGGCCAGCCGCCGTCGAGCACCGCGACCCGCGCATGCCCGAGCCAGCGCAGCAGCCACCAGGCGCGTGCGGCGAAGGAACCGTCGCTGGCATCGTAGGCGACCACCGGGGTGTCGGCGTCGATGCCCCAGGCCGAGCAGCGCGCGGCCAGCGCCGTGCGGTCGGGCAGCGGGTGGCGGCCGTTGGCGCCGGTCTTGCGGCCCGCCAGGTCGCGGTCGAGGTGGGCGAAATGGGCGCCCGGCAGGTGCCCCTGTCGGTACTGCTGTTCGCCCAGCGCCGGCTGGGCCAGGTCGAAGCGGCAGTCCAGCAGGCACACCCGCGCGCCCGCGAGCGCGCCGTGCAGCGCCTCGGGCGCGACCAGCCCGTCCCAGCCGGGGGCTGGAGCGGTGCTGCCGCAATGCCGTTCGTTTGTCATGGTCGGGGAAGGGCCTGCGCCGTGGCGGACCGGCCGGCGTCGGCGATCCAGTGTACCCGGCGGCCGCGCGCCGGGGCCGTGGGGCGGGGATCTAGCCGCTAGAATGCGCGTTCATGAAGAAAGCTGCGGAACCCAAACGCCCCGAGGAGCTGAGCTTTGAGCAGGCGCTCGAGGAACTCGACGGCCTGGTGCGCCAGATGGAATCGGGCGCGCTGGGCCTGGACGACTCCATCGCGGCCTATCGCCGGGGCGCCGAGCTGGCGCGCTATTGCCAGGCGCGCCTGGGCGCGGCCGAGCAGGAGATACGCAAGCTCGACAAGGATGTGCTCACCGCGCTGGGCCCCGACGAATTGCGGGGCACGGAGCCGTGAACCCCGACGCGGCGGTCGCGGCCGGCGCACCCGCGCTGGCCGACTGGATGCGGGCGCACCAGGAGCGTTTCGAGCGCCAGGCGCAACGCCACCTGCCGGGGCCGGAGCGCGAACCCCAGCGCCTGCACCAGGCCATGCGCTACGCCGTCCTCGACGGCGGCAAGCGCATCCGGCCGCTGCTGGCGTACGCCGCGGGCGAGACCGCGCACGCCGACGCCGTCGCGCTCGATCACATCGCCCTGGCGGTCGAGTACGTGCATGCCTACTCGCTGGTGCACGACGACATGCCGTGCATGGACAACGACGTCCTGCGGCGCGGCAAGCCCACCGTGCACGTCGCCTTCGACGAGGCCACGGCAATGCTGGCGGGCGACGCGCTGCAGGCCGAGGCCTTCGCCGTCCTGGGGCGGGCGCCGCTGGGAGCCGCCGTGCGCCTCGACCTGATGCAGATGCTGGCGCAGGCGGCCGGTACCGAGGGCATGTGCGGGGGCCAGGCGCTCGATCTGGCGGCACAGGGACGCGGCCTCGAGGCGGCGGCGCTCGAACGCATGCACCGCATGAAGACGGGAGCCCTGCTGCGCGCCTCGGTGCTCATGGGGGCGCGCGCCGGCGCGCTCGAGGGCGCGGCGCCGGCCGCCCTCGAGCGCTACGCCGCCGCCATCGGACTGGCCTTCCAGATCGTCGACGACATCCTGGACGTGGAGTCGAGCTCGGCCGAACTGGGCAAGACGGCCGGCAAGGATGAAGCGCAAAATAAGCCCACCTACGTATCCGTCCTGGGTATGGCCGAGGCCAAGGCGCGCGTGCAGCAGTTGCGCCGGGCGGCCGACCGCGCCCTGCAGGACACCGGACTGCCGGCGGCGCGCGTCGAGCGCCTGGGCCAGCTGGCCGACCTGATCATCGTGAGGCGACATTGACCCCGTTGCTGCCCCAGATCGACTCTCCCGCGGACCTGCGGCGCCTGGAGCGCGGCCAGCTGGCCCCGCTGGCGGCCGAACTGCGCGCCTTCCTGCTGCATTCGGTGGCCAGCACCGGCGGGCACCTGAGTTCCAACCTGGGCACGGTCGAGCTGGCGCTGGCCCTGCATTACGTATTCGACACGCCCAACGACCGCATCGTCTGGGATGTGGGTCACCAGACCTACGCGCACAAGATCCTTACTGGCCGGCGCGATGCGATGCGCACGCTGCGCCAGGAGGGCGGCATCTCCGGGTTTCCGCGGCGCAGCGAGTCGCCTTACGACGCCTTCGGCACCGCGCATTCCTCGACCTCGATATCGGCGGCACTCGGCATGGCCGTGGCGGCGCAGCGCCAGGGCGATCCGCGCCACAGCATCGCCGTCATCGGCGACGGCGCGATGTCCGCCGGGATGGCCTTCGAGGCCCTCAACAACGCCGGCGTCACCGACAACGTGCGCCTGCTGGTGATCCTCAACGACAACGACATGTCGATTTCACCTGCCGTCGGCGCGCTCAACCGCCATCTGGCGCGCCTCATGAGCGGGCGCTTCTACATGGCTGCCAAGAGCGCCGGACGGCAGGTGCTCAAGCACCTGCCGCCGATGCTCGAGCTGGCCCGCAAGCTCGAGGAGCATGCCAAGGGCATGGTCGTGCCGGGCACCATGTTCGAGGAATTCGGCTTCAATTACATCGGACCCATCGACGGCCACGATCTGGATTCGCTGGTGCCGACGCTGCAGAACCTGCGCGGCATCGTCGGACCGCAGTTCCTGCACGTGGTCACGCGCAAGGGCCACGGTTACGACAAGGCCGAGGCCGATCCGATCCTGTACCACGGTCCGGGCAAGTTCGACCCGGCGGTCGGCATCCGCAAGTCGGGGGCCGCGCCGGTCACCTACACCCAGGTGTTCGGCGACTGGCTCTGCGACATGGCCGCCGCCGACCCGCGCCTGGTGGCCATCACGCCGGCGATGCGCGAAGGCTCCGGCATGGTGCGCTTCGAGCGCGAATACCCGGAGCGCTATTTCGACGTGGGCATCGCCGAGCAGCACGCGGTGACGTTCGCCGCCGGGCTGGCGTGCGAGGGGCTGCGGCCCGTCGTCGCCATCTATTCGACCTTCCTGCAGCGCGCCTACGACCAGTTGATCCACGATGTCGCGCTGCAGAACCTGCCGGTGCTCTTCGCGCTCGACCGCGGCGGCCTGGTGGGCGCCGATGGCGCCACCCACCACGGGGTCTTCGATCTTTCCTACCTGCGCTGCATCCCCAACATGGTCGTGATGACGCCCAGCGACGAAAACCTGTGCCGCCGCATGCTCAGCACCGGTTTCGCCCACGACGGCCCGAGTGCCGTGCGCTATCCGCGCGGCGCGGGCAGCGGCGCAGCGCCGGCGCCGGACCTGGACGCCGTGGCACTGGGCCGGGGCGAGGTGGTGCGCGAATCCGCCGCCCGGCCGGGCGCGCGCATCGCCATCATGGCGTTCGGCCCGCTGCTGCACCCGGCGCTGGCGGCGGCCGAGGCGCTGGACGCGACCGTGGCCGACATGCGCTTCGTGAAGCCGCTCGACCTGGACCTGCTGGGGCGCCTGGCCGATGGCCACGATGCGCTGGTGAGCGTGGAAGAAAACGTGCTGGCCGGCGGCGCAGGCAGCGCGTGCGCCGAAGGCCTGGAGCAGCTGCAGCGGCGCGTGCCGCTGCTGCGCCTGGGCCTGCCCGATCATTTCATCGATCATGGCGATCACGCCCGCCTGCTGGCGGCAGCCGGACTCGACGCCGCGGGCATGGCGGCGTCCATCACCCAGCGCTTTGGCGAACTGCTGCGCGAACCGCGGCTGGTGAAGAAGGCCGGCTGACGCGCGGCCGCGCGCGGCGCGCGCTCAGGGCGCCGGCAGCAGCGGATCGATGATCGTCGCCAGCGCCGCCTCCGTCAGCGGCCGGGTCTTCGGCCGCAACTCGCCGCGGATATTCCCGGCAGCGTCGATCACGTACGTCACCGGCAGCGCCGCCTGCTCGCCGAAGCTGTTGCGGCTGGCCGTGTGCGCCAGGGCGACGGGATAGGTCATCTTCATGTGGTGCATCATGCGGTGCACCTCCTCGATGTCGCGCGTGCGATCCTGGCTGACGGCGATGACCTCGACGCCGCGCGCCTGGTAGCGCTCGAAGAAGCGCTGCAGCGCCGGCATCTCCTCGATGCAGGGCGGGCACCAGGTGGCCCAGAAATGGATGACGACGACATGGCCGCGCTGGTGGCCGAGGTCGAAGTCCTCGCCGGCCAGCGTCGTCAGGCTCAGCGCCGGCCTGGCGGCCTCGGCGGCCTGCAGCGGCGGCGCGCCCAGGGCGGCGGCAAGCGCGAGGGCGGCGCAAAGGGTTGCGGGCGCGAACGTCATGGCGGCAAATCTTAACCCGCGCCCGGCGTGAATCCTGCCGGTGCGCGGCGCATCGGGGCGCGGACCGGGGTCCCAAGCATGCGCATCCCGAAATCGCGGCGTCGGGCGACCCCGGGATGCACGCGCCGGCAGGAGGCGGCCGCTGCGGCGCAATATGCGCCGCCTGCCGGCGAACCGGCGGGATCTGGGCCGGATCGGCAAAAAATGGCATTATTTATGCGGCTTTTGCGCCAGGGAAGTGGATCGACAAGCAAAAGTGGATAACAATAGCCAACCATTGCGTGCGTCTTTTCGGCCGGGCAGGAACTTTCCGGCGCGCCGTCGCCGGTCAAGGGCCTATTGCAAGCCATGCAACTCACGCGCTTCACCGATTACTCGCTGCGGGTGCTGATATATGCGAGCGCGAATCCGGAGCGGCTGTGCACGGTCGCCGAGATTGCCGAGCGTTACCATGTCTCGGAAAATCACCTCATGAAGGTCGTCACCCGGCTGGCTGGCGCCGGATACATCGAATCGGTCCGCGGCAAGGGTGGCGGCATACGCCTGGCGCGCGCCCCCGCGCTGATCAACCTGGGCGCCGTCGTGCGCGACATGGAAGAACGTTTCGACATCGTCGAGTGCTTCAATGCAGACAAGCGCGGCTGTCCACTGCTGCCGGCCTGCACGCTCAAGTCGATCCTGCACGACGCGCGGCGCAATTTCCTGGCGACGCTGGACCGGCACACGATCGCGGACGTCGCGGTCAACGGCTTCGGCGGCATGTTGGCGGGAGGCAGATCCGGGCAAATTGCGTTGCGACCGGTTGCGTAGGCCCGGCGCGGCGCGCGCGGTACCCGGCAGTGTGGTTCGGCTTATTGGGAGGCTTTCATGGGCAAGGCACTCGATGGCGTGCGCATTCTCGACTTCACCCACGTGCAGTCCGGTCCGACATGCACGCAACTGCTGGCGTGGTTCGGCGCCGACGTGATCAAGGTGGAGCGGGCCGGGGAGGGCGACATCACGCGTTCGCAGCTGCGCGACATACCCGACGTCGACAGCCTGTATTTTACCATGCTCAACCACAACAAGCGGTCGATAACGGTCGACGCGAAGCATCCCGAGGGCAAGGCGATACTCGAGGCGCTGGTCAGGCACTGCGATGTGCTGGTGGAAAATTTCGCGCCCGGCGCGCTGGACCGGATGGGCTTCACGTGGGAGCGCGTCAAAAGCCTGAATCCGCGCATGATCGTCGCTTCGGTCAAGGGATTCGGGCCGGGGCCCTACGAGGATTGCAAGGTCTACGAAAATGTCGCCCAGTGCGCCGGGGGCTCGGCGTCCACCACCGGCTTCGATGACGGTCCGCCGCTGGTGACCGGGGCGCAGATCGGCGATTCGGGCACGGGCCTGCACCTGGCG
This sequence comes from uncultured beta proteobacterium, assembly GCA_963781975.1. Classification (GTDB taxonomy): domain Bacteria; phylum Pseudomonadota; class Gammaproteobacteria; order Burkholderiales; family Burkholderiaceae_F; genus GJ-E10. The sequence goes on from CAWAHT010000013.1 coordinate 29,074, forward strand.
CTCGGCATCGTCGCGGCGCTGTATCAGCGCCATGCGACCGGGCGCGGGCAGAAGGTGCTGGCGGCGATGCAGGACGGCGTGCTCAACCTGTGCCGCGTGAAGCTGCGCGACCAGCAGCGCCTTGCGCGCACCGGCGTCATGAGCGAGTACCCGCAGTTTCCGCACGGCAAGTTCGGCGACGCCGTGCCGCGCGCCGGCAATGCATCGGGCGGCGGGCAGCCCGGCTGGATCCTCAAGTGCAAGGGCTGGGAAGCGGATCCCAATGCCTACATCTATTTCATCGCGCAGGCGCCGGTCTGGAAGGACATCTGCGAGGTGATCGGCATGCCCGAATGGATCACCGACCCCGACTATGCGACGCCCAAGGCGCGCCTGCCGCGCCTGATGTCGATATTCGCGCGCGTGGAGCAATGGACCAGCGCCCGCACGAAATTCGAGGTGATGGACCTGCTGAACCGGCGCGACATCCCGTGCGGGCCGATATTGTCGATGAAGGAGATCGCCGCCGAGCCGTCGCTGCGCAAGACCGGGACGGTGGTCGAGGTCGATCACCCGACTCGCGGCAAATACCTCAGCGTCGGCAACCCCATCAAGATGTCGGACAGTCCGACGGACGTCACGCGCTCGCCGCTGCTGGGCGAGCACACCGATGAGATCCTTGCGGAACTCGGCTACGACAAGGACCGGATCGCCGCGCTGCGCGCGCAGAAGGCGATTTGATTTGCAGGGCAGCGGGGGGATCCAGAGCGGTCGGCAAAAGCGCATTGCGGAGGAACAGAGATGACAAGCCAAAAGGTGGAAGTTCGTCGAATCCTGGATGGTGCCAGGGCACAGGGGCGCGATGCGCTCACGGCGCCGGAGGGCAAGCTCGTATGCGATGCCTACGGCATTCCGGTGCCGCAGGAAGGACTCGCGACCTCCGCCGCCGAAGCGGTGTCCCTGGCGAAGACGATGGGTTTTCCCGTCGTCATGAAGATCGTCTCGCCGCAGATCCTGCACAAGACCGAGGCCGGCGGCGTCCTCGTGGGCCTGCGGGGCGCGGACGATGTGGCGCAGGGTTTTGCCACCATCATGGCAAACGCGAAGAAGCACGATCCGGCCGCGGTCCTGCTGGGCGTCCAGGTGCAGCAGATGCTCGCCGGCGGCCAGGAAGTCATCATCGGTGCGGTCACCGATCCGGCATTCGGCAAGCTCGTGGCCTTCGGCTTGGGCGGCATCCTGGTGGAGGTGATGAAGGACGTCACCTTCCGCCTGGCGCCGACCGGCCACGACGATGCGCTATCGATGCTCGACAGCATCGCCGCCGCCCAGATTCTCAAGGGCGTGCGCGGCGCCGCGGCGGTCAACCGCGAGGCGCTGGCCGGCGTGATCCAGCGGGTTTCGCAATTGGTCGACGATTTCCCGGAAATAGCGGAACTGGACCTGAATCCGGTCTTCGCGACGGCGGCAGGCGCCATCGCCGCCGATGTGCGCATCGTCCTCGACTTCGCGCCGCAGCCGGTACGCTACCGGCCTAGCCAGGAGACCATCGTCCGCCAGATGAACCGGATCATGAAGCCCGACGCCGTGGCGGTGATCGGCGCCTCGTCGGAAGACGGCAAGATCGGCAATTCGGTGATGAAGAACCTGATCAACGGCGGCTACCAGGGCGCGATCTATCCGATCCACCCGACGGCGTCGGAGATCCTGGGCAAGAAGGTCTACAAGAGCGTCAAGGACGTCCCCGGGACCATCGACGTCGCGGTGTTCGCGATCCCCGCCAAGCTCGTGGCCCAGGCCCTGGTCGAAGTCGGTGAGAAGAAGATTCCCGGCGCCATCCTGATCCCGTCCGGCTTCGCCGAAACCGGCAATGTCGCGGGCCAGGAGGAACTGGTGGCGATCGCCCGCAAGTATGACGTGCGCCTGATGGGCCCCAACATATACGGCTACTACTACACGCCGCGCAACCTGTGCGCCACGTTCTGCACCCCATACGACGTCAAGGGCAAGGCTGCGCTGTCGTCCCAGTCGGGCGGCATCGGCATGGCGATCATCGGATTCTCGCGCTCGGCCAAGATGGGCGTCTCGGCGATCGTGGGACTGGGCAACAAGTCCGACATCGACGAGGACGACCTGCTGACCTTCTTCGAGCAGGACGACAACACGCAGATCATCGCGCAGCATTGCGAGGACCTCAAGGACGGCCGCAATTTCGCCGAGGTCGCAAGGCGCGTCTCGCGCAAGAAGCCGGTCGTCATGCTCAAGGCCGGCCGCACGAACCTGGGCGCCCGGGCGGCCAGCTCGCACACCGGCGCGCTGGCGGGCAACGACAAGATCTACGACGACGTCCTGCGCCAGTCGGGCGTGATCCGGGCGAAATCGCTGCGCGAGCTGCTCGATTTTGCCCGGGGCATCCCGCTGCTGGCGACGCCCAAGGGCGAGAACGTCGTGATCATCACCGGTGCCGGCGGATCGGGCGTGTTGCTGTCCGATGCCTGCGTCGACAACAAGCTGTCGTTGATGACCATGCCGCCCGACCTCGACGCGGCCTTCCGCAAGTTCATCCCGCCGTTCGGCGCCGCCGGCAATCCGGTCGACATCACCGGCGGCGAGCCGCCCAGGACCTATCAAAACACGATCCGCCTGGGCCTCGAGGACGCGCGCATCCATGCGCTGATCCTGGGCTACTGGCACACGATCATCACGCCGCCCATGGTCTTCGCGAGGATGGTCGTCGAGGTGGTCGACGAGATGAAGGCCAGGGGCATCGACAAGCCGATCGTGGCGTCGCTGGCCGGAGACATCCAGGTGGAAGAGGCTGCCGACTACCTCTATCAACACGGCATACCGGCGTACGCCTACTCGACGGAAATCCCCGTTGCGGTGCTGGGCGCGAAGTTCCAGTGGGCGCGCGGCGCAGGCCTGATCCGCTAGCAAGAGGCCGCCATGACGCACGTCGATTCGATCTACAAGCTGCTGGGCAGCGCCAAGTTGACGGAGGCCGAAGCGCAGATCAGCCGGCACCTCGCGGCTTCGCGGTACTACCTGCCGGAGCGGCTGCCGTCGGACAGCGCGAAGGCCGTGTGGGCCAAGGTCGAGCATCAGATCCACTGCAACGAGTTCCGGGCCGCCCTCGAGAACGCGATGGCATTGGGCAACGAGATCGGCGCCGAGAAGGAGTACTGGCGCGAGCTGCTGCTGGCGGTCCGCAACATGGAACTCGAGGAACACGCCGGCAAGCTTGCCGAACTGGTGCGTGCGCAGAACAGCGCGTGACCGCGCGCGTGCGGCGCGACGCCGGGGAACGGCTCAAGGGCGCCGCGCCGTGGCGGCGGATCCGGCGGATCCGGCGGGTCCGCCGCGCGGCCCGCGTCAGACGACCCGCGAAAAGCGGTGCCGTTCCTCGGATTCGCGCAAGTGGCGATCGAAGACCATGGCGATCGCCCGCACCAGGAACCAGCCTGCCGTGGTGACCTGTATCGCCTCGTGGTCCATGGTCACCAGGCCGGAGTCGGCCATGCCGCGCAGGCGGGCGAATTCGGCGGCGAAATACTCGTGCATGCGGATGTCGTGGGTCCGCTCAACCGCGTCGAAGCGCACCTGGCCCTGGCACATCAGGGCCATGATGACATCGCGCCGCAGTTCGTCGTCGCGGGTCAGCGCGTAGCCGCGCACGACCGGGAGCCGGCGCCGGGCCAGCGCATCGTAGTACTCGGGCAGGGTCTTGGCGTTCTGGTAATAGACCGTGCCGACCCGGCCGATGGCCGAAACCCCGAGGGCGACCAGGTCGCAGTCCGGCTGCGTGCTGTAGCCCTGGAAGTTGCGCTGCAGGCGGCCTTCGCGCTTGGCGACGGCCAGGGAATCGTCCGGCAGCGCGAAATGGTCCATGCCGATGTAGCAGTAGTCACGCGCCAGCAGCCCGGCGATGGATTCGCCGAGCATGGCAATCCGCTGCGCCGCGATCGGCAGATCGGCGTCGGCGATGCGTCGTTGCGGCTTGAAGCGTTCCGGCAGGTGCGCATAGGAATACAGCGCGATGCGGTCGGGCCGCAGCTCGCCGATCTGCCGAATCGTGCGCGCCAGGCTCGCCGGCGTCTGTCTGGGGAGCCCGTAGATCAGGTCGGCATTGATGGATACGTAGCCCAGCGCGCGGGCGCTGGACATCAGCTCCTCGACCATGCCGAACGACTGGATCCTGTGCACCGCCTGCTGGACGTCGGGATCGAAATCCTGCACGCCGAAGCTCAGGCGGTTGAATCCCAGCCGGCGCAGGTGCGCCAGGCGATCCGGCGTCACCGTGCGCGGGTCCACCTCGATGGAAACCTCCGAATCGTCGGACAGCGCAAAGGCCGATCCGAGCGCATGCATCACCCGCGCCAGCTCGGCGTCGGACAGGAAAGTGGGCGAGCCGCCGCCGAAGTGCAGTTGCGATACCGGCCGCCCGGTGCCGAGCGACTCGACTACCAATGCCAGCTCCGCCTCGAGCGCGTCGAGGTACTCGCCGGCGCGCTCGTGGTGCCGGGTGATGATCTTGTTGCAGGCGCAGTAATAGCAGAGCGACTCGCAAAACGGAATGTGCACGTACAGCGAGAGCGGCGCCGACGCGCTGGCCGCGCGGCGTGCCTGCAGCGCCCGAACGGCATCGTCCGGGCCGAAGCGGCCGGCAAAGCGGTCCGCGGTCGGGTACGAGGTATACCGCGGGCCCGGTGTGTCGAAGCTGCGCAGCAGGTCATCGGTGAGCACCGCACGTGCGTCCGTAGGTGAAATCATGTCGTTTTGCATGTCGTATCCCGTGCCAGGTCGTGATGTGTGAAGCGGGCGCCGGCCGCGGCGCAGTCCTGCGGGCACGCCGCCAGCAGGCCCAGCGGCCGCTTCGTCACGGCCACCGAGACCATCCAGCCGACCGTGACGAGCGCCGCGACGAAAGCGGCACGGCGCAGGGCGGGCGCGCGCCCCGGCCGCAGCGCGACCATGCCGAATCCGATGTACAGCACCAGTCCGGCGAGCTTGGCCGCCAGCCATGGTGCGTTGCCGGGCGTGAGCCGCAGCATCCACGCCAGCGCCAGGGCCGACAGCAGCAGCACCGTGTCGACCACATGCGGCAGGGTCCGGGCCGTCCGGTTGCCGACCCAGCCGGCGCCGGCCAGCCCCGCCGCGCCACGCAGCACGAAGCCGCCCACCGAGAGCGCCACGGCGCCCTGGTGCACGAGCCTCACGGTGGCGAAGTCGACGTTCATCCGCGCCTGCCATCGAGGCGCGGGCCCGTCAGGGCCGGCGCGTAGCGCACCACGAAAACGGCGAATCCGCCGGACCACAGGCCCGCGGAGGCCAGGATCGCGTGCAGCGCCTGGCCCGGCGCCAGCATGGGAAGGAAGACCCGCACCACCGCCGCCAGCGCGACGAGCAGATAACAGCTCGTATCGTACCGGTCCGCGCGCAGCGGCCGCGCGGTATGGCCGCGCGTCGTCCGCGTCATCATGCCGATGATGAGGCCGCCGGCGGCGCCGACGGTCAGGGCGTGCGTCGCCATCGACGGAGCAACGACGCCCAGCGCGGCCAGCGCGCGCAGCGCCAGGTGAATCGGCACCCAGAGATAGGCAAGGTGCAGGACCCAGACGAGCGGGGTTCTGGCCGTCTTCCAGGGCTGCCACAGCGCCCAGCGCAGTCCGTGGGCGCCGGCGGCCAGCGCCGCCACGATGGCCAGCGGCGCGCCATCGAGGCCTGCCAGGTCGGCGGCCGTCAGCGCCAGCACCAGGCCCAGCGCCGCCTTCTCGACCAGCGGCTGGCGCCTGGCGGCGGCACCGGCCACCGCATTGTTCGTGAACATGGGTATGACCCGACCGGCCATCACCGCGATGATGACGAGAACGACGTCCAGGCCCAACTGCAGGCCCAGCCAGGCGGGGGCGGTCACGACGCCGAGCTGGGCCAGGTGCACCAGTGCGGCGGCGGCGGCGAGCAGCGCCAGCAGCCCGGCGAAGAAGTAGTTGCGACGGTTGCCCGCCCGGATGAATGCCATTGCCAGGGCGCCGGCGGCCGCGAGGGGAAACGCGACATTGGCCAGTGCCGCCGCCCAGGCAAATGGCGTCAGCACCAGGATGCGGGCGCTGATCCACAGGAGCGCCAAAGCCGCCAGGGGGATTCCCGTCGGCGTCGGCTGATTGGTCCAGTTGCGTGCGGCCGTGAAGAGAAAACCGACGATGACGGCCAGGACGAATCCGAAGAGCATCTCATGGGCATGCCACACCGGACCGGCCAGGTAGGCGCGGCCGAGCAGACCGGCGACCTGCAGTGCCCACAGCGGAATCGACAGCGCGGCGAACGTGGCCGCCAGGAGGTAGAACGGCCGGAAGCCCAGATCCCAGAGCGCGAAACGGCGCGGCGCGGCGGATACTTTGCTCATGGCCGGGCCGCCTCGATCCGCAACAGCCGGTCCAGTGCGCGGCGATTGCGCGCAATGTCCGCGAGGCTGTAGTGATCCAGCGCGACGTAGAACGCGGTGACGGCCTCGCCCAGGACATCCTTCAGGCGGCAGCAGGGGGAGATCACGCAGTGACCGCCGCCGGCGGCGAAGCATTCGGCCGCGATATCCGTGCCCTCGGTGTCACGCACGACGCTGCCGATGCGTATCTGCTCCGGGGGCAGCGCGAGGCGCATGCCGCCACCCTTGCCGCGGGCCGTCTCGATCCAGCCCTTGCGCCCGAGGAAATGGACGACCTTCACCAGGTGGTTGCCGGAGATGCCGAATGCCTGCGCGATCTCGGCGATGGTCGCCCCGCGCGTCGTGTCCACCGCGAGGTACATGAGGACACGCAGGCTGAAGTCGGTGAATCCGGTGAGTTTCATGGCCGTTCACGGCGGGGAGCGGGGCGCGACGTGCGCCGGGTCCGGCTGGCTTGCCGGGGGGGGGCGTGGCGTCGCTGCGTCCGCCGGCATGGCTGCCGTGCTTCCTGAAGGTGTATGGCCAATATACCTATTGCGGCCACGCGGCGGCGATCCGGGCGTCGCGCCGGCTTGATGCAAATCAAGCACCATGGCCGAAGGCCATTTTCCGGCGGTCGACTAAGATAAGCGTCGTCCTCCGGGGAAGGCTGGCCGAGCGGTTTAAGGCACTGGTCTTGAAAACCAGCAGGGGCGCAAGCCTCTCGTGGGTTCGAATCCCACGCCTTCCATTTCCCCGAGCCGTTCAGCCGGAGGCCGCCGCATCCTCCCCGGCGCCGGGCTTGCGCGCGACGATCGTTGCAAAGCGCTTCACGGTCCCCCGCGGCGCGTCAAATTCACCGAGCTCGAAGCGATCGACATGCCAGCCGGCGAAACGCTGCCGCAGCTGCGATGGGGTCAGCAGACAGTAGCCGGCGGGATCGAACATGTCCAGATAGGTCGTGCCCTGGACGAGGACGTTGACGATGGCGCGGCCGCCCGGGCGAACGTGGGCCTGCAGTTGCGCCAGCACCGTGGCGGCGCCCGGACAGTCGAAGAACATGAGCAGGCCGATGGAGACGATGCAGTCGTACTGACCCGACAGCGGGTACGCGCGCAGATCCGCGAGCGTCGCCATGACCGCGGCCCGCTCCGCGTCGGCGCGCGCCCGCACGTGCGCGATCGCGGCGGGGCTGGCGTCGAGGGCGCTCACCATGCAGCCCCGGGCCGCGGCGGCAAACGCCAGGTTGCCGAGGCCGCAGCCGAAATCGAGCACCGTGCCGCTGAGATACGGCAGCGCCAGCTGCTCGAACGGATTGAGCTGCAGCGCCGCCTCGCTGGGGGCGCGGCGGAACTGGTCGTCAAAGAACGCAATGCTTCGATTCAAATCGCGCAGCTCCGTGCCGGTGACCGGCCGCCCGGCGGTGCCTGCCTAGCGGGGGGCGGCCCCCAGGTCGATGGTCTTGCCCTGCGACAGCGACGTGACGTAGACCACGAGGGTATTGAGCTCGTCGCTGCCGTATGCAGGCGGGCTGCCCTGGACGGCACCGGCGACGCACCGTCGCACCTGGTCGGGCAGCGTAATCACCTGCCGGTCGTCCTTCGAGAGCCGGGGAAAGACTGCCGCGGCGTTCGTCAGGCTCGGCATCGCCTGGCCGTCGGGCCGCCGCCCCGGCTGGGTACCGCCGCCGAGGTGGCAGCTGTCGCAGACGCGGCCCGTGCCGCCGAAGGTGTTGTGCAGAAAGTTCTCCTTGCCGCGTTCGATCGCCTGCTGCAGTTGCGCATCGATGGCGCGGGCGGGCCCGGCCGCGAGCAGGACGGGCAGGGCCAGGCCGAGAACGGCGGCAATGGTCGGCGAACGTCGGGTGGTGCGGTGGTTGTCTTGCATGGCGGCTCCTTCATCATGGCGCCGCCGCGCGGCGTCCCGCGCCCGGCCGCTGCGGCCAGCGGACGCGGGTGACGCCGGCGGGCGGCACCGTTCAGCGACGGGGCTTGCGGAACTTCATGACGTAGTTGTCGGCCTCGCCGATGGCAAGGTACTTCGCGCGATCCTTGTCCTTCAGCGCAAGGGTCGGCGGGAGGGTCCAGACGCCCTCGGGCCAATCCTTGGTGTCGCGCGGGTTGGCGTTCACTTCAGATGCGCCGACGTACTCGAATCCGGCCTTGCGCATCAGGTCGATGGTGTAGTCCTGGCGCACGTAGCCATTGTCGGCCTTGGGGTCCTGGGGCACGTCGTTGCGGCCGCGGTGCTCCTCGATGCCCAGGATGCCGCCCGGCTTGAGCGCGCGGTAGAAGCCGTCGATCGCCTCGGCGGCGTAGCCGGCGCCCATCCAGTTGTGCAGGTTGCGGAAGGTCAGCACCAGATCGGCCGTCCCGGGCGGCGCCACCGCGTAGTGACCTTGCCCGAGTTCGCTCACGATGACCTTGCCGTAGGTGCCCGGATCGCCCGCCAGCTTGGCGCGGAAGGCATCCTTTCCGGGCTTGGGTGCCTCGGGGTCGCCGGCCGCCGGAACGGCGACATAGTAGGTGCCCCGTTCCTTGAGGTAAGGCGCCAGAATTTCGGTCCAGTAGCCGCCGCCCGGGCTGATTTCCACCACGGTCATGTCCGGCCGCAGCCCGAAGAATTCGAGTTCCGCCTGCGGGTGACGCGCCGCGTCGCGCTGCACGAACCTGGCCGTGCGCCGGGGGCTGCCGATGGCGGCCTGCAGTTGCGCGTCCGGCTGCGCATCGTCACGCGCGTTGGCGTACCCATTTGCGCCGGTGCCGGCGGCGGCGACCGGCAGCGCTGCGGCCAGGGATGCCATCAGGGCCATTTCGGCAAGCGCAGCACGCGCGGCAATCTTCATGAAACCCTCCGACGGGGAACGACGGGCATAAGACATGGGTACCGCACCGCGCATTCTTGCACGAACCATCGCCCCGCACCGCACTGCCAACCCTGATCGCGTCAGGGCCGTGCCGGCGCGATGCGGCGGCGTCGTATCATCGCCGGCTGCGGTGGCCGCCGGTCGCGGCCGCCGGTCGCGCCGGCCGGACGGGCACATGATCGATATCGACAGCAACTTCGAATGCGGCTCCATCCAGGTGATCGACGCCGGCGACGCGTCGGACGTCCGGCTCGCGTTGCGTCCGGATGTCGCCGCCGCCTTCTCCCAGTGGTTCTACTTCCGCCTGTCCGGTGCGCGCGGCACCGACGTCACGCTGCGCATCCTCGATGTTGCCGGATCCTCGTATCCGGAAGGGTGGAAGGGTTATCGCGCCGTCGCATCGTATGACCGGACGAACTGGTTCCGCGTGCCGACGGCGTTCGACGGCAACCATCTCACCGTGCGGCTGAACTGTGCCGCCGACCTGGTCTGGTTCGCCTATTTCGAGCCCTACTCGATGGAGCGGCATGCGGCACTGCTGGCGCAGGCGCAGCAGCAGCACGGCCTGCGCGTGCGGTCGCTGGGAAGGTCCGGCGCCGGGCGCTCCGTCGATGTCATCGAGGCGGGTGCAGACGATCCCGCAAGTCCCCAGATCTGGGTCGTCTGCCGCCAGCATCCGGGCGAGGCGATGGCCGAATGGTTCGCCGAGGGCATGGTCGAACGCCTGGGCGACGCGGCCGATCCGGTGGCGCGCCAGTTGCTGGCGATGGCGCAGATACACATCGTGCCCAACATGAATCCCGACGGCAGCGCGCTGGGCAACCTGCGCACCAACGCCCAGGGAGTCGACCTGAACCGCGCCTGGGCCGAGCCGTCGATGGCGACCAGCCCCGAAGTCTTCCTGGTGCGCAATGCCATCCTGGCGACCGGCGCGGCGGCCTTTCTGGACGTGCACGGCGACGAAGGGCTGCCGTACGTCTTCGTCGCCGGCAGCGAGGCGCTGCCGGACTACACGCCAGCGCAGCGCCGCCGCGACCAGCAATTCGGGTCGACGCTGCAGGAGCTCAGTCCCGATTTCCAGACCGAGCACGGTTATGCGCGTGCGCCCTACGCGCCGGCAATGCTGGCGCTGGCCTCGCACTGGGTGGCCCAGCGCCTCGGATGCCTGTCGTTCACGCTCGAGATGCCTTTCAAGGACAACGCCAACCTGCCCGATGCCCAGGCGGGCTGGAGCGGCCGGCGCAGCAAGCGCCTGGGTGCCGCCATGGTGGGTGCGCTGCTGCGGACGCTGCCGCAGCGGACGGCCGGCGCGCCCTGACGCCGGCCCGCCCGGCGACGGCGCCGATGGCGCTGTGCGTCGCGGCGCGCCGGCGGAGGCGCTATGGCGCCCTGGTCCTCCTGGCGCGTGCCTTCGCCGGCACGGCGCCGGCCGCCCGCGTTCCTGCCGCTGATGCCGCTTGCGTCGCGCCGCGCTGGCCGCGCAGGGGCGGCATGGTGCCGCCGGCGCGGATGCGCAGCGCGCGCCCCGCCACCTGCACCTGCTGCAGGTGCGCGAGCATGCGCGCCGGCATGGCGGCGGGCAGCTCGATCAGGCTGTACGTGTCGGCGATCTCGATGCGTCCGATCGCCTTGGCATCGAGGCCGCTTTCGTTGGCGATGGCCCCGACGAGGTTGCCCGGCTTGACACCGTGCACCTTGCCGACGTCGACGCGATAGGTCACGCTGCCGCCCGCCGCCGGCGGCCGGGCGCCGGCGGCGGCCCTGGCCGCGCCTTTGGCGGCACGCGGCGGCGCGGCGGCATGCACGGCGACGATGGCAGGCACCGGGTCGTGCACCCGATCCTTGGCCAGCAGCAGCGGGGCGCCGCCCCGGGCCAGCTTTGCCAGGGCGGCGGCGATTTCGCTGGCCGGAACGTTGTTCTCGCGCTCGTAGTCCTCGATGATGGCGGCGAACAGCTCGAGTTCACCGGCGGCCAGGGTTTCGGTGATCTGCTCCTTGAAGCGCGCGATGCGCACGTTGTTCACCGCCTGGATCGTGGGCAGTTCCAGCAGCGTGACCGTCTGCCGGGTCGAACGCTCGATGGCGCGCAGCAGGCCGCGTTCGCGCGGGGTGATGAACAGGATCGCCTCGCCCTTGCGGCCGGCGCGGCCGGTGCGGCCGATGCGATGCACGTAGCTTTCCGGGTCGGTGGGCACGTCGTAGTTGATGACGTGGCTGACGCGGTCGACGTCCAGGCCGCGCGCGGCCACGTCGGTGGCCACGAGGATGTCGATGCTGCCGTCCTTGAGCTGGCCCACCGCGCGTTCGCGCTGCTGCTGCTGCAGGTCGCCGTTGATCGCCGCGGCCGGGAATCCGCGCGCCTGCAGCTTGCCCGCCAGTTCCTCGGTGGCCATCTTCGTGCGGGCGAAGATGATCATGCCGTCGAACGGTTCGGCCTCGAGGATCCGGGTCAGCGCATCGAGCTTGTGCATGCCGCTGACCAGCCAGTAGCGCTGGCGGATGTTCTCCGCGGTGCTGGTGCGGGCGGCGACGGTGACTTCGGCCGGTTCGCGCAGGTAGGTCTTGGCGATGCGCTTGATCTCGGCCGGCATGGTGGCGGAGAACAGCGCCGTCTGGCGCCCCGGCGGCGTCCTCTGCAGGATGCGCTCGACGTCGTCGATGAAGCCCATGCGCAGCATCTCGTCGGCTTCATCCAGCACCAGCGTGCGCAGCTGCGACAGGTCCAGCGAGCCCTTTTCCAGATGGTCGATCACGCGGCCGGGCGTTCCCACCACGACGTGCACGCCGCGGCGCAGCGCCGACAGCTGCGGACCGTAGCTTTGTCCGCCGTAGATCGGCAGCACGTGAAAGCCGGGCAGGTGCGCCGCATAGCGCTGGAATGCCTCCGCCACCTGGATGGCGAGTTCGCGGGTGGGCGCCAGCACCAGCGCCTGCGGGGCACCGCCGGCCGCCCCCAGGCGTGCGAGGATGGGCAGGGCGAAGGCGGCCGTCTTGCCCGTGCCCGTCTGCGCCTGCCCGAGCACGTCGCGCTGCGCCAGCAACAGCGGAATCGTGGCTGCCTGGATCGGCGATGGCACCTCGTAGCCGACGTCGCGCAACGCGAGCAGCAGCGGCTCCCCGAGATCGAGATCGGCAAAGACACCGGGGCTGGGCGTTGGCATGGAGGGACTCGCGATCGGGTTCGGGTAGGCGGTGCGCAATGCGGCGGCGGGCGGGGGCTAGATCAGCAGGAAGACGAAGACGCACAGGACCACGGCCAGCAGGATCGCCGCCAGGCTGAACATGACGGATCTTACAGCCCGTAGGGCACCGAGAAGCCGACGCCCAGCGTCGTATGGCGCTGGTTGTAGTCGATCAGGCTTTCGCCATAGCCGGTGAACAGCTGCAGGTGCAGCTGCAGCGCGCGCTTGCGCGAGCGGGTGCCGCTGAGAAACAGCAGCGGCGTGGAGAAATCCAGCTGCAGCGAGCGCACGCGCGCCAGCAGCGACGTCAGGCGGTCGCCGTTCCAGTAGTCGCATTCGATGTCGCCGTAGCCGAGGTAATGCGCGATATCCGGATTGTTGTCGGCCGCCGCCGCTTCCGGCAGGCGCCACCAGGGTCGCAGCAGCAGCGCCACGCTCTCGTCGGCCGACCAGCGCTGCTCCAGGCCCCATTGCACGTACGCGCGGTTCCAGCTGCGCGAGAGCGGATCCGACTGGCCGTTGGACTGGTGCAGCATGCCCATGTTGACGAACAGCGGCCGCATGCCGGGCGCCGTCGAGCCGGCCTCGGCCAGGCGGTGCGAGAAGATCAGTTCGGGCGCATAGTCGCTTTCGCGAAATGGCCGGGAACGCGACGCCGCGAAGGCCTGCCAGTGGGACTGCTGGCTGTAGGCCACCCACAGGCTGTTGTCATGGCCCAGCACGCGGCTCGGCACCACCGGCGCCTTCAGGCTGAAATCGAACTTGATCTCGGTGTGGTTCAGCGGCGTTGCCGTCGTCACGCGGTCGGCCGGATTCGGACTGTACGGGGCGTCGTTGGGAAGGCTGGTGTGCGTCACCATCACGTCGCTTTGCCGGAATGGCACGATGCCGATGCCGTCGGGTTCCTGCCACAGGCGCTCCAGCGGCGTCGGCGTGCGGTCGCCCGCCTCGTCGGCCGTGCCGGCAGCCGCCGCCGGCGCGGCGGCGGCTCCGCCGAGGCACAGCGCGCCGAGCAGGCCCGCGGCGATCCGCAGCCACCGTCGCGTGCGCCGCGTGCGCCCGGTCAACCCATGACCCGGGCGGGAAACCACGTTGCGATCGACGGAAACATGCAGCACACCACGATCGCGACGATCATCAGCGCGACGAACGGCGTGACGCCCCAGATGATGTCGCTGCAGCGGGATGTCCGGCGCGATATTCTTGATGACGAAGATGTTGAGCCCGACCGGCGGATGGATCAGCCCCATCTCCATGACGATGGTCATGACCACGCCGAACCAGATCAGGTCGAAGCCGGCGGCCTTGAGCGGCGGCAGGATGATCGGCGCGGTCATCAGGATGATCGATACCGGCGGCAGGAAGAAGCCCAGCACCACGACCATCAGCAGGATCGCCGCCAGCAGCACCCACTTGGACAAGCTGCATGGCGACGATCCACTTCGGCCGCCGACTGGCTGATGTGCAGGTAGCTCATCACGTAGGAATAGAGCAGCGACATGCCGATGATGAACATCAGCATGCGTCGATTCCTTCAGCGTGCTGGACGAGGATCGGCTCGAGCTCGCGACGGCCGCCACATGCCGTAGATGACCGCGATCAGCACCAGCGCCAGGAGCGCCGCCCAGGCCGGCGGTTTCGGACGGCGTGGCGAAGCCGCCGTAGAGCGCGACCATGACGCCGATCAGCAGGATCACGAACGGCAGCACGCGCGGCAGCATGCTCGTACTGGTCGTCAGGCGTCAGCGTCATCGTCGTCGAGGTAGGCCGATTGCGTGCCGCCGCTCGTGGTAGGCATCCAGCGCGCGCCTGTATTCGCGCCGGTAACGGAACGCGGCATAGACCGAGAACAGCACCACCAGCAGCATGCCCGGGCCGATGCCGGCCAGGAACAGCCGTCCCAGCGACTGCTCGGCGGCCACCGCGTACAGGATCATCGTGATCGACGGCGGCAGCAGGATGCCCAGCGTGCCGCCGGCGGCGATGATGCCGGCGGCAAAGCCCGGCGAGTAGCCGCGCGCGCGCATCTCCGGGATGCCGGCGCTGCCGATGGCCGAGCAGGTCGCCGGGCTCGAGCCGGCCATGGCGGCAAACAGGGCGCAGGCGAAGACGTTGGCGATGCCCAGTCCGCCGGGAATGCGTGTGCATCCACGCGTGGATGGCCGAGTACAGGTCGGCGCCGGCGCGCGACTTGCCGATGGCCGCGCCCTTGAGGATGAAGAGCGGGATCGACAGCAGCGTGATGCTCGCCATCTCCTCGTAGACGTTCTGCGTGACCGTGTCCAGCGACGATGCCGGCATGAAGACAGTACATGAAGACGACGCGATGCTGCCCAGCGCGAAGGCGATCGGCATGCCGGAGAACATCAGGAGCAGCGTGCCGAGCGCCGTAGAGGATCCGAGCGCCCCGGTGCTCATTGGCGCGCTCCGTGCTGCGCGGCGACGCCGGCGAGCGACCTGCAGCAGCAGCTGCAGCGCACAGCAGCGTCATGCCGCGCGGCCATCAGGCCGTAGGGTATCGCACAGCGGCGGCGCCCAGGTCGACGAGGTCGTCTGGCCTTCGACGCACGGCCTCATGCAGCAGCGTCCACGACTTACCAGGCGAAGAAGGTGCAGAAAGCGGCGCAGACGACATCGATCGACCAGCAGCGGCGCCAGCGATTGACCGCGGCGAGCAGCACCGCGGCCATCGCCTCGATGCCGATGTGGCCGCGCCGCTGCCTGCACGAAGGCGCCGCACAGGAAGATCGCGCCGACCAGCAGGAACACGGCAGTCTCGTCCTGCCAGTCGGTCGGGCTGTTGCAGGAAATAGCGCAGGAACACCGCCGAGCGCAGGATGCACGGCGGCGGCCAGCAGCGCCAGCATGCCGAGCGACCAGCATGACGCGGTTCACGCGCGCCGCGGCCAGTTCGAGCACGGCCGCAGCGCGCGCCGGCCGCGGCCGGGCGCACCGGAGCCGGCGGCCGCCGCCGGGTGCGGACCGGGCTCACGCGGTCTTCTCGGCCAGGGCGATCAGGCGGGCGCAGCTCTCGTTCGTGCGCCGCGTAGTCCTTCCATGCCGTTTCCCGGGCGATCGCCTGCCAGCTTCTTGCACCGTGGCCTCGGTCAGGTCGTGGGACCTTGGCGCCGGCCTTTTCGTAGATCGCGGCCACCGCGACTGGTCGTCGGCCTTGCGCGCGCTTCGAGCGCGAACTTCTCCAGCTCGGCGCCGACCGTCATGATGATGTCCTGCTGGGCCTTGGGCAGCTCGTCGAAGACCTGGCTTCGAGATCATCAGCGGTTCGAACATGAACCAGTAGGCGCTTGCCGCGCCCGGTGGTCAGGTGCTTGGCGACCTCCTCGAGGCGGAACGAGATCAGGCTGGTGGAGGAGGTCATGGCCGCGTCCAGCGCGCCGGTCTGCATGGCCGCGTAGATCTCGTTGGACGGCAGCGAGATGCACCGACGCGCCCGGCCGCCTTGAGCACCATGTCCATCTCGCGGCTGCCGCCGCGGATCTTCAGGCCCTTGGCGTCCTCCGGCTCGACGATCGGGTCGGCTGCGCGATGCCACGCCGCCGGCCTGCCAGATCCAGCTGACGACGATGATACCCTTGTCGGCCAGGATGTTGGACAGTTCCTTGCCGACCTCGGCGGTCTTCCATGCGCGTGCCCTGTTCGTAGGAAGTGACGACGCCGGGCATCAGGCCGATGTTCGACTTCCGGGACTTCGCCGCCGGCATAGGACAGCGGCACCAGCGACATGTCGAGCGCGCCCTTGCGCAGCGCGCTGAATTGGACGTTGGTCTTCATCAGCGACGAGCTCGGGATAGACGGTGCACTTGAGCGCGCCGGCCGTGCGCTTTTCGACCTCGGCCGCAAAGGCCCCGGCACAGGCGATCGCGGAAATCGCCCTCGGTCGCGCTGCCGCCGGGCAACTGGTGGGAGATCTTCAGGTTCACGGGTTCGGCGGCCGCGGCCCTGCCGCCCAGCAAGGCCAATGGTGTCGAGGCCAGTAGCCCCTGGAAGAGTTGGCGGCGCGTCGGGTTCATGGTCTGTCTCCTGAGGGTTTGCGTCCTGGTGTACGGTGTCCTTGGCGCGGGCGTTCTTATAGACTCCATCCCGCTGCTATGCTGGCCCGGGACGCCGCCCTTGCGCCATCCATCGATCGCGCAAGGGCCATGCGCCCCGCACCGTCCGGAGTTTGCCGGCACCCGCAAATGTACCGGTTAACCCGCAAGGCGGCATATTAACGAGACCGGCGCCGGCGCCGGCGCCGCGCCGGACCGGTCGCGGTCCGGTGCCCGACGTGCGCGACCCAAGGAGCGGTTTTCGCGATGAGAATGCTGCACACCATGCTGCGGGTCGGCGACCTGCAGCGGTCCATCGATTTCTATACGCGCGTGCTGGGCATGAACCTGCTGCGCACCAGCGATCGCCCGCAGCAGAAATACACGCTGGCGTTCGTCGGTCCCGGCCGCGGCAACGCCGACGGCCACGCGGAAATCGAACTGACCTACAACTATGGCGTCGCCGGCTATGAGGCGGGGACGGCCTACGGCCACATCGCGCTCGGCGTCGACGATGTTGCGGCCACCTGCGCCGCCATCCGCGCCGCCGGCGGGCGCATCGTGCGCGAGCCGGGGCCGGTGCTCGGCGGCAGCACCGTTATCGCCTTCGTCGAGGATCCGGATCGCTACCGCATCGAGCTGATCGAGCGCGGCTCGTGACGGCACCACCCACCCAGGAGGAACCATGAGACGCAATTCGCAATGCAAGGTCGCGCGCCTGCTGGCCGCGTGCGCGGCAACCGGGCTGCTGGCGCTGGCGGCGCCGGTCGCGGCGCAGCAGGGCGCGGCGCCGGCGGCCGCGCACGCACCGGATCCGCGCGATGTCGTACCCGAGAAAATGCCGTTCAACATCCCGTACGGGGCCCCGATTTCCGCGCAGCGCGCCCAGGCCGCGGTGCAGGCGGCGGCGGGCGAGGCGACCCGGCGCGGCTGGCCACTGAACATCGCGGTGGTTGATTCGGGCGGCAACCTCGTGAGCTTCCTGCGCATGGACGGCGCGCAGCTGGCATCGATCGCCATCGCGGAGCACAAGGCGCGCGCGGCGGTCAAGTACCGGCGCGCGACCCGGGTCTTCGAGGACCTGCTGCAGGCCAAGGATCTCAAATACCTGCTGTCCCTCGATGACGTGATCGCCTCGCGCGGCGGCATCCCGCTGGTGGAAGACGGCCGCATCATCGGCGCCGTCGGCTGTTCCGGCGGTACCGGTTCGCAGGACGAGGTCGTCTGCAAGGTCGGCGCGGAAACGATCAACAGGTAGGCGCGGCGCTCGCGCCGCGGCGCTCCGGCCATGTGCACCAATTACCGACCGGGCAGCCGCGACTTCATTGCCGAACGGCTTGGCCTGGACGTCGATTTCGAGTATCCCGAGGAGTCCTTCCCGGCGTACGTCGTACCGATCGTCCTGGCCGCGCCGGCGGGCCGCGCCTGCGTGGCGGCCCGCTTCGGCTTGATCCCGCCCTGGGCGCGCGACGCGCGCATGGCCCGCAGCACGTACAACGCCCGCAGCGAGACCGTCGCCGACAAGCCGAGTTTTCGCCACGCCTGGCGTCGGGCGCAATTCTGCCTCGTGCCGCTGCAGTGCTTCTACGAATCGTCGTACGCGTCGGGGCGCGCGGTGCGCTGGCGCATCGAGGCGGCCGACGGCGACGGCTTTTGCGTGGCGGGCATCTGGGAGACCTGGCATGCACCGGCCGCGCCGGCGATCCGCTCGTTCAGCATGCTCACCATCAATGCCGACGGTCATCCGTTGATGGGGCGGTTCCACGCGCCCGGCGACGAGAAGCGCTCCGTCGTCGTGGTGACGCCGGCGCACTACGACGACTGGCTGCATGCATCGCCGGCGCAGGCGCGCGGACTGCTGCAGGCCTTCGATGCCGCGGCCTTCCGGGCGGTGGCCGACCCGCGCCCGCGCGCGGTGCGCAGCGCGCCCGGCTGACCGCCGCGGCGGGCGCGGGGCCGTAGAATCCATCCCCGATGCATACCTCGATGCCATTGCGCCAGGCCCTGCGCATGCTGCCGCGCGACTGGCGCAGCGGCGATCTGCGGCTGCTGGCTCTTGCCCTGCTGATCGCCGTCACCGCGATCAGCAGCGTCGGCTTTTTCGTCGACCGCCTGCGCCAGGCGCTGCATGCCGACGCCGCGCAGTACCTGGGCGGCGATGTCGTGCTCGAGGCCGACCACGCCGTCGCCGCGCGCTGGGAGGCGCAGGCGTCGCGGCTGGGGCTGCGCAGCGCGCAGTCGCTGGCATTCCCGAGCATGGCCATGGCCGATGGCCCGGCCGATGCCAGCGTCCTGGTTGCGGTCAAGGCCGTTACCCCGGGCTATCCGCTGCGCGGCTTGCTGCAGGTCCGCGCCGGTACGGCCAGCCGTACCGTCGTCGGCGGGCCGGCGGCCGGCACCGCCTGGGTCGACGCACCGCTGCTGGCGGCGCTGGGCCTGGACGTCGGCGATCGGATCCGCCTGGGCAAGGCGCGCCTGCGCATCGCCGCGGTGCTGACGGCCGAGCCCGACCGCTCGCTGCAGGTGCTCGGCTTTGCGCCACGGGTCCTGATCGCCAGCAGCGACCTGCCGGCGACCGACCTGCTGCAGCCGGCCAGCCGCGTCACCTACCGCTGGATGGTCGCCGGCGAGCGCCACGCGGTCGACGCCCTGGTGGCGGCGATCCGGCCGCAACTGGCGCGCGGCGAACGCCTGGAGACGCTCGAGGAGGGCCGGCCGGAAATGCAACGCACGCTCGCCCGGGCCGACCGCTTCCTGGGCCTGGTGGCACTGCTCACGGCCCTGATCGCCGCGGTGGCCGTCAACAATGCCGCGCGCCGCTACGCGGCGCGTCGCCTCGACAGTTGCGCCCTGATGCGTTGCCTCGGATTGACCCAGGGGCAGATCGCCCGGCTGTTCGCGACCGAATTCGCGCTGGTCGGCATCCTTGCCGGCATGGCGGGCGTACTGGCGGGACTGGGCCTGCACGTCGTCCTGCTGCGCTCGCTGGCCGGCCTCCTGCCCGATCCGGTGCCCCCGCCGGGCATGCTGCCGGCGCTGCAGGGGCTTGCACTGGGTCTCGTGCTGCTGCTGGGTTTCGCCCTGCCGCCGCTGGAGCAATTGCGCCGCGTGCCGCCGCTGCGGGTACTGCGGCGCGATGTCGGCGATCCGACGGTGCGCACGGTACTGAGCTATGGCCTGGGCGCCGCGGGTTTCGCGCTGCTGCTGATCTGGGTCGCCGCGGACCTGCGCCTGGGCGCGATCGTCGGTGCCGGGTTCCTGGGCTGCATCGGGCTTTTCGCCCTGGTGGCGCGCGGCCTGCTGCGAGGTCTGCAAGGCGCGCGGCGGCGCGCGGCTGGCGCAGCCGGCGCCGGCGCAGCATGGCGCCTGGCGCTGGCGGCGCTGCAGCGCCGGCCGGGCGCGAGCGTGGCGCAGGCGGTCACCCTGGCCGTGGGCCTGATGGCCCTTTTGCTGCTGGCGCTGGTTCGCACGGATCTGATCGATCAATGGCGCGGCCAGGCGCCGCGCACCGCGCCCAACCGTTTCATCATCAACATCCAGCCCGACCAGGCGCCGGCGCTGCGCGCCCGCCTGGCGCAGGCCGGGATCGCCGACGTGACGCTCGAACCGATGATTCGCGGCCGCCTGGTGTCCATCGATGGCCGCGCCGTCGAACCCGCCAGCTACGCCGACGAGCGCACCCGCGCGCTGGTCGAGCGCGAATTCAACCTCTCGTACCGCGACGATGCGCCGGCGCACAACACCATCGTCGCCGGAGCCTGGTTCGGCGCCGATTCGGCGGAGGTGTCGCTGGAGGAGGGCATCGCGCAGCGCCTGGGGGTGGTGCCGGGCCAGCGCCTGGTCTTTGACGTCGCCGGCCAGCCGGTCGAGGCCCGGCTGACCAGCATCCGCCGGGTCAACTGGGATTCGATGCGGGTGAATTTCTTCGCCATCCTTTCGCCGGCGCTGTTGCGCGACGCGCCACAGAGCCTGATCACGTCCTTTCACCTGCAGCCGGAGCAGAGCGGCCTGGTGTCCACGCTGGTGCGCGAGTTTCCCAACCTGACGATCATCGACATCGACCAGTTGCTCGGCCAGGTGCGCGCCATGCTCGACCAGGTCATCGCCGCGGCGCAGTTCCTCTTTGCCTTTGCGCTGGCGGCGGGGGTCCTGGTGCTGGTGACGGCGCTGGCCGCGACCCAGGACGAGCGGGTGCGCGAGGCGGCGCTGTTGCGCGCGCTCGGCGCCACGCGCCGCCGGCTGGCGCGCGCGCAGAGCGCGGAGCTGGCGCTGATCGGCGCCCTGGCCGGGCTGCTGGCCGCGGCGGGCGCCGTCGCGGTGGCGGCGGCCCTGGCACATTTCGTTTTCGAATTCACCTTCCGGCCCCAGCCCTGGGTGCTGCTGGCCGGATTGGGCGGCGGCATCGCCGCGGCGTGGCTGGGCGGACGCTCCGG
This sequence comes from uncultured beta proteobacterium, assembly GCA_963781975.1. Taxonomy (GTDB): domain Bacteria; phylum Pseudomonadota; class Gammaproteobacteria; order Burkholderiales; family Burkholderiaceae_F; genus GJ-E10. Next base: position 50,004 of record CAWAHT010000013.1, read on the forward strand.
GATGCAGCGCATACTGGCGACGCCACCGATGAGCTCGCTGCGCGAAGCCTGATGCCCGCGGCAACCGCCTAGCGCCCGCCCGCCACCTGGACACCCTCACGCCGACCCCCCTCACGCCGACGGTACGCAACCCGTGGAAAACCCCCTCATCGCCACCCTCGCTCTGGCACTGCTCAACCTGGCGGTGCTGTTCGGCTTCGCCGTGGCCTGGAACCGCGCCAGCACGCGCGGACGGCTGGCCACCGGCGTGCTCGAGCAGGCGATCGCGCGCCTGCACGAGGACAACGAACGCCTGGAGCGCGAGCTGCGCCAGACCCTGGAAGGGGGGGCCAGCGCGGCCCGCATCGAGAGCGACAACCGCCTGAGCGGATTGCAGGCGGCCTTCGGGGCGCAGCTGGTGCAGACCACCGGCGTGCATACCGAGCAACTGGGGATGTACGGACGCACCATGCAGGACCAGTTGCGCGAGATGGCCGCCGTCACCCAGCGCGGGCTGGCCGACGTGCGCGCGACCCTCGAGGCCCGCCTGCAGACCCTGCAGGCGGGCAATGAGGCCAGGCTCGACCAGATGCGCGCCACGGTCGAGGAAAAGCTGCAGACCACCCTGGAGACGCGCCTGGGCGAATCGTTCCGCCTGGTGTCCGAGCGCCTGGAGCAGGTGCACCAGGGGCTGGGCGAGATGCAGTCGCTCGCGGCCGGCGTCGGCGATCTCAAGCGCGTGCTGGGCAACGTCAAGATCCGCGGCACCTTCGGCGAAGCGCAGCTCGGTTCCCTGCTCGAACAGGTCCTGCTGCCGGACCAGTACGCCGTCAACCAGCCCACCCGTCCGGGCTCCAGCGAACGCGTGGATTTTGCGGTGCGCCTGCCCGGCCGCGGCGACGGCGACAGCGTGTGGCTGCCGATCGACGCCAAGTTCCCGGCCGAGGACTACGAACGCCTGCAGGCGGCGCAGGAACTGGGCGATGCGGCGGCCGTCGAAGAGGCCGCGCGGGCACTGGAGGGGCGCATCAAGCTCGAGGCGCGCAGCATCCGCGACAAGTACATCGAGCCGCCCTACACGACGGATTTCGCGATCCTGTTCGTGCCCTCCGAGAGCCTGTTCGCCGAGATCCTGCGCCGGCCGGGCATCGTCGATGCGCTCAATCGCGAACTGCGCGTGGTCATCGCGGGCCCCACCACGCTGTTTGCGATGCTCAATACGCTGCAGATGGGGTTTCGCACGCTGGCCATCGAGCAGCGTTCCGCGGAAGTCTGGCGCCTGCTGGGCGCGGTGAAGACCGAGTTCGGCCGTTTCGGCGACTGGCTGACCAAGGTGCGCGAACAGGTGCGGACCGTGTCGAACACGCTGGACAACGCCGACACCCGCGCCCGCCAGATGCAGCGCGCGCTCAAGGATGTCGAGGCGCTGAGCAGCGAGCATTCCACCCGCCTGCTGCCGCCGGGCGACGCCGATGCGGCCGGCGATGCGAGCGGCGATGCGTGAAGCGCGCCGATACCCGAATCGCACCGAACCCGAAAGGACCCTGTCATGCCAGCAGCCCTGAACGACCCTGCGCTCGACCAGATCTTTCGCGGCGCCCGCACCGCGCACGGCTTCCAGGCGGAGACCATCGCCGACGCCACGCTCGAATCGCTCTACGACCTGCTCAAGTGGGGACCGACCTCATTCAACTGCCAGCCGGCGCGGTTCGTCTTCGTGCGCAGCGCCGCCGCCAAGGAACGCCTCAAGCCGGCGTTGTCGCCGACCAATGTGCCCCAGACCATGGCCGCGCCGGTGACCGTGATCGTGGCCAGCGACACGCTCTTCTACGATCACCTGCCATCGCAATATCCGGCCTACGACGCGCGGCCGATATTCGCCGGCAACGCGGCCGCCGCCGCAGCGACCGCGATGCGCAACGGCAGCCTGCAGGGGGCCTATCTGCTGATTGCGGCGCGCGCGCTGGGCCTGGACTGCGGCCCGATGTCGGGCTTCGATCCGGCCGCCGTCGATGCCGAGTTCTTCCCGGATGGCCGGTACAAGTCCAATTTCCTGGTCAACCTGGGCACCGCGGATCCGGCCCGCTACCACCCGCGCGGGCCGCGCCTGGCGTTCGGCGACGTGGCGCAGATCCTGTAGCGGGCCGACCGGCCGCCGCGCGCGTCCTCAGACGCGGGCCAGGCGTTCGAGTGCCGCGTCCAGCGTCTCCCGGCGCTTGCCGAAGCAAAGGCGCACGACGCCATGGTCGACGCTCGCGCGGTAGAACGCGCAGACCGGTATGGCGGCAACGCCGTGGCGTTCGACCAGCCGGCGCGCGAACACCGCCTCGGGTTCGTCGGAGACGGCTCGATAGTCGGCCAGCACGAAGTAGGTCCCCGGACAGGGCAAGGCGCGCAATCGGGTCGCGGCCAGTCCGGCCAGGAAGTGGTCGCGCTTGGCCTGGTAGAAGGCGCCCAGCTGCTGGTACGGCGCCGGGTCGGCCAGGAAGCGGGCGATGGCCGCCTGCATCGGATGGTTCACCGCAAACACGTTGAACTGGTGCACCTTGCGGAATTCGTCGCTCAGCGCCACCGGCGCGCAGCACGTGCCGATCTTCCAGCCGGTGGTGTGGAAGGTCTTGCCGAAGCTCGATATGACGAAGGTGCGCGCGGCCAGCGTCGCCGAGCCGGCCACGCTGAGGTGGTCGCCGCCGTCGAAGACGATGTGCTCGTAGACCTCGTCCGACAGCAGGAAGATGCCGTGGCGCGCGCACCAGGCGTTCGAGCGCGGCGATGTCGGCCGTCGGCGAAGACGGTGCCGGTGGGGTTGTGCGGCGAGTTGACGATGAGCAGGCGGGTGCGCGGCGTGATGCGCCGCCTCGACGCGGTCCCAGTCGACGCGGTAGCCGCGCGCGTGGTCCAGCGGCACGCGCGACCGCATGCGCCGCCGGCCAGGGCGATGGCCGGCCCGTAGCTGTCGTAGGCCGGCTCCAGGACGATGACCTCGTCGCCCGGGCGCACGACGGCCAGCACGGCCGTCAGGATCGCCTGCGTGGCGCCGGCGGTGATGGTGATCTCGCGCTCGGCGTCGTAGCGTCGGCCGTACAGGCGCTCGATCTTGGCCGCGACGGCGTGGCGCAGTTCGGCGACGCCGGCCATCGGCGCATACTGGTTGCGCCCCTGCGCCATCGCTTCGGCGACGAGCGCGTGCAGCCGCGGATCGCCGTCGAAATCCGGGAAAGCCCTGACCCAGGTTGATCGCGCCGCGCTCGAGCGCCAGCTGCGACATCACGGTGAAGATGGTCGTGCCGACACCGGGCAGCCGGGACGGCCCCAGCAGTGCGGCGGCGGTGGCGGGCAGGGCGCCAGGAATGGGCATGGGACCGGCGATGCGGGGGATCGAGGGCGCGAGTGCCGGACTCAACGATATCCCGGGTTGCCGGCGCCCGCGCCAGCGTAGCGCTGTGGCGCGAGGATCGCCAGGCTGCGGCGGCGGGCCTGGCCGGCCAGGCGCAGCAGCGCGCGGTCCTTGCTCACCAGCAGCGCGGCGCCGCAACTGACCGCCAGGTCGAGAAACTTCTGGTCATCGGCGTCGGTGCAGCGCCATGGCGCCGCCTGCGTGATCGGGCACGCGGTGGCCAGGCGCTCCCACGCGTCGAGCAGCGCCGCGGCCGGCTGGCAGGGCGGTAGTGCTGCCGAGGGCGCGGGCGCCGCCGTCAGCATCGCGGCCACCGCCGCCGTGTCGGGTGCCGCCGCCAGGCGCCCGGCCAATTGCGGGCGCAGCAGCACCCGGCGCAGTTCCGCGTCGCAGGCCGGATTGCGTATCGCCTGGAGGCGGCACGCCTGCAACGCCAGCGCCAGCGCCTGCGCCGCGGCATCGCCGAACACGTAGAGGTCGAGCCAGACGTTGGTGTCGATCACCACCCGCGGCGGCGCCGCGCTCGGTCCTGCATGCGCGGGCCTTCACCCCGGCCAGGCACTAGGCCGCAAGCAGCTGGCGCAGCACGAACGGCAGTATGCCGCCGTGGCGGTAGTAGTCGACCTCGATCGGCGTGTCGATGCGCAGCGTCAGTTCGACCGTGCGCAGCGCGCCGTCGGCGCGCCGGATCGCCAGCGTCACCTTCTGGCGCGGGCGCAGGTCCTCGAGGCCCAGCAGGTCGAAGGTCTCGTCGCCGACGATCTGCAGGGTCTCGGCGCTGTCGCTGCCGTTGAACTGCAGCGGCAGCACGCCCATGCCGACGAGGTTGCTGCGGTGGATGCGCTCGAAGCTGCGCGCCACGACCGCACGCACGCCCAGCAGCTGCGTGCCCTTGGCGGCCCAGTCGCGCGACGAGCCGGTGCCGTATTCCTCGCCGCCGAAGACGATGGTCGGCACGCCGGCCGTGCGATAGCGCATCGCCGCGTCGTAGATCGGCAGTTGCTCGCCCGACGGCCGGTGGATCGTGATGCCGCCTTCGACGCGCGAACCGTCCGCCGCCGGCGGAATCATCAGGTTCTTGATGCGGACATTGGCGAAGGTGCCGCGCATCATCACTTCGTGGTTGCCGCGCCGCGCACCGTAGCTGTTGAAGTCGGCCTTGCGCCACGCCGTGCGCGGTAAGCCAGCGGCCGGCCGGCGAGCTGTCCTTGATCGAGCCGGCCGGCGAGATGTGGTCGGTCGTGATCGAATCGCCGAACACCGCCAGCGCCCGCGCGTTCTTGACAGGCGGCGCTACCGCGGCCGGCTGCATGGAAAAGTCGGCGAAGAACGGCGGTTCGGCGATGTAGGTCGACTCCGGCCAGGAGTAGGTCTGGCCCGCGCCGCCGGCGATCGGCCTGCCAGAGCTTGCCCGGTTCGGAGCGGACGCGGCGCGTAGTTGCTGCGGAAGGCCTGAGCGATCCATGGCCAGCGGCAGCAGCGCGTCGACTTCGGCGCCGGTGGGCCAGATGTCGCCGAGCCAGATCTTGCGCCCGCCGGTGCCGATGCCGACCGGTTCGGTCATCAGGTCGCGCAGCACCGTGCCGGCGATCGCATAGGCCACGACCAGCGGCGGCGAGGCCAGGAAATTGGCCTTGAGATTCGGATGGATGCGCGCCTCGAAATTGCGGTTGCCCGACAGCACCGCGGCGCAGACGAGGTCGTTGCGCGTGATTGCGTCGACGATCTCGGGCCGCAGGTCGCCGGCGTTGCCGATGCACGTGGTGCAGCCGTAGGCCGCGACGTTGAAGCCCAGCTTTTCGAGGTACGGCAGCAGCCCGGTGCGCTGCAGGTACTCGGTGACCACGCGCGAACCCGGCGCCAGCGAGGTCTTGACCTGCGGCTTGACGCGCAGACCGGCCTCGACCGCCTTCTTGGCCAGCAGGCCGGCGGCCAGCAGCACGCTGGGATTGCTGGTGTTGGTGCAGGAGGTGATCGCCGCGATCAGCACGTCGCCGCTGGCGATGTGATAGCCGTTCTCGGTGGCGACGCTGCGGTGCAGGCGCTCGGTCGGCTGGTTGAAGCCGTCCTGCGCCGGCCGCGCCGGGAACAGCTCCGTCGAAGTTCGACTTGACCTTGCCGATCTCGATGCGGTCCTGCGGCCGCTTCGGCCCGGCCAGCGAGGGCGTGACGCTGGCCAGATCAAGGCGCAACACCTTGGTGAAGTCGATGTCCGCCGGCGCGCGCAACGCCGAACATCCCCTGCGCCTTGAAGTACGCGGCAAACCGGTCGATCTCCTCCGCGCTGCGCCCCGTTCCCTGGAAATATGCCAGCGTCCGGTCGTCGACCGGAAAGAAGCCCATGGTCGCGCCGTACTCGGGCGCCATGTTGGCGATCGTCGCGCGGTCGGGCAGCGACAGGCTGGCGGTGCCGCTGCCGAAGAATTCGACGAACTTGCCGACCACCTTCTCCCGGCGCAGCATCTCGGTGATGGTGAGCACGAGGTCGGTGGCCGTGACGCCGCCGCGCAGCTGGCCGGTGAGCTCGACGCCGATCACGTCGGGCGTGAGGAAATAGACCGGCTGCCCCAGCATGGCCGCTTCGGCCTCGATCCCGCCGACGCCCCAGCCGACCACGCCGATGCCGTTGATCATGGTGGTGTGGCTGTCGGTGCCCACCAGGGTGTCGGGATAGACGATGCCGGCGCCATCGCGATGCACGCCGCGCGCGAGGTACTCGAGGTTGACCTGGTGCACGATGCCGAAGCCGGGCGGGACGACGCCGAAGGTGTCGAAGGCCTGCATGCCCCACTTCATGAACTGGTAGCGCTCCTTGTTGCGGTGGAATTCCAGCGCCATGTTCAGGTCCAGCGCCTCCGGGCTGCCATAGTGGTCGATCATGACCGAGTGATCGACCACCAGGTCGACCGGTACCAGCGGCTCGATGCGCTTGGGGTCCTGGCCGTCGCGCACGGCCACGCTGCGCATGGCGGCCAGGTCGGCCAGCAGCGGCACCCCGGTGAAATCCTGCAGCACGACGCGCGCGACGACGAACGGGATCTCGTCCTCGCGCTCGGCATTGGGCTTCCAGCCCGCCAGCTGACGCACGTGCTCGGCCGTCACCTTGCGGCCGTCGCAGTTGCGCAGCACCGCCTCGAGGACGATGCGGATGGATATGGGCAGGCGCGCGATGCGGCCCAGGCCGGCGCGCTCGAGCGCCGCCAGGTCGTAGTAGCGCGCGCCGGGAACGCCAGGCAGGTCGCGCAGGCATTGGAACGGGTCTTGGAAGGTCATTTTGATTTCCGTGAGCGGATTTGAACGTCGTACAGCAGTCCCTTGTCGTCGGTACAGCGGCCGCTGCCGCTGCCGCCGGCAAGGCCGAAGAAGTCGCAGCGCATGACGCCGCCGTCGCTGGACTGCAGCAGCGCCTTGGCGGTGCCGTCGCCGCGGCTGCGGTGGATCGTGCCGAAGGGGCCCCACCCGCTCCAGCCCCACGACGAGGCATCCACGTAATTGGTGGCGTTCTCCGCCGCCACCGGGGTCCAGGTGCCGGTGAAGATGCGGTCCTTCACCGTCACCGATACCGTCGCCTGGCCGTTGCCCAGGTCCTGCGCGGTGCCGTAGGTGGGCGTGTCGCCGTCGCGCGGCTTCAGGGTCAGGTCGTAGTTCGTGGCGCAGGCACCCAGGCCCAGCGCCACGGCGCAAAGCGCCAGACGGGCGCGGGGCCGCGGGGCGTCCGTGCCGGCGCGCGCGGCCGGCGGCGGAGGCGGCATCGCGGGCATCCCCTCGGGCGCAGGCGGTCGCCGCGTCACAGGACCATCCGGTCGACGAATTCGTGGACGGGCGTGGCGTCAAGGCGCCTGGCGTCGCGCGCCAGATCGAGGACGCCGGCGGCCTGCCTGGCGGGGAACACCCGCGCCAGGTTGCGGGCGAATTTTTCCATCAGGATCGGCATGCCTTCCTTGCGACGGCGGCGGTGCCCGATCGGGTACTCGACCAGGATTTCCTTCATCTTCTTGCCATCGGCGAATTCCACGGTCAGCGCATTGGCGATCGAGCGCTTGGCGGGGTCATGATAGTCCCGCGTGAAGGCTTTGCTCTCCACGCAGACGATCTTGTCGCGCAGGCGGTCGATGCGCGGATCGCGGGCCACGGCGTCCTCGTAGTCCTGCGCGGTGAGGCGCCCGAAGAGGATCGGCACCGCCACCATGTACTGGATGCAATGGTCGCGGTCGGCCGGATTGTGCAGCGGGCCCTTCTTGTCGATGATGCGCAGGCAGGCCTCGTGCGTGCGGATCGTGATGCGGCGGATGTCGTCGGCGCTGCGCCCGAGCCGCGCCAGTTCGCGATGGATCGCCATGGCCGCCTCAACCGCCGTCTGCGCGTGGAATTCGGCCGGGAAGGAGATCTTGAAGAGCACGTTTTCCATCACGTAGCTGCCGTAAGGGCGCTGGAAGCGGAAGGGTTTGCCGCCGAACGAGACGTCGTAGAACCCCCAGGTCCGGGCGCTGAGCACCGACGGATATCCCATCTCGCCGGTGCGGGCAATCAGCGCCAGGCGCACGGCCGCGGGCGGTGGCATCGCCGGCCGCCCAGCTCTTGCGCGATCCGGTGTTGGGCGCATGCCGGTAGGTGCGCAGCGCCTGCCCGTCGACCCAGGCCAGCGACAGCGCATTGACGACCTCGCCGCGATCCAGGCCGAGCAGCGCCGCGGCCACGGCCGTGGTCGCGACCTTGACCAGCACGACGTGGTCGAGCCCCACCCTGTTGAACGAGTTCTCCAGCGCCAGGCAGCCCTGGATCTCGTGGGCCCGGATCATCGCCGTCGAGGACGTCGCGCACCAGCAGCGGCCGGCGCCCGCCGGCGACCGCGGTGCGCGACAGCCAGTCGGCGCACGCCAGGATGCCGCCGAGGTTGTCCGACGGATGGCCCCATTCGGCGGCCAGCCAGGTGTCGTTGAAGTCGAGCCAGCGGATCATTGCGCCGACGTTGAAGGCCGCCTGGACCGGATCGAGCTGGAACTGGCGTGCCGGGAACGCGCGCGCCGTTGGGCACGATCGGTGCCCGGGACGACCGGGCCGAGCAGCTTGGTGCAGGCCGGATAGGTCAGGGCCTCGAAGCCGCAGCCGAGCGTGTCGAGCAGGCAGAAGCGCGCCGTGTCGAAGGCGGCCTTCGAGGTGATGCGGGTCTTCAGGACGTAGTCGGCGATGTCGGTGAGGACCGCGTCGGGCTTGGGGCGCGCATTGCTGCTGGACGATGACATGGCGGATCCGGTTGCGGGGGTCAGGGGCGTTGCGGCCAGCGGGACGAACGTCGAGGTCCTCCGGGCCGATGTAGTTGGCGCTCGGACGGATGATCTTGTTGTCGATGCGCTGCTCGATGACGTGCGCGCTCCAGCCGGTGGTGCGCGCGACCACGAACAGCGGCGTGAACATCGCCGTGGGCACGCCCATCATGTGGTAGGAGACCGCGCTGAACCAGTCCAGGTTGGGGAACATCTTCTTCTGCTGCCACATGACCGACTCGAGGCGCTCGGCGACGGCGAACAGCCGCATCGAGCCGGCCTCCTCGCACAGGCGCCGGGCGATTTCCTTGATCACCTGGTTGCGCGGATCGCCGACCGTGTACACGGGGTGGCCGAAACCGATGATGACCTCCTTCTGCTCCAGGCGCAGGCGGATGTCGGCCTCGGCCTCGTCGGCGTCGCGGTAGCGCGACTGGATGTCGAAGGCCGCTTCGTTGGCGCCGCCGTGCTTGGGTCCGCGCAGCGCGCCGATCGCGCCGGTGATGGCCGAGTAGAAGTCGGCGCCGGTGCCCGCGACCACGCGGGCGGTGAAGGTCGAGGCGTTGAACTCGTGCTCGGCGTAGAGGATGAGCGAGGTATGCATGGCCCGCACCCAGGACTGCGCGCGGCGGCGTGCCATGCAGCAGGTGCAGGAAATGCCCGCCGACGGAGTCGTCGTCGGTCTCGACGTCGATGCGCCGACCGTTGTGGCTGAAGTGGTACCAGTACAGCAGCATCGAGCCGCACGAGGCCAGCAGCCGGTCGGCGATGTCGCGCGCGCCTTCGACCGTGTGTTCGGCGCGCTCGGGCAGCACGGCGCCCAGCACCGAGACGCCGGTGCGCAGCACGTCCATCGGATGGGTGGCCGCCGGCAGGCACTCGAGCGCGGTGCGCAGCGCGGCCGGCAGTCCGCGCAGCGCGCGCAGGCGCACCTTGTAGCGGCGCAATTCGGCCGCGTTGGGCAGGTGCTCGTGGATCAGCAGGTGCGCCACCTCCTCGAACTCGCAGTGCGCGGCCAGGTCGAGGATGTCGTAACCGCGGTAGTGCAGGTCGTTGCCGGTGCGTCCCACGGTGCACAGGGCGGTGTTGCCGGCGACGACGCCGGACAGGGCGACCGATTTCTTGGGTTTGGGCCCGCTGGCGGGCGGGGCAGGCGCTTGCGACATGGCGGCTCCGGTTGGGTCCTGGCGGATCGGTTGCGGGCTCGCGATTGCGCGGGTCAGGATTTGCGTTTTCGCGAAGAGCGCGTCGAGCTTGCGCCTCGAAGGCGTGGTAGCCGATGACGTCGTACAGCTGTTCGCGCGTCTGCATGCTGTCGACGACCGCGCGCTGGGTGCCGTCGCGGCGGATCGCCTCGTAGACGCGCAGCGCCGCCTGGTTCATGGCGCGGAAGGCCGACAGCGGATACAGCGCCATGGCGACGCCCGCGCCGCGCAGTTCGTCCAGCGTCGAACAGCGGCGTCTGGCCGAATTCGGTGAGATTGGCCAGCACCGGCACGGGCAGCGCCGCGACGAAGCGCCGGTAGGTATCGAGGTCGTGCACCGCTTCGGCGAAGATCGCCGTCGGCGCCGGCCGCGACGCAGGCCAGCGCCCGTTCGATGGCGCGCTCCGGGCCCTCGACCGCGAGGGCGTCGGTGCGGGCGATGACGAAGAACCGGTCGTCGCTGCGCGCATCGACGGCCGCGCGCACGCGGTCGGCCATTTCGGCGGCGGAGACGATCTCCTTGTTGGGGCGATGGCCGCAGCGCTTGGCGCCGACCTGGTCCTCGATGTGGACGGCGGCGGCGCCGGCCTTGCCCAGCGCGCGGATCGTGCGCGCGATGTTGAACGCGCTCGGGCCGAAGCCGGTGTCGATGTCGACCAGCAGCGGCGTATCGCAGACGTCGGTGATGCGCCGCACGTCGGTGAGCACGTCGTCGAGCGTGTTGATGCCCAGGTCGGGCAGTGCCCAGCGAACCGGCGGCGACGCCGCCGCCGGAGAGGTAGAGCGCGCGGTAGCCGACGCGCGTCGGCCAGCAGCGCATGGTTGGCGTTGATGGCGCCGACGATCTGCAGCGGCCTTTCCTGCGCCAGTGCGGCGCGAAAGCGCGCCCCGGGCGAAGCGGCGGTCATGGTCGCTCAGCCCAGCAGGTGTTCGACGCCGGCGCGCTCTTCCATCAACTCGGCCAGGGTCTTGTCCAGGCAGCTGCGCGAGAAATCGTCGATCGGCAGTTCGCGCACCGGCTGGTAGTCGCCGCCGGCGCAGGTGACCGGAACGCCGAAGATCATGCCGGCCGGAATGCCGTAGCTGCCGTCGGCGACGACGCCCATCGTGGTCCACTGGCCGTTGGTGCCGCAGCACCCAGTCGCGCACGTGGCAGATCGCGGCGTTGGCCGCCGATGCCGCCGACGACAGGCCGCGCGCCTCGATGATCGGCCGCGCCGCGCTTGCCCACGGTCGGCAGGAAGGTGTCGCGGTTCCAGTTCTCGTCGTTGATCAGCGTCCTTCACCGAGCGCCCGTCCGACGGTGGCGAAGCGGTAGTCGGCGTACATCGTCGGCGAGTGGTTGCCCCAGACGCACAGCTTCTCGATGTCGCGCACCGGCTTGCCCAGCCGCGCGGCGACCTGCGACAGGGCGCGGTTGTGGTCCAGGCGCAGCATGGCGGTGAAGTTGCGCGCGGGCAGGCTCGGGCGCGGACTTCATGGCGATATAGGCGTTGGTATTGGCCGGATTGCCGACCACCAGCACCTTGACGGAGCGGTTGGCGGCGGCGTCCAGCGCCTTGCCCTGGGCGGTGAAGATCTGCGGCGTTGGCGGCCAGCAGGTCCCTGCGCTCCATGCCCGGCCCGCGCGGCCGCGCGCCGACGAGCAGCGCGATGTCGATGTCGCGAAACGCCTGGACGGGATCGCTGGAACGCCTGCTGCGACGCGAGCAGCGGAAAGGCGCAGTCGTCGAGCTCCATCATGACGCCCTTGAGCGACTTCTGCGCCTTCTCGTCGGGGATCTCGAGCAGGTGCAGGGCCACCGGCTGCCTGTGTCCGAGCATCTCGCCCGAGGCGATGCGGAACAGCAGCGAGTAGCCGATCTGGCCGGCGGCGCCGGTGACGGCAACGTGTACGGGGGCGGCGGACGGTAGGCTCATCGCGGTTCTCCTGGTGGCATGAGGGACTTGCGCCGGACGGTGCCGGAAGCGCGCCGGTCCCATTGGAAAAAGAGCGGCAGCCAAAAAGTGTAATCCTGGGCGCGCGGCGCCACTATACACCAACTCATATATAAGACATAAGATTATCTTGCGCTTTGTCCGCGGTTCTGTTTCACTAGCGGCCATGAGCCCGGCCGGTGCGCCCCCGCCCCCCGCGACCGCGCGCCCGGTCCGGGCGGCGGTGTTTTCGCCTTTGTACAAGCAAATCAAGCGCTTGCTGGTCGACGGCCTGCGCCGCGGCGACTGGAAACCGGGTGCGGCGATCCCGAGCGAGATGGACCTGGCGGCCCGCTTCCAGGTGAGCCAGGGCACGGTGCGCAAGGCCATCGACGAACTGGCGGCCGAGAACCTGCTGGTGCGCCGGCAGGGCAAGGGAACCTACGTCGCCACCCACCTCGAGCCGCGCGCGCAGTACCGTTTCCTGCGCCTGCTGGCCGACGACGGCGCGCCGGCGGTCACGCACAGCCAGTTCGTCGAATGCCGGCGCCTGCGCGCGCCGGCGCCGATTGCCGCGCGCCTGGAACTGAAGGCCGGCGCCAGCGTCGTCTTCGTGCGCCGCCTGCTGCGCATCGGCGACGCGCCGGTGGTGCTGGACGATATCTGGCTGCCGGGGCGCATGTTCCGCGGCCTGACCTTCGAGCGCCTGGCCGCCTACCGCGGGCCGCTGTACGGCCTGTTCGAATCCGAATTCGGCGTGCCGATGATCCGCGCCGACGAGCGCCTGCGCGCGGTGCCGGCCGACGCCGACAGCGCGGCGCTCCTGGGCGTCGCCGTCGGCAGCCCGCTGCTGCTGGTGGAACGCGTTTCGTTCACCTATGGCGACCGCCCGGTGGAGGTGCGCATCGGCCACTGCGTCACGCACGGCCACTACTATCACAATGCGCTGGCATGAGATGCGATGCGGCGACGCGCGTTTTTCCCGCAATCGAAGGCGTCGGCGCCGCGCGTTTTTCGCCGCGGGCCGAATTGCGTCAGAATAGCGCTTCGACGCGGCGAAACGGACGAGCAGGCGACGGCGACCAAGACCACATGAGCAATCCGAATTCCTCGCGCCCGGCGCCACGGCCGCAGATCCGCAACCTCGGGATCGGCGACCTGATCCGCTACCGGCTGCCCGTCCCGGGAGTCGTCTCGATCCTGCATCGCGCCAGCGGCCTGCTGATGTTCGTGCTGCTGCCCCTGGTCCTGTGGCTGTTCGACCTGAGCCTGAGTTCCGAGCGCAGCTTCGAGCGCCTGGCGGCGTTCTGCCAGGGCGGCATCGCGCGCCTGGTCCTGCTGGGGCTGGGCTGGGCGCTGCTGCATCACCTGTGTGCGGGCGTGCGCTTCCTGCTGCTCGACCTGCACGTGGGCGGTGAGCGCGCGGCGGCGCGGCGCAGCGCCTGGATCGTCTTTTGCGCGAGCGTGCCGCTGGCCGCGGTGCTCGCACTCTTCCTGTTCGGAGTCCTGTGATGGATGCCTCGCGGCGCCGGGTTCCCGCCGGCGCGCACTATGGCGTGCGCGACTGGCTGGTGCAGCGGGTCAGCGCGCTGGTCCTGGTGGCGTTCCTGCTGGTGCTCGCCGTCGCCCTGCTGCTGGGCGGGCATCTGGATTACGTCACCTGGGCGGCCGTCTTCGCGCCGCTGCCGATGAAGCTGCTCACCGCGGTGACGTTCGTCGCCCTGTGCTATCACGCGTGGATCGGCGTGCGCGACATCTGGATGGACTACGTCCGCCATACGGGCCTGCGGCTGGCGTTGCATTCGGCCACCATCGGCTGGCTGCTGTACTGCGTGCTCTGGGCATTGCAGATTCTCTGGAGCGTCTGAACGATATGGCCCTGGCACGCCGGCGGTTCGATGCGGTGATCGTGGGCGCCGGCGGCGCCGGCATGCGCTGCTCGCTGCAGCTGGCGCGCGCCGGCCTCAGCGTCGCGGTACTCACCAAGGTCTTTCCGACGCGCTCGCACACCGTGGCGGCGCAGGGCGGGATCGGCGCGTCCCTGGGCAACATGACCGAGGACGACTGGCTGTGGCACATGTTCGACACGGTCAAGGGCTCGGACTACCTGGGCGACCAGGATGCCATCGAATTCATGTGCCGCGAGGCGCCCAACGCAGTATATGAACTCGAGCACCTGGGCATGCCCTTCGACCGCAATCCGGACGGCACGATCTACCAGCGCCCGTTCGGCGGGCACTCGGCCAATTTCGGTGAAAAGCCCGTGCCGCGCGCCTGCGCCGCGGCCGACCGCACCGGCCACGCGCTGCTGCATACGCTGTACCAGTGCAACGTGGCGGCGCGCACGCAGTTCTTCGTCGAGTACATGGCGCTCGACCTGGTGCTCGATGCCGACGGCGACTGCGTCGGCGTGGTGGCGCTCGAGATGGAGACTGGCCAGACCATCCTGCTCGAGAGCCAAGGTCACGGTGCTGGCGACCGGCGGCGCCGGCCGCATCTTTGCCGCCTCCACCAACGCCTACATCAATACCGGCGACGGCCTGGGCATGGTGGCCCGCGCCGGGCTGCCGCTGCAGGACATGGAGTTCTGGCAGTTCCACCCCACGGGCGTTGCCGGTGCCGGCGTGCTCATCACGGAGGGCGTCCGTGGCGAGGGCGGCATCCTGCTCAATTCGCGCGGCGAGCGCTTCATGGAGCGCTACGCGCCGACGCTCAAGGACCTGGCGCCGCGCGATTTCGTGTCGCGCTCGATGGACCAGGAAATCAAGGAGGGCCGCGGCTGCGGCCCCGAGCACGACCACGTGATGCTCAAGCTCGATCACCTGGGCGCCGAAACGATCCTCAAGCGCCTGCCATCGATCCGCGAGATCGCGCTGAAATTCGCCAATGTCGACCCCATCCGCGAGGCGATCCCGGTGGTGCCCACGATCCACTACCAGATGGGCGGGATCCCGGCCAACGTGCACGGCCAGGTGGTGGCGCCGCGCGACGGAGCGCCCGCGGCGATCGTGGGCGGCCTGTATGCGATCGGCGAATGCTCCTGCGTGTCGGTGCACGGCGCCAACCGCCTCGGCACCAATTCCCTGCTCGACCTGATCGTCTTCGGCCGCGCCGCCGGCAACCACATCGCCGCCGCGCTGGCCGGCGGCGGTGCGCACAAGCCGGTCCCGGCCGACGCCGGCGATGCCACCCTGGCACGGCTGGCGGCGCTCGATGCGCGCCAGGGCGGCGAGCGGACCCACGACGTGGCCGCCGACCTGCGGCGCGCGATGCAGGCCCACTGCGGGGTATTCCGCACCGGCGCGCTGCTGTCCGAAGGCGTGCGCAAGATCGCCGCACTGGCGCAGCGCGCCGAGACCATCGCCATCCAGGACAAGTCGCGCATCTTCAACACCGCGCGGGTCGAGGCCATAGAGCTGTCCAACCTCGTGGCCGCGGCGCGCGCCACCGTCGAATCGGCGCTCGCACGCACCGAGAGCCGCGGGGCGCACGCGCGCGACGATTTCCCCGAGCGCAACGATGCGCAGTGGATCCGCCACTCGCTGTGGTTCGCCGACGCCCGCGGCCTGCAGTACAAGCCGGTGCAGCTCACCCCGCTGACGGTGCCCAGCTTCGCGCCCAAGAAGCGCACCTTCTGACGCCATGCCGTCGCGGCGCCGCCCCCTCATCCCCCGCTTTCCTTCCCGCAAGGACACCTGCGCATGAGCGTCACGAGTCCCGTCGCCGGCCCGGTCGCCGCGCGCAGCACCGGCAGCGTGCGTTTCCGCATCTACCGCTACGACCCGGAGAAGGATGCCCGGCCGCGCCTGCAGGACATCGAGGTGCGGCTGCACGCGCACGACAAGATGCTGCTCGATGCCCTCATGCGCATCAAGGCCGACGTCGACGACAGCCTGTCGTTCCGGCGCTCCTGCCGCGAGGGCGTATGCGGCTCCGATGCCATGAACATCAACGGCCGCAACGGCCTGGCGTGCATCACCAACCTGCGCGAACTGGCGCAGCCGATCGTGCTGCGGCCCCTGCCGGGGCTGCCGGTGGTGCGCGACCTGATCGTCGACATGACCGACTTCTTCAACCAGTACCATTCGATCAAGCCCTACCTGGTCAACACGGTCGCGCCGCCCGAGAAGGAGCGCCTGCAGTCGCCGCGCCAGCGCGAGGAACTCGACGGCCTGTACGAATGCATCCTGTGCGCCTGCTGCTCCACCTCGTGCCCGAGCTTCTGGTGGAATCCGGACAAGTTCGTCGGGCCGGCCGGCCTGCTCCAGGCATACCGCTTTCTCGCCGACAGCCGCGACGAGGCCACGGCCGAGCGCCTGGACAATCTCATGGATCCGTACCGGCTTTTCCGCTGCCACAGCATCATGAACTGCGTCGATGTCTGCCCCAAGGGGCTCAACCCCACGCGCGCCATCGGCAAGATCAAGGACATGATGGTGCGCCGGGAGATCTGATGACGGTCGACGGCGCGCAAGTTCCGGATCCGCCCGCGCCGCGCGCGGCCGGCGGCGGCGACCCGGATGCGGCGCCGGCGGTGGCATTGCGCCGGCTGCGCTGGCAGGCGCGCCGCGGCCTGCTGGAAAACGACCTGCTGCTGGGACGATTCTTCGAGCGGCACGGCGGTGCGCTCGACGCCGGCGCGCGCGCCGCGCTGGCGCGGCTGCTGGCACTGCCGGACGGCGATCTGCTCGACCTGGCGCTGGGGCGCAGCGAACCGCAGGGCACGCTCGCCACCGACGCGGTGCAGGCCGTGCTGGCGCAGTTGCGCGCCTCCTAGCCGGACGGGAGCGGCGCACGACGGCAGCAGATACCGGGTCGGACGCGAGACTCTTCTTGAGGAAACCGCAATGTCACTGATACCTTCGCAACACAAGGCCACGCTGAGCTTCACGGACGGGACGCCCGCCCTCGAGCTGCCGCTGTACAACGGCACCATCGGTCCGGACGTCATCGATATCCGCGCGCTGTATGCCAAGACCGGCAAGTTCACGTACGACCCGGGATTCCTGTCGACGGCTTCCTGCAATTCGAGCATCACGTACATCGACGGCGACAAGGGCGAGCTGCTGTACCGCGGCTATCCGATCGAGCAGCTGGCGACGCAATGCGACTTCCTCGAGGTATGCCACCTGATCCTGCACGGCGAGCTGCCCAATGCCGACCAGCGCCGGGCCTTCGTCGGCGAGGTGACGCACCACACGATGGCGCATGAGCAGATGCAGTTCTTCCTGCGCGGCTTCCGCCGCGACGCTCATCCGATGGCGGTCATGACCGGCCTGGTCGGCGCGCTGTCGGCCTTCTATCCCGACTCGATGAACCTGAACGATCCGCGCCAGCGGCAGATTTCGGCCATCCGCCTGATCGCGAAGATGCCCACGCTGGTGGCGATGGCCTACAAGTACACCATCGGCCAGCCGTTCATGTATCCGCGCAACGACCTGTCGTACGCCGCCAACCTCATGCGCATGATGTTCGCCACGCCGTGCGAGGAATATACCTGCAGCGACGTGCTGGCACGGGCCCTCGACCGCATCCTCATCCTGCATGCCGATCACGAACAGAACGCGTCGACCTCGACGGTGCGCATGTGCGCCTCGTCCGGCACCAATCCCTTCGCCGCCATCGCCGCCGGGGTGGCCTGCCTGTGGGGTCCGGCCCACGGCGGCGCCAACGAGGCGGCGCTCAACATGCTGTACGACGTCCAGCGCCAGGGCGGCGTGGCCAAGATCGGCGAGTTCATCGCGCAGGTCAAGGACAAGAACTCGAACGTGCGCCTCATGGGCTTCGGCCACCGCGTGTACAAGAACTACGATCCGCGCGCCCGCCTGATGCGCGAGACCTGCCACGAGGTGCTCAACGAACTGGGGCTGCACGAGGACCCGCTGTTCAAGCTGGCCATGGCCCTGGAGAAGATCGCGCTGGAAGACGACTACTTCGTCAGCCGCAAGCTCTATCCCAACGTGGATTTCTATTCGGGGATCGTGCAGAAGGCGATCGGCATTCCGGTGTCGCTGTTCACCGCGGTCTTCGCGCTGGCGCGCACGGTCGGCTGGATCGCCCAGCTCAACGAGATGATCTCGGATCCGGAATACAAGATCGGCCGGCCGCGCCAGCTGTTCGTGGGGCCGGTGCGCCGCGACGTGCCGCCGCTGGAGAAGCGCTAGGAACCGGCCTGCGCCCGGCCCGCTGCGCCGGCGCTTGCGGGAGCGGGCGGATCCCGGCGTTTTTCCGCCGATGTCGACGCGTCGATGCGTCCGCGCCGGTGCTAGCATGGCGGCAGCGTCACGCCGGGCAACAGGGCTTTACAGGGTGCGGCACATCGCGAAACCGGAATCCGGGGCAGCGAACATCGACCGGCGCGGCCGGTCGGGCAATTTCGACGAGAAGCTCGTTAGAAAAGGCAGGCGACCACCATGATGCGACAGTTCCAGGCCAACTCGTACCTGTTCGGCGGCAATGCGCCGTACGTCGAGGAGCTGTACGAAGCACTATCTCGACAATCCCGGGTCAGTGCCCGAGAACTGGCGCGCTATTTCGACGCGCTGCAGCACGTCCCGGCCGCCGACGGCAATGCGTCCACCCACGACGTCGCGCACGCCCCGATCGTCGAGTCGTTCGCGCAGCGCGCCAAGGCCGGCACGCTGCGGCCCGGCGGTGGCGGCCACCGACCTGTCGGTCGCGCGCAAGCAGGTGCTACGTCCAGTCGCTGATCGCCGCCTACCGCTTCCTCGGCTGCGCGCTGGGCCAATCTCGATCCGCTCAAGCGCCAGGAGCGCCCGCCCATTCCCGAGCTCGAGCCCGCGTTCTACGACTTCACCGAAGCCGACATGGACATCGTGTTCAGCGCCGACCAACACCGTATTTCGGCCAGCGAGCAGATGTCGCTGCGCGAGATCGTGCAGGCCGCTGCGCGAGACCTACTGCGGCACGATCGGCGCCGAGTACATGTACATCAGCGATCCGGAGCAGAAGCGCTGGTGGCAGGAGCGGCTCGAGTCGATCCGCTCCGACGCCGAACTTCAGCGCCGACGAAGAAGAAGCACATCCTCGAGCGCCTGACGGCGGCCGAAGGCCTCGAGCGCTACCTGCACACCAAGTACGTCGGCCAGAAGCGCTTCTCGCTCGAAGGCGGCGAGAGCTTCATCGCCGTCGATGGACGAGCTGGTGCAGCACGCCGGCGCCACGGGCGTGCAGGAAATCGTCATCGGCATGGCGCACCGCGGCCGCCTGAACGTGCTGGTCAACACGCTCGGCAAGATGCCGACGGACCTGTTCGCCGAATTCGAAGGCAAGCACGCCGACGACCTGCCGGCCGGCGACGTCAAGTACCACAAGGGCTTCTCGTCGCGACGTCTCGACCGACGGCGGCCCGGTCCACCTGTCGCTGGCGTTCAACCCGTCGCACCTCGAGATCGTCAACCCGGTGGTCGAAGGTTCGGTGCAAGGCGCGCATGGACCGCCGCGGCGACACGGACGGCGCTGCAGGTGCTGCCGGTGCAGGTGCACGGCGACGCCGCCTTCGCCGGCCAGGGCGTCGTGATGGAGACGCTGAACCTCGCGCAGACGCGCGGCTACGGCACGCGGCGGCACGGTGCACATCGTCATCAACAACCAGATCGGCTTCACGACCTCGGACCCGCGCGACTCGCGCTCGACGCTGTACTGCTCGGACGTCGTCAAGATGATCGAGGCGCCGGTGCTGCACGTGAACGGCGACGATCCCGAAGCGGTCGTGCTGGCACGCAGCTCGCGATCGACTTCCGCACGGAGTTCCACAAGGACGTCGTCGTCGACATCGTCTGCTTCCGCAAGCTCGGCCACAACGAGCAGGACACGCCGGCGGTGACGCAGCCGCTGATGTACAAGACGATCGCGCAGCACCCGGGCACGCGCACGCTGTACGCCGACAAGCTGGTGCACGCAGGGCGTGCTCGCCGGCGGACGAGCCCGACGGACTGGTCAAGGCGTACCGCCAGGCGATGGACGACGGCCACCACACGGTCGACCCGGTGCTCTCCAACTACAAGAGCAAGTACGCGGTCGACTGGGTGCCGTTCCTGAACCGCAAGTGGACCGACGCCGCCGACACCGCCGTGCCGCTGGCGCGAACTGCAAGCGCCTGGCCGAGCGCATCACGACGGTCCCGGAGAACTTCAAGCTGCATCCGCTGGTCGAGAAGGTGATCAACGACCGCTCGCGCGATGGGCCGTGGCGAAGTCGACGCTCGACTGGGGCATGGGCGAGCACCTGGCATTCGCGTCGCTGGTCGCCAGCGGCTACGCCGTGCGCCTCACGGGCCAGGACTCCGGCCGCGGCACGTTCACGCACCGCCACGCGGTGCTGCACGACCAGAACCGCGAACGCTGGAACGACGGCACCTACATGCCGCTGCAGAACGTCGCCGAAGGCCAGGCGCCGTTCGTCGTGATCGACTCGGTGCTGTCGGAAGAAGCGGTGCTCGGCTTCGAGTACGGCTACTCGACGGCCGAACCGAACACGCTGGTCGATCTGGGAAGCGCAGTTCGGCGACTTCGTCAACGGCGCGCAGGTCGTGATCGACCAGTTCATCTCGTCGGGCGAAGTGAAGTGGGGCCGCGCCATCGGGTCTGACGCTGATGCTGCCGCACGGCTACGAAGGCCAGGGTCCGGAGCACTCGTCGGCGCGCATCGAGCGCTTCCTGCAGCTGTGCGCCGACAACAACATGCAGGTCGTGCAGCCGACCACGCCGGCGCAGATCTTCCACCTGCTGCGCCGCCAGATGATCCGCCTGTTCCGCAAGCCGCTGATCGTCATGACGCCGAAGTCGCTGCTGCGCCACAAGGACGCCGAGTCGGACGCTGTCGGAACTGGCGCAAGGGCGAGTTCCAGACCGGTCATCGGCGAGCACGAGCGACCGATCGAAGCCGAAGAAGGTCAAGCGCGTGATCGCCTGCTCGGGCAAGGTGTATTACGACCTGCGTCGCGCATCGCGCGCCGAGCGCAAGAGCCGAACGACGTCGCGATCATCCGCGTCGAGCAGCTCTATCCGTTCCCGCACAAGGCCGTTCGACGCCGAACTCAAGAAGATACCCGAACGCGACCGAAGTCGTGTGGGTGCAGGACGAGCCGCAGAACCAGGGCGCCTGGTTCTACATCCAGCACCACCTGCTGCGAGAACATGAACGAAGGGCAGAAGCTGGCGTACGCCGGCCGTCCGGCGTCGGCATCGCCGGCCGTCGGCTACTACGCCAAGCACCACGAGCAGCTGAAGGCGCTGATCGAGGCGGCGTTCGGCAAGCTCAAGGGTCTCGTGCTCAACAAGTAACCAAATAGCGCGCGTCTGCAGCGTACCGACGGCCGGCCGCGTGCGGCGGCCATCCGACCCGATACATTCAAGGCTGAACATGTCTATCGTCGAAGTCAAGGTTCCGCAGCTGTCCGAATCGGTCTCGGAAGCCACGCTGCTGCACTGGAAGAAGAAGCCGGGCGACGGCTGTCGCCGCCGACGAGATCCTGATCGAGATCGAGACCGACAAGGTCGTGCTCGAAGTGCCGGCGCCGGCGGCCGGCGTGCTGGCGCGAGATCGTGGCGGCCGACGGCGCCAGCGTGGTCGTCGGACCAGGTGATCGCCACGATCGACACCGACGGCCAGGCGGCAGCCGCTGCGCCGGCGCCAGCGGCCGCGCCGCCGGCGCGCACCGCCGCGCCGGCGGCGCCGGCCGCCGGCGCAGCTGCCGTGCATGCCGGCCGCGGCGCAGCTGCTGGCCGAGTCGGGGCGCAGCGCCGGCCGGCATCGCCGGCACGCGGCCGCGATGGCCGCGTCACCAAGGGCGACGTGCTGGCCGCGCAGGCTGCCGCAGCCGCCGGCGACCGCGCCGGCGCACCGCCGCGCCGCCGCCGCGCGCTGCCGGACGTGCGGCCGCCGCTCGACACCGCCGCGCTCGACGATCGCCCGGAGCAGCGCGTGCCGATGTCGCGGCTGCGCGCGCGCGTCGCCGAGCGGCTGGTGCAGTCGCAGTCGACCAACGCGATCCTGACGACGTTCAACGAAGTGAACATGGCGCCGGTGATGGAGCTGCGCAACGCGCTACAAGGACAAGTTCGAGAAGGAGCATGGCGTGAAGCTCGGCTTCATGTCCTTCTTCGTCAAGGCCGCGGTCGCGGCGCTCAAGAAGTATCCGGTCGTCAACGCCTCGGTCGACGGCAACGACATCGTCTACCACGGCTACTTCGACATCGGCATCGCGGTCGGTTCGCCGCGCGGCCTGGTCGTGCCGATCCTGCGCAACGCCGACCAGATGAGCTTCGCCGACATCGAGAAGAAGATCGCCGAGTTCGGCCAGAAGGCCGAGCGACGGCAAGCTGACGCATCGAGGAACTGACCGGCGGCACGTTCTCGATCTCCAACGGCGGCGTGTTCGGCTCGATGCTGTCGACGCCGATCATCAACCCGCCGCAGTCGGCGATCCTCGGCGTGCACGCCACGCAAGGACCGCGCCGTGGTCGAGAACGGCCAGATCGTGATGCGGCCGATGAACTACCTGGCGCTGTCCTACGACCACCGCATCATCGACGGCCGCGAAGCCGTGCTGGCGCTGGTCGCGATGAAGGAAGCGCTCGAAGATCCGGCGCGCCTGCTGCTCGACCTCTGAGCGGCACAGGATCCCGATGAGCCAGGATTTCGATCGTCGTCGTCATCGGCGGCGGCCCCGGCGGCTACATCGCCGCGATCCGCGCGGCGCAGCTGGGCCTGGCCGTGGCCTGCATCGACGCAGTGGAAGCAACGCCGCGGGCGAGCCGGCGCTGGGCGGCACCTGCACGAATGTCGGCTGCATCCCGTCGAAGGCGCTGCTGCAGTCGTCCGAGCATTTCGCGCATGGCGCAGCACGGCCTGGCGGAGCACGGCATCCGCTGCGCGGCGCCCGGGCTCGACCTGGCGCGGATGCAGGCGCGCAAGGACACCGTGGTGCGGCAGAACAACGACGGCATCCAGTTCCTGTTCAAGAAGAACAAGGTCACCTTCCTGCACGGCAGCGCCGCCTTCCGGGCGCAGACGGCCGGCGGCTGGGAACTGGCCGTGCGGCCGGCGGCGCCGTCCGCGGCGCCGGGCACCGTGCGCGCGCGCCACGTGATCGCTCGCCACGGGCTCGAATCCGCGGCCGCTGCCCGGCGTGCCGTTCGACGAGACCCGCGTGCTGTCCAACACCGGCGCGCTGGCGCTGGCCGAGGTGCCGCAGCACGCTGGGCGTGATCGGCGCCGGCGTGATCGGCCTGGAGCTCGGATCGGTCTGGCGGCGCCTGGGCGCGCAGGTCACGCTGCTCGAGGCGCTGCCGGCCTTTCTCGGCGTGGCCGACGAGCAGATCGCCAAGGAAGCGCTCAAGGCCTTCACGCGGCAGGGCCTGAAGATCCATCTCGGCGTGCAGATCGACGAGGTGCGCGCCGGCGACAAGGCGGTGCTGGTGCGCATGCGCGAGGCCGGCGGCGCGCAGCAGGAGGCGATGGAATTCGACCGCCTGATCGTTTCCATCGGGCGCGTACCCAACACCGACGGCCTCGACGCCCAGCGCGTCGGTCTGGCGCTCGACGAGCGCGGCGCGATCGTCGTCGACGCGCATTGCGCCACCAACCTGCCCGGTGTCTGGGCGGTCGGCGATGTCGTGCGCGGGCCGATGCTGGCGCACAAGGCGGAGGACGAGGGCGTAGCGGTCGCCGAGCGCATCGCCGGCGGCGCCGGGCACGTCGACCTGGCGACCATCCCCAACGTCATCTACACCGAACCGGAGATCGCCTGGGTCGGCCAGACCGAAGCGCAGCTCAAGGCCGCCGGCCGCGCCTATCGCAGCGGCAGCTTCCCGTTCGCCGCCAACGGCCGCGCGCGCGCCGCCGGCAACACCACCGGCATGGTGAAGATGCTCGCCGACGCCGCTACCGACGAGATCCTGGGCGTGCACATGATCGGGCCCAACGTGTCGGAACTGATCGCCGAAGCCGTGGTGGCGATGGCGTTTCGCGCGTCGTCCGAGGACCTGGCGCGCATCTGCCACGCCCACCCGACCCTGTCGGAGGCCGTTCGGGAGGCTGCCCTGGCGGTGGACCGGCGCACGCTCAATCTGTGAGCGGCGGTGCCGGCGGCCGTGCCTGACGCGCAGACCGTACCGCAGATCTTCGAGCACGCGCTGGCCGAGCGCGGCCATGTGCCGGATGCGGCGCAGCGCGCCGCGGCGCAGCGCCTGGAGCAGTTCCGCGACGAATGGGCGACGTACAAGTCGCGGCGCGCCAACGCGGTGACCCGGCTGCTGGTGCGCCCGCCGATCCCGCGCGGCGTCTACCTGTGGGGCGGCGTCGGCCGCGGCAAGAGCCTGCTGATGGACTGCCTCTTTGCGGCGCTGCCCGTCGTGCGCAAGACGCGGGTGCATTTCCACGAATTCATGCGCGACGTGCACCGCGAGCTCGATGCGGTCCAGGGCGACGTCAATCCGCTCGATGCGGTCGGCCTGCACATCGCGCGACGCTACCGCCTCGATCTGCTTCGACGAATTCCACGTCACCGACATCGCCGACGCGATGATCCTGCATCGGCTGCTGGCGCGCCTGTTCGCATTGCGGGTCGGCTTCGTGATGACCTCCAACCAGCCTCCCGACGGACTGTATGCCGATGGCCTGCATCGCGACCGGGTGCTGCCGGGCATCGAGCTGATCAAGTCGCAGATGGATGTGGTCGAGGTCGACGGCGGCACCGACTACCGCCAGCAGGCGCTGGCGCGCATCGAGACCTACTTCATCGGCGTCGGCAGCGTGGCCGACGCCTACATGGAGCGCGCCTACCGGCAGATCGCCGGCGGCGCCGACGACGATCCGGTGCTGCGCATCGAGGCGCGCGCGATCCACGCCCGGCGCCGTGCCGGCGGCGTGGTCTGGTTCGATTTCGCCGAACTGTGCGGCGGGCCGCGGTCGCACAGCGATTACCTCGAGATCGCCGCCCAGTTCCATACCGTGCTGCTGTCCAACGTGCCGCGGTTGTCGGCGGGCCAGTCATCCGAGGCGCGCCGCTTCACCTGGCTGGTCGACATCCTCTACGACCGGCGCGTGAAGCTCGTCGTGTCGGCGGCCGCGGCGCCCGCACTGCTGTACACGGCCGGTTCGCTGGCGCAGGAGTTCGAGCGCACCGCCTCGCGGCTGATCGAGATGCAGTCGACCGAATACGCCGGGGCGCCGCGGCGCCCGGCGGCGGCGGTATAGTCGACGATGCACGTGCAGAACAGGGGCCATGGGGGCCGCAGCGGGGGTCGTCGGTGAACGTCGTATTGCGGGGCGCGGGGGGCGCGGTGCTGCTGTGCCTGCTCGCCGGACCGGTGCGCGCCGCCGATGAGCTCCCGGAGTCCGTGCGCCTGCTGGCGCAGCGCTACGCGCCGGGCAGCATCGGCACGCGCACGCAAGCGGGACAGGCGCTGGCCGATGCGAGCGGCGCGCACGAGGCGCTGCAACGGGAGGTCGTGCACCAGCGCCAGCACTGCGAGCAGGTCTTCTTCGTCAATCGCTGCATGGATGCGGTGCGGCGCAGCGAGCGCGACGGCGAACACGTGGTGCACCGGGTGACGCTCGAGGCCCACGATCTGCAGCGCCGACTCGATGCCGAAGACCACGCGCGCAGCCGGGCCGATGAACTGCGGCGCCAGGCCGAGGAGGACGTGCAGCGCCCCGAACGCGAGCGCCAGGCCCGGATCCAGGCGCAGATCCGCCAGCAGGGCGCCACCGATCGCGCGGCCGACCAGGAACGCGAGCGGGCGCAGGCGGCTGCCGACCATGCGGCCGGCGAAGCCAGGGCGCAGGAGCGGGCCGTCGACCAGCAACGCAAGGACGCTGCGCGCCCGGTCAAGGAAGAAGCCGCCGCGCGCGATTTCCGCCAGAAGCAGGAGGACGCCGCGGCGTACGCGCGGACGCGCGCCGACGACAAGGCGGCCAATGCCAGGCGCCGCGCCGATCGCGAAAAGGAACGCGCCGCCGCGGCGGCGGCCGACGGCGCCGCAACCGCGCCGCCGGCAAACCCGCCGGCGGCCGGCCCGGCGCACTGAGCGGCGCCGCGCAGCGGCTCAGCCGGATCGGGCCGGCGCGCCGCGCCGCCGCGCCGGATCGGGCCGTTCCAGCTTGACGATCGCCACCGACAGGTTGTCGCCGTGCCCGCGCGCCCGCTCGCGCGCCAGGCGCACCAGGGTCTCGGCAGCTTCGCGTGGCGCCAGCTTGTGCACGACGTTGCCGAGTTCGCGTTCGGTGAAATAGGCCCACAGACCGTCGCTGGCCAGCAGGAAGGCGTCGCCGGTGCGCAGGTCGTCGACCCGGCCGTAATCGAGGCGCAATTCGTGCCCTATGCCCAGCGCGCTGAACAGGATGTTCTTGTAGGCGTCGGTCTCCGGGCCGCCCTCGACCAGCTCGCCGTCGGCCGTCATGCGCGAGCCGTACGAATGGTCGATGGTCCGGTGCGCCAGCGCGCCGTCGCGAAAATGGTAGAGCCGGCTGTCGCCGGCATGCATCCACTGCGCGACTTCGCGCTGCAGCAGCAGCGCGACGATGGTGCTGTGCGGTTCCTTTTCGCTCGCCAGGGCGGTGAGGCGGATCACCGCGTGCGCCTCGGTCGCGATCTGCGTCAGCAGGTCGCGCACGCCGGTGCCGGCGTCGGGCAGCGATTCGAAGATGTTGCGGGCCGTGCTCATCACCTGGTCCGACGCCATGCGCCCGCCGCTGCGCCCGCCCATGCCGTCGGCCAGCAGGGCCATCAGCGTGCCGGGAAAATGGGGGCTGGTGAGGATCGCGACGCGGTCCTGCTGGTCGCCACGGTCGCCGATATGGTCGGCGACGCAGGCGCTCAACTTGAAACTCGACGCGGGGCCGGTGGCGGTCTGGCGGGGCATCCGGTGGTCAGCCGCTGGGTTGGCCGGGCAGGCCGCGGGATTCCGGCCGCCGGCAGCGTGCGGGCAGGGCGCAGTCTAGCAGCGCGCGGCGGCATCGCCGGGCCGGCGATCCTGATACGATCGGCCGCCGGGGCACGCTGGATGCGCGCCGCCGGGGCTGCGCCGCCGCGACGGCGGCGCGGCAGACTGGAGCAGGAGAACTTCGGTGCCGAGCATCGGGGCAGACGACGGCGACCTCGGCGATGCCGACGCAGTCCGGCAGCGGATTGCCGAACTGCAGCAGGAGCACCGCGATCTGGACCTGGCGCTGGCGCGCCTCGGGGCCATCGCCGGCATCGATGAACTCCAGTTGCGGCGCCTCAAGAAGCGCAAGCTGCTCATCAAGGACATGGTCACGCGGCTGGAAATGGCCCTGATTCCCGACATCCCGGCGTGAGCGCCGTGCCCGCCAATCGCCTGTCCGCCGCGGCGCCCGGCGCCGCTGCGCCGGCGGACGACGCCGTGGCGCGCTGTCGCCGTGCCGTCGCCGACGCGTTCGCGGGCGACGGAGCGCTGGCCGGGGCTATCGCCGGATTCCGCGAGCGTTCCTCGCAGCAGCAGATGGCGCTGGCCGTCTTCGAGGCCATCGTCCGGCGCGGGACCCTGGTCGCGGAGGCCGGCACCGGCACCGGCAAGACGCTGGCCTACCTCGTTCCGGCGCTGCTGGCCGGCGGCAAGGTGCTGGTATCGGCCGGAACCAGGACGCTGCAGGACCAGATCTTCGACAAGGACCTGCCGTCAGTCTGTCGTGCACTGGCCGTGCGCCCTGCCACCGCGCTGCTCAAGGGACGGCAGAACTACGTCTGCCGGCTGCGCCTCGAGCGCACCGCAGCCGCCGGCATGCTCGGATCCCTCGACGACGTGCGCGCGCTGCAGCACATCGTGCGGTTCGCGCGCCAGTCGGCCACCGGCGACCGCGCCGAGCTGGCCGAGGTACCCGATGGCGCATCGATCTGGCCCGCGGTGACGTCGACGCGGGAAAACTGCCTGGGCGCCGAGTGCGCGCACGCCGACGACTGCTTCGTCATGCAGGCGCGCCGGCGCGCCCTGGCCGCCGACGTGGTCGTGGTCAATCATCACCTGTTGCTGGCCGACATGGCGCTGCGCGAGGACACCGGCGGCGAGCTGCTGCCCGACGCCGATGTCGTGATCATCGACGAAGCCCATCACCTGAGCGCCATCGCCGCCGATTTCTTCGGCGCCAGCTGGTCGCTGCAGCAGGTGCACGAACTGGGTGCGGACGCGCTGCGGATCGGCCTGCAGGCGGCGCGCGACGGCGGCGCCTGGCCCGACCTGGTGCGCGCCGTCGAGACCGCGGCCCGCGCACTGCGTCTGCAGCTGGCCCAGCTGGGTGTGGCGCCGCGCGCGCGCATCGCCTATGAGCCGCTGGTGCGCGCCGCCGCAATACCGGCGGCGGTGGCGGTGCTGGATGCGGCATTGGGCGAGCTGCAGGAGGCGCTGCAGCGCAACCAGGGCCGCGAGGCCGAACTCGACCTGCTGCTGCCGCGCCTGCAGCGCCTGCGCGAGGTGATGCAACCCTGGCGTGCGGGTGCCGCCGCGCCGCCGGCGGCCGTCGTGCAGTGGGTCGCGACCACCGCCCATGGCGCGCAATTCCACGCCACCCCGCTCGATTGCGCCGACGCCTTCGCGCGCGCGCGCGCGCAGCGCGAGCAGGCGTGGATCCTGACCTCCGCGACGCTGTCGACGCTGCAGCGCTTCGAACCCTTCCTGCGCGAGTTGGGGCTGGTCGGGGCCGTCGCGCTGCGCTGGGACAGCCCGTTCGACTTCCCGCGGCAGGCATTGCTTTACCTGCCCAGCCCCATGCCCAATCCGCAGGCGGAGGATTTCGCCGAAGGCGTCGCCGAGGCCGCCTGGCCGGTCCTGCGCGCCAGCCGCGGACGCGCGTTCGTGCTGTGCTCGACGCTGCGCGCAGTGGCGCGCGTGGCCCGGCACCTGCGCGGGCTCATCGAGAGCGCCGACGAGCCGCTGCCGCTGCTGGTGCAGGGCGACGCCAGCCGGCGCGTCCTGCTCGAGCGCTTCCGCCAGATGGGCAATGCCATCCTGGTCGGGTCGGTGAGCTTCTGGGAGGGCATCGACGTGCGCGGCGATGCGCTGTCGGTCGTGGTGATCGACAAGCTGCCGTTCGCGCCGCCCGACGATCCGGTGGTCGCGGCCCGCATCCGGCAGGTCCAGGCGCAGGGGCGCAACGCCTTTCGCGACTATCAGCTGCCGCAGGCCATCACCCTGCTGCGGCAGGGCGCAGGCCGGCTGATCCGCGGCGACCAGGACCGCGGCGTGCTGATGATCCTGGACGAGCGCCTGCTCAGCCGATCCTACGGCAAGACCATCCTGGCGAGCCTGCCGCCTTTCGCCCGCACGCGCAGCGAGCGCGAGGCCTGCACGTTCCTGCAGGCGCCGCCGGCCTGAGCTTGGCCGGCCGCCTCAGGAATTGCCCGTGAGTTCGGTGCTCTTGGGGTAGTTGGCGCGCAGCACGCGCTCGGCACCGTCGCGCAGGTCGCGCAACCCCAGGCGATCGTACGAGCGCACCATGATTCCCAGCGCGCGCTCGAGCGCCGGTGCGCCCTGGTAGTCGTGCAGCGCCGCCTGCGCGCGATTGACGGCGGCAAGGTAGGCGCCGCGCCGGTAGTAGTAGTCGGCCACGCGCACCTCGTGGTCGGCCAGCGCACTGCGCAGGAACCCGATGCGCAGCATGGCGTCGGCGTAGTAGCGGCTCGAGGGATAGCGCGAAACGAGTTCCTTGAACGCCTCGAAGGAATCCACCAGGGACTTGGGATCGCGTTCGCTGACACGGTAGCCCACCAGCGGCCCGAGCAGCATCGGCGGCTCGATGAAATTGATCAGGCCGCGCAGGTAGTAGACGTAGTCCGTATTGGGGTTGTTCGGGTTGAGCTTGAGAAAGCGGTCCGTCGCCGAGATGGCATCCGCCGTCTCGCCCTCCTTGTAATAGCAGTAGGCGATCTCGATCTGGGCCTGCTGCGCGTAGCGGCCGAACGGGTAGCGCGCCTCGAGCTTCTCGTACAGGTCGCGCGCGCGCGACCAGCTGCCGCCGTTGAGTTCCGTGCGCGCCTCGTTGTACAGCCGATCGGCATCCCACTTCGAGGTAGCATCCTTCTCCATGCTGCCGCACGCGGCCAGCAGCAGCGCCGCGGCCAGCGGCGCCGCCAGGATCTGCAGCGCGCGGCGCGCCGGGTTCGGCGGCGCTGCGGCAGCCGCGGGACTGCGGGCGATTTCCATTGTGCGGGGTGAACCTTATCGTGCGTAAAGTGAGGTGTGACGCGGCGCGCGGCGGCGCGGTCGGCGGCGGGCACGGCATTGTAGCAACCGCCGCCGGGGCGGCGCGCGATGCCTGATCCGGGCGGCGGCGCGGCGCTGCCGCCGGACGACGCCGGCGACGAGGAGCCGGGCGCCGGCGGCGAACTGCTGCTGGCGGCCCTGCCGGAGCAGCACCTGATCGTCGCCGCCGACGGCAGCGGAATGCGCCTGGACAAATACCTCGCCCGGCGGCTGCCCGAGGTATCGCGCAGCCGCCTGCAGCGCTGGATCGCCGACGACGCCGTGCGGCTGAACGGCGGCGCGGCGCGCGGGCGCACCAGTGTCCATGCCGGCGACCGCATTGACGTGCAGGAGCGCGTCGCGCCGGAGCAGCGCGCCTTCGCCGCGGAGCCGATCGACTTTCCGGTGGTGTGGGAGGACGAGAGCATCATCGTCATCGACAAGCCGGCCGGGCTGGTCGTGCATCCGGGAGCCGGCAACTGGCACGGCACGCTGCTCAACGGCCTGCTGGCCTACGACCCGCGGCTGGCGGCGGTGCCGCGCGCCGGCATCGTGCATCGGCTGGATGCCGGAACTTCCGGACTCATGGTCGTGGCGCGCACGCTGCCCGCGCAACTGGACCTGGTGCGGCAACTGCAGCAGCGCACCGTGGTGCGCGAGTACTGGGCGTTGGTGGCCGGCGCCGTGGCGCCCAGCCTCGACGATCGACGCCGCGCTGGCACGCGATCCGCGCAATCCGCTGCGTTTTCGCGTCAGCCGCGCGCCGGGCGCACGCGCCGCGCGCACCTTCGTGCGCTGCCTGGCCCACTGGCGCGTGCCGGGCAGCGGCGCCGTGCTGTCCTGGGTCGCCTGCCGCCTCGATACCGGCCGCACGCACCAGATCCGCGTGCACCTGGAGTCGCTCGGCCATCCGCTCGTCGGCGATCCGGTGTACCGGCGCCACCTGCCGGCCGCCATGCTGGCGCAGCATCTGCCCGCGCACGGACTGGACCATCAGGCGCTGCACGCCTGCCGCCTGGCGCTGATCCATCCGCTGCACCGGTCCGCGCTTTCCTGGACGCGGCCGCCGCCCGACGACCTGCGCGCACTGTTGGTCGCCCTGGGCGCGACGGCCGCGCAACTGCAGCCGCCGGCACAGGGGTATTTCCGCACGCCCGGCGCCGGGCGCATCGACGACGGCAGGACCGGCGGCGATGATTGATCCGCATCCGGACTGGCTGGTTCCGGCGTGGCCGGCGCCGCCGGGCGTGCATGCCCTGGTCACCACCCGTGCCGGCGGACGATCGCAGGGCCCCTGGGGCGCGAACGGCGGCGCCGGGGGGCTGAACCTGGGCGTCGGCGGCGATGCGCCGGCCAGCGTCGAGGCCAATCGCCGGCGGCTGCGCGACAGCCTGCCGGGCGCGCCGTGCTGGCTGGAACAGGTGCACGGCACCGCAGATCGTCGACGCCGCCGCGGCCGCGCCCGGCACGCGGGCCGACGGCTCCTATGCCACCGCGTCCGGCGTGGTGTGCGCAGTGCTCATGGCCGACTGCCTGCCGGTACTGCTCGCCGACGCGTCCGGTCGCGGGGTCGCCGCGGCGCATGCGGGCTGGCGCGGACTGGCCGGCGGCGTGATACAGAACTCGGTGGCCGCACTGCGGGCGGCGACCGGCACGCCGGCCGGCCGCGTGATCGCCTACCTGGGTCCGGCGATCGGCCCGGAGCATTTCGTCGTCGGGGCCGACGTGCTGGAGGCGATGCGGCGGCACCTGCCCGATGCGGCGCGGGCCTTTCGCCGCGCACGGGGCCGGCAAGTATCGCGCCGACCTGTTCGAACTGGCCCGGCAGGCCCTGGCACAGTGCGGCGTGCACGACGTGCACGGCGGCGGCACGTGCACCTTCGGCGATCCGGAACGCTTCTACAGTTATCGGCGCGACGCATCCGACCGGGCGCCAGGCGGCCCTGATCTGGCGCGTCGCGGGTCCGGCGCCGTCCGCAACGCAGCGGCCGCTCGCGGCGCGCGCCGGCGCCAGCCGCTGATTTATCGCTATCATCGGCGGCAGAGCGGGAGAGCATCCGGTGGCAAAGAAGACATCTGCGGCAACGCAGCAGGCGCGCGCGGCCGAGACCCAGGCGGCCGTGCCACCGGCGGCGCCGCCCGGCGCGCCCGCGCCCGCCGTTTTCCCGCCCTTTCCCTGGTTGGCCTGGTGGAATCCCGGGCCGACAGGTGCAGCTCCGGTGCCGCGGACTGAACGTCGCGCCCGAGCGCCTGCTGACGCTGCAGGAATCCTACCTCGCGCGCCTGGGGGCGCTCTGGCACGATTTCATCGAGCACCCCGAGCGCGTCGCCGCGCCCATCGCCGACGGTCGATTTGCCGATCCGGCGTGGCAGCAGAATTCGCTGGCGGCGTTCATGGCGCGCGCGTACCTGCTCAACGCCGAATACCTGGGCGAGATGGCGGCAGCCGTCGAGGCCGATCCGAAGACCAGGGCGCGCATCCGCTTCTCGGTGTCGGCAATGGGTCGACGCCGACGGCACCGTCGAATTTCCTGGCGTTCAATCCGCAGCGCGCAGCAAGCGCCTGGTCGAGACGCGCGGCGAGAGCCTGTCGGCCGGCCTGCAGAACCTGCTGCAGGACGTCGCCAAGGGGCACATCTCGCAGATCGACGAGACGGCGTTCGAGGTCGGGCGCAATGTCGCCACGACCGAGGGCGCGGTGGTGTTCGAGAACGACGCTGATCCAGCTGATCCAGTACAAGCCGCTGACGCCGAACGGTGCGCGAGCGGCCGTTGCTGATCGTGCCGCCGTGCATCAACAAGTTCTACATCCTCGACCTGCAGCCCGCAGAATTCCTTCGTTCGCTACTGCGTCGAGCAGCGGCAACACCGGTCTTCGTCGTTTCGCTGGCGCAATCCGCACGATGACCTGGCGCACCTGACCTGGGACGACTACATCGAGACGCGGGCCGATCGCGCGCCATCGACGCAGGTGCAGCGAGATCAGCGGCGCAGCACCGATCAACACGCTCGGCTTCTGCGTCGGCGGCACGATGCTGGCCACCGCGCTGGCGGTGCTGGCGGCGCGCGGCGAGCGATCCGGTCGCCAGCCTGACGCTGCTCACCTCGCTGCTCGATTTCTCGCGACACCGGCGTGCTCGACATCTTCATCGACGAGGCGCACGTGCAGATGCGCGAGACGACCCTCGGCGCGAAGCGGCGGTCTGCAGCTGCTCGGGCGCGATCTCGCCAACACGTTCTCGTTCCTGCGCCCCAACGACCTGGTGTGGAACTACGTCGTCGGCAACTACCTGAAGGGCGAGACGCCGCCGCCGTTCGACCTGCTGTACTGGAACAGCGACAGCACCAACCTGCCGGGCCCGATGTACGCTGGTACCTGCGCAACACCTACCTCGAGAACAATCTGCGTCGAGCCCGGCAAGCTGACACTGCTGCGGCGAGCCGGTCGACCTGGGCCGGATCGACGTGCCGACCTACATCTACGGCTCGCGCGAGGACCACATCGTGCCGTGGCACGGCGCCTACGCTTCGACGCGCGTCGCTGACGGCGGCCACGGCGACAGCGCTTCGTGCTCGGGCGCAGTCGGGCCACATCGCCGGCGTCGATCAATCCGCCCGCGAAGAACAAGCGCAGCTACTGGATCGGCCGGAGCCGGCCGCGCTGCCGGCGCGACGCCGAGGACTGGCTCGCTGGCGGCCGACCGAGCACCCGGGCAGCTGGTGGACCGACTGGGACCAGTGGCTGGCCGGCCTTCGGCGGCGGCGAAGTCGGCCGCGCCCGCAGGCGCTGGGCAGACGCGCAATATCCGGCGATCGAGCCGGCGCCGGGACGCTACGTCGAAGGAGAAGGCCTGAGCCGACCGGGCCCGCAGCCCGAACGCATCCTGACAGGAGCAGTGAACCATGACAGACATCGTCATCGTCGCGGCCGCCCGGACCGCCGTCGGCAAATTCGGCGGCTCGCTGGCGCAGCACGCCGCGCCCGAACTCGGCGCCATCGTGATCGCGGACGCTGCTCGAGCGCGCGCAGCCTGGCGCCCGAGCAGGTCGACGAGGTGATCCTGGGCCAGGTGCTGACGGCCGGCTCCGGCCAGAACCCGGCGCGCCAGGCCGTCGATCAAGGCCGGCCTGCCGGTGACGGTGCCGGCATGACCATCAACAAGGTCTGCGGCTCGCGGCCTGAAGGCCGTGATGC
The DNA here is from genome assembly GCA_963781975.1 of uncultured beta proteobacterium. Lineage (GTDB taxonomy): Bacteria > Pseudomonadota > Gammaproteobacteria > Burkholderiales > Burkholderiaceae_F > GJ-E10. Next base: position 84,182 of record CAWAHT010000013.1, read on the forward strand.
TGGCGGCGCAGGCGATCGCGCGACGGCGACGCCGAGCATCGTGATGGCCGGCGGCCAGGAAAACATGAGCCCGGCGCCGCACGTGCTGCCGGGCTCGCGCGACGGCTTGCGCATGGGCGACTGCGAAGCTGATCGACACGCATGATCGTCGACGGCCTGTGGGACGTCTACAACCAGTACCACATGGGCATCACGGCCGAGAACGTCGCGCAAGGAGTACGGCATCACGCGCGAGCAGCAGGACGCGTTCGCGCTGGCGTCGCAGAACAAGGCGGAGGCGGCGCAGAAGGCCGGCCGTTTCAAGCGACGAGATCGTGCCGGTGCGATCCCGCAGAAGAAGGGCGACCCGATGCCCTTTGCCGACCGACGAGTTCGTGCGCCACGGCGCCACGCTCGAGTCGCTGGCCGGCCTGCGGCCGGCGTTCGACAAGGACGGCACCGTGACCGCCGGCAATGCCTCGGGCCTGAACGACGGCGCCGCCGCCGTGGTGGTGATGTCCGCGAGGCGCAGCGCGCGCGCGCTCGGCCTGACGCCGCTGGCGCGCATCACGGCCTACGCCATCGTCGGGCGTCGATCCGAAGGTGATGGGCATGGGCCCGGTGCCGGCATCGCGGCGCTGCGCTGGAGCGCGCGGGCTGGAAGCCGCCGACCTCGACCTGATGGAAATCAACGAGGCCTTCGCCGCGCAGGCCTGCGCCGTGAACCAGCAGATGGGCTGGGACACCTCGAAGGTCAACGTCAACGGCGGCGCGATCGCGATCGGCCACCCGATCGGCGCGTCCGGCTGCCGGATCCTGGTCACGCTGCTGCACGAGATGCAGAAGCGCGATGCGCAAGAAGCGGCATGGCGTCGCTGTGCATCGGCGGCGGCATGGGCGTGGCGCTGGCGGTCGAGCGCTGAGCGGCGCGAGTCGGCGCCAGGAACGCAAGAACGATCAAGCGGAGACGGACATGACGCAGAGTAGCGTACGTGACGGGCGGCATGGGCGGCATCGGCACGGCCATCTGCCGCAAGCTCCACGAGGACGGCCACACGGTCGTCGCCGGCTGCGGGCCGATCGCCGCGACCACGACAAGTGGCTCGCCGAGCAGAAGGCGCTCGGCTACCACGTTCATCGCGTCGGTCGGCAACGTCGCCGACTGGGAGTCGACCAGCGCCGCGTTCGAGCAAGGTGAAGGCCGAAGTCGGCCGCGTCGACATGCTGGTCAACAATGCCGGCATCACGCGCGACGGCGTGTTCCGCAAGATGAGCCTGGACGACTGGAAGGCGGTCATCGACACCAACCTGAACAGCCTGTTCAACGTCACCAAGCAGGTGATCGACGGCATGGTCGAGCGCGGCTGGGGCCGCATCATCAATATCTCGTCGGTCAACGGCGAGAAGGGCCAGTTCGGCCAGACCAACTACTCGACCGCCAAGGCCGGCATGCACGGCTTCACGATGGCGCTGGCGCAGGAGGTGGCCACCAAGGGCGTGACGGTCAACACCGTGGCGCCGGGCTACATCGGCACCGACATGGTCAAGGCGATGCGCGAGGACGTGCTCGAGAAGATCATCGCGACCATTCCGGTCAAGCGGCTCGGGCGGGCCGAGGAGATCGCCTCGATCGTCGGCTGGCTCGCCAGCGACGAATCGGCCTTCTCGACCGGCGCCGATTTCTCGCTGAACGGCGGCCTGCACATGGGCTGAGCCGGTCGCCCGGGGCGGCGCGCGACCCGCCGGGCCGGGCCGCGCGCGCGGCCGCGGACAAACCGCTAGAATCCGGCTTCGGGCGCGTGTCGGCGCCGGCCCGGCGGTGCGCTGCGGCGCGACCGGCGCCCTGCGCAGGAAGCCGATCTCACAAGGGTACGTGAAAGCCATGAGCACGCCGCGACTGATCAAGAAATATCCGAATCGCCGCCTCTACGACACCGAGACCAGCACCTACATCACGCTGGCCGACGTCAAGCAGCTCGTGCTCGATCAGGAGGAGTTCAAGGTCATCGACGCCAAGACCGGCGACGACCTGACGCGCAGCATCCTGCTGCAGATCATCCTCGAGGAGGAGACAGGCGGCGCTGCCGATGTTCTCGTCGCCGATGCTGTCGCAGATCATCCGCTTCTACGGCAACGCGATGCAGGGCATGATGGGCACGTACCTGGAGAAGAACATCCAGGCCTTCATCGACATCCAGCAGAAGCTGCAGGAACAGAGCCGCGCCTTCTACGACACGCAACAAGATCGACCCCGAGGTCTGGTCGCAGTTCATGAACATGCAGGCGCCGATGATGCAGGGGATGATGACCAGCTACATCGAGCAGAGCAAGAACCTGTTCGTGCAGATGCAGGAGAAGATGCAGAACCAGACGCGTTCGATGTTCACCGGCTTTCCGTTCCAGCCGCCGCAGGAAAAGAAGGGCGGTTGATTCCGGCTTGGCCAAGGTAAGCGCCGCCCCGCCGCCGGCAGCGGCCGCCGGCGGTCGGATTCGTCTCGCTCGGCTGTCCCAAGGCGCTGGTCGACTCCGAGCGCATCCTGACGCGCCTGCGCGCCGAGGGCTACCGGATCAACGGCAGCTACGAGGGCGCCGACCTCGTGGTCGTCAATACCTGCGGATTCATCGACAGCGCCGTGCGCGAATCGCTCGACGCGATCGGCGAGGCGCTGGCGGAGAACGGGCGCGTCATCGTCACCGGCTGCCTGGGCGTGCGCACCGCCGCGGACGGCGCCAACCTGGTCCGCAGCGCCCATCCCAAGGTGCTGGCGGTGACCGGTCCGCACGATACCGACGGCGTGCTGCGGGCCGTGCACGAACACCTGCCGCAGCCGCACGACGCCTTCGTCGACCTGGTGCCGGCGGCGGGCCTGAAGCTGACGCCGCGCCATTACGCCTATCTCAAGATATCGGAAGGGCTGCAACCACCGTTGCACCTTCTGCATCATCCCCGCGATGCGCGGCGACCTGGTGTCGCGGCCGATCGGCGAGGTGATGCGCGAGGCCGAGGCGCTGGTGCGCCAGGGCGTGCGCGAGCTGCTCGTCATCTCGCAGGACACCAGCGCCTATGGCGTCGACCTGCGCTACAAGATGGATTTCGTCGACGGCCGGCCGGTGCGCACGCGCATGACCGAACTCGTCCGCGAACTCGGTGCGCTGGGGATTTGGGTGCGGCTGCACTACGTCTATCCGTATCCGCACGTCGACGACGTGCTGCCGCTGATGGCCGCGGGCCGGGTGCTGCCGTACCTGGACGTGCCGTTCCAGCACGCGCATCCGGCCGTTCTGCGCCGGATGAAGCGCCCGGCCGCGGGCGAGGCCAACCTCGAACGGATCCGCGCCTGGCGCGCAATCTGCCCCGAACTGACGGTGCGCAGCACCTTCATCACCGGCTTTCCCGGCGAGACCGATGCCGAATTCGACGCGTCTGCTCGAATTCCTGCGCGCTGCCCAGCTCGACCGGGTCGGCTGTTTCGCCTATTCGCCGGTCGACGGCGCCGCCGCCAACGATCTGCCGGACCCGGTGCCCGAGGCCGTGCGCGACGAACGCCGCGGGCGGCTGATGCAGTTGCAGGAATCGATATCGCGCGCGCGCCTCGAACGCAAGCGCGGCAGCGTGCAGACGGTGCTGATCGACGAGGTCGACGCCGCCGGCGCCGTCGGCCGCACCAGCGCCGACGCGCCGGAGATCGACGGCGTCGTGCACATCGCCGCCGATCCGCGATTGAAGGTCGGCGAATTTGCGGACGTATTCATCGAACGCACCGACACGCACGACCTGTTCGGTCGCCTGGCCGGCTAGCCCCGGTCGCCGTCGGACCCGCGCTGCAAGCCCCGCGTTCACCGGCTGGCGCCTTTCACCCCCTCCCTGCGGGTCGGGCTGCGGGCACATGGGCAACCGGCCCCCACTCCCGGCCCCCACTCCCGCAGGCGCCGGGCGTTTTTCACCACCTTCCGCTTGCGCTTTTCACCCTCTCCCTCCGGGAGAGGGCCGGGGTGAGGGTGCATGCGCAACGATCCCTCACCCCCAGCCCCTCTCCGGCTGCGCGGGCAAGGGGAGCCTTGCACCATCTCCCTTTGGGAGTGGGCCGGGGTGAGGGCGGCGGCGGTCGGCCGAACGCGTCCGCGCCGGCGCGCTACCAGCCGTCGGCAAACAGGTTCAGGATGCCGTCCAGCCCGGCGTGATCGAGCGCCACCGCGGCCGCGGCACGCACGCGGGGCTTGGCGCGAAAGGCGATCGACAATCCGGCCGCCGCGAGCATCTCCAGGTCGTTGACCCCGTCGCCGACGGCGATCGCCTGGGCGGGCGCGCAGCCGGCGTCGGCGCAGGCCGCGCGCAGCGCCCGGGCCTTGGCGGCGGCGTCGACGATGCGGCCGTCGTTCTGCGGCGGTCCGGCGACGGTGCCGGTCAGGCGGCCGCCCTCGATCTGCAGGTCATTGGCCCAGACCGCGCCGATGCCCAGGTCCGTCCGCACGCGCTCGGCCAGCGCCGTGAACCCGCCCGACACCAGGACGGTGCGCCAGCCCCGGGCACGCGCCCCGGCCAGCAGCAGGCGGGCGCCCGGCGACAGCTGCATGCGCTCGCGATAGACGCGTTCGATCAGTCCGGCCGGGGCACCCGCCAGCAGCGCGACCCGCTGGCGCAGGCTTTGCGCGTAATCGCCGATTGCGCCGCGCATGGCGGCGTCGGTGATGGCCGCGACGGCGTCGCCGCAACCGGCCAGGCGCGCGAGTTCGTCGATTCCCTCTATGGTTATCAGGGTCGAGTCCATGTCCAGCACCAGGACGCGAAAGTCGCTGCCGCGCCGCTGCGGCGGCACGAGTGCCGCGTCGCATTTCCAGTAGGCCGCCAGGGCGGCGATGACGCGGCGCGACTCGGCGCCGTCGTCCACGCCGTCCAGGCGCGCGCAACGGTCGCGCCGCCGCACGCGCGCCGCGAGGCACGCGGCCGCGAACGCCTCGACCGCGGCGCCATCCAGCGCCGGCGACTGGATCACGAGGTCCAGGGTTGCCATCGCGTCAACCGCCGCCGAGGGCCTTGAGCACGGTGCGCAGCAGTTGCAGGCGCTGCTCCACCTCGACGCCCGGCGCGTCGATGCGCAGGCGGTCCTGGCCGGCCAGGCGCACGCGCTTGTCGCGCTGCACGAGCGCGATGATCCGCGGCAGCTCGACGGCCGGCTGCGGCACGAAATGCAGCCACATGGTCCCGGGCGCGGCATCGATGCGGCGCACGCCCAGCGGCGCGGCGTCGAGGCGCAGCCGGTGGGTGTCGATCAGCGCGCGCGCCGGCGGCGGCAGGCGGCCGAAGCGGTCGGCCAGTTCCTCCTGCAGGCCGATGATGGTGTCGGCGTCCGTGGCCGTGGCGAACTTCTTGTACAGCGACAGGCGCAGGTGGACATCGGGGACGTAGTCGCTGGGCAGCAGCGCCGGCACGTGCAGGTTGATCTCGGTGGTCGCCGCCAGCGGCTGCAGCAGATCGGGCTCGCGTCCGGAACGCAGCGCACGCACGGCCGCGTTGAGCATCTGCGAGTACAGGTCGAAGCCGACCTCCTGCAGGTTGCCCGACTGCGAGTCGCCCAGCACCTCGCCGGCGCCGCGAATCTCCATGTCGTGCATCGCCAGGTAGAAGCCGCTGCCCAGTTCCTCCAGGTTCTGGATCGCCTCGAGGCGCTTGGCCGCGGTCTTGGTGATGGCCCCCTCCTCGATCATGAGGTAGGCATACGCCTGGTGGTGCGAACGCCCGACGCGGCCGCGCAACTGGTGCAGCTGCGCCAGGCCGAAGCGGTCGGCGCGGTGGATGAGAATGGTGTTGGCGCTGGGCACGTCGATGCCGGTCTCGATGATGGTCGTGCACAGCAGAACGTTGTAGCGCTGCTGGTGGAAGTCGCGCATCACGTGCTCGAGATCGCGCTCGGCCATCTGGCCGTGCGCCACCGTGATGCGGGCCTCGGGCAGCAGTTCGGCCAGGCGCGCACGCCGGTTTTCGATCGTCTCGACCTCGTTGTAGAGGAAGTAGATCTGGCCGCCGCGCTGCAGTTCGCGCAGGCAGGCCTCGCGTATCAGCCCCGGGCTCTCCTGGCGCACGAAGGTCTTGATCGCCAGGCGCCGCTGCGGCGCGGTGGCGATCACCGAGAAGTCGCGTATGCCCTCGAGCGACATTGCCAGCGTGCGCGGTATCGGCGTGGCGGTAAGTGTCAACACGTCGACCTCGGCGCGCAGCGCCTTGAGCCGCTCCTTCTGGCGCACGCCGAAGCGGTGCTCTTCGTCGACGATTACCAGCCCCAGCCGGGCGAAGTCGACGTCGGCCGACAGCAGCTTGTGCGTGCCGATGGCGATGTCGACGGTGCCGGCGCGCAGGCCGGCGATCGCCTGCGCCATTTCCCTGGCGGAGCGGAAGCGCGACAGCTCGCTGATGCGCACCGGCCAGGCGGCAAAGCGGTCGCGGAAGGTCTGGCCGTGCTGCTCGGCCAGCAGGGTCGTCGGGCAGAGCACCGCGACCTGGCGGCCGTCCATGACCGCGGCGAACGCGGCGCGCAGCGCCACCTCGGTCTTGCCGAAGCCGACGTCGCCGCAGACGAGGCGATCCATCGGGGCGCCCGAGCGCATGTCCTTGAGCACCGCGCCGATCGCGGCCTGCTGGTCGGGCGTCTCCTCGAAGCCGAAGCCCTCGGCGAAGCGCTGGTAGTCGCTCTCGGCGAACGTGAACGCGTGGCCCTTGCGCGCGGCGCGCAGCGCGTACAGGTTGAGCAGCTCGGCCGCGGTGTCGCGCACCTGGCGGGCCGCCTTGCGCCGGGCCCGGTCCCAGTCGCCCGAGCCCAGCACGTGCAGCGGCGCCGCGTCCGGGTCGGCGCCGCTGTAGCGCCCGATGAGATGCAGCTGCGCCACCGGCACGTAGAGCTTGGAGGCGTTGGCATACTCCAGGTGCAGGAATTCGGCTTCGCCCTGGCCCAGGTCCATCGACACGAGCCCCTGGTAGCGGCCGATGCCGTGCTCGGCGTGCACCACCGGGTCGCCGACGCGCAGTTCGGCCAGGTCGCGCACCATCGCGTCGACATTGGACGCGCGTTCGCGGTTGCGGCCGCGCTGGCGCCGCGGGTTGCTGGCGAACAGTTCGGCCTCGGTGACGATCGCCAGTCCGGCATCCGGCACGCAGAAGCCCTCGTGCAGCGGCGCGACGCTCAGGGCGACGGGTTCCGTGCCGTCGCGAAAACGCGCGAACTCGCCGGCGTCGCCGAACGCAAAGTCGAATTCCGCCAGCAGTTGCGCAATGGTCTCGCGCCGCCCGGCCGAGTCGGCCGAGAGCAGCAGGCGGCCGCCGAACGCGGCGCGCCAGGTGCGCAGCCGGTGCAGGGGGTCGGCGGCGCGCCGGTCGACCGCCAGGTCGGGCAGCGGGGCGATGCCGGCGCCGGCCCGGTCGTCGGCGTCGCCCCCGTCGTCCGCGCCGGCCTCCGTGACGGCGCCCGCCTCGGGCAGGGCAAGTCGGGCGTAGGGCTTGATGGCCGTGAAGAATTCATCGGTGCCGACGAACAGCCGGTCGGGGCGCAGGCAGGGGCGCTGCGTGTCGCGCGACAGGAAGCGGTAGCGTTCGGCCGTCTCGGTCCAGAAGCGCCGGCACGCGGCACTGACGTCGCCGTGGGTGACGACCTGGGCGTCGGCCGGCAGGTAGTCGAAGAGCGTGGCGCAGCGTTCGAAGAAGAGCGGCAGGTAGTACTCGATTCCGGCTGCGGCGATGCCGTTGCCGACATCGCGGTACACCGTCGAGCGGCTCGGATCGCCCTCGAAGGATTCGCGCCAGCGCCCGCGAAAGGCGCTGCGCGCGGCCTCGTCGAAGGGGAATTCGCGGCCGGGCAGCAGCCGGATATTGCCCACCGGATACAGGCTGCGCTGCGTGTCCGGATCGAAGGTGCGGATCGATTCGATCGTGGTGTCGACCAGGTCGAGGCGATAGGGTATTGCGGCACCGGTCGGAAAAAGATCGATCAGGCCGCCGCGCACGGCAAATTCCCCGGGCGCGACCACCTGGGACACCGCCTGATAGCCGGCCAGCACCATCTGCCGGCGCAACCGGTCGGGGTCGATCGACTCGCCCTGGCGGAAGAAGAACGTGCGCCCGGCCAGGAATTCGGCCGGCGCCAGGCGGCCGAGCGCGCTGGTGGCCGACAGCACGAGCACGTCGATGCCGTCCGTCGCGGCCGGGCCGGCGCGGCGGCCGAACAGCCGGTACAGCGCCTCCATCCGTTCTGACACCAGGTCCGGATGCGGCGACAGGATGTCGTACGGCAGCGTCTCCCAGCCGGGGAAGAGGGCGGCGGCCAGGCGCGGCTCGAAATACGGGATCTCGGCGGCCAGCCGCTGCGCATCCAGCGCGTCGGCGCAGAACACCACGGTGAGTCGGCCCCGGGCACGGCCCTCTTCGGCAACCTGCGCCAGCAGCAGCGCGTCGCCCGATCCGGGCGGCCGCGCGACGCTGGCGCGCCATCCCGCCCGCAGGACCGGGCGTGCCACAGCGACGCCGAGCGGGCCAGGGAGCATCTGCATCCCGGTATTATAGGGAGGCGGATTGCACCCGCCGGGCGGCCGCGGGCCGCGCGCCGGCCGTTAGCCACCGCATGCTCTCTTTCCGGCACCGCGATATGGGTTCTTGTTGAAGCAGATTCTTGGCCTTGTCCCGGCCGGCGGCGTCGGCGCCCGCATGGGCGCGGACCGGCCCAAGCAATACGTGCGCCTGGGCGAAGCGACCGTGCTTGAGCGCGCGCTGCGCGGCCTGCTGGCCGATCCGCGCGTGACGCGGGTCGCCGTCGTGGTGGCGCCGGCCGACGGCTGGGCGGCGCAGTTGCCCCTCCCGCCGCAGTGCGAACTGCTGCCCGTCGGCGGCGCCACGCGCGCCGACAGCGTGCGCAACGGCCTGCGCGCGCTCGCGGCGCACGCGGCGCCGGATGCCTGGGTGCTGGTGCACGACGCCGCCCGACCCTGCCTGGCGCCGGCGGACCTGGCCGCGCTCATCGACGCCGCCTGCGAGGACGAATCCGGCGGGTTGCTGGGCGTGCCGGTCAGCGATACGGTCAAGCGCGTCGAGGGCGGACGCGCGACTCAGACGCTGGATCGCAGCGGACTGTGGCGCGCGCTGACGCCGCAATGCTTCCGCCACGACGTGCTGACGCGGGCGCTTGGGCGCCCGGCGGGCCAGGTGCCCTTCACCGACGAGGCAGCGGCCGTCGAAGCGCTCGGCCTGCGGCCGCGGATGGTCGCCGGCGCGGCAAGCAACATCAAGATCACCACGCCGGCCGACCTGGCGCTGGCCGAGGCGATCCTGCGTGCCCAGGAGCGCTGGTGATGCGCTTTCGCGTCGGCCAGGGTTTCGACGTGCACGCGCTGGTGCCGGCCCGGCGCCTTGTGCTGGGCGGCGTCGAGATCGCAGCGCCGCAAGGCCTGCTGGGGCATTCGGATGCCGACGTGCTCACGCATGCCGTCATCGACGCGCTGCTGGGCGCCGCGGCGCTGGGCGACATCGGCATGCTGTTTCCCGACAGCGACGAACGGCACCGCGGCGCCGACAGCCTGCTGCTGCTCGCCCAGGCCCTCGAGCGCGTGCACGCCCTGGGCTGGCGCGTCGCCAACGTCGATTGCACGGTGATCGCCCAGCGGCCGAAGATCGCGCCGCATGTGCCGGCCATGCGCGCGGCGCTGGCGGGCGCGCTGCGGATCGGCGCCGACGACGTGTCGATCAAGGGCAAGACCACCGAATGGCTGGGTTTCACCGGCCGCGGCGAAGGCATCGCCGCGCTGGCAGTGGTCGCCCTGGTCGGCGATTGACAGGGTGTCCGCCCAGGCAATGATGAAGACGAACCGGGGGCAGGCCACGACATGCTGCAGGCGATAGACGTGCAATGCGTGCGCGGCGAGCGCTGCCTGTTCTCGGGCGTGGAGCTGCTGCTGGGGCCCGGCGATTGCCTGCACGTGGCCGGCGCCAACGGCGCCGGCAAGACCAGCCTGCTGCGGATCCTGGCCGGCCTGCTGGCCCCGACCCACGGCAGCGTGCGCTGGAAGGGTGCGGACATCGCCGGCGCGCGCGAGGAGTTCGGCGCCGACATGGCTTTCGTCGGCCACCTGAACGGCAGCAAGGACGACCTGACGGCGCTCGAAAACGTGCGCTTCGAGGCGGCGCTGCGCGGCGCCGACGCCGGTGCGCCGGTCGCGCTGGCCGCGCTCGAGCGCCTCGGGCTGGCCGATTACGCCGATGTCGCCGTGCGCCACCTGTCGCAGGGGCAGAAGCGCCGCGTGGCGCTGGCGCGGCTGTGCGGCGCGGCGCCGGCGCCGCTGTGGATACTCGACGAGCCCTTCAATGCCCTGGACACCGATGCGGTCGACGGCCTGTACGCGCTGATCGAACGCCACCTGGCGCAGGGCGGCATGGTCGTGCTGACGGCGCACCAGGCGGTGCGCCTGCCGCAGGGCGCACGCCGGCTGGACCTCGGCGGCAGGGCGGCCGAATGAGCGGCGCGCTGCTGGCGGTCATCCGGCGCGACCTGCTGCTGGCGCTGCGCCAGCGCGGCGACGTGATCAACGTCCTGCTTTTCTTCGTGGTCGTGGTCACGATGGTGCCGCTGGGCGTGGGCCCGGAGCTCAGCGTGCTGCGCATGATCGGCGCCGGCACCGTCTGGGTGGCCGCGCTGCTGGCGTCGATCGTGTCGCTGGCGCGCCTGTTCGCGCAGGACTTCGCCGACGGTGCGCTCGAACAGATGCTGCTGTCGGGCCAGCCCCCGACGATCGTCGTGGTCGGCAAGATCATCGCGCACTGGCTCGTCACCGGCGCACCGATCACGGTGGCGGCGATTCCGATCGCGATCATGTTCGACCTGGGCCTGGCACCGGGCTGCACGCTGATTGCGGCGCTGGCGCTCGGCACCCCGGCGCTGAGCCTGGTGGGCGCCGTCGGCGCCGCGCTGACGCTGGGATTGCGCGGCGGCGGCGTGTTGGTAACCTTGCTCGTGCTGCCGCTGACGGTGCCCGTGCTGATCTTCGGTGCCGGCGCGGTCGATGCGACCGCGGGCGGACTGTCGCCGGCATCCAACCTGCTGCTGCTGGCGGGGCTGTCGCTGGGGTCGGCCGCGCTGGCGCCGTGGGCGATCGCGACCGCGTTGCGCATATCCCTGGAATAATCCTGCTCCGAAGGCCAACCGTTCCGCATCCGACCACCACACGCCGATGAATGCCACCAGCCCCGCGCCGTCCGGATTCCGCCTGTTCCGCTATGCGGCTCCCCCCGAGTTCTACCGCCTGGCGGGTCGGGCGGTGCCGGTGTTCGCCGCCGTGGCCGCGCTGCTGGCGGCCGCCGGCCTGTACGTGGGGTTCTTCGTCGCCCCCACGGACGCGCAACAGGGCGAGGCCTACCGCATCATGTTCATCCACGTGCCGGCGGCGTGGATGGCGATGTTCATCTACGTCGTCATGGCATTCTGGGCCGGCATGGGGCTGGTCTTCAACACCCGCATGTCGGCGGTCATGGCCTGCGCGCTGGCGCCCACCGGGGCGCTGATGGCATTCCTGTCGCTGTGGACCGGCGCCCTCTGGGGCCGGCCGGCCTGGGGCACGTATTGGGACTGGGACGCGCGCATGACCTCGACGCTTATCCTGCTCTTCCTCTACATGGGCTTCATGGCGCTGCACAGCGCGATCGACGACACGCGCCGCGCCGATCGCGCCGCCGGCGTCCTGGCGCTGGCCGGGGTCGTCAACGTGCCGATCATCTATTTCTCGGTCCAGTGGTGGAATTCGCTGCACCAGGGTTCGTCGATCACCCTGGGGGCCAAGCCGACCATCGCCGCGCCGATGTTGCTGGCGATGCTCGTCATGGCGCTGGCCTTCTGGGCCTATTGCATCGCCGTTGCGCTGGCGCGTGCGCGCGTCATCGTGCTCGAGCGCGAGCGCGCCACCGATTGGGTACGCGGGCTCGCCGAGGTCGCGCCATGACGTGGGCCGGCTGGCAGGCGTTCTGGGCGATGGGCGGCTACGGCGGCTACGTGTGGGGCGCGTACGGGGCCGTCGCGGTGGTGGTGCTGGCCGAGCTGATCGCGCTGCGCGCGCGCGCCGCGCGGGCACGCCGCGCGGTCGCCCGGCGCGGCCGGGCGACCGCGCGCTGACGGCGGCGTCCGGGGCGGCGCGCCCGGCCCGCCCGGGCCGGTTCCGGGGGCTGCCGCCGGCGGCCTATTTCTCCGCGGTGCTGTCGCCGGTGAGCTTGTCGTGCTCGAGGCGCCGCGTCTGGTCGAGGTACCAGTCCCTGACTTGCAGGCTTGCCAGGTAGCGCGCCAGCACGCGCCGGTCCGCGGGCGGCATGCCGGCGTACGACGGATGCCGGTATTCGGGCTTGAGCCGCGACGGCAGGATGGCCTGCGGATCGGGCGCGGAAAGGTAGTCGAACAGCCAGGCCTCGCTGCGCAGGGCGCCCATGCCGTCGAGCATCGGCGCGGGCACCGCCTGCAGCGGATCGCGCGTCGTCCAGAGGCTATGGCACTGGCGGCAATCGTAGTGGCGCAGCAGGTCGCCGGCGGTCTGGGCCAGCGCGGCCGGCGCGGTCGAGTAGAACGGAATCTCGCGGTCGCGGGCCGTCGGCCGCTCGACCGCGGCGCGGATCACGCCGGCGCCGACGAGCAGCCCGATCGCCGCCAGCACCGCCAGTTCACCGCGCCGCATGCCGAACCTTCACGCGGCGAACCAACGCCGGCGCACGCGGCCGCGCGCGAACTGCAGCCGCTCAGGCATGCTTGTGCGCCGCGGCCTCGGCGGCCTGCGTCGCCAGGTGGCGCTCGCGGCTGGCGAGCTGGCTGGCCATGACCTCCTGCGCCTTGGCGAAGTCGGCCGGGGTCATCTTGTCGCGATCGTCCTCGTTGAAGACCACGTACTTGATGTCCTCGTCGAACTGTTCGTTCTTGAAGCCCCAGCGCATCCACAGGACGGCCGCGATGATGATGGCGGCGCCGGCGAAAAGCCAGACGTAGATGGTCCAGCCGTCGGGAAGTGCTTCGATGAACCCCATGATGTCATTCTCCAGTCAGAGAAAGTAGCGTTGCCGCGCCCGTCGCCAATGCGGCCCGGCGGCGGATCGTAGCGCAAACACGCGAAATGCCGCGGCACGCCCAGCCCCGCAAATGGCGTATGCACGCGTGCAGATCGCATTGATTCTCATCACGGCCGCACGTTCCGCGCATGCTGCGTCGCGTTGTTGTTGGAAGGATACGCGCGCGCGGATTTCGCATTCGAAAGACCTTTACGCAATGAACGTTTCTGGTCAGACTGCGCGCATTCCATAGGGGACGGTCGGCAATAACGAACGCGTGCGACGGGCGCTTCTCCTGAAATCGAAGACCGCCGTGCCCGATGGAAGTTTGCCGCGCGCCGCGAATGCGTCATGGCGCGCGAGGAAAACAAGAGAAGAGTCGGCGGCGCGGCACAGCGCGCAAGCCGGCCGCGGCAAATGGGGGAGTCGGTAGGTCCGCGTCCGCGGCGTGCCGGGGTGTTGCGAACCGCGTAAGGGGTCGCCGCCTTGACAGCGGGGAATTCGCCTACCTATGATTCGGAATCGAGAAGCGATAAAAGCACAACAGAACAACGCGCTTCGGTTAGTTTCAGTTAAGAGAGAGAGCGGGTCCGGCGCGGGAGAGCTTGGCGGTTCGGCATTGCCTTTGGGACACGTTTTCGCACAAACACGGTTTGCAGGTTGGCTGGCGCATTGGCGTTTTTCTGCCGGATGCGGGTTCGTTCATGTGAATGGCAAGGGGGGAGCATGGAAGGTAAGGCGATAACGGTTCGGGCCTTTTGGGCAATCCTGATCGGCGGCATGCTGACCGGCATGGGCAACGGCAGCGTCTTCGGCGCGGCCATGATGTGCTTCCTGGGACGCGGCGGCTTCGCCGACTGGGGCGGCATTTACGGCTCGGCATACGATCCGAGCACGTTCACCGGTTTCATCGACTGGGCCATGATCGTCTTCGGCATCGCCTTCGTCGGCATCCTCGTCGTGGGACTGACGCAGCACGACGCGCTCGAGCGCGCGGCGCGCCGCTGAGCGTGGCGGGCCGGACCGGAACCCGTCAGGGCCGAATTTTTCTTCTAGGGACAACACCATGGCGCTGATTGCCGCACTTTTTGGAATGACGCTAGCTTTCTCCAGCATGTTGCTGTCGTACTACTGCCTGACTCCAAAGAAACGGAATCAGAACCACCAGCTTTGATCGGCAATTTCATTTCTTCGGAAGAAACGGGGAGACACCATGTTCAAGTACATGTTCGGGCGTAGCGAGGACATCCCGCCCGGAACCGCTGCGATATTTTTCGGGTTTTCGTCCATCGTGTGGTTCGTGATCGGCACCGGGCTCGGGTCCTTCAACGCGTCCAAGCTCGCGTTCCCCGACATGGTCACCGGCAACATCTGGTTCGCGTTCGGCCACATGCGCCAGGTGCACGTGCACGCCGTCATCTTCGGCTGGATCTCGATGGCCTTCGCGATGGCGATGATGTACATCACGCCGGCGCTGGGCAATACCAAGCTGTGGTCCGAGAAGCTGGGCATCTGGAACTGCTTCCTGTGGAACGCCGGCCTGACGCTGGGCCTGACCGTGCTCTGGTCGGGCATGACCTCGGGGCGCGAGTATTCCGACTTCCCCTGGTTCATCGACCTGTACATCGCCTTCTTCATGATGCTGCCGCTGGCGACCAACGTCTGGATGACGATCATCAAGCGCCGCACGCAGGGCATCTACACCACCAACTGGTTCTTCGCCGCCGCCACCTTCATGGTGTTCATCGTCTTCCTGGTCGGCAACTCGCCCGAGTTCTTCCACCTCACGGGCCTGACCGAGGGCTACCTCACCTGGTGGTTCGCGCACAACATCCTGGGCCTGTGGATCACGCCGGTGGCCGCGGCCATCGCGTACTACACGATCCCCAAGGTCACCGGCAACCCGCTGTACTCGCACCGCATCGGCCACCTGCACTTCTGGTCGGTCGTGGTGTTCTACTCGACGCCGGCCGCGCACCACCTGATGTCGGCGCCGCTGCCCGAGTGGCTCAAGTCGTTCGCCTCGGTCGAGGGCGTGCTGATCCTGGTGCCGGCCATCGCCTTCGTGTCCAACCTGCTGCTCACCATGCAGGGCAAGTGGTACATGTTCGTGGAGAACCTCGAGGTGCGCTTCACGATCACCGGCGTGCTGATGGCCATTCCGCTGAACATGCAGGGCGGCTTCCAGCAGACGCGGGCCATCAACTGGTACATCCATGGAACCGGCTGGATCGTGGCCCACGCCCACCTGGCGCTGCTGGGCTTCTCGACCTTCCTGGAGGCCGCCGCCGTGTACTTCGGCCTGCAGACCATCATGCGCCGCAAGCTGTACTCGCTGACGCTGGGCAACATGCACTTCTGGCTGCTGCTCATCGGCTTCACGACCTACTGGGTCTCGATGACCATCGCCGGCCTGATCCAGGGCGCGGGCAAGATCTACGAGGTCCCGTACATCGACGTCGTCATCGCCGAGCACCCGTACATGATCGCCCGCTGGATCGGCGGCACGATGGTGTTCACGGGCAACATCCTGTGGCTGATCAACATGTGGCTGACGGCGCGCGAGGGAACGGTGGTTCCGAGCGGGCGCATGCCGCACGAACTGGCCTACGAGCGGTAAGAGCGTCTCCCCGAGATTCAGAGAGGAATTCAATATGGCATTCCGCGAATACAAGATCGGCGCGCGCATGTTCGGCGTCTCGCTCGCCAGTTCGATGTTCATCACGCTGGTGATGCCTACCATGGACATCCGCCAGGTCGGCGCGAGCGAGATCGCGCTGGACAAGCAGCTGGCGGCCGGTCGCGAGACGGGCTTCAACCTCGATGATCCGTTCATGCAGGGGCACAACAAGCCGCTCAAGGTCCTGCTGCACAACGACCCCAAGACCAACGAGGCGCTCGACCCGCCCCGCTATGTCTACGTGTTCAATGCCGGCACCTCGTTCCCCAGCGGCATCCTGCATCCGGTGACGCTGGGCACCAGCGTGGCCAAGCTGAGCGAAAGCCTGGGGCACATCAGCGAGGCCGACCGCTCGCGCGGCGCGGTGTTTTCGGTTTCGCACGGTTCTGTCGACGGCAAGGACGTCCCGTACATCGAGAACCTCACGGTGACCAAGGGCTGGACCCCGTCGGATGTCCTGGTCACCGCCAAGGACGAGGACGTGGCGCACGTGGGCGCCGGCAAGACCATGTTCGTGCGCGAGGGCTGCTGGTGGTGCCATACCCTGCTGCCCGAGGAGACGCAGGACTGGCAGGTGTTCGGCGCCCCGCCGGCGCTGGGCGACTTCAACGGCGAGTCGCCGACGGCTTTCGGTTCCGACCGCAAGGCCCCCGACCTGCTGCACGTCGGCTCGCGCAACAGCTCGCGCGAGTGGCTGATGATGCACTTCTTCAATCCGCGCCTGGTGCAGACCCATTCGATCATGCCGCGCTTCGACTACCTCTGGGGGCCGGTCGATGCCAGCGGCAAGAAGATCGATTTCGACAAATGGCGCGCGGAGTACCTCGAGTACCACGACGGCAAGCGCGTGCTGCCGCCCGACGTTCCGGCGTACGCCAAGGATTCGGAGATCCGCTACCTCATCGATTTCGTCCTGAGCCTGAAGTAGCGGCACGGGCGGGGGCGCGGCCGGTGGCGGGCGCGCGACAACGAATGCGGGAAACGGCGGCGGCATGAGGCCGCCTCCGGCAGGCAAAACAGGGAGAAGCAGTATGGCATTTACATGGAATCGACCGCTGCAGACATTGAGCGATGACGACCTCAACCGCAAGGCGGTCGGCGTCTGGGAGGGCGAAAGCCTGGGCGGTCTCACCGAGGACAACAACCGGGTGCCCCAGCCCATCGTTGCGCTGCTGCTGCTGACGGTCATCACGGCGTTCCTCGTCACCTTTCCGCTCTGGGGCCAGCGGCCCAACGCCGCCATGTACGCGGGCTACGTCAAGGCCATGAGCGATCCGCGCATCGCCGCGATCCAGGACGACGCCGCCGCGATGGCCGAGATCGTCAAGGCCGGCAAGGGCGCCGACGGCGGACGGTGGGACGCGCTGCTCGAGCGCCACCCGCTGACGATGGACGACCTGCGCATCGTCCGCCCGCAGATCGAGGCGCTGATGGCCAAGGGCGTCGACCTGTCCGAGTACAACGTCGTCGGCGACCGCGTCCAGATCGCCAACTTCGAGGGCAATTTCATCACCGACAAGAACGGCGAAGTGCGCCGCGAACGCAAGCAGCCGTGGTGGGACAAGGGCTACTTCATCGACATCTTCTTCATCATCTTCTTCTTCACGGGCGTGACCATCGCCGTGAAGCGCCTGCCGCCCAGCACGTGGCAGCCGATCCACAAACAGGACCACTGAGCCGCCGCAACCGCAGCCGAACCGAAACTCTGGAGCAGGACATGATTGAAATCGACAACCCGCCGCTCGTTCTATTCTGCATCGTGATGCTGGCCTTCCTGGCGCCGCAGCTGTACAGCTTCTTCGTGGACAAGTTCGACAAGAACAAACCCCACATCAAGTTCTGAGAAACCGCCACCGACGAGAATCTAGGGGAACGCCATGCTGTTCGAAACCGACACCACGACGCGTGAAGTGCTGGCCATGTACGGGATCTGGTTCACCTTCATCCTGGTGCTGCTCGCGGTCGTGTTCAAGCGCCACCGCGACTGAGGACGGTCGCGCCGCACGGCGCGATCGGCGCCGGCGCGCGGACCGGAGAATGCTAATGAGAATGTTCAGCGAAAAGGGGAAGTCAATGCGATTTGGAAACCGCGCAACGCGGCACATCCCGGCGATGCTCGCGGCTGCCGCCTTGATGGCGCTGGCGGCCGCCGCGTCTGCGGAATCGGGCAAGGTAACCGTCGATGTGGCCGCCGGCAAGAACATCTTCCTGAACGGCAAGGAAGGCGTGTCGCCCTGCCAGAGCTGCCACGGGCCCAAGGCCCTGGGCATCGATGACCAGCAGACCCCCCGGCTGGCGGGCATCGGCTATGCCTACGTCGTCAAGCAGCTCACCAACTTCGCCAACGACGAGCGCATCAACGTCCTGATGAACGTCATGGCCAAGGGTCTCACCGAGGAGGACCGGCGCAACATCGCCGCCTACCTCAATACCCTGCCGCCGGAATCGGAACCGTCCGACCTCGCCGCCCTCAAGGCCGCCGGGACCGAAGTGGGACAGCCTTATCGCGGCCAGATCCTCGTGAAATACGGCGTGCGCGGCAAGGCCCCGGCCTGCCAGTCCTGCCACGGGTACAACGGCCGCGGCTCGGACCCGATCTATCCGGCCATCGGCCAGCAGAAGTACGTCTATCTCGTGAACCAGTTGAAGAACTGGCGCGACGGCAGCCGTGCCAACGACCCGCTCGGGCAGATGCGCGCGGTGGCCAGCCACCTGACGGACCAGGATATCTACGACGCTGCCTCCTTCCTGTCGCATGCCCCGCGCAGCACCGTGGGCGACGGCTTCCTGCCCAACAACCAGAGCGTGCTGGGCAACCTGAACATCGTCGGCAACTGACCGGCCGGGGGCCGCGCCCGGGCGCGGCGTTCCGGACGGTTTACCATACGCAAAGACCGCGCAATGCATCGCGCGGTCTTTTCTTATGGCGGGGAACCCCGCGCGGCGGCGCGGGACTAATCGATGCGCCCGATCCGGGCACGTCGATGGCAGTACGGGCGCCGCGGTCAATCGGCGGCGGGCAAATTCGGCAGGAAGGCGGCAGTGATGTGGCAGCGCTGGAAACGGCTCAGGACGGGGGAGAAGTTCCTCTTCGGCGGTGTCATCCTGCTGATCCTCGTGACCATACAGAATTACGCGATGCTCGAGTGGATGCGGCGCTCGTCGGACAAGCCCATGTACCCGATCCGTACCCACTACGAGTTCTCCGGCGAGGGTTTCCGCGGTTCGGAGCTGTTTCGCCAGAACAACTGCACGCTGTGCCACCGTGCCATCGGCAACGGCTCCAACATGAGCCTGAATCTCGATGGCATCGGCTCGCGCCATGACCTGGCCTACCTGATCGCCTTCCTGCGCGACCCCGAGGCCACCTATCCGAGCCGGACCGTCGACCACGGACCTGCGCCCAAGGAGGCTGCGTACGTCGCCCAGCTGCCGGAAGCCGACCGGCACGCCATCGCCGTCTTCCTGTCCCAGCTGCGTGCCGATCAGGGCGGCGCGGCCGCCCAGCAGCCCCCCGCCGGAAAATCCGATTTCATCGACGCCATGCTGGACATGTGGGCACCGGACAGCTGGCGGATAATGTTCCGGGACGTGCGCGGCCATGGCGCCGGCGCGCCGCCGGCGGCGCCCGGCACCCGCAGCGGCGCCCGGCCAGGACGCCGGACACGACGCGCAACAGGGAGCGAAATGACGAGGCAATTGAGCAGTCAGGAGCAGGAGGACTTCACGCGCTACATCCTGTGGTTCGTGTACGCCTGCATCGTCTACAGCATCATCGGCTTCAGCTGGGGGGCGCTCATGGGAGGCATCAAGGCCTTCCGGGAGTTCGTCGACTATTCGGCACAGGGCAAGCTCATCGTGCTCGCGCATGCCCACATCAACCTGCTGGGCTGGGTGGAGATGGCGCTGTTCGCTTCGCTGTACTACGTGGTTCCGCGCGTCGCCAAGGCGCCCATCTACAGCGTCAAGCTGGTCAAGCTGCACTTCTGGATCCACAATTTCGGCCTGATCGGCATGGTCGTGTTCTTCTCGCTGGCCGGATTGATCGGCGGCCTGCCCTCCGACGCCGATCCGGAGGCGCTCGACCGGCTGGTGGGCCACCTCAAGGCCGCGGCCGGCATGTTCGGCAGCCTGGTCCTGCTGGCCAACGTCATCTGGGCCTACATCCTGTTTCGCACGGCTGCCGGCTGGCAGGCGCGCCAGTAGCCGCGCACCGCAACCAGCGCCACGACCATTGCGATCCGGACCATGACGCCGCCGACCTCGCCCAACCTCGACCTGAGCATCGAGGGGATGCGCAGCCAGCAGTTCAGCGAGGCGGTGTTCGCGTTCCTGCTCATCGGCATCTTCGTTTTTTCCGTGATCGTGGTCATCTTCTGGTTCAGCAAGAACCGGCCGCAGGACGCGCGCTTCGGCGAGAAGGTCATGTTCGGCGCCATTGTCGGCGGCATCGTGGTGGCCGTGATCTTCGGGGCCCTGCAGATGGTCGGCGGGATTCTTTTCTAGGGGGCATCGAGTGGCCGGAAATCCGATGACGATCACGCGCGGCGCCGCGGTTCGCGGCCGCGCGGGGCGGGGCAGGGCAGCCGCGTTCGCGGCGCTGCTGGCCGCCATGGCGGCAACGCTCGCGGCCTGTGACAACAGCGGGCGCTTCGGCGGCAGTTTCCGCGGGCTCGCGGTCGGCACGCATGCGCCCAGCCTCGCGACCAAGACGCTGGCCGACGTCGGTGGCGACCTGAGCCGCATCACGACCTACCGCCAGCCGGATCCGCGCATGTACCGGTATTCGGTGGACCGGGCGCTGGCCGAGGGTCGCCCCATCCTGCTCGAGTTCGCGACGCCCGGCCATTGCACGCCCTGCGACGAGCAGCTGCAGGTGGCCAAGGCGTTGCTGGACAAGTACGACGGGCGGGTGATCTTCATACACGTCGACCAGTACCAGAATCCGCAGGCATACAAGGCCTACCGGGTCATGGGCGACCCCTGGACCTTCGCGATCGACGGCAATGGCATCGTGCGCGTGCAGAATCCCGGCAAGATGCTGTACGGCGAGATGGAGATGGCCATCCAGCAGATCCTGCCGGGCGGGGCGCACGCGAGCGGTGCCGGCGCCAGTCCGGCACGCGGCTAGCACACGGTTGCGCGAGGCGGCATGAGTGCGACGCGGCGTTTCGACCTGCATGCCGACCGCAAGGGGGCCGGCTGGGATCTGCTGCTGTACGTGCCAACCGTGCTGGCACTGGCCTCGATGGCAGTCGCGCTCTGGTTCGGCGAAGACCGCAGGTACTCCTACCTGATGGGGTTCCTGGCGAGCTTCTTCTTCCTGGTCGGCGCCAATCGCATCCTCAAGACGCGGCTGATGGTGCTGCCGGCAGCACCGGTGGGCCTGGACATCGACCAGGACGCGGTTGCGGTGCGCCAGCGCCGCGGCAGTACGGTCGACCTCGTCAAGGACCAGCGCTGCTACCCGGACCTGGCCGGGCGCAGCTTCGGCCTGGCCGGCCTCGACCGCAGCGGCCGGCGCCTGCAATTCATCTTCCATCGCGGGCAATTCGCCGACGAGGCCGCATTTCGCGCCGCCCGCGAAAGCCTGGAGCGTCTGCGGCGCGGCAAGAACTAGCGGACCGGGGCGAGGGTGCTGCGCGACGACCGCCGCCGCCTCCGGGTGGTATTCGAACTACTTGCGACGGCGCCGGCGCGCCACGTCCCAGGCCATGGCGCCGATCACGCAGGCGACGACCGTGCACAGGCCGATCGTGATGATCTGTTCGGTGCGCTCGCTCACGAGGCCGCCGACCATCATGTGCGCCACGAAGGTCATCAGGAACAGCGAGCTGGCGGCCACCAGCGCGTAGATGAGGATTTCCTTGTACATGCAGCGCCTTGCGCTCAGCCTCGAACCGCGGGCCCGCCGGGCAGGGCCGGTGCCGGTTGCGCCGGAGCATCCGGATGCAGGCGCAGTATCACGCCGCCTGCCTGCAGCGCGACGGTCTCCGCGCTGGCGCCGCCCAGCAGGGCGAAGCTGCGCGACAGGTCGCGGTTGCGCGGGTCAAGAGGATCGAAGACGACGTAATCCGTGCCGCGCAGCGTCGCCAGGAACCGGGCCGGATCCTCGCTGGGCGGGGGCAGTGGCAGGGCGCTGCACCGGCAGGCCAGCATCGTGCGCCCCGGCCACTGGCTCGCCACCCGCGGCCCGCTCTGCGGCTTGTCGGTGGGCGCCGCACCCGGCAGCGGCGCGATTGCGGCCTTGTCGCGCTGGATCATCTCGCTGACCGACCGCAGCACCTGGTCCTGGGCCGACAGGGTCGGGCCGCCGCGCAGCGCTTCGAAGCGCCGGCGGTCGGACGACAGGAAGGTCGTCGACAGCGCGATCAGCAGCACGAAGGCGATGCCGCGCTGGCCGGCAAAACCCGCGGCGCCACCCAGGCGCAGTTGCAGCAGCAGCGGGAAGCCCCAGAAAAGCAGCGCCACCAGCGCCAGCAGTGCGAAGCAGGCGTCGCCGGCGAACGCGGCCAGTACCAGCGCCAGGCCCAGCGCCGCGCCTAGCCGGTCCGCCAGCAACTGGCGGCGAGCATGCACCAGGACCACGAGCGCGAGCGCGGCCAGCAGCGCACCGAACACCCAGACCAGCGCGTCGCCCAGGCTCGATTCGGGCTGCAGTCCCAATATGTGCGTGGCCAGTGCCGTCACCGGATTGCCCAGCCACGGCTGCTGGCGCCACCCGGCCGCCAGCAGCGCACCGAGCACGGTCGCGATGACGATGCCCAGCAGTACGTGGCTGCGTTCGCTGCCCGGGATCAGTGCCGCGGCGGCGGGCTCGGCGGGCGGGTCGCGCAGCCATGCGATGGCCAGCACCACCGGCAGCGCCAGGCCGGCCGGGTGCAGCGTCACGGCCCCGACGATGAGCACCAGCTGCGCGAAGTAGGCACCGCTGAAGCGGATCCGGCCTTCCCGGTACATGCGGTCGGCCCACGCGCCCAGCAGCAGCGTGAGGACGAGAAAGGATCCGACTGCGACGCGATCGATGGCGTCTATCGTCACCGGTGCGAGCAGGAAAAGGCCCAGCGCAAGCAGCGGCGATTCGCCGTCGCCGGCCGCCTTGCGCCAGCGGTAGAGGCCAAGGCCGGCGACCAGCACGGCGGTAAGGGTGCAAAGCTTGATCGCCAGCAGGCTGCCGGAAAACAGTGCCCCCGCGGGAATCAGGTATACCGCGCGAAAATCGGGGATTCCCAGCGTGACGATGGGCGAGGCGACAGCGTCGGCAATCGACCACAGGAACAGCACCGCGCGGGCGGTGGCCTCGTCCAGGCCATAGGGCGCGCGTTCTATCAGCGTGCTGACCGCGAGCGCCCATAGCACCAGCGCGACGATCGCCCAGAAGCCCGCTGGTATGCGCAACGCCCTCGATGTACTCGTATCGCCTGTCATCGGGTTTTCCGCGTGATCGTCTCTTTGCCCAGGGTGCGGTGATCTGTCATGGTGCAATGCAAGAGTCCGGAAATACGTTAGGGGAATGGCACTACCGGCATGGCGTGATGCTGCTGCGGCATGTCATTGCCCCGACCTCCAAGCGACGGAAGGAAGAGGGCGCGATTCTAGCGGCGATTGCCCCGGCGGGGATTGCCGTGCCGGACGGGTGCGGCTTGCGCGCCTCACTTGCGCCCAAGCAATGATGGATACCCTTACGGATCCCGTCGCGGCCGCACCAGAGCAACGCATGATGCGGTCCATTCTTTTTGTCGCATAAGCACAACGAAGCGGCCGAAGATTCTCTGGCAATGCCGTCGACGCTCTTCTATCATCGCGCCGGTTGCAGCGGAACAGTTAAGGTTCCGTTCATGGTTCGGCTCATCCGGGTGGAGCCAGTGCCACACACACACAAAACCCACCCATTATCAGCAGGAGGAGATTCATGACTCTGACTCGCGTCGCCCGTTGGTTGGCGCTCAGCCTTGCAGCCGGTGCTGCCTGGATTGGGCTGTCGGCGCCGGCGCAGGCCATCCCGGTATTCGCCCGCCAGACCGGGCACAATTGCCAGGCCTGCCATATCAGCTACCCCGAGCTCACCGCGTACGGCCGGGAATTCAAGCTCAACGGCTATACGTTCGGTGAAGCGCAGCCGATTCCCGTTGCCGCGGCACTCATGGCCGAATACGACACGGTGAAGACACCCACAGACGCGAGCTCGGGCAGCCCGACCTGCAGCGGACCCTACGGCGCATCGCCCTGCAAGGAAGGGCAGATGGTCCAGTACAGCATCTTCTTCGGCGGCAAGCTGTCGGAGAACTTCGGCATGTTCGGCCAGATGTCCGGTGCCGAATTCCCGGTCGGCGCGGGCGGCGCCAATTCGGTGGGGCCAGGGGCGTTCGCGCCGACGGCTGACAACACCGAATTCCGCTACGTCTATCGCGTGACGTCAGAGGGTTCTCTCGAGCCGGATGCGGTCATCGGCCTGAACATGAACAACAATCCCACGATGCAGGACGTCTGGAATGCCGTTCCCGCGTGGCGCTTCCCGTGGTTTCCGTACCTGCCGGCCGGTTTCGGCCCGGCGGCCGCGCCCTACATCGACAATCCCAGCGGCGGCCACAACAAGGTTGGCATCGGCGCCTACGCGTGGATCCACAAGACGTTCTACGCCGAGCTGAACCTGTATCGCTCGGCCACGGGGCCTTTCAGCTTCATGAACTGGGGCGCCGGCGGAACGCAGGCCGGAATGGGCGATATGCCGTCCGACGTGCTCAAGGGCATGAATCCGTACTTCCGTTTCGCGTACAGCCGCGACTGGGGGTACAACTCGCTGGAAATCGGCATATTCGGGATGGACGCGAAGACCTACAACTGCAACCCTGCCGGTTCGGCGTGCACGACGTCCAGCACGGCGACCAACCAGTACAAGGATATCGCGGTCGATGCGCAGTACCAGTACAACCGCAACGAGCCCTGGGTCTTCAGCACGGCCGGCTCGTACATCCATGAAACCAACGACCTTACTGCGCTGTTCCAGTCGAGCGGCGGCGCGTCGGTCGCGACGCCGACCCATACGGTGAACGAATTGCAGCTCAAGGGCACGGCCTACTACAACCGCAAGTACGGCGCCTCGCTCGGTTACAGCGCCCTGAGCGGCACGGCGGACGCGGGGCTTTACCCGTCCGGCGCGCCTGGCGGCTCCGCGAACAACAGCCCGAGCAGCAACTGGTGGACGCTCGAGCTGAACTACCTGCCGCTGCAGGACGTCCGCTTCTCGCTGCTGTACCAGGCCTTCACGAAGATCAACGGCGGTGGCAGCAACTTCGACGGCGTGGGCAATAACGCCTCGGGCCAGAATCGCCTGACCGGCGCAATCTGGTGGGTGTTTTAATGTCCGGCCGCTCGGGAGACAATCAAATGAAAACGAACACGAAGCACAATCCCATGCGAATTTCCGGTCTGCTTGCCGGTATTGCGCTGGCCCTGACAGCCACGATGGCGCTCGCGGATGACGCGGAAAACGCCAAGGCGCTGACCGCGAAGCTCGCTCCGGCGCGCGCCCATAAACTCGCGGTGACGTGGTGTTCTGCCTGCCACGGGCCGGGCGGGCAAAGCGTTGCGCCGACCTTTCCGATGCTGGCGGGCCAGAATGCCGAATACATCGCGACGGAGCTGACCTATTTCCACAACCTCAGCCAGGACGACCGTGCAGTCACCCACGAGACGATGTTCGAACTGTGGATCTACAACATCACCGGATGGCGCAAGCCGTATTCGTCCTACCTGCATTCGGACGACTACCACTACGACAACGCGCCGCGCAACGAGGAGCGCGCCTGGGACTTCATGAAGGGCGTCGCGCGCGACCTCGACGAGCCGACGATCCAGGCACTGGCCCAGTACTTCTCGAAGCAGACGCCGCCCGCCGGGCGCCCCGCCGTAGTTGGCGATGCGGCCAAGGGCAAGGCGCTGTATCTTGATGGTGATGCCACGCGCGGCCTGATCGCCTGCCAGAGCTGCCACGGTCCGGACGGCAAGGGCCAGGGACCGATCCCCCGGCTGGCCGGCCAGCATGCCGACTACGTCAAGATCCAGCTGCAGTTCATCAAGTCGGGCGTGCGCAACGTCGAGCAGATGCAGGCGCTGATCGCCAACCTGACGGATGCCGACTTCGTGGACCTGGCGGCATACGTGCAGTCGCTGAACTAGGCATTTGGGCCCGCAGGCCGTTCCTCCTTACCGGGAGGCGCGAGCCGCAGGATACGAAGCGGCGGACCTATCGGTCCGCCGTTTTTTTTCATTCCTGCGCACGCCGCGGCATCTGCCGCAGCGTCACTTGGGCGGGTGCAGGTGGGGGAAGATGAAAACGGCGGTGACGACGGCCGCGATGATGTTGAACACCACCATCGCGATGCCCATCTGGATCCAGAAGCGCAACCAGTTCATGCGGCGCGGCGCAGCCGGGCTGCGTGGCCGTTCTTGCCTTTTCATGCGCGTGCACCTGTCTGCATCGGGTCGACCGGGGACCGGCGCGCGAGG
This sequence comes from uncultured beta proteobacterium, assembly GCA_963781975.1. Classification (GTDB taxonomy): domain Bacteria; phylum Pseudomonadota; class Gammaproteobacteria; order Burkholderiales; family Burkholderiaceae_F; genus GJ-E10. The sequence continues at coordinate 110,401 of CAWAHT010000013.1, forward strand.
CGCGCGCCGGCGTTGCGCGGCAAGGCTTGATCTGGCGTAAAGCGGCGCCAGATCGCATTCCACGCAGCCCCATTTTAGCGTGCGTCCCGGCGTCCGGCTGGGTGCGATGCAGTAGACTGCCGCGACGTCCCGCCAACGAACACGCCGACGAGAACCGCCCATGTCCGCCACCGTGCCCGCCTCCGAATCCACACCCGCTCCGCTCGATCCCGAGCGCCGTGCCGCCCTGCTCACCACCTGCGTCGTCGGCGGCGCCGGTTGCGCCGCCGCCGCCCTGCCGTACATCGCCTCGTGGGGGCCTTCGGAGCGCGAGAAGGCCGCCGGCTCGCCCGTCGACGTGGATATTTCCTCTCTGCCGCCGGGCAAGATGCAGGTGGCCGAATGGCGCGGCAAGCCCATCTGGATCCTGCGGCGCACGCCGGAGATGATCGCGGCGCTGCACCAGGACACCGAGCGCCTTGCCGATCCCGATTCGCGACGCACCGCCTATCCGACGCCGGCCTATGCGCTGCACGACGCGGCGACGCGCTCCATCAAGCCGGAACTTCTGGTCGTCGTCGGCATCTGCACGCACCTGGGCTGTTCGCCCAACGGGCCGTTCCCGGCCGGCGAGAATGCGCAGCTGGGCGACGACGCGGGCTTCGTCTGCCCGTGCCACGGCTCGACCTTCGACCTGGCGGGGCGGGTTTTCAAGAACAAGCCGGCGGCCGACAATCTCGCCGTGCCGCCGTACCGGTATCTGTCCGACTCCGTGATCCGCATCGGCGAGGACGCGAAGGCCTGATTCCGCCGCGCCGCCGCGATCGGCGCGGGCACGGCGGCGCGTGCGCGCCGGCGCGGCGCCGCGGACAACGAATGGGAAGATTCCCGGGAGGAAGCGTTCATGGGCTTGCATGAGACACGGTACCGGGGGCTGCTGGGCTGGTTCGACAGCCGCATGCCCTCCGTCATGGGTGCCTTCCGCGTGCACATGTCGGAGTATTACGCACCGAAGAATTTCAACTTCTGGTACTTCTTCGGATCGCTCGCGCTGGTCGTCCTGGTGATCCAGCTGGTCAGCGGCGCGTTCCTGGCGATGCACTACAAGCCCGATGCGAATTCGGCGTTCTGGTCGGTCGAGTTCATCATGCGCGAGGTCTCGGGCGGGTGGTTCATCCGCTACATGCATTCCACCGGCGCGTCGTTCTTCTTCGTCGTCGTCTACCTGCACATCTTCCGCGGCATGCTCTATGGCAGCTACAAGAAGCCGCGCGAGGTCGTCTGGCTGGTGGGCGCGTGCATCTTCCTGGCGTTGATGGCCGAATCGTTCTTCGGCTACCTGCTGCCCTGGGGCCAGATGAGCTTCTGGGGCGCGCAGGTCATCATCAACCTGTTCGATTCGATTCCGGTGATCGGCCCCGATCTCTCCACCTGGATACGCGGCGATTTCGTCATCGGCGACGCCACGCTCAACCGCTTCTTCGCCATGCACACCATGATGATCCCGACCATACTCATGGGCCTCATGGGCGCGCACATCTTCGCGCTGCACGATGTCGGCTCGAACAACCCCGACGGCATCGAGATCAAGGATCGTCTCGGACCCGACGGCCGCCCGCTCGACGGCATCCCGTTCCATCCGTACTACACGGTCCACGACATGTACGGCATCGGCGTGTTCCTGCTGGCGTTCTTCGCCGTCGTGTTCTTCGCTCCCGAGATGGGCGGGGTCTTTCTCGAGGGCAACAACTTCATCCCCGCCGATCCGTTCCAGACGCCGCTGCACATCGCGCCGCTGTGGTACTTCACGCCGTATTACTCCATCCTGCGCGCCACCACGGCGGGCTTTTTGCCGTGGATCGCCGCCGCGGTGCTCGGCTACGGCGGCCTGCTGTATTTCAGCGTACGCGCCATGCGGCTGCGCGTGGCAGTGGCGCTGGCCACCGCCGTGCTGCTCGCGCTGCTGGTCGGCCCGGCGCACCTGGATGCCAAGCTCTGGGGCGTGGTGCTCATGGGTTCGTCGACGACCATCCTGTTCACGCTGCCGTGGATCGACCGATCGCCGGTGCGCTCGATGCGCTACCGGCCGCTGTGGCATCGCGGGGTCCTCGCCGCCTTCGTCGCCGCCTTCTTCGTGCTCGGCGTGCTGGGCATGCTGCCGCCCAATCCGGCACGCACGGTCGTATCGCAGATCTGCGCGGGCATCTACTTCGGCTTCTTCGCGCTGATGCCGTGGTGGAGCCGGATGGGCGCCTTCCGGCCGGTGCCCGACCGCGTCCGTTTCACCGCGCACTGAGGATGCCCGCGATGATCAATCCAGGTCCCATGGTCCACGCCGACACCCCGACGTCAACGGCCAACGCGGGGCCGCCGCGTGTGCGGCCCCGCGTGGCGCGCGGCCTGGCCGCGCTGCTGGCCTGCGCCCTTGCCGCATCCGTCGTGCTGCCGCCCGCCAGTGCCGCGGAGGCGAGCCTCGATCGCTGGCCTGCCGCGCGCGCCGACGACCCGGCCGCCCTGCAGCGCGGCGCGCGCATCTTCGTCAACTACTGCCTCAACTGCCACAGCGCCACGCAGATGCGCTGGAACCGCATGGGCGACATCGGTCTCGACGACGCACAGATCAAGGCGCAGTTGATTTTCAGCGGACAGAAGGTGGGCACGATGATGACGGTGGCCATGAATCCGCGCGACGCCAAGGCCTGGTTCGGCAAGGCGCCGCCGGACCTCTCGGTCATCATCCGCGCGCGCAACACCGAGGAGCACCGTGGCACGGACTACGTGTACACGCTGTTGCGCGGTTTCTACCGCGACCGCTCCACGCTCACCGGGTGGAACAACACGGTGTATCCGAACATCGCGATGCCCAACATCCTGTGGCAGCGGCAGGGACCGCGCACGGCGACGATCACCCGCACCGAATGGGAGGATCACCCGGTGGCGGACGCGCGGCAGGCGTCGCTGCACGAGCTGGCACAGACCGTGAATGTCTATGACAGCGACGGCTTCGTGCAGTCGACGCGCACGGTCCTGGCAAGCGGCGCGCCCGGCATGCAGGTTGCCTTCGCGCCGGCCGATCCGGCGGCCGCCGCTGCGGTCGATGACGAGGTGGCCGACCTGGTGGCGTTCCTCAACTGGATGTCCGAGCCGGCTGCTGCAACGCGGTATCGCGTCGGCGTCTGGGCGATGGGATTTCTCGTCATATTTCTGCTCTGTGTCCGCTGGCTGAACAAGGTCTACTGGCGCGACATCCGCTAGCGGCGCTCGGCGTCGCGCCACGACGCAGGCAACGGCGATGCACCTGACGTGGTCGCCGTGACGGGCCCGCCGGCCGAAGGAGCGTACCGGCGGTTATCGCGCGCCGCGCGATACCGTCATTGCGCGGATCCGCGATCCCACCATCGATTGCATGGTGCGTTGCGCCATGTCTCATGCGTGCATAAGACGGTGTCGGACGTGCTCCGCACCGGAGATTCCATGCATAATCTTTCTGCCGATACGGCTGCGTAACGCAACGGGCCCCGCCAAGAAAGCAAGAGCCCGGCAACGCGCCAGCGGAACGAATCGTTCCCCGCAGGCGACCACATATCATGGGTACAAGAGCGCGGCGGCCGCCAGCGATGGCGATGAACGCCGACGACGCTTGGCGATTTTTTGCCCGGCGCGGCGCTGTCGGCTGCCAACTGCGGCCGGTGCGCCGGGCGCGGGACTGGCGCAGGGAGATACGCAGTGGCGATGGAGGAGGCAGCAAGCCAAATGATGATGCGCAGGGTGTGCAACGTTTTGACATCGGGCGGCCGCGGCCGCCCGCGCCGGGGCGCGCGCGTGCTGGCGATCGCGGTGCTGGGTCTGCTGGCCGTTCTCGGCGGCGGCGCCGCCGCCGGCGACAAGGTCGAGCAGCCGATCGAATTCCCGCACGACATTCACGCCGGCAAGATGGGCATCAACTGCATGTACTGCCATACGTACGCGCGGCGCAGCCGCGTCGCCGGCATCCCGCCGCTGCGCAAGTGCATCGGCTGCCACCAGTCGATCGACTCGGTCAAGGAGAAGCCGCGCATCAAGAAGCTGTTTTCCTACTGGGAAAAGCAGGAGGCGATCCCCTTCAAGAAGGTGCACGATCTGCCCGATTTCGTGCGCTTCACCCACGAACGCCACATCCAGCGCTTTTATTTCCAGCTGGGGCGTCCGGTCGAAGAGGTGTGCGGCTACTGCCACGGCAACGTGAAGAGCATGACGGTGGCCGAGAAGGTGAAGCCGCTGAGCATGGGTTGGTGCGTCTCCTGCCATCAAAAGGACCACCCGGTCACGGCCGTGGGCGCGCTCGCCGCTCCCGCGATGCCGTTCCCGCGCATGAGCGGCGCCGACGCGCCTGCGGTGGGCGAGACGGCCGCAACCTCGCATGGCGCCAACGATTGCTGGCAATGCCACAAATAGGAAGTCGAACGGTGAGACGAACAGCGACAGATTCCGTACGTGAATCGACGGGCGACGCCGGCGTGGCGCGCGGCCGCTCGAACGACCAGGACGCGGCAATGGAAAATGAACAGCGAAGGGATTTCCTGCGGGTGCTCGGCTGGGGCGGCGCATCGGTCTCCGCATCCGCGGCGCTCGGAGCCTGCGGCTTCACGTCGGTGGATTCCGGGGTCGAGACGGTAAAGTCCTACGTCAATCCGGAGGACTTCAACGTCCCTGGGGTCGCGATCTATTACGCGTCGACCTGCACCGAGTGCGAAGGTCGGTGCGGCGTCGTCGGCCGCGTGCGCGACGGCCGGGTCCTCAAGCTCGAGGGCAATGCCGCGTCGCGGGTCAACGGGGGCAAGCTGTGCGGTCTCGGCCAGGCCAGCGTCCAGCATCACTACAACCCCGATCGGCTGCGCGAGCCCCTGCTGCGGCAGAACGGCACGCTGACCCCGGTCTCGTGGAAGGTCGCGCGGGAGACGCTGCTCGCGAAGACCTCGGCGCTGCCGGCGGGGCGCTTCGCCTTCGTCACCGGCCCGATCAGCGGCCATGGCAAGGTGCTGGTGCGCAATGCCGCGGAGAGCCTGGGCGGCCCGCATTACAGCTACGACCCGCTGGCGCTGCGCGTCAATCGCGCCGCGGCCGAGCAGGTGTTCGGTACGCCCAACCCGCGCCTGCTGCTGGACGAAGCGCACCTCATCGTCTCGTTCGGCGCCGACTTCCTCGACACCTGGCTGTCGCCGGTCCATTTCTCCGGGCAGTACGCGCGCTTTCGCAAGGCGGCCGACGGCAAGCCGCGCGGCGTGCTGGTGCAGATCGAGCCGCGGATGACGCTCACCGGCGCCAATGCCGACCGCTGGATCGGCATCCGCCCCGGCACCGAGGGCGTGCTCGCGCTCGGCCTGGCCAATTCGCTGCTGGCGGCGCGCAAGCCGGCGGCGGGCACCGTGCCGGCGGCCATCGTCACCGCGGCGGCCGCCTTCGACCAGGCGCGCGTCCTGGGCGAAACCGGCGTCAGCGCCGAGGTATACGGCCGCCTGGTGCGCCTGCTGCAGGAGCGCAGCCCGAGCATCGTCCTGTCGGGACCGTCGGCCGAAGGGCACGAGCACGGCTACTCCAGCGCACAGGCCATCCTTGCGCTCAACTGGGTGCTGGGCAATGTCGGCAAGACCATCCAGGCGCCGGCGCGCCTGCCGTTTCCGCAGATCGCGGCGGAAACCGGCGACACGGCTTCGCTGGGGAAGTTCGCCGCCGATGCCGCCGCCGGCAAGTACGACCTGGTGTTCGTGCACGACGTCAATCCGGTGTACTCGGCACCGGCCTTCATGAAGTTTCGCGATGCGTTCGGCAAGTCGGGCTTCAAGGTGGTGTTCGCCCAGTACCTGGACGAGACCGCACGCGAGGCCGACCTGGTGCTGCCGGTCGATTCGTCGCTGGAGGACTGGGGAACGCACGTCGCGGCCTACCAGCCCGAGGGCGTCGAACTGGCGCTGCAGCAGCCGCTGATGGAGCGCCTCTACGCCGAGGGCACGCGCTCGCTGGGCGACGTGCTGCTGGACGTGCTCAAGCAGCGCCAGCCCAAGGAGTACAAGGGCTTTGCCGACTATTACGCCTACCTGCGCGCGGCGCTCGTCGCCAATCGCGCGGCCTTTGCCGGCGCCGCGGGCGACGACGAGCAGTTCTGGACCGAGGCGCTCAGCCGCGGCCTGCTGCACGTGAAGGCAACGGACGCGGCGCCGGTCAAGGCCGGCGCAGTCGAGCTCGATTTCGCGGGGTCGGCCCAGGCCGTCGACGCGCGCTTTCCGTTCCGGCTGGCGCCGGCGGTGCGTGCGAGCCTGCGCGACGGCAGCCATGCCAACCTGCCGTGGATGCAGGAGACGCCCGATTCGCTCACCACCATCGTCTGGGACTCGTGGGCCGAGGTGCATCCCTCGACGGCCAAGCGCCTGGGCATCAGCGAAGGCGACATCCTGGAGATCGCCTCGGCCAGCGGCAGCATCAAGGCGCAGGCCTATGTCTTTCCGGGCCTGCACCCCGACGTCATCGGCGTGCCGCTGGGCCAGGGCCACGAGTCGCTCGGCCGCTACGCCGACGGCCGCGGCAGCAACACCTTTCGCATCCTCGATCCGGTGTTCGACCGCAAGACTGGCGAGCTCGCCATGTATGCCACGCACGTGCAGGTCACGCGCACCGGCGAACGCGGCAACGTCGTCAAGGACGAGGGCTGGAAGTCGGGGGCCGTCAAGACCCAGTCCGGCCGCAAGCTGGTGGTAACCCTGGCCGCGGACAAGGCCAATTTGTCCGAGGAGGTATGAACGCATGAGTCTCGAACAGACGCTCAACGACTGGACGAAGTTTCGTTCGACCCACCCGCAGCCCGATTCGCACCCGGACCTGAAATGGGCCATGGCGATCGACCTGGACGCCTGCACGGGCTGCAATGCCTGCGTGGTCGCGTGCTATGCCGAGAACAACCTGCCCGTCGTCGGCAAGGAGAAGTTCGCCGCCGGCCAGGCCATGCACTGGATGCGCATCGAGCGCTACTGGAACGACACGGACGAGAACTCGCCGGACCAGGGCGCGCAGTTCCTGCCGATGATGTGCCAGCAGTGCGAGGCCGCGCCGTGCGAGACGGTGTGCCCGGTCGGCGCCACCAACCACACGTCCGACGGACTCAATTCGCAGGTCTACAACCGCTGCATCGGCTCGCGCTACTGCTCGGCCAACTGCCCGTACAAGGTGCGCTACTTCAACTGGTACAACTATCCGGAGCAGGTGAAGGCCTGGCCCGATCCGCTGCCGATGCAGCTCAATCCGGACCTGACCGTGCGCACCAAGGGCGTCATGGAAAAGTGCACCTTCTGCATCCAGCGCCTGGCCGACGCCAAGAACACCGCGCGCGACGAGGGCCGCAACGTGCGCGACGGCGACGTCATGACCGCCTGCCAGCAGTCCTGTCCCGACCAGCGCCATCAGCTTCGGCAACCTTGCCGATCCGCACTCGCGGGTGGCGCAGCAGTGGCGGCTGCAGCGGGTCGAGCTCGACAAGGATCGCCAGCTCAAGGACATGGACGGCTCCCACCCGGGCCTGCGCGGCTATCGCATCTTCGAGGATCTGCGCCCGTATCCGTCGGTGATGTATCTCGAGCGCGTGCGCGACACGCAGGCCTGAACGGCAGTCGGAGAAGACGATGAGCAGTGTGACATTGAATGATGCCCCCCTGGGCGGCATGGCCGAAGGCAAGGAAAAGGACATCCGCGAGGACATCGCCTGGGCGCAGATCAATCGCGACGTGCTGGCCAGCCTGGAGCGGCCGCGCGCCACGTACTGGGCGCTGTTCGCGCTGGCCTTCTGCATGTTCCTGGTGGGCCTCGGCTGCGAGCTGTACCAGTACAACACGCGGCATGGGTGTTTCGGGAATGAACAACCCCGACGTGTGGGGGCTGTATATCGCCACGTTCATCTTCTGGATCGGCATGAGCCACTCGGGGACACTGCTGTCGGCGATCCTGCACATCATCCACGCCGACTGGCGCAAGCCCATCTACCGGTTCGCCGAGGCCATGACGACCTTTTCGCTGATGACGGCCGGCATGTTCGTCGCCGTGCACCTCGGCCGACTCTGGCAGATCTACTACGCACTGCCGTATCCGAACGAGCGCTGGACCTGGCCCAACTTCCAGTCGCCGCTGCTGTGGGACGCGATGGCCATCTTCACCTACCTGTCGTCGTCGATCCTGTTCCTCTACGTCGGCTCGATACCCGATTTCGCGATCTGCCGCGACAATGCCAGCGGCTGGCGCAAGGGCTTCTACACCAGCCTTGCGCTGGGCTGGATGGGCACCGACCGGCAATGGCGCAATTTCCGCGTGGCCTACCTGGTCATCGCCTGCTTCCTGATACCGCTGGCGGTCTCGGTGCACTCCATCGTGGCCTCGGATTTCGCCATGTCGCAGCAGCCCGGCTGGCACATCACGTCGTTCCCGCCGTACTTCGTCGCCGGCGCGCTGTATTCGGGCTGCGCGGCCATCATCACCCTCTTCATCATGCTGCGCCACACGTTCCGCTTCGAGGAATACATGACGCTGCCGATCCTGGACAAGACGGCGCGCCTGACCTTCGCCATCGCGATGGTGTGGACCTACCTTAACCTCATCGAGTACGCCTCGGTCTGGTACGGGGCGGATCCGGTGGCGAAGGCGACATTGATCCAGCGCGCCACCGGCCCCTACGCGCCGTACTGGTGGCTGATGAACTTCCTCGGTTCGGTGCTGCCGTTCACGCTGATCTTCAAGCGCCTGCGCGCCAATCTGACGGTCATGATGATCGTCTCGCTGCTGCTCAACCTGGGCATGTGGCTGGAACGCTGGATGATCGTCACGCCGACGTTCTCGCACGGCTACGAGCCCTGGACCTGGGATCACAGCTTCTTCCCGTCCTGGGTCCAGTGGGGCATCGTCTTCGGCAGCTTCGGCTGGTTCGGCATGCTGTTCATGCTGTTCTGCAAGCTGGTGCCCAGCGTGTCGATGTACGAAGTCAAGGAAATGGTGTTCCACCGCAAGCTGGCCAAGCTGCAATCGAGGGAAGCATGACCGTCAAACGCATACTCGGACTGTTCAACGACTTCGACCAGGCGTCGGCGGCGCTGCGCGAACTGCGCGGCGCCAACCTGCCGTACCTGAACTGGAACGACGTCACCATCAAGTCGCCGATCGAGCATCCCGACGTCGAGAGCGTGCTCGGGTCCGCGGCCGATCCCGGTGCGCCTCTACACGCTCGGCGGAGCGCTGCTGGGCGGCAGCCTGGGATTCCTGGGTTTTGCCACGTCGCAGGGAAACTTCTTCGCGCAGCTCAAGGGCGGCAAGCCGATCATCCCGCTGCCGCCGGATTTCGTGCTCACCTACGAGATGCTGATCCTGGGCGGCGTCTACATCACGGTGCTGGGCTTTCCTGATCTGCGCCGGCCTGCCCAGGCGCATGAAGAGCGATCTCTACAACGCGGCGGTATCCGAGGACCAGATCGGGGTCATGGTCAAGTCCAACGCGCACTGCATCGACGAGGTGCGCCGCATCTTCGAGAGCCACAACGTCCTGTCGGTGCAGGAAGAGGTGGTGGCATGAGGGCGCCGCACCGCGTCGGCCGGCCGGCGCGCCGCCGCGCTGTGCCTGGTCGCTGGCGGCGGCCTGGCCCGGCAGCGCCGCGGCCTGGCCATGGTCGCGCGACATGACCGACTCGATCGCCATCAAGCCGCAGAAGCAGCCCGATGCCCTTCCCGCAGCGTTCGGTGCCGGTGCCCGAGACGGCGACCGTGCACGTGGCCGATCGCGACGCGGCCGCCAAGCTGATCAATCCCATCGCGGCAACGCCCGATTCCGTGCGCAAGGGCAAGGCGCTGTTCACGATCTATTGCACGCCGTGCCACGGCGTATCGGGCACGGGCGACGGCCTGGTGGGCGAGAAGCTCGTGCTGCGGCCGTTCAACCTGACCAGCCCGTCGGTGCAGTCGATACCCGACGGCCTGATCTTCGGCTACATCACCTTCGGCGGTGCCGTCATGCCGATATACGGCAATGATCTCTCGCCGATGGAGCGCTGGCACGTGGTGAACTACGTGCGCGTGGCCTTCGGGCACAAGGCGCCGGTGACGGCGGCAGCGGGCCCCGCCGCGGCCGTCGGCGGCACGTCGACCGGCATTGACAAGAGTGCATCCAAATGAGCACCGAATCCCTGATGAGCATCTCCTTTGCCAACTGGTCGGTCCTCACGGCCAGTTTCCTGCTGGTGCTGCACCTGACGATCGGCGGCGTCACCCTGGCCGCGCTGCTCCACCTGGCCAGCGCCCGCTGGCGCTACCAGGTGCGCGACATGGCGGTGGCCCTGTTCGGCCTCTATCCGCTGGCTTTCGTCCTGCTCGTCGTGCTGCTGCTGGCGCGGCAGCATGCGTTTGCGTGGATGGGTACCGCGCCGGGCGCCGAGGAACATCCGCTCAACGCCTGGCACAACCCGGTATTTCTCGCCGCGCGCGAGGTCGGCGGCCTGCTGCTGATAGGCTGGCTTTACCGGCGCTTCATCCGCCTGCAGGCGGTCAGCGAGCGCTCCGAGGAGGACTGGGAGCGGTTCAAGATGACCGCGAATTTCATCCCGGTCGCCCATGTTCTGTACGGAACCATGGTGGGCTGGGACTTCGAGATGACGATGATGCCGTCCTGGGAGAGTTCGGTATACGGCATGTACCACTTCGTCAGCAATTTTGGCATGACGCTGTCGACCATGGTGGTGCTGTGCTACACGCTCAGCCGCGCCGGAAGGCTGCGCGTGGCGCTGCCCGAGCACATCTACAACTACTTCGCGCAGATGATGCTGGCTTTCACCATCCTCTGGACCTATCTCTTCTTCGCGCAATACCTGACGATCTGGTACGGCAATTTTCCCGAGGAGCGCAACCGCATCGAGGCCATGGCGGGCGGGGACTACGCCTGGCTCTGGTGGGGCTTCCTCGTGATGAAATTCATCGTGCCGTTCACATTGCTGGTATTCACGTATTTCCGCCACAGTCCGGTATCGGTCTACCGGATAGCGGTGATCATCATTGCCGGAACGTGGATCGAGCGCTTCACCTGGATCGCCGGTTCGGTGCCCACGGGCGCGTTCGAGCGTGCACACTATCCGTTCACCGGCGTCTTCGATTTCGTCGCCTTCGGGGCCGTGTTCGCCGCCACCGTGCTGTTGCTGCGCCGCTCGCTGGCGCGCGGCAACGTGACCGGGGTTGCCATCGGCAACGGCGCGGCACAGCCGGCGTAACGGGTCAGGGCCCGGCCAATGACGGGTCAGGGTGGCGGCGCCGGCCTGCGGCCGCATCGGCTGAGGAGGTACGTGCCGTGATCGAGATGCTGCTGGGTGCGCTGTTGCTGGGCACCGCGATCTACTTCATTTCGCGCAAATAGGCGCCGCGCCCGCCTGCGCGCCGTGGCGCACGCGCCCGTGCCCGCGCAGCCGGCCGGCTGCCGCGATCAGTGGCTGGGGCGCGACGCCACCGGCGGCACTGCGGCAATGCCGCTGGCGCCGGCGCCGCAGCGTCAGGCCGATGTTGACCAGGTAGCAGAAGAATCCGGCCGCCATCACGGTGCCGGCCAGCGCCACTGCCGGTCCGTAGAAGCGGTGGATGCCGACGATCTGCGCCGCGGGCGCCTCGTTCCAGACCAGCCCTTCGGCAATGCCAAATCCCATCTGCACCGCGTAGAAGCCGTAGGCGCCGCCGGCGGTGAGCCAGAAGGTCAGGTCGATCAGCCGGCGCGAATGAATCGCCCGGCCGCTCAATATCGGCAGCAGGTAGTAGGTGACGCACATGGCCAGCAGCACGACGCCGCCCACCAGGTTCATGTGGGCATGGGCGAGCGGGTCGATCATGTGGCCGGGACCACCGTAGGGGCTGCCGATCGAATCGAGCCAATGGCGGATCGGCGGCATCACCTGCAGCATGCCGTGCACGGTGCCGATGCAGAACGAGACGACCGAGACGACCAGGAATTTCGTCAGCGGCTGGGGTGAGGTCGTCGACACTGGTGGGAGACTCCTTGCCGTGAGCGGACAAAAAACCGGTACGCGGCAAAAAAAGGCCCGAAGAATCTCGGGCCCTTTTTCTCCTGCGCAATTCGAACGGCGATGCTTACTTGCTCTTGAGGTTTTCCTCAACCAGCTTCACGGCCGCCCCGGCAGTGAAGTGCGAGATCAGGATACCGCCGACGAAAATACCGATTGGGACCAGGACTTCGATGGGCATTGCCGTTTCCTTGTCTGTGAGGGGCAACAGGGCAAATTCCGCGGGCGCTTACGGGCGCTTGGAGAACCCGCTGCACCAGCCGCCCTTGGGAACGATCTTGTTGAAGAGATCGCACTTGGCCTTCTCGGCACCAGGCTGCGTGAAGTGCAGGCACCGTGCGCAAAACTGCTCGGTGGTGTGCTTCGGGTACTTGGCCTGGTCGGCCTTTGCCGTTTGCAGGCGAAAACCCATGGCCACCGCCATCTTGTCGTCTTCGGTCAGCACCGGAACGTCGGCACCGAACGAAACGCGCGGCAGAACGACGGCGGCTCCCGCCAGAGGAACGAACTTCAGAACGAAATCGCGACGCTTTGTCATGTCCTAGTCTCCTTTCAGGAAATCGATGTATCCACCCGGTTGTGTTCCGCGCGAACGGTCCAGGGAGGAATCATTGCCCCACCGGCTGGACCGTTCCCGGCTTCTGTGAACCGGTCGACTGCCCGACGCATGAACGACACAGGCTTAACGGCTGGAACCCCGGATCGGACGACAGGAAACTGCCCGCCAACCCCGAATATCCTCTCTCTCAGGCGCAAAACCTCGCGGATTATAACGATGGAATCCATCGGTATGGGACCGCGCGGTCGGCAAATCGTTGCAAAACCCACACGTGCGGCGCGCGCGCATTTGCGTTGGTGCGCAGCGCCATGCGACGGGGCAACGCAGATAAAAGCGATTCTCAATTGCGCGCACCGCTCGGGCACTGGCGGGTGCCGCGACTGCGGCCGCTAGCGCGACTGTGGTGGCGCGGGCTGCAGCACGAGGGGAAAATCCAGCACCGCTTCGTCGCTGCCGCGCACCAGGCGCACCTGCAGCGCACCGCCGCCGGAACCGAAATACAAGCCGCGCCGGTAGACGCCCACATGGCCGTCCTCGATCGCCTGGGTCCACGGTTGCTCGGGACGCGCGCGCACGAACACCATCGCGTCGTACACCGGCCGATGATGCGCGCCGCTGACGATGACCACGACTTCGTTGGCGCCTTCACGCGGCGGGCTCGGCCGCAACTCGACGGCGACATCGGCGCTGCCCCATTTGTGTACGCCGATCTGCGCGTTGTCGGGGCCGTCGCTGCAGGCGGTCAGCAGCGCGGCCGCGCTGGCGGCCAATGCCGCCGCGCGCGCCGCCGCGGTGCCGCGCCGGCCCCCCGGCGCTGCCGCCTGGCGTTTGCCCGCCATCCGGCTACGCGCCCTTTCTGCCGTTGTCCTGGGCATTGCCCGGCGCGCCGTCCGCCGGCCCGGCCGAACCGTCGGCACCCGGCTGGAACGACTCACTCTCGGGGTCGCTATCGAGGCGGCCCGCGCGCTCGGACCCGTACAGGTTGGTCATGAAGTAGACGAACGTGCCGGCGGCGGCCACGTAGAAGATGGCGGCGACGAAACCCCAGTTGAACCATTGCACCTTCACGCCCGGCCGCTGGCCCCAGAACGGGAAACCCAGCCCGACGGCCACCAGCAGGACGATGACCACCACCGCGATGAACCAGTACGGGACCCGACGCTGCGAGGCCGGAATCCGGGTGACCAGTTCCCAGTCTTCCATGCCACGGCGCGCCAGACGCTCCTCCTCCGACGCATAGCCGAAGTGATCCGCCGGATTGTGTCCCCACTGCGCCTGCACCGGGGTGTCGCCCGGACCCGGCAGGCCAAGATCTTCGAATCCGGTGCGCGCAGCCTGCGCGGGCGGCGCGGCCTGGTGTTGCGGATCGGTCGGCGAGCCTTTGGCGGTCTCCGTCATGGCGCAGTCTCCATTGCGTTGATTGCCCGGGTGCGGCGGGGCGGGCGTGCCGGCGTCATTGCGCGAAATGCTGGAACGCGAAGCGCCCGACCCAGCCGTCGCGCGCACGCACTTCGATCTGCACCGGGTAGAGGCCGTGCGGCAGGCGCGGAGAGATCGACAGCACCAGCGATTCGCGCTCGACCTTGCCGAGCGCCAGCGCGGTCGTGCTCAGGCGGTAGTCGCGCGGGTCCAGGCCGCTGACGCTGACCGCGAGCGTCTCGTCGCGGTAGCGCTTGTTGGCCACCGAAATCTGGTATTCGTTCACCGACTGCGCCGCCGCACCGCGGCCATGATCGACGGATAGGTGGTACGGCTCGTAGCTCCACATGCCCCAGCAGAACATGGCCAGCCCCAATGCGCTGAACGGCAGCACCCAGCGCGCGCGTCCCCACAGCGAGTACTCGTTGTTGCGCGGTCGCGGTGCGCCCGCCGCCGGGCGCGCACCGAACGCGAAGCGCAGCAGTCCGGGCGCGCCCTGCTTCCGGTGCATGCGGTTGCAGGCGTCGACGCATTCGCCGCAATTGATGCAGCTGTCGAAGACGTCGGTACTGCGTGGATCCAGGTCGATGAAGCACTGGGTCACGCAGTAGCTGCAGCCCTCGCAGTCGGCCGCGCGGCTGGCGTCGTAGGCGATGTGCAGCGTCTGGCGCGTCTTGAACGAGTGCTGCCATACGCGGTAGACGCAGATGAACCGGCACCAGAAATGCCGCAGCACGGTGATGTCGAGCAGCACGATGAGCACGAACACCGTGTAGATCCAGTACAGCGACGCTCCCAGTGCCGGATCGGCGCGCAGCCGCACGAACGATCCGACGGCGTGCGCCGGGTAGAAATACAGCATCGGCACCAGCGCGATCGCCATGGCCGCGCCGACGAAGCACAGCGCCAGCAGCAGCCAGTTGGCGATGCGGTCCTTGGACGCCGTGACGCGCACCGGCGCGCCGTCCAGGCTTACCTGCGCGCGCTTGCCCAGAAAGCGGTGCGTCATGAAGTTGGCCCATTCGGCGACGGTGTTCTGCGGGCAGGCCCAGGCGCAAAAGACGGTGCCGGCGGTCGAGTACAGGAAGACCATGAGCGTGGCCAGGAAGATCCACAGGCCGAATACCAGGAAGAAGTCGGCAAACCAGATCTGCCGGTCCAGCACGACCAGCGCGCCGGCCCGGGCGTCGATGCGGAACAGTCCGCTCAGCGGCACGATGACGATCACCGCCAGCGCGATCAGCTGGATCGTGCGGCGGCGCCAGTGGAACTCGGCCGCCCGCGGGCCCTGAACCGGCGCAGCCGGGCCGCCACCGCCGGTGACGCGCACCGGGATGCTGTTCAGGCGGCTTTGCGCGGAGCTGGACATCACGGCAAGGGTACCCCAATCGTGCGCACTTCGCCGTCCAGCGGCGCGACCGCGCGCAACCTTGCCAGAGCCGCGACGGTGCGGGCGCCGCCGGCATCGCGGCTGCGTTCGAGATGCCACAACGCGCGCAGCGCGTCGACGTGATCGGGATAGACGCGCAGCACGCGCTCGATGCCGGCCAAGGTCCGGGCACGCCCGTCCTGGATCGCGGCCTGCCACAGGTCGTCGGCCAGATTGCTGGCGATCCAGCGGTCCTGGGGATTGGCCTCGAACGCCAGGCGTACGAGTTCCCGCGCCCGCGCAGCATCGCCGTCGAGCACGGCCAGCCAGGCCTGCAGCGCGAGTTCGCTGGCCGCATAGGCGCCGGCAAACGCGTCTTGTTCGGTCGGCGCGATTCCCAGTTGCCGCGCCGCCGTCGCAGCATCCGGACGCTGTCGCAGCAGCTCGCGCAGGATCTGCGCCATGGGACCGTTGCCGTCGTCGTAGCGCAGCCGCGGCAGGCGAAACTCGATGACCGGCCGGGCCTCGCGCTGCAGCGGGCCGATGCCCGCCGCGATCGGTCCCCAGTAGCGTCCGAGCCAGGTTTCACGACCCTCCGCGCCGGTGCCCAGGGCGGTGCCGGCGGGTGCGATGCCGCGCGAAGCGCGGCCGACCAGCGCCATATGCGCGCCATCCAGGAACAGTTGCCCCTGCGGGAAGACCGCCTGGAAGCTGCGCATGACGATGTGCAGGCTCTCCCGGTCGAACTGGTTCAGGGCGATCCACTGCGCGAAGATTCCGCCCGTCGCAAGGCAGGCGCGGGCCCGCGCGAACTGCTCGACGGACAGCAGGTTGCCACTGCCGGCGACGTCGGGGTGGAAGAGATCGCCGACGATCACGTCGTAGCGCTGCGCGGTGGCGGCGAGGAAATGGCGGGCATCGTCGCGATCCACGTGCAGCACGGCCATGACGCCGCCATTGACGGGGGCGAACCACTGGTGCGCCGCGACGACCGCCCCCGCGGAGATCTCGACGGCGCTGCGCGCGAGGCCCGGATAGGCCAGCGAGCCGCTCGCCGATATGCCGGTTCCCAGTCCCAGGAACAGCACGCTGCGCGGCGCCGCATGCAGCAGCAGCGGCAGGCGCGCCTGGTCGGCCTGCAACTGCACGGCCGCCGGATCCGACGACGCATCCAGATGCTGCATGTCGGTGAGCAGGACGCGCTGGCCATCGGGGTTCTCGATAACCTGCGTCAGCGTCAGCGCGTCCTCGTAGCGGTAGCGCTCCTGCGACGGTCCGGCCCCGAGCATGCGCGCCGGCGGCGGCAGACGGTGCAGCGACACGGCCGCCGCCACGGCCAGCGGCAGCGCCAGCGCGACCCGGCGCGGCGCGCCCAGGCCCAGTCCGAGCGCCAGCAGCAGCACCGCCGCCAGCGCGAGCGTACCGACGGTACCCAGCGCCGGGATGAGCAGCGCGACCGTGGCCGCGGTGCCCAGCGCGCCGCCCAGGCAGTTGCTGGCGTACAGCGCCGCGCCGGCCGTCGGCGGCGCATCGGCACCGCCCGCGCGCCGTGCCAGTACCGGCAGCCAGGCACCGAGCGCGACGGTCGTCGGCAGCGTGCACAGGCACAGCGCCAGCGACTGGACCGCCAGCGCCGTGGCCAGCGCGTCGAAGTGCCGGCCCTGCAGCCAGCGCTCAGGGGCGCCAGCGTCGCGATGCCCGCCAGCGTGCAGCCGCACGCCGCCAGCGGTATCGCGGCGTCCAGCCAGCGGCCCGCCGCGCGCGGCCAGGGCGCTGCCGAGTGCCGTGCCCACCAGGTAGACGGCCAGGATCACCGCCAGTACGTATTCGGTGCGCAGCAGCACCATGCCGTACAGGCGCGTCCAGGTGATCTCCAGCATGAGCGCCGCGGCGCCGACCCCGGCATAGGCCAGCAGCAGGCCTGGCGGCCCCCAGCCGGCGCGCAATGCCGCCGCCGGCGGCGATGGCGGGGCGTCGGCCGCGGCGCGGCTTCCCAGCCAGGCGGCGGCCGCGGCCACCACGCCCCCGAGCAGCGCGATGGCGCGCAGCGCGTCGCTCCAGCCGATCGTGGCCAGCAGCGCCAGACCGAGCACGGCACCGGTGGCGGCGCCCAGCGTATTGGCAGCGTAGATGCGCCCCAGAACCCGAGGCGTCGGCGGCAGCGCGCGCAATACGAGCGGGAAGCTGGCGCCCATCGCCGCTGCCGGCAGCGCCAGCAGGAAGACGGCCACGCCGCCCTGCAGGGTGTACCACTGCCACTGCGCCAGGCGCGGTGCCGCCGCATCGAGCAGCGGTGCGCCGGCGGCACTGAGCGCCGGCAGCGCCAGCGCATACAGTGCAATCACGACCTCCAGCGCCGCATAGCGCCGCAGCGCGCCGACCGCGGTGCAGCGCTGTGACGTACCGCGCGGCCAGCAGCGCGCCCGCCCCAGACCCAGCAGGAAGGCCGCCACGGTCGCGGCGATGCCGAAGATGCTCAGGCCGAACTGCGCCGTGAGCATGCGCGCCCACAGCACTTCGTAGCAGAGGCCGGTGGCACCGCTCAGGAAGTACAGCAGGACCAGTACCGGCGCGGCGGCGGGCGCCAGACCGACCGGCGCCGCGGATGCGTGCCCAATGGCGCCCCGCTAGAAAGGCCGGAACCAGACGATGCCGACGATCGCGTGCACGATCGCCAGCGTGATGCTCAATCCCGCGCAGATCATGTGCGCGACGTATACCGGCTTGCCATACGATCGCCCATGGCGATCCCCAGGGCGCCGGTGACGAGCAGCAGGATCAGCAGCGGCGCGCCCAGGCCGAACATGACCCAGCGGCGCGTCTGGTCGCCGGCGTCGGCGGCCGGTGCCGGTGCCGGCGGCGTGCTCGAAGGACTGCAGGACCTGCGCGCGCCGTCGTTTTCCGGCGGCGGCTCGGCGGCGAGCGCCGGCAGGCACAGGCCGACCAGGCAGACATCAGGCACGGCGAGCACGCGCCGCAGCCAGCCGCGCGGCCGGCAGCATGTCCGGCACGCTGGCGCAGCGGGGAGGGCGACTCGGCAGCCATGGACAGCGGCAGCGCGACCGACCACGATCAGGGCGCCGGCGGCGCGTCGCCCGCGGCGGGCTGCCTGCGAGCGCGCGGCCAGGTCGCGTTTGCGGGCGGAATTGCGCCACATCAGCACGACCATCAGGATGAACGGCGCGAAGATGCCGATCAGCAGGAACAGGAAGATGTGCCAGGGCGTATCGATGGTGACGTGCAGGAAGCGATAGCTGTTGACCGAAGCGCTGTACGGCAGCGCATCGACCGGCGCCACGCAGCAGGGCCAGGCGACACGCCGACGCCAGCAGCGCCCGCGGCGGACGCCGCGGCAGTGACGCGCGTTCGTCGGCGCCGTGGCGACCGACGGGGCGGCGCATCGGCGGCGCAACGGAAACCGAAGAAGTCCGAGGCGTAGTTGGGCCAGTCGTAGCTGCGATGGTAGGCCGCCGTGGAGAACGGATCGCTCTTCCACGAGCCGCCGCGCAGCACCTTGTAGTGCTGCTTGACGGGAATCTGCTCGGATAGTTTCATTGCCCGATCTTCTGCGGTTACGACTTTTGCGACCTTGCCCTGGAAGATGTCGGCGCCGCATCGCTGCGCCGTCGTAGGGCAGGAAATCGTCCTCCACCCACTCGCTGACGTTGCCTGCCATGTCGAAGACGCCGTACGGACTGACACCGTTCTTGTACGTGTCGACATTCGTTGCCGAGCCGACATTGTAGTAGGTGTTCAGGCGCTTCGGATCCATGGTATTGCCCCAGGGCCAGCGGCGCCCATCGGTGCCGCGCGCCGCCTTTTCCCACTCGGCCTCGGTGGGCAGGCGCTTGCCGGCCCAGTGGGCGTAGGCACTCGCGTCGTACCAGTTGACCAGGGTGACCGGATACAGCAGCTGGCCGTCCTGAATGCGGCCGTTCTTCCAGGTCGATGGCGGGCGGTGGCCGGTCGCGGCCAGGAAGCGCGCGTACTGCGCGTTGGTCACCAGGTACTTGTCGATGCGGTACTCGGGCAGGCGCACCGTGTGCTGCGGATGATCCTGCGGGTCGGCGCGATCGAAGTTCGTTCCCATGGCGAACGGCACCGGCCGGGACGACGACCGTCGTGTCGAGCTCCTGCCATAGCGCCGGGCTCAGCAGCGCCTGCGCCTCCTCGATCGTGTAGCCGGCGGCGGCGCCGCCCTGCGCGCGGTTGTGCTCGTTGCGCGCGTGCAGGGCGATGTCCTCGCCGGCGGCGCGTTCGTGCGCCGCTTCCTCCTTCAGGTCGTACGTGGCCTTCTCGCGCATCTCGTCCATGCGGACCGACCCGAGCATGACGACGTGCAGGCTGCCGCCGATGACCACCAGCGCGATGCAGGTTACCAGCGTCGCCGACAGGTAGCGCGACCGGCGCTCGCGCTCCTGCGCGTCGGGCAGCACGTGGCGGCTCATGGCTCGTGGTCCTCGCGCGCGCCCGCTGGCCGCCGCGCCGGGCGCCGCGCGCATCTGGTCGGCGCGCGCGCTCGGCCGCCGGGCGCGAGTAGATGCGCTCGATGAAGACCTCGCCCAGCACGCCGCCGAAGGCCGCCGCCTCGACCGCCAGGATCACGAAGAAGCACCAGAGGATGAAGTTCATCTGCGAGCGTGCCCGCGGGTATCGGACCGAGGACCGCCAGCTGGATGTAGGCGATGGCGCGCACGATCATCGGCGGGAAATAGCACAGCCATTTGCTGCCGTGGCCGAACACCGAGGCCACCGCCAGCCCGGAGACGAAGGGGACGACGAAGACGTCCAGCAGCAGGCTGCCGCCGAAATAGGACAGGCCGGTCCACAGCTCCATCTTGAAGCCCAGCAGGCGATCGCCGAAATAGTTGACGGCGCTGCCGATCATCAGGGCGGCGGTATGCAAGCGCGTAGCGGGGCTTCATCGCGGGTTTCGTCCGGGCGATTCTCGGCGGTGCCGGCGGTCGCCGGGGGCTGCCGGGACCGGCGCCAGGCCTGCGCCGGCGCGGTTGCGGCGCGCGTCGATGTGCGCCAAAACCGATAGCGTAATACGACTTCGATCCGGCTGCTGCCGGCCGGCCGCGCCCAGGCGGCCGCATCGGCTGCGGGCAGGCGGATTTCGATGCGCAGTCCGCTGGGCAGGTTCGGCGGCGAAGCAGCAGGCGGCCGCCGTGCAGCCGAACCACGCGCTCGACGATGGCCAGGCCGAGACCGGCCCCGCCGGTGCCGGATCGGGCCGCATCGCCGCGCTCGAAGGGACGCACCAGGCGAGCGATGTCGGCGGCGGCGATGCCCGGCCCGCTGGTCGGCAAGCACCAGCACAGCCGTGCGGGCCGTCGCGCTGCAGGCGCAATTGCAGCGCAGACGTTGCCGTCGGCGGAACCGCAACCGTAGCGCAGCGCATTGCCCAGCAGGTTGTCCAGCGTGCGCGCACAGCTCGGTGCGGATAACCGGGCACGCACACGCCGTCCTCGAGCGCCAGGTCCAGCCGCACGTCGGCACGATGCGCCGTCTCGCCGGCGCCGGCCGGGCCGGGTGCGAGGCGATTGCGCGCCAGCGCCTCGCGTACCACCAGCGACAGGTCGACCGTTTCGCGCCCGCGCTCCGGCGTCGGGCGCGCGTAGTCGAGGAACTGGCGCACGATGGAATCCATCTGCTCGAGATCGCCAATCATCGCCTCGCGGCTGCTCGCCGGCAGGTCGCTCATTTCCAGCTCGAGGCGCAGGCGCGTCAAGGGCGTGCGCAGGTCGTGCGACACGCCGGCCAGCAGCACCGCGCGCTCGCGGTCGAGTTTCTGCAGGTCCGACACCATGCGGTTGAAGCTCTGGTTCACCGTGCGGATCTCGATCGGCCCGGAATCGGGCAGCGTGCCGGGCACGCGGCCGGCGCCCAGGTCGCGCGCGGCGCGCGAAAGCTGCGCCAGCGGGCGGTTGACGAGGCGGGCGATCGCGATGGCCACGAGCAGCGAGAGGGTCGTCGCCAGGACGGCGGAGGCGATCCATCTGTGCCCGATGTCGCGCCGCAACAGATCGCGATCGATGAAGACCCAGTATGCGTCCTCGTCGATGGCGAAGCTCACCCAGAAGCCGCCGACGCCATTGACCTGGGAGGCCAGCCGGGTGTTGGGCCCCAGGCGCAGGCGGACCTCGTGCTCGACCAGGCGCAGCAGCGCCGAGTCCTGGATGGGCTCGACGGTGTCGCTGGGTTCGAGGGGCACCACCCGCAGCTTTTCATCCTCGAGCAGGTCGGCGAGCAGTTGGCGGCGCCGGTCCGGATCGGAGTACACGAGCGCGATGCGCGTCGCGTGCACGATGGAGACGACCTGGTCGGCGAGCTGGTGCGCGCGCGGCTCGCGCTCGAACAGCTGGACGCTCGGCACCCAGGCCACGAGGCTGGCGACGGTGAGCGAGACGATGAGCAGGAACGTCCGCCAGAACAGCGGCGGCGAGCGCAGGCGCAGGCCGGACGGTCGCGACCGTCCCGCCGGCAGGGTTCCCGCCGGGGTACCCGCCATCAGGCCGCGCCGTCGGGCACGAAGACGTACCCCAGCCCCCAGACGGTCTGGATGTACCGCGGCTTGGCCGGATCGGGCTCGATGAGCTTGCGCAGCCGCGATATCTGCACGTCCAGGCTGCGGTCGAAGGCTTCGTACTCGCGGCCGCGCGCCATCTCCATGAGCTTCTCGCGCGACAGCGGGAATCTTGGGATGGCGGGCGAAAACCTTCAGCACCGCGAATTCGCCGGTGGTGAGCGGCATGGCCTCGCCGGCCTTGGAAAGGCTGCGCGTCGCCAGGTCGAGCGTGAATTCGCCGAAACTCACGCTGACCGGGTCCTGCGACGGCGCGCCCGGCGCCTCGGCCGGTGCCTTGCGCCGCAGCACCGCATTGATCCGGGCCAGCAGCTCGCGCGGATTGAACGGCTTGGCCAGATAGTCGTCGGCGCCCATCTCGAGGCCGACGATGCGGTCGACGTCCCCGCCCTTGGCGGTGAGCATGATGACCGGCGTCGGATCGTTGCTGGCGCGCAGGCGGCGCAGCACCGACAGCCCGTCCTCGCCCGGCATCATCAGGTCCAGGATGAGCACGTCGAAGCGTTCGCGCAGCCACAGCTTGTTCATCGCCTGCGGCGATTCGGCCGCGAACACCGTGAATCCGTTCTCGCTCAGGTACCGCCGCAGCAGATCCCGCAGGCGCTGGTCGTCATCGACGACGAGGACCTTGTGGGGTGAGGACTTGTTCATCCGTGGCTCCTGAGTTCGCTCCCGGCGCCGGTGTGCCCGGACTTTTTCGCCGGCGATGGTACGTTGCAGCGCCCGGCGTATCGTCCGGCAGCACAAAGTGTTACAGAATTTACGCGGGTCGGCGCCCTTTTGGACAGCGGGGACATGGCGGCCCGGCCCGGCCTTGCCTAACATGGCGGCAGGGCATTTCCATGCGGGTGCGCCAGCACGGTGCAGGGGGCACGCGGCGCGCCGCCGCGGGTGACCCCGCGGGTGACCCGTAACGCGGCATATCGCCAGGGCAAGATACGCATCACCGATGAAGCGCAAACTGAGGCATTGTCTGCTGGCCGCATTGTGCGGCGGATGGCTTGCGTCCGCCGCCGCGCAGCTGCCGCCGCCGCCGCCGCTGCCGCCGGCCCCGGGCGGCGCGCACGACCTGGGCCGCGGCAACTGGCGCAATCTGCCGCCGGCGCAGCGCGAGGCCATCCGCCGCCTCAGCCGCGAGGAGCGCGAGGCGCTCGCCAATCGACTGGCGGCGCGTCCGGGCGGAGGCGGTGCGCCCGGACGCCTGTCGCCCGAGGAACGGCGCCAGCTGCGAGCCCAGATCCGCGAAGAGCACGAGCGCCGCAGCGGCCGCATCGGCGGCGGCAAGCGCTTCTGACGCCCAAGCGCAACCCGTGTCCACCATACTGGCGATCGATACCGCGGGCGATGTCGGCTCGGTGGCCCTGCTGCATGCGGGCCGGGTCCATGTCGTCCGCGGCGATCCCGGCCGAACCCATCTCGAACACGTGATGCCCCTGGTGCGGCGCATCTTCCACGAACACGGGTTGCGGCCGGACGCCTGCGATGCCTTCGCCTTCGGCAGCGGGCCCGGGTCGTTCACCGGCCTGCGGGTCGCCTGCACGATAGCCCAGGGCCTGGCGTACGGCACGCAGCGGCCGGTGATCCCGGTAGGCAACCTGCAGGCGCTGGCGCGGCAGGCGGCAGGCGCCGCGCCGGGCGGCGGCGCGGCCGTCCGGGTGCTGGCAGCGATCGATGCGCGCATGGATCAGGCCTACTGGGCCGTCTATGACGGTTCGGGCGGCAGTTGGCAGGTCGTCGCGCCGCCGGCGCTGTGCGACGCCGGCCGGCTCGGCGAGGCGATCGCGCGCTGGCAGCCGCAGTTGTGTGCCGGGCGCCTGGCGTGGCTGCGGCCGCTGCTGGGTGAGGCGCCGCCGACCATGCAGGATGCCGGCGCCGACGCCGGTGCGCTGCTGCGCATCGCGCAGGAGCAGCTGGCATGCGGCGCGGTGCTGGCGCCCGAAAGGGCGGTTCCCGACTACGTGCGCGACGACGTCGCGCGCACGGTCGAGCAGCGGCGCGCGGCAGCGGCGCCACGCAGCGCATGAATGCACAGGTAAGGCCGGAACCGGCCGCGCGCTTCGTGCCGCTGGAGCGCAAGCGCATCGACGACGTCATGCGCCTGGAGCGCCAGGTCTATCCCTTTCCCTGGACCGCCGGCAACTTCGCGGACGCGCTGCGCAGCGGCTACAGCGCATGGACGCTGGTTGCCGACGACGACACGCTCATCGCCTACGCCGTGGCGATGCTGGCGGTCGACGAGGCCCATCTGCTCAACCTGGCGGTCGATCCGCGCCGGCAGCGCCAGGGGCACGGCTGGCAGCTGCTCGACTGGATGGCGCGCACGATGCACGAATACGGCGCGCAGTCGTTGCTGCTCGAAGTGCGTCCGAGCAACACCGGGGCGCAGCAGCTGTACCGGCGCTACGGTTTCGTGCAGATCGGCACCCGGCGCGGCTACTATCCGGCTGCGCCGGGCCGCGAGGACGCCATCGTGATGCGCGTCGACCTGCGCGCGGCCGGCGGCAGACAGACAGGAGTGAGCGTGGCATGAGGCGCAAGCGACCATGAACATGGGTGCCCGGCAGGCCCGCCTGTGGCGGGCCCTCGGCCTGGGTCCGGTGTGGCGCGAGCGCAGCGCCGGGCCGTCGGCCGCCGCGGCCGATGCCGTTGCCGGACTCGACTGGGACGCGCTCGAGCGCACGGTCGCGGACTGCACCGCCTGCGGCCTTTGCCGCGGCGCGCACCCAGACCGTTTTCGGCGTCGGCGCGCACAGCGCGCACTGGCTGTTCATCGGCGAGGCGCCGGGCGCCGAGGAAGACGCCCGCGGCGAGCCGTTCGTCGGCCAGGCCGGGCCGCCTGCTCGACAATATGCTGGCCGCCGCCGGCCTGGGCCGCGACCGCGCCGGGGCGCAAGGGGCGTACATCGCCAACGTGCGTCAAGTGCCGTCCGCCGGGCAATCGCAATCCGGAACCGGCCGAAGTGGCGGCCTGCGCGCCTTACCTGCACCGCCAGGTCGCCCTGCTGCGTCCGCGGATCATCGTCCTGTTGGGGCGCTTCGCCGTCGATTGCCTGCTGGAAACCGACGCCGCGATCGGCAGCCTGCGCGGGCGCGTGCACGCAGCTGGCGCTGGACGGCCGCCACGTCCCGGTGGTCGTCACCTACCATCCCGCCTATCTGCTGCGCAACCTCGCCGAAAAGGCCAGGAGCTGGGAAGACCTCTGCCTGGCCCGCACCGCCTACGACCGCAGCGCCGCGGCCTGAACGCGCGGCGCGCTGCGGCGGCCCGGGCGCTCAGGCCGCGGCGGAACCCGCGTCGTGCCGGATCGCGGGCATGTCGCCATGATGCGTATCGCCGATGAGCGCGACGGCGTCGAACGCGCGCTGGTTGCCGCGGTGGCGCCAGATCACCAGCGCCATCGCGCCGGCCACGAACAGCCCGAAGGCGATCATGGTCGTGCGTGATCGACATCGCCGCGTCAGGATCAGCAGCGTGTACGCGCCCAGCATGACCAGGATGCCCAGGTTCTCGTTGAAGTTCTGCACCGCAATCGAATTGCCCGCCGACAGCAGCACGTAGCCGCGGTGCTGCAGCAGGGCGTTCATCGGCACGATGAAATAGCCCGCCAGCGCGCCGACCAGCATCATCAGCGCCGCCGCCACCAGGGTGCTCCAGCCGACGAGCACCGTGCCCAGATGATCAGGCCGCCCGGCGGAACAGCGCGCGCAGGTCCAGCAGCGCGATGGCACCACGACCAGCCCCATGGCGATGCCGAACGGCAGCACCGAGAACGACGGCGCAGCGAAACGCGCAGCGCCGCGACGATCGCGCCGACCGCCACGCCGATCGCGGTCACCGACTGCAGGACCGCGGCCTTGGACAGCCCCAGGCCCAGCGACCTGCTGCGACCAGGCGATGACCAGCAGCTGCAGCGTGGCGCCGGCGCCCCAGAACAGCGTGGTGACGGCCAGCGAGATCTGGCCGAGCTGGTCGCGCCACAGCGTCGAGCACGCAGACGACGAAGCCCGACCAGCAGGCGCCGGGCGATGAGTTCCTGCTGCGGATAGCGCACGCCGGTATCCGGGATGCGCAGGTTGATCGCCGCGGCGACGACGTAGACGAGACAGATGATCCCGATGGCGGCCTGGCTGGGCGCTCGGATGCAGACCGCCGGGCAGCGCGATCGCACCGGCAGGATCTGGCGACGTGCGCCGACGACCAGCACGCCGCCCACCGAGCGTGCCCAGCAGGATCGACGCCACGGTGAGCGTTTCGATCCAGCCGTTGGCCGCCACCAGCTTATCCGGCGGCAGCAGTTCGGTGACGATGCCGTACTTGGCCGGCGAGTACGCGGCGGCGCCAAAGCCGATCACCGCGTACGACAGCATCGGGTCGATGTGCAGCAGCGGGCTCGCGCCCAGCAGCATCATGATCCCGCCGAGCCACCTTGATGCCGTTGGTGTACGAACATGACGCGGCCCTTGGGGCGCGAGTCGGCAAAGGCGCCGACGAACGGCGCCAGCACGACATAGGAGACGAAGAAGAACAGCTTGCAGCAGCGGCCGCATCGAATCGGGCGCGTGCAGCTCCTCCAGCAGCGACAGCGCGGCGATCAGCATCGCGTTGTCGGCCAGCGACGAAAAGAACTGCGCGGCCATGACGGTGTAGAAGCCGCGGTTCATGCGAGCGATGCGGGCGCTGGGTGGGCGGGTGGCGGATCGTGGACAACGGCGGGCTCGGCGAGTGGCGCGCTTTATAGCACGCGGCGCCGCGCGCCCCGGGCAGCGCAATGCGCGCGGACCGCAACAGCGGGCTATTCTTGCGGTCATTCTCCAGGAAGCATACGGTGACGCGTCCGTACGCAAATCCTTCCGTCCCGCCCCCTGCAGGCGCTGGTCGATCTCGCGGCCATGACCCATAACCTGGCGCAGGCGCGCGGCGCGCGCCGGCGCCCGTCCGGTCTGGGCCGTCGTCAAGGCCAATGCCTACGGCCACGGCATCGAGAACGCGGTGCGCGCCTTCGGCGCCGCCGATGGACTGGCGCTGCTCGAGGTCGACGAGGCGCAGCGCGCCGCGCGCTGCGGGCTGGCGCAAGCCGATTCTGCTGCTCGAGGGCGTGTTCGATACGCGCGACTTCGACGCGGTGGCCGCCCTGGATCTCACCGTGGTGGTCCATTGCGACGAGCAGATCGCGATGCTCGAGCAATTGCCGTCCGCCGCAGCCGGTCAAGGTCTACCTCAAGTTCGATACCGGCATGAACCGGCTCGGCTTCGCGCCGGCGCGCGCTGCCGCTGCGCGCGCGCGCGTGGCGGCGCTGCCGCACGCCGCCGTGCTGGCGCTCGATGACGCACCTGGCCAATGCCGATCGCGACGTGCCGGGCGCACCGACCGTGTCGGCCCAGCATGCCGCGCTGCGCGCGCTGGCGCCGGACTGGCAGGGCACCTGGAGCGTGTCCAATTCGGCGGCGCTGTTCCTGCATCCCGCGACACGGCATCGAGGCGGTGCGTCCGGGCATCACGCTCTACGGCGCGTCGCCGCTGGCCGGCACCGGCGCCGCGGCCCTGAAGCTGCGCGCGGCCATGCTGCTGCAGGCGCGCGTGCTGGCGCTGCGCGAGTTGGCGCCGGGCGAGTCGGTCGGCTACGGCAGCCTGTGGACCGCGCAGCGGCGCAGCCGCATCGGCGTGGTCAGCCTGCGGCTATGCCGACGGCTATCCGCGCGGCGCGCCCGCCGGCACGCCGGTCCGGGTCGGCCGGCGCGCGCGCACCGCTGGTCGGTCGCGTCTCGATGGACATGCTCACCGTCGATCTGAGCGCGGTCCCGGATGCCGAGGTGGGCAGTGCCGTGGAACTGTGGGGTCCGCACATCCCGGTCGACGAACTGGCCGAAAGCGTGGGCACCGTGGGCTATGAATTGCTCAGCGGCCTGCCCGCGCGCGTCCGCGAGGCGGCGGCATGCGGCTGACCGCGGACCGGCGCCGCGGTGCGGCCGGCCGGCGGCTGCGCGCGGTGCGCGCATGAGCCGCGGGGCCGCGGGCTACGTCTGCAGCGCCTGCGGCGGCGCCAGCGCCAAGTGGCAGGGGCAATGCCCGCACTGCGCCGCGTGGAACACGCTGAGCGAGTCCGGCGCCGCACTCGGGGCCGGGCGCGCGCGCAGCGGGCTGGCGCCCGCGGCCGAGGTGATGGCGCTGGGCCAGGTCGCCGCCACCGACCTGGCGCGTACCAGCAGCGGCGTGGCCGAATTCGACCGCGTGCTGGGCGGCGGGCTGGTCGATGGCGGCGTGGTGCTGATCGGCGGCGATCCGGGCATCGGCAAGTCGACCCTGCTGCTGCAGGCGCTCGCGGCGATGGCCGCCGGCGTTGCCGTGCTCTATGTCAGCGGCGAGGAATCGGTGGCGCAGGTCGCGCTGCGCGCGCAGCGCCTGGGAATCGACGCCGCCGGCGTGCCGCAACTGCAGATCGCCAGCGAGATCGACGTCGACCGGATCCTGGCGGCGATCGAGCGCGTGCGCCCGCGCGTGGTGGTCATCGATTCGATCCAGACGCTGTACTCGACGCAGCTCGGCTCGGCGCCGGGTTCGGTCTCGCAGGTGCGCGAATGCGCCGCGGCGCTGACGCGCTACGCCAAGCAAAGCGGCGTCGGCGTGGTGCTGGTCGGGCACGTCACGAAGGAGGGCGCGCTGGCCGGACCGCGCGTGCTCGAACACATGGTCGACACCGTGCTGTACTTCGAGGGCGACAGCCATTCGTCCTTCCGGCTGGTGCGGGCCATCAAGAACCGCTTCGGCGCCGTCAACGAGATCGGCGTCTTCGCCATGACCGACCGGGGCCTGCGCGGCGTCGCCAACCCGTCGGCGCTCTTTCTTTCGCAGCACGGCGCCGACGGCAAGGGCGGGCTGATCCCGGGCTCCTGCGTGCTGGCCACGCAGGAAGGCAGCCGCCCGCTGCTGGTGGAGATCCAGGCGCTGGTCGACGCCGCGCACGTGCCCAATCCGCGCCGCCTGTGCGTGGGGCTGGAGGCGCAGCGCCTGGCGATGCTGCTGGCGGTGCTGAGCCGCCACGCCGGCGTCGTCACTTTCGACCAGGACGTCTTCGTCAATGCCGTCGGCGGCGTTCGCATCGAGGAGCCGGCGGCCGATCTGGCGGTATTGCTGGCCGTGGGATCGTCGTTGCGCAACCGGGCGCTGCCGCGCGGCATGGTGGTCTTCGGCGAGGTCGGCCTTGCCGGCGAGATCCGCCCCGCACCGCGCGGCCAGGAACGGTTGCGCGAGGCGGCCAAGCTGGGATTTTCGCGCGCCGTCATACCGCGCGCCAATGCCCCGCGCCAGCCCATCGAAGGCCTGGAGATCGTGACGGTCGAGCGGGTGGACGATGCGCTGGCGCAACTGCGCCGCGATGCCTGAGCGCGGCGGGCGCCGGCGGACAGGTGCCGGCCCCCGGACGGCCGTCAGGCCCCGGTGCGCCGCACCGCGCGCGGCGCGAACGCCACCGGCACCGCCGGCACCGACGCCAGTATCGATTTCTTCAGGTGCCCGACGACGTGCATCTCGCAGGCCTTGCAGTCGAACTGCAGCGACAGGCGCTCCTTGCCGTTGATCAGCGTCATCGGTTCGGCGCGCACCGTGCCCTGAACGCCAGTCACGCCCTTGGCCTGCTTCGGGCACAGGCTCAGCGAGAAGCGCACGCAGTGCCGGGTGATCATCAGGCTGACATCGCCCGGTTCCTGGTGGCTCTCGTAGGCGGCCTCGATCAGCTGCACGCCGTGGCGCGCATAGAACGCCGCGGCGCGCTGGTTGGCCACGTTGCCCAGGTAGCTCAGGCTGTCGTCCGGGTAGCGCGCGGGCGGCGCGAGCGGCGCCTTGCGCGCCAGCCGCTGCAGCGACCGGGCGCGCAGGGCTTCGAGCCGTTCGATGGCGTCGCGGCGCCAGGCATTTGCCGCCGCTGCGGGTATGAAGCGGGGCCGGCGCCACGCCAGCTCGATGGCGCCGGCGCGGAAGGCGGTCGCGCCCAGCCTGGCCAGCGCGTCGCGCAGCGCCGCGGCGGCGCGCTCGGCATTGTCGGCGGGCGGGAAGTCCCGGGCGGCGGCGACGCTCACCTGGTGGCCTTCGCCGTCGGCCAGGCGCAGCAGCAGGCCGTCGCCGTCCTCGCTCAGGTGCCAGTCGACGGCAATGCGGCGTTCCACCGTCTTGCCGTCGAGCGTGCGCAGCCACGACATGTCGCGGTTGCGCGCCACCGGCACGTCCGGCTTCAGGCCGGGCAGCGCGGTCACCGGTTCATTGGGCTCGACGCGCCAGATCGCCCCCGCCGCGCCGTCGGGGCCGATGCGCGTCGCCTTGTTGATCGGCACGCCCACCAGGTTCTGCTGCAGGTCGAAATAGGTGAGGCCGTCGCCGTTGTGCAGGTCGCCGACGCCGGCGTCGACGCTGATGTCGACGCTGTCGAAGCCGACGCGCACCACGTGGCCGATGGGCAGCCCGGCGTACTTGGGGCTGTCGAATGCGCCGATGTCGGCGCTGCGCCCGTTGACGAAGTAGTCGGTGCTGCCGCGGTGGAAGTTGCGCGCCGGATCGGGCGTCGAAGAAGAACGTGCAGCGCCCGCTGCTGGCCGGACGCAGGGTGCCGCGGGCCTCCAGGATGGCGTCCAGCCGCCGGCGGTAATGGGCGGTGACGTTCTTGACATAGCCCAGGTCCTTGTAGCGCCCCTCGATCTTGAAGGAGCGGATGCCGGCGTCGATGAGGGCCTCGAGGTTCTGCGTCTGGTCGTTGTCCTTCATCGACAGCACGTGCTTGTCGTGGGCGACGACGCGGCCCTGGGCGTCGGTCACGGTATACGGCAGGCGGCAGGCCTGCGAGCAGTCGCCGCGGTTGGCGCTGCGCCCGGTCTGCGCGTGGCTGACGTAGCACTGGCCGCTGTAGGCCACGCACAGCGCGCCATGGATGAAGAACTCCAGCGTGGCGTCCTGCACCGCCGCGGCGATCATGCGGATCTGGTCGAGCGTCAGTTCGCGGGCGAGCACGATCTGCGAGAAGCCGACGTCCTGCAGGAAGCGCGCCTTTTCCGGGGTGCGGATGTCGGTCTGGGTGCTGGCGTGCAGTTGCAGCGGGGGCAGGTCGAGCTCGAGCAGGCCCATGTCCTGCACGATCAGCGCGTCGACCCCGGCCTCGTACAACTGGTGCCAGCCAGCGTGCGCGCCGCTTCGAGTTCGTCGTCGCGCAGGATGGTGTTGAGGGTGACGAAGATGCGCGCCCGGTAGCGGTGGGCGTGGTGCACGAGGCGCTCGATGTCGCGTACCGCGTTGCCCGCATTGGCGCGCGCGCCGAAGGCAGGCCCGCCGATGTAGACCGCGTCCGCGCCATGGTTGACGGCGTCGATGCCGATGTCGGCGTTCTGGGCGGGAGCGAGCAGTTCGAGTTCGGATCTGGGGGAGCGCATCGGCCGATGGTAGCGGGATTCCGGCCGTGACGGCGGCGCGGCGCACCGCCGGATGCTACGCAATGTCGTCGATTCCGGAGTGCGGAAAATCCGAGGCGTACTTCTCGATCCATTCGCGCGCCGCGTCGTCGGCGCTCAGTTCGCGGTGCTCCTGCTCGCGCATCCGGCGCCGGTACTCTTCGATGTGGCAGACCTGCGCGACCATGCGCACGCGAAATTCGTCGTGCGCGTCGACGAATTCGGCGCCAACCTTGTAGCCGTTTGCGCCCGGCCGGCACCAGACCACGCGGGCCACCGATTCGAAGACCGGCCGCACCGAGGGGATGCGCAGCGCGACGAGCGATCCGGTCTCCAGGACATGGAAGAAATCGAATGCGATGCCGCCGAGGCTCACGTCCAGCACCCGGCGCAGGTCGGGCGCCCGCGGCCGGGCGGCAGCGGCGGCGATGCGGATCTCGATCGGCACGCCCGCCGGATGGCGAATGAACTTGCGCACCTGCATGCCCCCGCGACGTCCGGCTGCCATGCTACTGCCGACAGCCGGCGAAATGCAACGGGCGGACGGCTGCGCGCGCCGTGGCCGCCGGGCCGACCGGATGGGCCGGAACCGGCACGACTTGACGGTCCGGCACCATGCCCGGCTGGCCCAGCGATCGCACGGTACTTCGGGGCCCTCAAAGTCGGCGGATCGATCCGGCAATGGGCAGGCCGCCGCTGCGCGGACCGAACCGGCCAGTGCTGCCCTGGGTGTGCGGCAGCGCCGACGCGGTGTTGAGCACGCGTGCGACCAGCTCGCGCACCACGTGGTGGTCGAGCAGCCGCTTGGCGCAACGCGCGAATGCCACGCTGTCCCACGCATCGGCGCCATACGGTATGCCGACGAACCAGCGGAACAGCGGTGTCATCCAGATGCGGTCAATGATCTCGCGGTCGCTGGGGACATGGTAGAGGGCCTTGAGCACGAGCGCGCGCACTACCGCGTCGGGGGCGATCGGATGCGTCGGCGTCGGCCCGCAGGTGAGGCTGAGCCAATGGCGCAGGTTGTGCAGCGACACGTCGAGGTTCGCGCGGACCTGCCGCAGCGGGTGATCCTTCGGCACCAGGGTTTCCATCTGCGTCGAAGAGTCTGCGTGCTGGTTGCCAGTTAGTGTCGTCATCGTTTTGCTCCGAACGAAGGGAAGAAGCGGAAGAAAGGGACCGGGGCGCGATGGCCCGCGCGCGCCGTCGCGCCCCGGCGGCGGCAATTCAGGCGATCATTCCAAACGGCTCGCCCTGCCAGAGCAGCCCGGGGGCCTCGCAATAGGCGACGAGGCGTTCGGCCTCGTCGTCCGGCTGACGGTCCGTGACGTCCTGGGGCACCGCCGCGCCCGCGTGGCCGCCACCGCCGGCGGGCAGGATGCCGGCGGGAAGGAAGGGAGTGCTGCAAGGCATATTCGACACGCCATTCATGGTCTCTCCGTGTTCGTCGTCGGCGCCGGGCCGGTCGCCGGGCGCGGCTGGGTCGTGGGCTGGGGGCTTCATGCCCTGGCGACAGGGCGGGGCCAGTCTGCCGCCAGGCGGCGGTGCCGGTCGATCCGGACAATCCAGCAGGCGGCGGCGGGTGAATGCCTGAGCCGCGGGCACGCGCGCCGGCGGCGCGGTCGGGCGCTGCGCTACGGGTGCACGAGACCGCGCCGCACGGCGAAGCGGACGAGGCCGGCGGTCTCGTGAATGTCCAGCTTGCGCATCAGGCGCGTGCGGTGCGACTCGGCGGTCTTGTAGCTGATCTCCAGCATCCGCGCGATTTCCTTGGTGGATTTGCTTTC
Organism: uncultured beta proteobacterium; assembly: GCA_963781975.1. Lineage (GTDB taxonomy): Bacteria > Pseudomonadota > Gammaproteobacteria > Burkholderiales > Burkholderiaceae_F > GJ-E10. Next base: position 143,592 of record CAWAHT010000013.1, read on the forward strand.
GGCGATCAATTGCAGGATCTGGCGTTCCCGTGCCGTCAGGCCGAAATCGGGCGGCGCCGCACGGTTGTCCAGCACGGCGTCGACGAGCGAGGCCGCCGCCGTCGGACAGATGTAGACCGTGCCGCGCGCCACCTCGTCGATGGCATGCACGAGGTCCTCGGCGGCCTGCGACTTGAGCAGATAGCCCTTGACGCCGGCCTGCAGCGCCTCGATGACGTAGGGCTTGTCGTCGTGCATGGTGAGCAGCACGCAGCGGACGCGCGGATCGACCTGCATCAGCTCGCGCGCGGTATCGACGCCGTTGAGGACCGGCATTATGAGGTCGAGCACCGCGATGTCGATCGCATTGGCCGTGGCGCAGTTGATCGCCTCGCGGCCGTTGGCGACCTCGGCCACGACGACGTGGCCGGCACGCTCGAGCAGCGCGCGCAGACCCTGGCGCACGATCTGGTGATCGTCGGCGATCAGCACCCGGCGCCGCACGACGCTTCTCATAGCGGCACGCGCAGGACCAGCACGGTGCCGGCGCCCGGCGCTGCGTGCAGGCGGAAGGAGCCGCCCAGGGCGCTCAACCGGTCGCGGATGCCGATCAGCCCCAGGCCGATCCGGTGATCGGCCTGCGCAGGGCGGCAGGGACCGATGCCGTCATCGCTCAGCCGGCACGCGACGCTGCGCGTCCCCCAGCGCAGGTGGATGTCGACGTCGCGCGCGCGGGCGTGCTTGACGACATTGTTCAGCCCCTCCTGGACCGCGCGATAGAGCGCCGATTCGATCGGTGCCGGCAGGCGCCGCCGGGAATTGCCGCGCACCGTGATGACGAGGCCGCTGCGCTTGCCGACCCCTTCGGCGAGGAAATGGATCGCCGCAAGGAGACCGAGGTGTTCCAGGACCAGCGGCTGCAGTTCATGCGACAGGTCGCGCAGGGCGCGCTCCGTTTCCTTGAGCATCTGGGCGATCGCGGCGACGCGCGCGCGCGCGTCGCCGCCCAGCTCGCGGCCGAACTGGTCCAGGGCGATATGCACCGACGCCAGCAGTTGCCCGGCCTCATCGTGCAGGGCCTGCGCGATGCGCTTGGCCTCGTTTTCGAGTGTTTCGTTCAGGCGCTTCAGGCCGATGGCGGCCTCGATCGAACCGCGGTGGCTCATTTCGAACGGCGACAGGCATTCGCTCAGGCAGCGGAATGCGCCATCGCTGGCGCCGCCGGCGGCGGGCGACCGGCCCAGCGCCGCCTGGTGGATGGCAACCACGTCGAGCAGCCCGGCGCCCGATACCAGCGCCGAGCGGCCCAATTCATAGGCGCGGTTCAGGTTTTCCTCGCCGCCGTCGCTGAGGCAGTCGTGCAGCACGCTGCGGTACTGCTGCACCAGCGTGTCGTACCTGGCGTTCATGGCGTGCGCCCCGGGTAATGCAGCACCAGGACCAGCGCGTCGTCGTCACCCGAGCCGTGGCATTGCAGCAGGCGGGCCGCCAGGGCGCCCGGATTGCGCCGGTCCATGAGCGGCTGATCCAGGCGCAGGCGCACGCCGTCCGTGGCGATCACCAGCGTGCTGCCCGGCAGCAGCGCAATTGTTTCCGGTTCGAGCGCCGGCAGGTCGGCGCCGACGATGCCGCCGCGCACCAGCAAGGGCACCGGTCGAGTCGCCGGCGCCCCGCTGACCAGCATGCCGGCGACATTGCCCACGCCCAGCCATTGGACCCGCGCCGTCTGCCAGTCGAAGGCGGCCAGGCTCACCGCCGCGCCCAGCGTGGCGCGCAACACCTGATGCAGGCGCAGCATGCGTTCCGGCAGGGTCGCCGGCGGCCCGGCGCGCAGCGTGCGCACCACCATCTCGGCGGTGGCCGAGGCGCCGTTGCCATGGCCCACGGCGTCGACGACCGCGACCAATGCGCCGTCCATGTCCAGCTGCACCAGATGGGCGTCGCCCGAGCGCTCCTCGCCCTGGCGCGCGGCGGACGCGACGCCCCACGTGAGCGGCGGGGCGATCAGTCGCGCCATTTGCGCACCGTCACGGTGGTGCCGTGGCGCGGTTCGGCGACGATGTGGAATTCGTCGACGATCCGGCGAACGCCCTGCAGCCCCAGGCCGAGGCCCCCCGAGGTCGAGAACCCGGGGCGCAATGCCGCCTCGATGTCCTTGATGCCGGGCCCCTGGTCGTGGGCGACGATTTCGATGGCGCGGCGGCCGGCGGCATCGAACGTGCGGATGGCGATGTGTCCGGCGCCGGCATACTGGACGATGTTGCGCGCCAGTTCGGAAATGACCATGGCCAGCAGCGTGGCTTCGCCGCCGCTGAAGCCGATCTCCTCGGCCGCGATGCGCCCGCGCTGGCGCGCCGTGACGACGTCGCCGACCGACGCAATGGGGATGCGGCAGACGCTGTCCGCATTAGCCATCAACGCGGACATGCTGCAGTTTTCCTTCCAGGAACAGCAGGCCCTCCTCGAGGTCGAGGGCGGTGGCCACCTTCTCCAGCGTGAGGCCCATCTGCACCATGGCGAACGCCACTTCGGGCTGGATACCGACGATCACCGTCTCGGCGCCGCGCAGCTTGATGATCGAGGCCAGGTCGCGCAGCGTCCGGGATGCGAAGGAATCGAGGACGTCCAGCGCCGTGACGTCGACGATCACGCCGCGCGAGCGGTAGCTGCCCACGCGTTCGACGAGGGCGTCGCGCAACTGCCAGCAGGTCGGCGTCGGACAGCGCCGCCTGGATCGTGGCGATCAGGAAATGCGACTGCTTGAGGATCGGGACGGCCATTGCGCCACCCGCGCCGGGCTATGCGCCCGCAGCCCCCGGGCGAGGGCGGCCGGTGCCGGTATGACCTTGTAGCCGAGCAGGCGTTCCGCCTCCTCGATGCCGCCCTGCAGGTCGCCGACCGTGTTCATCTTGCCCAGGTCGACGCCGATGTTCACCAGCGTCTGGGCGATCTCCGGCGACAGGCCGGTGACGATCACCGTCGCGCCCAGCAGGCGCGAGGCCTCCACGGTCTGCACCAGGTGGTTGGCCACGTTCGCGTCCATCGCCGCGACGCCGGTGATGTCGATGACGACCACGCGTGCGCGGTTGGCGCGGATGCCGCGCAGCAGCTGTTCGGTGAGCTGGCGCGCCCGCTGCGGGTCGATGACGCCGATGATCGGCAGGATCAGCAGCCGTTCGCGCACCTGCAGCACCGGCGTCGACAGTTCGCGGATCGCCTCCTGCTGCTCGCGGATGACGCGTTCGCGCTCCTGCACGAAGCCGACCGCCACCGTGTTGGCGATGCGGTTGGCCGCCGGTTCGTAGGCATCGAGGATCCGGTTCAGCAGGTCGAAATCGCTGCTGGTTCTTGGCGAACAGGGAGCGCGCCAGCACGTCGCGCAGCAGCAGCACGATGCCGACGACCTCGTGGGTCTCGACGCCGCGCGGGATGATGCGCTCGGACAGGTTGCGCGCGTAGGCCTGCAGCGCCTCGAACGTGCCGGTCTCGAGCGCCTCCACGTAATTGTCGTAGACCGACGTCGCCTCGACGAAGATCTCCTCGTCCGATCATCGCCGTCAGCAGGCGCGCCTCGGTGATGCGCCGTGCCCATTCCTCGCGCAATTCGGTACGGTGGAAGCGCAGATGCTCGACCAGTTCGCGCAGCAATGCCGCATTGGACACCTCGCTGGTCGCGCCAATGGCCATGTCGATATCGTTCTTCACGTCCTCGTCCCCTGAAAGCATGGTCGTCACCTTGGCGTGCATGGCCGTTGGCTGCCGGCCGGTGCCGGCCGTGGTCTGTCGGGAAGTTGCAATGCTCGCCCATGGCGGCGCCTGCCGGCATCGCCTCCGGCATATCCGGCCGGCGAACTCAGGTGAACACCGGAGCGGCCGGTCGCTTGCCGGCCACGCCACCACGGTGGCCGGCTGTGCGGGACCGTAAAGCGCATTGGCCGCGGCTGCCATCCCGAGTATGGGTGGCGCCTCTTTTTGTGCGCGGCGCCTTGCCATCGATCGCTGCCGCGCTGCGTGCGCAAGGTCCGCCGGCGCCGCGCGCTATGCGCATGAAGCAGCGCATCGCGCGTGCCCGTCGGTGCGGACGGCCAGGCAGTGTCAGGGCGCCGCGCGCCCGGTCGGCCGCGCGGTCGGGTGCTCCCGTCCGATCCGGATCGCGGCATCCTGCCCGGCCCGGACCGATCCCTCGATCGTCGATGGGTATGGGCTGTCGGCCGCGTCGCTGGCCAGATAGAGGCCCGGCACGGGGAGGGCGACGCCCGGGCGTTGCAGTCCCGGACCCGGGACGATGGTGGCGTGCTTCTCGATGACCGCGTAATGCGCGCCCGGTTCGGGCAGCCCCAGGACCTGCGTCAGCTGCCGCGCCACGGCGGCGCCGAGCTGCGTGCGTGTCAGCGCGCGGTACGCGCCGTCGCCGCTGACGACCACGCTGACGATCCCGTCCAGGGCCGGATCCAGCGCGCCGCGGTCGAAAGCCCACTGTCCGTGGTGGCCGCGACCCGGGGCGTCGAGCAGCGTCAACACGGACCGCGCGAGGCGCGTGCCGGGGGCGTAGCGCAGATATACGGTGGCGATCGGCGCAAAGGCCAGTGCCTGCAAGAGCGCGCAGGGCGCCGCAAGGGCCGGATGCGTGCCGGCGAGCAGCGCCGCAGCGCGATCGGGCGGCACGGCCAGCACGACGTGCCGCGCGGCAATCCGGGCCTCGCGCAGCTGCAGCACGTGTGCTGCGCCGGATGCGCCGGGCGCCAGTGCCAGCACCGGGCTCTGCAGACGCACCTCGGCGCCACGGGCCTGCAGCCAGGCCACCGCGGCGTCGGGAAACAGCCGTGCAAGATGCACGCGCGGCACCAGCAGGTCGCTGGCGTGCGCGCCGGCACCGAGGCTGTCGCGCAGGACATTGAGCAGGATGCGGGCAGAGGCGTGCTCCGGTTCCACGTTCAGCGCCGCCAGGCACAGAGGGCGCCACAGGCGCCGCACGAGCGGTGCCGGCTCGCCGTCAAAAAGCGTGGCCGCCGGCGCATCGGCGCCGGTGCGCCAGCCGGCGCGGGCCTGGCGCCGTGCCCAGCGGGCCAGCGACCAGCGCTGGCGCATTCCCACACCGCGGGCGCGGATCAGTCCGGCGGCGAGGTGCCAGGGGGCCGGCAGCGGCGCCGCGGCCAGCCGCCAGCCGTCGGGGTAGGCAAGGGCGAAGGGCTGGCGCGCCAGCGCGCCGCCGCCATGCACGCCGGCCAGCGCCATGACGTCGAGCGTGGCCCGGTAGGCGCCCAGCAGCAGGTGCTGGCCGTTGTCGAGTTGTACCGCCGCGCCGCCCAGGGCGTGCGTGAACGAACGGGCCCGGCCGCCGGCATGGAGGGCCGCGTCGAGCACCAGAGGGCGCAGGCCCTGGCGCACCAGTTCCATCGCACAGGCCAGGCCGGACCAGCCGGCACCGACGACGACCGGCCGCTCGTCCGCCGTCGGCGGCCGCATCAATGCGCCGTTCCCGCCGGCGTGCGGCTCATCCGGCCGCTCCTGGCGGCCGGCGCATCCGCGCCGGCGGGCCGAAAACCCAGGTGCGCCAGGCGATCGCCAGCTTGCGCAGCGGGGTGAGCGAGACGTGCTGATGCAGCACCGGGAAGCCGTCGCGCGCCAGTTCGTCGAGCAGGTCGGAGTAGATCGCACCCATGATGAGGCCGGCCCGCTGCGCCCGCTGGTCGGCCGCGGGCAGTTGCGCCAGCGCCTGGGCGAAGGCGGCGCGCGCCCGCCCGGCCTGGCGGTCCATGAGGGCGGCAAAGCCGTCCGCGTAGCGGCCGGCCAGGATATCCGCGGCCTTGACGCCGAAGTGCTGCAGGTCGTCGATGGGCAGGTAGATGCGCCCGCGACGGGCGTCCTCGCCCACGTCGCGGATGATGTTCACCAGTTGCAGGGCCAGGCCCAGGTTGCGTGCGTAGTCATAGGTGCGCGTGTCGGTGACGCCGAAGATGCCGGCAGCCATCTCGCCGACCACGCCGGCGACCAGGTGGCAGTAGCGGGCCAGCGCGGGGAAGTCCAGGAAGCGGTTCTGCGCCAGGTCCATGCGCATGCCGGCGAGCACCAGCAGCAGGCGCTCGCGCGTGAGGCCGCAGGCCGCCACGTGCGGTTCCAGCGCGCGCGTGACCGGGTGCTGGGGCGTGCCGGCGAAGAGCCGGTCGACCTCCGTGTGCCACCAGTCGAGCTTGGCCGCCGCCACGGCCGCATCGCTGGTTTCGTCGACCGCGTCGTCGACCTCGCGGCAATAGGCGTACAGGGCGGTGATCGCGCGCCGCCGCGGCGGCGGCAGGAACAGGAAGCTGTAGTAGAAGCTCGAGCCGCTGGCGCTGGCGCGTCGCTGGCAGTACTCGTCGGGAGTCATCGATGGCCGCCGTGCCGGGGCTCAGTGCATCGCCATGGCGCGCATTCCCATGCGGACCCAGTCGCCGCGGCCCAGTTCGGGCCGCCGCGCGAAGACATCGCCGTCCACGGCGTCGATGCGCTCGGCAATGCGCAATCCGCCCTGGATGACCAGGCGCAGCTCCCAGCCGATGCGACCGCCCAGGGCGGCCGCAAGCGGCCGCCCGGCGAGCAGCAGGCGACGCGCGGTTTGCGTCTGGGCGCGGACGAGCTGCGCCCAGGCGCCGTCGGCGCGCCGTTGCGGAACCTGCGCCGGGTCGACGCCGAAGCGGCGGAATTCGCTGTGCGGGATGTAGACGCGCCCCTTGGCATGGTCGCGATCGATGTCCTGCCAGAAATTGACCAGCTGCAGGCCGGTGCAGATCGCATCCGACCAGCCCGCCAGCGGCGTCTCCGGACGCCGGTACAGCGCCAGCAGCAGCCGGCCGATGGGGTTGGCCGAGCGCCGGCAGTAGTCGAACAGATCCGCATAGTCGCGATACACCATGCCGCGTGCATCCTGCTCGAAGGCGTCCAGCAGGTCGTGCAGCAGCGGCACCGGCAACGCGTGCGCGCGCACCGCGTGGGCCAGCGCACGCCACGGCCCCTGCTCCGGATAGGTGCCTGCCGCGATGCGCTCGAGTTCGCCGTGCAGCGCGCCCAGCGCCGCGAGCCGCTGCGCCGGGGTCGCATCGCCCTCGTCGGCGAGGTCGTCGGCGTGGCGCGCGAAGCGGTAGATCGCCTCGATGGGTGCGCGCAGCGGCCGCGGCACCAGCAGCGAGGCGACGGGAAAATTTTCATAATGGTCGATGCCCATGGGCGCGAAACTAGCATGCCGGGGGCGCCGCCGGCGCCTGCGCCGGCGGCGGGGGCGGCGCGTCGGATGCATTAGAATTCGCGCTATCGCCACCGGCCGGCCGGCATGGTGCCACTGCAGGACGGCAACGCCAGGGCGGCTGCGGCGGCCGCTGCGCCGCCGCGTGGCGCGTTGCGAAGGTGGCGAAATTGGTAGACGCACCAGGTTTAGGTCCTGACGCCTTCACCGGCGTGGGGGTTCGAGTCCCCCCCTTCGCACCAGGAATCATCCGCCGGCCAAGCGCCCGTCCCTGACCGCACCGCCGGGCACGGGCCGAAGCGCCGTCCGGCCATGGGCCCCGCCAAACCGGGGTCACTCTAGGGAAAGCACGTAGAAGACGATATGCAGCAGACACCGGTGGAAACGATAGGCGCCCTGGGGCGCCGGCTCGATCTGAGCGTGGCCAATGCCGACATCGCGGCCGAGGTCGCGCAGCGCCTGGCGCGGCTGGCGCGCGAGTCGACCCTGCCGGGCTTCCGGCGCGGCAAGGTGCCCGTGAAGATGATCGAACGCACGCACGGCGCCCAGGTCCAGGCCGAGGTGCTCAGCGACAAGGTCGGCGCGCAGCTGGCGCGCGCCCTCGAGGAAAACCGCCTGCGCATGGCGGGCCGCCCGCGGATCGAGGCGGGTGTGGCCGGTGACGCCGAGCACCGCAGCTTCCGCGCCACCTTCGAGATCTATCCGGAGATCGGCGCCATCGACTGCGCCGGCCTCAGCGTGCAGCGCGCCGTCTGCCCGGTCGGGCCGGCCGAGGTGGAAAAGACGCTGGACGTCATGCGTCGCCAGCGCGGCAGCTTCGTCCCGGCGGACCGCGCGGCGCGCGACGGCGACCGGGTCACGGTCGATTTCCGCGGCACGATCGACGGCGCGGCCTTCGAGGGCGGCAGCGCCACGGCCTTCCCGTTCGAACTGGGCCGCGGCCGCATGCTGCCGGAATTCGAGACCGCCGTGCGCGGCGCGGCGCCGGGCACCAGCCGCACCTTTGCGCTGCACTTCCCGGCCGACTACCACGGCGCCGCGGTTGCCGGCAAGACCGCCGAGTTCACCGTGACGCTGAACGCCGTCGAGGAGCGGGCGCTGCCGCCGCTCGACGCGGCCTTCGCCCGGTCGGTCGGCATCGCCGACGGCAGCGTCGCGGTGCTGCGCACGGAAGTGCAGAGCAACGTCGAACGCGAGGTGGCGGCGCGCCTGCGGTCGCGCACCCGCGACAGCGTGATGGAGGCGCTGCTGGGCGCCGGCAGCTTCGAGCTGCCGCGCGCGCTCGTGGACGAGGAGCAGGAGCGCCTGCACCATATGGCCCAGGCCGAGATCGAGGCGCGCGGCGGCCGTCAGGCGCTGCCGGAACCGGGGGTCTTCGCCGCGGCCGCCGAACGGCGCGTGCGCCTGTCGCTGCTGGTGGGCGAGATCGTCAATCGCAACAGCCTGCAGGCGCGCCCGGACCAGGTGCGCAAGGCCCTGGAGGCCCTCGCGCGCGGCTACGAGAAGCCGGCCGAGGTGGTGCAGTGGTACCTGGGCAACCGCGAGCGGCTGGCCGAAGTCGAGGCCGGCGTGGTGGAGGACAATGTCGTCGACTGGGTGCTGGGGCGGGCCGGCGTGACCGAGCTTGCGGTACCCTTCGACGAACTGATGGACAGCGCAAAGGGATGATGTGCACATGACGAATAAATCCGCAGCCGCCTTCCAGGACCCGGCGGGCCTGGGCATGGTCCCGATCGTCATCGAGCAGAGCGGCCGCGGCGAGCGCGCCTACGACATCTACTCGCGCCTGTTGCGCGACCGGGTCATATTCGTCGTCGGCCCGATCAACGACATGACCGCCAACCTGGTCGTCGCCCAGCTGCTTTTCCTCGAATCGGAAAACCCCGACAAGGACATTTCGCTGTACATCAATTCGCCCGGCGGCTCGGTCTACTCGGGCATGGCCATCTTCGACACCATGCAGTTCGTCAAGCCGGACGTCTCCACCATCTGCGTCGGCATGGCCGCGAGCATGGGCGCCTTCCTGCTGGCTGCCGGTGCCAAGGACAAGCGTTTCGCGCTGCCGAACTCGCGCATCATGATCCACCAGCCCTCGGGCGGGTCGCAGGGCCAGGCCGCCGACATCGAGATCCAGGCGCGCGAGATCCTTTACCTGCGCGAGCGCATGAACAACATCCTGGCCGAGCGCACCGGCCAGACTGTCGAGCGCATCGCACGCGACACCGACCGGGACAACTTCATGTCGGCTGACGATGCGGTAAGCTACGGACTGGTCGACAAGATCTTCGTCAAGCGCACCGAGACCGCCTGACGGCGGCGCGGCGCAACGAACGCGGGGCCGGACGCATGTCGGACAAAAAGGGTTCAAGCGAAAAACTGCTGTATTGCTCCTTCTGCGGCAAGAGCCAGCACGAGGTCAAGAAGCTGATCGCCGGTCCGTCGGTGTTCATCTGCGACGAGTGCATCGACCTCTGCAACGACATCATCCGCGACGAGAACGCGCCCGATGCTGCCGGCGGCCCGGCGCGCTCCGACCTGCCCAGCCCGCGCGAGATCTGCGCGATCCTCGACCAGTACGTCATCGGCCAGGAGAAGGCCAAGCGCATCCTGTCGGTCGCGGTCTACAACCACTACAAGCGGCTCAAGCACCTGTCCGCCAAGGACGAGGTCGAACTGGCCAAGAGCAACATCCTGCTCATCGGCCCGACCGGGTCGGGCAAGACCCTGCTCGCGCAGACGCTGGCGCGGCTGCTCAATGTCCCCTTCGTCATCGCCGATGCCACCACGCTGACCGAGGCCGGCTACGTCGGCGAGGACGTCGAGAACATCATCCAGAAGCTGCTGCAGAACTGCAACTACGAAGTCGAGAAGGCGCAGCGCGGCATCGTCTATATCGACGAGATCGACAAGATCTCGCGCAAGTCCGACAACCCGTCGATCACCCGCGACGTCTCGGGCGAGGGCGTGCAGCAGGCGCTGCTCAAGCTGATCGAGGGCACGATCGCCAGCGTTCCGCCGCAGGGCGGGCGCAAGCACCCGAACCAGGATTTCGTGCAGATCGACACGACCAACATCCTCTTCATCTGCGGCGGCGCGTTCGACGGCCTGGAGAAGATCATCCGCAACCGCTCCGAGAAGAGCGGCATCGGCTTCGGCGCGCAGATCTCCAGCCCCAGCAACCGGTCCGTCGGCGACCTGCTGCGCGACGCCCAGCCCGAGGACCTGATCAAGTTCGGCCTGATCCCCGAGTTGGTGGGCCGCCTGCCGGTCGTGGCCACGCTCGAGGAGCTGAGCCAGGATGCCCTCGTCCAGATCCTGGTCGAACCCAAGAATGCGCTCATCAAGCAGTTCCGCCGCCTGTTTTCCATGGAGGGGGTCGAACTGGAGGTGCGTGCCGATGCGCTGCAGGCCATCGCGCAACGCGCGCTCAAGCGCCGCACCGGCGCGCGCGGCCTGCGTTCGATCGTCGAGGCGGTGCTGCTCGACATCATGTACGACCTGCCCGGCATGAAGAACGTCGCCAAGGTGGTGGTCGACGAGAACGCCGTGGCGGACGGCCAGCCCATCGTCCTGTACTCCGACCAGCCCAGGGTCGCCGGCGCGCCGCGCTGAGGCGGCCGGCCGGCGCGGGCCGCGTCGCATCCCTGCCGGTGCTGCCGGTCCGGCACCGGGGGTAGAACCCCCGGATGCACCCCCGTTCCTGCCGGCACGCCCGGCGCCAGCGTGCTAGATTCATTTCCGTCGGCTGGCGGCTTGAAAGCGGCCGGTCCGGCCCCATTTCTGCAGCATTGAACCAGCAGGAGCCCACCGTGGCCCAAGAAACCCCCTCGTCAGACACCTCGGCCTTGCCGCTGCTTCCGCTGCGCGATGTCGTGGTCTTCCCGCACATGGTCATTCCGCTGTTCGTCGGCCGGCCGAAATCGATCAAGGCGCTCGAGGTCGCGATGGAGGCGGGCAAGAGCATCATGCTGGTGGCGCAGAAGAATGCGGCCAAGGACGAGCCGGCCTCGGAGGACATCTACGAGATCGGCTGCGTCGCCAACATCCTGCAGATGCTCAAGCTGCCGGACGGCACCGTGAAGGTGCTGGTCGAGGGCACGCAGCGCGCGCACATCGACTCGATCGAGGACGCAGGCACCCATTTCCAGTGCGAACTCACGCCGATCGAACCCGAGACCGGCGCCGATGCCGAACTCGAGGCGCTGCGCCGCGCCATCGTGACGCAGTTCGACCAGTACGTGAAGCTCAACAAGAAGATCCCCAGCGAGATCCTGACGTCCATCGCCGGCATCGACGAGGTCGGCCGCCTGGCCGACACGATCGCCGCGCACCTGCCGCTCAAGCTCGAGCAGAAGCAGAAGATCCTGGAGATGTCGGGGCTCAACGAGCGCCTCGAGCACCTGCTCGCCCAGCTCGAGACCGAGATCGACATCCTGCAGGTGGAAAAGCGCATCCGCGGGCGCGTCAAGCGCCAGATGGAGAAGAGCCAGCGCGAGTACTACCTCAACGAGCAGGTCAAGGCCATCCAGAAGGAACTGGGCGAGGGCGAGGACGGCGCCGACCTGGACGAACTCGACAAGAAGATCAAGGTCGCCCGCATGCCCAAGGAGGCGCGGGTCGAAGGCCGAGGCCGAGCTCAAGAAGCTCAAGCTGATGTCGCCGATGTCGGCCGAGGCCACCGTGGTGCGCAACTACATCGACACGCTGGTCAACCTGCCGTGGAAGAAGAAGAGCAAGATCAACAACGACCTGGCCAATGCCCAGCGCGTGCTCGACGAGGATCACTACGGCCTGGAGAAGGTCAAGGAGCGGATCGTCGAGTACCTGGCGGTGCAGCAGCGCGTCGACCGCGTCAAGGCGCCGATCCTGTGCCTGGTGGGCGCGCCGGGCGTCGGCAAGACCTCGCTGGGCCAGTCGATCGCCCGTGCGACCAACCGCAAGTTCGTGCGCATGGCGCTGGGCGGCGTGCGCGACGAGGCCGAGATCCGCGGTCACCGCCGCACGTACATCGGGTCGATGCCGGGCAAGATCCTGCAGAACCTGTCCAAGGTCGGCGTGCGCAATCCGCTGTTCCTGCTCGACGAAGTCGACAAGATGGGTACCGATTTCCGCGGCGACCCGTCGTCGGCGCTGCTCGAGGTGCTCGATCCCGAGCAGAACCACACCTTCGTCGATCACTACGTCGAGGTCGACTTCGACCTGTCCGACGTGATGTTCGTGGCCACGTCCAACTCGATGAACATCCCGGCGCCGCTGCTCGACCGCATGGAGGTCATCCGCCTGTCGGGCTACACCGAGGACGAGAAGGTCAACATCGCGCATGCGCTACCTGCTGCCCAAGCAGATGAAGAACAACGGCGTCAGGCAAGAGCGAGCTCGAGGTGACCGCGACGGCGGTGCGCGACATCGTTCGCTACTACACGCGCGAGGCCGGCGTGCGCTCGCTCGAGCGCGAACTGTCCAAGATCTGCCGCAAGGTGGTCAAGGCGGCGCTGCTGAAGCCGGGCGGCTCGAAGGTGCGCGTCACGCCGGTCAACCTGAACAAGTACCTGGGCGTGCGCCGCTACAGCTACGGCGTGGCCGAGAAGTCGGCGCAGGTCGGCCAGGTCACCGGCCTGGCGTGGACGGAGGTCGGCGGCGAGCTGCTGACCATCGAAGCCACGTCGATGCCGGGCAAGGGCGTCATCATCCGCACGGGCTCGCTCGGCGACGTGATGAAGGAGTCGGTCGAGGCGGCCCGCTCGGTGGTGCGCAGCCGGGCGCGCATGCTGGGCATCAAGGACGAGGTGTTCGAGAAGAGCGACATCCACGTGCACGTGCCCGAAGGCGCCACGCCCAAGGACGGTCCGAGCGCCGGCATCGCGATGACGACGGCGATCGTGTCGACGCTCACCGGGCATCCCGGTGCGCGCGGACGTGGCGATGACCGGCGAGATCACGCTGCGCGGCGAGGTGCTGCCGATCGGCGGCCTGAAGGAAAAGCTGCTGGCGGCGCAGCGCGGCGGTATCAAGATCGTGCTGATCCCCGAGGAGAACATCAAGGATCTGGCGGAGATTCCCGACAACGTGAAGAACCGCATCGAGATCGTCCCGGTCAAGTGGATCGACCAGGTTCTGGAGGTCGCGCTGGAGCGCCAGCCGGTTCCCCTGCCCGACGAGGACCCCAACGCGCTCGGCGCGGCCAAGCCCGGCGCGCCGGAGGTGGCGCCGGCGCTGGCCGGCGATCACCTGAAGCACTGACGCGGCGCTGCCGCGTGCGGCGACGGCGTCCTGGCGCGCCGTCGCCGCAGCCGCATTGACGTGCGCCCTTGACACCCTGCGGCACGCGCGGTTGAATAGTGTGTTTCCGCGCACGGTGGAACACCGACGTACACAGCGCCGTCCGGGCGCGTGCCGTCACGGGTCCGACAACAACAAGCAGGCAGGGGCTCGGCGCGGCGGCGATGCGGCCGTTGCACCGCACCTGCGCCGCGCGGCCAATGCACAACACAGACCAGCACCGGGGGGAGTCACCTTGAACAAGACCGAATTGATCGAACACGTTGCCCGCCAGGCGGACATCTCCAAGGCCGCTGCCGGCCGGGCGCTCGAAGCCATGATCGGTGGCATCGGCAGTTCGCTCAAGAAGGGCAATTCGGTCACCCTGGTCGGGTTCGGTACCTTCGTCGTCGGCAAGCGGGCGGCGCGCACGGGCCGCAATCCGCGCACCAACCAGCCGATCAAGATCAAGGCCGCCAAGGTTCCCAAGTTCCGCGCTGGAAAGGCGCTGAAGGATGCGGTAAACTAGCAGGCTGCACGGCCGCTGGGCGGTCCGGCGAAGCGGCCTGCGGGCCGTGCTCCGGCCGGACGGCGTGAACGTGCAACGATGCCGCGCGCGGGAAAGTCGCCGCGGTGTCGCGGCGGGGCAGGCAGGTTGACGGCACGGGGTGCTTAGCTCAGTCGGTAGAGCGGCGCCCTTACAAGGCGTAGGTCGGGAGTTCGAACCTCTCAGCACCCACCATGCGGCCAGCCGTCTGCCAATGCCCGTCCGTGTCTGCCGAAGTACCTGGAGTGGTAGTTCAGTTGGTTAGAATACCGGCCTGTCACGCCGGGGGTCGCGGGTTCGAGTCCCGTCCACTCCGCCAACATTCCCGGCTGCGCCAGCGCACGGGATCCGCCGGGCGCCATCCGGCGCTGGCCGGCACTCCGGCACCCCCTTCCCGTCCCCGCAGCGCCAGCGCCGCACGCGCGGCCGCTGCAGGCCGCGCGTCATCCGACCAGTTGCGGCAGCCAGCGGTTGATCAGCGCACCACCGATCACGAGCCAGGCAAACAGCACGCAGGCCAGCAGCAGCGGCCGGGCGCCGGCATTGCGGATGGCCGAAACGTGGGTCGTCAGCCCCAGCGCCGCCATCGCCATCGACAGCAGGGTGGCATCGATGAGATTGAGGGTGCCGACGACGCCGCTCGGCAGGAGCCCCAGCGAGTTGAAGCCGACGGCGCCGATGAACGCCAGTGCAAACCACGGAATCGAGATCCGCTGGCGGTGGCCGGCCGGCGCGCCGTCGGCCGCCGGGTGCTGCGCCGGCGCGCGCCCGAGCCACCAGGACAGCGCCAGCAATACGGGCGCCAGCAACATCACGCGCACCATCTTGGCGACGACTGCCGTATCACCGGCCTCCGGTCCAACGGGGCGCGCGGCCGCGATCACCTGCGCCACCTCATGCACGGTCGATCCGACGTAGATGCCGAACTCGCGGGTGCCGCCGGGTATCAGGTGCCACGCCTGGTTCAGGTCGTACAGCACCGGGTAGAGGAAGATCGCCAGGGTGCCGAAAACGACGACCGTCGCGATTGCCACGGTGACCTGCTCGGCGCGCGCGCGCACGATGGGTTCGGCGCCCATGACCGCGGCGGCGCCGCAGATGGAGTTGCCCACCGCGATGAGCAGAGCGGTCTTGCGGTCGATGCCGAGCAGGCGGGTGCCGACGTGGTAGGCCAGAAGGAACGTCGATCCCACGACCAGCGTGTCTATCATCACGCCGCCGAAGCCGACGTGCGCGATGTCCTGTCCGGTAAGCCGCATGCCGTAGAGGACCACGCCGGCCCGCAGCAGCCATTGCTTGGAGAAGCCGACCCCCGGACCGCTGACGGCCGCGATGCGCGGGTAGACGCTGTTGCCGACGATCATGCCGAGCACGATGGCGAGGGTGAGGGCGCTGAAGCCATGACCTTCCATCCAGCCCAGGCGCGCGAGATTGACGCTGGCAAGCGCGATGGCCGCGCTGACCGCCAGCCCCGGCAGCAGGCGCGCGCCGGCATTGAACAGGCGCAGGCCCGGGGCACTGGGTGGTGCAGCGGTGCTCGAAATTCCGGTGTTCATCGCGCTCCTCTTGCGGCAGTGGTCCGCAGGAGGAATCTACGATCGCCGTACTAGCGCGTCTAACGGTTTGTAATTGTATTAACAAGCGGCCCGATAGGTAAGCGGATGCTTCTCAGTACCCGCCCTTGCCGAACGGCTTTGGCAGCCCGGCGATGCGCGCGCCCTGCTTGGCCGGTCCCAGGGGAAACAGGTCGTACAGTTGCTTGCTGTCGCAGCCATCGATGCGTTCGCCAACGTCCTTGAGCATCACGCGGAAGTTGGGGCTGTGGCCGTGCTCGCGGTAATAGTCCTGCAGGTAGCGGATCACCGTTCGATGATCGTCGCCGAGCACGAGCCCTTCGGCGGCGGCAATCGCCGTGCCCACCGCCTCGGCAAAGTCGGCCTCGAGCAGATAGCCTTCGTCGTCGGCCGCCAGGGTTCTTCCATCCACCAGGTATTCCACGGGTTCCTCCTTCGGATCGCGGCGGCGCGGTCAGCGCGCGCGCCTGAGGTGCTGCAATGCGCTGCCCGAATCGAGCACCTGGCGCACGTGTTCGGCGGCGGCGATCATGGTCGCGAAGCGGCCGCGGTGCCACAGGCAAAGCGCCGCGCCGCAGACGAGGCTGTCGCGCGTCGCGCCGGGAGCGCCGCCGAGTGCGGCCTGCCCCGCGTCGGCGGCCGCCCGCGCGATGGCCGCGGTGTCGAGCGGGGCCGGCTGCGCGTCCGCATCCGGCGCGCCGCCGGTGGCCGGCGCGGGCAGCGGCGGGGCCAGCAGCGGCTGGTCGATTCCCAGTTCGGCGGGGCGGAATTCCACCGTTCCTTCCGGCGCGGCGCCGCCGTAATGAAAGGCACGCCCGGTCTGGCGCAGCGACGGGATCACGCCGCCTTCCACGCCGCGGACGATCAGGGCGGATTCGAAGCCGGCGCCGCGCGCCAGCATGGCGTAGATGCGCGGGTAGGGCTTGTGCACGTAGCCGGTCACCAGGTGCGTGCGTGCGCGCCCGCGCACCGGCCCCAGCAGGACTTCGGCGGTGGTCAGGCAGGGGCGCTTGACGATCAGCGAACGCAGCCCGGTCAGGCCATGGAGTTTGGGGCAGAAGGCCTGCTGGTCGAGATACGCCCAGCCGACGTCCGGCGCCCCCAGGCGCGCTGCCGCCGCGGCCGGATCGAGGTCGACCGGCAGCCCTGCCGCGGCCAGCACCTGGTGGTGCGTCACGCCGAATTTCGGGCCCATGCTCGCGACCCCGTGGGCGACCGTCGCGACGCCGCAGGCGGCCAGCACGGCCGGCAGGAAGGGCGACGCCGGCAGCGTGCGCGCAAAGCCGTCGTAGGGGTCGGCCAGGTCGATCACGTCGTCCACCGGCGCCGTGACGCGCCGCGTCTGCGCCAGCAGCGCGTCGAGCACGCCCTGCATCTCCGCGTCGGTCTCGCGCTTCATCCGCAGCGCGATCAGGAAGACACCCGCCTGCACCGGATCGACGGCCTGGTCGAGAATCAGGCGCATCCCCTCGCGTGCCTCGTCGCGCGAGATGTCCTTGCTGAGCTCCGGCCCGGTTGCAATGCGCTTGATGATCGATCGCATCAGCGCGCTGCCCGCCGGATCGGCCGGATTTCGGGTCGAATCATTCATCGCGGGTGCGCTTCATCCAGCGTCCGGCAGGTCGGCGTCCAGCAGGATCCGGTCGCCATCGAGCAGCACGCGATAGGTGCGCAGGTTCGCCTCGGCCGGTTCGTCCATCACCTGCCCGGTGCACAGGTTGAACCGGCTGCCGTGCAAGGGACACTTCACGAGTTCGCCTGCCAGCGAACCCGTCGACAGCGACGCGTCTTCATGCGTGCAGGTGTCGTCGGTGGCGCAGATGCGGCCGTCGACGTTGGCCAGCAGGATGGGGCGACCGCCGACCCGCACGCGGGTCATCGTCCCCGGCGCCAGCGCGCCGACGGTGCCGACCTCGATGATCTTCTGCGGCATTGCAAGTTTCCTTAGTCGGCGCGCGCGCCGGGCCCGCGGTGCGCCAGCCTCCAGATCCGATTAGGCCGGAGCGTGCGAGTGCGTGTCTATTACCGCTTGGGGGAGTTCCCGCTTACCCATCCGGGGAGTGTCCGGCCGCAATGTCGCGCCAATTTGCTGCGGTGCAATCCGCGCCCATTGCGGCGCGGAACCGATCGCCCCCGGGACGGCCACATAAGCGGGTGTGATCATACGGCTTGCGGCGGGCGCCTTTCTTGCACGCCTGCGCATGAGCGCGCACAATTGCCCGGCGGGCAACAAAGGCACAAGGCCCGCAGCAACTGCCCGCCGTCGACCGGCGGCGCCGGCTTTCCCCGCTATCCGTTCATGATGGGAGACGGAATTGTCAGCTAGCTGTGCCGCCCTGTACCGCCGGGGTGAGGCGTCGGGCTGCCAGTGGCCCGATGCCGGCGTGCGCGCACCGATCGAACGCCTGTTGCGTGTGCTGGTGTCGATGAGCGCCGCCAGCGCGGCCACGTTGCGCACGCGCTCGAGCACCGGCGACGCGCTGCAGCTGGTCGCCTCGTGCGAGATCGCACCGGCGCTGCAGCAGCGCATCGAACGGGTGGCCGGCAATTGCGGAGCGTGCTGCGATGCGCTGCAGGACGGCGGCATGCACGTGGCAGTGCAGAGCTGCCAATGCGTCGAAGCGCTTGCCGCGCACGACGGCGGGCCGCGGCGCGTCGTGGCCGTGCCGCTGCACAATCGCGGCGAGACCTCGGGTGTGCTGAGCTTGTTCCTGAAGGACGACGGCAGTGCGCCGGCGCTGTCCGACACGGTGCTGGAGCTGCTGCCCGCGCTCGGCGACCTGCTGGGCCTGCTGCTGGAGAACGAGCTCCTGAGCGAAGCCGATTTCCGCGCCGGCCTCATGCTGCAACGCCAGCTGATCGCCAACGAGGTCCATGATTCGCTGGCGCAGAACCTGGCGTCGGTGCGCATGCGCACGGCGCTGCTGCGCGACGCCGTTGCCAAGCGCGACGCGGCGCGCACCGCCGAATACCTTGCCGAGATCGACGAATCGCTGGGGCTGGCCCAGTCGCGGGTGCGCGAGATCATCACGGACTTCCGCTCGCAGATGGGTGCGACGCAACTCATCCCGGCAATCGAGAATGCGGTCGAGGAATTGCGCGCCGCCAGCGGCATCCGGATCGACTTCGACAGCGACGCGCGCGAACCGCGGCTGTCGGCATTCGAGCAGGTGCAGGTGTTCTACATCGCGCGCGAGGCGCTCACCAACGCCCTCAAGCATGCGCGGCCGCGCAGCGTGCGCGTCGCGCTGGCCGAGGTCGACGGCAACATCGAGCTGCGGGTCGAGGACGACGGCGTCGGCCTCGCCCCGGAGCGTGCGCGCGGCGCAGGCCACTTCGGGCTGGAGATCATGAGCGAGCGCGCCTCCCGTCTCGGCGGCACGGTCGCGTTCGAGCCCGGCGCGGCCGGCGGCACGCGCGTGCGGCTGCTCTTTCCCTCCCGCATGGTGGGCGCGGGAAGCGCCGCATGAAGACACCCATCGAGGTCGTGCTGGTCGACGACCATCAACTCTGCCAGAAGGGACTGTCCGAGCTGCTCACGCACAGCGGGTTCTTCAAGGTGGTGGCCGCGACCGGCAACCCGGTGCAGGCGCGCAGCCTGATCCGCGACCTGGCGCCGGACATCATCGTCCTGGACCTGCGCATGCCGATCATGGACGGCGTCAGCCTGCTGCGCCAGCTGCGCACCGACGGCTGCGACATGCCTGCGGTGATCCTTACCATGAGCGACGGCCAGGAGGATCTGGCCAACGCCCTGCGCGCGGGCGTGCGCGGCTACCTGCTGAAGGACATGGAGCCGAACGACATCGTCGACTCGATCCGGCGTGCGGCCAACGGCGAACTGGTCGTCGCGCCCGTGATGGCGATCAAGCTGGCCAGCCTCCTGCAGGAGGGCGCTACCGACCCGTCGCGGGTGAAGGCGGTGCGGCTGACGGAACGCGAGCGCGAGATCCTGCGCTTTGTCGCGAGCGGCAGCAGCAACAAGGCGATCGCCAAGGTCCTGAACATCAGCCACGACACCGTCAAGCTGCATGTCCGGCACATCCTGGCCAAGCTCAACTTGTCGACCCGGGTCCAGGCGGCGGTCTTCGCGGTGGAGCATCGCGGCAGCACCGACATGCCTCCGGCCAAGTAATGGCGGCGCCCGTGGAAGCGGATGACGCCGGCGGCCGGCAACGCGCCGCGGCCTCCGATGCCGGCGACCCGTCGCGCGCGGCGCCGTTCGCCGGCGACGGTGACGGCGCCTGTTCGGGTGCCGAGTCCTTTGCCCTGATGGTGCTGGGCGACTCGATGATGCCGGAGTTCGCGCCCGGCGACATCGTCGTCATCGAGCCCGACGGCGCGCTTGCCGACGGGTCCTACGTGCTCGCTTTCTGGGGCGATGAATGGATCTTCCGCCAGCTGCTGCGCCGCGGCGACGCCTGGCAGCTGGCGCCATTGAATCCCCGCCACGAGCGGATCGCGATCCCGGACCTGACGCCGGTTCGGGGCGTGATCATCCAGAAATCCACGCCCGGCCGGCGGCGCGCCAGCCGGCGTTATGTCGGCTAGCGACCGGGCGGGCGCGGGCCGCGCGGACGGCTAGAGCGCTAGCCGCATCAGCTGGTCGGCGCGCACGCCGCTGCGGGTGAGCACGTCGCCGATCTCGTCGACGAAGGCCGCCGGCCCCGCGACGTAGATGACGGTCTGCGCCAGGTCCTTGCGGTCGGTCAGCAGGCGCGCGGCCAGCTGGCGCGCGCCGCCGGTGGCGCTGGCGTCCTTGAGCGCGACGAACTGGAACGGATCGAGGCTTGCCGCCCAGGCCCGGCAGAGATTGGCCAGGTAGTGGCCGCCGGGCCGCGTGGCGAGCCAGTAAAGCGCCAGCGACTCGAACTCGTCCGTCGCCATCGCGTGCTCGAGCAGGCTCTTGATCGGTGCAAATCCCAGGTCGCAGGCGAGAAATACCGGCGCCGGGCCCGTTTGCGGCTGCAGGACGAAGTCGCCGAACGGCCCGCGCACGTGGATCGGGTCCGCGGGCCGGATTTGCGCCTGCGCCAGCAGGGTCGCCAGCGGACCGGTGCCCTCGCGCGCCACGTGGAAGTGCAGGTTGCGCTCGTCGCAGGGGCAATTGGCGAGCGCAAAGGATTCGCTCACGTCGCCCATCGGCCCGGCATATCCGAGCGTGACCGACTGGCCGGCAAGGAACCGCAGCCGATGGGTGCGCGGCGTCTGCAGGTGAAGCAGCAGGGTGTCGGGCGACAGCGCGCTCAGGGCCCGTACCGGCGCGACGATCTCCTGCGTCGGAATGTCCCCTGGTCCGCCGGCTTCGAGCGTCTCGATGACCACGTCGCTGACCGCCGTCTGCGTGCACAGCAGGCAATAGCCCTGGCGGCGTTCCAGTTCCGAAAGCGGATAATCGGCGTGCGCGATCGCCCGCAGCTCGCCGGAGATGACGCGCGCCTTGCACAGGCCGCAGGTGCCGGTGCCGCAGCCGTAGCCGAGGTTCAGGCCCGCCTTCAATCCGGCCTGCAGCAGCGAATCGCTGCCTTCGACCAGGAACTGGTGCCCGCTCGGGCGGACGGTGACATTTGCCGACACGGCTTCCAGCATGCGTACGGTCTCCTCGATAGGGTCGGATGCCGCCGCGAGAATCCGCCGCAGCTCCCGATCCAGATATTGGCGCGCCGCCGCCTGCGCCGCCGACGGCGATTCGTCGTCGGCGCCAAGGCGCGCGCGCAGGCCGACGATCAGTCTGTGATAGTCCTGCAGGTGGCGCTCCACGCTGGCCAGTTCCAGGCTCAGCCTGAACAGGCGCTGGGCCAGCACCTCCTGCGACGGCAGGACGATCTCCCGCATGCGCCGGGCGAACGCCTGCTCGCGGATGTGCACGACCTTTTCCAGCATGCCCTGGTCGGTGATCAGCTCCTGGAGCGCGATCTGCGGGAAGGCGCGCTGCAATTCGTCCAGCGCGATCCGTCCGTCGAAGGACGACAGCGCGCCGCTGGCGATCATCCGCTGCAGCGCGCCACGGGGCAAGCCGACCAGGCGCGCGGCGCGTGCCAGGCTCAGCGGCGTGGACATCGACGCACGGCCGGCATCGCGCACACGGCGGCGGCCGCCGGCGCCGCGGCGGTCAGGCGAGCGCCATGTCCGGTTTGAACCACGCCAGGCTTTCGTGCAGGCGCACCACCTCGCCGACCACGATCAGGGTCGGCGGACGGATCTGCGCGGCCGCCGCGAGCTGGGCGATCGTCCCCAGCGTGCCGGTGAGCACGCGCTGGCTGCGGGTCGTACCTTGCTGGATGACGGCGACCGGCAGTCCGGCATCCCGGCCATGCTCGATCAGCTTGCGGCACAGTTCGGGCAGGCCCACCAGGCCCATGTAGATGGCCACCGTCTGGCGCGGCCGCGCGATGGCGTCCCAATCGAGGTCGATGGAGCCGTCCTGCAGCTGGCCCGTGACGAACAGGCAGGACTGGGCATAGCGGCGGTCGGTCAGCGGAATGCCGGCATAGGCTGCGGCGCCGACGGCCGCCGTGATTCCCGGCACCACCTCGTAGGCGACCGCGGCCCGGGCCAGCGCCTCGATCTCCTCGCTGCCGCGCCCGAAGACGAAGGGGTCGCCGCCCTTGAGGCGGACGACGCGCCGGCCCGCCTGCGCCAGCCGGATCATCAGTGCGTTGATCTCCTCCTGCGGCATGCTGTGCCGGCTGCGCCGCTTGCCGACATAGATGCGTTCGACGTGCGGCGGCAGCAGCGCGAGGATGCCGTCGCCGACCAGGTTGTCGAACAGCGCGACCTCGGCCTGCTGCATCCGCTGCAGCGCCCGGAGCGTCAGCAGTCCGGGATCGCCCGGTCCGGTACCGACCAGGCAGACGCTGCCGTCGCCGGCGTCCGGGCCCGCAGCGGCGCTGCGACAGGGTCGTGGTGGCGTCATGTCCATGATTCTTGTCTCCCGGTCCGTGCCCGGTCCGGCATCAGCTGCCGCAGCCGCAGCGGCCGGCGCCACCGCAGCCGGCCTGCGCGGCGCCGGCCGCGCCGGTTGCGGCGGGAATGAAGATGAAACGGAAATCGCCGGGTTCGTATTCGACGAAATCGATCTGCGTCCCGTCCAGCAGCGGCTGGCTGTCCGCGCCGATGAGCAGCGGCACGCCTTTCTCGTCCAGGGCAAGGTCGCCGGCGCGCGCCAGGTCCAGGCCCAGCGCGTACTCGATCGAGCCGTCCGGTGCGCGCCGGGCGGCGACGCGCAGCGCCAGCGCTTCGGGCTCGTCCTCCAGCGAATCGTTGATCTGGCGCGCGGCCGCGGGTGTCAGGGAAATCATCGGACGAGGCTCCATTCTTGCGGGTTGTCGATGGCGGGCGCGGCGCCCCGGCGCTGGCGGGCGATCCGTCCGGCGTACTGGACGAAGCGCCCGGCCCAGGCGCTGCCGGCGCCGCTGCGCAGGTGGCTGTAGGACGCGAGCAGGTTCCGCTGCACGATGCCGTCGTTGTGCCCGTCCACGCCATGGCCGCGCACGACGCGGTAGGCGAAGCGCGTGTCGGCCGGCAGGCCCGAGAGCGCGGAGTAGTGGAATTCGTGGCCCCGCACCGGAGCGCCGGGCGCGCAGGCCACGCTGAAGGGCGCAAGCGCCGTTGGCTGCAGTTCCACGTAGCCGCGCCCGACCGGGCGCCGGTGCATCTGCACGTCGGCGGCGATCGCGCCGACCATCGCGAAGCGCCGGCCGGCAAACTCCAGGCTGCGGGCCAGGTACATCAGGCCGCCGCATTCGGCGTAGGCGGGCATGCCGTCGTCCAGCGCCGCGCGTATCTGCCGGCGCAGCCCGGAATTGGCTTCCAGGGCCGCGGCGCACGACTCCGGAAAGCCGCCGCCGATGAAGAGCGCGTCGACCGCAGGCAGCGTGCGGTCGTTCAGCGTATCGAAGGGCACCAGCTCGGCGCCCGCCGCACGCAATTCCTCCAGGTCGTCGCGATAGTAGAAGCCGAACGCCCGATCCAGGGCGATCCCCACGCGCAGGCGCGTGCCGGTGGCCGGGCCCGGCGGCGCGGCCACCGGCGCCGCCGCGGGCGCCAGCGGTGCGGCCGCCCGGGCGACCGCCAGCAGTCGGTCCAGGTCGACCTGCCGGGCCACCGCCCGCGCGATGCGGGCGACGCGGGCGTCGGCATCGTCGGCCTCGTTGGCCGGCATCAACCCGAGGTGGCGTTCGACGATGCCGATGGCCTCGTCCTCGTGCACGGCGCCCAGCACCGGCACGTCGGTGTAATGTTCGAGCACCGCCCGCAATTTCGCCTCGTGCCGCGCTCCGCCGACGCGGTTGAGGATCACCCCGCCGATGCGGATGCGCGGGTCGAAGGCCTGATAGCCCAGCACCAGCGGCGCAATGCCGCGGGTCATGCCGCGCGCGTCGATCACCAGGACCACCGGCAGGCCCAGGGCGACCGCCACCGCCGCGTTGCTGTTGCTGCCGTCCAGGGCCAGACCGTCGTACAGGCCCTTGTTGCCCTCGACGATGGCGATGTCGGCGCCCGGCGCGTGGCGTGCGAACAGGCCGGCCAGCGCCGGCCACGGCATCAGGTGCGGGTCGAGGTTGTAGCAGGCGCGGCCGCTGGCCCGGCTCAGCCAGAGCGGATCGATGTAGTCGGGGCCTTTCTTGAACGGCGCGACCTGCAGGCCGCGCGCGTGCAGCGCGGCGCACAGCCCGATCGTCAGCGTCGTCTTGCCGGACGACTTGTGAGCCGCGGAAATCATCACGCGCGGCACGGTCGCAGGCGGCGGCAGCAGCGCGGGTTCGGGAGCGGGATCGCGCATCGCTCAGGCCTTCAGATCGTCATGCGGGAGAAAGCGCAGCACCCGCACGCCGATGGTGGTGCAGACGAAGGCCACGCCCACGCCGCCCACGCCCAGGGCAAGTTCGGCCAGGCTCGGCGTGTAGGCGGCCACCGCGCCGTCGCCGAACGTGCTGCTGACGACGTACCCCGGAAAGAGGTCGAGCGGGAACGCCTGGCCGCCGATGATGAAGACGTACAGTTCGGCCACCGCGCCGGCCAGCACGAGCAGCGAGGCGATCAGGGTCGCGCGCGTGCCGGCCAGCCGGGGGTGCAGCAGCAGCAGCAGCGGGACGAGCGTGCCGGCCAGCACGTAACCGCCCCAGAACAGTTGCGGATAGATGCCGCCGCTGGCCAGGATGAAGTGTTCGAAGGCACCCTGGCGCGCGTAGTAGAGGTTGGTCAGGTGATAGACCAGCACGAAATACGCCGTCGCGGTCACGAACAGCGCGAGCAGGCGCGCCAGGCGCGTCTGGATCGCCTCCGGCAGGCGCTGGTCGTTCCAGGCATACATGACCGCCTGCACGACGAGGAAGACGGCCAGGCCCCAGGCCAGCGACATGATGATGAACATCGGCGCCAGGATGGCGGACTGGTATGCCTGGCGGGCGACCAGGAAGCCGAAGATCGAGCCCGTTCCGGTCGTCAGGGCAAAGCGCCAGCCAAGGGCGGCGAATCCGAGGTTGCGGGACCAGGGATTCATGCGCCGTTCCATCATCGTCCAGAGATAGGCGCTTACCACGGCGAACAGGCCGGAATACAGGAACACGTTCCAGGCGAAGACCGAGTGGAAATTGAAGTGGGTCGCGGCGACCACGATGCGGTCGGGTCGCCCGAGGTCCAGCATCAGCACCGTCAGGCCGCCCGCCAGCAGGGTCAGCGACAACAGCCCCGACAACGGCGCCCGCGCCTTGTAGGCGGCATGGCCGAAGACCGAACCGACCGTGGCGACGTTGAGGATCCCGGAGGCGGCCACGATCATCAGGATGGCGAAGACGTGCGGCAGGCCCCAGACGATCTGGTTGTTCATGCCGGTGATCGCGTGTCCGTGCTCGTCGAGGGCAACCGCGCCGGCCAGCCCGATCGCGACCAGTGCCAGGCCGAGCCCCACCAGCAGGTAGAAGAGGCGCGGCTCGATCGACTGGCGCGGGAACGTCATGGTCAGATGCCCTGGTAGCGCACGGCCGGGTCGAGTTCGAGATCGGCACGCACGGCGGTGCTGGCGGCGGCCTTCAGGCGTTGCGCGATGGCGCTGGCCGGGTCGTTCAGGTCGCCGAAGACCATCGCGTGGTGACCGTCGTCGGTGCAGGCCTGCACGCAGGCAGGCGAACCGCCGCGGTCGATCTTGTGCACGCAGAAGGTGCACGATTCGACAGTGCCCTTGCCGCGCGGAACGTCGGGAAGCTGGTTGGTGACCGGCTCGTGCACGAACGAGCGTGCGTGATACGGGCAGGCCATCATGCAATAGCGGCAGCCGATGCACGCGTGCCGGTCGACCAGCACGATGCCGTCGGCGCGCTTGAACGACGCTCCCGTGGGGCAGACATCGACGCAGGGCGGCTCGGCGCAGTGCTGGCACATCATCGGCGCCGAGCTGCTTCTCCCGGTCCTGACTTCCGTGATCTCGATCTTGCGGATCCACTGCGGCCGCTGGCGCAGATCGATGCCCGAGGCGAAGCCGTTCTCCTTGCTGCAGGCGTCGACGCAGGCCGTGCAGCCGCTGTCGCAGCGTCCGGTGTCGATCAGCATGCCCCAGCGCACCGCGGACGAGGCCGGCTCGCCCGCCGCGCGCGCCTGCGCCACTTCCACCAGGCGCAGGCCCGGACCCAGCGCGACGCCCACGGCAGCGGCCACGCCCGCGCCCAGGGCGGCGCGGCGCGACACCGGCGGATCCTCCGGCGCCGCGCTCATGGCCGCGCTCCGGAGGCAACCGCGGCGGTCGGCAGCGCCGCCGGCGCCGCCTGATGGCACTCGAAGCAGTCCAGGCGCACCGCGACGTACTGGTGGCAGCCCTGGCAGAAGTTCTCGCCGGTTCCCAGGACGGAACCGTTGACGCGGCTGGCGTGGCAGCGGATGCACGCGTTCAGGCTCGCACGGGCACCGCGGATGCCCTCGTGCACGGTGCGGTCCCTCTGGTGGCGCAGCATGTCGGGATGATTGCGGCGCATCTGCTCAACGGGGGCGATGCAGTGCCCGGGGTTGGCGATGACGATCGCCGGCTGCGGCGGGCGGGCGTCGTCGGCGGTCGCCCCGGACGGCGCGCACAGCAGCAGCGCGGCCACCAGGCCGGTAAGGCGGATCAGGGCGTGGGTCATCGCCGTGCTCCCCGCGGGCCGGACTACTCGCCCAGGCCCATCTGGATGTACCCGGTCGGGCACACGTCCTGGCAGATGTGGCAGCCGATGCACTTGGTGTAGTCGGTATCGACGTAGCGCCCGAGCGTCGACTGCTTCTTCGAGACCTTGAACACCGCGGTCTGCGGGCAGTAGACGACGCAGTTGTCGCACTCGAAGCACATGCCGCAACTCATGCAGCGCTTGGCCTCGGCGACCGCCTGCGCCTCGGTCAGCGTCTTGAGGCGCTCCTCGAAGTTGCCCAGCGCCGATTCGCGATCCAGCGTCGTCACCTCGCGGACATTGCGCGCCTCGTAGTTGAAGTGACCCAGGAAGAGCTTGTCGTGCGGGATCACGTAGCGCTCGGAGCGGTTGTCGAAATTGTGGATCGCCACCGTGCTGGTGTCGGTGCCGTACATCGGCTCGGTGGCATGGCTGAAGGGCAGGCCCTTTTCCAACATCTTGCGGCCCAGATCGAAGACGTGCACGTCGATCTTCGGGCGCTTCTCCAGCGGTTCGGCGCGCAGCTGCCGGTCGATCCCCTCGGCGGCGATGGCACCGTGGCCGATGGCGGTCGTCAACAGGTGCGGGCGGATGATGTCGCCGCCGGCGAATATGCGGTCCTTGCCGTTGACCTGGTAGTTGCGGTCGGTGCCGATCGCGCCCCGGCCGTTGTCGAATTCCTCCAGGCCGGTGAAGTCCACCGCCTGGCCGATCGCCGATACGATCAGGTCGGCCTCGATGTCCTCCTCGCTGCCTTCGATGTTGCGGATTTCAAGCTTGCCGCCGGCCATCCGCGCCTCGCAGCGCATGACGCGCAGCGCGGTGGCGCGGCCGTCCGGGCCCCGCACCAGGGCGACCGGGACCAGGCTGCCGCGGATGTCGATGCCCTCCGCCATGGCCTGCTCGACCTCGTGGCGGTTGGCCTGCATGCGGTCCACCGGGAAGATCGAGGTCAGCGTGACGTCGCAGCCCTGCTTGGCCGAAACCTCGGCGACGTCGTGCGCCAGCCGACCGCCGATCGCATCCTCGAAATCGGTCTTCTTGGCGTGCGCGATGTGCCCCAGCCGGCGCGCGACCGTGGCCACGTCGATCGACGTATCGCCGCCGCCGACCACCACCACGCGCCTGCCGACGTGCTTGAGCCGGCCGTCGTTGAAGGCGCGCAGGAACGCGGTTGCCGTGACGACATTGGGGGCGTCCCCGTCCGGCATCGGCAGCGCCCTGCCGGACTGGGCGCCCAGTCCGAGGAACACGGCGTCGAAGTGCTCGCGCAGGTGTTCCATCGACACGTCCTGACCGACGCGGCAGTTGGTGCGCACGGTGACGCCCAGGTCGATGATGCGCTGGATTTCGGCATCCAGAACCGCGCGCGGGGTGCGGAAGCCCGGAATGCCGTAGCGCATCATTCCGCCGAGGAACTCGTGTTCGTCGAACAGGGTCACGTCGTGGCCCTTGAGCGCGAGCTGGTAGGCGCAGGACAGGCCGGCCGGGCCGCCGCCGATGAC
This sequence comes from uncultured beta proteobacterium, assembly GCA_963781975.1. Classification (GTDB taxonomy): domain Bacteria; phylum Pseudomonadota; class Gammaproteobacteria; order Burkholderiales; family Burkholderiaceae_F; genus GJ-E10. The sequence continues at coordinate 171,812 of CAWAHT010000013.1, forward strand.
GGCCACGGAGCGGCCGGTACGCTGCGCCGGCGCCGTGAACCCGAGCTGCCGGGCAATGGCATATTCGCCCAGGAAGTGCTCGACCGAATTGATGCCGACGTGGTCCTCGACCTCGTTGCGGTTGCAGCCGGTCTCGCACGGCGCCGGGCAGACGCGGCCCATCACCGAGGGAAACGGATTGGCCTCGGTCAGGCGCCGCCACGCGTATTCCTGCCAGGGCACGCCGGCGGGCGGCTTTTCCGTGCCGCGCGCGATGGCGAGATAGCCGCGGATGTCCTCGCCCGACGGGCAACTGCCCTGGCACGGCGGCGTCGACTGGATGTACGTCGGGCACTTGTGCGTGTGGTCGGCGTCGAAGATCCATTCGCGCCACGAATCCGGCCGGCTGTCGCCGTCCTGGTAGCGGCGGAAATTCAGGGGCACGCTGTGTTCCGTCTTGGCTGACATCGCTGCTCTCCGGGCCCGCGGCCCATGGGTGCAAAAGTCCTGCGCTTATCGGAGCCGGATGGCGGTGCTCACGAGCTGATGCACGCCGCCGACCATTTCCATCTTGAAGCCGTAATAGGGGAGTACCTTGGTGAACTGCGCCTTGCAGATGGCGCAGATGGTGGCCATGAAGTTGACCCCGTCGCGCTGCGCGACCTCGTGCAGCGCCTCCATCCGCGGCAGCGCGCCCTTGACGCGCAGGTCCAGCAGCTCGTCGGTCAGCAGGCCGCCGCCGCCGCCGCAGCAGAAGGTCCGCTCGTGGGTCGTATCGGGCGCCATTTCGACGAAGTGGTTGGCGACGGCCCGGATGATGTTGCGCGGGATCGTGAACTGCCCGCCCGGCTCGTCGCCCATGCCCGAGGCGCGCGCGACGTTGCACGAATCGTGGAAGGTGACGATGCGGTGGTCGTTGGCCTCCCGGTCGAAGCGCAGCGCACCCTGGGTGATGAGGTTCCAGGTGAGTTCGCAGATGTGCGTCGGCTGGCGATAGCGCTGATCGAGCTGGCTCTGCAGCTGGATCGCGAACGGGTCGGTGCCGCCGCTGCCGATGCCGACCAGCGTGTTCCAGAAGCTGTAGGCGACGCGCCATGCGTGGCCGCATTCGCCGACGACGATGCGCTTGACGCCCAGTTCGAGCGCGGCCTCGCGCACGCGCAGCGCGATCTTGCGCAGCTGTTCGTAGTTGCCGATGAACATTCCGAAATTGCCGGCCTCGGAGGCGTGCGAGGACAGGGTCCAGGACAGGCCGGCGGCATGGAATACCTTGCCATAGCCGATCAGGCTCTCGATGTGCGGTTCGGCGAAGAAATCGGCCGACGGCGTCACCAGCAGGACCTCGGCACCCTTGCAGTCGAGCGGGTAGCGCACCGCCACGCCGGTCTCCTCGAGCACGTCCTCCTCGAGACCCTCGAGCGTGTTGGCCAGGGCCGGGCCCGGCAGGCCGAGGTTGTTGCCGATGCGGTGCACCTTGCCGATGATCTCGTTGGAGTATTTCTGCCCGTACCCGACCGCATCCAGGATCTCGCGTCCGGCCATCGTGATCTCGGCGGTGTCGATGCCGTAGGGGCAGAAGACCGAGCAGCGGCGGCACTCCGAGCACTGGTTGTAGTACGTGTACCACTGGTCGAGCACGTCGCGGGTGAGCTCGCGCGCCCCCACCAGCCTGGGGAAGAGCTTGCCCGCCAGCGTGAAATGGCGCCGGTAGACGCTGCGCATCAGGTCCTGGCGCGCCACCGGCATGTTGAGCGGATCGCCGGTGCCCAGGAAGTAGTGGCACTTGTCGGTGCAGGCGCCGCAATGCACGCAGGCATCGAGGAAGACCTGCAGCGAGCGGTACTTGCCCAGCAGCTCGCCCATCCGGCCCAGGGCGACCTCGTGCCAGTTGTCGACCACCTTGGACGGGAAACCGATGGCCTCCTGTATCTTTTCGCTGGCGACGTAGGGGCGGCTGGCCGCCATCGCCTCGGGGCGCAGCGCCGGGACGATCGGAATCCCGCGCAGGGTCGGCGCCTGGACCGTGGTAGCCATGCTAGCGCTCCCCCTCGAGACCGGCGGCCCACGGCGCCAGGTGGCGCGCGGCGCGCGGATTGTCGACCTGGTTGCGCGTGGGCGAGAAGAACAGCCCCGGCGCATGCAGCAGCTTGCTGATCGGAAAGATGATCATCAGCGTGGCCACCAGCGCCAGGTGGACATACAGGATCGGGTCCGGCGGCAGCGGTTGCGGCTCGAGGCGCAGCAGGCCGAGGAAGAAGATCTTGACGCCGACGATGTCGGTATGCAGCACGTACTTCATGGTCAGGCCGGACGCGCCGATTGCCAGCAGCAGCGCCAGCATCAGGTGATCGGAGGGCGTCGAGATGAAGCGTATGCGCTCGACCAGGAAGCGGCGCGCCCACAGCCCGGCGAGGCCGGCCAGCATCCCGAGGCCGGCCAGGATTCCCAGCGGCTGCAGCAGCGCCACCCACGACCAGACCGGCTGGGTGAAATAGCGCAGGTGGCGGATCAGCACGAGGGCCAGTGCGACGTGGAAGATCCACCCGAACAGCCAGATCCAGAGATTGGCCTTGAACAGGCTTTCGAAGAGGAACACCTCGCGCCCCATCCGCAGGACGACGCCCGTGGCCGTCGTCGGCGCCGGCGTCGTGGGAATCTTCAGTGGGGCCGGGGCGCGCGCATAGCGCAGCACGCGCAGGGCGACGCCGATCGCCATGATCGCCGCCGCGCCGTAGAAAAGAGCCGCGAAGAGGACGCTGGGCGCGTTCATGCCTGGCCGCTACGCCGTGGGTTGCCGCTGTCCGATGGCCCGGGACCGCGCGTGCGCGCCCCGGACGCCGTCAGACGACAATCACACGCAGCCCGTGGGCTTGGGCAGGCCGGCGATCTTGCAGGCCTGCTTGGCCGGACCGTACGGGAACAGCTCGTACAGGTACTGGCTGGTGCCCTTTTCCGGGCCGAGGGCCTTGCCGACCGCCTTGGTCAGCACGCGCACGGCCGGGGCGACCTGGTATTCGTCGTAGTACTTGCGCAGGAAGTTGACGACCTCCCAGTGGTTCTCCGACATGTCGACGTTCTCCGTCGCCGCGATCTGCTTTGCGATTTCCTCGTTCCAATCGCTCAAATTGACGAGATAGCCCTCCTCGTCGGTCTCGAACGTGGAGTCGCCTACCGTGATGGTTCCCATGGCCTGTTGTTCCTCAAGAGTGATGCGTGCCCGGTCGCCGCCGGGCTTTCAGAAGCGGATGTGCGTGGATGCGTTCAGGTTCGCCCGGGCGCCGCGCCAGTCGTCGATCAGGTACTTCGTGAACGGCAGGCCGGTCTTCTCGAAGAAGCGCGGCCAGCCGATCCGCTCGACCCAGTCGGAGAGCCTTTCCCAGGCGCGCGCGTCCTCCTTGTAGGTGTAGAGGATCTTCTTGACGATCTCCGAGACCTCGGTCCAGCGCGGCGGATTGTTGGGCAGGCCCGAGGCGACCATCTTCATGAAGGTCGGCTTGGCGCGCGCGTTCGAATTCTTGCCGCCCACCCAGATGGCGAACTTGGAGTGGACCGGATCGTTGATCTGCATCGGCGGGCACGGCGGGTAGCAGGCGCCGCAGCAGATGCACTTCTTCTCGTCGACCTCCAGCGAGGGCTTGCCGTTGACGAGCGCCGGGCGGATCGCCGCCACCGGGCAGCGCGCCACCACGGCCGGCCGCTCGCAGACATTGGCGACGAGGTCGTGGTTGATCTTCGGCGGCTTCGTGTGCTGCACGATGATCGCGATATCGGCCTGGCCGCCGCAGTTGATCTCGCAGCAGCTGGTCGACAGGTGCACGCGGTTGGGCATCTCCTCGCGCCGGAACTCGTCGTAGAGCTCGTCCATCAGCGCCTTGACCACGCCCGAGGCATCGGTGCCGGGGATGTCGCAGTGCAGCCAGCCCTGGGTATGGGCGATCATCGACACCGAATTGCCGGTCCCGCCGACGGGGAAGCCGGCGCCCTCGAGCTCCGCGATCAGCGGCGCGACCTGCTCCTGGCGGGCGACCATGAACTCGATGTTCGAGCGGATGGTGAAGCGGACATGGCCGTCGGCGAAGCGGTCGGCGATGTCGCACAGGCGGCGGATCGTATGGACGTCCATCTGGCGCTGGGTGCCGGCGCGCACCGACCAGACCTCGTCGCCGTTGTGCGCGACGTGATGCAGCACGCCGGGGCGCGGGCGATCGTGGTATTTCCAGTTGCCGTAGTTGCGCTTGAGCACCGGGTGCAGGTACTGCTGGTTGTCCGGCACGCCGCTTTCGATCGCGCGCCGCGGTGCGGACGCGGGGGGCGCGGCGGACTTCTGGCCGGCGCCGGTCGGGGCATTGGTGACTGACATCGCTGCTCTCCTCAGGCCGCTTTCTTGGCGTCCAGGCGGGCGACTTCGTCGTCCCAGCCGTCCAGGCGCACGTACGGATTCATGCGCGGCGTCGATACCATGTTGGCATCGGCCTCGATTCCCAGCGCCTCGAGGAAATTGACCAGGCCGATGCGTTCGATCATCTCGCCGGTGCGTTCGTGTTCGAGCGCGTTCTCGGCGAAGAAGTCGACGATGCGCTTGCCCAGGTCGACCAGCTTTTCGCGGTCCTCGTCGGTCTCCAGCTTCATGAACGGCACCACCACCGTTCCCATGAGGTCGCCGATCTTCAGGGTGCGCTTGCCGCCGACGAGGATCGTGGCGCCCTTGTCCTGGCCCGGCGCCAGGCCGCCGGTGATCACGTTGATGCAGTGCATGCAGCGGACGCAGTCGTGATTGTCGATCTGCAGCGCTTGCGTGTCGTTGACCTTGACGCCGGTGATATGCGGCCCGGTCTTGAGATCCTTCACCTCGACCAGCTGGATGGCGCGCGTCGGGCAGCGGGTCACGACATTGTTCACGAGGTCCGTCATGCCGTGCTTGGCGACATGCTTGCGGACCAGCGCTTCGTCGGCGCGGATGTTGTCGCGCCAGGTGCCGATGACGGCCATGTCCGAGCGCTGGATGGAATTCATGCAGTCGTTCGGGCAGCCGGAGAACTTGAACTTGAACTTGTACGGCAGCGACGGGCGATGGATGTCGTCGACGAAGCTGTTGAGCACCGTGCGGTGGGTGCGGCCCTCGTCGTAGCAGGACTGCTCGCAGCGCGCCGCGCCGACGCAGGACATCGAGGTCCGGACGGCCGGGCCGGCGCCGCCGAGATCGAAGCCGAGTTCGTTGATGGCGTCGAAGGCCTTCTGGACGTTGGCGCTCGTCGCCCCCTGGAACATGATGTCGCCGGACTGGCCG
>CAWAHT010000014.1:0-196414 GCA_963781975.1 uncultured beta proteobacterium
TCGCCGGCCTGCGTACGTGCCCGCTCGATTGAGCCGCGCCGCGCCGGCCCCTCACGCGCGCGCCCAGTAGATCGCGAAGTACCGGTCGGCGTCGGTCCACCGGCGCGGCGCGCGCCAGCCGGCCTGCACGAGCAGTTGCGCGAACTCGTCGGCGTCCCACTTGTAGGAATTCTCCGTGTGGATGCGCGCCCCCGCGGCGAAGCGGCGCGCGCCGCCGCGCCAATGCACGGCGCAATCGCGCAGCGCGCGCAGGTGCATTTCGATGCGGCTCTGGGCGGGATCGAAGAACGCTTCATGCGCCCAGTCGCGCAGGTCGAAATCGGCCGCCAGCAGCCGATTGACGTGCAGCAGCACATTGCGATTGAATGCCGCGGTGACGCCCAGTGCGTCGTTGTAGGCCGCTGTCGTGACGGCCGGCGCCTTGCGCAGGTCGACGCCGATCAGCAGGCCGCCGCCCGGGCAGGCGGCGCGCACCTGGGCCAGAAAGCGCACCGCGGCGGCAGGCGCGAAGTTGCCGATGCTCGACCCCGGGTAGAGCATGACGCGCGGCCCGCCGCCGAGCGCGTCGGGCAGGCGCAGTTGCGCGGAAAAATCGCAGCCGATGCCGAGCAGTTCGACGGCGGCGAATTGCCGTTGCAGGCGCTCCAGCGCCATGGCCAGGCCGTCGATCGCGATGTCGACGGCTGCGTAGCGTCGGGCGTGCAGGGCGTCGATCCAGGCCGGCGCCTTGTCGCAATTGCCGGCGCCCAGGTCCACGAGGGTGATCGCCGCCGATGCCCCGAGGTCGGCGCGGATGCAGGCCGCGATGTCGGCGCCCCGGGTGGCGACGATCGCGGCCTCGACGCGCGTAAGGTAATACTCGGGCAGCCGGGTGATCGCCTCGAACAGGCTGGCCCCGAGCGGATCGTAGAAATACTTCGGCGCGATGCAGGCCGCTTCGCGCAGCAGGTCGGCGGCAAGCCGCCGGCGGTCATCCGTGGCATCATCGTCGCGCAGGTCGATGACGCGGGGCGCGCGGGGTGCAATCATGCGGGGTTCCTGATTCGATCGATGTTCGATGCGCGCCGCCGGGCCGGAACATGGCGCGGCCCAAAATATATACGGTGTCGCCGGCGCCGCCGCACGGTCGGTGCGCACGCCGCGTGACACGCGCAATGGAGGGCAGGATGCTCGAATCGTCATTGGGGTGCGCAATCGGGAACGGCCGGCAGACCGCGCGCCGGCTGCGGTGCGCGCTGCGGGCGGCAATCGCAGCGGCCGCGCTGCTGGCGGCGGATGCCGGCGCGGCTGCAGCGCCGGCGCAGGAACCGGTGCCGGTGGTGCTGCGGGTCACGGCGATACCGGACGAGGCGCCCACGGAACTGGCCCGCAAGTTCGCGCCGCTGGGCGCCTATCTCGAGCGGCGTCTCGGGGTCAAGGTCGAGTGGACGCCGGTCACCGATTACGCGGCGGCCGTCGAGGCCTTGATCAACGGCAAGGTCGACCTGGCCTGGCTCGGCGGCTTTACCTTCGTGCAGGCCAGCGTGCGCTCGGGCGGCCGCGTCATTGCGCTGGTGCAACGGGCCGAGGACGCCGAATTCCGTTCGGTCTTCATCACGGCGGCCGACAGCGGCATTGCGACGCTGGCCGATCTCAAGGGACGCACACTGAGCTTCGGCTCGCCCTCGAGCACCTCGGGCCACCTGATGCCGCGCAGCGCGCTGCTCGACGCCTTCATCGATCCCGACCGCGATCTGCGCCGGATCAGCTTCTCCGGCGCCCACGATGCGACGATCGCCGCCGTGGCCGGCGGCAAGGTCGACGCCGGCGCACTTAACATTTCGGTGTGGAACCGCTTCGTCGCCGAGGGCCGGGTCGATACGTCCCGGGTCCACGTGTTCTTCACGACCAAGCCCTTCTACGACTACAACTGGACCGTGCGCGCGTCGCTGCCGGCGCCGTTGCGCGAACGGCTGCGCCAGGCCTTTCTGGACCTGGATGCCACCACCGCGCAGGGCCGCCAGATCCTGGAGTTGCAGCGCGCCACCCGCTTTATCCCGACCAAAGCGGAGAACTACCGGCAGATCGAAGCGGCCGCGCGCAGCGCCGGCCTGCTGTAGGCGATGCCCGCCGGCAGCGAACGCGCAGGCAGCGCCGCTTCGGCGGCCGGCCTGCGGCTGGAGTTGCACGGCGTCGGGCTGGTGCGCACTGCACCCAGGGCCGGCCGCGCGTCCTGCTGGCGCCCATCCACCTGCAGGTCGCCGCCGGCGAACACCTGGCGATCGTCGGTCCGTCGGGTGCCGGCAAGACCAGCCTGCTGCAGCTGGCCGCCGCAGCGCTGCGCCCGGATGGCGGCGTGCTGCGGCTCGACGGCGTCGACCCGTGGGCCGCCGGGCCGCGCGCGCGCCAGCGTCTGCGCCGCGCGCTGTTCCTGGGCCCGCAGGTGCCGCCGCTGCCACCGCGGCAACGAGTCGTGACGGCCGTGCTGGCCGGCCGCCTGCCGGCGATGGGCTGGTGGCGCAGCCTGCGCTCGCTGCTGGTGCCGGACGATCCGGCCGCGGCGCAGGCCGCGCTCGCACGCTTTGGCCTCGAGGCGCGCCTCTACGATCGCGTCGACAGGCTGTCCGGCGGCGAGCGCCAGCGCGTCGGGCTGGCGCGGGCGCTGCTTGCGCCGGCTCGCATGTGGCTGCTGGACGAACCGCTGGCGTCGCTCGATCCGGTGCGGGCGGGCAAGGTGCTGGGCGTGCTGCGCGAAGAGGCCCTGCGCCGCGGCGTGACCCTGGTCGTCTGCCTGCACCAGGCCGAGCTCGCGCAGGCCCATTTCCCGCGCCTGCTCGGCCTGCGCGCCGGCGCGGTGGCGTTCGACCTGCCGAGCGCCGGCGTCACGCCGGAGCGCTGGCGCGGCCTGTACGCGGCCACCGATGCTGCGGATGCCGCCGCACCTGTCGCCGCCGACGCGCTGCCGCCCGGCGTCGTCCTCGCGCCGAACTGCCGCTGAGCCCCAGGCGATGGCGCCGCACCCGGGCCCCCCGCGCGCAGCCGGCGCGGCCGCCGCGGTGCCGGGGCGGCACGATCCGGCGCTGCGCAGCCGGGCGCTGGCGCTGGCCGTCGCCGTGCTGGTGCTGTGGCCGCTGGTGCAGTTGAGCGAGTTCGCACCCGCGCGCCTGTTCGATGCGCGCAGCCTGCAGGCCAGCGGCCGCTTCCTGGCCAGCTTCTACCCGCCGTCGCTCGAGCCTTCCTTCCTTGCGGTCGTCGCCGCCGCCACCTGGCGCACCATCGCGATCGCGACCAGCGGCATCGCGCTGGCCCTGTTGCTGGCCGTACCGTTGGCGCTGTCGGCCTCGTCGGCGCTGTCGATCTCCAGCATCGGCGGGCGCATGGCGCCGCTCCCGCGCGTCGTGCGCCACGCCACGCGCACGCTGATGGTCGCGTTGCGCACGGTGCCCGAACTGGTGTGGGCGCTGGTGCTGGTGCGCGTGGTGGGCCTGGGGCCGACGGCCGGGGTGGCGGCCATCGCGCTCACCTATGGCGGCATGCTCGGCAAGGTCTTCGCCGAGATCCTCGAAGGCGTGGACCCGCACGCCGCCCGGTCGCTGCTGATCAACGGCAGCGGGCGCCTGCAGGCGTTCTTTCACGGCCTGCTGCCCAATGCCCGCGCCGAGCTCACGTCATATGCGGTCTACCGCTGGGAGTGCGCGATCCGCTCGTCGGTGGTGCTGGGATTCGTCGGCGCCGGCGGCCTGGGACAGCAGATGGACGATTCGCTCAAGATGCTGGCCGGCGGCGAGATGGCGACGCTGCTGCTGGTATTCATCGCGCTGGTCGCCGCGGCCGATGCGCTGAGCGCATGGCTGCGCCGGGAGTTGCAGTGACGACGCCGGCGCCGGGGTTGCGACGATGAATCCGGCCGCACGCCGCCTGGGATGGGTGCTGGCCGCCGCTGCCGCGCTGGTCGTGGCGAGCTTCCGGTCGCTTGACCTGCGCTGGTCCGGGCTTTTTGCGCCCGACGCCATTGCGGCGATGGGGCGCTTCGCGGCGGAATTCTTTCCGCCGCAGCATGACGCGGTGTTTCTGACCCGGCTGGCCGGTGCCGCGGCCGAGACCGTGGCGATTTCCGCGATGGGCACGCTGCTGGCGATCGCGGGCGGGGCGCTGCTTTGCCTGCCGGCAGCGCGCGGGCTGGCCGGCTTTGCCGTCTGGCCGGCATTGCGCTGGCCCGCACGCCTGCTGTTGAACGTATTGCGCGCGGTTCCCGAGCTGGTTTGGGCATCGCTGCTGCTGGTCGCGGCCGGGCTCGGACCGATGGCCGGAACCCTGGCCCTGGCACTGCATACGAGCGGCGTGCTGGGCCGGCTGTTTGCCGAAGCGCTCGAAAACGCCCCCCAGGGACCGGCACTGGCATTGCGCGCGCAGGGCGTCGGCGAGGCGCAGGTCCTGCTCTATGCGACCCTGCCGCAGGTCGCGCCGCAACTGCTTTCCTATGTGTTGTATCGGTGGGAAAACAACATCCGGGCCGCCACGGTCCTGGGCGTGGTCGGCGCCGGCGGCCTGGGGCAGATGCTGGTGTTCCATCTGGGACTGTTCCAGATGGGGCGCACCGCTTCGGTGGTGCTGGCGATGATCGTGCTCGTTGGCGCCGTCGACCAGGCGAGCAATGTCGTCCGGCGCATGCTGACGCGCTGAGCCTATGCGCCGGCGCCGTTGCGCCGCGCCCGGCGTTCCACGAACCCCAGCCCGGCATCCAGGAACAGCGCCAGCGCCGCGGCCGGCAGCGCGCCGGCCAGCAGCATGCCGCCGTCGTTGAGCGCCAGGCCGATGGCGATGCGCTCGCCGAAGCCGCCCGCGCCGACGAACGCGCCGATGGTGGCGGTACCGACGCTGATCACCGCGGCAGTGCGCACGCCGGCAACGATGAACGGCGCCGCCAGCGGCAGGTCGACCAGCCAGAAGACCGCTGCGCCGCGCGCACCCAGCGCGCCGGCAGCCTCGCGCAGCGACGCCGGCACGGCCTGCAGGCCGGCGACGGTGTTGCGCACGATGGGCAGCAGCGCAAAGATGAACAGCGCGACCAGCGCCGGCGCGGTGCCGATGGTTCCCAGCAGCGGTATCAAGGCCGCCAGCAGCGCCAGTGCCGGAACGGTCTGCAGCGCGCTGACGGCGACCAGGATGGCCGCGCCGCTGCGCCGTGCGCGCACGGCCAGCACGCCGAGCGGAATGCCCAGTGCGGCGGCCGCCGCCACTGCCAGCACCACGAGCGCCAGGTGCTGCGCGCCGAGGCGCCAGAAGTCCGGGGCGAACAGCCGGTCGACAAAGCTCGGCGCCGCGACCGGGGCCGGTGACGCCGCAGCCGCGGCGAGGAATTCGCGCGCGACCGCGGCGGCGGGCAGGTGATCGAGTTCGGCGCGGCCGTTGAGCGCAATCATCCGTTCCTGGCTGATATGGCCGGCCAGGCGCTGCCAGGCCTGCCACGCCGCCGCAAAGCGCCCGGCCACGGAGCGCCGGTACAGCACCACGGCATCGTAGCGGGGAAAGTAGCCGCGATCGTCGTCGAGCACGGTGATGTCGAAGCGCGCGATCTTCGCGTCGGTCGTATAGACGTCGATGAGGTCGACCTGCCCCTGCGCCAGCGCTTCGAAGGCCAGGCCGTGGTCGAGGCCGAAGGTGCGATTGCGCAGGCCGTAGCGCCGCGCCAGGCCGTTCCAGCCGTCGGCGCGCCCGAGGAACTCGTGCGAAAGGCCGGCGCGCAACTGCGGCTGCGCCGCCAGGTCGCTGATGCGCCGCAGCCCCAGTGCCTGCGCCAGCGCGCGGCGCACGCCCAGCGCGTAGCCGTTCTCGAATCCGAGCCGGATTCCGGCTCCCAGGCCCTGGGGCGCGAGCTCCGCGTCGATCTGCTCCAGCGTCGCGCCGGTGCGCGCATGGTGGAGGATGTCGAGTTCGATGGTGCCCAGGTATTCCGGATAGGCGTCGATCGATCCGGCCCGCAGCGCGCCGAAAAGTATCGCGGTGTTGCCCATGCCGGGCACATGCTCCACCGTCGCAAAGGGCGCAGCCGCCTGCGCGAGGATCTCGCCCAGGATGGTCGATTCGGTGAAGCGCTTGGAACCGATGCGCAGCGTCGGCGCCGACGCTGCGGCCGCGGCGGCCAGCGCCAGCGCGGCAGCCAGTGCCAGTGCGGCGGCGCGCACGGCCGGCTCCCGCATTGCCCGGAGGCGCATGATTTGGCCCTGGCGATCGTGGCGAAGGCCGCATCATGCATCAGCCGGCGCCGCGCTGCGCGCGGCGGCCCGCAGGCCGCGAGCGGCGCGGCCTCGAGCGTATGCCGTGATGGCTCGCTACTTATTGATTGTAAAAGACTTTCAGATATTTCTGGCGAAATCCAAATTACTATGACCCTATATAACTGAATTCCTCCGTTGCGATGTCGCTATATCCACTCTGACCCTACTAAAAAGCTATTGAGCGGTCTTGTGCGTTGCGATACAGTTCTGAACCGATAGAGCGCGCCAGTACCCGCCGCTGGCGGGCGCGCGCGCCACCCGGAAATTGCCCGCGGCACGGCGGCAGGAGCGCTCATGAAGACCAATCGCACGCCGGCCACGGCGCCCTCATCCGCCGCACCGGCGACCCCGGCGGGGGCGTCCGCACTCGACCAGGCGCGCGCCGCGGCCGAGCGCGAAGGGCTGTACGCGGCGGCACACGAGCACGACGCCTGCGGCGTCGGCTTCGTCGCCCACATCAAGGGCGAGCGCAGTCACGCGCATCGTCCAGCAGGCGCTGAAGATCCTCGAGAACCTCGACCATCGCGGCGCCGTCGGCGCCGACAAGCTGATGGGCGACGGCGCCGGCATCCTGATCCAGATCCCCGACGCGTTCTATCGCAGCGAGATGGCCGCCGCAGGGCGTGCAGCTGCCGCCGCCGGGCGAGTACGGCGTCGGCATGATCTTCCTGCCGAAGGAACACGCCTCGCGCCTGGCCTGCGAGCAGGAACTCGAGCGCACGGTGCGGCCGAGGGCCAGGTGGTGCTCGGCTGGCGCGACGTGCCGGTCGACCGCGAGATGCCGATGTCGCCGACGGTGCGCGAGCAGCGAGCCGGTGATCCGGCAGATCTTCATCGGCCGCGGCGCCGACGTCATGGTGCCCGACGCGCTCGAGCGCAAGCTCTACGTGATCCGCAAGACCGGCCAGCCACAAGATCCAGGCGCCTGCAAGCTCAGCACGGCAAGGAGTACTACGTGCCTCGCATGTCGACGCGCACCATCGTCTACAAGGGCCTGCTGCTGGCCGACCAGGTCGGCCGTACTACCGCGACCTGCCGGACGAACGCGTCGTCTCGGCGCTCGCGCTGGTGCACCAGCGCTTCTCGACCAACACCTTTCCCGAGTGGGAGCTCGCGCACCCGTACCGGCTGGTCGCGCACAACGGCGAGATCAACACCGTCAAGGGCAACTTCAACTGGATGCGCGCGCGCGAGGGCGTGATGTCGTCGCCGGTGCTGCGGCGACGACCTGCAGAAGCTCTATCCGCTCATCTACGAAGGCCAGTCCGACACGGCCCGCTTCGACAACGCGCTCGAACTGCTCGTCATGGCCGGCTACCCGCTGGCGCACGCCATGATGATGATGATCCCCGAGGCCTGGGAACAGCACACGCTGATGGACGAGAGCCGGCGCGCCTTCTACGAATACCACGCCGCCATGATGGAGCCGTGGGACGGCCCGGCCGCGATCGCCTTCACCGACGGCCGGCAGATCGGCGCCACGCTCGACCGCAACGGCCTGCGGCCGGCGCGCTACATCGTCACCGACGACGACCTCGTGGTCATGGCGTCCGAGGTCGGCGTGCTGCCGATCCCCGGAATCGCGGATCGTCAAGAAGTGGCGCCTGCAGCCCGGCAAGATGTTCCTGATCGACACTCGAGCAGGGCCGCATCATCGACGACGAGGAGCTCAAGAACCAGCTCGCCACCGCCAAGCCGTACCGCGAATGGATCGAGCGCGTGCGCATCAAGCTCGACGATCTGCCATCGCCTGCGCCGCACGGGCGAAGGATGCCGACCGCCGTAGCGGCCGCAGGCCGCGAAGGCGCTGCTCGACCGCCAGCAGGCCTTCGGCTACACGCAGGAAGACCTGCAAGTTCCTGCTGGCGCCGATGGGCGCAGGCCGGCGAGGAGGCCATCGGCTCGATGGGCAACGACTCGCCGCTGGCCGTGCTGTCCGACAAGAACAAGCCGCTCTACAACTACTTCAAGCAGCTGTTCGCGCAGGTCACCAACCCGCCGATCGATCCGATCCGCGAGCAGATCGTGATGTCGCTGGTGTCGCTTCATCGGCCCGAAGCCGAACCTGCTCGACATCAACAACATCAACCCGCCGATGCGGCTCGAGGTGTCGCAGCCGGTGCTCGACTTCGGCGACATGGCGCAAGATCCGCGCGCATCGCGTCAGCACACGTCGCGGCAAGTTCCAGCTGCTACGAGCTCGACATCTGCTACCCGCTGGCCTGGGGCCGCCGAGGGCGTCGAGGCGCGCCTGGCGTCGCTGTGCGCCGAAGCGGTCGACGCGGTCAAGGCCGGCTACAACATCCTGATCGTGACGCGACCGCAGCATCGACGCGCGAGCACGTCGCGATCCCGGCGCTGCTGGCCACCAGCGCGCTGCACCAGCACCTCGTCCAGCGCCGGCCTGCGCACGATCGACGGGCCTGGTCGTGGAGACCGGCTCGGCGCGCGAGGTGCATCACTTCGCGCTGCTCGCCGGCTACGGCGCCGAGGCGGTCCATCCCTACCTCGCGATCGAGACGCTGCGGCGCATGTTCCGCGACCGGCCCGGCGGCGTCGACGGCCGACAAGGCGATCAAGAACTACATCAAGGCGGTCGGCAAGGGCCTGTCAGAAGGTCATGTCCAAGATGGGCATCTCGACCTACATGTCGTACTGCGGCGCGCAGATCTTCGAGGCGGTCGGCCTGGCGACGATCGCTGGTCGACCAGTACTTCCGCGGCACCGCAAGCGGCGTCGGCGGCATCGGCCTGTTCGAGGTCGCGGAGGAGGCGATGCGCATGCACGAGGCCGCCTTCGGCGACGACCCGGTGCTCGCCCACATGCTCGACGCCGGCGGCGAGTACGCGTACCGCGTGCGCGGCGAAGAGCACATGTGGACGCCCGACGCGATCGCCAAGCTGCAGCACGCGGCGCGCGCCGAACAGCTACCAGACCTACAAGGAATACGCGCAGCTCATCAACGACCAGTCGCGCCGCCACATGACGCTGCGCGGCCTGTTCGAGTTCAAGCGTCGATCCCGGCAAGGCGATCCCGCTCGACGAGGTCGAACCGGCCGCGCGAGATCGTCAAGCGCTTCGCCACCGGCGCGATGTCGCTCGGCTCGATCTCGACCGAGGCGCACGCCACGCTGGCGGTCGCGATGAACCGCATCGGCGGCAAGAGCAACACCGGCGAGGGCGGCGAGGACCCGAGCGCCGCTATCGCAGCGAACTGCGCGGCGATCCCGATCAAGACCGGCGACACGGTCGGATCGGTGCTCGGGCCGGGACGTCGTCGAGGTCGACATTCCGCTGCAGGACGGCGATTCGCTGCGCTCGCAGCATCAAGCAGGTCGCGTCGGGCCGCTTCGGCGTCACGGCCGAGTACCTGGTCTCGCGCCGACCAGATCCAGATCAAGATGGCGCAGGGCGCGAAGCCCGGCGAAGGCGGCCAGCTGCCGGGCCACAAGGTGATCCGAGTACATCGGCACGCTGCGCTACTCGGTGCCGGGCGTCGGCCTGATCTCGCCGCCGCCGCACCACGACATCTATTCGATCGAGGACCTGGCGCAGCTGATCCACGACCTGAAGAACGCCAACCCGCGCGCCCGCATCTCGCGTGAAGCTGGTGTCCGAAGTCGGGCGTCGGCACGGTCGCCGCGGGCGTCGCCAAGGCCAAGGCCGACCACGTCGTCATCGCCGGCCACGACGGCGGCACCGGCGCCTCGCCGCTGTCGTCGATCAAGCACGCCGGCACGCCGTGGGAGCTCGGCCTGGCCGAAACGCAGCAGACCCTGGTGCTGAACCGCCTGCGCGGCCGCATCCGCGTGCAGGCCGACGGCCAGATGAAGACCGGGCGCGACGTCGTCATCGGCGCGCTGCTCGGCGCCGACGAGTTCGGCTTCGCCACCGCGCCGCTGGTCGCGACGGCTGCATCATGATGCGCAAGTGCCACCTCAACACCTGCCCGGTCGGCGTCGCCACGCAGGATCCGGTGCTGCGCCGACGCTTCCCGGGCCAGCCCGAGCACGTCGTCAACTTCTTCTTCTTCGTCGCCGAGGAAGTGCGCGAGATCATGGCGCAGCTGGGCGTCCGCACGTTCGACGATCTGATCGGCCGCACCGACCTGCTCGACACCCGCAGAGGGCATCGACCACTGGAAGGCGCTCGGGCCTGGACTTCGCGCGCGTGTTCCACCAGCCCGACGTGCCGGCCGAGCGTGGCGCGCCGCAAGTGCGAGGAGCAGGACCACGGCCTGGCGCAAGGCGCTCGACCACAAGCTGATCGAGCACAGCCGCGCCGCGCTCGAGCGCGGCGAGAAGGTGCAGCTTCATCCAGCCGATCCGCAACGTCAACCGCACCGTCGGCGCGATGCTGTCGGGCGAGGTGGCGCGCCGCTACGGCCACGACGGCCTGCCCGACGACACCATCCACATCCAGATGCGAGGGCACCGGCGGCCAGAGCTTCGGCGCCTTCCTGGCCCACGGCATCACGCTCGACCTGGTCGGCGACGCCAACGACTACACCGGCAAGGGCCTGTCGGGCGGCCGCATCGTGGTGCGTCCGACCAACGATTTCCGCGGCTTCGGCGACCCGACCACATCATCGTCGGCAACACGGTGCTGTACGGCGCGACCGGCGGCGAGGCCTTCTTCCGCGGCGTCGCCGGCGAGCGCTTCGCGGTGCGCAACTCGGGCGCGACCGCGGTGGTCGAGGGCACCGGCGACCACGGCTGCGAGTACATGACCGGCGGCACCGTGGTGGTGCTCGGCGAGACCGGGCGCAACTTCGCCGCCGGCATGTCGCGGCGGCGTCGCCTACGTGTACGACGAGGACGGCGACTTCGCGGCGCGCTGCAACACCTCGATGGTCGCGCTCGAGCCGGTGCTGACGCACCGCCGAGCAGGAAGAACGCATCGAGCGTGCGATCTGGCATGCGCTCGGCGGCGAGCCCGCCAGCGACGAGGCGCATCCTGCGCGAAGCTGCTCGAGCGACCATTTCCGCTGGACCGGCAGCT
This sequence comes from uncultured beta proteobacterium, assembly GCA_963781975.1. Classification (GTDB taxonomy): domain Bacteria; phylum Pseudomonadota; class Gammaproteobacteria; order Burkholderiales; family Burkholderiaceae_F; genus GJ-E10. Next base: position 11,259 of record CAWAHT010000014.1, read on the forward strand.
TCCGCGCGCGCGAGATCCTGGACCGACTGGGACGACCTGCGCGACGCGAGTTCGTCAAGGTGTTCCCGAACGAGTACAAGCGCGCGCTCGGCGACGCGCAGCCTGCGCCGCGAGCGCCGACCGAGCGCGGCGACGCGCGCCGGCGGCCTGGGCGACGCAGGCCGCACGCAGCAGCCAGGCAGCCGGTCGGCCGAACGTAACCGCACGAACGCACGACGATAGAGCACATGGGAAAAGTCACGGGCTTCATGGAGTACGCGCGCCGCGAGGAGACGGCTACGAGCCGGTCGCCGAGCGCGCAGAAGCACTACAAGGAATTCGTCGTCGACCTCGACGCCGGAGCAGGCGCGAAGGTCCAGGGCGCGCGCTGCATGGACTGCGGCATCCCGTTCTGCAACAACGGCTGCCCGGTCAACAACATCATTCCGGACTTCAACGACCTGGTCTACCGCGACGACTGGAAGCAGCGCGTTCGCGGTGCTGCACTCGACCAACAACTTCCCCGAGTTCACCGGCCGCATCTGCCCGGCGCCGTGCGAGGCGGCCTGCACGCTCAACATCAACGACGACGCCGGTCGGCATCAAGTCGATCGAGCACGCCATCATCGACCGGGCCTGGGCACGAAGGCTGGGTCGTGCCGCGGCCGCCGCAGCCGCAAGACCGGCAAGAAGGTCGCCGTCGTCGGCTCCGGCCCGGCCGGCCTGGCGGCGCGCAGCAGCTGGCGCGCGCCGGCCACGACGTGACGCGTGTTCGAGAAGAACGACCGCATCGGCGGCCTGCTGCGCTACGGCATCCCCGACTTCAAGATGGAGAAGATCGCACATCGACCGCCGCGTCGAGCAGATGGAGGCCGAAGGCGTCGTCTTCCGCACCGGCGTGCTGGTCGGCGAGGCAGGGCCCGGCGCTCGACCAAGGGCACCGAGCTGCGCACCGGGCAGGAAACGGTCACGCGCCGAGCAGCTGCGCCGAGGAATTCGACGCGGTGCGTGCTGACCGGCGGCGCCGAGCAGTCCGCGCGACCTGCCGGTGCCGGGCCGCGAGCTCGACGGCGTCCATTTCGCGATGGAGTTCCTGCCGCAGCAGAACAAGGTCAACGCCGGCGACAAGGTCAAGGGCCAGATCTGCGCGCCGATGGCAAGCACGTGATCGTGATCGGCGGCGGCGACACCGGCTCCGACTGCGTCGGCACCAGCAACCGCCACGGCGCCGGTCAGCGTGACCCAGTTCGAGCTGCTGCCGCAGCCGCCGGAGCAGGAGAACAAGCCGCTGGTCTGGCCCTACTGGCCGGTCAAGCTGCGCACCGTCGAGTCGCACGAGGAAGGCTGCGAGCGCGATTCGCGATCGCGACCAAGGCGTCTCGGCGACGACGGCAAGGGCAAGGTGCAGGCGCTGGTAGCCGCGCGCGTGAAGGCAGTCGCGATCGAGTGACAGGGCGCAAGATGGTCGAGGTGCCGGGCTCCGAGTCGAGATCTGCCGGCCGACCTGGTGCTGCTCGCGATGGGTTTCGTCGCCCGGTGGCGCCGCGTGCTCGAGGCCTTCGGCGTCGAGAAGGATCGCGCGCGGCAATCGCCACGGCCGAGGATGGACCTGGCGCGGCGGCCTACGCGACCAACGTGCCCAAGGTCTTCGCCGCCGGCGACATGCGCCGCGGCCAGTCGCTGGTGGTCTGGGCGATCCGCGAAGGCCGCCAGTGCGCGCGCGCGGTCGATGAGTTCCTGATGGGCGCGTCGCGACCTGCCGCGCTGAGCGCGGCACGCGGCACCGCGCATGACGCGCCGCTGCGGGCCTGGCGCGTCCGGCGCGGGCCGTCCCGGCGTGCTGCGCGACAATCCGGCGCCGGCTTTGTCGCTCGCCGGCAGGAACGCCTCGTTGGCGCAACCGCACCTGTCCACCGCCCGCGTCCCGCCGGCGCCGACGCTCTGGTCAGCATCGAGCGACGTGTACGTTCGGCTACGACAGCCGCGCCATCCTGATCGACGTCTCGCTCGCAGCTTCGCGCGCGGCAAGGTGACGGCCATCATGGGCGGCTCGGGCTGCGGCAAGACGACGCTGCTGCGCCTGATCGGCGGCGTCTATCACGCCGCAGAGCGGCCGCATCCTCTTCGACGGCGCCGACGGTCGACACCGCGCGACGCGCCGGCGCTGTACGCGCTGCGCCGGCGCATGGGCATGCTGTTCCAGTTCGGCGCGCTGTTCACCGACCTGAGCGTGTTCGACAACGTCGCGTTCCCGCTGCGCGAGCACACGGACCTGCGACGAGTCGATGATCCGCGACATCGTGCTGATGAAGCTCGACGCGGTCGGCTTGCGCGGCGCGGCCGCCCTGCGCATCGCGCGAGATCTCCGGCGGCATGGCGCGCCGCGTCGCGCTGGCGCGCGCGATCGCGCTCGACCCGGAAATCATCATGTACGACGAGCCGTTCACCGGCCTCGACCCGATCTCGCTGGGCGTCACCGCCAACCTGATCCGCCGGCTCAACGACGCCACCGGCGCCACCTCGCTGATCGTCTCGCACGACGTCGCAGGAGTGCTTCCAGATCTGCGACTACGCCTACCTGCTGTCCGGCGCGGCATCGTCATCGCGCACGGCACGCCGGAGGAACTGAACGGCGTCCGAGGATCCGCGAGGTGCGCCAGTTCATCCGCGGCGAGCCCGACGGACCGGTGCCGTTCCACTATCCGGCGCCGCCGATCGCGCAGGAACTGGGCCTGGCGCGCATGAAGCCGCTGGATCTGACCGCCGCCGTCGGGCGCAGCGCGCTCGATGCGCCTGGCGACGCTGGGCCATGCGCGCGCTCTTCTTCGCGGAGCTGGTGCGGCGCATGCCGTTCAGCCTGCGGCGGCCCTACCTCACGGTCGTGCAGATCCACGCGATCGGCAACCGCTCGCTGGTCATCATCGCCGCTTCGGGCGCCGCGGTCGGCTTGCGTGCTGGCGCTGCAGGGCTACTACACGCTGCAGCCGCTACGGCGCGGCCGAGTCGCTCGGCCTGCTGGTCGGCGCTCTCGCTGGTGCGCGAGCTCGGGCCGGTGCTGACGGCCTTGCTGTTCGCCGGCCGCGCCGGCACCTCGCTCACCGCCGAGATCGGCCTGATGAAGGCCGGCGAGCAGCTGGTCGCGATGGAGATGATGGCGGTCGATCCGCGCGCGCGCGTGCTGGCGCCGCGCTTCATGCGCCGGCATCATCGCGATGCCGCTGCTCGGCGCGGTGTTCTCGGCGGTGGGCATCCTCGGCGCGTATGTCGTCGGGCGTGCTGATGATCGGCGTCGACGACGGCCAGCTTCTGGTCGCAGATGCAAGACGGCGTCGACGTGATCAAGGACGTCGGCAACGGCGTCGTCAAGACCCTCGTCTTCGGCGTGGCCGCGACCTTCATCGCCCTGTACATCGGCTACGAGGCGAAGGCGACGCCCGAGGGCGTGGCGCTGGCGACGACGCGCACGGTCGTCGTTTCGTCGCTGGTCGTGCTGTTCCTCGACTTCGTGCTGACCGCGCTGATGTTCAGCACTCCGTGACGGGCGCCGCGCCAGCGCGGCGCCGTCGCGGGACAAGGAAAATCTATGGGTAAAAGACAGACGGAAATCCTGGTCGGCGTCTTCGTCCTGCTGGGCATGGTCGCCATCCTCTTCCTCGCGCTGCAAGTCGGCCAACCTGGCGAGCTTTTCCTTCAACTCCACCTACCGGCTCCAGGCCCGCTTCGACGAGATCGGCGGCCTCAAGATGCAAGGCGCCGGTCAAGAGCGCCGGCGTGACGGTCGGCCGCGTCGCCGTCGATCACCTTCGACAACAAGACGCTTCCAGGCGCTGGTCACGCTGGAGATCGATCGCGGCTACGAGTTCCCGGCCGACACCTCGGCCAAGGTGCTGACCGCGGGCCTGCTCGGCGACCAGTACATCGGCCTCGAGGCCGGCGGCGACGACAAGAACCTGCAGCCGGGCGAGGTCATCAAGATGACGCAATCGGCCATCGTGCTGGAAAACCTGATCGGCCAGTTCCTCTACAGCAAGGCTGCCGAAAGTCCCGCCAAGGACGGCGCGGCAAGGAAATGACGGCGCCGTTGCGTGTTACGGGCGGTCGGGCGCCGGCGTGGTTGCGCCCGGGCCTGGTCGCGGCGCTGCTGCCGCTGCTGCTGGCCGCGGGCGGCTGCGCGACCGTGCCGCCCAATGCCGGCAGCAACCCGGCCGACCCGTTCGAGCGCGTGAACCGCCAAGTGTATGCCTTCAACGACCGCTTCGACCGGGCGGTGGCCAAGCCGGTCGCGCGCGGCTACGCCAGGGTGGTGCCGCGGCCATTGCGCACCTGCGTCGGCAATGCCTTTGCCAACCTCGGCGAAATCACGAACTTCGTCAATGCCACCCTGCAGTTCCGGCCGGCCGATGCCGCCAACGACGCCGGCCGCCTGCTGGTCAACACGACGCTCGGCCTGGCCGGCTGCTTCGACGTCGCCAGGGGCATGGGCATGGAGCGCAGCCGCCAGGATTTCGGCCTGACGCTGGGCCGCTGGGGCGTGGGGTCGGGACCGTACGTCGTGCTGCCTTTCATGGGGCCGCGCTCGCTGCGCGACGCCGTCGGCGAGGTGCCCGATTACTTCACCGATCCGGTGCGCTTCGTCACGCCGCGGACGGATTATTATCTCGTGTACGGGGCACGCTTCGTCGACCTGCGGGCGCAATACCTCGATGCTTCCGGGCTCATCGACGCGGCGTCCCTCGACCCGTACCAGTTCCTGCGCGACGCGTACCTGCAGCGGCGCCGCAGCCAGGTCGAGGACGGCAATGGCGCGCCGCCGCCGGCGGAAACCGAGGATCCGGACAGCCTGCCGCCGGATGTCCCCGCAGGTTCCGGCGCGTCGGCCGGTCAACCGGTCCGGCCCCCGACGCATTGATGGCAGCAGGCGGCCGTGCAGGACGATTTGAGGAAACCGACATGAAAACGAACTTGCGGACACGTCGTCCGGTCATTCTCGCCTTCGCCGCGGCCGCCGCCCTCGCCGGCGCGGCCGGCCTGCAGCCCGCCCGGGCCGCGGAGGCCGCCGACACGGCCCCGGAAGCGATGATCCTGAGGCTGTCGCAGGAGGTGCTCGACGAGATCCGCACCGACAAGGCGATCCAGGCCGGCGATTTCGCCCGCGTCCAGAAGCTCGTCGACGAGCACATCATGCCGCGGGTCGACTTCGACAAGATGACCCGCCTGGCCGTCGGCCGCGCCTGGCGCTCGGCCAGCGCGCAGCAGCGCAGCGCGCTGATCGAGCAGTTCCGCCTGCTGCTGATGCGCACCTACAGCGGCGCCCTTTCCAAGGTATCGGACCAGACGGTGCGGCTGCGGCCGTCGCGCGGCCAGGACAGCGCCAGCGACGTCATCGTGCGCACCCAGATCGTGGGTTCGCAGGGCGATCCGATCAGCCTGGAATATCGCCTGGAAAAGACCGACGCCGGCTGGAAGATATACGATCTCAACATCCTGGGCGTGTGGCTGGTGGAGAATTACAAGAGCGAATTCAACCAGACGCTGAACCAGGGCGGAGTCGATTCGCTGATCGCGGCGCTCACGCAGAAGAACGAAAGGCTGGCCGCAGGCGGCGGGTCCTGAGGCGCGCCGATGAAGCTCGATGTCGAGTCCGTCACCAATCTGAACGCCGTGCCGGTGCTGCGGGCGGGCGCCCAGGCCATTGCGCGCGGCGACGCCCGGATCGACTTTTCGGCGGTCACCCGCTGCGATACGGCCGCCGTGGCCTGCATACTGGCGTGGCTGCGCGCGGCACGCACCGCCGGGAAGCCGCTGCAACTGGTCGCCCTGCCGCGCGACCTCACCAGCCTGGTGCGCCTGTACGGCGTCGAAGGGCTGCTGCCGGTCGCCTGATCCGCCCCGCGGGGCGGCACGACCGGCGCCGCCGCTACCCTACAATACGGGTTGTTGATCCTCCGGCGTGCTCCCGGCCTGATCCCGGCCCACCTTATCCATGTCCCTGGCTGCCATCGACGTCCGCGCGCTTACCAAGCGCTACGCCGGACTCACCGCGCTCGACGGCCTCGACCTGGCCGTTGCGCAAGGCGAGTTCTTCGGCCTGCTCGGACCCAACGGCGCCGGCAAGACCACGCTGATCTCCATCATCGCCGGCCTGGCGCGCGCCACCAGCGGCCAGGTACGGGTCATGGGGCATGACGTGGTTGCCGATTTCCGCGCGGCGCGGCGCAACCTGGGCGTGGTGCCGCAGGAACTCGTCTTCGACCCTTTCTTCACCGTCCGCGAAATGCTGCGCATCCAGTCCGGCTATTTCGGCCTGGTGCGCAACGACGACTGGATCGACGAGGTCATGGCCAACCTGGACCTCGCCGGCAAGGCCGATACCAACATGCGCGCCCTGTCGGGCGGCATGAAGCGGCGGGTCCTGGTGGCCCAGGCGCTGGTGCACCGCCCGCCGGTGATCGTCCTGGATGAACCGACCGCCGGCGTGGACGTGGAACTGCGCAAGGGCCTGTGGCAGTTCATGCGCCGCCTCAATCGGGACGGGCATACGATCGTGCTGACCACCCACTACCTGGAAGAGGCGCAGCAGATGTGCGGCCGCATCGCGATGCTCAAGGCGGGGCGCATCGTGGCGCTCGAACCGACGCGCGACCTGCTGCGCCGCATTGCCGGCGTGCAGGTGGTGATGCGCCTGCGCGGTCCGCTGCCGGCCGCGCTGCGGCCGCAGCTCATCGAGGAGCGGCCCGATCGCATCGTGCTGCGCCTTTCGCACGCGCGCGACGTCGGCGCGGCGCTGCAGAGCTGCCGCGACCTGGGCAGCGACATCGATGAGCTCGAGGTCGGTCCGGCCGACCTCGAGGACGTCTTCCTGCAGCTCATGGCCGAAGCGCCGACGTGGAGCCCTGCATGAGCGCCGCCGCGCAGCCGCAGCGCGCCGCGGTCCCGGTTGCGCCGGCGCTGGCCGACGGCGCCGCCTGGGTGGGGTTTCGCACGCTGCTCTACAAGGAAAGCCTGCGCTTCTGGAAGGTCAGCTTCCAGACGATCGCCGCGCCGGTGCTCACCGGGGTGCTCTACCTGCTGGTCTTCGGCCACGTGCTCGACGCGCGCGTCGAGCCGTTCCCCGGGGTGCGCTACACCGCCTTCCTGATCCCGGGCCTGGTGATGATGTCGGTGCTGCAGAACGCCTTCGCCAACTCCTCGTCGTCGCTCATCCAGTCGAAGATCATGGGCAATCTGGTCTTCCTGCTGCTGCCGCCGCTGTCGGCGCTGCAGTTCTTCGCGGCCTACGTGCTGGCCTCGGTCCTGCGCGGCCTGGCCGTGGGCCTGGGGGTGTTCGCGGTCACCGTCTGGTTCGCGCCGCCCGCCCTGGCCGCGCCGCAGTGGATTCCCGTGTTCGGACTGCTCGGCGCCGCCCTGCTGGCCGTGCTGGGCCTGATCGCGGGTATCGTTTCCGACAAGTTCGACCAGCTGGCGGCGTTCCAGAATTTCCTCGTACTGCCGGCCACCTTCCTGTCCGGGGTCTTCTATTCGGTCCATGGCCTGCCGCCGTTCTGGCAGTCGTTCTCCCACGTCAACCCATTCTTCTACATGATCGACGGTTTCCGCTACGGTTTCTTCGCCCAGTCCGACGTTTCGCCCTGGACCAGCCTGCTGGTCGTGTGCGCCGCGTTCGCGCTGGCATCCGCCGTTGCCCTGGGCATGCTGCGCCGGGGCTATAAGCTGCGCGCATGAGCCAGATACCCACTCCCGATTCCATCCGCGCGGCGATCGCGCAGGGGCTGCCCTGCGAGCATGTCGAAGTCGACGGCGACGGCCACCACTTCCAGGCCCTCATCGTCAGCGCCGCGTTCGCCGGCCGGTCCCGCATCGAGCGCCACCGCCTGGTGTATGCCGCGCTGGGCGATCGCATGCGCCAGGAGATCCATGCGCTCTCGATGCGTACGCTCACGCCCGACGAGCGGGCGCGGACCTAGGCGGATGGACAAGCTGCAGATCCAGGGCGGCGAGCGCCTCGAAGGCACGCTGCGGGTGGCCGGCGCGAAGAACGCCGCGTTGCCGATCATGGCGGCGGCGCTGCTCACCGGCGACGAGCTGCGCCTCGAGAACGTGCCGCACCTGGCGGACACCGCCACCATGGGCCGCCTGCTGGCCGGCATGGGCGTGCAGGTCGGCCGCGACGGCGCGTCGGTGGCGCTGCGCGCGGCGCATGTCGACGTGCCCGAGGCCTCGTACGACATGGTCAAGACCATGCGCGCGTCCATCCTGGTGCTCGGGCCGCTGCTCGCGCGCGCGGGCCAGGCGCGCGTCAGCCTGCCGGGCGGTTGCGCGATCGGCGCGCGCCCCGTCGACCAGCACCTGAAGGGGCTGCAGGCGCTGGGCGCCGAACTCGCGATCGAACAGGGATATATCGTCGCGCGGCGCAGTGTCGGCGCGCGGCTGCGCGGCGCCCGCATCGTCACCGACATGGTCACCGTCACCGGCACCGAGAACCTGATGATGGCCGCCGTGCTGGCCGACGGCCAGACCATCATCGAGAACGCGGCGCGCGAACCCGAGGTCGCCGACCTGGCGGCCTGCCTGAACGCGATGGGCGCGCAGGTGAGCGGCGCCGGCACCGATCGCATCGTGGTCCAGGGCGTCGAGCGGCTGCACGGCGCCCGCCACCGCATCATGCCGGACCGCATCGAGAGCGCCACTTTCCTGGTGGCCGCGGCCGCGACCGGCGGCGACGTCACGCTGCGCGACGCGGCGCCCGGCACCCTCGACGCGGTGCTCGACAAACTGCGCGAGGCCGGTGCCCGCATCGATGCCGGCACCGACACCATCCGCCTGCGCATGCAGGGCCGGCCGCGCGCGGTGAGCCTGCGCACCGCCCCGTATCCGGCTTTCCCCACCGACGCGCAGGCGCAGTTCATGGCGCTCAACTGCGTCGCCGACGGCGTGGCCAGCATCAGCGAGAACATCTTCGAGAACCGGTTCATGCACGTGCTCGAGCTGCAGCGGCTGGGCGCGCACATCGACATCGACGGGCACACGGCGGTGGTGCGCGGCGTCGACGCCCTGTCCGGCGCGACGGTCATGGCCACCGACCTGCGCGCCTCGGCCAGCCTGGTGATCGCCGGCCTGGTCGCGCGCGGCCGCACCACCATCGAACGCATCTATCACCTCGACCGCGGCTACGAGGAGATGGAGCGCCGCCTGGGCGCCCTGGGCGCCCGCATCGAGCGCGTCCGCTGAGCGTCGCGCCATGATCACGCTCGCGCTGCCCAAGGGACGCATCTTCGACGAAGCGCTGCCGTTGCTGGCGCGGGCCGGCATCGTGCCGGCGGAGGCGCCCGGCGCCACGCGCAAGCTGATCATCGGCACCAGCGTTGCCGACCTGCGCATCGTCGTCGTGCGCGCCACCGACGTGCCGACTTACGTCCAGTATGGCGCGGCCGAGCTGGGCATCGCCGGTGCCGACATCCTCATGGAGCACGGCGGCGGCGGCCTGTACCAGCCGGTCGACCTGGGAATCGGCCGCTGCCGCCTGTGCGTCGCGGCCCCGGCGGACTTCGATTACGCCGGGGCGGTGCGCCGCGGCGCGCGGCTGCGGGTGGCCACGAAGTACGTCCAGGCCGCGCGCGATTTCTTCGCCGGCAAGGGCGTGCATGTCGACCTGATCAAGCTGTACGGATCGATGGAGCTGGCGCCGCTGGCCGGGCTGGCCGACGCCATCGTCGACCTGGTCTCGAGCGGCGCCACCCTCAAGGCCAACGACCTGCGCGAGGTCGAGGCGATCACCCCGATCAGTTCGCGCCTCATCGTCAATCAGGCAGCCTACAAGTTGGCGCGGCCCCGGCTGGCCGCCCTGATCGGCGCGATCCAGGGCGCGGTGACCCCATGAAGGTGCGCCAGCTCGACGCCGACGCGCCGGATTTCGAGGCGGCGCTCGCGGCCCTGCACCGCCGTCGACACGGCGCCCGATCGCGCCATCGACGCCCAGGTGGCCGACATCCTGGACGCGGTGCCGCCAGCGCGGCGACGCGGCGCTGCTCGAGTACACGCACCGCTTCGACCGCATCGCAGCGACCGCCGTCGCGCAGCTCGAGATCGGCGCCGGCACGCATGCAGGCGGCGCTGGACGCGCTGGCGCAGGCCGACCGCGCCGCGCTGCAGGAAGCGGCGCGAGCGCATCCGCCATTTCCACGAACGGCAGCGCGCGTCCGACTGGAGCCTGGTCGAGTCCGACGGCACGACCCTGGGCCTGCGCGTGACGCCGCTCGACCGCGTCGGCATCTACGTGCCGGGCGGCAAGGCCTCCTATCCGTCGTCCGTGCTGATGAACGCCATCCCCGCCCGCGTGGCGGGCGTCGGCGAGATCGTCATGGTGGTGCCGGCGCCGGACGGCGTGCGCAATCCGCTGGTGCTGGCGGCGGCGGCGCTGGCCGGCGTCACCCGCGCGTTCTCGATCGGCGGCGCCCAGGCGGTGGCGGCGCTGGCCTACGGCACGGAGACGGTGCCCGCCGTCGACAAGATCGTCGGGCCGGGCAACGCCTACGTCGCCGCGGCCAAGCGCCGCGTGTTCGGCACGGTCGGCATCGACATGGTCGCCGGGCCGAGCGAGATCCTCGTCATTGGCGACGGCCATACCGACCCCGACTGGATCGCCATGGACCTGTTTTCGCAGGCCGAGCACGACGAAATGGCGCAATCCATCCTGCTCACGCCCCGATCGCGCCTATCGCGACGCGGTGCAGGCGGCCATCACCCGCCTGCTGCCCACGATGCCGCGGCGCGCCATCCTCGAGACCTCGCTGGCCGGGCGTGCGGCCCTCGTACTCGTGCGCGATCTCGAACAGGCCTGCGCGATCGCCAACCGCATCGCCCCGGAGCATCTGGAGATCTCCACCGCCGAGCCGCGCCGCTGGCTCGACGCACATCCGCCACGCCGGCTCCATCTTCCTGGGATCGTTCACGAGCGAAGCGCTGGGCGACTACTGCGCCGGGCCCAACCACGTGCTGCCCACGTCGCGCACCGCGCGCTTTTCCTCGCCGCTGGGCGTCGGCGATTTCCAGAAGCGCAGCAGCGTGATCGAGGTGACCGCCGCCGGCGCCCGCCGCCTGGGCCCGGTGGCCGCGCGGCTGGCGCGCGGCGAGGGGCTGGACGCGCACGCGCGCAGCGCCGAAATGCGCCTGGCCGAGCCGGGTGCGGGCGCGCGCCGATGAAGCCCGTGCCGCTGGCGGTGATCCGCGAGGATATCCGCGCGTTGCGGGCCTATCCGGTCGCGGCGGGCGACGGCCTGGTGAAGCTCGACCTGATGGAAAACCCGTACGGGCTGCCGGCCGACCTGGCGCGCCGGCTGGGCGAGCGCCTGGCCGGCATCGAGCTCAATCGCTACCCGCCCGGGGACCCGGTGCAATTCAAGCAGCGCCTCGGCCTCTGGGCCGGCCTGCCGCCGGGCAGCGCACTGATGCTGGGCAATGGCTCGGACGAGCTGATCCACCTGATGATCCTCGCCTGCGCGCGCCCGCAGGCCGTGATCCTGTCGCCCTGGCCCAGCTTTTCGATGTACCGCCTGCTGGCCGCGCAGGACCGGTGCGAATTCGTCGACGTTCCGTTGCGGGCGGATTTCGCGCTCGACGGGCCGGCGCTGCTGGCGGCCATAGAAAGGCACCGGCCGGCGGTCATCTTCCTGGCGTTTCCCAACAATCCGACCGGCAACTGCTTCGACCGCGAGCTTGTCGGCGCGGTGCTCGATGCCGCGCCGGGACTCGTCGTGCTGGACGAGGCCTACCTGCCCTTTGCGCGCCGGACCTGGATCGGCGAGCTGCCGCGCCGTCCCAATCTGCTGGTGCTGCGGACGCTTTCGAAGCTCGGGCTGGCCGGCGCGCGCCTGGGCTACCTGTGCGGCGCACCGGAACTGCTGCAGGAATTCGACAAAGTGCGCCCGCCTTTCAACGTGAATTCGTTCACGCTGGCCGCGGTGGACTTCCTGCTCGGGCACGCCGACGTGCTCGAAGCCCAGGCGGCGCGGCTGCGTGCCGACCGCGACGGCGTCATCGCCGCCGTGCGTGCCATGCGTGGCGCCGAGGCCTTCGATTCGGCCGCCAATTTCTTCCTGATGCGCGTTGCCGACGCGCCGCGGGTCTTTGCCGGGCTCCTGCAGCGGGGTATTCTGGTCAAGGACGTGTCCGCGTCCCATCCGATGCTGCATGGCTGCCTGCGTGTAACAATCGGCCTGCCGGAGGAAAATGCCCGGTTCCTCGAGGCCTTGCAGGATATTCTCCGGGACCAGCACGGCAGCGGTGCACCCCCAGCGTAAGAGGCCGTACAAATGTCGCAGCGCAGCGCGCAAGTCAGCCGGGAAACCCGGGAAACCCGCATCCAGGCGGGCGTCAACCTGGACGGCACCGGCGAATGCTCGATCGCCACCGGCATCGGGTTCTTCGACCACATGCTCGAGCAGATCGCGCGCCACGGGGCCATCGACCTGGTTATCGAGGCCGAGGGCGACCTGCACATCGACGGGCATCACACGGTCGAAGACGTCGGCATCGCCCTGGGACGCGCGGTGGCCGACGCTGCCGGCGACAAGCGCGGCATCCGCCGCTACGGCCACGCCTTCGTGCCGCTGGACGAGGCGCTCAGCCGCGTGGTGGTGGATTTTTCCGGGCGCCCGGGGCTGCACTGGAACGTCGAATTCGCGCGCTCGACCATCGGCGCCTTCGATGTCGAACTGACCCACGAGTTCTTCCAGGGTTTCGTCAATCACGCGCAGCTGACCGTGCACGTCGACAACCTGCGCGGCGACAACGCCCATCACCAGTGCGAAACCATCTTCAAGGCCTTCGCGCGTGCGCTGCGCGATGCGCTCGAGATCGATCCGCGCGCCGGCGGGGCCATTCCCAGCACCAAGGGCGCGCTCTAGCGTCCCCGGTTCGGACCGGGACGCAAAGGCCTCGACGGGCGGAAACCGGCACGCGATGCGTAACGCGCAGGACAGCGCAGGGCCGATGGCGGGGGCGGCGTGATCGCGATCGCCGATTTCGGCATGGGCAACCTGCGTTCGGTGGCGCAGGCGCTGGCGCATGTCGCGCCGCACGTCCCGACCTGCATCACCAGCGATCCCGACCGCATCGATGCGGCCGAGCGCGTGGTGCTGCCGGGGCAGGGCGCCATGCCCGATTGCATGCGCAATCTCGCCGCCGCGGGGCTCGAGCCGGCGCTGCGGCGCGCCGCAGCGAGCAAACCGGTCCTGGCCGTCTGCATCGGCGAGCAGATGCTGTTCGAGCGTTCGGAGGAGGGCGGCGCGGCCGGCCTGGGACTGTTTCCCGGACGCGTGGTCCGGTTCACGCCGGGTCTCGATGAACAGGGCCGGCGGCGCAAGATTCCGCACATGGGGTGGAACCGGGTGCGCCAGCGCCGGGCGCACGCGCTCTGGAACGGCATCGACGACGACAGCTACTTTTATTTCGTTCACAGTTACTATGTGTCTGCCGACCGGCCGCAACTCGTGGCCGGCGAGACCGACTACGGCGGCTTCTTTACCTGTGCCGTCGCGCAAGATAATATTTTTGCCGTGCAGTTCCACCCCGAGAAAAGCGCCGCCGCCGGCCTTCGACTCTACGCAAATTTCGTGACCTGGAACCCATGACGTACCCGCGCCCGGTGTCCGTCGGGGCCCCGGATCCCGCTCCCGAACCTGCCCACGACGGTATTGCCCCATGCTGCTGATCCCCGCTATCGACCTCAAGGACGGGCGCTGCGTGCGCCTGCGCCAGGGCGACATGAACGATGCCACGGTCTTTTCCGACGACCCGGTGGCCATGGCGCGGCGCTGGGTGGAACTGGGCGCAAGGCGCCTGCATGTCGTCGACCTGAACGGCGCGCGCTCGGGCAAGCCGGGCAACGAGGCGGCCATTCGCAAGATCATCAAGGCCGTCGGCCCGGATATCGCGGTGCAGCTGGGCGGCGGCCTGCGTGACCTGGACACCATCGAGCGCTTCATCGACGACGGCGTGGCCTTCGTCGTGATCGGCACCGCGGCGGTCAAGAACCCGGGCTTCCTGCACGACGCGTGCAGCGCCTTCGGCGGGCACGTCATCGTCGCCCTCGACGCCCGCGACGGCAAGGTCGCCACCGATGGCTGGAGCAAGCTCACCGGCCACGACGTCATCGACCTGGCCACCAAGTTCGAGGACTACGGCGTCGATGCCATCCTGTACACGGATATCGGCCGCGATGGCATGCTCACGGGCGTCAACATCGAGGCCACCGTCGCCCTGGCGCGCGCCGTGCGCATTCCCGTGCTGGCCAGCGGCGGCGTCACCGACCTGGGCGACGTCGACCGGCTGTGCGCCGTCGAGGGCGACGGCGTCGAAGGGGTGATCCTGGGCGCGCCCTTTACGAGGGCACGCTCGACTTCAAGGCGGCCCTGGCGCGCGCCGCGGAACTGACGCAGGGCTAGCCCGGCGCGCCGCCATGCTGGCCAAGCGCATCATCCCCTGCCTCGACGTCACCGCCGGGCGCGTGGTCAAGGGCGTCAACTTCGTCGGGCTGCGCGATGCCGGCGATCCGGTCGAGGTGGCCGCGCGCTATGACCGCGAGGGTGCCGATGAACTGACCTTCCTGGACATCACGGCCAGTTCCGACCAGCGCGCCACCATCGTGGACGTGATCGAGGCAGTGGCCCGCCAGGTCTTCATACCGCTGACCGTGGGCGGCGGCGTGCGCCAGGTCGACGACGTGCGCCGGCTGCTCAATGCCGGCGCCGACAAGATCTCCATCAACACGGCCGGCGTGCTCGATCCCTCGCTCATTGCGCGCGCCAGCTCGCGGTTCGGCGCCCAGTGCATCGTGGTCGCCATCGATGCGCGGCGCCGCACCGCGCCCGGCGGCCCGTCGGACTGGGAGGTCTTTACGCACGGCGGGCGCACGGCCGCCGGACTCGACGCGCTCGATTGGGCACGCCGCGCCGTCGACCTGGGCGCGGGCGAGATCCTGCTCACCAGCATGGACCGCGACGGCACCCGTGCCGGCTTCGACCTGGAGCTGACGGCCGCGGTGGCCGAGGCGGTCTCCGTGCCGGTGATCGCCTCCGGCGGCGTGGGCACGCTCGAGCACCTGGCCGACGGCATCGAGCGCGGCCACGCCGACGGCGTGCTGGCGGCGTCGATATTCCATTTCGGCGAATACACGGTCCAGGAAGCCAAGCACTACCTGGCCGGCCGTGGCATCCCGATGCGGCTGGCATGAGCGCGGGCGGCGCCGCCGCGGCGTCCGGCGATGCGGGAAACTGGCTCGATGCGGTCGCATTCGACGCAGCCGGCCTGGTGCCGGTCATCGCCCAGGACGCGGCCAGCGGGCGCATCCTGATGCTGGCGTGGGCCGATCGGGCGGCGCTCGACGAGACCCGCGGCAGCGGCCTTGCCACCTATTACTCGCGCTCGCGCGCGCGCCGCTGGCGCAAGGGCGAGGAATCCGGCAACGTGCAGCGGGTGCGGGAATTGCGCCTCGACTGCGACGGCGACGCCGTGCTGTACCTGGTCGAACCGATGCAGGGACCCTCCTGCCACACCGGCCGGGCGAGCTGTTTCTACCGCCGTCTCGAGGACGGCGGCTGGAATGCCGTCGACCCGGTGCTGGTCGATCCGGGACTGCTGTATCGTCGCTGAAGCCGGCGGGCGCGCCCGGTGCGTGCCGGCCGCCCGCGCCAACCGCCTGCGAGGCGCTACGCTGGAAACCGACGTGAATCCAACCCTCCCCGCCGATGCCGTGCTGCAGCGCCTGGCGGACATCATCGATTCGCGCCACGGTGGCGACCCGGACGCCTCCTATGTCGCGCGCCTGCTGGCGCGGGCGCCCGACGCCGTGCTCAAGAAGATCGGCGAAGAAGCCACCGAGACGGTCATGGCGGCCAAGGATGCCGACCCGGCGCGCATCGTCAGCGAGACCGCCGACCTCTGGTTCCACTGCCTGGTCATGCTGTCCCAGTTCGGGCTGCGGCCCGAACAGGTGCTGGCCGAACTGGCGCGGCGCGCCGGGGTATCGGGCCTGGAGGAAAAGGCCCTGCGCAAGGCGCAACAGCGCGCCCGGGGCGATGACCGCAACCGCGAGGAAACGCCATGAGCGACGACGTCACCACCACCTGCCTTTTCTGCCGCATCGCCCGCGGCGAGATCCCCGCCAGCCGCGTTTATGAGGATGACGATGTGGTGGTCTTCCACGACATCCATCCGAAGGCGCCGGTGCACCTGCTGATCACGCCGCGGCGCCATATCGATTCGCTGATCACGGCCACCGAGGGCGACCAGGCGCTATTGGGTAAAATGCTGCTCCTGGCACCGCGCCTGGCGCGGGAACAGGGCGCCGGCGACGGGTTCCGGGTGGTGGTCAACAACGGACCTGGCGGCGGCCAGGAGGTGTTCCACCTTCACATGCACGTGCTGGGCGGCCCGCAGCCCTGGCGTCAGATGTCCACCGGGAGGTAACTATGGGCTCGCTGTCGATTTGGCACTGGTTGATCGTTCTTGCGGTTGTCATTCTCGTCTTCGGCACCGGCAAGCTGAAGAATCTGGGCAAGGACCTGGGCGGCGCCATCAAGGGTTTCAAGGAAGGCATCAAGGAAGGCACCGAATCGGCCGCGCCGGCCGCCGGCGCCACGCCGAAGGTCGAGGACGCCGCGCGCGCGCCCGGCCAGACCATCGACGTGGCCGCGCGGGAAAAAAGCGGCAGCTGACGCCGCGTCGCGGTCGACCGCCTTCGCCCGCGCGGCCCCCGCCAGCGCGGCGGGGCGCGGGGCCGACCGGTCCGCCCAGGCGCAGCGCTCACCCGCACCCCATCCCCATGCTGGACTTCAGCGAAATTCTCCTTATCGGCGGCGTCGCCCTGGTGGTGCTCGGGCCGGAGCGCCTGCCCCAGGCGGCGCGCACCATGGGTCAGTGGATGGGCAAGCTGCAGCACTATGTCGGCCAGGTACGCAGCGATTTCGACCGCGAATTCCATCTGGCCGACCTGCGCAGCATCGGCGAGGAGGCGCGCGCCGGCGCCCGCTCGATGGAAGCGTCCCTGCGCAACACGGCCAGCGGCGTCGAGACCGCCCTGGCCGGCACGCGCGCCGAGGTCATGGCCGCCGTCGGCGACAGCGGCTGGTCGAGCGGGCCGCCGCCCACGCCCCAGGTCTTTCACCGGCGCTACAGGCCGCGTCCCTCAATCGACGACCTCACGCTTGAAATCGAACGCCTCAAGCGCCAGCTGGCGCTGCCGGATGTCGCCCCGTCCGCGCGCCGCAAGTTCGCCCCGCGCGCGCGCATCAATCGCCCGCGCGTGCGGCGCTAGCCCGGTGATGCAGCGGCAACCACGGCGCGCGGAGGCGCGCGGCCGGCGCGGTCCTCGGGGGGCGCCATGAACCCGCAGGATGGCGCGCCCGACGCCGAGCAGGGCTTCCTGTCCCACCTGGTGGAGCTGCGCAGCCGCCTGGTGCGCGCGGCGGCCTCGGTCATCGTCGTGTTCCTCGCGCTCTGGCCGTTCATGCGCCACATCTTCGACCTGGTATCGCGGCCGATGACCGCGGCGCTGCCGCAGGGCTCGAAGCTGCTCGCCACCGGCGTGATCGCGCCCTTTCTCGTGCCGCTCAAGGTCACGCTTTTTTCGGCCTTCTGCCTGGCATCGCCCTACGTGCTGTACCAGGCCTGGGCCTTCATCGCGCCCGGCCTGTACCAGCACGAGAAGCGCCTCGCCCTGCCGGTCATCGTATCGAGCGTCTTCATGTTCTTCGCCGGCATCGCCTACTGCTATTTCGTCGTCTTCGGCGTCATTTTCCGCTTCATCGCCGGCGTCGCACCCGAGAACGTCAACGTGTCGCCCGACATCGAGCAGTATTTCGATTTCGTGCTGCGGATGTTCGTCGCGTTCGGGCTGGCCTTCGAGGTGCCGATCATCGTCATGCTGCTCGTGCGCATGGGAGTGGTGTCGGTCGCCAAGCTGCGCCATGTGCGGCCCTACATGATCGTCGGCGCCTTCGTGGTGGCGGCAATCGTCACGCCGCCCGACGTGCTGTCGCAGCTGCTGCTGGCCGTGCCCCTCTGGCTGCTCTACGAGCTGGGGGTGCTGCTGGGCACCATCGTCGGCGGTCGCCGCCCGGGCGAGGAAACGCGCACCGGGTAGGCCCAAGCCTCCGCCCCCGGGCGCCTCGCACGCCGGCGCGGGCGCCGGGAGCGGGCCGGGGACGGCGTGCCAGTTAGCGCGCCACCGGCGCCGGCCGCTCGCCCACCTTGATCTTCAGGTCCATTTCCCGGGCGTCGCGCAGCACGCGCACGCTGGCCGTGACGCCCGGATCGAGCTGCGCGATCTGGCTGAGCATGGCGCGCCGCTCGGTCACCGCAACGCCGTTGATGGACTCGACCACGTCGCCCGGTTCCATGCCGGCATGGCCGGCCGGACCGTTGCGCAGCACGCCGCGCACCACCACCCCGTCCTTGCGCTTGAGGCGCAGCGCGTCGACCAGTTCCGGCGTGATGTCGTAGAGCTCGATGCCGAAATACCCGCGCTTGACGCGGCCGTTTTGCACGATCTGGTTCATTACCTGCGTGATGATCGACGTCGGGATCGCAAAACCGATGCCGATCGATCCGCCGGTGCGCGAGAAGATGGCGGTGTTGATGCCGACGAGATGGCCGTTGCTGTCGACCAGGGCGCCGCCCGAATTGCCTTCATTGATGGCCGCATCGGTCTGGATGAAGTTCTCGAACGTGTTGATTCCCAGGTTGGTCCGCCCCAGGGCCGACACGATGCCCATGGTCACGGTCTGCCCGACATCGAACGGATTGCCGATCGCCAGCACCACGTCGCCCACCTTGAGCGTCTCGGAGCGGCCGAAGGTCATGACCGGCAGGTTGGGCAGGTCGATCTTGAGCACCGCCAGGTCGGTCTCGGGGTCTGCGCCGACCAGGCGCGCATCGACCCGGCGCCCGTCGCCCAGCGCCACGGCGATCTCGTCGGCGGCCTGGACCACATGGTTGTTGGTCAGCACGAAGCCATCGGCCGTGACGATCACGCCCGATCCCAGGCGGGCGACGCTCTGCGGTTCGGCGTTGGCCGATTCGCCGAAGAACTGGCGCGCGATCGGATCCTCCCCGACGCCGCGCGCGATCTGCTTGGCCGTGTAGACGTTGACCACCGCCGGCATGGCCCGCATCGCCGCATCGGCGTAAGACCCCAGGGCGTTGACCCGGGTGACCGGCTCGTCGGCGGCGACCTGGCGAATCGTGGTGCCCGCCACCGGGCTGGACTGGGCCGGCGCCTCCGGCGGACGGCTCGCGACCGCGTCATGCGGCAGCCATTGGGGCTTGAGCGTCGATATGACGAAAAGCAGCGCCATGCCCACGGCCGTTGCCTGGGCAAAAACCAGCCAGATCCGCCGCAGCATCACGTGCTCGCGCGAGTCCCGGCCCGGAGCGGGCGCCCGTCCGGCCGTTCCGATGGCATGGGCGCTGACAGGAACCGCGGCGCGGGCGGGCAGACTGGTCTCATTGCGGCAAAACCCCCGATATCGGCCCCATCGCGCAAGGGTGGGCGCCTGAAGTAGAATAGCAGGCTGCCCGAGCCGCGCCCGGCCCGCCCGTCGCGGCAACGTTTCTCGAACTCCCCCGCCAGCCAGCGCGCGGGACGTCACGCTATAAGGCGATCCAACAATGGTGCTGTATTCCGGTACGACCTGCCCTTTCTCCCAACGCTGCCGTCTGGTGCTGTTCGAGAAGGGCATGGACTTCGAGATCAAGCGACGTCGACCTGTTCAACAAGCCCGAAGAGATCGCGGTCATGAATCCCGTACGGCCAGGTGCCGATCCTGGTCGAGCGCGACCTGATCCTGTACGAATCGAACATCATCAACGAGTACATCGACGAGCGCTTTCCGCACCCGCAGCTGATGCCGGCCGACCCGGTGAAGCGCGCCCGCGCCCGCCTGTTCCTGTTCAATTTCGAGAAGGAGCTGTTCGTTCACGTCCAGACGCTGGAGAACAGCAAGGCAACCAGAAGGCCATCGAGAAGGCGCGGCTGCAGATCCGCGACCGCCTGACCCAGCTCGCGCCGATCTTCCTGAAGAGCAAGTACATGCTCGGCGACGATTTCTCGATGCTCGACGTGGCCATCGCGCCGCTGCTGTGGCGCCTCGATCACTACGGCATCGAGCTGTCCAAGAACGCGGCGCCGCTGATGAAGTACGCCGAGCGCATCTTCAGCCGCCCGGCCTACATCGAGGCGCTGACGCCGTCCGAAAAGGTGATGCGCCGCTGATGGCGCGGTGCCCGCCGCACGCCGTGCGGCGGCATCGGTCCGCGGTCCAACCCGGCATTTCCCCCTGATGGCAGACATCCCGACCAAACCCTATCTCGTGCGCGCGCTCTTCGAGTGGTGCAACGACTCCGGCTATACGCCCTATTTGACGGTGCAGGCGGGCCCCGACGTGCAGGTGCCCGCCGAGTACGTCAAGGACGGCGAAATCGTCCTGAACGTCTCGCCGCTGGCGACCAACCACCTGGCGATCGGCAACGACACGCTCGAGTTCCAGGCGCGTTTCGGCGGCGTCGCCCGCGATGTGCGCGTGCCGATGGAATTCGTGCGTGCCATCTATGCGCGCGAAACCGGCCAGGGCATGGCCTTCGAGGCGCCCGCGCCGCGCAGCGCCGATTCGACGGATGCCGGGCAGGGTGCCGCGGCCATTGCGGGTGCCGGTCCCGTCGCCGCGGCGCCGGCCGGCGCCACCGTGACGCCGCTGCGGGCGCTGCCGGCGCCGGACGGCGACGTGCCGCCGCCGGAACCCCCGGCGGGCCCGGCCGCAGGGGAACGTCCCCGGTTGACCCGGGTAAAGTAGTCGCGCAGATCCGGGATTTCGCGTCCTACGCGCCGGCATAGCTCAGCTGGTAGAGCAGCGGTTTTGTAAACCGAAGGTCGGGGGTTCGAGTCCCTCTGCCGGCACCACCGTGCAACCGCGATGGCCAAAGCAGGAACGGCTACCGCAGGCCACCCGTGTCCGGGGCTGCGGTAGCCGTCGCCGGCCGGACGCGGGCCTTACTGCGGGGGCGGGGGCGGCGGGGGTGGGGGCGGCGGCAACTGGCCGCTGTTGTACGGCAGCGCCTGGCCCGGCAGTACGTTGCCCTTGGCGTACATGCACTGCTCATACGAAATATCGTAGCGCCGCTGCGCCGAATAGCCGCTGCGGGCGGATTCGTCGGTGCCGATGGCCGACCCCATCAGCAGGCCGATGCCGGCGCCGGTACCCGCTCCGCGGCTGTTGCCGCCGATCAGCGCGCCCGCCGCGGCACCCAGCGCGGTTCCGGCAACCGCCGAGCCGACGGCGCTGGCATTGGCCGCCTCCTGCGGGCTGGTGCCCAGCGTCTGGCGCGCGTAGCTCTGGCAGTACTGGTCTTCGCTGACGAAGACTTCGAATGGCTTGCCCGGCGGCGGCATGACGCGAACGCTCGGACCGTTCGGGACCACGGCGCAACCTGCCAGCGCAAGCGCGCCGACGCTCAGGGCCGAAGCCCACTTCAGCGGGTGCATGGTAAGACTCCTCTTCTTTGCCGGTAAATGAACTGCGCCGGATTGCCGGTCGGCCTTGCGTGCGCGCTGGCAAGCCGGACGTGCGCGGCCGTGCTGCCTCCCGCCCAACCCGTGCGGCTGCGGGCGACCCCGCAAGCGCATGCACCAGGTTAGTCGCCGCCTGGTGCAATTAGATCCCCATTGTCGTTTGTCTTGCGTAACTTGTTGTAAAGCACGGGCACGCCGGCGCCCGCGCGGGTCGCGTGCGGCGCGATCCGGCGGCGGCTGGCAGAGGAGGGAACGGACAGGGAAGGGAAGAGCGGCGGGAGCGCGACGCCGGAGCCGCGCTCCTGGTACGAGGCTCAGTGGCTCTGTGTCGCTGCTTCGGTGTGCTTGTCTGCGGAATCGCTCTTGTTCGCACCGGCGGGGAACAGGTAGCCGACTGCCGACCGGATGATGACCAGGCCGGCCACCGCCATCAGGACTTCCCAGATGGTTTCGTGTTGGGGAAATACCTTCGCCATCAAGGCGAGCACGGGCAACAGCAGCATGCCCAGCAGGATGCCCCAGCTGAAGGCGACCTGCGACGAACGGGATTTGGCTTTCTTCATGATGCACCCTCGCAAAACGGCAACATTACGGCGGACAGCGCGGCGTTCGCCCGGTACCGTGGCGACGCGCCTGCCCATCGCGGCGGACCCGCGGACAGGCGTGACCACACGGGAACCAGACTAACTTACCGCATTGCAGCAGTCATCCGCGCCTTCCGGTATCGGCCGTTCAGCCGACTCAAGTTTTACGTTGATTCGATTGGCGAAAGTAAACGCTGGCGGCGCGTCGGGCGTGCCCCTCCCGGAAGCGGGTGAGGACATACCGCCAAGGCGGCAGCCGTCAGGCGAGACCTTCCCAGCGCGTGGAGAGTGAGTGCTCAATCTCGAGAAGATCGAGCACCCGCGCAATCGAATGATCCACGATGGCGTCGACCGACGTGGGGCGCTGGTAGAACGCCGGAGTTGGGGGAAAGATGATGCCGCCCATCTGGGTAACGGTTTCCATATTGCGCAGGTGAACCAGGTGCAGCGGTGCTTCGCGCACCATGAGGATCAGGCGTCGCCGTTCCTTGAGGCAGACGTCGGCGGCGCGGCTGATGAGATTGTCGGAAAACCCGCAGGCAATGGCGGCAAGCGTCCTGGCCGAGCACGGCGCCACGACCATGGCATCGCAGAGGAACGATCCCGAGGCGATGCTGGCCCCGATGTCGCCGACGCCATGGGCGACGTCGGCCATGGCTTCGATGTCGGCGCGCTTGAGGCCCAGCTCGTGGTGGGCATTGAGGGCACCCGCATTGGAGACCACGACGTGGGTCTCCACCTGGCCGCCGGCACGCAGGTGCTGCAGCAGCCGGGTGCCATACAGCGTCCCGGAAGCGCCCGTGATGGCGACGATGACCCGGCGCCGCGGCCCTGCGCCGGCGACTGCGGCGCGGGCCACGCTCAAGCGGCCTGCACCGGCTTGAGCAGTTCCTGCAGCTCGCCGCTCTCGTACATTTCCGCCATGATGTCCGCGCCGCCGACGAACTGGCCTTTCACGTACAGCTGCGGCACGGTCGGCCAGTTGGCGAAGTCCTTCACCGCCTGGCGCACATCGTCGTCCTCGAGGACGTTTACCGTCACAAGGCCACTGGCGCCGCAGGATTTGAGAATCTGCACGGCCCGACCGGAAAAGCCGCACTGCGGGAACTGGGCCGTGCCTTTCATGAACAGGACGATCGGGTGTTCGGTGACGGTGTTGCGGACGAATTCCTTGGCATCCATGAGCGCATTTCCTGCAAGAGAGAGGGACCCTGCGCGGGAACCGGCGCAGGACGAGGCACAGTGTAGGAAGCGCTCCGGCGCCCGTCAAACCGCGCGGCCGCCGGTGCCGCGCACAGCGCAGCCGGCGCGCTATTGCACCATGCCGCGTTTTGACCGCGCGGGCGCCGGATGGTGCCAATTCCCGCAGGATCGGTCCGGGATAGCGCGGTTATCGGCCGCGGGCGCCCGAACTTGAGGCCGCGGGTTCGCCGGCAACAGGGCATTGCCCCCGCTTTCTTGCGGCACTGGCGGTGCGGCCTGCGTTTATAAATCGACCTGTCGCCTCCGCGCGCAGGCGTTGCGAAGAAGTGCGGGAGGGCGAGGAAGAAATTCCGGACCCTCCCGCGCGCGCTCCGCTGGCGCACCCGGCGTGCGCACCAAGGCATGCCGGCCGCCGATGGCCCGCCCGCCCGTGACCCCCCATCGCATCAGCCCGCCGCGCGGGTCCCCAGACAGGCCCGTTCCTGCCCCGCCAGGTCGCGCAGCGTGCGCGCGCCAAATCCGGCCGCCTGCAGCAATGCCCGCACCGCCGCGCCCTGGTCGTAGCCGTGCTCGACCAGCAGGGTTCCGTCCACTGCCAGCCGCGCGGCGGCGCCGCCGATGACCGATCGCAGCGCCCCGAGTCCGTCGGCGTCGTCGGTCAATGCGCGGCGCGGCTCGTCGCCGAGCGCGTCCAGGTGGGGGTCGGCCGCCGCGATATAGGGTGGATTGCTGATGATCAGGTCGAAGCGGCCCGCCACCGGCGCGAACCAGTCGGCGGCCACCAGCTGGATGCGCGCGCCCAGCCGGCGGGCATTGTGCTGCGCGACGCGCAATGCCGCCGTTGAAACGTCGGTGGCCACGATGTCGAGTCCCGGCCGGGCCAGCGCCAGCGCGATCGCGATGGCGCCGGAGCCGGTTCCCAGGTCCAGCACGCGTGCCTGCGGCCGCTGCGCCAGCACGTCGAGCGCGGTATCGACCAGCAATTCCGTATCGGGCCGGGGAATCAGCACGTCGGGGTTGACGTGCAGCGCGTGGCCGTAGAACTCCTGCGTGCCCAGCAGATAGGCCAGCGGTACGCCGCGCCGGCGCTGTTCGGCAAGCGCGTGAAAGCGCTGCGCCGCGCCGGGCGCCACCGCCGTGTCCGGATGCGCCACCAGGCGCTCGCGCGGCAGCTCCAGCAGCGCGCACAGCAACGCGCGCGCCTCGGTCGCCGGCAGGCCGCTGGTGCGCAGCAGCTGGCGCGCACCGGCGGCGCCGGCGGCGGGTCCGGCCGTGTCGCGTCGTGGCGGCATGGTGCCCTGCTACGCCGCCTCCGCGAGCGACGCCAGCAGTTCGGCCTGATGCTCGGCGGTCAGCGCGCGGCTGAGCTCGTCGAGGTCGCCATCCATGATCTGATCGATCTTGTAGAGCGTAAGGTTGATGCGGTGGTCGGTGACGCGGCCCTGCGGGAAATTGTAGGTGCGGATGCGCTCGGAACGGTCGCCACTGCCGACCAGCAGGCGGCGCGCCGAGGCCTCCTGCTGCTGCTGGGCGTGGCGCTGCGCGTCCTTGAGGCGCGCGGCCAGCACCTTCAAGGCGCGCTCCTTGTTCTTGTGCTGCGAGCGGTCGTCCTGGCACTCGACCACGATGCCGCTGGCCAGGTGCGTGATGCGCACGGCCGACTCGGTCTTGTTGACGTGCTGCCCGCCGGCGCCCGGACGCCCGGAACACGTCGACTCGGATCTCGCTCGGGTCGATGCGCACGTCGTTGATCTCGTCGGCCTCCGGCAGCACCGCTACCGTGCAGGCCGACGTATGGATGCGCCCCTGCGCTTCGGTCTCCGGCACGCGCTGCACGCGATGCACGCCCGATTCGAATTTCAGGCGGCTGTAGGCGCCGTGACCGATGATGCGGACGATCACCTCCTTGTAGCCGCCCAGGTCCGAAGCGCTCTCCGAGATCATCTCGGTCTGCCAGCGGTTGCGCTCGGCAAAGCGCATGTACATGCGCAGCAGCGTGCCGGCAAACAGCGCCGACTCGTCGCCGCCGGTGCCGGCGCGGATCTCCAGGTAGATGTTGCGTTCGTCGTTGGGGTCGGTGGGCAGCAGCAGGCGCTGCAGCTCCGCCTCGAGCGCCACGATGCGCCGGCGCGCCGCCGCCTCGTCCTCTTCGGCCAGCGCGCGCACGTCGGGGTCGGCCAGCAGCTGCTGCGCGGTCGCGAGCTCCGCGTTCGCGGCCAGGTAGTCGTGAAAGCCGGCCACCAGCGGCTCGATCTCGGCGCGCTCGCGCCCCAGGCGGCGGAACTGGTCCATGTCACGCGTCGCCGACTCGAGCGCCAGCGCAGCGTCGATTTCCGTCAGGCGACGGGACAACTGGGCCAGCTTGGCCCGCATCGATTCTTTCATGGGTGCTTTTCGAGAGAGCCGCTAGTTCCCGTGCGGCTCGACGGGGGCACGGTAGTAGCGCGTCACCAGGTCGATCTGGCGCTGGCGCTCGTCGTCCGCAGCGGCGGCGGCGTCATTGAGCGCCGAGATCGGCGCGTGCAGGAACTTGTTGGTCAGCGCCTGCGACAGCTTCTCCAGCACGGCATCGGGCGCCTCGCCGCGCGCCAGCTGGCGGCGCGCGCGCTCGATCTCGCGCACGCGCATGTCCTCGGCGCGTTCGCGGATGTCGCGGATGAGCGGCACGGTCGCGCGCCCCGTCAGCCAGCTTTCGAAGTCGCGCACGCGCGACTCGATGATGGCCTCGGCCTGGGCGACCGCCGCCTGGCGCGACTCCTGCCCCTGCTGGACCATGCGCCCGAGGTCGTCGATGGTGTAGACGAAGACATCGTCCAGGCGCGCGATCTCGGGCTCGACGTCGCGCGGCACCGCGAGGTCGACAACCACCATCGGGCGGTGCCGGCGGGCGCGCACCGCGCGCTCGACCATGCCCAGGCCGATGATGGGCAGCGAGCTGGCCGTGCACGACACGATCACGTCGAAACGCGCCAGCGCATCGGGCAGCTCGGCCAGCGCCAGCGAGCGCCCGTGAAAGCGTCCGGCCAGCGTCCGGGCGCGCTCGACCGTGCGGTTGGCCACGGTGATCGATTTGGGGCGGCGGGCGGCAAAATGGGTCGCGGCCAGCTCGATCATTTCTCCGGCGCCGATGAACAGCAGGTGGCAGTCTTCCAGGTCGCCGAAGATGCGCTCGGCCATGCGCGTTGCCGCGGCCGCCATGGAGACCGAATGCGCGCCGATCTCGGTCGAACTGCGCACTTCCTTGGCCACCGCGAAGGTGCGCTGGAACAGGTGATTGAGCAGCAGGCCGAGGCCGCCGGCTTCGCGCGCCAGGCGTTCGGCCTGCTTCATCTGCCCGAGGATCTGCGGCTCGCCGAGCACCATCGAGTCCAGGCCGCTGGCGACCCGGAAGGCGTGGCGCACGGCGTCGCGCTTGGGCAGCGTGTACGAGGCGCGCGCCAGGTCGGTGGAGCCTATGCCCTTTTCCAGCGCGACGAATTCGGCCAGTGCGAGGCCGGCCCGATCGGGCTGGTCGACGGCGCAGTACAGTTCCGTGCGGTTGCAGGTCGAGACGATCGCCACCTCGCTCAACCGGCCCGCGTCGGCGCGGGCGAAGCGGCTGCGCAGCCGCGCGATGGCGCCCTCCACCTCATCGGGCAGGAACGTGACGCGCTCGCGCAGCGCCAGCGGCGCCGTTTGGTAGTTCAAACCCAGTGCAAGCAGCTGCATCGATTTGGCGCCGGATGAGGGAAGGCACGCAGGCGACAACGTGCCCCTGCATGATAAGTTCAGGGGCGGCCGCCCGGCTGATTCCGGTCAAAGGTCGATTGTAGCCAGTGGAGCGTGCAAAACATCTTGTGCGCTTGCAAACGGTAATGAGAAGCATTATCATCAAGTCCATGAACATTCCACTCCATTCCTCGCGGGCGCGCCGGTCCGCGCTGCACCGGGCGCGTCACGCCGCCGCCGGGCTCGCCTGCCTCGCGGCCTTGCTGGGCCATCCCTTGGCCGCCGAGGAGCCCGCCATTGCGCTCAAGATCCGCCAGCATCAGTTCTTCCCGGCGCAGATCGAGGTGCCGGCCGGGCAGAAGCGCCAGCTGTTGATCGAGAACCAGGACGCCACCGCCGAGGAGTTCGAAAGCCACTCCCTGCATCGCGAGAAGGTCATACCGCCGCAGTCGACCATCAATCTTTTCATCGGGCCGCTCAAGCCCGGCCGCTACGAGTTCATCGGCGAGTTCAACGAAGCCACCGCCAGGGGCGTGGTCGTGGCCAAATGAGCGCGCTCCGGATCGCCCTGGCGCCGGCGCGGGGGCCGGCATGCTGAACGCCGCGCTGCTGGTCTTTCGCGAAACGCTGGAAGCCGCCCTGGTCATCGGCATCATCGCCGCTGCCACGCGGCCGATCGCCAACCATGGGCGCTGGATCGCGCTGGGCGCAACCCTCGGCCTGGCCGGCGCGCTGCTGGTGGCGCTGCTGGCCGGCACGCTGGGCCGCTGGGCCAACGGCATGGGTCACGAATACTTCAGCGCCGCGGTGCTGGCCACCGCCGTGGTGATGCTCGCCTGGCACAACATCTGGATGTCGGCCAACGGGCGGCGCTTCGCCGCCGATGCGCGCGAGCTTGGCGCATCGGTCAGCCGCGGCGAGCTGGCCATGAGCGCGCTGAGCATCGCCATCGCGCTCACGGTGCTGCGCGAGGGCTCCGAGACCGTGCTGTTCTTCTTCGGCATCCTTGCCGGCAGCCGCCTGAGCCTGCCGGCGCTCGGCGAGGGCGCGCTCCTTGGGCTCGCCGCGGGCGCGACGGCCGGGCTGCTGCTTTACCGGGGCCTGCTGCGCATTCCCGTGCGCCACTTCTTCAGCGTCACGGCGTGGCTGCTCCTGCTGGTCGCCGCGGGCATGGCGGCGCAGCTGGCCGAAGTGCTGATCCAGGCCGACGTGCTCCCGCCGGTCATGCAGCCGCTGTGGGATACCTCGCGCTGGATCGCGCCCGACTCGGGCCTCGGCGCCATGCTGCACGCATTGGTGGGATACGACGCCCAACCCAGCGCCACGCAGGTATTCTTCGCCGTTGCGGTTCTGCTCATCGTTTCGATCGCCGCGCGCCGCGCGCGCCGGGTCTGACCGACGCTTCCCGCGCATTCGCCGCTTTTCCCCGATGCCGAAGTCCCGCGCGATACCGCACTGGCTGAGCCTCTCCCTGATCCTCGCGGCATGCCCGCTGCCGGCGCTGGCCGACCCCAACGACTACGTACTGACCCTCGATTTCACCGCCGGCGAGCGCGAGATCGACGCCATCCTGGGCGCCGCATCGGCCGCGCCCAACGGCGCGCCGGCTGCACAGGCGGCGGCCATCGCCTGGGGCGCGGCGGTCAACAGTTCGTGGCTCACCGAGGCCTACGCGCAGGTGGCCAATGCGCGCGCCGGCGCATCGGGCGGGGGACTCGACGCCTTTTCGTGGGAAAACATCGTGCGCTTTGCCGAGCCGGGCGAATGGCCGGTCGACCTGGGTGCAACCGTCGAAGTGGAACGCCCGCGCACCGCATCGCAGGGCTGGAAATTCACCCTCGGGCCGCTGCTGCAGACCGATCTGGACAACATCCAGCTCAATGCCAACCTGCTGGTGACGCGCGTCGTCGGCGCGCAGGATTTCACGCCGACGCAACTGGCCTACCAGTTCCAGGTCCGCTATCGCTCCGACCCGCGCCTGGATTTCGGCCTGCAGGCGCTGGGCGATCTCGGCCCCTGGAACCACTGGGGCGCGCAAGTGGGGCAATCACATCGCCTCGGCCCGGCGCTATTCGGCCGGTACCGGATGGGCCCGGGCCGTGCGCTGGGCTATAACGCCGCGCTGCTCGTCGGCACGTCCCGCGGCGCGCCGGACACGACGCTTCGCGCGCAGATCGACTTCGAGTACTAGGCGCCTGGCGCCGCCGCCCCGCACCGTCGCGGCGGCCAGGCCGTCCGCTTCAGAACGACGACGCGTTCGCCCCCGAGTGGCCGATGGCCACGTAGCCGACGCTGTTGGACACCATGTCCACGGCGTCGACGACGTTGCTCGCGCCCACTGCGCGCCAGGTTATGCCGTCCTCGCTGGCGAACGAATTGCCTACGGCGTCGAGCGCCACGAAACGCGTGGTGTAGTCGATGGCGACGATCGACGGCGCGATGACGCCGCTGCCGCTCCAGGCGCCGACGGTGTTGGTGTAGGCGTAGTAGCCGTTGGCGTCGACCACGACCCAGGTGTTGATCGCCTCGTTGGTGAAGGTTACCGTCAGCACGCCGCCCGGTTGCGACACCACGGCGTCGGCGTTGGCGTCGTTGTTGCCGTAGGCGATCTGGGTCCAGTTGTTCGTGCCGTACGTGTACAGGCTCCAGTTGGCCCCGCCGTTGATGGACCACAGCGTCGTGCCGTTGGCGCCGACGGCCACGCAGGTCGTGCCGACGCAGCGGACCTTGTTCAGCGTGTTGGTGGAGACCGCCATGGCATAGGTGTCGATCGTCCAGTTCAGGCTGTCGGGGCTGGTGAGAATCACCCCGCCGTCGCCCACCGCGATGAAGGTGGACCCGGCAACGGTCACCGAATTGAGGTTGTTGCTCGTCGGTACCCCGGCAACCTGCTGCCAGTTCACGCCGTCGGTGCTGCGCAGGATGGTCCCGCCCTTGCCCACGACCACGAACACGAAGCTGGCCACGCCCGGATTGTTGTAGGCCGAGCCGAACGAGAACGAGGCAACGCCGAGCAGGTCCTCGCTGAATCCGGCCGGCGTCGTCGCGCGGGTCCAGGTCATGACCGAGTTGCCCTGGGACGATGCCAGCGGCCCTGCCACGTTGGGCGTCAGCGTGCTCGTGAAGATGGTGCCGCCGGGGCCGGCCGCCACATAGGTGCCCGAGGGCGGCCGCCCGGAATATCCGCATCCGGTGACGCTGGCGTAGCCCAATGCCGTCAGCGGCGCCGGAACCGAGGCGCCGGCCACCCAGCCGGCGTCGGCACCGCCGGCCGGACGCGGCGAGGCGCTGACCAGGGGGCTGCTGGTGCCGCCGGGCGCCGTACCCGTTCGGCCATTGACCGTGAAGTACGTCGTGGGAAAGCTCGGCGTCGGATTGGGGTTGTTGATCTGCCCGCAGATGATCGCCGGCGAGACCACCCCCACCAGGGCGCCCGCATTGAACAGGTTCGTCCAGTTGTTGGTCGACAGGGTCGGATCCTGGGCGTGGAAGACCCAGTACTGGACCAGCGGATCGTCGTTCCACGTCACGCTGGCGATTCCGTCGCCGGCAAAGGCCTGGGCGCCCGCCGGTGTCGGCGCCGGCGAACCCGAATTACCCAGGCAACTGCACAGCAGCAATGCCGTCGAGGTCGACGCTAGAACGAAACGACTCTTCACAATGGGCACCCGAAGGGCGGTTCACGGAACCGCAAACCGCTGAATTTAACATTTGCCGGCTGGCGCGCTGCGCCCGGCGGCCGGCCCAGCCGGCGCGGGGGCGGTTTGGCGCCGTTCCCCGCCTCGTCCTGTTCACGTGATGCCAGCGTGGTTTTACGCGCGCATTTGGAGTACTATTGCTATCGCGTTCGTTTAAGTCTCGTTTGCCCTTGGTCCTTCCAGCTGGTCGCGTCGATCGCGCTCCTGCGGTTTACCCAGCTTGCGTCGCTTGATCGTCTGCACGCCGTGCGATGCTCGGCGATATTTCCCTTAATCAATTCGGAGTTTTCATGGCAACTGGGATCGTCAAGTGGTTCAACGATGCAAAAGGTTTCGGCTTCATCACCCCCGATGACGGCGGCAAGGATCTGTTTGCGCATTTCTCGGAAATTCAAGGCAACGGCTTCAAGTCGCTTCAGGAAAGCCAGCGCGTAGAGTTCGTGGTCGCCCAGGGCAGCAAGGGCCCGCAAGCGACCCAGATCCGCGCGATCTGAGTTCGGCAGTAATGCCGGCCGCGGCACCCGCCGCGGCCGGTTGCAGTTTCCCCGCGCACCGGCGCCACGCCAGTACGCGGCGGCCCATTGCGGTCGGACGATGGCAAAACCCAACTACTCTTTCGAAAAACGTCAACGCGAACTGGCACGCAAGAAGAAGCAGGAAGAAAAGCGCCTGCGCCACGCCCGTCCGAAATCCGCTGACGACGGATCCGCCCCCACCGAACAACCCGCTTCCGCGCCGGAAGCGCCCGCAGCGGAAAAGCCCGCCAACGGTTGAGTCCGGGGCAGGTTGCCGCCTGTCGCGGCGGCAGTCCGGATCGCCCGGGCCGTCCCATTCGTGCGCACGTCACCGTGCCGGCGGTTCGTCTGCGCTAGTCTGCGCCTCTCATGCTTCGCGGAGCCGCCACCATGTCACTTGCGCGCCGCCACCGCCGTGGCCCATTCGTCGTACTTGCCGCCCTGCTCGCATGGCGCGGCCTGGCCACCGCCGCCGCCCCGGCAGCGCCGGCAAGCGCCTATGAGCTGACGGGTCACTTCGGGCTGGGGGCCGGGTCGCGCTGGGATTACGTCACCGTCGACCCGGCGGCCGGGCGGCTGTACGTGGCCCACGCCGGGCGCATCGATGTGATGGACCTGGCGACGCATGCGCGCATCGGTGCGATCGGCGGCTTGCACGGCACCCACGGCATTGCCATTGCCGCCGCCACCGGGCGCGGCTATATCAGCGACGGCAGGGGCGACGCGCTGGTCGCCTTCGACCTGAAGACGCTCGCGGTGCTGCAGACGGTTGCGGCGGGCCGCAATCCCGACGCCATCGTCTACGAACCGTCGACGCGGCGCATCGTCGCATTCAACGGCAAATCGCACGACGCCACGATCGTCGATGCGGCCGACGGCCGGGTCGTCGCGGCGTCGCTGCCCCTGGGCGGAAAGCCCGAATTCGCGCGGGTCGACGAACACGGTCATGTCTTCGTCAACATCGAGGACACGGCCATGATCGTCGAAATCGACACACGCGACGCCCGCGTCGTCCAGCGCTACTCCATCGCGCCGTGCGTCGAACCGACCGGCCTGGCGCTCGATCCTGCCCACCGGCTCTATTCGGTCTGCAGCAATCACCTGATGGTCATCAGCGATCCGGCCACGCACCGCGTGCTGGCGCGCGTGCCGATCGGCGGCGGGCCCGACGGGGTGGTCGTCGACGACGGCTATGCCGTCAGCGCCAATGGCGCCGACGGCACCATCAGCGTCGTCGGCCTGGCGGGGGGCGCGGCGCTCGCGCCGCCGGCCGTCGTCGCGTCGCGCCGCGGCGCGCGCACCATCGACGTGGATCCGCGCACGCACGCCCTGTATCTGCCGGCGCCGGGCGACGCCGGCGATCTCGACGTCCTGGTGTTCAGCCGCCGTCCCCGATGAACGCCGTCGCGCCGTCGCGCACGCTGTCGCCGCTGGTGCTGGTCTGCCTGGCGGCGACCTGGCTCGTCTGGGGTTCGACCTACCTCGCGATCCGCTACGCCCTTATCAGCTTTCCGCCCTTCTTCCAGATGGGGACCCGCTTTCTCGGTGCCGGCGCCTTGCTATTCCTGTGGTGCCGGCTCGTCGCCGGCGCGCCGCTGCCCACGGCGCGCCAGTGGCGCAATGCGACCATCATCGGCGCCCTGATGCTGGTCTGCGGCATGGGCGGTACTGCCGTCGCCGAGCAGACCATCGGCTCGGGCCTGGTCGTGGCGTTCATCGCCGTCGGTCCGATGATGATCACGGCGGTAAATTATCTCTTCGGCGTGCGCCCGTCGCGGCGCGAGGTCCTGGGAATCGGCATCGGCTTTGCCGGCATCCTGCTGTTGACGCAGGGCGCCGAATTCCGCAGTTCACCGTCCGGCCTGGCGGCGATCGTGGTGGCCTGCAGCGGCTGGGCGCTGGGCAGCGTGCTGAGCCAGCGCCGCTTTCACCTGGCTCCGGGCCCCATGGGATACGCGAGCCAGATGCTGTGCGGCGGCGTTCTGCTGAGCGCACTGGCGCTGGCCACGCGCGAGACGCCCGCCTGGCCGCCGGCGCCGGTCGCGGCCGCCGCCTGGGGCTACCTGCTGGTCTTCGGCTCGCTCGTCGCGTTCAATGCCTACATGATCCTGCTGGCGCGCACGACGGCGGCGGTGGCGACGAGCTATTGCTTCGTCAATCCGGTCATCGCGCTCGTGCTGGGCGTCGGCATCGGCGGTGAAACCGTGACGTTGCCAGAATGGCTGGCCGCCGGCATCGTCCTGTCCGGCGTCGCGGTGCTGCTGCGCAGGCCCCGGCCGCATGCCGACGCCGCCTGAAGCCGACTGGCTGCTGCTGTGTGGCGCCGCGTTCGGTGCCGGGCTCGTCGATGCCGTGATGGGCGGTGGCGGCCTTCTGCAGGTGCCGGCCCTGTTCGCGGCGTTTCCCGGCGCCGCTCCGGCCGTGCTGCTGGGCACCAACAAGTTTGCCGGCTGCGTCGGCACCACCGGAGCGGCGATCCACTACGCGCGTGCGACCGTCCCGCGCTGGAGCACGGTGGCGCCCGCCGTGGTCGCCGCCTTCCTCGCGGCGCTGGCCGGCGCCTATGCGATCACGCTCGTGCCGGCCGCGCCGATGCGCAAGGCGCTGCCTTTTCTGCTGCTGCTGATCCTCGTGTACACCGCCTGGGGCCAGGCCGGGCTGCTGCACCGGCCCCGGTACGCGCGGCGCGCGAGGCCGCAGTGGCCGCCGCCGGGGCCGCCGCGGTCGGCTGCTACGACGGCTTCTTCGGGCCCGGCGCCGGCGCCCTCTACAAGCTGCTGTTCGTGCGCATCCTCGGTTTCGATTTCCTCAATGCCGCCGCCCCCGCCAAGCTGGCCAACGTCGCCTCGAACCTGGCGGCGCTGATCGTCTTCGTCGTCAAGGGTGCGCTGCTGTGGAAGGTCGGTGCCGCGATGGCCGTGGCCAATTTCGCCGGTGGCCAGGTGGGCAGCCGGCTGGCGCTGCGCTATGGCAACCGTTTCTTGCGCGGCGCCTTCGTCGTGCTGGTGTGCGTCCTGATCGTCAAGACCTTTGACGACGCCTACCTGCACTGATCCGGGCGCGGCGCTGGCCTAGAATGGCCCTGCCGGCGGCGCCGCCAACTGAACCGGCGCGCCTGTTGACGTTCAGTTTGGTGTGGATCCATGGCCCGAAAAACCCCCGGCAAGGCAGACCCGGCCGCAGGCAGCAGCGACGGCAGCGAGCTGCGGCGCCTGCAGATGGCCGATGTCGCGCGCCTGGCCGGCGTTTCGATCTCGACGGTGTCGCGTTCGCTCAGCGGCAGCGAGCTGATCGGCGCGGCCACGCGCAAGCGCGTG
The DNA here is from genome assembly GCA_963781975.1 of uncultured beta proteobacterium. Lineage (GTDB taxonomy): Bacteria > Pseudomonadota > Gammaproteobacteria > Burkholderiales > Burkholderiaceae_F > GJ-E10. Next base: position 45,825 of record CAWAHT010000014.1, read on the forward strand.
CGCGACCTGGCGCAGTCGCTCAACTACTCGATCAACATCGGCGCGCAGAACCTGCGCCTGCGCCAGAACCGCACGGTGGCCGTGGTGCTGCCCTTCGAGCGCAGGACGCGCCGCGCGCTCGCCGATCCGTTCTCCGAGAGCATGCTCAGGACGCTGGCCGACGAACTCGACGATCACGGCTACAACATGCTGCTCACGCGCGTCGATGCCGAGCACACCGGGGCGATCGCCGAACTGCACGGCACCGGACGCGCGATCGGCATCCTGATGATCGGCCAATGGCGGCACCACGAGCAGCTCAACGAGCTGGCGGCACGCGGCTTTCCCGTCGTGGTGTGGGGTGCAACGCTGCCGCAGCAGCTCTATTGCACGGTGGGCAGCGACAACGCCGCCGGCGGGCTCGCGGCGACGCGCCACCTGCTCGAGTCCGGCTGCCGGCGCGTGGCCTTCTTCGGCGATGTCGCCATGCCCGAGGTGGCGCATCGCTACGACGGCCATTGCCAGGCCCTGGTCGAGGCGGGCCAGACCATCGATCCCCAGCTGTTCGTGTCGGCCGGATTCCACGCCGACGACGCGCGCCAGGCGACGCTCGACCTGCTGCGCCGCGGCGTGCGCTTCGACGCCATATTCGCCTGCAGCGATTCGCTGGCGGTCGCCACGATCAGTACGCTGCGCGAGATGAAGGTGCGCGTGCCCGAGGATATCGCCGTCATCGGTTACGACGATATCGAGCTGGCCAGGTATTGCGATCCGCCGCTCACCACGGTGCGCCAGCCCATCCGCGCGGCCGGGCGGGCGCTGGTCGATGCGCTGCTGTCGGTCATCGGCGGGCGCCGGCCCAATCCGATATTGCTGCCCACGGAACTGATGGTGCGCCTGAGCAGCCTGCGCCCCCGCCGGGGAACCGCGCAACGCGCCGGCGCGCGCCGTCCGAACCGCCCGTAGCCGCCCGCTCGTCCCGCCGCGGCGCGCGCAACGGGCGGGCTGCCTGCGCGCCGCTCAGTGCAGCGTCGTGTAATTGGCCGGAACGAAGGTGTAGCCGCTGCCGCTGGCGCGCAGGTGGCCGATGCCGGGGAAAGGCAGGTGGGCGGCTGCGATCCAGTAGCCATTGCGGGCGGCGTCGACCATGGCCTTCTTGCGCTCGGCCGCGGCCGCCTTGGCATCGGTATCGAAGGCGATGGTCACCGCGGGGCTGGGAAACTGCACGGCGCCGACGTGGATCAGGTCGCCCCACAGCGCCAGCTTCTGGCCCTCGCTCTCCACCACGTACGTGGCATGGCCGGGCGTGTGGCCGTGGCTGGCGAGCGCCCTGACGCCCGGCACCAGTTCGGTGTCGCCATCGAAGGCCTTGAATTTGCCCGCGGTCATGTACGGCTCGATGGATTCGAGCGCTGCCTTGAAGGAATTCTTCCGGTCCTGCGGCGCCGCATCCAGGTGCGCCTGGCTGACCCAGTAGTCGGCCTCGTGGCGGTCGGCGCGCACGACCGCATTGGGATACACCCGCTTGCCGCCGCTCACCAGGCCGCCGATGTGGTCCGGATGCATGTGGGTGATGTATATCTCGTCGACCTGCTCCGGCGTGTAGCCCGAGGCCTTGAGCGACACCAGCAGGTTGCCCAGCGTCGGTCCGAAATAGGAACCGGCGCCCGTATCGACCAGCACCAGCTTGCTGCCGGTGTTGATCAGGAAGCCGTCGACCGAGGTCTCCACGGGGTCCTTCAGGAAGGCGCTGGCCAGCGCCTTGTCGATCTTGGCCGGCGTGGTATTCGTCAGCAGCTTGTCGGCCGGCAGCGGGAACGTGCCGTCCGACAGGGCGGTCACCTCGATGTCGCCGATCATGACCCGGTAGTAGCCGGGTGCCTGGGTCTTAAGCTGGGGAGCGCCGGCCTGCGCGAGGCCGGACAACAGCAGGCCGGTGGCCAGCGCAAGGCCGGCGCCGAACGTCGGATACATCTTCATGTGGACTCCCTGATAAAGGAAAAGTGCACGCGCATGGCCGCCAGCGCGGCGCGCGAGCATCGACGAAAGGCGGCGATATTAGCCTGTGCCGATGCCGGCATGCCGCCGATGGCCCCGCGCGCAATGGCGGTATCGCGCCTACTCGGTGCTGGCGCCCGGACCCGGCACCAGCTTCAGGCGCCGCAGCAGCGGGGTCATGGTCAGTCCCTGGATCAGGACCGAAAACGCCACCACGGCAAAGGTGACCGACAGGATCCGGTCGCGGCTGGGGAACGATTCCGGCAGGCCCTGCGCCAGCGCAAGGGCGAGGGCCCCGCGCAGGCCGCCCCAGAAGAGGATGTGCTGGAAGGCGCGCGCGACGCGCAGCGGCCCACGCCGGAACAGCAGTGCCAGCGGGTACACCGCGGCCGCCCGGCCCAGCGTCACCAGCGCGATGGCCAGCAGCGTGCTGTCCCAGTCGTGCAGGAAGTTCTGGCGCGCCTCCTGGATGCCGATCATGAGGAAGATCAGCGAGTTGGACACGAATGCCGCGTATTCCCAGAAGGACTCGGCCGCCTCCCGGCCACGCGCCGACAGCGTGCACAGGCGGCTGCGACCGCCGAAAACCAGGCCGGCCGTAAGGCTGGCCAGTATTCCCGAGCACTGCAGGCGCTCGGCCAGCAGGAAGGACCCATAGGCGGCGACCGTCGTGAGCGTGACTTCAACCAGATGATCGCCCGTCTTGCCGGCCAGGTAGAGGACGGCGAGGGACAGCAGGCCGCCGCAGGCGAGGCCGCCGCCGACGATCCAGAGCGCGCCGCCGGCCACGTCGAGCGCGGTGGACGCGCTGTTTGCGGCAAACGCCACGACCAGGGCGAAGCCGACCGCGGCGGTGCCGTCGTTGAACAGGCTTTCGGCTTCGACCAGCAGCCGCAGGCGGCCGCCGACCCGCGCTTCCTTGAATGTGGCGATGACCGACACCGGGTCGGTGGCGGCGATCAGCACGGCGAAGCCGGCCGCCGCGACCGGCGGCCAGCCGGCCAGCAGGTGCAGTCCCAGCGCGGTGACCAGGGCGGCCAGCAGCAGTCCGGCGGTGGCCATCAGGACGATGACGGGCAGGTCCCGCCGCAGCTCGGCCCAGGGAAGGAAGAGCGCCGCCTCGAAGATCAGCGGCGGCAGCAGTATCGTGAACAGCAGTTCGCGCGACAACGACAGCGCGCCGACCAGCGGCAGCGCGCCCAGCGCCAGCCCGGCCAGGACGAGCCCGACGGTGTAGGGCAGGCGTACCCGCCGCGCGACCATCGCCACCAGCGCAGCCACCAGCAGCAGGAACTCGACGCTATCGATGCTCATGCGCGGCGCAACCGAAGTTCATGTATGCCGCCGGAGCGGGGGACCGGGGGCGCACGGCGCCGCCGCTGGCCGTCGGGCGCCGGCCTTGCGGGCCGATTGTACCGGCCCGGTCGAACGTGCCGCGGGGGCGATCCGAGGCCTTCAGCCGGCCTCCATGAGGCCCGCCAGCTGCTGCAGGAAGGCCAGGACCTCCGACTGGTCCTCGAGGAAGAACGCCGCCCGGGAGCGCGGATCGTCGCGCCCGACCCGGACCGTCAGCCAGTCCGGCTGCGCCCGCGCGAACACCGATTCGTCGTTGCGGTCGTCGCCGGCGAAGATCACCGAGCCGCCGCCGGCCTGGCGCGCGAGCGCGACCACCGCATCGCCCTTGTCGGGCGCGCCGGCGCACACGACGTTGCAGACGCTCTTGCCGGGAACGCGCAGCAATTCCGGCTCCAGGCCGGCCAGGACGGCGTCGATGCGATCGCGCGCACGCCGGCGGTCCGGCGCCTGCCGATAATGCAGCGCCAGCGAGTAGCGCTTGTCCTCGACCACGACGCCGGCATCGGCCAGTGCGGCGTGCCCGGCGGCCACGCGCGCGCGCAGGCGTTCGAGCGCCGCCATGTCGAAGCGCGGCGCCACGCCGGGCATCTCGGCGCCATGATTGCCCACGATGAAGCGTGGCGCGAAGCCCAGGCGCGGCGCAACGTCGCTCACGGCGCGCCCGGTAATGATGGCCAGCGGCCGCAGGCGCGCCAGCCGGTCGAGCTGCGCCGCCAGCACGGCGCTCACGCAGGCGTCGTCGGGGCGCGCGACGATCGGCGCCAGCGTGCCGTCGAAGTCGAATGCCAGCAGCGGATCGGCGCGCAGCGCCGCCACCATTGCCGCCCGGCCCGCTTCGCTGAACAGGTGGCGCATGGCGGTCCCGCGGGTCATCCGAGCTGGTGGCGGCGCACGCGCGCGTCGATCCGCTGGCGCAGGCGCAGCCGGCCGGCGTCCACCAGCATCCGGCCGGCCCACCGATAGACGTTGAATTCGCGCACCGTCATGCGCAGGCTCGACATGCGCTCGCGCTGCTCCGCCTCGGTCATCGTGAGCGCCTGCTGCAGCGCCTGGGAGCACTCCTCGACGTGATAGGGATTGACCACCAGCGCCTCGGTCAGCTCGCGCGCCGCGCCGGCGAATCGGCTCAGGATGAGCACCCCGCGTTCGTCGTCGCGCGCGGCGACGAACTCCTTGCAGACCAGGTTCATGCCGTCGTGCAGGCTGGTCACCAGGCATACGTCGGCGGCGCGGTACAGCTCGGTCACGGCGGCGGCGTCGTGATGCTGCATCAGCAGTCGCACGGGCTGGTACGCGGGTCCGCCAAAGCGCCGGTTGATCTGCTCCGCCGCCGCGGCGATGCGGGTCTCGAAATTGCGGTATTCCTCGAGCGAGCTGCGCGACGGCGCCGCAACCTGCACGAAGACGAAACGCCCGACCCATTCCGGGTTGCGCTCGAACAGCCGCTCGACGGCGCGCAGGCGCTCCAGGATGCCCTTGGTGTAGTCGAGGCGGTCGACGCCGACCGCCAGCTTCTGTCCCGGCCCGATCCCGAAGCGCGCGCACACCTCGGCCCGGCACTGCTCGAGCGGCGGCCAGCCGGCCGCCCGCGCCGCGTCGGGCCACTCGATGGAGATCGGATAGCTCTCGACGAAGGTATCGGTGTCGCGGAACGAAATCGTCGAATGTTCGTGCTCGATGCGCGCCTCGACGTAGCGGTCGACGGTCTCGATGAAGTTCTTGCAATGGAAGGGCGTATGGAACCCCAGTATCGTGCTGCCGAGCATGCCCTCCAGTATCTCGTTGCGCCAGGGGCAGATCCCGAACGACTCGGGGTTGGGCCACGGTATGTGCCAGAAGGTCAGGATGGTGGCGCGCGGCAGGCGCTTGCGGATCAGCGCCGGCACCAGCGCGAAGTGGTAATCCTGCACCAGCACGACCGGATCCTCGCTGCGCGCCTCGTCCACGACCGCGTCGGCAAAGCGCCGGTTCACGCCCAGGTAGGCCTGCCAGTCCGGTTCGCGGAACACCGGCCGTACGTGCGCCACGTGGCACAGCGGCCACAGCCCCTCGTTGGCGAAGCCGTAGTAGTACCCCTGCTCCTCCTCCGCGCTGAGCCAGATCCGCTTGAGCGTGTATTCGCGGCGCCCCGGCGGCAGCAGCACGCGGTCGCGCGCGTCGACCACCTCGGCGTCGGCGCTGCCGCTGCCGTGCGCGATCCACGTCCCCGAGCAGGCGCGCATGACCGGTTCGACCGCCGTCACCAGACCGCTCGCCGGGCGGCGCGTCACGATCGCGGTTCCGGAATGCTCGTGCACGTACGGCTCGCGATTGGACACGACGATGATCTCGTCGCCGCGCAGGCTGGTGCGCAGCAGCGAGCGCAGGCGGTCGGGGCTCCATTCGGTGGCAGCGGCGGTGCCGCGGCGGATCTCGTCCTCGAGGTCGCGCAGCCGCGTGCGCAGGTCGGCCGCCAGCGGCGCCAGTTCGGGCGACGGCGGCAACAGGGGCCGCAGCAGCCCCTCGCCGCGCAACAGCGCGCGCGCGCCCGACACCCAGCCGCGCCAGCTCAATTGCGCCACCACCACCGTGATCAGCGCCATCGCGCCGCCGAGCGCGACGATCAGGCCCAGCAGGTAGCGGCGCGTGTCCAGGCTGCGGCGCTCGACGAAGCTCAGGTCGTGCAGCAGCACCAGGTCGGCGATCTTGCCGGCCTCGGCGTTCACCGGATGCACGCCGACCTGCACCGAGCCGCCGGGAATCGCCAGGACCGGGTCGCTGCGCGCGGCGATCGTCATCGCCTCGGCGCAGTCCAGCGTCGCGGGAAACGCGGCCGTGCGGCGCAGGACGCGGCCGTCGAGCGAACACAGGCCGATGGCCACCAGCCGCTCGTCCTGCACCGCGCGGTTGAACAGGTTCTGCAGGTGGCTGGCGCGCGGATTGGCGAGCGCCTCGGCGATGGAATCCGAGAGCGCGTTGGTCAGCAGGCTGCCGCGCAGGTTCAGATCGCGCGAGAACCAGCGCAGGTTGAGGTGATCCATGATCGGCAGCGCGAGGTAGGCCGCCGCGATCAGCGTCAGCGCCAGCGGAACCAGGAAACGCAGCTGCAGTCTGAAGGTGTTCATGCGCGCGGTCCTCGAAGGAGCCGGTGGCAGCGCCCGTGGGCCAGCCCTGGGTGGCCCGGCAGCCGCTGTCGCTGCCGCGCGAAGTCGCGTGGCGATTATATTGGCGCGCAGGCAACTCCACCGGCCAGCACCGACATCGATTGCAGTGCGGTGCCGCCGACGCGTCACGAAACCGAGGTCCGCATGAATGCTTCCGCCACGGCCAGTCCCCATGCTCCGGCCAACCTGGACCTGGGGATGATCGGCAATTGCACGATCAGCGCCCTTGTCGACGGCCGCGGGCGCATCGTCTGGTGCTGCATGCCGCGCTTCGACGGCGACCCGGTCTTCAAGGCGCTGCTGGATTCGCGCGACGGCATCGGCGCCGACGGCACGATGGCGGTCGAACTCGAGGGCTGCGTCTCGTCGGTGCAGCGCTATGACCCCGGAACGGCCATCCTGCGCACCACGCTGCACGACGCGGGCGGGCACGGCATCGAGGTCGTCGACTTTGCGCCGCGCTTCCTGCAGCGCGACCGCATGTTCCGGCCGGCCCAGATCGTGCGGCGCGTCCGTCCGCTGCACGGCCACCCGCGCGTGCGCTTCATCGTGCGGCCGCGCTGCGAATGGGGCGCCGGCGAGCCGGTGCGCACGCGCGGCAGCAATCACATGCGCTTCGTCGGCCCCGCCGGGGCGCTGCGCCTGACCACGAACGTGCCGCTGACGTATGTCGCCGACGAATCCTGGGTCTCGCTGCACGAACCGGTCAGCATGCTGCTGGGGCCGGATGAGACCCTGGAGGGCGGAATCGAGGAGACCGCGCGCGACTTCGAGGAGCAGACCACGCGCTTCTGGCGCCGCTGGACGCGCCGCCTGGCGCTGCCGCTGGAATGGCAGGAGGCGGTGATCCGCGCGGCCATCACGCTGAAACTCTGCCAGTACGAGGAGACCGGCGCCATCGTCGCGGCGATGACGACCAGCATTCCCGAGGCGCCGGGCAGCCAGCGCAACTGGGACTATCGCTACTGCTGGCTGCGCGACGCCTTCTTCGTCGTGCGTGCGCTCAACAGCCTGGCCGAGCTCGGCACGATGGAGGACTACCTGCGCTGGCTGCACAACGTGGTGCGCGCCGCCGAAGGCGGCCACGTGCAGCCGCTGTACGGCATCGGCCTCGAGCGGCGCCTCGACGAGCGCATCGTAGGCCGGCCTGGCCGGCTACCGCGGCATGGCGCCGGTGCGCGTCGGCAACCAGGCCTACGAGCACTTCCAGCACGACGTCTACGGCAACATCGTGCTCGGCGCCGCCCAGGCCTTCCACGACCAGCGCCTGTTCCGCCGCGCCGACGCCGCAGGACTTCGCGCTGCTCGAGCGCGTGGGCGAACGCGCCTGGCTGCTGCACGACCAGCCGGACGCGGGCATGTGGGAGTTGCGCACGCGCTCGCGCGTGCACACCTCGTCGGCGCTGATGTGCTGGGCGGCCTGCGACCGGCTGGCCAAGATCGCCCGCGCGCTCGGCCATGCCGAGCGCGCGCGCCTGTGGGCCGAGCGCGCGACGCGCATCCGCGCGACGATCCTGCAGCGGGCGTGGAGCGACGAGCGCGGAGCCTTCGTCGAGAGCTTCGAGGGGCAGCGATCTGGACGCCGGCGTGCTGCTGATGGCCGAGGTCGGCTTTCTGGACGCCGCCGACCCGCGCTTCGTCAGCACCCTCGATGCGCTCGAGCGCACCTTGTGCCACGGCGCCTTCATGCGCCGCTACGAAGCGGCCGACGACTTCGGGCGTCCGGAAACGACGTTCAATGCCTGTTCCTTCTGGCGCGTCGACGCGCTGGCGCGGGTCGGGCGCCGCGAGCAGGCGCGCGAGATATTCGAGGCGCTGCTGGCGCGGCGCAACAGCCTCGGCCTGCTGTCGGAGGACCTTTCCGTGACCGGGAGCGAACAATGGGGCAACTTCCCGCAGACCTACTCGATGGCCGGCATCGTCAATTGCGCAATGCGGATTTCCCAACCCTGGGACGCGGTCATCTAGCCGGTTCCCGACCGCTGCGCCGCAAAGGCGCGAGCGCCGCCGGGCGACGCGTTGAAGGCGGATTGATTCTCCTCAACGCCGCCGCAACGGCACCTGCTAACGTGCGCTTCCGGTCACCGACGAGGGAGAACCACCATGCAATCGACCACCAGAATTATCCTGGCGTGCGCCGTACTGGCCGTCTGCGGCACCGTCAATGCGCAAACCGCGCCTGGGCCGGGGCCCGGCTCCGGTCCGATGGGTGGCCCGATGGGCGGCGGCCCGATGGGCGGGCAGATGGGCTGGGGCCCCGGTGTTACGCCGGGCTGGTCGCTCATGACAGCCGACGAACAGAACGCGCACCGCGAAAAGATGACCTCGATGAAGACCTATGACGAATGCAAGGCCTACCTGGCCGAGCACCACAAGGACATGCAGGAGCGCGCCAAGGCCAAGGGGGTCGATCTGCCCGGCGGATACGGGATGGCGTGCGACCGGATGAAGGCGCAGGGAAGGCTGAAGTAGGCGCGGGGGGTGCGCTTTCGGGCGCATAAGTTGCGACTCGTTGCCGACGCGCAACGCGGGTTACAGGGCATGTGAGCGCCGCAGCAACCGCGGACGGGCTCAATCCTGTACGACGTAGATGCGCATTTCCGCCGGCTCGGCGCCGTGCGCCGGAACGGCCAGGTAGAAGCGGTCGAAACCCTTGGCCTGCCGCCCCCAGTAGCCGGCGGTCGCTGCACCCAGCGCCGAGGGTACCTTCGCCAGCAGTTGGTAGTGGTCGGGATCTTTCATCTGGTAGACGTAGATGAAGCCCTGCGACCCCGGCATGTAGAGGCGCTTGCGCTCGGCATCGAAGTACAGGTCGTCGCTGCCCTGAACACCGGGCAGCGACGCGATCATCCGGCCGCTGCGGGTGTCGAGCACCGCGATGCGGGCCGGTGCATGCGTGCCGACGAACAGCCGGTGATCGGCCTCGTCCAGGGCCATCGAAAAATTGCCGGCGACGCCCCGCAGGTCCCAGCGGGCGATCGCCTTTGTCTGCCGGTTCACCACTGCGACGTGGCGCGAATCGGGCACGTTCACGTAGATGTTCGGTCCGGATTTCTCCAGCTGGAACGATTCGGGCTCGCCGCCCAGCCGATAGGTCTCGTCGAGGCGGGCGTTCGTGACGGCATCGATCGTCGCGATGGCACCGGTCCTGGCATCGTCGCCGCAACCGACGTAGACCCGTCGGGTGGCGGCGTCATAGCGCATGTTGTCGGCGCCGCCCTCGACGTCCACCGCGGCGATCGGAGCGTAGGTCGTGCCATCGAAGATGTACACCTTGCTCTCCAGGCCGCTGCTGACGAACAGCTTGTCGGTTTCCGGCGAGTAGACCGCGGCCTGCGGGTCATGCACGCCGGCGATCGTATGCGCGATCGTCCGGGCGCGCAGGTTGATGGCGATCACCGCATTGCTGCCGAGCGCCGCCACGAACAGCCGGCCGCCGCCGATGCCCAAATGATCGAATCGTCCCTTGATCCCCTCCAGTGGAATGGCTTCGGTCAGAACGAGCGGCCGGGCCGGTTCCGGTGCCGCACCCCCCGCCAGGGACGGCAGGCCCAGGCAAAGCGCGGCCGCCAGCAATGCCCGCCGGGCCATCGGCAGCCGGCGCCGGCTGCCGTGCGCATCGATCGCGCCGGCACTAGCGCTTCGCATGGCGCGACCGCGGAGCGATGAGATCGGTGATCGTCCCTTGCGCCAGTTCGGCTGCCATGCCAAGGGTCTCGGCGAACGTCGGGTGTGCATGGACTGCCAGCGCAATATCGCCCAGCTCCGCGTCCATTTCCAGGGCCAGGACCGCTTCGGCGATCAGGTCGCCGGCCGAGGTGCCGACGATGCCGGCGCCCAGCAGCCGGCGCGTGCCGGGGTCGAACAGCACCTTGGTCAGTCCGTGCGCGGCACCCGAGGCCAGCGCCCGCCCGCTTGCCTGCCAGGGGAAGGTCGCCGTTTCGTAGCGCGTGCCGCGGCGCCTGGCCTCCGTTTGCGTAAGCCCCATCCAGGCGATCTCCGGATCGGTGTAGGCGACCGCCGGAATCGTGCGGGCATCGAAGCGCACCGCATGGCCGCAGATGACCTCGGCCGCGACCCGCGCCTCGTGGGTGGCCTTGTGCGCCAGCATCGGTTCGCCCACGACATCGCCGATGGCGAAGATGGTCGGGACATTGGTCCGCATCTGTGCATCCACCGCGATGAAGCCGCGCGGGTCGACGCGCACGCCGGCCTTTTGCGCGTCGATCAGCGCGCCGTTGGGCCGGCGTCCCACCGCGACCAGCATGCGGTCGAACACCTGCGCGGTGCTGCCGCCGGGGCCGGCCAGCGCCACGTGCAGGCCGTCCGCGGCGGCGGCGACGAAGCGCATCTCGGTGGCCACGTGGACGCCCTCGTAGCGCGCCGCGACGGACCGGGCCAGCACCTGCACGAGGTCCGGGTCGGCACCGGGCAGCAGCTGGGGCAGGCGCTCGACCACCGTGATCTTCGCGCCCAGGGCGTGGTAGATGGCCGCCATTTCCAGCCCGATGATGCCGCCGCCGACGATCAACAGACGCTGCGGTACGTCGCGCAGCTCCAGTGCGCCGGTGGAATCCATGATGCGCGGATCGTCGTACGGCAAGCCGGGCAGGCGTACCGGCGTCGAGCCGCAGGCGATGATCGCGTGGGCGAACCGGACCTCGGTCGTTCCCTGCGGCGCCTGCACCTGCAGGACCGATGGCGCGGTGAAGCGCCCGAATCCGTTCACCACCGTGACGCCGCGCTGGCGCGCCAGGCCGGCGAGGCCCTGGCAGAGGCGCTTGACGATGCCGTCCTTGCCGGCGCGCACCGCGTCGAGGTCGATCGTGGGTGCGGAAAAGCGTACGCCGGGGATGGCCGCGGCGTCGGTGATCGCCCGGGCCGTGTGCAGCAGGGCCTTGGACGGGATGCAGCCGACGTTCAGGCAAACGCCGCCGAGCCGCGGACCCGAATCGATCAGTACCACCTTCTTTCCCAGGTCGGCGGCGCGAAAGGCGGCGGTGTACCCGCCCGGTCCGGCGCCCAGCACGGCGATGTCGGTGTCCAGCGGCGATGCGGTCTTGGTCATGGTCGAAGACTCGTAAGGTGACACTGCGCACGGTACGGCGGCACCGGGCACGGCGGTCAATCGTTCAGGAAGGGATCCTTGCCGAAGGCAAGATCCGGCAGCCAGGTGGAAAGAACCGGCACGTAGGTGATGAGCAGCAGGAACGCCACCAGGATCCCCAGCCAGGGCAGGGCCGCCCGGGTGACGTCCCAGAGCGACTGCCGGGTGACCCCGGCGGCGACGAACAGGTTCAGCCCGACCGGCGGGTGCACCAGGCCGATCTCCATGTTCACCGTCATCAGCACGCCCAGGTGGATCGGGTTGATGCCCAGCCGCGACGCGATCGGGAACACGATCGGGGCGAAGATCAGGACGATCGAGGTCGGCTCCATGAAGTTGCCCGCGACCAGCATCGCGACATTGATCGTGAGCAGGAACATCCACGGCTGCACGTGGCCGCTGGCCATCGCCTCGGTCAGGGTCTGCGGAATCTGCAGCGACGTCAGCACGTAGGCGAACAGGCCGGCATTGCTGATGATGAACATCAGCATCACGATGACGCGGCTGCTGTTGAGCAGCACGCCGAACAGGTCCCTGAGCCGCAGGTCGCGGTAGATGAACACCGCCACGACGAAGGCGTAGACGGCCGAAACCGCCGCGGCCTCGGTCGGCGTGAAGGCGCCGACGTAGATGCCGCCCAGGACGATCACCACGAGCAGCAGGCCCCAGATGGCATCGAGCGCGCTGCGGCCGAGCTTGCGCCAGCCGCCCCACGGGATGCGCGGCACGTCCAGGCGGTACGACGACCCGTAGATCGCCACCATCAGCATCGCGGCGAGGATGAAGCCCGGCACGATGCCGGCCACGAACAACCGGCCGACGGACTGTTCGGTGGCCGCCGCGTAGACGACCATCACGATGGACGGGGGCAGCAGGATGCCGAGCGTGCCGGCATTGATGACGACGCCGGTCGCGTACTTGAGCGAATAGCCGTTGCGCACCATGCCGCTGATAGCGATCGACCCGACGGCGATCACCGTCGCGGGACTCGATCCGGAGATCGAGGCGAACAGCATGCAGGCCACGACCGCGGCCAGCGCCAGTCCGCCGTGGAAATGCCCGACCGCCGCGTTGGCGAAGTCGATCAGGCGGCGCGCCACGCCGCCGGTCGTCAGGAACGTGCCGGCGAGGATGAAGAACGGGACCGCCAGCAGTTCGTACTTCTGCGTGGCCTGGAAGAACTTCAGGGCCAGCGCGGCCAGCGATTCCTGGCCGAACAGCATCAGCGTGAGGACGCTGGTCAGGCCCAGCGCCATGGCGATCGGCACGCCGATCAGCATCGTCGCCAGCAGCAGGAAGAACAGGAAGGCGATGCTCATGCCGATGCCCCGCCCGCCGGGGGCGGCGGCTCGCGCGCCTGCCCGTGGGCGCTGCCCAGGGTGTCGCGCTGCCCGCGCAGGACCTCCACCGTCACCTGCACCAGCCGCAAGCCCAGCAGCGCGAAGCCCGCCGGCAGCATGCTCATGAGCACCCAGCGCTTGACGGGAATGTCGCGCGCATTCGTGCCCAGGTCGCGCAGGCGCGCCACCAGCTCGACGGCACCCCAGATCATGAGCGCCACGTAGGCGAAGCACAGCGCGATCGCCAGCAGCGTCGCGGCGCGCTTCCAGCGCCGCGGCAGGATGCCGACCAGCGCGTCGACGTTCATGTGCGCGTGCTGGCGCATCGCGTACGAGATGCCCACCATCAGCAGGCCGCCGAACATGTACGTGGTCGCTTCCAGCGACCAGACCCACCCGGCATTGAATCCGTAGCGGATGGTGACCTGCGCGAAGGTCATCAGGACCATGCCGGCCAGCAGCAGGGCGATCAGCCCTTCCTCCAGCCGTGCCAGGGCCCGGTTCAGCGCGGCAAGCACGATGGCCGACTCCCCCGCGCCCTACGGGTTGGCCGCCTGCGCCGACCGGATCAGGTCGGCGCCGATTTCCCCCTCGAACTGCTTCCAGACCGGCGCCATGGCCGCGCGCCACGCGCCCAGCTGTTCGGGCGTCAGGGCGTGCACGGTCGTCCTGCCGCTGGCGATGACCTTGTCGCGGTCGGCGCGGATGCTCTTCTCGGCGGTGGCGTCGTTGTACTGTGTCGCCTCCCGCAGCGCCTGTTCGAGCCCGGCGCGGATGTCCGGGGGCAGGCCGTTCCACCAGCGCTCGTTGACCGTCACCATGTAATCGATGGTGCCGTGGTTGGTCTCCGTGATGTGCTTCTGGGCCTCGAAGAACTTGAGGCGATAGATATTCGACCAGGTGTTCTCCTGGCCGTCGATCACGCCGTTCATCAGCGCCTGGTAGACCTCGCCCAGCGCCATCTTCTGGGGGTTGGCCTTGAGCGCCCGGAACTGGGCCTCGAGCAGGTCGGATTCCTGGATGCGGAACTTCAGGCCGGCGGCGTCCTGCGGCAGGATCAGCGGGCGGTTGGCGGTGAACTGCTTCATGCCGCTGTGCCAGTAGGCCAGCCCCAGCAGCCCCTTGGGTTCGGCTTCCCGCAGCAGGGCCCGGCCCGCGGGCGACGCCTGGAAGCGCTCCACCGCCGCCATGTCCTTGAACAGGAACGGCAGGTCGAAGAGCTGCAGCTTCTTGGCCACGCGGTCGAACTTCGACAGCGACAGGGCGATCATCTGGATGTCGCCGGTCGCCAGCGCCTCGAGCGACTCGTCGTCGCCCATCAGCTGCGAATTGGGATAGACCTCCACCTGGACGAGGCCCGGCAGCAGTTCCTCGGCACGCTGCTTGAACTTCAGCGCGGCCATGCCCTTGGGCGATTTCTCCGACACGACGTGCGGAAACTTGACGATGATCGGCTTCTTCGCCTGCACCGGACCGCAGGCCAGCACCGCGGCGCAGAAGATCAGCCCTAGTACTCGCTTCATGGTTGCTCTTGTCCCTGGTCGTTCGGCGCTGTCTGCGCTTCTTGTCAGCCCGCCGCCGGCCGGCCGGCGGTTCCCGCGATACTGCCGTGCACGCCGCCGCGGATCAACCCAGGCCGTCGTCGACCGATATGTTCTCGGGCTTGAGCTCCACGCCGGAGGCGCGCGCCTGCATCAGCAGCAGTGTCGAGAAGTCCTGTTCGGTGAAGCCGTTGCCCATCTGCGCCTGGATCAGGTCGCGCGTCGCCGAGGCGAGCGGCATCGGAACCTCGAAGCGCCGGCCCGCCTCCAGGCCCAGGTCCATGTCCTTGCGCAGCAGGTAGGGCGTGAACGTGACCTTGAAGTCCAGGTTGACGAACGCCGGGGTCTTGTAGCGGCTGAAGACCGAACCCATGACGCTGTTGTTCATGAAGTCGAGGAACGCGCTGCGCGGCAGGCCGGCCTTCTCGGCCAGGACGGTGATCTCGGCCAGCGACTGCGTGACCACGCCCAGGAAGACGTTGTGGCAGATCTTGGCGATCCGCGCCAGTTCGCCGTCGTCGACATAGCTCACGCCGCTGGGCCCGAAGATCCGCAGGAAGGGTTCGCATTCCTCGAACACCGCGCGCGGACCGGAGCTGACGATCGACAGCTTGCCCGCCTTGATCACCTTGGCATTGCCGGAAACCGGCGCTGCCAGAAAAGCGATGCCGCGGGCCGCGAGCGCGGCACGAATCGCGGCGGAGGCGTCGATGGAGATCGACGAGCAGTCGACCACGATGCGCGGCTGGCTGCCGGCGGTGGCGAGCAGTCCGCCCGGGCCGGACAGCACCTCGCGCAGGTCATCGGACGTGGACACCATCGTGAAGACGATGTCGCAGGCCGCCAGTTCGGCCAGCCGGTCGGCGATCTTCACGCCGTAGGCGCCCAGCGGCTCCGCCTTGGCCCGCGTGCGGTTCCAGGCCAGCACGTTGCAGCCGGCGCGGCCCAGGCGCGCCGCCATCTCGTAGCCCATGCGCCCGGTTCCGATCCACCCGAGTGTCGTGCCGGTTCCTGCCGCTTTGCTCATATCGCCGATCCCTTTCTGGTCGTACCTGCGTTCATGGGTTGCCTGCCGGGCGCTGCCGGACCGGGCGTCCGCTGCCGGCGCCGCCGCCGCGCATCAGTTGAGTTCCTTCAGCCAGTCGCGCTGCTCGAGTTCCTGCTTCACGCGCCGCAGGAATGCCGCCGAGTACGCGCCGTCGAATGCACGATGATCGAAGGTCTGCGCCAGCACCCCGATGGGCCGGATCGCGATCACGTCGCCGTCCGGCCCCTCGATGACGACCGGCTTCTTGTGGACGCCGTCGGTCGAGAGGATCGCGGTCTGCGGCTGGTTGATGATGGGCGCCGTTATCAGGGTGCCGAAGGAGCCGGAATTGGACAGCGTGTAGGTTCCGCCCTTGAGGTCGTCGGGCGACACCTGGCCGGCCCGGGTACGCGCCACCAGCGCGGCGATCTCCACCGCCAGCCCGCGCAGGTTGCGCCGGTTGGCATCGCGCAGCACCGGGGCCAGCAGGCCCTCGAACGCCAGGTCCACGGCAATGCCCAGGTGGATCCGTCGATGGACGATCAGTTGGTCGTTGCCGAAGCTCGAGTTGACGTACGGATAATCGGCGATCGCGGCGCAGACGGCGGCGCAGACGAAGGGCAGGTAGGTCAGCGCAAAGCCCTCCTGTTCGCGCCAGTCGGGACCGCGCAGCCGGCGCGCCTGCTCCACCTTGTGGAAGTCCACCTCGATGGCCTGCAGCGTATGCGGGCTGGTGGCCATCGAGCGCACCATGTGGGCCGCGGTCGCGCGGCGCACCTTGTTGAGCGGGACCACGCGGTCATCCGGCCCCGCGACGGGCGTCGGCGCCGGTGCAGCCGCCGCCATGCCGGCGGCGGGGCCGGCACCCGGGGCCGCGGTGGCGTCCGCGCCGATCGCGGCCAGCACGTCCTCGCGCGTGATGCGCCCGTCGCGGCCGGTACCCGTGACCTGCTCGGGCCGCAGGCCCGCTTCGCCCAGCAGGCGGCGCACCACCGGCGAGAGCTTGGCTGCGGCATTGCGGGCCAGCGGCGCCTGCGCCGCGGGCAGGACGGGCGCGGCGGCCGCCGCCATCGGCGGCACCGCCACCGTCGTGCCGCCAGCGGGCGCCGCCGCCGGGGCGACGGCCGGCATGGCGGCCGATTCGACGACCGCCAGCCGGGTTCCGACCGTGACGGTGGCCCCGACCGGCACGAGTATCTCGCGCACGACCCCGGCCACCGGCGAGGGAATTTCCATGGTCACTTTCTCGGTCTCGACCTCGAACAGCGACTCATCGGCGGCGATCGTGTCGCCGGGCTTCTTGTACCAGGCGGCGATCGTTCCTTCCAGAACGGTCTCGCCCAGCTGCGGCATGATGATGTCCATGGCGTCGTCCCCGGTCACCAGCTGGCCGCGATGTACTTCGTTTCGAGGTATTCGAGCAGGCCCTCGTGGGCGCCTTCGCGCCCGACGCCGCTTTGCTTCCATCCGCCGAACGGCGCGGCCGGGTCGGAGACGATGCCGCGGTTGATGCCGACCATGCCCGATTCGATGCGCTCGGCCACGGCCAGCGCCTTGGCCAGGTCGCGCGTATGGACGAAGGACACCAGCCCGAATTCGGTGTCGTTGGCCAGCGCCACCGCCTCGTCGACCGAATCGAAGCTGGCAATCGGCGCCACCGGTCCGAAGATCTCCTCGCGGAAGGCGCGCGCATCGGTCGGCAGGCCGGCGATCACCGTGGGCTCGTAGAAGAAGCCGGCGCGCGCCGGCGCCTTGCCGCCGGTGAGCACGCGGCCGCCGCGACCGCGGGCATCGGCAACGAGCTCGGCGACCTTGTCGCGCGTCGCGGCATTGACCAGCGGCCCCATCTGCACGCCCTCGTCCAGCCCCGGTCCGACCTTGATGGCCGCCATCGCCGCGCGAAGCGCCGGGAAAACTCCTCCGCGACCGGCGCCTGCACGTAGAAGCGGTTGGCCGCGGTGCACGATTCGCCGCCGTTGCGCATCTTCGCGACCATCGCGCTGGCGACGGCCGCATCCAGGTCCGCATCGTCGAACACCAGGAACGGCGCGTTGCCGCCGAGTTCCATCGAGCACTTGACGATGCCCTCGGCGGCCTGGGCGCAGCAGCACGCGGCCGATCTGCGTCGAGCCGGTGAACGACAGCTTGCGCACGCGCGGGTCGCGCAGCATCGCCGCGACGATCGTCGACGAGCGCCGCGTGGGAACGACGTTGACGACGCCCGGCGGGACGCCCGCCTCCTCGAACAGCGCCGCCATGGCCAGCGCCGTCAGCGGCGTTTCCTTGGCGGGCTTGAGCACGACGGTGCAGCCGGCCGCCAGCGCCGGGCCGATCTTGCGCGTGGCCATCGCCGCCGGGAAGTTCCAGGGCGTGATGAACACGCAGACGCCGATCGGCTGGCGCAGCACGATCATGCGGTTGGCGCCCGACGGCGCCGTGCCGATCTCGCCCTGGGCGCGCACCGCCTCTTCCGAATACCAGCGCAGGAATTCGGCCGCGTAGGTGGCTTCGCCGCGGGCCTCGGCCAGCGCCTTGCCGCTCTCGAGCGTGATCAGGCGGGCGATGTCCTCGCGGTGGCCGATAATGAGCTCGAAGGCGCGGCGCAGGATCTCGCCGCGCTCGCGCGGCGGCCGCGCCGCCCAGGCCGGGCCGGCGGCCGCCGCCGCATCGACCGCCTGCAGCGCGTCGCCTGCGCCGGCATCGGCGACCTGGGCGATGACCTGCTCGGTCGCCGGGTCGATCACGTCGAGCCGGGCGCCGTCCTGGGCCGGGCGCCACGCGCCGCCGATGAACAGGTCCTTGCGCAATCCCGCGAGGCTACAGTCCATGGGCGCTCCGGGGCCGGAAGTCCGCGGCGCGCAGCACCTCGTCGACGATGCGCTGCACCGACGGCACCACGGCGTCCTCGAGGGCATCGGCCGCCGGCAGCGGGATGTGGGGCGTGGTGATGCGCACCACCGGCTGGTCGAGGTCGTAGAAGCACTCCTCGGTGACGATCGAGGAGATCTCGGCGCCCCAGCCGCACAGGCGCGGATTTTCCTCGACGGTGAACAGCCTGCCGGTGCGGACGGTCTCGGCCAGCACGGTCTGGGTGTCGAGCGGCACCAGCGTGCGCAGGTCGATCACGGTCGCACCGATGCGATGCTGCGCGGCGAGGATCTCGGCCGCCTCCAGCGCCCGCGGCACCATCGCGGCCAGCGCGACGATGGTGATGTCGCTGCCGCGGCGCAGCACCTTGGCCGCGCCGAGCGGCTCGACGTGCTCGCCGTCGGGCACTTCGCCCTTGATCGCGTACAGCGACTTGTGCTCGAAGAACAGCACCGGGTCGGGGTCGCGGATCGCCGCGGCCAGCAGGCCCTTGACGTCGGCCGGGGTGGACGGCGCGACGACCTTGAGGCCGGGAATCGCCATGGCCCAGTTCTCGACGCTCTGCGAATGCTGCGCGCCGAAGCGCGAGCCGCCGCCGTTGGCGGTGCGGATGACCAGCGGCATCGTGAACTGGCCGTTGGTCATGTAGCGCGTCTTGGCAATCTCGTTGGCGACGTAGTCCCAGCAGCACGCGAGGAAATCCGAGAACATGATCTCGGCGATCGGCCGCAGGCCGGTCATCGCCGCGCCCATCGCCGCGCCCAGGATCGCCAGCTCCGAGATCGGCGTGTCGCGCACGCGGCGCGGCCCGAAGCGCTCGCAGCAGGCCGACCGTCGCCTTGAACACGCCCGCCGGCCGCCGGCGATGTCCTCGCCGAGGAACACCACGCGTTCGTCGCGCTCCATCTCCTGGGCGATGGCCGCGGCGACCGCGTCGCGATAGGTCAGTTCCGCCATGCTGTGCCTCCGTCGGCCCAAAGGTCGGTGAATGCGGTGGCCAGCGCCGGCGGCGGCGAGGCCTTGCACGTCTCGGTGGCCTGGTCGACCTGCGCCATCGCCGTCGTGCTCGATCGCGGCCAGCGTCGCCTCGGCAACGCCGGCCCGAGCCAGGCGGCTGCGCGGTAGGTGGGCAGCGGATCGCGTTCCAGCCAGGCCGCCAGCTCCTCGGGCGGCCGGTACTTGGCCGGATCGGCGCGCGAGTGCCCGCTGTGCCGGTAGGTCTTGCACTCGACGATGCGACGGCCCGTCGCCGTCGCGCGCCCGTGCCAGCACTGCGAGCGCGGTGCGGTAGACGGCATCGACGTCGTTGCCGTCGACGATGATCGGCGCGCAGGCCGTAGGCCGCCGGCGCGGTCGGCCGCCGGGTGCTCGACCGCGGTCACGCTGCGGATCGGCGTGTATTCCATGTACAGGTTGTTCTCGCACACGAAGACGACCGGCAGCTTCCACACGGCCGCCAGGTTGACCGCCTCGTGGAAGGCGCCGATGTTGGTCGTGCCGTCGCCGAAGAAGGCCACCGCGACCTGGCGCGTGCCGCGGTACTGCGCCGACCAGGCCGCGCCGACGGCGATCGGCAGGTGGCGCGCCGACGATCGCGTACGAGCCCATGACGCCGTGCTCGACGCTCGGTCAGGTGCATCGAGCCGCCCTTGCCGGCCAGCAGGCCGCATGCGCGGCCCATGAGCTCGCCCAGCACGCCGGTCATCGAGGCGCCGCGCGCCAGCGTGTGGTGGTGGCCGCGATAGGTGCAGAAGGTGTAGTCGTCGGCCTGCATCGCGTGGCCGAAGCCGGCGGCGATGGCCTCCTGGCCGAGCGCCAGGTGGCTGGTGCCCTTGATCAGGTTCTGCAGGAACAGGTCGTAGGCGCGCTTTTCCGTGTAGCGCAGCTCGACCAGCAGCGCGGTAGAGCGCGAGCCGCGTTTCCGGGGCGAGGGCCGCAGGCGGCGCCTTCCGGGTGTTTGCACTCATGGGTTTCCTTGCCTTGTCTGACATCGACGGGACGGGCGGTGGCGCCGCGTGCGCGCCGCAGCGGCGGGCGCCGGCGGCCGGGCCTCAGTAGCGGTTGGCGATGGGCAGTTCCTGCGCCGGGAACAGGGTGATGATCTGCGCGCCGCGCGGCGTGACGACGATCTCCTCCTCGATGCGCGCGGCCGATACGCCGTCGGTCGCCGGACAGTAGGTCTCGACCGCGAAGACCATGCCGGCCGTGAGCTCGATCGGGTCCTTGAGCGAGGTCAGGCGCGAGATGATCGGCCGCTCGTGCAGGCCCAGGCCCAGGCCGTGGCAGAACTTCAGGCCGAACGCCGCCATCTCGCTCTCGAAGCCGATCTCGTCGCAGGTCGGGAAGGCCAGCGCGATCTTGTCGGTCGTCACGCCCGGGCGGATCAGCTCGATGGCGCGGTCCATCCACTCGCGCGCCCGCTTGTAGGCCGTGACCTGCGGCTCGGAGGCGCGCCCGACGCTGAAGGTGCGGTAGTAGCAGGTGCGATAGCCCATGAAGGACTGGATGATGTCGAAGAAGGCCTGGTCGCCGGGGCGGATCAGGCGGTCGGTGAAGTTGTGCGGGTGCGGGCAGCAGCGCTCGCCGGAGATCGGAGTTGATGGCCTCGACGCCGTCGGAGCCCATCTCGTAGAGGCGCTTGTTGGCCAGCGCGACGATCTCGTTCTCGCGCACGCCGGGCTTGAGCGCCTCGTAGATGTCCTGGTAGACGCCGTCGACCATCGCGGCGGCGATGTTGAGCAGCGTGATCTCGTCGTGGCTCTTGATCTGGCGCGCGTCGAGCATGACCTGCTGGCCGTCGCGCACCTCGATGCCGACCTTCTGCAGCTCGAACATCATCGGCGGCTCGATGACGTCGACGCCCAGCGGCATGTCGGCGACGCCCTCGGCCTCGCAGGATGGACTTGATCTCCTCGGCGGCCGTGCGTGAACAGGCCGGCATCGGAATGCACCGCGCCGCGCAGGCCCGAGCATGCCGGCCTTGCAGTGGTCCTGGTGCAGCCAGGGCGCGTGCAGCCGGTGATGCTTGGCGGCCGAGCCGAAGTCCCACACGTACGGATCGCCGTTGCCGGTGAGCAGCGAGTAGCGCGTCAGCTTGTCGCGCGCCCACTCGCCGATGACGGTGCTCGTGGTGTAGCGGATGTTGTGCTGGTCGAAACTCAGCAGCGCACCCAGGCCGGAGCGCGCCAGCGCCTGGCGCACGCGCGCCAGCCGGTAGGCGTGCAGGCGGCGGAAGTTGACGCGCTCCTCGAAATCGACCTGCATCTGGCCGGGCGCCTGGATGGGACGGTCCCAGCGGTGCTGCGGATCGATGTCGTCCGGCAGGATGATCGTCGGCTCGCGGCTGGCGCGGCGCACCGCGGGTTGGTCGTGCCCGTGCGTGGTCGTGGTGGGTCATGGGTGCTGCCTTCTGCTGGCCGCCGCGGCCCGTGGCCCGGTGCCGGCGGCGGTATGACGGGGGATCCGCCCCGCGAACGGGCCGGTCGCTGCGGACCCGTGTTGCAAAGAACTATGCAAACGGATGCACGCCGAGGGCGATACTAGGCCGGCGCCGCAAGGGGCTGTCAAATGCCGGCGGCGCCTCGCGCGGGCAAAGCGCGCGGCGCGGCAGCGGTGATCGCTACAATCGGCGCGATGAAGACGCCCGCAGCGCACGAAGCCGGCCTCGCGGGTGACGATCCGCGACGTCGCCGGCGCACGCGCACGTCAACATCTCCACGGTCTCGCGCGCCCTCAATCCGGAAGCGCGCCACCTCATCAGCGACGAGGCCGTGGTGCGCGTCATCGAGTCGGCGCGGGCGCTGGGCTATCGCCAGAACAAGCTGGCCTCGGCGCTGACCAGCGGGCGCTCGCAGGTCGTCGGCGTGCTGCTGCCCGACATCGAGAACGCGGTCTTTCCGCCCATCGTGCGCGGCGTCGAGGAACGCCTGGCCGCCGCCGGCTACGCGGTGCTCATCGCCAACGCGGCGGGCACCGCGGCCGAGCGCGAGCGCGTGCTCGAACAGATGTTCGGCCGCCAGGTCGACGGCCTGGTGGTGGCCACGGCCAGCCGCGACGACCAGGTCGTGCGCCGCTGCATCCTCGAGCACGTGCCCGGTGGTGCTGGTGAACCGCGCCGAAGACCACCGCCTGGCGCCCGAAGTCGTCAACGACGACTTCTATTCGATGCAGCTGGCCGTCGATCACCTGGTGGCGCCTGGGCCACCGGCGCATCGCCCACATCGCCGGGCCGCGTCGCCTGGCCACCGGCTACGCGCGCTGGCAGGGCTTGCAGATGGCCACCCAGCGCCACCGCGTCGCGCCGCTGCCACATGGTGGAGGCGGCCGAGTACACGCGCGAGGCCGGCCGCATCGCCTGCATCGATCTGCTCAAGCGCTACCGCTCGACCACGGCCATCGTGGCCGCCAACGACCTGCTCGCCCTGGGCTGCTACGACTGCCTGGCGGCGCCGGCCTGCGTGCCCGCAGGACGTGTCGATCGTCGGTCACAACGACATTCCGCTGGTCGACATGGTCAATCCGCCGCTGACGACGCTGCGCATCCAGCATCGCGAAATGGGCCGCAAGGCCGCGCAGCTGCTGCTCGAGCGCATTCGCCGCGCCCGACACCAAGCCGGTGCGCGTCACGCTCTCGCCGGAACTCATGGTGCGCGGGTCCACCGCCGCGCCGCGCGCGGCCTGACGCCCGCCGCCGGAATCGGCCCCGCCGCGCATGGGCCAGCGGCCCGGTCGCCGTGATCGACATCGCGCCGCGATCCCGTTACCAGCCGCAGTCGCACCGCAGCATCGCGCGCCGCTGCGCACCAATGTTGCGCAATTGCGCCACACCCGCGTAATTCCTTGACAGCGGCGGTTTTCGCGCTGATTATGCAACCGCTTGCAGGTTATTTGCTGTCCAGGACCGCGACGCGGAAGAAGACGCTCGGAGGAGGCGCAGGTCGTGGCGGGTGCCGATCCCCAGGTTCGTGGCGCGGCGACGCTTGCCAGGTTGGATGCCGGTGTGCAACGCGTGCGCAGGCGCCACCGGGTTCGCGGCGCGAGCGTCCGCGGGCCGGCGCTGCACCATGGCATCGGCAAGAAGACACGCGTCGGCCCGAACGAGGTCGATCGAAGAACGTAGAAAAAATCACGGAGAGGAGACAGTATGCGCGATGTTCGGGTCGAACTTGGCGGCAGCGGGCGGACCGGGGGCATTCGGGTGACACGGGGGCGCGGTCGCGCTCCTGGTGAGCGCGGCATTCGGCCTGGGCCATCCGGCGGCACGCGCCCAGCAGAGCGCGGCGCCGGCGGCGAGCCCGCCGTGGCGGCCGCAGATCCGGGGGCGGCGCGCCGCCGCCGCCGAGTGCCGGCGAGGCCAGCTCGACGAGGTCGTCGTCACCGCACGCAAGCGCAGCGGAGAGCATCCAGGACATCCCGGCGACGGTGCAGGCGATTTCGGCGTCGACCATCGTCGAGAACGCACCTGACCCAGCTCGACGACATCGGCTCGCTGGTGACCAACCTCAACATCTTCGAGGCGCACGACAACTCGCCGGCGGTCGTCATGCGCGGCGTCGGTTCCTTCGAGCTGGTGCAGGGCGTCGGCTTCTACATGAACGACGTGCAGCTGTTCGAGGGCCAGACCGTGCGGCCGATGGATATCGAGCGCATCGAGGTCCTCAAGGGACCGCAGGGCACCTTGTACGGCGGCGCCAACATCGGCGGCGCCATCAAGTACGTGACCAAGGACCCCACGCCCACCTGGCAGAACGAGGTGACCGCGGAGGTCGGCAATTACCGACAGGCCAACGTCTCGGCGGTGATCTCCGGCCCGATCGCCGACAAGCTGGGCATGCGTGTCAGCCTCTATGAGCGACAACAGCGGGGCTACATCTGGGATACCTACCAGAACAAGACGATCGGCGCAGACCCACGATCGCGGCGGGCGCCTGGTGTTTCTCGCCGAGCCCGAGAGCACGACCAACGTGCGGTTTTCGTTCAACGCCGAAGGCTACGACTCGCAGAACCAGAACCTGCAGTACAAGGTCAACCGAGTTCGACGCCCCGCTGTTGCCGTACACGGCGGACAACTATCGCTATTCGGTGGACGACTTCTTCAACCCGTCGTTCACCCGCAAGACCGAAGCGACGACCCTGGCCGTCGACCACCAGTTCGACAACGGCATGACCTTCACTTCGATCACCGCGCAGTTCTGGTCCTACAACCGCGGCATCACCGACTTCACGAAGAAGCCCATGCCGCTGGACCTGCTGTTCCAGAACCTCGACCAGCGGGTCGTCAGCCAGGAATTGCGCCTGGCCTCGGGCACGCGCACTCGGACCTGGACTGGCTCGTCGGCGCCTTTGCGCAGCAGCACAAGTCGGACACGACGAACAGCGACCTCAACTTCGAGGGATCCATCCCGGCGACGTCCACGAGTGGGCCGCCGACCAGCAGTTGCCGCTAGGACTACGACATCCAGAACAAGGTGCAAAAGCAGTTTGCCGTGTTCGGCGATGCCACGTATTACGTGGGCGACTGGCAGTACGAGCTCGGTTTGCGCGCCGAGAACTACCAGCACCAACCTGAAGGCGCAGAACCAGCCGTCCACCGGCGCCGGACCGCTCCCGCCGGCGCTGGTCACCCTGGCGCCGCAGGACCTTACCGGCAACAAGCTGTCGCCGCAGGCGTCGATCCAGTACAAGGTACGACGCCGGCACGAACTTCTACGGCACCGTCGCGCGCGGCTTCCAGCCCGCGGACCTGCAGGAGCAGTTCATCACGGCAGCCCCGCCATCACCCCCGTCCGGGCCGAAACCACGACGAGCTACGAACTGGGCGTCAAGTCCCGGCTGCAGCACGGCGTCCAGCTCAATGCGGCGGTGTTCTTCATGGACTACAAGGATCGCCTGTACCAGAGCATGGTCGCCACGGGGGCCGGATTCCAGGACATCTCCACAACATCGGGCCGTCGCGCAACTCCGGCATCGAAGTCGAGTTCCTGGTGCCGCTCACGACCGAATTCAAGCTGAGCGGTGGCATCGGCACCACGCGTGCCGTGTGGGGCAATGCCCAGTACTCCGACCCGCAGCTGAACTTCGCCGCCGGCAACCCCGCGACGCCGATCTTCCGCAACCTCAACGGCATGACGGCGCCGTTCACGCCGGCATATTCGGCCAATCTCGCGCTCGACTGGAACCGCGTGTTGGGCAATGGCTACAAGGTCGGCACGCGCCTCGATGGCCAGGCGGTCGGACAGTCGTATTGGGATCCGAACGACATGGCCCGGCAGAAGGCCTACCAGCTGATGAATGCCGGCGCGCACCTGGATGCGGGCAACTGGACGTGGGTCGCCCACGTGTCCAACCTGACGGGCACGCAGTTCAATACCATGTACTGGGATGCGACCGATGTCGGGGTCCCCGACAACCACAGCTTCGCCCGCATCAACCGGCCCAGGACCTACGTCGTAAGTGGCACGTATCGCTTCTGATCCAACGGCCGTCGTTGCGGCAGGGCGCACCGTCGGCGCGGATCGTCCGCCGGCAGCGCGCCTGGCCCGCAGCGGCGCCACGATGCTGGTCGCGGCGCTGCTGCCGGCTTTCTGCCTGGCCGACGCCGCCGTCGCCGGTCCGCCGGCATATCACGTGGCGGCGCGCTATGCGATCGGCGGCACCGACGCCGGCTACGACTACCTGCGGCTCGACGGCGCCAGCCGCCGGCTGTTCGTCACCCACGGCAGCCGCATCGAGGTGCTCGACGCCGATACCGGCGCGCGCCTGGGCCAGGTGCCGGACCTTGCGGGTACCCATGGCATCGAGATCGTCGATGCGCTGCACCGGGGGTTTGCCACCAGCGGCGTCGATCGCACGCTGGTGATCTTCGATCCGGCGACGCTGCGCGTCATCAAGCGCGTCAAGTACCTGGGCGAGAAGCCCGACGCCCTGCAATTCGACGCCGCCAGCGGGATGCTGTTTGTCGTCAACGGCGGCGCCACGGGCGATGTCAGCGTCATCGATCCGGCCACCGGCAGCATTGTCGATGCGATCGACCTCGGCGGCGGCAAGCTCGAGGAGATTGCGTTCGACGGCCGAGGTCGCGGCTTCGTCAACGACGAGCAGCGAAGCGTGATTCACGTGTTCGACACCCGCACGCACCAGCGCATCGCCTCCTGGTCGCTGGCGCCGGCCGAAGGGCCCACCGGCCTGGCGATCGACCGCGAGCATCACCGCCTGTTTGCCGCGTGCGGCAATGGCCTGCTGGCGATCCTCGATGCCGGCACCGGCAGGCTGCTGGGCACGGCGGCGATCGGTCCCGCCCCGGACGGTGCGGTCTTCGAGGCGAAGACCGGACGCGTGTTCACCTCCAACCGGGATGGAACGCTGACGGTGCTAGGCGAGGGCCCCCCGGGCGTCTTCGCAGCGCTGCAGACGGTCAGGACGGCGCCGGGGGCGCGGACCCTTGCGCTGGATGAGCGCACCGGACGCCTTTACCTGCCCTCGGCACGCTTCGGCGCCGCGCCGGCTCCCACGCCGGCCGTGCCGGAACCTCGCGCACCGATGATTCCGGAGTCTTTCGGCGTCGTCGTGGTCGCGCCCTGACCCGCCGCACCGCGCCACCTGCGGCCGAGCAGCGGTCAGCAACGGCGGTGGCGGGTATGCACCATGGGGAAGTGGTGGCCAAGGGCGGAATCGAACCACCGACACAAGGATTTTCAGTCCTCTGCTCTACCGACTGAGCTACTTGGCCATTCGTGCGTCTAATGCCATTGCCAATTGGATTTTGGCCCTGGTCGCATTCCGGCTCGCGCCGGACCGCCTGACTTGCTGCGCAAGTCAGCCTGCGCCGCCGGCGGCAGCAGGTTCCGCTGCGGTCGCGCGCAAAGCCGGCAATTATATCCAAATCCGACGCCAGGAAGGCGGTTCCTGCCGGCCGATTTAGAATGACGCCGATGAAGTCGAATTTCGATGTGATTATCGTGGGAACCGGCCTGGCGGGCCTGTCCGCCGCATTGCGGCTGGCCGATCACCGCCGGATCCTGCTGGTCGACAAGCAGGCGCTGGGCGCCGGCGCCAGCGACTGGGCGCAGGGCGGCATTGCCGCGGTGGTCGATCCGCACGACAGCGTCGAGGCGCACGTGCAGGACACCCTGGTCGCCGGGGCCGGCCTGTGCGACGAGCAAGCCACCCGCTTCATCATCTCCCATGGCGCCGAGGCGGTGCAGTGGCTGATCGACGAAGGCGTGGCCTTCACGCCGGACAGCAGCAGCGGCGTGGGCTTCCACCTTACCCGCGAAGGCGGGCACGGCACGCGCCGCATTTTCCATGCGGCGGACTCCACCGGCCATGAAATCCAGCAGACCCTGCGCCAGAAGGTCCGCACGCACCGCAATATCACGCTGCTCGAACAGCACATGGCGGTGGATCTCATCATCCAGGGCGGGCGCTGCGTCGGCATCTACCTGCAATCGGTGCAGAACGGGCCGGTGACCGCCGTGGCGGCGCGCCAGGTGGTGCTGGCCACCGGCGGCGCCGGCAAGGTCTACCTCTACACGACCAATCCGGACATGCGCCACCGGCGACGGCATCGCGATGGCCTGGCGCGCCGGCTGCCGCGATCGCGAACATGGAGTTCATCCAGTTCCATCCGACCTGCCTCTACCACCCGCACGCCAAGTCCTTCCTGATCACCGAGGCGGTGCGCGGCGAGGGCGGCATGCTGAAGCTGCCCGACGGCACCCGCTTCATGGCCGACGCACGACCCGCGCGCCGAACTGGCGCCGCGCGACATCGTCGCGCGCGCGATCGACTTCGAGATGAAGCGCCGGGCCTCGACTGCGTCTATCTCGACATCACGCCACCGTCGGCGCCGAGTTCCTGAACGAGCACTTCCCGACCATCTACGCGCGC
This sequence comes from uncultured beta proteobacterium, assembly GCA_963781975.1. Taxonomy (GTDB): domain Bacteria; phylum Pseudomonadota; class Gammaproteobacteria; order Burkholderiales; family Burkholderiaceae_F; genus GJ-E10. The sequence goes on from CAWAHT010000014.1 coordinate 74,072, forward strand.
TGCCTGCGAGTTCGGCATCGACATCGCACGCGAGCCGATCCCGGTGGTGCCGGCCGCGCACTACACGTGCGGCGGCGTCGTCACCGATCTCGCGGGCCGCACCGACGTGCCGGGCCTGTACGCGGTCGGCGAGACCGCCTGCACCGGCCTGCACGGCGCCAACCGGCTGGCCAGCCAATTCGCTGCTCGAGTGCGTCGTGCTCGGCCGCGTCGGCGGCGCGACGACATCCTCGCCCGCCGCGCTGCCGGAGATCGTGCCGCACTGCCCGAGTGGGACGAGAGCCGCGTCGCGCGACAGCCGACGAGGAGGTGGTCATCGCCCACAACTGGGACGAGCTGCGCCGCTGCATGTGGAACTACGTCGGCATCGTGCGCACCGACCAAGCGGCTGGAGCGCGCGCCAGCGGCGCATCGAGCTGCTGCGCGACGAGATCGACGAGTACTACGCCAACTTCCGACGTCAGCGCGCGACCTGCTCGAGCTGCGCAATCTCGTCGACGTCGCGGCCCTCGATCGTCGCCAGCGCGCTGTCGCGCCACGAGAGCCGCGGCCTGCACTACTCGCTGGACTGGCCCGCCACGCTGGAGCAGGCGCTGCCCACCGTGGTGGCGCCGCGCGGCCTGCGCACGGCACGCTGATGCACCGGCCGCAGGTGCTGGTGGCAGCCACGGGCTGAGGCGTCGACGGAGTTTTCCCCTGACTTCCCCCTCGTCCCTCCGGGAGAGGGCCGGGGTGAGGGGCCGGGCGGCCAAGCGTCCGCGAGGTCGGACGCGGGCGACCGCGGGCTGAATCAAACCACCCGCATCGAGTAAGTCCGTCGCGCGCACGTCCTTGGTCAGGCGCCGATCGAGATCCGGTCGACGCCGGTCGCCGCAATGTGCGCGCACGGTGTCCAGGCTTGACGCCGCCGGAGACTTCCAGCAGCGCACGGCCGCGCGGTGCGCTGCACCGCGACTCAGCGCATCTCCTCGAGGTGAAGTTGTCGAGCAGGATCGGACGTGGCGCCGGCGTCGAGCGCCTCGTCGCAGCTGCTCCAGCGTCTCGACTTCGATCTGCATCGGCACGCCGCGGCCCTGCGGCGGCGCGCGCATCGCCGCGGCGACGCCGCCGGCCGCGGCGATGTGGTTTTCCTTGATCAGGATGCCGTCGTACAGCGCCAGCCGCTGGTTCGTCCCGCCGCCGACGCGCACCGCGTACTTCTGCGCCAGGCGCAGTCCCGGCAGCGTCTTGCGCGTGTCGAGGATCGCGCGCCCGGCTGCCGCGCACGTCGGCGATCGCATCGACGATAGCGCCGCGTCGCGGTCGCCACGCCGGACAGCAGCTGCAGGAAGTTCAGCGCGCTGCGCTCGGCGGTCAGCAGGCGCGCGCGCCGGTCCGTGCAATTCGCAGACGGTCGTGTCCGGCTGCCATGCGCTGCGCCTTCGCGCACCAGCCAGTCGACGCGCAGGCGCGGATCCACCCGGTGCATCACGCCCTCGAACCACGGGCCGCCGCACAGCACCGCCGCTTCGCGCACGATGAGGCGCGCATCGACGCGTGGCATCGGCCGGCACCAGTTCGCCGGTCAGGTCGCCGGTGCCGACGTCTTCGGCCAGCGCGCGCCGCGACGTTGGCGTCGAGCGCGGCATCGAGCGCAAGGTCATGCGCGCGGCGCCAGCGGGTCCAAAGCCGCGTGCGTCAGGCCCCAGCGGGCCGGGCCTGACGGTCCGGTCACGCCGGCCCCAGCCCCTGCGAGCCCTGGCTGCTGAAGGGCGCCGGCGCCGCCTTGCGCGCGGCGGCGAAGTCCAGCATGCGGTCGATCGGCCTGCGCGCGCGCAGGCCCAGGTCCGGATCGACGCGGATCTCCTGTGCGGCGCTGCCGGCATGCGCCGCTTCCAGGGTCGCGGCCAGCTGGTCGAGCGATTCATCGCCATCCACGGGCAATGCGCGCAGCTCTTGCAGGTCGCGCTGTTGCCGGCGGTCGGCGCCTCGATGAAGACCTTGTCCGGGTGCAGCCTGGCGCATCTTGTGCAGGATGCCGTTGTCGGTGGCGACGATGAATTCCTCGCGCCGCGCTCTGCTCGGCCGCCCGCAGCAGCTGGGTGGTCGAGCCGACCACGTCGGCCAGCGCGACGACCGCCGCGGGCGACTCGGGGTGCACCAGGACCTTCGCGCCGGGATGCTCCTCGCGCAGCAGGTCCAGCTCGACGCCCTTGAACTCGTCGTGGACGAGGCAGGTGCCGTTCCACAGCAGCATGTCCGCGCCGGTCTGCGCTGGATGTAGCGCGCCCAGGTGGCGGTCGGGCGCCCAGATGATCTTCTGCGCCCCTGCTCGTGCAGGTGGCGCACGATGTCGAGGCCGGTGCTGGAGGTCGTCACCCAGTCGGCGCGCGCCTTGACGGCCGCGCTGGTGTTGGCGTAGACCACCACGGTGCGGTCGGGGTGGGCATCGCAGAACGCGGCGAAGTCGTCGACGGGACAGCCGAGGTCGAGCGAACAGGTGGCGTCCAGCGTCGGCATCAGGACGCGCTTGTCCGGACTCAGGATCTTGGCGGTTTCGCCCATGAAGCGCACGCCGGCCACCACCAGCGTCCGCGCCGGGTGGTCGCGGCCGAAGCGCGCCATTTCGAGCGAATCGGCCACGCAGCCGCCGGTTTCGTCGGCCAGGTCCTGCAGGTCGCCGTCGACGTAGTAGTGCGCCACCAGCACGGCGTCGAGCGCGCGCAGCGCCGCGCGCGCCCGCGCCCCGGCCGCGGCCCGCGCGGCCGCGCTGGGTGCTGGCACGGTGGCAAGACTCATGAAAAAAGTCTAGCACGCGCCCCTCCTATAATCGGCTTCCCAGCGCTGCCATGCGCGCCGTTGCGGCGCGTGCAGGAGTACCGATGTCCAGCCCCGACCATCCGTCGTTGCCCGGCCGCCCCCCGCTGGCGGCTGGCGCCAGCCTGGCCGCGGCGCCGGGTGTCGCCGGCGCGCGCGTTGTCGTGGTCGGGACGGGCGTGGTCGGCCTGAGCGTCGCGCTGGGCTGCGCGCAGCGCGGCCTGGCCGTGACGCTCGTGGGGCCGGTGCCGGCGGCGCCGGCCGCCGCCGCCCCGGCCGATGCCTGGGACGCACGCATCTACGCCCTGTCGCCGGCCGCCGTGGCGCTGCTCGAGCAGCAACGCGTCTGGCCCCAGGTGGCGATCGCGCGCACTTGTGCCGTCGAGCGGATGGCGGTGTGCGGCGACGACGGCGGCAGGCTGGCATTCGATGCGCTGGGCGTCGGCGTGCCGCGCCTGGCGACGATCTGCGAGGAAGCGCAGTTGCTGCGCGCCCTCTGGCTGGCCTGCGCCATGGCGCCGAACCTGCAGCATCGGGCGCAGGGCTTTGCCGCCGCGTCCTACGCCGCGGCGCCGGGAGCCGCCCCCGCAGTCACCGTGCAGCTGGACAACGGCGACGCGCTGGCGGCCGACCTGCTGCTGGGCGCCGACGGGCGCCAGTCGGCGGTGCGCGCGGCCGCCGGCATCGGCGCGCACGCATCGTCCTACGGCCAGACGGCCATCGTCGCCAATTTCGCCAGCGCGCGGCCGCACGATGGCGTCGCGCGCCAGTGGTTCACCGCGGAGGGCATCATCGCGCTGCTGCCGCTGCCGGGGCAGCGGGTATCGCTGGTGTGGTCGGCACCGCAGGATCTGCTGGCGCAATTGCAGGCGCTCGGCGATGAGGACTTCGCGCGCCGCGTGGCCCGGCGCAGCGACGACGCCCTGGGCGCGCTGGCCCTGCTGGGGGCGCGCCACGCCTTTGCGCTGCACCGCGTCGTCGTCGAGCGCCTGGTGCGCCCGGCGACGGCGCTGCTGGGCGATGCCGCCCACGTCGTGCACCCGCTGGCGGGCCAGGGACTGAACCTCGGGCTGCAGGACGTGTCCGAGTTCCTGCGCTGCCTGGATGCGCGCGAGCCCTGGCGCATGCTGGGCGACAGCGTCTGGCTGCGTCGCTACGCGCGCGCCCGCGCCGAACCGGTGGCGCTGATGCGCGCCACGGTGGACAGTCTCGCGGGGCTGTTTCGCACGCCCGACGCTCGCGTCCGGCGCCTGCGCAATACGGGCATGAGCCTGGTCGATGCCATCGCGCCGCTCAAGAACGCGCTGGTGCGCCACGCGATGGGCTAGGCTGCGGGCCTGCCGCCGGTGTTGCCAGCGCGGCCGGCGGATCCGGCCGCCATTGCCCACCCGGGCCGCGAGCGCGTGGCCCGGCAACTGTGAGGGAGTGATCCGTGGTGATGTTGTCGCATAGTCGCGTTTGCGCCGGTTCTGCCCGGCATCGTGGCCGCACGGCCGGCCGCATCGCGCTGGTGCTGCTCGCGGCCCTGCTGGGCGGGGCCGCGGCTGCGCGCGAGCCGGCGCCGCCGCCCAGCCCCGCCGTCGCCGCGCCCGAACCCGACAAGGCGCCGCCGGCGGCCGTGCCGGCGCCGCCGGCCCTGCAGCCCTGCCCCAGGAACGCCGAAGGCCCGTCGCAGCCGGCCCTGCCGCTGGGGCTGGCCCGCATGATCCAGGCGCGCGTGCACCAGCGTGTCGGCGGCGAGGTCAGCTCGGTCTGCCGCATGCCCTTCGGCCTGTACGAGGTCATGGTGGATTCCGACATCGTGTACGTCGACGAGCGCGTCAATTACCTGGTCGCCGGCAACGCCTTCGACCTGCGCACGCAGGAAAACCTCACGGCACGCCGCAAGGAAGAGGTGTTCCGGGTGGACGTGCGCACGCTGCCGCTGCAGTTGGCCGTCAAGACGGTGCGCGGCAACGGCGCGCGCCAGTTGTTCATCTTCGAGGACCCGAACTGTCCCTACTGCAAGCGCTTCGAGCACGATATCGCGACGCTGACCAACACCACGATCTATACGTTCCTGTATCCGATACTGTCGCGCGACGTCACCGCGGCCGACGATTCGTATCCGAAGGCCAAGGCGATCTGGTGCGCTCCCGACCGCACCGCGGCATGGTCCCAGGTCATGCTCGAGGGCAAGCACCTGGATCCGGCGCCCGACAGCTGCAAGCATCCGCTGGAAGACATCCTGGCGCTGGGGCAGAAGCTGCACGTCACCGGCACGCCGACCATCCTCTTCGCCGATGGGCGCCGGGCGCCGGGCGCCATTCCGCTGGCGCGTGTCGAGGAGATGATGACGGCCGCGGCCGCGCCGCCGGGCGCCACGCCTAGCCGCTAGGCACCGGCAGCAGGCGTTCCGGCGCAACGCCGCGCGGTACCAGCAGGCGCACCGAGCCCGGTGCGTGCTGGCGGCCGGCGCGCTCGGCGGCGGCTGCACCCAGCCCCCAGAACCAGTCGATCCGCAGCGGCCCGCGGATCGCAGCCCCGGTGTCCTGCGCCAGGGCGGCGCGGGTCAGCGGTTCGTCCCCGCCCGGCATGCGGGTGTCTATCAGCAGCGGTGCGCCCAGCGGCAGGAAGCGCGGATCCACCGCGACCGACACGCCGGGCGTCAGTGCCACGCCGATCGACCCGACCGGCCCGGCCGCCGGATCGCCGGGCGGCAATTCGCGGAAGAAGACCACGCGGGGGTTTTGTTCGAGCAGCGCGCGCACGCGCTCGGATGGGCGGCGGCCCAGTCGCGGATCGCCGCCTGCCGAGACCTGGCCCGCCACCAGTTCGCCCTGCTCGACCAGCCAGCGGCCGATCGACCGGTACGGCTGGCCGTTGCTGCCGGCATAGGCGACCCGCACCCAGCCGTCGTCGCGCAGGTGGATGCGTCCCGACCCCTGCACCTCGAGAAAGAACGCATCCACCGGGTCGTGCACCCAGAGCAGCTCGCGCCCCTGCATCGCCCCGTCGGCGGCCAGGCTGGCGCGCGGCGCGGTCACCGGCGCGGCCGGTGCGCCGTACAGCGGGACGGAAAGACTGCGCGCTGCGGCTGCGGCTGCCTTCGAGGTTCGGCTCGTAATAGCCGGTCATGAGGCCGGTCTGCGTTCGGTTACGCGCCGCCGTCGACGGCCGGCTCGCGGGCGCGACCTGGTACCGGTCCACGCGCCGGTGAAGAACGCGCGCACCTCGGCGCCGCTGCGCGGCTGGTAGAAGATCGACTCGGTGCAGACGCCGTCCCAGGCGGCGCGCTGCGCGTTGCGCCCGCAGCCAGGAAGCGGCACGACGCGCAGCCACGCGGGCCACGCGGCCAGCCAGTCGGCGTCGGCGATCGCCAGCGGCAGCGGCCCGTCTCGCGCTCGGAAGCGCGGCCGCGCCAGCGGGCAGCGGCGCGCGAGCGCTGCGCGGGCCCGATCCGGGCAGCGCGGCCGGGGGCGTGCTCTGGCAGGCGGCCGAGCGCGAGGGCGGCCAGTGCGCAGGGCGCCGCCGCGGCGCGCGCGCAGCGCCGCGGCGGCGGCCGCCGGGATTCCGCCGCGGAGTCAGTGCAGGACGCGCGGCACCGTCAGCACGAACTCGGCAATGGGCACGTCGAAGGCGACGCCGTCGGCGCCCATGCACTGGTAGCTGCCTTTCATCGTGCCGTACGGGCGTGTCGAGCGGGCAGCCGCTGGTGTATTCGAACGATTCGCCCGGCGCCAGGCGCGGCTGCTCGCCGACCACCCCGGGGCCGCGCACTTCCTCGACCTTGCCGTTGCCGTCGGTGATGACCCAGTGGCGCGACAGCAGCTGCGCCGCCACGGCGCCGGTGTTCTCGACGCGGATCGTGTAGGCGAACAGGTACAGGTCGGCGGCCGGGTCGGACTGTTCCGCGACAAAGCGCACGCGGACCGAAACGGAAAACTCGTGCTGGCTCATTTCGCTTTGCTCCTGCGACGTCACCCGCCGGCGCGCGTCGCGCCGCGCGCCGGCGCCACGTGCGCTTTGCGCATCCGGCGCAGCGCCTAAAATGCCGGGCTGCCGGCGCCAACGCGTCTTCGAGAAGGCAAGTCCCACATGGATTCTAGCTTCCGCATCGCGCCGTCCATCCTGTCGGCCGATTTCGCCCGCCTGGGCGACGAGGTGCGCGCCGTCATCGACGCGGGCGCCGACTGGATTCACTTCGACGTGATGGACAACCATTATGTTCCGAATTTGACGATCGGGCCGCTGGTCTGCGAGGCCATCCGGCCGCACGTGCACGGCGCCGATCGACGTGCACCTGATGGTCGAGCCGGTCGATGCGCTGGTGCCCATGTTCGCCAAGGCCGGCGCCAATCTCATCTCCTTCCACCCGGAGGCCTCGCGCCACGTCGATCGCACGCTGGCGATGATCCGCGATCACGGCTGCAAGGCCGGCCTGGTCTTCAATCCGGCCACGCCGCTCGACTACCTCGACGCACGTCATGGACAAGGTCGACCTGGTGCTGCTGATGTCGGTCAATCCGGGATTCGGCGGCCAGAGCTTCATCGCCGAGACGCTCAACAAGCTGCGCGCCGCGCGCGCGCTGATCGACCAGTACGCCCGCAGGCCAGCGGGCGCCAGGATCGCTGCTGGAGATCGACGGCGGCGTCAAGGTCGACAACATCGGCGCCATTGCCGCAGGCCGGCGCCGACACCTTCGTCGCCGGCTCGGCGATCTTCGGCTCGAAGGATTACGCCGGCAACGATCGCCGCGATGCGCCGCGAGATCGCGGGCGCGGCGCTGCGTCGCCGGGCGCTAGCGCATGCACGACGATGCACCCGCCGGCGCCCGCGCGCGGTCCTCGTCGACCTCGATGGCACCTTGCTCGACACGGCCCCCGACCTCGCCTATCGCGGCCAACCGGGTGCGCGCCGAGTTCGGCCTGGCCCGAACTCCCGCAGGCGCGCATCGCCCAGTTCGTCGGCAAGGGCACCGACATGCTGGTGCACCGCGCGCTGACCGACGACCTCGACGGGCGCCTGGACGCCGGACGATTTCGAGCGCGCCAGGGCCTCGTTCGAGGCGCATTACCGCGTGGTGAATGGCACGCTTTCGCGCGTGTTCGATCAGCGTGCCCGAAGGCCTGGCGCTGTTGCGCGCCGCCGGCCTGCGGCCTGGCCTGCGTCACCAACAAGCCGCGCCAGTTCACCATTCCGTTGCTGGAGCGCGGCCCGCCTGAGCGTCCACCTCGACGTCGTGGTCGCCGGCGACGAGGTCGCGCGCCGCAAGCCCCATCCGGACCTCGTGCTGGTCGAGGCCTGCCGGCGCCTGCAGGTGGCGCCGGCAGGCCGCGCTGCTCATCGGCGATTCGCGGCAACGACGCGCAGGCGGCGCACGCCGCCGGCGCCGCCAGCGTGCTGGTGGAAACCGGCTACAACGAAGGCGAATCCGGTCCGCGACCTGGCCGGGCGCCGCGGCGGTGGGTGGTATATTTCCCAGCCTCTTCGAAGCGGCCCAATGGGTCTTGCGCCGCGGCGCCCGCCACCGCGCGTGTCCGCCGATCCCGCCCGCCGCACTCCCATGACCGAACTCGAATTCCAGGCCCTCGCCGCCCAGGGCTACAACCGCATCCCGCTGATCGCCGAGACCTTCGCGGACCTCGATACGCCGCTGTCGCTGTACCTCAAGCTGGTGCGCAGCCAGCCCGGCCAGCGCCAATTCCTTCCTGCTCGAGTCGGTCGTCGGCGGCGAGCGCTTCGGGCGCTATTCGTTCATCGGCCTGCCGGCGCGCACGCTGCTGCGCAGCGCGATGCAGGCCCGGCGGCGCCAGCCGCACCGAGGTCGTCACGGACGGCAGGTCGTGGAGACCGACGAGGGCGATCCGCTGCGCTTCATCGAGCGCTTCGCGGCGCAGTTCAAGGTCGCGCTGCGCCCCGGCCTGCCGCGCTTCTGCGGCGGCCTGGCCGGCTACTTCGGCTACGACACGGTGCGCCTCTTCGAGCACCGCCTGACGCAGGCGCCGCCCGACGACCTGGGCCTGCCCGACATCCAGCTGCTGCTGACCGAGGAACTGGCGGTCGTCGACAACCTCAGCGGCCGCGTCTATCTCATCGTCTATGCCGATCCGAGCCAGCCCGAGGGCTACCAGCGCGGCCGCGCGCGCCTGCGCGAACTCAAGGCGCGGCTGCTGCGCCACGTCGAGCCGCCGCATACGCGCGCCAGCGTGCGCCGCCCGGAGCAGCGCGATTTCGCCAAGGACGACTACCTCACGGCGGTCGCGCGCGCCAAGGAATACATCGTCGCCGGCGACGTCTTGCAGGTGCAGATCGGCCAGCGCATCCGCAAGCAGTTCGCCGATTCGCCGCTGTCGCTGTACCGCGCGCTGCGCACGCTCAATCCGTCGCCCGTACATGTACTACTACGACTTCGGCGACACCCAGATCGTCGGCGCCTCGCCGGAGATCCTGGTGCGCTCGGAGAAGCGCGGCGCCGAGCGCACGATCACCATCCGTCCGCTCGCCGGCACGCGGCCGCGCGGCGGCAGTCCCGAGCAGGACGCGCAGCTGGCCGCCGAGCTGCTGGCCGATCCCGAAGGAACGCGCCGAGCACCTGATGCTGATCGACCTGGCGCGCAACGACATCGGCCGCATCGCCCGGACCGGCAGCGTGCAGGTGAGCGAACAGATGGTCGTCGAGCGCTACTCGCACGTGATGCACCTGGTCAGCCACGTCGAGGGCACGCTGCAGCCCGGGCTTGAGCAATTTCGACGTGCTGCGCGCCACCTTCCCGGCCGGCACGCTGTCGGGCGCGCCCAAGGTGCGGGCGATGGAGATCATCGACGAGCTCGAGCCGGTCAAGCGCGGCGTCTACGGCGGCGCCGTCGGCTACCTGAGCTTTGCCGGCGACATGGACCTGGCCATCGCCATCCGCACCGGCATCGTGCAAGGAGAACGTGCTGTACGTGCAGGCCGCCGCCGGCATCGTGGCCGATTCGGTGCCCGAGATGGAATGGCAGCGAGACCGAGGCCAAGGCGCGCGCCGTGCTGCGCGCCGCCGAGCAGGTCGAAGACGGTTTCGACATCGATTAGCGCCGCGGTGATGCAATGCCCCTCTCGCCTGCGGGAGAGGGTCCGGGTGAGGGAGCGAGGCAAGCGATGAATCGGCCAGCAATCGCCAGTCCACGTCCCGCGGCGCGGCCCCTGCGCCATCGCCGGCGCGTGGCGCGGCATCCCTGGCTCAGCCGGACGCCTGGCCGGCGCGCTGGTCCTGCTCGCCGCGCTGCTGCTGTTCCTGCGCTACGTCCTGCCGGGCATCGTGCGCTCGCAGGCCGAGCGCATCGTTGCCGAGAAGCTGCACCGGACCCTGACCATCGAGCAGGTGGAGATCCACCCGCTGGTCCTGGCCGTCGCGGTCCGCGGGGTGCGCCTGATGGAAGCCCGACGGCAAGACCGTCTTCGCCTCCGCGGAGCGCTTCGATGCTGCGGCTGTCGGCCGCGACGCTCGACCCACCTGGCGCCGGTGGTGCGCGAGGTGCGCCTGGTCAAGCCGTATGTGCACGTCGTGCGCACCGCGCCCCACAAGTACAGCACCGACGACATCATGGCCGCGCTGGCCGCCGGGCCCCCGTCGCCGCCGCGGCCGCCCGACGCCCCGCTGCCGCGCTTCTCGGTGAACAACATCCAGGTCGAGGGCGGGCGCTTCGTCTTCGACGACGTGCCTGCCGACGGCGCACCACGAAATCGCCGATTTCGCGCTCGGCCTGCCCTTCGTCTCCACCTTTGCTTCCGACGAGGAGGTGTTCGTCGAGCCGCGGCTGAGCGCGCGTCGTCGACGGCGCCCGCCTGCGGGTGCTGGCGCAGGCGCGGCCCTTCGCGCCGACGCGCGCGGCCACCGTCGATATCGACCTGGACGCGCTCGACCTGACCCGCTATGTCGACTACCTGCCGACGCCGCTGCCGGTGCACGTTGGCCAGCGGCGCTGCTCGACCTGCACCTCAAGCTCAAGGTCACCGCTGGCCCCGCGACCAGCCGCCGGCGCTGGAACTTGCCGGCCGGTGCGCCTCAAGGCGCTCGACGTCAAGTCGGCGGCGGGCAAGCCGCTGCTCAAGCTGGCCCTGGTCGACCTGGCGGTCGACCACGCGCACCTGCCCGTCGGGCCGCTGGCGGCGACCCTGACCGTCAACGAGAAGGGCCGCATTGACCGTCGACCGGCGACGCGGCGCTCGCGCCGCTGCATGCCGGCTGGCCGTGCAGATCGACGATCTCGACCTGCTGCCGCTGCAGCCGCTGTTTGCCGACCGGGTGAACCTGCGCGTCACCCGCGCCGAGCTGGCCGCCAAGGGCCGACTGCTGCTCGATCAGCCGGCCGACGGCCCGCTGCGCGGCAGTCGCCGGCGACGTCACGCTGCGGCACGCTGGCCACCATCGACTCGATCAACTCCAACGACTTCGTCGACTGGGACAGCCTGGCACTGCGCGGCATGCGCATGCAGCTGGCGCCGCTGGCGCGTGCACGTCGACCAGGTCGCGCTCGACCGGCTGTTTGCGCGCGTGATCATCAACCCGAACGGCCGCATCAACCTGCAGGACATCGTCAAGGCAGACGGCGGCCCGCAAGGTCAGCCTGACCGAGAGCGCGGCGGATGCGCCGGCGGAGCCGGCCGGCGCCGCACCGACCCCGGCCCCGGCGCCAGCTGCGCCCGCCGCGGGCGCGGCCGGACCGCCGGTGTCGATCGGCAAGCTCAAGCTGAGCGCCGGCCACGTGCGCTTCAGCGACAACTTCATCAAGCCGCGCTACAGCGCCGACCTGCTCGATCTCAATGGCAGCGTCGAAGGCCTGTCCTCGGATCCGCGCTCGACGGCCGCACGTCGACGGTGCACGGCACGGTCAACGATGCGCCGCTGCTCATCGGCGGGCGGATCAATCCGCTGGCCCGCGATCTGACGCTCGACATCAAGGCGAGCGTCCACGACATGGAGCTGGCGCCGCTGAGCCCCTATTCGGGCAAGTACGTGGGCTACCGCATCGAGCGCGGCAAGCTGTCGTTCGACGTCGCCTACCAGTTGCAGGACCGCCAGCTGCAGGCGCAGAACCGGCTCGTGCTGGACCAGCTCACCTTCGGCGACAAGGTCGACAGTCCCAGCGCCACCAGCCTGCCGGTGCTGCTGGCGGTGGCGCTGCTCAAGGACCGCCACGGCGTGATCGACATCGACCTGCCGATCGGCGGCTCGCTGGACGATCCGCAATTCTCGGTCGGCGGCGTCATCGTCAAGGTGCTGGTCAACCTGATCACCAAGGCGGTGACCGCGCCGTTCGCGCTGCTCGGACGGCTCTTCGGCGGCGGCACCGAGGAGATGTCGGCGCGCTGGAATTCGATCCCGGACTGGCCACCATACCGCCGCAGCGCGAAGCGCGCCTCAAGGCCCTGGCGACGGCGCTGACCGAGCGTCCCGGCCTCAAGCTGGATATCACCGGCTGGACCGATGGCGTGGCCGACCGCGAGGCGCTGCGGCGCCTGCGCGTGGCGGCGCGGCTGCGCGCGCTCAAGCGCGCCGACCTGGCCGCGCGCAATGCCCTGGTCACCGGTGCCGAGGTCACGGTGAGCGCCGAGGAATATCCGGCCCTGCTCGCGCGCCTGTATCAGCAGGAGGTCCTGGCCGCTCCCGGCGCGCCCAAGGCGTCGGGCGCGCCGCCGACACCCGCCGACATGGAACAGGCCCTGCGCGCGCGCCAGCAGATCAGCGACGACGACCTGCGCGCGCTCGGCAATCGGCGCGCCCAGGTGGCCAAGGACTGGCTGCGCACGATCGGGATGGTGCCCGAAGAGCGCCTGGCGATCGTCGCGGCCAAGATCGCCATGCCGGCCGCGCCCGCGCCCGCCCCGGCGCTGCCTGCGCCGGCCACGCCGGTCGCGACCCCGGTCCCGGTCCCGGTCCCGACCCCGGTCCCGACCCCGGTCCCGGAGCCGGCCGCAACGGCACCGGGCGGCCCGGCGCCGCCGGCGGCGCCCGCGCCATCGCCCGCGCCCCCGTCCGGGCCGCCGTCCAGCAGCCGCGTCGAATTCGGCCTGCGCTGAAACCGGCCGCGCCCGCCGCTGCCCTGCGGAAGCGCCCCGGCCGCGCGGTGGGATAATCGCGCCGAGCCTTCCGGCGCGCCGCGGTGCTCATGAAGGCAAATGACAATCAAGCACCCGGGTAAATTCATGTTGCTGATGATCGACAACTACGACAGCTTCACCTTCAATCTCGTGCAGTACTTCGGCGAGCTCGGGGAGGAGGTGCGCGTCTTCCGCAATGACGAGATCACGCTCGACGAGGTGGCGGCGCTCGCACCCGCGCGCATCTGCATCTCGCCGGGACCGTGCACGCCCAACGAGGCCGGCATCACCCTGGGGCTGATCGAGCGCTTCGGCGGCCAGGTGCCCATCCTCGGGCGTCTGCCTGGGGCACCAGGCCATCGGCCAGGCGTACGGCGGCCAGGTGGTGCGCGCCAAGGAACTGATGCACGGCAAGACCTCGCGCATCGAACACAACGGGCAGGGCGTGTTCACCGGACTGCCGCGTGCCCTGGTGGCCACGCGCTACCACTCGCTGGCGGTGCAGCGCCCGGGCCTGCCGGACTGTCTCGAGGTCACGGCGTGGACACCCGACGGCGAGATCATGGGCCTGCGCCACCGCACGCAGCCGGTCGAGGGCGTGCAGTTCCATCCGGAGTCGATCGCGACCGAGTACGGGCACGAGATGCTGCGCAACTTCCTCATCCGGCATTGATCCGCCCGCACATGGAAATCAGCCCCAGCGAAGCCATCGGCCGCTGCATCGACCACCGCGAGATCTTCCACGACGAGATGCTCTCGCTGTGGCGCCGGCTGATGCGCGGCGAGCTGACGCCGGTGCAGATGGCCGGCCTGCTCGTCGGCCTGCGCGTGAAGAAGGAGACCATCGGCGAGATCGCCGCGGCCGCGCGCATCATGCGCGAGTTCTCCACCCGGGTCGCGGTCGAGGACACCGCGCATCTGGTCGACATCGTCGGCACCGGCGGCGACGGCATCCGCACCTTCAACATCTCCACCGCTGCGATGTTCGTCGCCGCCGCGGCCGGCGCCCGCATCGCCAAGCACGGCAACCGCAGCGTCTCGTCGAGTTCGGGCAGCGCCGACGTGCTCGAGGCGCTCGGCGCCAATATCGGCCTGGCGCCCGCGCAGGTCGCGGCCTGCCTGGCGCAAACCGGCATCGGCTTCATGTTCGCGCCCCAGCACCACGCCGCCATGCGCCACGCCGCGGCGGTGCGCAAGGAGCTGGGCGTGCGCACCATCTTCAACATCCTGGGGCCGCTCACCAATCCGGCCGGCGCCCCCAACCAGGTCATGGGCGTGTTCCACCCCGACCTGGTCGGGATCCAGGTGCGCGTGCTGCAGCAGCTGGGCAGCCGCCATGTGCTGGTGGTCCACGGGCGCGACGGCATGGACGAGGTCTCCCTCGGGGCGGCCACGCTGGTGGGCGAATTGCGCGACGGCGCGGTGCGCGAGTACGAGATCCATCCGGAAGACTTCGGCATGGCGATGGTGTCGCATCGCAGCCTCGCCGTCGCCGGTCCGGCCGAGTCGCGCGCGCTGCTGCTGCAGGCGCTCGACGGCACGCCTGGCGCGGCACTGGAGATCGTCGTCCTCAATGCCGGCGTGGCGCTGTATGCCGCCGATTGCGCCGGCTCCATCGCCGAGGGCATCGCCCAGGCGCGCGGCGCTGTGGCCAGCGGCGCGGCGCGGCGGCGCCTGGACGAGTTCGTGGCCTGCACGCATGCGCTGGCCCGGGCCGGCGAGCAGCCGTGACGGCGCGGCCGCGGATGTTCGCAATGGCGCCGCCGATCGCGCGGTGCGTCGACCGCGGCGGCTGCCGCCCGGCGCCGCTGCCAGCGGCGCTCCGGCCGCGCCAGCGGCAGGACGGCTGCGGCGCCCCGCGCGCCGACACCTAGCGGCGCGGCCATGCCGGCATCCGACATCCTCACGAAGATCCTCGCGGTCAAGGCCGGCGAGATCGCACGGGCGCAGGCGCACGAGTCGCTCGCGGCCGTCCGCTTTCGCGCCGAGCGCCGCGGCGACGTGCGCGATTTTGCCGGCGCGCTGGAGCGGACCATCGCTGCCGGCCGGCCCGGCGTGATTGCCGAAATCAAGAAGGCGTCGCCGTCCCGGGGCGTGCTGCGCACGGCCTTCGACCCGCCGGCCATCGCCCGCAGCTATGCGCACCATGGTGCCGCCTGCCTGTCGGTGCTCACCGACGTCCAGTTCTTCCAGGGCGAGCTGGCCAATCTCGAACTGGCGCGCGCCGCGGTCGACCTGCCGGTCCTGCGCAAGGACTTCGTCATCGACGATTACCAGGTCTACGAGGCCCGCGCCGCCGGCGCCGATTGCATCCTGCTGATCGTGGCCGCCCTGGACGACACGCGCCTGCAGGCGCTGGAGCAGTGCGCGCACGACCTGCGCATGGACGCACTGATCGAAGTCCACGACGCCCGCGAGCTCGAGCGCGCATTGCGCCTGCGCTCGCCGCTCATCGGCGTCAACAACCGCAACCTGCGCACCTTCGCCGTGTCGCTGCAGACCACGCTGGACCTGCTGCCGCGGGTGGACGCCGGACGGCGCATCGTCACCGAGAGCGGCATCCTGGCGCCGGCCGACGTCGCCCGCATGCGCGCCGCCGGCGTGGACGCCTTCCTGGTCGGCGAGGCCTTCATGCGCGCGCCCGACCCCGGCGAGGAGCTGGCCCGGCTGTTTGCATGAACGCGCTGCATGCGCCGCTGCGCGCGCACTTCGCCGCGCTGGCGCCGGGCTGGCGCGCGCCGTTGTCGACCTTCCTCGACGGCGCCGCGCACGCGGCCCTGTGCGCCTTCGTCGACGCGCAGGTCGCCGCCGGGCGCCGGGTCTATCCGGCGCGGCCGCTGGCAGCGCTGGAATCGGGCGCGCCGCAGGACGTGCGCGTGGTGATCCTGGGGCAGGACCCCTATCACGGCCCCGGCCAGGCGCATGGCTACGCCTTCTCCGTTCCGGCGGGGATCCGGCCCCCGCCGAGCCTGCGCAATGTGCTGCAGGAACTGGCCCGCGATCAGGGCCCGGCGGCGCAAGCCGGCACCGGCAGCCTGCTGCACTGGAGCGGGCAGGGCGTGCTGCTGCTGAACACGGTGCTGACCGTCGAGCAGGACGCGCCGGGCAGCCACGCCGGGCGCGGCTGGGAGGCGTTCACCGACGCGATCATCGATCATCTGGCAGGCGCCCCGGGCGCGCGCGCGTTCCTGCTTTGGGGCGCGCAGGCGCAGGCCAAGCGCCCGCGCATCGAGGCCGCAATGGCGCTGCGCACGGGCACGCCGCCGCTGGTGCTGGCCGCCAACCACCCGTCGCCGCTGTCGGCCCGCCGGCCGCCGCAGCCGTTCATCGGCTGCGGCCACTTCTCGCGCGCCAACCGCTACCTGGAGGAAAGCGGCCTGGCGCCGATCCGCTGGTAGGCGCCCGGCGCGCCGGCGGATCAGGCCGGCCCGAGCCAGCCGGCACGCAGGCGCCGCACGCGCAGACCCGCCCTGGCATCGACGGCCAGGCTCCACTTCACCGGCGGCTGTTGCGCCAGGCGCACGTCAAAGCGCAGCAGCGCGTCGCGCCGGAAGGCCAGCACTTCCACCGCATCGCCCGGCTGGTAGCGCGCCAGCAGGGCGTCGAGCCGCCCGCCGCCGGCGCGCATGCCGTCCAGCGCCAGCACCTGATCGCCGGCCGACAGGCCCGCGGCCTGCGCCGGGCTGTCGTCGAAGACCTGGCTGATGCGGCCGTCGCTGCCGCCGAGGCGGCATCCGAGCAGCGCGAAGCTGGGCGATTCCAGCGCCGGCTGGCGTTCGCAGCGCACGCCGAAGGGCGCCAGTAGCGTCGCAAAATCCGGGTCGGCCGTTTCGCGCGTCCAGGCGCGCAGCTGCGGGCGCACGTCGACGCCGGTGGCCAGCGCGATGGCCGGCGCGATCTCGTCCTCGCCGATGCCGGCGTACGACGCGGGCGCACGCTTGTACTGGCGCCAGAAGTGCCGCATCACGTCGTCGAGCGAGCGGCGGCCGGTACTGGCGGCACGGATCGTCAGGTCCAGCGCGGCGGCCACCAGCGCCCCCTTCTGGTAATAGCTCACGAGGCTGTTGGGCGCATTCTCGTCCTGCTTGTAGTACTTGATCCAGGCATCGAACGAACTTTCCGCCAGGCTCTGCTTGCGCCGCCCGCTGCGTTGCAGCGTGGTCGTGAGCGTCGTTGCCAGTTCGCGCAGGTATTGCTCGGCCGTCAGCAGCCCGGCACGGCGCAGCGCCAGGTCGTCGTAGTACGACGTGAAACCCTCGAACAGCCACAGCAGCGGCGTGTAGGTCTCGCGCTCCAGGTCGCAGGCAACGAAAGCCGCGGGCTTGATGCGCTTGACGTTCCAGGCATGGAAGTACTCGTGGCTGGCCAGGCCCAGGAAACGGCGGTAGGCCTCGGTGCTGGACTGCATGCCCAGGTACGGCAGGTCGTCGCGCCGGCACAGCAGCGCCGTGGAGTTGCGATGTTCCAGGCCGCCGTAGCCCTCGCCCACGGCCATGGTCAGGAAGTGGTAGCGCTCGAATGGCGGCCGCCGGCTGCGCGGCTCGAATAGGCGCGCATGCGCCGCGCATACCAGCGCCAGGTCATTGGCCAGCCGCGCGCCGTCCAGGCGCGGCACGGTGCCGGTGATGCAGACGGCGTGCGTCGACGCCCTGCACCGCGAATTCCAGGCGGGCGAACCGGCCCATCTCGACCGGGCAGTCGATCAGCTCGTCGTAGTCGGCGGCCACGTAGGTGCCGAACGCGCCGGCACCCGTTCCCGGCGCCGCGCGCAGCCCGGTGGCCACGCTGCCAGTCGCGGTAGCGGCGCTCGCGCGGCGCGAACACGTGCACGCGGCACGGCGTGTGCTCGTGGCCGACCGGCAGCAGAAAAACGCTCGACCCGTTGAAGAAACCATGCGTGGTGTCCAGGTGGGCCGCCCGCACGGACAGGTCGTAGGCGTACACCTCGTAGGCGAGCATCAGGGTCGCGCCGGCGGGCAGCGGGGCGCAGCGCCAGGTGTGCTTGTCGGTCTTGGCCACGCGCACGCGGCGTCCGTCCGCCGTGAGCGCGCGCAGGCGCACGATGTTGCGGGCGAAATCGCGGATCATGTAGCTGCCCGGGATCCACGCCGGCAGCCGGAAGGCCTGCCCCCGGGGATCGGCCTGGTCGACTTCGACGGTTACCTGGAAGATGTGGGCGCCGGGATCGGCCGGCAGGATCGCGTAGCGGATGCTCATGCGGCCGATCTTACGGAATTGGGCCGGGGGTGAGGGCGCCTCACAGATCCTCCGGCCGGTCGATGTCGAGCAGCACGCCCGGGTCGTCGACGTCGATGTGTTGCGGCCGGTGGCGCCCGAGCACGGCGCGTGCGCCCGCCTCCCCGGCCAGCGCCGCCAGCTCGGCGCCGCAGACCGCGCCGAAGCCCACCGGGTGCCCGCGCCGTCCCTGGTAGAAGGGCGCAGCGCTGGCGGCGCCGGCGCGGATCGCGTCGCGCACGGCACGCACGGTGTCGGCACGGATGTCGGGCATGTCCGCGAGGGCGACGATCCACCCCATCGCCGCCGGGCTCGCCTGCACGGCAAGGGCGATGGAGGCGCCAATGCCTTCGGCCGCGCCGGTCGCGGGCGACCAGCGCAGCACGGTGCAACCGTGCTCCTGCAGCAGCGCCTGCAGGTGCTCCTGCTGGCTGCCGGGCTCGTCGCGCACGACGGCCAGCACGGTGTCGAGTGCGCCGCGCAGGTTGCGCGCCGCGGCGGCCGCCAGCGCCATCCCGGCGCTGGCGCCGGCCGAACGCGGCGCCAGCAGTTTCAGGCGCTGCGCGGTGGCGTCGAAGCGCGTGCCGCGGCCGGCCGCCAGCAGGATCCCCACGACTTCCACCCTTGCCGCCTCCCCGTTTTGCCCCGGCACCAGCGCCGCCGGGCCCGGCGATGGTGCCGCACTTGCCCGGCCGGCGCAATTTTTGTGGCGCCGCAGGGTGTGCGCTGCGCGGGCGCCGTGGCACAATGCGAAAAGGTCACGCGCCCAGGGCCGCCCATTCGGCCCGGTCTTGGCAGCGCGTGATGTCAGGGGAAACGTTGGGCACGGCTGTAATACCGCTGCGTCAATCGGCAGTCGAGTCGGCTCTGAAAAACGAGGCCTTCGATCACCTACCGTCCCCAACGATTTGCCTCAACGCGTCGGCCCAGGTCCTGGCCGCCAATCGGGCCTTCGCCCGGCTGGTCGCCGCCGATGTCGCCGACATCGTCGGACGCAATCTTTCCGAACTCGTAGAAGTTCCGCGCCAGACCGTGCTGCTGCGGCGCTGGGCGCGGCTGTGGGGCCGGCTGCTCGAGCGCCGCGCCTTCCTGCAGCGCACGCGTGTCGGCCTGGCCGGCGGGCGGCGCCTGACGCTCGACCTGAGCGCGGCGCTGCTGCGCTCCGACGACGACCCGATCGCCGTGGTCAACCTGCGCGAAATCGACAACGATGCGGTCGCCCGGCTGTCGGCGGCGCGCGCCGCCGCCCTGGGCGACGGCGTGGCCGAAGGCACGATGCTGCTGGCCCCCGATCGCCGGGTGGTGGTCACCGGCGGGCGCATGCGCAACCTGCTGGGCGTCAACGCCGCCGGCGCCGCCGGCGTGCCTTTCGAATACCTGGTCGACGAGGCCACGGCGCGCGACTTCCTCGGTCACTTCGAACGGCTGGCCGGGCAGGCGACGCGCGCCAGCGTCGCGCTGGCCGGCGCCGCCCGCGCCTTCTCGGGGCACGATTCGCCGCGGCGCCTGTCCATCACGCTGGTCAATTTCCTCGCCTATCCGCGCGTCAACGGCGTGCTGGTGCGCGTGCGCGAGGTCGACGAGCGCGTCACCCTGCGCGACCGCGCCGAGCACCTGCAGGAGCGCCTCAACGGCTATGCCGAGCAGTTGTCCGACCTCGTGATGCTCACGGATGCCGCCGGCGTCGTCGCCTACCAGTCGCCGGCCGCCCAATTGCTGCTCGGACGCGCGCCGCGCGACACGGTCGGCCAGCCGGCCGCGGCGCTATTCATCGAGGACGACCGCCCCGGCTTCAGCCGCGCGCTGCGCGCCGCGATCGACGCGACCGACGGCGAGCGGCGCCGCAACTACCTGGCGCGCGCGCGCGGCGCCAACGGCGTGCAGCACACGCTCTGGGTGAGCATCCGCAACTGCCTGGATGATCCGCAGCTGGGCGGCATGGTCGTCACGGCCGCCGACGTCTCCACCCTGATCGCCGAGGCGGGGCCCGATGCGCGCCAGGCGCGGCAGCTCGAACTGCGCGACCGGCTGCTGCACCTGGCCATCCAGTCGCGCGCCGATTTCGTGCAGTCGCTGTCCGGCGTGCTGCGCTCCGGCGCCGACGCCCTGCGTGCCGGCATGGCCGGGTTCTGGCGCTTCGACCGGCGCACCGAGACGCTCGTCTGCGAGGCGGTCTACTCGCGCACCGACCAGCGCTTCCTGCGCGAGTGGATCGGCACCGATTTTCCGCCCGCCGGCATCGTCGAACCGCTGCAGCGCCTGCGCGAGCGCACGCCGCTGGCGCTCAGCGACACGCCGGCCGACGACGGCCGCGATCCGCGCTGGGACGGCGTGCGCGCCTTCCTCAGCGCACCGGTGATGCTCGAGGGCGAGGTGATCGGCGTGATCGCCGTCACCGACACCGTGTCGCGCCGCTGGGAGGACGACGAGGTGGGCTTCATCGCCACGGCCTCGCTCATGGTGGCGCTGGCGGTCGAGGCGGCGCAGCGCGTCGAGGCCGAGGGACGCATCGAGCAGCTGGCCTGGTACGACCCGCTGACCGGCCTGCCCAACCGCAACCTGGTGCGCGAAAGCCTGCGCGATGCGCTGCTGTCGGCGACCGGACGCAAGCGTCGCGTCGCCGTGCTGCTCATCGACCTGGACCGCTTCAAGGACGTCAACGACACCCTGGGCCACCTGGTGGGCGATTCGCTCATCAAGTCGGCCGCCGACGTCCTGCGCGAGGTCGTCGGCGCCATGGGGACGGTGGCGCGCCTGGGCGGCGACGAGTTCATCGTTCTCGTCGAGGAATTCACCCACCGCCAGGAGATCGCCGAGCTCGCGGCGCGCCTGGCCCATGCCCTGCATCGCAGCGACTTCGTGCCCAACGTCGTCACCCAGGTGTCGGCGTCGATCGGCGTGGCGCTGTTCCCCGAGCACGGCCGCGAGATCGGCACGCTACTCAAGAATGCCGACGCCGCGATGTACCAGGCCAAGCGCGACGGGCGCAACCAGGTGAGCTTCTTCAACCCGATCCGCTACGAGCGCGCGGCGCGCGAGGTGCGCCTGGGCGTCGAGCTGATGAAGGCGGTGCAGGGCGAGACGGCGCAGTTCTTCGTCGAATACCAGCCCCAGGTGGAGATCGCCACCGGGCGCGTCATGGGCCTGGAGGCGCTCATCCGCTGGCGCCACCCGGTGCACGGCGTGCTGACGCCCGACCGCTTCATCGACGTCGCCGAGGTCAGCGGCCTGTCCGAGCGCATCACGCGCTGGGTCATGCACGAGGTGTGCAGCCAGATACTGCGCTGGCGCCAGCTGCGGCCCGGCTTCGACATCCCGATCTCCATCAACGTCGCCGGCCGCGAACTGGGCTCCAACGTGCTGCCGATACTCGTGCGCGCGGCGCTGCAGCGCTACCGCATCGAGCCGCGCATGATCTCCCTGGAAATCACCGAGCGCACCCTGGTCAAGGACGGCGAGATCAACAACGACGTGGTTGCCGAACTCGCCTCCCTGGGCGTCGGCCTGGTGCTCGACGACTTCGGCACCGGCTACTCCACGCTGGGCTACCTGCGGCGCATGCCGATCCGCGCCATCAAGATCGACCGCACCTTCATCGAAGGCGTGCCGCGCGACCCCGACAGCTGCGTGCTCGTGACCGCCATGCTGGGGGTTGCGCACCACTTCAAGCTGGCGGTGGTCGCCGAGGGCGTGGAGAGCGCGGCGCAGGCCGCGTACCTGCGCTCGATCGGCTGCGAGTTCGCGCAGGGCCACTACTACGCGCGCGCGCTGCCGTCCTCGAAGATCGTCGAGCACCTCTCGGGCGAGCGCCCGGTCGACGCCGCCGCGGCGCTCAAGGTCTGACGCGCGCAGGCGCCCATGCCGCACCAGTTTCTGCAGGTCGAGACGCGCGCCCGGGTGGGGCTGGTCACGCTGCACCGGCCGCAGGCGCTCAACGCCCTCAATGACGGTCTGATGGACGAGCTGGGCGCCGCGCTGCTGGCCTTCGATGCCGACGACGGCATCGGCGCCATCGTGCTCACCGGCTCGCCCAAGGCATTCGCCGCCGGCGCCGACATCGCCGCGATGAAGGACCTGTCGTTCCTCGAGGCGTATCGCGCCGAATTCATCACCCGCAACTGGGAGCAGATACGGCGCGTGCGCAAGCCGGTGATCGCGGCCGTCGCGGGCTACGCGCTCGGCGGCGGCAACGAGCTGGCGATGGCCTGCGACATCGTCATCGCCGCCGACAGCGCGCGCTTCGGCCAGCCCGAGATCCGCCTCGGCATCATCCCCGGCGCGGGCGGCACGCAGCGCCTGCCGCGCGCGGTGGGCAAGGCCAAGGCGATGGATCTCGTGCTCACCGCGCGCATGATGGATGCCCACGAGGCCGAGCGCGCCGGGCTGGTGTCGCGCGTCGTGCCCGCCGACAAGCTGCTCGACGAGGCGCTCGCCGCCGCCGCGCTCATCGCCTCGTATTCCCTCGCCAGCGTGATGATGGCCAAGGAGGCCGTCAACCGCGCGTTCGAAATGCCGCTGTCCGAGGGCATGCTCTACGAGCGGCGCCTGTTCCACGCGCTGTTCGCCACCGAGGACCAGAAGGAAGGCATGGCGGCCTTCCTCGAGAAGCGTCCTGCCCAGTTCCGTCAGCGCTGAGGCGTTTTTCGGCGCGATTCGGAATATCGTTGTAAATCAAGGCGCTGCGGCGGCCGTCCGGCCGCCCTCCAGAGGCGCCGTGACCCCAACTTGACAGCTTTTTTTCGCCCCCTCATAATCTCGTTTCTGTGCTGCCGCATTTCACGACGCAAACGACCCTGGGCCGTTGCCGGGCGGTAGCCGCGATCTTTAAAAAACGAAACAACCGATAAGTGTGGGCGCTTGATGAGCAGGCGCAACCCGCCTTCGCTTCCCTAACGGGAAGCTACGGCGGGCGCATCTCGACTCAAAGAGTTGCTCACGAAATTGAATCAAATCAATTCCGCGAGTGTTTTACCAGCAGACCAAAGTAAGTTTGCTAAGGATATAAACTGAAGAGTTTGATCCTGGCTCAGATTGAACGCTGGCGGCATGCCTTACACATGCAAGTCGAACGGCAGCACGGGGGCAACCCTGGTGGCGAGTGGCGAACGGGTGAGTAATACATCGGAACGTGCCCAGTAGTGGGGGATAGCCCGGCGAAAGCCGGATTAATACCGCATACGATCTACGGATGAAAGCGGGGGATCGCAAGACCTCGCGCTATAGGAGCGGCCGATGTCAGATTAGCTAGTTGGTGGGGTAAAGGCCTACCAAGGCGACGATCTGTAGCTGGTCTGAGAGGACGACCAGCCACACTGGGACTGAGACACGGCCCAGACTCCTACGGGAGGCAGCAGTGGGGAATTTTGGACAATGGGCGCAAGCCTGATCCAGCCATGCCGCGTGTGGGAAGAAGGCCTTCGGGTTGTAAACCACTTTTGTCAGGAAAGAAACGGTCCGGGCTAATACCGCGGAGTAATGACGGTACCTGAAGAATAAGCACCGGCTAACTACGTGCCAGCAGCCGCGGTAATACGTAGGGTGCAAGCGTTAATCGGAATTACTGGGCGTAAAGCGTGCGCAGGCGGTTTGCTAAGACAGATGTGAAATCCCCGGGCTTAACCTGGGAACTGCATTTGTGACTGCAGGCTAGAGTATGGCAGAGGGGGGTGGAATTCCACGTGTAGCAGTGAAATGCGTAGATATGTGGAGGAACACCGATGGCGAAGGCAGCCCCCTGGGCCTAATACTGACGCTCATGCACGAAAGCGTGGGGAGCAAACAGGATTAGATACCCTGGTAGTCCACGCCCTAAACGATGTCAACTGGTTGTTGGGGCTTAACTTCTTCAGTAACGAAGCTAACGCGTGAAGTTGACCGCCTGGGGAGTACGGTCGCAAGATTAAAACTCAAAGGAATTGACGGGGACCCGCACAAGCGGTGGATGATGTGGATTAATTCGATGCAACGCGAAAAACCTTACCTACCCTTGACATGTCTGGAATCCCGCAGAGATGTGGGAGTGCTCGAAAGAGAACCAGAACACAGGTGCTGCATGGCTGTCGTCAGCTCGTGTCGTGAGATGTTGGGTTAAGTCCCGCAACGAGCGCAACCCTTGTCATTAGTTGCTACGCAAGAGCACTCTAGTGAGACTGCCGGTGACAAACCGGAGGAAGGTGGGGATGACGTCAAGTCCTCATGGCCCTTATGGGTAGGGCTTCACACGTCATACAATGGTCGGTACAGAGGGCTGCCAACCCGCGAGGGGGAGCTAATCCCAGAAAACCGATCGTAGTCCGGATCGCAGTCTGCAACTCGACTGCGTGAAGTCGGAATCGCTAGTAATCGCGGATCAGCATGCCGCGGTGAATACGTTCCCGGGTCTTGTACACACCGCCCGTCACACCATGGGAGTGGGGTTCTACCAGAAGTAGTTAGCCTAACCGCAAGGAGGGCGATTACCACGGTAGGGATTCATGACTGGGGTGAAGTCGTAACAAGGTAGCCGTATCGGAAGGTGCGGCTGGATCACCTCCTTTCTAGAGAATCGCGTCCGCGATTCAAGCGCCCACGCTTATCGGCTGTTTGTTCATGACAGGATCGGGGTTATTGGCCCGGTGTCGACAAGGCCTCGGCGGGACGATCCTTCTGGGGTCTGTAGCTCAGTTGGTTAGAGCACCGTCTTGATAAGGCGGGGGTCGTTGGTTCGAGTCCAACCAGACCCACCAGTCTTCTACGTGGCTGCGACGCGAGGGATGGCGAAGGTCGAAGCTGGGGGATTAGCTCAGCTGGGAGAGCACCTGCTTTGCAAGCAGGGGGTCGTCGGTTCGATCCCGTCATCCTCCACCACCTTCGCTCGCGGCGCAAAGCGCGAAGGCGGACTCCGTGCGATCCGAGACCAAACGACAGCGCGTTGATCCGCCAGCGCCCTGCCGTTTGGCTTCAGCGCCAATGGCAGCTGTCGTTCTTTAACAATTTGGAAGAAGCAAAGCGCATCGAATCTGTCGTTAGAGAGGATTCGATGCGTCGGGTTGTGATTGCATTCAAGAGACTCTCAGCAACGTTGTGAGAACGGCGAACACGGTCGCCTGATTGACCAGGCGCCTCCTCGGCATCTCCCGATACCGGCGGTCAGGCGTCAGCGTTATAGGGTCAAGCGAATAAGTGCATGTGGTGGATGCCTTGGCGATCACAGGCGATGAAGGACGTGGTAGCCTGCGAAAAGCTGCGGGGAGCTGGCAAACGAGCTTTGATCCGGAGATGTCCGAATGGGGAAACCCACCCGCATGGGTACCCATGACTGAATACATAGGTCATGTGAAGCGAACGCGGTGAACTGAAACATCTAAGTAGCCGGAGGAAAAGAAATCAACCGAGATTCCGAAAGTAGTGGCGAGCGAAATGGGACCAGCCTGTACTCTTTAGCATCGATCGTTAGCCGAACGGTCTGGAAAGTCCGGCCATAGCGGGTGATAGCCCCGTAGGCGAAAACATCGTTGTGGAACTAGGTGTACGACAAGTAGGGCGGGACACGTGAAATCCTGTCTGAAGATGGGGGGACCATCCTCCAAGGCTAAATACTCGTAATCGACCGATAGTGAACCAGTACCGTGAGGGAAAGGCGAAAAGAACCCCGGGAGGGGAGTGAAATAGATCCTGAAACCGCATGCATACAAACAGTCGGAGCCTCGCAAGGGGTGACTGCGTACCTTTTGTATAATGGGTCAGCGACTTACATTCAGTGGCAAGCTTAACCGATTAGGGAAGGCGTAGCGAAAGCGAGTCCGAATAGGGCGATTCAGTCGCTGGGTGTAGACCCGAAACCAGGTGATCTATCCATGGCCAGGATGAAGGTGCGGTAACACGTACTGGAGGTCCGAACCCACTAATGTTGAAAAATTAGGGGATGAGCTGTGGATAGGGGTGAAAGGCTAAACAAACCTGGAAATAGCTGGTTCTCTCCGAAAACTATTTAGGTAGTGCCTCGTGTATCACCTTCGGGGGTAGAGCACTGTCATGGTTAGGGGGTCATTGCGGATTACTACGCCATAGCAAACTCCGAATACCGAAGAGTGCAATCACGGGAGACAGACACCGGGTGCTAACGTCCGGACTCAAGAGGGAAACAACCCAGACCGCCAGCTAAGGTCCCCAAATATGGCTAAGTGGGAAACGAAGTGGGAAGGCTAAAACAGTCAGGAGGTTGGCTTAGAAGCAGCCATCCTTTAAAGAAAGCGTAATAGCTCACTGATCGAGTCGTCCTGCGCGGAAGATGTAACGGGGCTAAGCCAATAACCGAAGCTGCGGATGTGCGCGCAAGCGCATGGTAGGAGAGCGTTCCGTAAGCCTGCGAAGGTGACTGGAAAGGGCTGCTGGAGGTATCGGAAGTGCGAATGCTGACATGAGTAGCGATAAAGGGGGTGAAAAGCCCCCTCGCCGTAAGCCCAAGGTTTCCTACGCAACGTTCATCGGCGTAGGGTGAGTCGGCCCCTAAGGCGAGGCAGAAATGCGTAGCTGATGGGAAGCAGGTTAATATTCCTGCACCATTGTTAAATGCGATGGGGGGACGGATCGCGGAAGGTTGTCCGGGTGTTGGAAGTCCCGGTTTCGCATTGGAGAAGGCCTTAGGCAAATCCGGGCGCGCGAATTCAAGGGAAGGATCGAGCGGCTTAAGTCGCAGAAGCAATTGGAAGTGGTTCCAAGAAAAGCCTCTAAGCTTCAGTTTAACAAGACCGTACCGCAAACCGACACAGGTGGGCGAGATGAGTATTCTAAGGCGCTTGAGAGAACTCGGGAGAAGGAACTCGGCAAATTGGTACCGTAACTTCGGGATAAGGTACGCCCTTGTAGCTTGACGGGTGCGCCCGAAGGGTGAAGGGGTTGCAATAAACTGGTGGCTGCGACTGTTTAATAAAAACACAGCACTCTGCAAACACGAAAGTGGACGTATAGGGTGTGACGCCTGCCCGGTGCCGGAAGATTAAATGATGGGGTGCAAGCTCTTGATTGAAGTCCCGGTAAACGGCGGCCGTAACTATAACGGTCCTAAGGTAGCGAAATTCCTTGTCGGGTAAGTTCCGACCTGCACGAATGGCGTAACGATGGCCACACTGTCTCCTCCCGAGACTCAGCGAAGTTGAAGTGTTTGTGATGATGCAATCTCCCCGCGGCTAGACGGAAAGACCCCATGAACCTTTACTGTAGCTTTGCATTGGACTTTGAACCGATCTGTGTAGGATAGGTGGGAGGCTATGAAGCGGGGACGCTAGTCTCGTGGAGCCAACCTTGAAATACCACCCTGGTTTGTTTGAGGTTCTAACCTTGGCCCGTAATCCGGGTCGGGGACAGTGCATGGTAGGCAGTTTGACTGGGGCGGTCTCCTCCCAAAGTGTAACGGAGGAGTACGAAGGTACGCTAGGTACGGTCGGAAATCGTGCTGATAGTGCAATGGCATAAGCGTGCTTAACTGCGAGACCGACAAGTCGAGCAGGTGCGAAAGCAGGTCATAGTGATCCGGTGGTTCTGTATGGAAGGGCCATCGCTCAACGGATAAAAGGTACTCTGGGGATAACAGGCTGATACCGCCCAAGAGTTCATATCGACGGCGGTGTTTGGCACCTCGATGTCGGCTCATCTCATCCTGGGGCTGTAGCCGGTCCCAAGGGTATGGCTGTTCGCCATTTAAAGAGGTACGTGAGCTGGGTTTAAAACGTCGTGAGACAGTTTGGTCCCTATCTGCCGTGGGCGCTGGATATTTGAAGGGGGCTGCTCCTAGTACGAGAGGACCGGAGTGGACGAACCTCTGGTGTACCGGTTGTCACGCCAGTGGCATCGCCGGGTAGCTATGTTCGGAAGAGATAACCGCTGAAAGCATCTAAGCGGGAAACTCGCCTTAAGATGAGTCTTCCCGGAGGCTTGAGCTCCCTGAAGGGTCGTTCAAGACCAGGACGTTGATAGGTCAGGTGTGGAAGCGCAGTAATGCGTTAAGCTAACTGATACTAATTGCCCGTAAGGCTTGATCCTATAACCGTGCTGCCTCGTTCTCGATGCTGAGAGCTCGATGCAATGCAACCCAGGCTTCGCTCTCTCCTGCGCTACGCGCGGCGCAAGCCGCGACGCTTACGCAGCGATTCCAAATTGGAGTTCTTCAATGCACGACGTTCGCGCCGCAGGAAAGCTGCCCTGCGAAGCGCCCAAGCGCGAAGGACGGTCCGTCTTCAGCCTGACGACCATAGCGAGGTGGAACCACCCCTTCCCATCCCGAACAGGACCGTGAAACGCCTCAGCGCCGATGATAGTGGGATGTATTTCCTGTGAAAGTAGGACATCGTCAGGCTAACCCCTGGCAAGAAACAAAGAGCCCCGCCCCGTGCGGGGCTTTTTGCTTTGGGGCGCCTGCGGGCGATACTGCGCCATGTCCCGCAATCGCCTGCCGGACCTGCGCCCGCCGCCCGTTGCGCCGCCGCGTGGCGCCGCCGCCCATGACCGCGGCCGCGCAGCGCCCCGCCGACGTCGACCCGATCGACCGCATCGTCGCGGTCAACCGCGGCCGGGTGCCCGCGCTGCTCGAGCGCAAGTTCGCGGCCATGGCCCAGGATCCGTTCGTGTTCCTGCGCGCCACGGCGATGCTGGGCCACCGCGCGGTCGATCCGGCGGCGCTGCCGCCGACGCCGCTGGGCTGGGTGTGCGGCGACCTGCACCTGCAGAACTTCGGCTGCTTCCGCGGCAGCAACCGGCTCGTCTACTTCGACCTCAACGATTTCGACGAAGCCGCCTGCCTGCCGGTCAGCGTCGACCTGTTGCGCCTGCTCGGCAGCATCCTGTGCGCGGCGCCGGGCCTGGGCCTCGACGCGGCTGGCGCCAACGCGCTGGTCGCAAGCGCGCTGCAGGCCTACGCGGCGGCGCTGGCGCGCGGCAAGGCGTTCTGGCTCGAACGCGACACGGCAACCGGCCCGCTTGCCGAGCTGCTGCGCCAGGTCGCGCGGCGCAAGCGCAGCCGCCTGCTCGCCGAGCGCACGGTCCTGGCCGGCCGGCGCCGCCGCGTGCGGATCGACGGACAGCGCTACCTCCCGCTGGCGCCGCAGGCGGCCGTGCGCGCGCGCATACTGGCCGCGTTGCAGGACCTGGCGGCGCTGCATCCGACGGTGGCCGCATATTTCGAACCGCGCGACATCGCCTTCCGGGTCGCCGGCATGGGCAGCCTGGGCGTGCCGCGCTATGTCGCGCTGGTGCGCGGCCGCGGCGACCCCGACCGCAATGCCCTGATCGACTTCAAATGCGCGGCGCCTTCCAGCGCCGCACAGGCATTCGCCCACGTCCCGCAGCCGGCCTGGCGCCACGAGGCCGCCCGGGTGGTCGCCATCCAGGACATCAGCCAGGCGGCAGCACCGGCCTTCCTGTCGGCGACGACGCTCGATGGCGTGCCGTACGTGGTGCGCGAACTGCAGCCGGTCGAGGACCGCATGGCGCTCGGCCCGCTGGTGCGGCACCGGGCCACCCTGCAGCAGACGATCGCGGCGATGGCCACGCTCGCCGCCTTCGCCCAGCTGCGCAGCGCCGGCCGCCGCGGGTCCGCCACGGTCGACGACCTCATCGAGTTCGGCGGGCGCCTGCAGGCGGCGCCGCGGGTCTGGCAGGACGCGGCGCGCGCGGTGGATGCCGCCAATACCGCCGCCCACTCCCGCTTCCGCGGCGCCTGGGCCCGGGGCGACGAACGCCTGATGCAGCTGTGCGCGGCGGCGCCGGCCGCCGCCGGGCGCACCGGCACACGCGCGCGGGCGGCATGATCACCGACATCGACGTCATCCTGCGGCTGGTCGCGGCAATGGGCGCGGGCATGCTGCTGGGCCTGAACCGCGACCTGCATGGCAAGCCCACGGGCATGCGTACGCTGGGCCTGGTGGGCCTGAGCACCGCCGCCGCGACGATGGCCGCGGCAGCCTACGACCTGGCCGCCAACCACGCGGTCGCCACCACCGGCAACGTGATGCAGGGGATCCTCACCGGCATCGGCTTCCTGGGCGCCGGGGTGATCCTGCGCGATGCGCCGGGCATTCGCGTCCATGGGCTCACGACCGCTGCCACGGTCCTGGTCGCCGCGTCGCTGGCCATCGTCTTCGCGCTCGGCGACTGGCTGATCGGGGCGGCCGGCACGGTGCTGTCGCTGTTCACCCTCACCTTCGCAGGCGGCCTCGAGCATTACCTGCGCCGGCGCTTCCAGGGCCTGCGCGGCGGCGTTGGCGACGACGGCGCGGACGAACCGGCGCATGGCGACGGGCCGTGAGCGCGGGCCCGGCGGGCCGCGCCCGCCCGGCCGCGGCACCGGGCAATCGGCCTGATCGCCCGAAGTACGCCGGGAAGCCACCTTCCAACGGTGCCTCGGGCGCCCCTGCCGCGCCGGCCTGCGCGGCGCGGCACCCCGGAATGTGGTATAGTTCCTCCGTGGCTTGAGACCAGCGTGGTCGCTCCGTTCGACTACCTCGCCACAGTCAATTTCGACGCGCGTTACTCCACTCGTTCGTCTGCAATCGGCTGGTCGATGAACGCATCGCTCCCCACGGGAGCGGCGGCAGGCCAACCAAAGAAAGCTCCTCTTAAATGTCTTTTGCAAACCTCGGTTTGTCCGATGTGCTCGTGCGCGCTGTCGCCGACGCCGGATACACCCAACCGACCCCCATCCAGACCCAGGCGATCCCGGTGGTCCTTTCCGGCGCCGACCTCATGGGCGGCGCCCAGACCGGCACCGGCAAGACCGCCGCGTTTGTCCTGCCGATGCTGCAGTTGCTGGGCAACAAGCCCGCGCCCGAAACCGCCGAGGCGGCCCCGGCCGGCCGGCGCGGCCCGGCGCGCAAGGTGCGTGCCCTCATCCTGACCCCCACCCGCGAACTCGCGGCCCAGGTCGAGGAAAGCGTGCGCACCTACGGCAAGCATTCCAACCTGAGTTCCATCGCCATCTTCGGCGGCGTTTCCATCAACCCGCAGATCGACCGCCTGCGCCGCGGCGTCGACATCCTCGTGGCCACCCCGGGCCGCCTGCTCGACCATTGCGGCCAGCGCACGGTCGACCTGTCGGGCATCGAAATCCTCGTCCTCGACGAAGCCGATCGCATGCTCGACATGGGATTCATCCCCGACATCCGGCGCATCCTGGCGATCCTGCCGAAGAAGCGCCAGAACCTGCTCTTCTCGGCCACTTTCGCCGAACCGATCCGGGCGCTGGCCGACACCCTGCTCACCGACCCGGTCAGCATCCAGGTGACGCCGCGCAACTCCACGGTCGAGGCGGTGGCCCAGACCGTGCACCCGGTGGACGCCGGCCGCAAGGCCGAGCTGCTCGTGCATCTGGTCAAGGAAGGCAACTGGTTCCAGGTGCTGGTGTTCACCCGCACCAAGCACGGCGCCAACAAGCTGGCGCTGCGCCTGGAAAAGAGCGGCGTTCCGGCGCTGGCCATCCATGGCAACAAGAGCCAGAACGCGCGCACGCGTGCCCTGGCCGATTTCAAGAGCGCCAAGCTGCAGGTGCTGGTGGCCACCGACATCGCCGCGCGCGGCCTCGACATCGAGATGCTGCCGCACGTCGTCAACTTCGAACTGCCGCACGTCCCGGAAGACTATGTGCACCGCATCGGCCGCACCGGACGCGCCGGCGCCACGGGCGAAGCGGTGTCGCTGGTCAGCGGCGAGGAAAACGGCCGCCTGCGCGATATCGAGCGCCTGATCAAGCGCAGCCTGCCCAAGGTCGTCATTGCCGGCTTCGAGCCGGGGCGGCCGGGCAGCCAGCCCGCCGAGATCATCGAATCCGACGAACGTCCGGCGCGCTCCAGCGCGCCGCGTTCGCCGCGTTCGGCCGCCGGCCGCGCCGGCGCGCGCGGTCCGCGCAGCGGCACGCCCGCCGGCGCCCGCTCCGGCGCCCCGCGCGGCGCTGGCGGCGGCGAACGCGGCAAGCCCCGCGCCGCCGCGCGCCCGCTCGACGAGAACGGCGATCGCAACGGCAATACCATCGCCGAATACCGCTCCGAAGGCTTCCGCTCCGCCGGCGACCGTCCGGCGCGCGGCGGTCCGGGCGCCGGCCCGCGTGGCAACGGTCCGCGCCGCGAGGCCTATATCGGCCCGATGCGCACCGGCAGTGCGCCGCGCAGCGATGCGCCGCGCGGCGAGGTCGACGGCAATCGTGCGCCGGCGCCGCGCGAGGGCGCCGGACGCCCGGGCGCCCAGCGCTTCGAGCGCAACGGATCCGCCCCCGGCGGCGGTCGCGGCACGCGCGGCCCGGCCCGCTCCGAGTCGTCGACCGTGCGCAGCAACCTGCCTCCGGGCTGGGGCAGCGACGCACCGGCACGCCGCGGCCGCTGAGCACGCCCGGCGCTCCACCCAAAACCGCGGACCTCGCTTCGGCGACGTTCGCGGTTTTTTTCGTCGACCGGGCGCCGGCGCGACGCGCTGCTCCGCACGACACCGCCTCCGCGGCCCGCAATGGCGGGATGCTCAGTCCGTGCCAGGAATGAACCGCAGCGCCACGCCGTTGTTGCAGTAGCGCTGCCCGGTCGGCTTCGGCCCGTCGTCGAAGACGTGGCCGTGGTGGCCGCCGCAGGTGGCGCAGTGGTACTCGGTGCGCCGCATGCCCATGCTGTCGTCGACCTCGAAGGCGACGGCCCCGGGCAGGGGCGCGTAGAAGCTGGGCCAGCCCGAGCCGCTGTCGTACTTGGTGCTGCTCGAGAACAGCGGCGTGCCGCAGGCCGCGCAGACGAAGGTCCCGGGCCGCTTCTCGCCATTGAGCGCACTGGTGAAGGCGCGCTCGGTGCCGCCGCATTGCAGCACCTCGCGGGCCAGCGGGGAAAGTTCGGCCGCTGCCGGCGTCGCCGCCCGCTTGCCGCTGCCGGATGCCGGATCTGTCATGGATGCACTCCTTCACCTCACCGCACGGTCGGCGGTGTCGTCGTTCCGCGGATTATCGGCCGCGCTGCCAGCTGCGCAACGCGTGCCCGGTAGGGGTATCGAGCGTGGCCAGATGTGTCGGCGGCCCTTCGCCGACGACCCGCCCCCCGGCGCTGCCGCCGTCCGGCCCCATGTCGATGATCCAGTCCGCCTGCGCGATCATGTCCAGGTTGTGCTCGACGATGACCACGCTGTGCCCGGCATCGACCAGCCGGTGCAGCGCCTTGAGCAGCAGCTCGACGTCGGCCATCGACAGGCCCACCGTCGGCTCGTCCAGCACGTACAGCGTGCTGCCGCCGGCCTTGCGGCCCGGGGCGCGCGCGCCGGGCGGCAGCGGCGCCCGCGCCTTGGCCAGCTCGGTGACGAGCTTGATGCGCTGCGCCTCGCCGCCGGACAGCGTCGGCGACGCCTGCCCGAGGGTCAGATAGCCGAGTCCGACGTCCTGCAGCAGCTGCAGCGCATGCGCGATAGGCGGGCTGCTCGCGAAGAACGCCACCGCTTCGTCGATCTCCATGCGCAACACGTCGCCGATGCTCTTGCCGCGCCACAGCACGTCGAGCGTGCCCTTTTCAAAGCGCTGGCCGCCGCACTGCTCGCAGACGATCTTCACGTCCGGCAGGAAGCTCATCTCGATGGTCTGCACGCCCTGGCCTTCGCAGGCCGGGCAGCGGCCGCCTGCCGTATTGAACGAAAACCGGCTCGCGGTAAATCCGCGTACCCGCGCTTCCGTGGTCTCGGCGTAGCGCTTGCGGATCGCGTCCCAGATGCCCACGTAGGTGGCGGTGCAGGAGCGCGGCGTCTTGCCGATGGGCGTCTGGTCCACCTCCAGTACGCGTTCCAGCATGTCCCAGCCGGCGAGCGACCGGCAGCCCTGCCAGCGGATCGTGGCGCCGCCGCTTGCGGACCCGCCGCGCGCCTGGCGGCGCGCCGCCTCGGCGGCGCCCAGCGCGCGGCGCAGGTTCGCCAGCAGCACATCGCGCGCCAGGGTGGACTTGCCGCTGCCTGAAACACCGGTCACCACGACCAGGCGGCCCAGCGGCAGGTCGGCGTCGACCGCCTGCAGGTTGTGCAGGGCGGCGCCGCGGATCGCCAGTACGGCGGCGCCGGCGCCGATCGCCCGCGGCGCCGCGGCGTGGCGCGCGGCATCGGGCCGCAGGTAGCGGCCGGTGACCGACTCCGGGCAGTCGATGAGGTCCTGGACCGTGCCCTGGGTCACCACCCGGCCGCCGCGCGACCCCGCGCCCGGGCCGATGTCGATCAGATGCTGTGCCGCGCGGATGGTGTCCTCGTCGTGCTCCACCACCACCAGGGTGTTGCCGCGCGCTTCGAGCTTGCGCAGCGCGCGCAGCAGGATGCCGTTGTCGCGCGCGTGCAGCCCGATCGTCGGTTCGTCGAGCACGTAGCACACGCCCTGCAGGTTGGAGCCCAGCTGCGCCGCCAGGCGGATGCGCTGCGACTCGCCGCCCGAAAGCGTCGGCGCCGCGCGGTCGAGCGCGAGGTACGACAGGCCGACCTCCACCAGGAAATCCAGGCGCCCGCCCACCTCGCTGACCACGTCGCGCGCGATCTGCGCCGCGCGCCCGTCCAGCCGCAGGTCCGCCGCCCAGGTGCGGGCCTGCGCGACCGTCATCGCCCCGATGTCGGCGATCGAGTGCCCGTCGAAACGCACCGCCAGCGAGGTCGGATTCAGGCGCTGGCCCCGGCAGGCGGGGCAGGGCGTCTCCTCGCCTTCATACCAGTCGTTGAACCACCTTTCCTCGCCGGTGTGCTCGGCCTCGAACCCCGGCAACTGCAGGCCCGTGCCGAAGCAGTGCGTACACCAGCCGTGCTTCGAGTTGTACGAGAACAGACGCGGATCCGGTTCCGGGAAGGACTTGCCGCAGCCCGAGCAGGCGCGGTGGATCGAAAAGACGCGCCGCTCCAGCGCCGGCCCGGCCTGGCCGCGTTCGATCGCGCTGCGCAGGTCTTCCAGCGGCCAGGCCACCTCGACCACGCCGTGGCCGTGCTCGAGCGCCGCCTGCACGATGTCGCGCAGCTGCGCTTCGTTCTGCGGCGTCACGCGCAGGCTGCCGACCGGCAGGTCGATCGAGTGCTCCTTGAAGCGGTCGATCCGCGCCCACGGCCGCGTCGGCACGAAGCTGGCCGTCGACCCGCAGGTGCGTGTGCCCCTTGGCCGCCGCCCAGCGCGCCAGTTCGGTGTACAGCCCCTTGCGGTTGACGATCAGCGGCGCCAGGATGCCGATCTCGCGCCCGCGCCATTCGCGCTGGATCGCCGCCACGATGGCGTCGAAGCTCTGCGGCTGCACCGGCAGCCGGCAGTCCGGGCAGTACTGGATGCCGAGCTTGACGAACAGCAGCCGCAGGAAATGGTGCAGCTCGGTCTGCGTGGCCACGGTGCTCTTGCGCCCGCCGCGGCTGACGCGCTGCTCGATCGAGACGGTCGGCGGAATGCCGTGGATCGCGTCCACGCTGGGCCGCGCCGCCGGCTGCACCATCGATCGCGCGTAGGCGTTGAGCGACTCGAGATAGCGCCGCTGGCCTTCGTTGAACAGGATGTCGAAGGCCAGCGTCGACTTGCCGCTGCCCGACACGCCGGTGATCACCGTGAAGGTGTCGCGCGGGATCGCCACGTCGATGCCCTTGAGGTTGTGCTCGCGCGCATTGACGATCTCGATCGCCCCGCCGCCAAGGCCCGGCCGCGCCGGCTCCGCGGCGACCGCCGCCGGCGCGCCGGCGGCCGCCACCGGGACGCGCAGGCTCTCCTCGTAGGCGCGCAGCGCGCGCGCCGTGTGCGAATAGGAATGCCGGGCCACGCTGGCCGGCGGTCCGGCCACCACGACGTTGCCGCCGTCGTCGCCGCCCTCGGGGCCGAGGTCGATGATCCAGTCGGAGGCGCGGATCACGTCCAGGTTGTGTTCGATCACGATCAGCGAATGGCCCGCCGCCAGCAGCTTGCGCAGCGCGCGCATGAGCCGCGCGATGTCCTCGAAATGCAGGCCGGTCGTCGGCTCGTCGAAGAGCAGCAGCGAGCCGCGGCGGCCCTTTGCCGCCGACGCGGGTCCGGCCTTGAGCGCGGCGGCCAGGAACGCGGCGATCTTCAGCCGCTGCGCCTCGCCGCCCGAAAGGGTCGGTACCGGCTGGCCCAGGCGCAGGTAGTCCAGGCCGACGTCGACCAGCGGGCTCAGCGTCCGCACCACCTCGGCATCGTCCGCGAACAACTGCACCGCCTCGGCCGCGGTCAGCTCCAGCGTGTCGGCGATCGACAAGGCGCGGTCCCTGCGCGCGATCCGCACCTCCAGCACCTCCGGCCGGAAGCGCGTGCCGTTGCAGTCCGGGCAGCGCAGGTAGACGTCGGACAGGAACTGCATCTCGACGTGCTCGAAGCCGTTGCCGCCGCAGGTCGGGCAGCGGCCGTCTCCGGT
This sequence comes from uncultured beta proteobacterium, assembly GCA_963781975.1. Classification (GTDB taxonomy): domain Bacteria; phylum Pseudomonadota; class Gammaproteobacteria; order Burkholderiales; family Burkholderiaceae_F; genus GJ-E10. The sequence goes on from CAWAHT010000014.1 coordinate 110,517, forward strand.
ATTGAAGCTGAAGGTGCCCGCGGTGTAGCGCCGCTCGCGTGACAGGGGCGCCTGCGCGAACAGGCGGCGGATCGGATCGAAGGCGCCCACCACGCTCGCCGGATTGGAACGCGTGGTCTTGCCTATGGGCGACTGGTCGACGAGCGCCACGTCCTCGATCCAGTCGGCGCCCAGGCAGCGGTCGTGCGCGCCGGCGGCCGGCCCGCCCTTGCGCAGGATCGTGCGCAGCGCCGGGTACAGGACATCCTGGATCAGCGTCGACTTGCCCGAGCCCGACACGCCGGTAAGCGTCACCAGGCGCCGCAGCGGGAACTCGACCGCGATGTTCTTGAGGTTGTGCTCGCGCACGCCCTCCAGGACGATGCGCGGCGTGCCGGCTTCCACCGGCTGCCCGCCGGGCGTCTCGATGCGCCGGCGCCCGCCCAGGTAGACGCCGGTGGCGGTATCGGCCTGCTGCAGTTGCGCCGGCGTGCCGTCGAAGACGATCTGCCCGCCGCGCTCGCCCGGGCCGGGACCCATGTCGAGGATGCGATCGGCGGCCAGCATGATCTGCGGATCGTGCTCGACCACCACCAGGCTGTTGCCGGCGTCGCGCAGGCGCTCCATCACGCCGATGACGCGCTGCATGTCGCGCGGGTGCAGGCCGATCGACGGCTCGTCGAGCACGAAGAGCGTGTTGACCAGCGAGGTGCCCAGCGCCGTCGTCAGGTTGATGCGCTGCACCTCGCCGCCCGACAGCGTGCGGCTCTGCCGGTCGAGGGTGAGATAGCCGAGCCCGACCTCGCACAGGAACCGCAGCCGCGCCGCAATCTCGGTCGCCAGGATCTGCGTGGCCGCGTCCTCGCCGCCGCTGCGGCCGCCGTCCTGCGGCGCCGCCGGCGCGGTGCCGGCAGCGAGCGCCTGCTGCAGGCGGTCGAACAGGACCCGCAGGCGCTGCGCGGGCACCAGCATCAGTTCGTGCACCGTGTAGCCGGGGCGGCGCTCGTCCAGGTCCAGGTGCCACAACAGCGCATCGGGCTTGAGCCGGGTGCCGGCACAGTCGGGGCAGGTCGTGTACGAGCGGTAGCGCGAGAGCAGCACGCGGATGTGCATCTTGTAGGCGCGCGATTCGAGCCATTCGAAGAAGCGGTCCAGCCCGTACCATTGCGTCTTCCACTTGCCGGTCCAGCGCGGATCGCCGCCCAGCACCCACTGGCGCGCCGGCGCATCCAGCGCCTCCCAGGGCAGGTCCAGGTCGACGCCCGCCGTGGCGGCGTATTTCTCCATCTCCGCCTGGCACTCCCTGAAGCTGGGGCTCTGCCACGGCTTGATCGCGCCTGCGCGCAGGCTCTTGCGCGGATCGGGGATCACCAGCGCATGGTCGATGCCGATGACGCGGCCGAAGCCGCGGCAGCGCTCGCACGCACCCAGCGGCGAGTTGAACGAGAAGGTGCTCGGCGTCGGCTCGCTGTAGCCGATGTCGCAGTGGGCGCAGTGCAGTGCGGTCGAGAACCGCGCCCACGGCGGTGCGGCGGCGCCGTCGGCGTCCGCCGCCGTCGCGTCCGCGGCCGGATCGGTGCCCGGGTCGAGCCAGACGTCCACGCGCCCGCCGCCGAGGCGCAGCGCCTCTTCGATCGACTCGCGCAGGCGCTGAGCCTGCGCCGCGTCCAGGCGCAGCCGGTCGCGCACCACGTGCAGGACGCGCTGCGGGTCCGCCGCATCGGCCTGCGGCGCGCCGTGGGTGCGCGTATAGCCCTGCGCCTGCAGATGGGCACGCACTTCCTCGGCCGAGAAATTGGCCGGCACGCGCACGGGGAAGGTGACCAGCAGGCGGGGCCGGTCCAGGCCCTGGCCGCGGCGCAGCAGCTCGTCGACGATCGCCCCGGGGGTGTCGCGCCGCACCGGGCGCGCGCATTGCCGGCAGTACAGGCGGCTGGCGCGCGCGAACAGCAGCTTGAGGTGGTCGTTGATCTCGGTCATCGTCCCGACCGTGCTGCGCGAGCTGCGCACCGGGTTGGTCTGGTCGATGGCGATGGCGGGCGGCACGCCCTCGATGCGGTCCACCGCCGGACGGTCCATGCGGTCGAGGAACTGGCGCGCGTACGGCGAGAAGGTTTCGACGTAGCGGCGCTGGCCCTCGGCGTACAGCGTGTCGAACACCAGGGAGCTCTTGCCCGAGCCCGACACCCCTGTCACGACGATCAGTTCGCCGGTCGGCAGGTCCAGATCGAGATTGCGCAGGTTGTTCTGGCGGGCTCCGCGGATGCGGATCCAGGAATGCCGTTCGGACATGGGCCTAAGGCGCCGCGCGCGCCGCCGCGGCGGAACTGCCCAGGTAATGCTCCACCAGGTGCACCCAGTAGCTGGCGCCGATGGGGATCAGGTCGTCGTTGAAATCGTAGCTGGCGTTGTGCAGCGTGCAGGGGCCGGCGCCATGGCCCGGCGCGCGATGGTCGCCGCCGGCGCTGCCGTTGCCCAGGAACAGGTAGGCGCCCGGGCGCGCCTGCAGCATGAAGGCGAAATCCTCCGCGCCCATGGTCGGTTCCATGTCGCGGCGGACCTTGCCGGGGCCGAGCACGCGCTCGCCCACGGCCGCGGCGATCGCGGCCTCGCGCGCATGATTGACGGTCGGCGGATAGTTGCGCTCGAAGCGCACCGTCGCCGCGGCCTGGTGCGCCTGCGCCGTGCCCGCGGCGATGCGGCGCATGCCCTCCTCGATCAGCGCCGTGACGCGCTCGTCGAAGGTGCGCACGGTGCCGCGCATCTGCGCCTGGTCGGGGATCACGTTGCTGGCCTCGCCCGCATGAATCATGGTGATGGACAGCACCGCGCTGTCGATCGGCCGCTTGACCCGGGTGAGCAGCCCCTGCAGCCCCTGGGCGATCTGGATCGCGACCATGACCGGATCGACGCCCAGGTGCGGCATGGCGGCGTGCGCGCCGCGCCCGTCGACGCGGATGTCGAAGTCGCTGGTCGAGGCCATCGCCGGACCGGTCACCACGCCCAGCTCGCCGACCGCCAGCCCGGGCCAGTTGTGCAGGGCGAACACCGCATCGCAGGCAAAGCGCTCGAACAGGCCGTCGTCGATCATGCGCCGCGCGCCGGCGCCGCCTTCCTCGGCCGGCTGGAATATCAGCACGACGCGACCGCGGAAGCGCCGGTTGCGCGCCAGGTGCCGCGCCGCGGCCAGCAGCATCGCGGTGTGGCCGTCGTGCCCGCAGGCGTGCATGCGGCCGGCGTGGACGGAACGGTGCGCGAACTGGTTCAGCTCCTGCATCGGCAGCGCATCCATGTCGGCGCGCAGGCCGATCATGCCGTCGGCGCCCAGCGTGCCGTGGACGACGCCGACGATGCCGGTACCGCCTAGTCCGCGGTGCACCTCGATGCCCCAGTCCTGCAGCCGCGCGGCCACCTGCTCGCCGGTGCGGTGTTCGTCGAAGCTCAGCTCCGGGTGGGCGTGCAGGTCGCGCCGGAGCGCCTGGATTTCCGGCCGGGCCGCGACGATGTCCTCGAGCAGCCGCATGGCGCCACCGCCTACGGAACGACCTGGTCGATGGTCACGGTGATGCCGCTGGCGCCGACGCCCACCGGTTTGCTGAAGCCCTGCAGGTCGCCGGGTGCGGCGATGGCGTCGCCCGAATGCGAGATGCGCGCGCCGACGATGACCGGCGCGTATTTCGACAGCGTGAAGTCCGGCATCATCGCCATGGAATCGTCGAGCGAGAATTCGAACGGCAGGTCCTTGACCTGCCGGCGCAACAGCGCCAGCGGCACGCGCGGCCCCTGCGCCGCGCGCGCGAAGATGAACACCGTGTCGCCCGGCGCCGCCTTGGCGGCCAGACCGGGCGCCAGGCTGACCCGGCCGCGCACGCCGCCACCGGCGCCGGTGGGCGCGGCCGTTGCCGGGCCGGCGGCCATCGCCGAGGGGGCCGCTGCCGGCGGCGCCAGCGCACCGGCATCGCCGGCGGCCGGCGCGCCGCCGCCCGCCAGCTGGCGCGCCTCGTCGAGACTGCTCTTCAGGGTGCGCGCGAATTCCGGATCGTTCGGGTTGGCCTTGAGCGCCCGGTCCCAGTAGGTGACCGCCTTGGCGTATTCCTGGTGATCGAAGGCCGCCGTGTCCGGCGAGCGCCAGCGCCTTGATGTCCTTGGGGTCGATCTGCAGCGCCCGCTGCAGCAGCTTGATCGGCTCGCCGTCGAGGCGCCGGTCGTTGATCATCGCCATGGCGTCGGCCAGGTCGGCCAGCAGGCGCGCGTCGCGCGGCGTCAGCGCCATGGCCTTGGTGTACGCGCGCACGGCGTCCGGATACTGGCGCTGGTACGAATAGGCGCGACGCCAGCATGGCCCAGCCCTGCGGATCGTCGGGCGTCTTCTTGAACGCCTCGACCATGCTGGCGATCATCTTGTCGCACCTGGGCGCTGGTGAGCGGCCCGCGCCTTGGCCTTGCCGGCCGGCCGCGGCCGCGCCTGGTGCGCTCCGTCGGCGCTCGTGTCTGCCGGGCATCAGCGCGTCGGGCGTGCCCAGCACGGCGTACAGCACGAGCGGCGCCACCAGCAGGAACAGGCCGATCGCGCCGGCGCTCCAGCGTCGCGCGCTGCGGCCCCTGGGCGCGGCGTCGGCGCCGGCCACCGCGTCGAGCAGGTTGCGCTCGATGTCGCGCCGGCTCTGCTGGTATTGCGCCTCGTCGATCGTGCCCGCGGCGCGTTCGGCCTCGAGTTCGCGCAACTGGTCGCGGAACAGGGCGATCACCGCGCCGGCCCGCCGCGCGCCCGGCGCGCGCGGGCCGCGCAGCAGCGGCCACAGCACCACGCCAAGGCTGGTGGCGAGCAGAACAACCGCAGCAATGAAGAATCCCGTCATGACAGACTGCTTTCCCCGGTTATCGTCTTCGAGCAGGTCCTGCGCGCGGCGCGCGTCGGCGGCGCTCAGGCCGCTCGCGGCGCCTTCGGCCTCGAGGCGCGCCAGGCGCCGCTTGAGCGTCAGGTACAGGGCCGCCAGGCCGCCGAGCAGCAGCGCGGCCGGACCGAACCAGAGCAGCAGCGTGTCGGCCTTGACCGGCGGCCGGTACAGCACGAAGTTGCCGTAGCGCGCCACCAGGTAGGCCTTGATCTCGTCGTCGGACTTGCCCTGCAGCATCATCTCGCGGATCTGGTCGCGCAGGTCAATGGCCAGGCCCACCTGCGATGATGCAATGGTCTGGTTCTGGCAGACTAGGCAGCGCAGCTCGTCGGCCAGTTTCATCATGCGCTGCTCGACCACCGGATCGGGCCCGACCGACTCGGCCTCCTTGGCCGTCGCCCCGGGGGGCACGACCAGGCACAGCAGCAGTGCCGCCAGCGCCGCGCGCAGCGCCGCCCGCACCGAGGATGGAAAGGCAATCGGCGATGTCGTCATGGTCAGGTTACCGTGGACTCAGCAAATCAGGGACGGTGCAGTCCTCCGAAGCCGCGCAGGCGGCGAAGGAGGAGGCTAGGCATTGAGCTTGCGGATCAGGGGCAATATGGTCTTTTCGAGCACGTCGGGCGTGATCGGCCCGATCTGCTTGTAGCGGATCACCCCGGCCTTGTCGATCACATAGGTCTCCGGCACGCCGTAGACGCCGAAGTCGATGCCGACGCGTCCGCTCTCGTCGAACGCCGAGGTCTGGTAGGGGTTGCCGAACTGCGTCAACCAGCGCATGCCGTCGACGCGCGTGTCCTTGTAATCGAGGCCGACGATGGGAACTTCGCCGGTGCGCGAGAATTCCACCAGCACCGGGTGTTCCTCGCGGCACGCCACGCACCAGGAGGCCCAGGCGTTGAGCAGCCACACCTTGCCCAGCATGTCCTTGCGGTCGACCATGCGTTGCGGCGACTCGAGCGATTCGAGGCGGAAATCGGGCGCCGGCCGGTCGATCAGCGGCGACGGGATCTCGCGCGGGTCGAGCGACAGGCCCTTGAACAGGACGGCGGCGATGCCCAGGAAGACGGCCAGGGGCAGCAGGAATGTCAGGGTCTTCTTTGCAAGCAACGGTCGTCTCCGGTCAGGCCTTGGCTGCGGCGCCGGCGGCATCGACGCCGCCGGTGCTGGCGCACGCCCAGCCGGTAGCGCCGGTCGCTCAGCGCGAGCGCGCCGCCCAGCGCCATGATCATGCAGCCGCCCCAGATCCAGTCGACAAAGGGCTTGTAGTACACGCGCACCACCCAGGCCGTCTTGCCGACCAGGTCGCCCATCGAGATATACAGGTCGCCCGTGAGTCCGGGCGCAATCGCCGCGTCGGTCATCGGTTCGCCCTTGGACACGAACGAGCGCTTTTCCGGGTACATGACCTTCACCACCCGGTCGCCGCGCAGGACCTCGAAGGTGCCGCGCAGGTACAGGTAGTTGGGGCCGTCGCCCTCGTTGGTGCCGGCGAAGCGCACCGTGTACGGACCCAGCGCCACGGTGTCGCCCACGTCCATGCGCACGTCCTTCTCGACCTCGTAGCCCTTCACGAGGGTGACGCCGACGATGAACGCCGCCACGCCGGTGTGCGCCACCAGCATGCCCAGGTAGCCGCGCGGCAGGGCGGCGAACTTCGCGCCCAGGTGCCCGCCGTCCCGCGGGACGCAGCCGCGACCACAGGTTGACCATGCTGCTGGCGAAGATCCATGCCGCCAGCAGGATGCCGACGGCCACCATGATCGACCAGCGGCCCTCCAGCAGCGGCACCAGCACCGCCAGCACCACGCTGACGGCGCCGGCCCACTTCAGGCGCGCGGCGATCTCCGGCAGGTCGGCCTTGCGCCAGCGCGCCAGCGGCCCGACGCCCATCAGGAACAGGGCCGGCGCCATCAGCGGCACGAAGACGGTGTCGAAGTACGGCGGCCCGACGGATATCTTGTCCATGCCCAGGGCGTCGAGCACCAGCGGGTACAGCGTGCCCAGCAGCACGCAGGCGGCGGCGCCCAGGAACAGCACGTTGTTGGTGAGCAGCATCGATTCGCGCGAGATGATCTCGAAGCGCTCGCCCAGTCCGACCTTGGGTGCGCGCCAGGCAAACAGGGCCAGCGAGCCGCCGATGACCACGGCCAGGAATGCGAGGATGTAGACGCCGCGGCGCGGGTCGGAGGCGAAGGCATGCACCGAGGTCAGCACGCCCGAGCGCACCAGGAAGGTCCCGAGCAGCGAGAGCGAGAACGCGAAGATCGCCAGCAGCACCGTCCAGACCTTGAAGCCGCTGCGCTTCTCCGTGACCGCCAGCGAATGCATCAGTGCCGTGCCGGCCAGCCAGGGCATGAACGAGGCGTTCTCCACCGAGTCCCAGAACCACCAGCCGCCCCAGCCCAGGGTGTAATAGGCCCAGGCGCTGCCCAGGCAGATGCCGATCGTCAGGAAGGTCCAGGCCACCGTGGTCCAGGGGCGCGACCAGCGCGCCCAGGTGGCGTCGAGGTTGCCGCCCAGCAGGGCGGCGATGGCAAAGGCGAAGGCCACCGAAAAGCCGACGTAGCCCATGTACAGCATCGGCGGGTGCGCCACCATGCCCGGGTCCTGCAGCAGCGGATTGAGGTCGTTGCCGTCGGCCACGGCCGGCAGCAGCCGGTCGAACGGGTTGGACGTGAGGATGATGAACAGCAGGAAGCCCAGCGCGATCAGGCCCATCACGCCCAGGATGCGGGCGATCATCTCGCGCGGCAGGTGGGTGCTGAAGACGCTGACCGCGAACATCCAGAAGCTCAGGATCTGCAGCCAGAGCAGCATCGAGCCCTCGTGACCGCCCCAGAACGCCGCCAGCTTGTACTGCACGGGCAGGGCGCGCGACGAGGCGGTGGCGACGTACTGGACCGAGAAGTCGTCGTGCAGGAAACTCGACACCAGGCAGGACGACGCCACCACCACCAGCAGGAACAGCACGCGCGTGGCCGGCCGCGCCAGCGCCATCCAGCGCTCGTTGCCGCGCGCCGCGCCGATTATCGGCAGGGTGCCCAGCACCAGGGCCACCGCCGTGGCCACCATCAAGGCGAAGTTGCCGATCTCGGGAATCATTGTGCGCTGCCCCCTGTCCTGGTGCCGGCCGGCGCGCCGGGCTGCGCGGCCACCAGCGTCGCGGTCGAATCGGGTTGGCCGCCGCGGGCCCGCTTGAGCGCCTCGGCCGCCTCGGGCGGCATGTAGTTCTCGTCGTGCTTGGCCAGGACCTCGGAGGCGTGGAACACGCCGTCGGCTTCGAGCTTGCCCTGGGCAACCACGCCCTTGCCCTCGCGGAACAGGTCCGGAAGTATGCCCACGAAGGAGACCGGCACCGACTTGGCGGTGTCGGTCACCATGAAGTCGACGCGCGTGCCGGTGCGATGCACGCTGCCGTTCTCGACCAGCCCGCCGATGCGGAACGCGCGGTTGCGCGGCGCCTCGTCGGCGGCGATCTGCGACGGCGTGAAGAAGAACACCAGGTTGCTGCGGAACGCATTGACGATCAGCGTCGCGGCCACGCCCGCCGTCGCCAGCCCCGCCAGGACCATTATCAATCGCTTGCTTCTAGGTTTCATCGCACCGGTTTTCATCAGGACTGCGGCGGGGACCCCCCCGCGGGATTGCGCCAGCCGCGCGCCCTGCCGCCCCATGACGGGGCCGCCGGCGTCGCGCGACCCGCTATTGTCGCTCAAACGCAAGGCCGGCTTTGGACGCCCGGGCCCGCCTCTTGCCTTAGCGCAAGCGGGCGACGCCGGCGCCGCCGGCAATAACCCCTGAAGTTTCCAGGGCATTTGCCGGTCGCCCGGCGTGCCGTGCGCCGGGGCCGGCCGGCCCCGGTGCGGTCAGGATGCCGCCGGCGCAGCCGCGGGGCGAACCTGCACGAGGCAGTCGTAGAAGGTCGCGCCCGCGCCCAGGTCGGTAAGGCCCTGGTGCGTCACTTCATTGGCGTTCTTGCCGTCGCCGGCCAGTTTCTTCCACCACACCGACAGGGCCACCACCACGCCGGGCCGCGGCCGGTCGCTGACCCGGGCGCGCAGGCGCAGGCAGCCGCGGTCGTTGAAGACCTCGACCAGCGCGCCGTCGGCGATGCTCCGCGGCGCCGCGTCGCTGCGGATGGATGTCCAGGTGCGGCTCGCCCTCGGTGTCGCGCAGGCTGGCCACGTTGACGAAGCGACGAATTGAGGAAATTGCGCGCCGGCGGCGAAATCATGGCCAGCGGGAAGCGTCGCGCCAGCTCGGGCGTTGCTGTTCGGGCCTTCGTAGGGCGGGACGTAGTCGGGGACGGGATCCATGCCCTGCGCGGCCAGGCGCGGCGAGGAGAATTCGCAGCGGCCGCTGGGCGTGGGAAACCCGCCCTGCGCGAACGGCGCATAGGGCTGCGGCACCTCGAGGCGCTGCCAGCCGTCGCGGCGCAGCGCCTCCCAGTCGTAGGCCGCGGCGCCGCAGGAGCGGAAGGCGCAGGCGGCGATCTGCTCGTCGGTGTCGGCAAAGCAGTCGTCGGTGAACCCCATGCGGCGCGCGATGCGGCGGAAGATCTCGGTGTTGGGCAGGGCCTGGCCCAGCGGCGCGATGGCCGGATTGTTGGCCACCTGGTACAGGTGGCCATACGACTTGTGCACGTCCAGGTGCTCGAGCTGGGTCGTCGCCGGCAGCACGATGTCGGCATGGTCGGCCGTGTCGGTCAGGAAGTGCTCCAGCACCACCGTGAACAGGTCGTCGCGCGCGAAGCCCCGCGCCACCGCCGCCGACTGCGGTGCCACCGCGACCGGATTGCTGTTGTAGACGATCAGCGCCTCGATGGGGGGCTGCGCATCGCAGCAGCGCGTCGCCGATCGCGCTCATGTTGATCGTGCGCGGATTGCGTCCGCCCAGCAGGTCGGGGCGCTCCAGCGCCGCGCGGTCGACGTCGAAGGCGCCGCTGCTCGACAGCAGCAGGCCGCCGGCCGGATCGCGCCAGTGGCCGGCCAGCGCCGGCAGGCAGGCGATCGCGCGCACCGCGTTGCCGCCGCCGCGCGTGCGCTGCATGCCGTAGTTCAGGCGGATGGCGCTCGGCCGCACGTGCCAGTAGTCGTGCGCCAGCCGTTCGATGACGCCGGCGCCGATGCCGCAGATGGCCGCGACCCGCTGCGGGTCGTAGCCCAGCGCGCGCTCGGCCAGCGCGTCGAAGCCGAGCGTGTGGCGGTCGATATAGTCGCGGTCGAGCCAGCCTTCGCGGATCAGGATGTGCATGATGCCGAAGGCCAGCGCCCCGTCGGTCCCCGGCAGCGGCGCAATGTGCTCGTGGCAGCGCTCGGCCGTCAGCGAGCGGTACGGATCGATGGCGATCAGGCGCGCGCCGCGCCGCTTGGCCTCCTGCGCCCGGCTCCACAGGTGCAGGTTGGAGGCCACCGCATTGCAGCCCCAGAAGATGATCTGGCGGCTGTTCTCGAACTGCTCCATGTCCATGCCGATGCTGGCGCCCAGCGTGTAGCGCAGCCCGAGGGTGCCGGCCTCGGAGCAGATGGTGCGGTCGAGGCGGCTGGCGCCGAGCCGGTTGAAGAAGCGCTGCGCCATCGACTCGCCCTGCACCAGACCCATCGTTCCGGCGTAGCTGTACGGAACGATGGCCTGCGGATCGCGCGCCGCGATGGCGCCCAGCCGCACCGCGATCTCGTCGATCGCCCGGTCCCAGGACATCGGCTCGAAGCGGCCGGCGCCCTTGCGGCCGATGCGCCGCAGCGGCGTCAGCACGCGGTCGGGGTGGTAGCTGCGTTCCAGGTAGCGGCTGACCTTGGTGCACAGCGCGCCGCCGGTGGGCGGATGGTGCGGGTCGCCGGCAATGCGCACGGCGACGCGCCGCCCGGCCCTGGTCTCCACGGTGACCTGCATGGCGCAGGTATCGGGGCAGTCGTGCGGACAGGCGGCCAGGATGATTTCCGGCGCCGATCCGGGCGGCGGGCCGGCGCCGGGCACTGCTTCGCGCATATCCGTCGGCATGGGCGATTCTCCCCGATCGGCGCGCCGCCGGCAACCGCGTGCGTCAGGCCTCGCCGTGGTGGGTTTCGAACATGACCCCGATCTTCTTCAGCAGCGGCGTCGGCAGCTCGCCGCCGGCGCAGACGATGACCGCGTCATTGCGGATGGCCACCGGCTCATCCTTGTACTGCAGATGCACGCGGTCGGGTTCGATGCGCGCGATGGTCGACTGCAGCAGCACGCGCAGGCGCCCGGATTCCTGGGCCTGCTTGAGCGCGGTGCGGTTCTTCTCCTTGACGCGGCTGAACGATTCGCTGCGGTAGGAGATGGTCACGCGCGCGCCCTTCTGCTGCGATATGGCCACGGCCGCCTCCAGCGCGCTGTCGCCGCCGCCGACGACGAGCACGCGCTGGCCCTTGTACTGCTCCGGGTCGATCAGGCGGTAGACCACCTTGGGCGTGTCTTCGCCCGGGACCGCGAGCTTGCGCGGCGTGCCGCGGCGCCCGATGGCCAGCAGCACGGTCCGGGTCCGGTACGTTGCCGCGCTGGGTCTGCACGACGAAGCTGTCGCCCGACTTCTCGATCGACTCCATGCGCTCGCGGAACGTCACCTGCAGCCCGGTCTTTGCCATTACGCCGTTCCAGAACTCGAGCAGCTCCTCCTTGCTGACCTCGGTCATCTTCACCTTGCCGACCACCGGCAGGTTGACCGGCGCGGTCATCGCGATCTTGTTGCGCGGGTAGTGGTAGACGGCGCCGCCCAGCGAATCCTCCTGCTCGAGGATCTTGTACTTGAGCTTGAGTTCCAGCGCCCCAAGGCCCGCGGCGATGCCCGCGGGGCCGGCGCCGACGATGACCACATCGTAGTCGCCGCTGCGCCCGCCCAGCGCTGCCCGTGCCGCGAGGATCGCCTGCCGCCCCTGTTCGGCGGCCTTGCGTATCAGGCCCATGCCGCCGAGTTCGCCGGCGATGAAGATGCCCGGCACGTTGGACTCGAAATTGGGCCTTACGACCGGGATGTCGATCCCTCGCTTTTCCGTGCCGAAGACGAGCTTTATGGCTTCCACCGGGCAGGCCGGAAAGCAGGCTCCGTGCCCGATGCAATGTGCGGCGCCCACCAGCACCGCCTTGCCGTCGACGACGCCCAGCGCCTCTTCCGGGCAGGCCTTGACGCAGGCGCCCGAGCCGATGCACCGGCCCAGGTCCACCACCGGGTGCAGCGACGGCGGCTCCGTCAGGCCCTGCGCGACGGATTCGAGCAGCAGTTCCTGGTGCACCTGTGTGCGCGTGCGGTGGCTGCGCAGATAGAGGACGAGGGCCACCCCGACGGGGACGCCATAGATGAGCCAGGGGAGAAGGTCATTGATCGCTTGCATGGCATTTCGTGACTTCGGATGATCCCCTCGTGATGCCTGCCTTGCGACGGCGAGGCCGGTCGCGGGTCACTCGGATGACCCGGGGACATGCCATTGACGGCGTCCCGCCATCATCGCACCATCGCCTTTCCCGGTTGCGCTGCACAATACGGATAGGCACGAGGCCGTACGGTGCATTGACACCGGGACGTCATGAACGGGGGTTCGGCCGCGCGCTGCCGATACCCGGATGATAAGTGCTGGCTCGAAAAGCCCGATACGGGGCGTCACATGGCGTTGGCCGGTATCCGGTGGGGCCGGAATTTTGTTCAGCCTGGGCTCAGGTTTTTCCGCTAGAAACCGATTTCTAATAGTGGGCAATACCGCTTCGGCCGCGCACGGGCTGGAGTACCCTCAGCAACCTGTTGGCGTGTGACCATGAATTCCCTTGCTTCTGCTGCCGTAACCATGCCGGATTCCGTTGCCAGCGATGCCCCGCGCGCCGTGGCGGCGCCAGCGCGCGCCGCCGAGGCCGGGGCGGCCGTACGGCCGCCCCGGCCGGCCGCTGCGCCGCTGCCGCGCCCGGCTGCCCGCAAGGACCGTTCGTTCGGCGCCGTCATGGTGTCCACCACGCTGGGGGTTCTGCTGGCGTTCGCGATCGGCCGCAGCGGCCGCTTTACGCCGGGCGACGATGTCGGCTACTACATCGGCCTGGTCGGCGGCATCATGATGCTGCTGCTGCTGCTCTACCCGCTGCGCAAGCACGTCGCGGCCATGCGCAACTGGGGCGCGGTCAAGCACTGGTTCGCGGTGCACATGGTGCTGGGCATCTGCGGGCCGATACTGGTGCTGGCGCATTCGACGTTCCACATGCGCTCCACCAATGCCGCGGTTGCCCTCGTCTGCATGCTGGTGGTCGCCGGCAGCGGCATCGTCGGGCGCTTCTTCTACACCAAGGTGCACCGCGGCCTGTACGGCGAGAAGCTCAACCTCAAGGAACTGCAGTCCGAGACCGGGCTGGAATCGGCCGAAATCGAGTCGCGCCTGCACTTCGTGCCGTCGGTGGAAAAGCGCCTCATGGAGTTCCAGAACTACGCGCTTGCCAAGCGCGCGGGCCTGGGCGCCGAAGTGCTGCGCTTCCTGACCCTGGGCCTGCGCCGCCAGGGCGTCTATCGGGCCTGCCGCCGCGAGCTGCAGGCGGCACTGCAGGTCAGCGCGGCGGCGCGCGGCTGGGACGGCGCCAAGTACCAGCGCCGCTTCCGGGCGGCCAACGGGCTGGTGCGCGAGTACCTCAACGCCAGCCAGCGTGTGGCCGAGTTCGGCGTCTATGATCGGCTGCTGCAGTTGTGGCACGTGGCGCACGTGCCGCTTGTCTACCTGCTCGTGATCAGCGCCATCGCCCACGTCGTTGCCGTTCACATGTACTGACGCACCGGCGCGGATGCCTCCACCCCCGCAATTTCCCCGCGTGCCGGCGTGGTGCCGGCGCCTGCTTCGGCGCCGCGGCGCTGGGCGGTGCGCTGGCGCTGGCCGGCGCGGGCGCCGCGGCCGCCAGCATCGAGGGCGTGCTGTCCCCGGGCGAGCTGATCCAGGGCCACGCCAAGGCCGAGGGCAACTGCGACAATTGCCACACGCCCTTCAAGAAGACCGGCCAGGACGAACGCTGCATCGTCTGCCACAAGGACATCGGCGCCGACATCGCGCGCAATGCGGGCTTTCACGGGCGCATCAGGGACCGCGGCCTGTGCCGCACCTGCCATACCGACCACAAGGGCCGCGCGGCGCAGATCGTCATCCTGGACGAGAAGAAATTCGACCACGACCAGACCAATTACCCGCTCAAGGACTCGCACCTCAAGGTGGAATGCGCCAGGTGCCACCTGCCGAAGGCCAAGTACCGCGACGCCTACAAGACCTGCGTGGCCTGCCACAAGAAGGATGACGACAAGAAGGGGCACAAGGGTTCGCTCGGCGACAAGTGCGAGGATTGCCATACGGTGAAGAAATGGAAGGACACCTTCTTCGACCACGACAAGACCAAGTTCCCGCTGCGCAACGCCCACGCCGACGCCAAGGTCCAGTGCAAGGACTGCCACGCCAACAACCACTTCAAGAACACGCCGGTCAACTGCTACGCCTGCCACAAGAAGGACGACGACGGCAAGAGCGGCCACCACGGGCGCTACGGGCAGAAGTGCGAGACCTGCCACACCGACAAGAAGTGGAACGTGGTCAAGTTCGACCATGACCGCGACACCCGCTATCGCCTGCTGTACAAGCATGCGGACGCGAAGAAAGTGAAGTGCAACGACTGCCACAAGGGCGACCTCTACAGGGACAAGGCACCGGTCACCTGCATCGGCTGCCACAAGAAGGACGACAAGCACAAGGGCAGCGAGGGCGACAAGTGCGAAAAGTGCCATTCCGAACGCGGCTGGAAGCAAACGCACGACTTCGACCATGACAGGACGAAATTCCCGCTGCGCGGCATGCACGCCGACCCCAAGGTCAAGTGCGACGACTGCCACAAGACCAAGGAATACAAGGGCACGCCGGTCAACTGCTACGCCTGCCACAGGAAAGACGACGACGGCAAGAACGGGCACCACGGGCGCTATGGCGAAAAGTGCGAGACCTGCCACACCGAAAAGGACTGGAAGACGCTCAAGTTCGATCACGACCGCGACACCAAGTACCCGCTGCTGGGCAAGCACCGCACGACCAAGTGCTACGACTGCCACACCGGCAACCTGTACAAGGACAAGACGCCCAATACCTGCGTCGGCTGCCACAGGAAGGACGACAAGCACAAGGGCAAGGAGGGCGATCGCTGCGAGGACTGCCACGTCGAGCAGAACTGGAAGACCACCAAGGCCAAGTTCGATCACGACCTGACCGTCTTTCCGCTGCTGGGCAAGCACGTCAAGGTCGACTGCGCCAAATGCCACAAGACGCTGGAGTTCAAGGACGCCAGGACCGGGTGCGTGGCCTGCCACGAGAAGGAGGACCAGCACCGCGGGCGGCTGGGGTCGCTGTGCGAGGATTGCCACAACGCGGTGTCGTGGAAGCGCTGGGACTTCAACCACGACCAGCGCACGCGCTTCAAGCTCGATGGCGCACACGCCAAGATCGACTGCTATGCCTGCCACAAGCTGCCCGTCAAGGGCCGCGCGCTGCTGCCCATGGGCTGCTACGCGTGCCATTTCAGCGATGACGCCCACAATGGCAACTTCGGCCGCCAGTGCGAGCGCTGTCATCGCACGAATGACTGGGGCAACATCAAGGAGCGCCTCGACACGGCCCTGCCGCACGCGCTGCTCGCGGCACTGGCGGACTCGCCCCTGCCTATGGTGTGGTCAAACCCGTTCGCGTCGCCCGCCGCGCCGGGCCGCAGCGACTAGCCGCGGCCTCGCCCCTGCGGGGAATACTTCCCGCCGATGACATTCTTACCGATCGTTAATCGGAAAACTCTGAAACATCGAAGTGGGCCGCAAAGGCGGGAATGCATTTCGTTTTTAATCTTTCCGGATGACAGTAAAAACGGTTGTCGACGGTGGGCGTGCGTCGGATGCTGACCGTAGACTATGGGCTTAGCTGTCGAGGATTCCTGCTGATACCGCAATGCCTGCCGGCCGAATTTACCTGCTGAGTCTCGCCCGCCGCTGCGCCGCGGTGGCGCTGGTGCTGTGCGCCGGCGCGTTCGCGTCGGCGGCCGGCGCGGCGACGGGCGCAAAGAACTTCGACCACACCAGCACCGGTTTTCCGCTCACCGGCCAGCACGAGAACGCGCGCTGCGAGGATTGCCATGTGCGCGGCATCTTCAAGGGCACGCCCACGCAGTGCGCCGCCTGCCACGTGCAGGGCGGGTTCGTCACGGCGGTCTTCTTCCCGAACAACCACTTTCCGATACCGGCGTACCCCAACGGCGTCGCCGGCGCGCGGGTGTCGACGACCAACGGCCTGCAGGTGCCGCTAACCACGCCGTGCTCCGATTGCCACACGACGCAG
This sequence comes from uncultured beta proteobacterium, assembly GCA_963781975.1. Classification (GTDB taxonomy): domain Bacteria; phylum Pseudomonadota; class Gammaproteobacteria; order Burkholderiales; family Burkholderiaceae_F; genus GJ-E10. The sequence continues at coordinate 126,739 of CAWAHT010000014.1, forward strand.
AGCTTCGACGGCGCGCACTTTTCGCACGCGGCGGTGGTGCCGGGCACCTGCAACGCCTGCCACAATGCGCGCTACGCGCTGAAGGCCGGCCCGTTCGCCAAGACTGCCAACCACATCAAGGTCGCCGCGAATGTCTCGTGCGACCAGTGCCACACGACCGCGTCATTCGGCACCTCGTACATGGCGCTGCCGATGGGGCACATGCCGACTGGGCAGCCCTGCAGCACCTGCCACAACGGGGCGAGCTTCGTTCCGGGCGTGATGAACCACGTCGGCACCGCGGGCACCTGCACCCAGTGCCATGCGCCGTCGGCCACGCCCTACTCGTTCACGCTGCAGAGCGTGATGATCAACGGCGTCAAGGTCGACGTCACGCAAAACGGCCTGCCGGTCACGGTGGTGCCCATGTCGCAGGGCGGGCTCAACGCCAACCGGACTTCCGGCGCCGTCAACCATATCCCCGCCGGCGCCTCGTGCGACCAGTGCCATGCCAACGGCAATTTCACCCCGGGCAGCGCGTTCAAGGGCGGCGTGATGCGCCATGCCGCGGTGGCCGGCGCCAGTTGCAGCAGTTGCCACAACGTCCCGACCGTATTTGCCGGCACCGGGCCGGGCAGCGGCGGCCAGCCCTTCCAGATTCCGGGCGTGGTCGGCACGCCGGGCACCGCCAATCACATTCCGGTCAACGGCCTCGATTGCGCCGCCAGCGGCTGCCATGCGGCCAGCGATGCCGCCACCGCGACCGGCATCGGTTTCGCCACCAAGGTGACGCCGGCGCTGTCGGCCGCCGGCCACGCCTCGGTCAACCTCGCCTGCCAGTCCTGCCACACGGTGGGCATGACCTGGAAGCTCGACACCGCCACGATGGTGACGCCGGCATCGACGCATATCCCGCCGGACAACCTGTCCGGCGGCACGGTGGCCTGCGCCGGCTGCCATTCATCCACGAGTTTCGGCAGCGGCGGCTTCAAGATCACGACGACGCCGCTGCTGTCGGTGAGCGGGCACACCACGGTGGCGACGCTCACCTGCGCCACCTGCCACGAATCGGGCGACCGCCAGCCGCAGGACCTGCTGTACCAGGGGATCAGCGCCGCCATCTACCTGCGCCCCAACACGGCCAGTTCGGGCCTGAGCAAGGGCGCCGGCCTGGATCCCTACCACGGCAGCGGCATCGGTCTTTCGCAGGACTGCGCCACCTGCCACAGCACCACGCCGCCCTTCAGCAGCGCGATCGTGCCGAGCGGCCACATCAAGCTGGTGACGCCGACGCCGAACTGCAACGACTGCCACTCCGCCGGCTATGCGCCGGGCGCGTCGAAGATGAAGCACAGCGACGTGGTCGGCACCTGCACCAGCTGTCACAACACGACCACGGCGTACCTGGGTTCGGGCCAGGGCACCAACGGCCAGCCGTGGCAGATACCGGGCACGGTGGGCACGCCGGGCTCGGGCAACCATATCCCGGTCGGCGCGCTGGACTGCGCCGCCAGCGGCTGCCACGGCAACACGACGGCCAACGACACGATGAGCGCCACGGGCGCCGGCTTCGTCCTGAGTACGACGCCGCAGTTGTCCGCCAATGGCCATACATCGGTCAACCTGCCGTGCCAGACCTGCCACACGCTGGGCATGGCCTGGAAGGGCGTCACGACGCTGGTGACGCCGACGTCGGCGCACGTACCGCCCGATGGCGTTTCCACCGGCACGCTCGCCTGCAGCAGCTGTCACTCGCCGACGAATTTCACCAGCGGCGGCTTCAAGATCGCCGGCACGCTGGGCACGCTCACCGGCGGGGGCACGGGCACGACCACCAACGCCTCGGTGATGTCGGTTGCGTCGCACTCGGCGGTGGCGGCGACGGTGTCGTCCTGCGCCACCTGCCACGAGGCGGGCCTGACCACCTTCCAGGGCGTGGGCACCAGCATCTTCCTGCGGCCGGACAAGGGCAGCGCCTCGGGCGCCAGCAATGGCGCCGATGCGGCGCACGGCGTGGGCAATGCCGCCACCGCGGACTGCGCGTCGTGCCACAACCCGACCTCCTTCACCGGCGGACTGCCCAGCAACCACATCAAGCTGATCACGCCCACCCCGGCGTGCAGCGACTGCCATGCGGCCGGCTATGGTCCCGGTCTCTCGGGCATGAAGCACACCGACGTGACCGGCACGTGCACCAGCTGCCACTACACGGCCACCGTGTTCTCCGGTACCGGGCAGGGCACCAACGGGCAGCCGTGGCAGATACCGGGCACGGTGGGTACGCCGGGTACCGGCAACCACCTGCCCATCAATGGGCTCGACTGCGCCGCCAGCGGCTGTCACGCCGTCAGCGACGCGCTGACGGCCACGGGCGCCGGCTTCGTCACGGGCACCACGCCGTCGCTGTCGGCGACGGGCCACACCACCATCACGTCCGGCCTGACCTGCAGCGCCTGCCACGCGGTGGGCATGGCCTGGAAGGGCGTCACCATCCTTGCTGCGCCCACCAGCCTGCACATTCCGCCGGACAACGCGTCCGCCGGCACGCTGGCGTGCAGCGGTTGCCACGCGGTCAACAACTTCAATACCGGGGGCTGGAAGATCGCCGGCACGCTGGGCACGCTCACCGGCGGGGGCACGGGCACGACCACCAACGCCTCGGTGATGTCGGTTGCGTCGCACTCGGCGGTGGCGGCGACGGTGTCGTCCTGCGCCACCTGCCACGAGGCGGGCCTGACCACCTTCCAGGGCGTGGCCACCAGCATCTTCCTGCGGCCGGACAAGGGCAGCGCCTCGGGCGCCAGCAATGGCGCCGATGCGGCCCACGGTGTGGGCAATGCCGCCACCGCGGACTGCGCGTCGTGCCACAACCCGACCTCCTTCACCGGCGGACTGCCCAGCAACCACATCAAGCTGATCACGCCCACCCCGGCGTGCAGCGACTGCCATGCGGCCGGCTATGGTCCCGGTCTCTCGGGCATGAAGCACACCGACGTGACCGGCACGTGCACCAGCTGCCACTACACGGCCACCGTGTTCTCCGGTACCGGGCAGGGCACCAACGGGCAGCCGTGGCAGATACCGGGCACGGTGGGTACGCCGGGTACCGGCAACCACCTGCCCATCAATGGGCTCGACTGCGCCGCCAGCGGCTGTCACGCCGTCAGCGACGCGCTGACGGCCACGGGCGCCGGCTTCGTCACGGGCACCACGCCGTCGCTGTCGGCGACGGGCCACACCACCATCACGTCCGGCCTGACCTGCAGCGCCTGCCACGCGGTGGGCATGGCCTGGAAGGGCGTCACCATCCTTGCTGCGCCCACCAGCCTGCACATTCCGCCGGACAACGCGTCCGCCGGCACGCTGGCGTGCAGCGGTTGCCACGCGGTCAACAACTTCAATACCGGGGGCTGGAAGATCGCCGGCACGCTGGGCACGCTCACCGGCGGGGGCACGGGCACGACCACCAACGCCTCGGTGATGTCGGTTGCGTCGCACTCGGCGGTGGCGGCGACGGTGTCGTCCTGCGCCACCTGCCACGAGGCGGGCCTGACCACCTTCCAGGGCGTGGCCACCAGCATCTTCCTGCGGCCGGACAAGGGCAGCGCCTCGGGCGCCAGCAATGGCGCCGATGCGGCCCACGGTGTGGGCAATGCCGCCACCGCGGACTGCGCGTCGTGCCACAACCCGACCTCCTTCACCGGCGGACTGCCCAGCAACCACATCAAGCTGATCACGCCCACCCCGGCGTGCAGCGACTGCCATGCGGCCGGCTATGGTCCCGGTCTCTCGGGCATGAAGCACACCGACGTGACCGGCACGTGCACCAGCTGCCACTACACGGCCACCGTGTTCTCCGGTACCGGGCAGGGCACCAACGGGCAGCCGTGGCAGATACCGGGCACGGTGGGTACGCCGGGTACCGGCAACCACCTGCCCATCAATGGGCTCGACTGCGCCGCCAGCGGCTGTCACGCCGTCAGCGACGCGCTGACGGCCACGGGCGCCGGCTTCAAGACGGGCCTCACGCCGGCGCTGTCGGCCGCCGGGCATACCTCGATAACGGCGGGCGTCGGCTGCCAGGCCTGCCACAACGTCGGCATGGCCTGGTTCGGCGTGACGGCCCTGATCACGCCCGACCCGGGCGGAAAGCATATCCCGCCGGATAACACCTCCAGCGGCAGCATGGCCTGCAGCGGTTGCCACGCACCCACCAGCTTCGGCACCGGCGGCTTCAAGATCACCGGAACGCTGGGCACGCTCACTGGCGGGGGCACCGGCACGACCACCAACGCCTCGGTGATGTCGATCGGGTCGCACTCGGCGGTGGCGGCGACGGTGTCGTCCTGCGCCACCTGCCACGAGGCGGGCCTGACCACCTTCCAGGGCGTGGGTACCAGCATCTTCCTGCGGCCCGACAAGGGCAGCGCCTCGGGCGCCAGCAATGGCGCCGATACGGCCCACGGCACCGGCACGGCCGCCACCGGCGACTGCTCCGGCTGCCATTCGCCCAGTTCCTTCGCCGGCGGCCTGCCGACCAATCACATGCCGGTCGTCTCGGGCGCCGCGTGCACGTCCTGCCACACGAACGGCACGAGCAATCCGGTGACGCCGACGGCCATGCCGCACACGGGTTTTGTCACCGGCACCTGCGCGTCCTGCCACAACGCGGCCACGGCGTATGCCGGTCCGGTGTTCACGCCGTCGACCACGGGTCCGGGCGGCACCTTCGGCACCTACACGTCCGGCCAGGTGGCCTTCACGCCGCGCCAGATCGTTTCGTCGCCGCCGGTGGGTGCCTCGGGCGGCCATATCCCGCTGCCGGCCGGCGACGACTGCAGCGTCTGTCATACCGTGTTCACCGGCTTCGGCCCCGGCACGGCGATGGTCCACACCGGCATCACCAGCAGTTGCGCCACCTGCCACGCGGCCGGCGCCAAGTGGTACGGCGAGACCTACACGGCCAGCCCGCTGGTGACGACCAGCAACGTCACGCTGAGCCCGCTGCACGTGCCGATCTCGACCAGCGCCAATCCGGCCTGCGAGGTCTGCCATTCGACCACGGTGTTCACGTCCTTCGGCACCACCACGAAGGTGAACCACACCAACGGCGCCTTCATGGCGTACTCGAACGGCGGCACGACCGACAACAAGAACGCGGCCGGCAAGTCGCTGCCGACCTGCGTGAGCTGCCATGCGCCCAGCGGCACGAAGTGGTACAACGCCTCGCTCAGCACGGCGACGATGGGCAGCCACCAGAACAGCGCCAAGACCGACGACTGCATCATGTGCCACAACGTCAACAGCTTCGGCGGCGCCGCGGCGGCGGCCGCCTTCGGCCGCCGGCCGATGGCGCATGCGTCGGGCGGCGGCGTACGGCGCCCGGTGCTGCCGGGCCTGACCGGCGCACCGGCGGGCACCGCCGCGCCGGCGGTGGCGTCCTTCACCCATGTCGGCGTCGCGCCGGGCGCCTGCGCCAGCTGCCATGGCACCGGCGGCACCGCACCGCCCAAGCCGGCCGGTCACCTGCCGACGATGCTGTCGTGCGACACGTGCCATCGCACTTCGACCTGGCTGCCGGCCCTGTTCACGCACAACGGCGTACTGCCCGGGACCTGCTCCAGTTGCCATGCCGGCAACTGGGCCACGGCCAAGCCGGCCAAGCACATGCTCAGCAGCCGCACCTGCGACACCTGCCACCGCGGCACGGCGAGCTGGACGCCGCAGACCTATTCGCACCTCGACATGGTCTACAGCCCGCACCCGTCGAGCGTGACCTGCGTCAGCTGCCACACCACGGAAACGGAACAGGTCACCTGGAAGTACCCGAACTTCAAACCGGGGTGCGCCGGCTGCCACGGACCGCAGTTCTCCGCCCCGCACGCGCGGCGCTCGCACGGCCCGGCCACGCCGGCGCCGCGCGGCGCGCCGTAGGCGGCAGGGTGGGTGCGCAGGCCGGCACGTAGCGCAAATGCGCCAATAGCGGGCATGCCGGGGTTCCGCGCCGGCGTGCCTCGATAAAATGCGGCGGCTGCGGTCGCCGGTCGACGACGGAAAACACGATTGAATCCACTTTCCCCCCGCGATAGGCCGGTGCGCCGGCGCGTCCTGGCGTGCGCGGGCGCCGGCCGACTGGCCATGGCGTTCGTGACCGTGCTGCTGGCCGTGCTGGGCGGTGCCGCCGCGCATGCCCAGGCCATCGACGACGTGCGCCTCACCAGCGACGGGCCCGACGCCGTGCTGCAGATCCGCTTCAACGTGCGCGTGCAATACCAGCGCCACGCGCCGCTGGAAGCGGCCGATCTCATTGAGGTCTACTTCCAGTTGCTGGGCAACGACGAGATTCTGACCCGTCCGATCGAGGAGACCCTCACGACCCGGGCGCAGGATCCGGCGCCCGGTGCGACGGTGGTCTATCCGGTCCAGTCCGGCCTGCCCGTGAAGAAGATCATCGTGCGGCTGGGTCGCAAGGTCGATTTTCGCGTCCGCGCCGGCCGCAGCAACCAGTTGCTCGAAATCGTCATGCCCGGTCTGGCGCCGCACGGCGCCCAGGCGGCGCCCGGCCCGGTGGCGCCGCCCATCGTCGAGCATGACCGCTATGCCATCACGCTGCAGTCCGTTCCGCTCGACCAGCGCGCCAGCCTGCGCGCGGTGCCGGCGCGCCTGCAGGATTACGCCGTCTTCGGCTCCCAGGAGCTGCATGGCGGCGTTCCCTACTACGAGCTCGTGCTGGGCTACTTCGACAGTCAGGCCGCGGCGCAGAAGGTGCTCGATTCCGTCGCCGGCGAGTTTCCGGGGGCAACGATTTTCGACGTGGTGCAACGCAAGGAGGCCAATCTGCAGAGCACCGCGCGCAACCCGCCGCCGCCCGAGCCGCCGCCGCCGCCGGTTGCGCCCGAGTCCGCGCCGCCGCCGGCCGACGCCACGAGCGCGGCGGCCGCGGCGGCCGCGGCGCTGGCCGCTGCGCCCGCTACCGACCTCGATCGCCAGGCGGCGGCGCTCATGGCGCAGTCGCGCACTGCGCTGGTGAGCGGCCGCAACGACGAGGCGATCAACACCCTCAACCAGCTGCTGCTGTTGCCGCCCAACAAGTTCTCGCAGGACGCACAGGAACTGGTCGGCCTGGCGCGCGAGCGCGCCGGCGACCTCGGCCAGGCGCGCAAGGAATATGAGCTGTACCTGCGGCTCTTTCCCACCGGCGACGGCGCCACGCGCGTGCGCCAGCGCCTGGCGACGCTGGCGCCGCCCGAGCAGGCGGCCTCGGTCGCGGCCAAGCCGCCGGAGAAGCGCGAACCGCAGGCCAGCGCAGGCGGCACGGTATCGGCCTACTACTACGGCGGCAAGCAGAACGTGCAGACGGCCTTTCTCAACGTGCCGCTCACCGTCAACCAGCAGACCATCAGCAACATGGCGCAGTCCTCGCTGGTCACCACGGCCGACCTCAATGCGCGCTATCACACCGATTCGACCGACACGCGCCTGATCTTCCGCGATTCGGACCAGCACAGCTTCATCGCCAACACCGAACCGAGCCTCAACCGCATGGACGCGGCCTACATCGATTTTCGCGACCAGGACCACGGGCTGCAGGTCAAGATGGGACGGCAAAGCGGCGTGACCGGCGGTCTGGTCGGGCGCTTCGACGGCGCCGTCGTCAGCTACGACCTGATGCCCAAGTTGCGCGTCGAGGCCGTGGCCGGGGCCCCGGTCGCCCAGGACCAGTTCATCAATGCCAACCAGCGCTTCGAAGGCCTGAGCATGGAGGCGCAGAATTTCGCCGAGCACTGGGGGGCCAGCGGCTTCGTCATCAACCAGAGCGCCGACGGCGTGGTCGACCGGCGCGCCGTGGGCGGCGAGCTGCGCTATTTCGACGAGCACATGACGCTCTACTCGCTGGTCGACTACGACGTGCAGTTCGCGACCCTCAATGCGGCGACGCTGCAGGGCACCTACCAGCTGCCCGACCAGACGTCGCTGTCGCTGCTGCTCGACGATCGCAAGGCGCCCACGCTCGAGACCAGCAACGGGCTGCTGCAGTTCGGCTGCAACTCCTATGCGCAGTACTTCGCCGGCCAGTGCACGAACGTGAACCCGCCCTTCACGGCCGACGCGCTGCGCACGGCCGCGCTGTCCACCACGGCCGATGCGCGGCAGTTCGCGCTGGACGTCTCGCGGCCGCTGGGCAAGAGCTGGCAGGTCTCCGGCGACCTGCGCCTGACCAGCGTCGGCGCGCTGCCGGCGGTCACCCTCAACGGGGTGAACTTTCCCGCCACCCCGGCCACCGGCAACGTGCTCAGCGCCACCGTGCAGGCGTCCGGTTCCAACCTGTACTCCAAGCGCGACGTCAACGTGTTCTCGCTCACCCACCTGCACAGCGCCACGCTCACCGGCAACCAGTTCGCCTACAGCAATCTCAACGGCTTCCTCGACAACCGCCTCACCGTCGAGCCCAACATCAGCGTGTACCGCGAGACCGACACCAGCGGCCAGCGCCTGAGCCGACTGTCGCCCAGCCTGCGCAGCAGCTACAAGGTGACGCGGCGCGCCTCGATCGAAGGCACCGTCGCGCTGGAGCGCTCGCTCAACGAGGGGCCGACCCAGAACGACACGACCAACAATCTCTTCTACTACCTGGGCATGCGCCTGGACCTGAATCCCTGAGATCGGGTTGCACATGCACCCTCACCCCGGCCCTCTCCCGGAGGGAGCGGGTGAAATGCCTCCGCGCCGGCGGTAGAAGGGCCGGCAGCGGGGGTCTCCGCGTATCATTGCCGCAAACACGGCATGTCGGCAACCGGCCGCGCGAACGCCAATGCAGGCCGCACGTTCCCCGGCGTGCCAAGGAGACCAGTGCATGGGTACCGAGGAGCGGTTCTGGCTGAAGAACTATCCCGCCGGCGTTCCGGCCGACATCGACCCGCTGCAGTATTCCTCCCTGGTGGCGATTGTTCGAGGACTCGCTGGCGCGCTTTCCCGGGCGCGTCGCCTACACCTGCATGGGTGTCGACCTGACCTATGCCGAACTGGGTGCGCGCAGCGCCGCGGTGGCGGCGTGGCTGCAGGCGCAGGGCGTGCAGCCGGGCGAGCGCGTGGCGATCATGCTGCCCAACGTGCTGCATTTTCCGATCGTGTTCTTCGGCGCGCTGCGCGCCGGCGCCGCGGTGGTCAATGTCAATCCGCTCTACACGGCCCATGAACTGGCATTCCAGCTGAGCGATTCGGGCGCGCAGACCCTGTTCGTCCTGGAGAATTTCGCCCATACCGTCGACGCCGCGCTCGACCACATACCGACGCAGCGCATCGTCGTCTGCACGCTGGGCGACATGTTCCCGGGGCCGCGCGGCTGGATCGTCAACGCGGTCGTGCGCCACGTCAAGCGCCTGGTGCGGCCGTACCCGCGCACCCGCGCCGTGGCGCGGCGCTACGCGGCCGCGCTGGCCGATGGCCTGCGCCGGACCCTGCGCCCGGTGCCGCGCGGACCGGATGATCTGGCCGTGCTGCAGTACACCGGCGGCACCACCGGCGTGGCGAAGGGAGCGATGCTGCTGCATCGCAATCTGGTGGCCAACCTGCTGCAGGCCGAGGCCTGGTACCAGCCGGCGCTGGCGCGGGTGCGGCCGGGAGAGCCCATCGTCATCGTGACGGCGCTGCCGCTGTACCACATCTACGCGCTGACCTGCTGCGGACTGCTGGCGATGCGCGTGGGCGGCAGCGGCCTGTTGATCCCCAACCCGCGCGACTTCGCCTCGGTCGTGGCGGCGCTGCGCGGGCGGCGTTTCCACGTCTTCCCCGCCGTCAATACGCTGTTCAACGCGCTGGCCAACGATCCGGGGTTTCGCACGCTCGATTTCTCCGCGCTGGCGCTCTCGGGCGGCGGCGGCATGTCGGTGCAGCGCGCGGTGGCCGAGCGCTGGTTCGCCCTCACCCGATCACCGATATGCGAGGGCTACGGTCTGTCCGAGACGTCGCCGCTGGTGTGCTGCAACCCGACCGACATCGATGAGTACTCGGGCACGATCGGCCTGCCGGTGTCGTCGACCGAACTGGCGATCCTGGACGACGACGGTGCGCACCTGCCGCCCGGCGCAACCGGGGAACTCGCCGTGCGCGGCCCGCAGGTCATGGCCGGCTATTGGCAGCGGCCCGATGAAACCGCCCGGGTGATGACGGTCGACGGCTTCCTGCGCACCGGCGACATCGGCATCATGGACGAGCGCGGCTACACCCGCATCGTCGACCGCAAGAAAGACATGGTCCTGGTGTCCGGCTTCAACGTCTATCCCAACGAGGTCGAGGACGTCGTCGCCGCGTGCCCGGGCGTGCTCGAATGCGCCGTCGTCGGCATCCCGGACGAACATTCGGGCGAGGCGGTCAAGCTGTTCGTCGTGCGCAAGGATCCGGCGCTGCAGGCCGAGGCCGTGGCGGCGTGGTGCCACGACAACCTCGCCGGCTACAAGCGCCCCAAGGTGATCGAGTTCCGCGATGAACTGCCCAAGTCGCCGGTCGGCAAGATCCTGCGCCGCGCGCTGCGCGGCTAGCCCCGGCAGCCGCCGCTCAGACGGTGGCGACGGGCCGCGCGGCGGCGCGGCACAGCGCGTCGGCGGCCCCGGCCCCGGCGCCGGCGGCCGGTTCGAGCAGCGCGTGGCGCAGGTATTGATAGACGGCCAGCGCTTCCAGGATCCGGCCCGCGCGCCCCTTGAGGCGGATGTGCATCTCGTCGGCGCCGGCGCGTACCGATATGTCGGTGTTCTCCAGGGCGGTTTCGCCCAGGCCGGCATCGCGGCCGATCGGACCCTGCGTCAGCGCCTGCAGGACGCGCTGGTGACGGCCGGCGACGCCGATGATCTCGATGAACACCTCGTCGCCCTGTTCGCTCACTTGCATCCGCATGACGTCGGTCCCCGGTGGTGGCGGACCCGCTGGCTGCCGGTCCACATGACTTGCAGTAAATCCGATGCAGGGGATATCCGAACGGATGAAAACCTTGCGCCTTCTGCCGCATTTCGCCGGCGCCGGGCCATTCAGTTTTCCGCCGCAGCGCCTGCGGCAGCGGGTGCTGCAAGCGCACATGCCCCGCATCGGCATCGTGCGGGCGGCCGCTGCCGGCCATTGCCGGAGCCGGTGCGATGACGCCGGCCGCCGCGCGGCGCTATGTCCTGGCGCTGGACCAGGGGACGACCAGTTCGCGCGCGCTGCTCTTCGATCGCCAGGCCCGCGTCGTTGCCGCGGCGCAACGCGAGGTGCGCCAGCACTTTCCGCAGCCGGGCTGGGTGGAACACGATCCGGAGGACCTCTGGCAAACCCAGCTGGACTGCGCCCGCGCGGCCCTGGCGCAGGCCGGCGCGACGGCGGCCGACGTGTGCGCGGTCGGCCTCGCCAACCAGCGCGAAACCACGCTGCTGTGGGAACGCGCCAATGGCCAGCCGCTGGGTCCGGCCATCGTCTGGCAGGACCGGCGCACGGCCGGCGAATGCGCGCGGCTGCGCCGGCAGGGCCTCGAAGCCGAGATTCAGGAGCGGTCGGGGCTGATGCTCGATCCGTATTTTTCCGCCACCAAGATCGCGTGGCTGCTCGATCATATCCCGGGTGCCCGGGCCGCGCGCAGCGCGGCGAGCTTGCCGCCGGCACGGTCGATTCCTGGCTGCTATGGCGCCTGACCGCCGGCGCGCTGCATGCCACGGACGTCAGCAATGCCTCGCGCACGCAGCTGCTGAACCTGAGCACGCTGCAGTGGGACGAGCGCCTGCTGCAGGCATTCGGCATTCCGCCGGCGCTGCTGGCGCGCATCGTCGACTCGAGCGGGATCGCCGGCGTCACCCACCCCGACATCTTCGGCGCGCCGCTGCCCATCGCCGGTATCGCCGGCGACCAGCAGGCCGCCACATTCGGCCAGGCCTGCTTCGATCCGGGCATGGCCAAGACCACCTACGGCACCGGCTGTTTCCTGCTGCTGCCGGTCGGTCCGCAGCCGCCGCTGCCCGGCAACGGCCTGCTGGGCACCGTCGGCTGGCGGCTGGCCGGCAGCCCCGCCCAATACCTGCTGGAGGGCGCTGTTTTCGTCGGCGGCGCGGTGGTGCAGTGGTTGCGCGACGGCCTGGGGGTGATCAAATCGGCGGACGAGGTCGAGGCGCTGGCGGCCCAGGTTCCCGACAACGGCGGCGTGGTGCTGGTGCCCGCCTTTGCCGGCCTGGGCGCGCCATACTGGGATCCGTCGGCGCGCGGCGCGATCCTCGGCCTGACACGCGGGTCGACGCGCGCGCACCTGGCGCGCGCCGCGCTCGAGGCGATCGCGCTGCAGGTCACGGAACTGCTGCACGCCATGGCCGCCGATGGCGTTGCCGTGCGCGAGCTGCGCGTCGACGGCGGCGCGGCGCGCAACAACCTGCTGATGCAGCTGCAGGCCGACCTGCTGGGTGTGCCGGTGGTGCGGCCGCAGCAGGTCGAGACCACCGCCCTGGGCGCGGCCTGTCTCGCCGGCCTCGCCGTCGGCTTCTGGAGCGGCACCGCCGAGCTTGCCGCGCTGTGGCGGCGCGAGCGCGTCTTCGAGCCGCACTGGAGCGAGGAGCAGCGCGCGGCGCTGCTGCACACGTGGCGGCGCGCGGTCGGCCGCAGCCGCGCCTGGGCCGTCGACGGCGACGGGCGATAATCCGGCATGCGTCCCCGGACGCGCCGCCCCGCAACCGCCCGTGACCCTCCGCCTCCCCGACCCCGCCCCGGACAGCCTGCAGGCCCGCAGCCTGCGTGCCGTCTGGCATCCGTGCACGCAGATGCAGGTCCACGAACGCCTGCCGCTGATCGCGCTCGAGCGCGGCGATCGGCCCCTGGCTCGTCTGCACCGACGGCCGCCGCCTGCTCGACGGCATCAGCTCCTGGTGGGTCAATCTGTTCGGCCACGCCAATCCGCGCATCGGCGCCGCGCATCACCGAGCAGTTGGCCACGCTCGAGCACGCCATGCTGGCCGGCTGCACGCATGCGCCGGTGGTCGAGCTGTCCGAGCGCCTGGCGGCGCTCACCGGGGGAGTGCTGGGGCATGCTTCTACGCCTCCGACGGCGCGTCGGCGGTGGAGATCGCCCTCAAGATGAGCCACCATGCGTGGCGCAATGCCGGGCATCCGGACAAGCGCGAGTACGTGTGCGTGCGCGGCGACTACCACGGCGAGTCGCTCGGCGCCCTCGGCGTCACCGACGTGGCGATCTTCCGCGACGTCTACGCCAGCCTGCTGCACGCCGCGCACGTCGTTGCCAGCCCGGACGCGCGCCAGGCCGCCCCCGGCGAAGGCCCGGCCGATGTCGCGCGCCGCGCGCTGGCCGATGTCGAGCGGCTGTTTGCCGCACGCGCGCCGCAGATCGCCGCCATGATCGTCGAGCCGCTCGTCCAGTGCGCGACCGGCATGGCGCTGCACGATCCGCTCTACCTGCGCGGGCTGCGCGCGCTGTGCGACCGCTACTGCGTCCATCTCATCGCCGACGAGATCGCGGTCGGTTGCGGCCGGACCGGCACGTTCTTCGCCAGCGAGCAGGCTGGGATCTGGCCCGATTTCCTGTGCCTGTCCAAGGGCATCAGCGGCGGCTACCTGCCGCTGTCGGTGGTGCTGACCCGACATGAGATCTACGACACCTTCTATTCGTCGGACGTGAACCGGGCCTTCCTGCATTCGCATTCGTATACCGGCAATCCGCTGGCATGCCGCGCCGCGCTGGCCACGCTGGACATCTTCGCCGCCGATGCGGTGCTTGACGGCAACCGCCGGCGCGGCGCCCACCTCGACGGCCTGCTGCGGCCGCTGGCGACCGACCCGCGGGTCGCCCATTTCCGGCGCTGCGGGATGATCTGGGCCTTCGACGTGCGCGCGCCGGCGCCGGCGCGGCAGGACGCGTCGGCGGCGCCGGACGAACCGTTCGCGCGGCGCTATTTTCGCGCCGCGCTGGACCGCGGCGCGCTGCTGCGGCCGATCGGCAATACCGTCTACCTGATGCCGCCCTACGTGCTCACCGAGGCGGACAACGCCCACCTGGCGCGCGCTGCCATCGGCGCGCTGGACGATGTCGTGCCGGAGGCCGCCTGATGCCGGCGCCGCGGGCTTCGTGCTTCGTCACCGGCACCGATACCGGCGTGGGCAAGACGCTGGTGGCGGCGGCGCTGGTGCGCGCGCTGGCGGCGCGCGGATTGCGCGCGGCCGGCATGAAGCCGGTCGCCGCGGGCGCGCACTGGCGCGGCGACGGCAACGGGGGCGCCTGGCATAACGATGACGTCGAGCAACTGGCCGCCGCGACCAATGCCGCCGTCGCGCGCGCCGATCAGTGCCCCTACGTGCTGCCCGATGCGCTGGCGCCGCACATCGCCGCCGAGCGCGCCGGCATCGTCCTGGAACTGCCGCGCATGCTGCAGGCCTACGCGGGCCTGCGGGCCGCGGCCGATGCGGTGGTGGTGGAGGGCGTCGGCGGATTTTGCGTGCCGCTGGGCCCGGGCTTCGGCACGCAGGACCTGGCACGCGCACTGGCGCTGCCGGTGGTGCTGGTGGTCGGCCTGCGCCTGGGTTGCCTCAATCACGCGACGCTCACCGCCGAGGCCGTCGCCGCGCGCGGGCTGCGCCTGGCCGGCTGGATCGCCAACGCGATCGATCCGCAGATGGCCGAACCGGAACGCAACATCGCCGCGCTGGAGCGCCTGCTGCCCGCGCCCTGCATCGGCCGCATTCCCTGGCGCCAGGATCCCGACGCGACCTGGGCTGCGGGTTTTTTGAACCTGGACGCGTCCGCTTGCGCCGGCTGACCGACCGGGGATCCCCGCGGTCGGCCCGCGCAACGGCGGCAGCGCCACACGAAGAGGAGCAACAGCATGGATATCGAAGGTTCCCTGCGCATCGAACTGGTCCAGCAGGCCGACTACCGCTTCGCGGCGCATTTCCCGGATCCCGCAATGGCGGCGGTGATCACCGATGAAGGGGCGCCGCTGGGCGGCGGCGCCGGCCCCAGTCCCACGATGCTGCTGGGCACCGCCGTCGCCAATTGCCTGGTCGCCAGCCTGCTGTTCGCGCTGCGCAAGTACAAGAACGACCCGGGGCCGCTGCGCGCGGTGGCCACCGTGAACCTGACGCGCAATGCGCAAAAGCGCCTGCGCATCGGTGCCGTCGCCGTCGACCTGCACCTGGGGGTCGCCGCCGCGCAGGTGCAGATGCTCGATCGCATCCTGGCCCAGTTCGAGGACTTCTGCGTCGTCACGCAAAGCGTGCGCGCCGCCATCCCCGTCGCCGTGCGCGTGCTCGACCGCGACCAGGCCGTGCTGTGGGCGCCCGCGCAGACCTGAGCGCCGGCGCGGCGGCGGCCGCGCCCGGCGCCGCGGGACCCGGCCTGCGCACCGTGGACATCGGTGTCGGCGGCATGACCTGCGCCCAGTGCAGCGCGCGCATCGAGCGTGCGCTGGCGGCGCTGCCCGGCGTTGCCGCCGCATCGGTCAACCTGGCGACCGAGCGCGCGCGGGTCGACTACGACCCGGCGCGCGGCGATGCGCAGCGCCTGGCCGGCGCGATCGAGGCCGCCGGCTACACGGCGGTCGTCGTCGAATGGGAATTCGCCATCGACGGCATGACCTGCGCCAACTGCGCCGCACGCGTCGAACGCGCCATCGCGCGCCTGCCGGGCGTGCTGGGCGCCACGGTGAACCTGGCGACCGAACGCGCCCACGTGCGCGTCTTTCCCGCGTCGCTGGCGCCCGACGACGTGACGGCGGCGGTTGCGCAGGCCGGCTACGGCGCCCGCCTGCGCACCGGCAGCGACAGCTTCGATGCCGACCGCGCCGCACGCGCGGCCGAGCGGCGCGCGCGGCGCAACGAGACCCTGCTGGCCGCGGCGCTCAGCGCGCCGGTCGTCATCCTGGCGATGGGACCGATGCTGCTGCCCGCCGGCGCGATGGCCGGGCACGGCGCGATGGGCGCTGCACCGTGGTGGCAATGGCTGCTCGCAAGTGCCGTGGTCTTCGGTCCCGGGCGGCGCTTCTTCCGCGCCGGCGCGGCGGCCCTGCGCGCGCGCGCGCCCGACATGAACACCCTGGTGATGCTCGGCGTGGGTTCGGCCTGGGCCTACAGCAGCGCGGTGCTGCTGGCGCCGCAGTGGTTCCCGGCCGAGGCGCGCGCGCTGTATTTCGAATCGGCGACTGTCGTCGTCACGCTGGTGCTGCTGGGAAAATACCTGGAAACCGTGGCGCGCGGCCGCGCCGGCGAAGCCATCCGCCACCTTGCGGGTCTGCAGGCACGCGCCGCCTGCGTGCTGCGCGAAGGCGTCGAAACCATGACACCCATCGCCGCGCTGCGGGTCGGCGACGTGGTGCTCGTCAGGCCCGGCGAACGCATCCCCGTCGACGGCGCGGTGCTGAGCGGCAGCAGCTACGTCGATGCCTCGATGCTCAGCGGCGAGCCGTTGCCGGTCGCCCGCGGCCCCGGCGATGCCGTGGTCGCCGGCACGATCAACCAGATGGGCGTGCTGCAGGTGCAGACCCGCGCCGTCGGTACCCAGACCGTGCTGGCGCAGATCATCCGCCTCGTCGAGGCCGCACAGGGATCCAAGCTGCCGATCCAGCGCCTGGCCGACCGCATCGTGGCCGTCTTCGGCGTCGTCGTGCTGGGCATCGCGGCGCTGACGGCGGTGGTCTGGCTGGCGTTCGGTCCGCCGCCGGCCGTCATCCCGGCGCTGGTGAGCGCCATTGCCGTCCTGGTGGTCGCGTGCCCCTGCGCGATGGGATTGGCGACGCCGGCGGCGATCATGGTCGGCAGCGGCCGCGGCGCCGAACTCGGCGTGCTGTTCCGCCGCGGCGAGGCCCTGGAGATCCTGAGCCGCATCGATGCCGTCGTGCTCGACAAGACGGGCACGCTGACGGTCGGCCGGCCGCAGCTGACCGATGTCCTGCCGCTGCCCGGGATTGCCGCCGATGAACTGCTGCGGCTGGCCGCCGCCGCCGACGCCGGCAGCGAGCATCCGCTGGCCGCGGCCATCGTGGCGGCGGCGCGGGCGCGCGCACTGGACCTGCCGGCGCCCGACAGCTTCGCCGCCGTGCCGGGCCATGGCGTGACCGCCCGCATCGGCGGCCGCGAGGTGCTGGTGGGCAATGCGCGCCTGCTGGCGCAGGCGGGCGTGGACGGCAGCGCGCTCGAAGAATCCGCGCGCGCCCTGCGGGCGCGCGCCGCCACCGCCATCGCCGTCGCGGTCGACGGCCGCCCCTGGGGCGTCCTGGGCCTGGCCGACACCCTGCGGCCGGAAGCCGCCGCCGTGGTGGCGGCGCTGCGCGCGCGCGGCCTGGGCGTCGCGATGATCACCGGCGACACGGCGGCGGCCGCGCACGTGCTGGCGGCACAGGCCGGCATCGACGATGTCGTCGCCGATACCCTGCCGGCGGACAAGGCGGCGGCGCTTGCGCAGCGCCAGTCCGCCGGCGCGCGCGTGGCGTTCGTCGGCGACGGCATCAACGACGCCCCGGCGCTGGCCCAGGCGGACGTCGGCATCGCCGTGGCCAGCGGCAGCCAGATGGCGATCGAGGCCGCCGATGTCACGCTGACGCGCGGCGACCTGGCGCTGCTGATCAATGCCATCGAGGTGGCCCGGCGCACCATGGCCATCGTCCGCGCGAACCTGTTCTGGGCGTTCTTCTACAACGCGCTGCTCATTCCGGTGGCCGCCGGGGTCCTGGTGCCGGTGTGGAACGTGCGCCTCAATCCGATGCTCGCCGGCCTGGCGATGGGGCTGTCGAGCGTGTTCGTCGTCACCAACAGCCTGCGCCTGCGCGGCGTGCGCGCCTGGTCGGCGCGCGGCGGCGGATAAGATGCGCATCGTGCCGGCGCCGCGCCGGCGGGGAGCCCGACCATGCAGACGATCGAACTGGCAATAACCGGCATGACCTGCGGACACTGCGTGGCGGCCGTCACGCGGGCCCTGCAGGCGGTGCCCGGCGTCGCGTCGGTCGAGGTCGACCTGGCCGAGGGCCGGGCACGCGTCGGCGGCGCGGTCGCCCCCGCGCGCCTGGTCGCGGCCGTGGCGGCCGAAGGCTACCAGGCCGCGCCGGCCTCCTAGGCGCGCGCCTGCGCCGCGGGGCGCAGGCGCGCGAGCAGGCCTTTGAGCATCGGACTCTCCGGCTTGTCGCGGTGCCGCAGCAGATAGCAGGGGCGGAAGATCCGCGGCAGCGGGCTGTCGACGATGCACAGGCGCCCTGCCCGCACCGGTTCGTCCACGACCCAGCGCGACAGCAGGGCCAGGCCCATCCCCAGCGCCGCGGCGTGCTGGATCGCCTCGGAGCTGCCCAGTTCGATGCTGTGCGTGTAGTGGCGCAGGTGCGGCAGCAACGCCCGGTCCGCGGCTTCGCGCGTGCCGGATCCCGGCTCGCGCAGCAGCCAGCGCGCGGCGCGCAATGCGGCCAGCGTCGGCGCCGCGGTACCCACCGCGCCGGGCGCGCCGACGATCACCATCTCGTCGCGCAGCCAGGGGCGCGCCAGCACCGTCGGTTCGTGCACCGGCCCTTCGACGAAAGCCACGTCGAGGGCGAAGGCGGCCACCGCGCGTCCGATCGCCTCGGTGTTGGCGATGCTGATGCGCGAATGCCAGCGCTCGGCGCCGCGCACGGCGGCGCTGTCGAGCACCGGCGCGAGCAGCGTCGGCAGCAGGTAATTGCCGATCGTGGTGCTGGCGCCGATGCGCAGCATCTGCAGTTGTTCGACGTCGGTGCGCGCCAGCCGTTCGATGTCGGCGGCGCCGTCGAGCAGCGCCAGCGCGCGCGGCAGCAGGGCGCGGCCGTTTTCATTGAGCAGCAGGCGTTTGCCGGCGCGGTCGAAGAGCTGCCGGTCGAGCAGGCGCTCGAGTTCCTTGAGCGCGGCGCTGGTGGCCGATTGCGACAGCGCCAGCGCCTCGCTGGCGGCGACGGTGCTGCCCGCCCGGGCCACGCCAGCGAAGATCTGCAGTTGCCGCAGGGTCAAGTGGAGGATATCCATGCGCGGGCCCGCCCTAATACCTATGGGATTTCTTGATCTTACATAGATCAACCGCCTGGCGTGCCCGGCCATCCCAGCGTGACGCGCACCGCCAGCAGGCCGGCCACCGCCAGGCTCAGCAGCGCGAAGCCCTGCTGCAGGCGCGGACCGGACAGGCGCTGCGCCAGGACCCGGCCGCCCAGCAGGCCGAGCAGCGCCCCGGCGGCAAAAGGGAGCGCCGGGTTCCAGGCCAGGTGCCGCCCGGCGCCCCAGATGACGGCGACGCTGCCGGCGCTGATCAGCGCGATCACCGCCAGCGAGGTCGCGGTGATGTTTTTCATGTCGAGATCGGTCACGCGCAGCAGCGCCGGCACGATCACGAAGCCGCCGCCCACGCCCAGCAGGGTCGACAGCACGCCGGCGGTCAGGCCGGCGGCGCCCAGCGCCTGCGCGCAGCGGCGCGTCCAGCGCAGGCGGCCGTCGGCCGGATTGACGGCGCAGGGGGCGTGCGGATTGCGCGCCGGGCCCAGCGCGGTCGTGATGTCGCGGCGTGCCCGCAGGTACAGGCGCGTTGCCGTGTAGACCATCACCGCGGCGAACAGCAGCGTCAGCGGCGCGTTCGGGATATGACGCCCCAGCCACCAGCCGAGCGGTGCGCCGGCAAAACCCAGCAGCGCCATGAAGCCGGCCGCCCGATAGCGCACGCAGCCGCCGCGCAGGCCGATGGCGGCGCCGAGCGCCGCCGCCAGTCCCACCGCCAGCAGCGCCACCGGCGCCGCGTCGGCGACGCCCAGCCCGAGGCCGAACACCAGCAGGGGGACGGCCATGATGCCGCCGCCGGCGCCGGTGAGGGCGAGCATCAGGCCGACGGCCAGCCCGAGCGCGACGGCGGCCGTCACGCGCGGCGCGCCGGGCCGGGGCGTCTCAGGGCCATGGCTGCACCTTGCGCGCCACCAGGCCGACCAAGGCCGAACGGCCGCGATGGCGCGCGCCTTCATCGAGTTCGGCTTCGTAGTCGGACAGGTCGATGATTTCCATGTGGCGGAACGCGCGGCGCAGCAGGGGCGCCGTGTAGAGATGGGAGCGCTGCGGCGGTCCGCCGGTGCCGTACGCGAGCTGCCGCGGCGTATAGCCCTGCAGCACGAGGCTGCCGCCCACGCGCAGGCTGCGCTGCAGGTTGTCGAACAGGCGCGCCCGCTGCGGCGGATCGGCGAACTGGACGAAGATGGCGGCGATGCCGTCGTAGATTTCGCCCGGCCAGATCCAGTCCTCGCAGGCGCCCACCCGGTAGCGCACGCGCACGCCGGCGGCGGCGGCGCGCCGGCGCGCCTTGGCGACGCCGACGCGCGAGATGTCGAATGCGTCGACTGCCAGCCCCTGCTGTGCCAGCCAGACGCTGTTGCGCCCGTCGCCGTCCGCCACGCACAGGACGCGGTCGCCGGCCCGCCACTGGTCGCCGTGGCGCCGCAGGTAGGCGTTGGGCGCGGCGCCGAAGAGGTCGCCCGGCGCGCGGTAGCGCTCGTTCCAGAGCGCCGCCGCCGCGGTCGGCGCGGGCTTCATGTCCGGCGGCGGCCGGCGCGCCCGGCGCGGCCGGCGGGCGCGCGCTTGGCCGCCGGCACGGCAGCCTGCGCGAACAGCGCACGCTCGTGCGCCTTGCGCTCGAGCTGCTGCGCGATGCGGCCGCAGACCAGGTCGCACAGCGCGTAGATCGAATCGTCCGCGATGGAGTAGTAGACGCTCGTGCCGCGGCTCTGGCGCTCGACCAGGCCGTGCATCGTCAGCAGCGCCAGGTGGCGCGAGATGTTGGCGGAGGTGTAGCCGCACAGCTGCGCCAGTTCGCCCACGTTGTGTTCGCGCTGGCGCAGCAGGTTGAGGATCTGCAGGCGCGTGGGCTCGGACAGCGCCTGGAAATACGCCGCCACCTGCTCCAGCGCCTCGGCCGGTAGACCTTCCATGCGTACGCACGCCTCGGGTTTGGGGGTCGTCATCATGCCGGATTCCTCCCTTCTTGCACAACATTGTACTTGACTACTTGCGTATATGGTTAAATAATTACATATTGAAGTGAGGCGTCCGGGCCTGCGCGGGTGGCTGCTGCCGCCGGCGGATCCGGATTGGGCGCAAGATGCGAGGCGGAAAGCGATGGCCGCCGAGGGTGACGAGACATGAACGAGAATCGGTCCTGGTTGGTCCTGCTGGCGGCGATGGCGATGGCGATGGCGCTGGCGGCCGGTGCGGTCGCGGCGGATGGTCCTGCCGCCGGCGCGCCGGCGACGGTGGTTGCGACGACGGCTCCGGGCGAGGGCGGCAGCGTCGACGGCGTGGTCGAGGCGGTGCGCCAGACCGTGATCGCCGCCCAGGTCGCCGGCGCTGTGGTGGGCCTCGAGGTGCGTGCCGGCGATACGGTGCGTGCCGGCCAGGTGCTGGTGCGCCTGGACGCGCGCGCGGCCGAGCAGACCAGCGCGGCCTCCGAGGCGCAGGTGCAGGCGGCGCGCGCCACGCTGGCGGTGGCGACCCAGGAATACGAGCGCCAGCGCAAGCTGTTCGACAAGTCCTATATCAGCCAGGCCGCGCTGGAGCGCGCCGAGGCCCAGTTCAAGGCCGCGCAGGCGCAGGCCTCCGCGCAGTTGTCGCAGGCCGGGGCGGCGCGCACGCAGAGCGGATTCTTCCTGGTGCGCGCTCCCTATTCCGGCGTGATCGCCGAGGTTCCGGTCGCCATCGGCGACATGGCGCTGCCGGGTCGCCCGCTGCTGACCCTGTACGACCCCGCGGCATTGCGCGTGAGCGCGGCGGTGCCCCAGTCGGCGCTGGCCGGACTGTCGGCGCACAGCGCCGTGCGCGTGGAGATTCCCGGCCTGCCGGCCCAGGCCCAGTGGCCGCAGCCGGTGCGCGTGCAGGTGCTGCCGACCCTCGATCCGGAAACGCACACCGGCCTGCTGCGCGTCGACCTGCCGCGTGCGGCCGGCGCCGGCGTGCGCCCGGGCATGTTCGCGCGCGCCTGGCTGCCGCAGTCCGCGGCGGGTCCGGGCCGCCTGTTCATTCCCGCCGGCGCGGTGCTGCGCCGTGCCGAGCTGACGGCCGTATACGTCGTCGGTGCCGACGGCCGCGCGCTGCTGCGCCAGGTGCGCACCGGCCCCGTGGCCGGCGACAAGGTCGAGGTGCTCTCGGGGCTGGCACCCGGCGAGCGCATCGCGCTGGATCCCCAGACTGCGCTGCGGACGCGCTGAGGCCGGCACGATGAACGCTCCGCTGGGCTTGTCCGGCCGCATCGCGGCCTTCTTCCTGGACCACCGCCTGACGCCGCTGCTGGCGCTGCTGGCGCGTGCTGCTGGGCGTGTTCGCGGTGCTGGTGACGCCGCGCGAGGAGGAACCGCAGATCAACGTGACCATGGCCAACGTGCTCATCCCGTTCCCGGGCGCGGCCGTGGCCGACGTGGAGCAGCTGGTGGCGGCGCCCGGCCGAGCAGGTGCTCGTCGCAGATCGCCGGCATCGAGCATGTCATGTCGGTATCGCGGCCCGGGCTGGCCGTAATGACGGTCCAGTTCAAGGTCGGCGTCCCCCGCACCGAGGCGCTGGTGCGCCTGTACGACACCATCAATTCGCAACGCCGACTGGCTGCCCCGCGGCCTGGGCGTGCTCGACCCGATCGTCAAGCCCAAGGGCATCGACGACGTGCCGATCGTCGCGCTGACGCTGTACGGCACGACGCGACGCCATCGGCGCCTTCGACCTGGAGCGCGTCGCCCATCGCATCGAAGTCGATCTCAAGCGCGTACCCGGCACGCGCGAGGTGACCACGCTGGGCGGACCCGGGCGCGTCGCGCTGATCGAGATCGACCCCGACCGCATGGCCGGCACCGGCGTGACCGTCGCCGACCTGCGCGCGGCGCTGCAGGCGGCCAACATCGCCGCGCCGGTCGGCGACCTGCTCGCTGCGCAACCAGGCGATCGCGGTCGAGGCGGGCGCATTCCTGCACGATGCGCGCGACGTCGCCGACCTGGTGGTCGGCGTGCGCGACGGCAAGCCCGTCTTCCTGCAGGACGTCGCGACGGTCCGCGATGGGCCGCCGCCGGCGAGCGCGCTACGTGTGGTTCGCCGCCGCCGCCGCGGCCGGCACGCCCTGGGCCGAGTACCCCGCCGTCACGCTGACCGTCACGAAGAAGCCCGGGCGAGAACGCCATCGACGTGCCAACGCGCGTGCTGCAGCGCGTCGCGCTGCTGCGCAACGACGGTCATCCCCGACGGCGTCGACGTGGCGGACACGCGCAACTACGGCGCCACCGCCAACGACAAGGCGCAGAAGCTGATCCAGAAGCTGCTGTTCGCCACCGCCTCCGTGGTGGCGCTGGTGTTCCTCGCGCTGGGCCGGCGCGAGGCCGCCATCGTCGGCACCGCGGTCATACTGACGCTGACGGCGACGCTGTTCGCGTCGTGGGCGTGGGGCTTCACGCTCAACCGCGTGTCGCTGTTCGCGCTGATCTTCTCCATCGGCATCCTGGTGGACGACGCGATCGTGGTCGTGGAGAACATCCACCGGCACCAGCAGCTGTTCCCGGGCACGCGCGCTGGCGCAGATCATCCCGGCGGCCGTCGACGAGGTCGGCGGCCCCACCATACTGGCCACGCTGACCGTCATCGCGGCGCTGCTGCCGATGGCCTTCGTCTCCGGGCTGATGGGCCCTTACATGAGCCCGATCCCGATCAACGCCAGCATGGGCATGCTGCTGTCGCTGGCCATCGCCTTCGTCGTCACGCCCTGGCTGGCGCGGCTGTGGATCAAGGCGCCGGCACGCCGGCCATGGGCCGGCGCGCAAGCACGCGTCGGGCCTTACGCGGCGGCTCGCACCGCTGTTCGAACGCGCTCTTTCGCCCGTTGCTCGACGAGCGGCACGGGGCGCGCAACCGCCGGCGCCTGGGGCTGGGCGTCGCCGCGCTGATCGCGCTGTCGGTCGCGCTGCCCGCGGCCGGCCTGGTGCTGCTCAAGATGCTGCCGTTCGACAACAAGTCCGAGTTCCAGGTCGTCGTCGACATGCCGGCCGGCACGCCGCTCGAGCAGACGGCCGCCGTGCTGCACGAACTGGGCGCGCTACCTGGCCACCGTTGCCCGAAGTCACCGACTACCAGGCCTATGCCGGTACCGCCGCCCCGATCAACTTCAACGGCCTGGTGCGCCAGTACTACCTGCGCAGCGGCGCCGAGGTCGGCGACATCCAGGTCAACCTGGTCGACAAGCACCATCGCAGCGCGCAGAGCCACGCGATCGCGACGCGCGTGCGCCCGGCGCTTGCAGCAGATCGGTCGCGCGCTACGGCGCCAACGTCAAGGTCGTCGAGGTGCCGCCCGGTCCGCCGGTGCTGGCGCCGCATCGTCGCCGAGATCTACGGTCCCGACGCCACGGGGCGCCAGAGCCTGGCCAAGGCGGTGCGCGCCGTATTCGAGACGACCCCCGGCGTCGTCGACGTCGACGACAGCAGCATCGCCGCCGCGCCGCGCACCCTGCTGCTGGTCGACCGGCGCAAGGCGGCGCTGCTGGGCGTGCCGCAGGCAGGCCATCGTCGAGACGCTGCGCGGCCGGCGCTGGCCGGCGACGCGGTCGACCTACCTGCACGACCAGAGCCAAGTATCCGCTGGCGGCGACCGCTGCAGCTGCCGCCCGAGCGCCAGGGCGAGCTCGACGCCCTGCTGGCAGCTGCGCGTGCGCGGCGCCGGCGGCACGCCTGGTGCCGCTGCGCGAACTGGTCATCGTGCACGACACGCAGCGCGAGCAGCCGATCTACCACAAGGACCTGCTGCCGGTGAACTACGTCGTCGGCGACATGGCCGGGCGCATCGACAGTCCGCTGTACGGCATGTTCTCGATGCGCAGCCGCCTGGCGGGCCTGGCGACGCCCAACGGCGTCGCCCTGGGCGAGATACTTCATCCGCCCGCCCGCCGAGGCGTATCGCGCCTATGCGATCAAGTGGGACGGCGAATGGCAGATCACCTACGAGACGTTCCGCGACATGGGCGCGGCCTACGCCGTCGGGCTGGTGCTGATCTACCTGCTGGTGGTCGCGCAGTTCGGTTCGTACCTCACGCCGCTGATCATCATGGCGCCCATCCCGCTGACCATCATCGGCGTCATGCCCGGGCATGCGCTGCTGGGCGCGCAGTACACCGCGACCAGCATGATCGGGATGATCGCGCTGGCCGGCATCATCGTGCGCAATTCGATCCTGCTGGTCGACTTCATCACATCTGCAGGTGCGCGCAGGGCGTGCCCTTCGCGCAGGCGGTCGTGCGCTCGGCGGTCACCCGGGCGCAGCCGATCCTGCTGACCGGCATCGCCGCGATGCTGGGCGCGTTCTTCATCCTCGACGATCCGATCTTCAACGGCCTCGCGATCTCGCTGATCTTCGGCATTCTCGTCTCCACCGTGCTGACGCTGGTGGTGATCCCGACGCTCTATTTCGTGGCCTACCACCGCACGCTGGGCCAGCCCCAGGGCGCGCCCGTCCCTTCCACCCCGCACGGAGAACCCACATGACCTCATGGCAGATCGTCCGGCTCGTCGCCGGCAGCTTCATCCTCGTTGTCGCTCGCCCTGGGCACGCCCGGCAGCCCGGTATTCGTCAGCCAGTGGTGGCTGGCCTTCACCGCCTTCGTCGGCGCGAACCTGCTTCCAGAGCGCGCTGACCCGCTGGTGCATGATGGAATCGCTGTTGCGCCGCTTCGGCGTCCGCGCCGGCAACTGAACGCGGGAGCGCCGCCATGCCTCGCCAAGCTCCCGCCGGCGCCGGCGCACGGCGCCTGCGCATCGTGCGTGCCGCCCGCGCCGCCGCCGCGCTGGCCGCCGGCCTTGCCGGCGCGGGCAGCGCCGGGGCCACCGACCTGCTGCAGGCCTGGCAGGCGGCGCGCTCCCATGATCTCGAATTCGTCGCGGCCAGCGCCGCGCACGACGCCGGCGCCGCCCGGCGCGACCAGGGCCGCGCGCTCTGGCGTCCGACCGTCGCGCTGGTCGGCACCGCGGGACGGATGAGCAGCACCACCGACACGGAGGGCGCGCAGTTCTCCGCGCCGGGCTTCGGCACGTCCACCGGCGTGGCCTTCAACACCTCGATCAGCGACGGCAACGCCACCCGCTGGGCGGTGTCGGCGCGCCAGCCGCTCATCAGCGGCGAGCGCCTGGCCCAGGGCCGGCAGCTGGCGCTGGCGGCGGACGTGGCCGACCTGCAGTGGCAGGCCGCGCAACAGGCGCTGATCCTGCGCACCGCCGAGCGCTACTTCGAACTGGCGCTGGCGGAGCAGACGCTGCGCGTGCTGCGCGAGCAGCAGGCGGCCGCCGAGCAGGCGCTGGGCGAGTCGCAGGAGCGCTTCCGCGTCGGCGACATCCCCATCACCGATTCGCTCGAGGCCGGTGCGCGGGCCGCCGCCATCCGTGCCCAGGTGCTGGCCGCCGAGACCGACCTGCAGATCAAGCAGCTGGCGCTGGCCGACCTCACCGGCATCGCGCCGCAGGAGCTGCATCCGCTGGTGCCGCAGAGCGACACCGGCGCCGCGGCCGCCGGGACGCTGGACGGCTGGCTGGGCCAGGCTGCGCAGGACAATCCGGACCTGCTTGCCCGGGTGGCCAGCGTGGACGTGGCGCGCCAGGAAGCGCAGCGCTACGCGGCGCTCGCCACGCCCAGCCTGGACCTGGTCGCGGAAGTGGGCCGCGACCGCCTCTCCGGCAGCGGCGACTTCGGCCCGGCCAGCAACCTGTCGAGCAGCCGCATGATCGGCCTGCAACTGACCGTGCCGCTGTTCACCGGCGGCTACCGCAGCGCGCGCCATTCGGAGGCGCTGCGGCTGGCCGACCAGTCCAGCGCCGACGCCGACCGCACGCGCCAGCAGATCGTGCGCAACACCCGCGCCGCGTGGCTCGGACTCACCGTCGGCGCCAACCGGGTCGCGGCGCTGGCGGCCGCGCGCGACGCCAGCAATGCGCGCCTGGAGGCGACGCGGCTGGGCCATGAGGTCGGCGATCGCACCACGCTGGACCTGCTCAACGCCCAAAGCGATGCCGCCAGCGCCGAACTGGCCCTGGTGCAGGGCCGCATCGGCCTCCTGACCGAGCAATTGCGCCTGGCGGCCCTGGGGGGCACACTGGACGAGGCGCAGTTGAGCGCGGTGAACCAGCATCTGCAGCATCCCTAGACGCAAGGCGCAAGCGGATATTTCAAAAACCACCGCCGGCACGCGGGCATCGGCCCGCCGCCCCGGCCGCAAAAGGAGAAGACCGTGGCTCACATCGTCGTACTGGGAGCGGGCACCGGCGGCATGCCGGCCGCCTACGAACTGCGCGCCAAGCTGGCGCGCGAGCACCGCATCACCGTTGTCAATGCCCTCGACTACTTCCAGTTCGTGCCGTCCAACCCCTGGGTCGCGGTCGGCTGGCGCGATCGCGAGGGCATCACGCTGCCGATCCGGCCGCCCCTGGAGAAGAAGGGCATCGCATTCGTCGCGCAGCGCGTCGACCGCATCGATGCCGCCGGCAGCGCACTCGAGCTGCAGGACGGCAGTCGCCTGGCGTACGACTACCTGGTGATCACCACCGGTCCCAAGCTGTCCTTCGACGAGGTGCCGGGCGCCGGCCCCGAAGGCCATACGCACTCCATCTGCACCGTCGACCATGCCGAAAGGACCTATGGCGACTACAAGAAGCTGATCGAGAATCCGGGGCCGGTGATCATCGGCGCCATGCCCGGCGCGTCGTGCTTCGGGCCGGCCTACGAATTCGCCTTCATCATGAACCGCGACCTGCGCCGCCGCCGCCGCCGCAACAAGGTGCCGATGACCTACGTGACCAGCGAACCGTACATCGGCCACCTGGGCCTGGGCGGCGTGGGCGACTCCAAGACCCTGCTCGAGAGCGAGCTGCGCAACAACGACATCAAGTGGATCACCAACGCCAAGGTCACGCGCGTCGAGCCCGGCAGGATGTTCGCGACCGAGTACGACGACCACGGCGCCGTGAAGAAGGAGCATGAACTGCCCTTCGCCTTCAGCATGATGCTGCCGGCGTTCAAGGGCGTCGATGCGGTGGCGGCGGTCGAGGGCCTGTGCAATCCGCGCGGCTTCGTGCTGATCGACGAGTTCCAGCGCAGCAAGAAGCACCGCAACATCTATTCGGCCGGCGTCTGCGTGGCGATACCCCCGGTCGAGGTGACGCCGGTGCCGACCGGCGCGCCCAAGACCGGCTACATGATCGAGACGATGGTGACGGCGATCGTCCACAACATCGCCGCCGACCTCGCCGGCCAGCCGGCCACGGCCAAGGGCAGCTGGAACGCCATCTGCCTGGCGGACATGGGCGATACCGGCGCCGCCTTCGTCGCGCTGCCCCAGATACCGCCGCGCAACGTCAACTGGTTCAAGAAGGGCAAGTGGGTCCACGTGGCCAAGGTCGCCTTCGAGAAATACTTCATGTACAAGATGCGCAACGGCACGTCCGAGCCGATCTACGAGAAATACGTGCTCAAGGCGCTGGGCATCCAGCGCCTGGATCCGCCGCCTCCCGGGGCCGCCCCCGCCCCGCGCGCGTGAGCGCCGCGGCCGGCGGCCGCGCCGGAACTTGCGCTAGCGCAAATTCCGGCCGGCGCCGTGCCGCTATCGTTGTGGCAGTGCCCGCCGCCGCCCAAAGCCTGCCGTGAAACCGTCATGAACACGATCGTCCGCCGCAACGGGGTACCCCGCCTGGCGCCCCGGCTGGCGGCCACCATCGCCGCCAAGTGCGTGCTGCTGCTGGTGCTGTGGCTGGCTTTTTTCCATCACCACGAAGTCGCGGTCGACGCCGGCAGCGTTGCCGCGGCCTTCGGCCTTTCCGCAACCGCCGCCGATGCCGGCGGGCCACCCGGAGGACACCATGGGCAGTGAGCAGCTTGTCGAGCTGTCGCGGCTGCAGTTTGCCGTTACCGCGCTATACCACTTTCTGTTCGTCCCGCTGACGCTGGGCATGGTCTGGTTGCTGCTCGTCATGGAGACCGTCTATGTCATGACCGGCAAGGTCGTCTACCGCGACATGACCCGTTTCTGGGGCAAGCTCTTCGGCATCAATTTCGCGCTCGGGCGTGACCACCGGCATCACCCTGGAGTTCCAGTTCGGCACCAACTGGGCCTACTACTCGCACTACGTCGGCGACATCTTCGGCGCGCCGCTCGCGATCGAGGGCCTGATGGCGTTCTTCCTCGAGTCGACCATCGATCGGGCTGTTCTTCTTCGGCTGGAACCGCCTGTCGCGCGTGCAGCACCTGGTGGTGACGGCGCTGATGGCGATCGGCACCAACCTTTCCGCGCTGTGGATCCTCATCGCCAACGGCTGGATGCAGAATCCCGGTCGGCGCCGAGTTCAACTACGTGACCATGCGCATGGAGCTGACCGACTTCTGGGCGGTGCTGTTCAATCCCGATGCCCAGGCCAAGTTCGTGCACACGGTATCGGCCGGCTACGTGACCGGCGCGGTCTTCGTGCTGGCGATCTCGTCGTGGTACCTGCTGCACGGGCGCGATGTCGAGTTCGCCAAGCGCAGCTTCCGCATCGCGGCCGCCTTCGGCCTGGCCTCGGTGCTTTCCGTGATCGTGCTCGGCGACGAATCAGGCTATACGGTGGGCGAGGCGCAGCAGACCAAGATGGCGGCGATCGAGGCCATGTGGGAGACCGACCCGGCGCCGGCCCCGTTCACCGTCATCGCCGCGCCCAACGAGGCCGCGGCGCGCAACGACTGGGAGGTGCAGATTCCCTGGGTGATGGGCATCATCGGCACGCGCTCGATCACCCAGCAGATTCCGGGCATCCGCCAGATCAAGGAGCGCAATCGGGCGCGCGATCGTCTCGGGCATCGAGGCCGTCACGGCGCTCGAGACCCTGCGGGCCGATCCGTCCGACGCCGGCGCGCGCGCGCGCTTCGCGGCGCACAAGGCCGACCTGGGCTTCGGCCTGCTGCTCAAGCGCTACGTCGCCCGCGTCCAGGATGCGACGCCGGCGCAGATCCAGCAGGCGGTCGACGCGACGGTGCCGCGGGTGGCGCCGATGTTCTGGAGCTTCCGCCTGATGGTTGCGCTGGCCGCTGCTGATGCTGGCGCTGTTTGCCGCGTCGTTCTGGGCCACGCTGCGCGGCGGCTGCGAGGGCAGGACCTGGCTGCTCAAGTGGGCGCTGTGGATGATTCCCGCTGCCGTGGATCGCCTGCGAGCTGGGCTGGTTCGTGGCCGAGTACGGCCGCCAGCCCTGGACGATCTACGGCGTGCTGCCGACGCACCTGTCGGTGTCGACGCTCAGCGTCGCCAGCCTGTGGGGCTCGCTCTTGCCGGCTTCGTCGCCTTCTACACCGGCGCTGCTGATCGTCGAGATGTACCTGATGGTCAAGTTCGCCCGCATCGGCCCGGGCAGCCTGGGCACCGGGCGCTACGACAACGAGCCGGACCATCCGGCGGCTGCCGGCGCGGCCGCGCGCTGAGATGCACTGAGGACCACGGGAGACGAACATGCTCGATTACGCCACGCTCAAGATCATCTGGTGGCTGCTGGTCGGCGTGCTGCTGCATCGGCTTCGCCGTCATGGACGGGCACGACATGGGCGTCGGGCACCCTGCTGCCGTTCGTCGGCCGCAGCGACGTCGAGCGCCGCGTCGTCATCAACACGGTCGGCCCGCACTGGGACGGCAACCAGGTCTGGTTCATCACCGGCGGCGGCGCCATCTTCGCGGCCTGGCCGCTGGTCTACGCCACCGCGTTCTCCGGCTTCTACTGGGCGATGCTGGCGGTGCTGTGGGCCCTGTTCTTGCGGCCCGTCGGCTTCGACTACCGCAGCAAGATCGCACGATCGCGCGCTGGCGCAGCGCCTGGGACTGGGGCCTGTTCGTCGGCGGCACCGTGCCGCCGCTGATCTTCGGCGTCGCCTTCGGCAACCTGCTGCAGGGCGTGCCGTTCGACTTCGACGCCGACCTGGTTTCGACGTACACCGGCAGCTTCTGGCAGCTGCTCAATCCGTTCGCGCTGCTCTGCGGGGTGGTGAGCTCGAGCATGATCGCGCTGCACGGGGCGACCTACCTGGCGCACCGCACGGATGGCGCCGGTGCAGCAGCGCGCCCTGGTCGCGGCGCGCTGGTTCGCGGCCGTGCTGCTGCTGGCGTTCAGCGCCGCCGGCGTCTGGGTCGCGTTCGGCATCGACGGCTACGTCATCACGTCGGCCGTCGTCCCGGGTGGGCCGGCCGCCCCGATGGCCAAGACGGTCGTGCGCCAGGCGGGCGCGTGGCTGGCCAATTACCACCGCGCGCCGCTGACGCTGGCACTGCCGGCGCTGGTCTACGCCGCGGCGCTGGCGACGGTCGCGCTGCAGGCGGCGCGCCGCACCGGCCTGGCCTTCATCGCCAGTGCGCTGGCGCTCGCCGGCGTCATCGGCACGGCGGGCGCCGCGATGTTTCCCTTTCTCATGCCCTCGTCGAGCCGTCCCGGCGCGAGCCTGACGGTCTGGGACAGCGTTTCCAGCCACCTGACGCTGGGCATCATGCTGGGCGCGGCCGTTCTCTTCGTGCCGATCATCATCGTCTATACGTCATGGGCCTACAAGGTCATGGCCGGCAAGGTGACCGCAGCCTACGTGCGCGAGAACGAGCACGAGGCATACTGAAGCAGCAGTGCAATGCGGTATTGCGCGCGCCCGCAGGGGCCGCAGGGAGTCTGACCATGTGGTATTTCGACTGGATCCTGGGCATCGGTTTTGCGGTGCTGCTCGCTGTCCTCAATGCCATGTGGGGCGAGAACACCGAGAATCGCGCCCAGTCGGGCCTGGCGGATCCGGACGGCGGGCGCCCGGGCGCCCCCCGCCGCTGAGGCGCCGCGTCGGGGCAGGACGCCGGCGCCGCGCGCTGCCGCCCCTCACTCCCGGCCCCTCTCGCGCAGGCGGGCGAAGGAGCGACAGTCCATCCGTCGCGATATCCGCGCGACAAAATCCGCGTCGTGCACGTTGCCGGCTACTTGCCGGTGGCGCAGGTATTGATGCCCAGCACGGAATACAGCGGGCACAGGCGAAACAGACCCGTGGCCAGCGGCACGATGCCGATCCAGGCCCAAACCGGCCCGCCCATCACCGCCCAGGCGATCAGGGCCGCCCCCGCGATCACGCGCAGCGCGCGGTCGATGCCGCCGACATTGGTCTTCATGGTCTTCTCCTCGGGTTGCGTCTTGCGCCGCCATTAGAGCGCCATCGGCGCGCGGCGGCGTGATCCAGATCATCATAGTCCGGCGACGCTGCGCGGGAATCGGGTGGAACCAATGCGCTCCCCTGCTGCCCAAGCCAGACGGTCGGCGCGAACCGCAGGTGCAGTGCGCAGCCGCGCCGGCGACGCCGCCGGGCGCGGGCTGCTGCATGGCACCTGCATACGGGAGCTTTCCATGCTGACGCCGCATCGCACATCACGCCTTTTACACGCTGTTGTCTCCGGATCCCTGCTGTCGGTCGCCGGCCTGACGGGCTGTTCGACGATCCCGACCGGGCGCACCGGCGTCGAGTGGACGCCGAGCCAGGGAACCGTGCGCGAGCCTTTGGGCGAAGGTTTCCATGTCGTGTCGCCGTTCGCGCGCGTCTACGAACTGGACCTGCGCGAACAGGAGGGCGAGGAGCCGCTCGATGTCCTGGCGAACAATGGCCTGGACATCCACATGACCGCATCCATCCTCTACCAGCCGATACCCGGCGAGTCGTACGAGCTCGTGACGCAGACGGGCGCGGACTATTACCACACGCTGGTCGCACCGTACGTGCGCTCGAGCGCGCGCCGCGTGGTGGGGCGCTATGCGCCCGAGGAGATCTACTCGACCAAGCGCGAGCAGATCGAGCGCGAGATCCGCCAGGAAGTCATTGAAAAGATGGACGGCCGCCACATCCGCATCAATGCCATCCTGATCCGCGAGGTGCACCTGCCGGTGGCGGTGCAGACCGCGATCCAGACCAAGCTCGAGGAGGAGCAGAAGGCCCTGCAGATGCAGTTCATCATCGACCGCACGCGCCAGGAGGCCGAGCGCAAGCGCATCGAGGCGGCCGGCATCGCCGACTTCCAGGCCATCATCAGCAAGGGCCTGAACAACCAGCTGCTCGAATGGAAGGGCATCGACGCCACCGAGAAGCTGGCATCCTCGCCCAATGCGAAGGTCATCATCGTGGGGGCGGGACGCAACGGCCTGCCGGTGATCTTCAACGCCGGCGCCAGCGACGGCGCGGCGGCGGCGCCGTCGGCGATGGTGCGCAATCCGTGAGGGCGGGCGGCAACCGGACCGGCTGCCGGTAAAAGATTCCCCTGGCGTCCGCGGCACTGGTCGGCGGATAGCGCTTTAGGCGCCAGGGGAAAGGGGAACGTGAGGAGAGGGATATGCCATGTTCCCGACAGACAAGGTACACAATGTCGCCAGGGCGCGCATCGGGGTGCACCCCTACGGCGAGCCCTTACGCAAGCCACGCTTTCCCCGCCGCCACTCATTTGCTATTCCTGTGCCGATGCATTCCGAAAACCCCGGCGTTCCCGGACTGACCCGGCTGCCGCCCCAGGCGCTTCCTGCCGCGCCGCCGCGTACGTCGCTGCAGGGGTTTGCCCGCGCCTGGCAGCAGCGGTTCGCCGCCCCGGTGGCGGCCCGGCCGCCGCTGCCGCTGTGGCTGGGCGCGCTGTGCCTCGCCTCCTACGTCCTGGCCGACGCGGCCACGGGTCTGTTCCCGCATCCGCGTTTCGGCGTCCAGCCGTTGAGTCCGCACCCGGCGCTGGCGGTGACGCTGCTGGCCATCGGCGGTCCCGCCTACACCGGTCCGGTGCTGGTGGCGGTGCTGCTGGCCTGGTGGATCAGTCCGGGGGCCGCGATCGAGTGGGCTGCGGCGCTGCCCGCGGCCGTGGCCTTCACCCTGCTGTACGGCGCCGCCGCCTACGCCCTGCGGCGCTGGACGCGCTGGGGCGACGCCGCGGTTGCCCCGCGCGACGTCAATGGCCTGCTGGCCATCGCCGTGCCGACCGTGGTGCTGTGCGCCGTGGTCGACGCCCTGCGGCAGATGGCCACCCCGGCGATGAGCGAATCGGCGTTCCCGCTGCTGACCTTCCGCCTGTTCGTCGCCAACCTGCTGGGCATGGCGGTGCTGATGCCCATCCTGCTGCAGCTGATCTCCGGCGTCTGGGTGCGCCAGGCCAGGGCCCTGGCGCCGCGGCGCACCGTGCGCGCCGGGCTGGTCTTCCTGATCGTGCTGTGCGGCCTGCTCGAACTCGTGTTCGGCCTGCGGCCGCTCGACGAATTCCGCATGTCGTACCTGCTCTTCCTGCCGGTGATCGTCGTGGCGATGCGCGCCGGCGTGTTCGGCGTCGTCAGCGTCCTGCCGGTGGTGCAGCTCGGCCTGCTGGGGGCGCTGACCGTGATCGGCACCCGCGCCGGCACCGCATTCGAATTCCAGATGCTCATGCTGACGCTGGCCGTTGCGACGCTTTACCTGGGCGCGCTGTCCGACGAGCGCCAGCGCGCCGCGGCCCGCATCGCCGACAACGAGCGCGCGCTGCGCGAGCGCGGCAACGCGCTGGCCGAGGCGCAGCGCATGGCCTCGACGGCCGAGCTGGCGGCGGCGCTGGCCCACGACCTGAGCCAGCCGCTGTCGGCCATCGGCACCTACGCCAGCGCCAGCCAGGTGCTGGCCCGGCGCGGCGAGGCCGACCACGCCAAGCTGATCGAGACGCTGGACCAGATCACCCGCGAGAGCGCCCGCGCCGGGCAGTACCTGCGGCGCATGCGCGATTTCTTCCGCACCGGGGTCATGCACGAGGAATGCGTCACCGTCGCCACGCTGGTCGAGGGCACCTACGCCCACCTGCGCGACCGCCTGCTGCGCGCCGATATCCGCTGGACCATGACGCTCGAGCCGTCGCTGCCGCCGGTGCGTGCCGATGCCGTGCAGCTGGGGGCCGTGCTGGGCAACCTCGTCGCCAACGCCTGCGACGCGCTCGCCGGGCAGCCGGGCCCGCGGGCGCATCCGCATCAGCGCCGGCGTGGTCGCCGGCAGCGATCCGCCGCTCGTGCGCATCGCCGTCGAGGATACGGGACCGGGCATCGCCGCCGAGGTGCGCCCGCGGCTGTTCCTGCCGCTGGCCACCAGCAAGCCCAACGGGATGGGCCTGGGGCTGGCATTGTCGCGCTCCATCGCCGAGCGCCAGGGCGGGCGCCTGTGGTTCGACGACAGCCGCGAACGCACGACCTTTTGCCTGGATCTGCCGGTACATGGCTGAGCTCGCACGCCGCCCCAGCGCGGCGCTCGGCAGCGTGTTGCTGGTCGAGGACGACGTCGCCGTACGCGAATCGCTGGCGCTGCTGCTGCAGCTGCACGGCTACGCGACGGCGCAGTTCGACAGCGCCGAGGCGTTTCTGGCCGCGCCGCCGCCGCTGGAGCGGCCGGCCTGCGCGCTGGTCGATATCCGGCTGCCGGGCATGTCCGGCCTGGCCCTGCAGGCGCGCATGGGCCGCGACCACCGCGGTCCGCCGGTGCTGCTCATGACGGCCCAGGGCGACGAGATCGCTGGCGCGCACCGCGCTGCTGCAGGGGGCGATCGATTTCCTGGAAAAGCCGATCGATGAAAGCGTCCTGCTCGACGCGGTCGCCCAGGGCCTGCGCAGCGATGCCGAGCGCCTGGCGCGCGAACCGCGAGCGCGACGCGGTGCTGGCGCGGCTGCGCAGCCTCACCCGCCATGAAATCGAACTCTTCGAGAGCATCACCGACGGCCGCCAGGTGCGCGAGATCGCCGAGCAGTTCGGGCTGACGGTCGACGCCCTGATGAAGCAGCGCGCGCAGCTGATGGAAAAGCTGCAGGCCCCGCGGCTGATGGACCTGTTCCGCCTGCGCTTTCGCGTCGGCGAGGCGCTGGCGGGGCGCGACCGCAGCGTCTAGGAGTCGGTGCCGCCGGCGCGTTTGCCGTCCGCGCCGAGGGCGCTTGCCGGCAAATCCGGCGCAAACGGGGCGGCGTGCGGGTCGGCCGCTGCCCCCGGCGCGCCGTCCGGCAGCGAACCGCGCATCGCGAAGCGCACCAGGTCGGCGACGCGCCGCACATCGAGCTTGTCCATCAGCCGGGCCTTGTAGACCTCCACGGTGCGGGCGCTGATGCCCATCTGCGCGGCGATCTCCCGGTTGTGCCGGCCGGCCACGACCTGCTCCATCACCTCGCGCTCGCGCGGCGTCAGGCGCTCCAGGCGCTCGCGCCGGCGCTCGTCTTCACGGACCGATTCCCAGCGCCGCTCGTCCTCGCGCAATGCCGCGCCCACCAGCTCGACCAGGCGGTCGTTGTCGACCGGCTTCTCCAGGAAATCGAACGCGCCGGCCTTGAGGGCGGCGCGCGCGGTGGGCACGTCGCCATGGCCGGTGAGAAAGACGAGCGGCAGGCCGACGCCGCTTTCGGCCAGCCGGGTCTGCAACTGCAGCCCGGTCATGCCGCCCAGGTGCACGTCGACGATCGCGCAGCCCTGGGTTTCCGGATTGACGGCGGCCAGGAACGGTTCGGCCGATTCGAACTCGCGGGTGGCCATGTCGCGAAAGCCCAGCCATAACGCCAGCGAGCGGCGCACGCCGGGATCGTCGTCGACGATGTAGACAGTAGGTCGATACATAAGGTGAAGTGGTGGCGCGTTGCCTGCGAAGGAGTGAGCCTGCCAGCCCCGAAGATACCGTGTCTCGCGCCCCGGGCTGGGCCGAACGCCGCGGCCGGCCCGCGGCGGTCCGGCTGCCGCAGCGCAGCATGGGCTCTGTTGCCGGTCATTGTGCGCCGATTCACCGGCTACCGGCACGCGGCTAGGGGGATCCCTTACGGTGCAGGCCATGACGGCGTACAAGGTAAATCGTTATCCTCCGCGGGTCCGGCCATTTCGGCAATCCCGCGTCGACCCGCTCCGGGCCGTCGGGGGACGATTGAGCATCGACTTTGGAGGTTCGTGCGGTGTCCCTGGTAGCCCTCGTTCTCAAACGGCCCTATACGGTGCCCGCGGTGCTGATCCTCATCTGCCTGCTGGGCATCGGCGCCGCGCTGCGCATGCCGGTCGACATCTTTCCGGAGATCGACATTCCGGTGGTCAGCG
Source organism: uncultured beta proteobacterium (assembly GCA_963781975.1). GTDB lineage: Bacteria > Pseudomonadota > Gammaproteobacteria > Burkholderiales > Burkholderiaceae_F > GJ-E10. Next base: position 163,772 of record CAWAHT010000014.1, read on the forward strand.
TCGTCTGGACCTACAACGGCATGAGCGCCGCAGGACATGCAGAACCGCATCCTGACGCTGCACGAACGCCAGCTGGCCTCGCTGGTCGACGACATCTCGCGCATCGAGGCCACCAGCTACGCAGGGCGTCGGCGTCGAGAAGGTCTACCTGCACGAGGGCGCCGACGTCACGCGCGCGGTCTCGCAGCTGGCCAGCAGCGCGCTGGTCGTGCTCAAGTACATGCCGCCCAACATCACGCCGCCGCTGGTGCTGCGCTACGGCGCCACCGACGTGCCGATCATCCAGCTCAGCCTGTCGAGCAACTCGCTGCCCGACACCAAGCTCAACGATCTCGGCCAGAACATCATCCGCCCCGACCTGGCCGTCGTGCACGGCGCCGAGGTGCCGTATCCCTACGGCGGCAAGCCGCGCGTCATCATGGCCGATCTCGACCCGCAGGCGCTGCAGTCGCGCGGCCTGTCGCCCGCCGACGTGAGCGACGGCGCTGCAGCGCCAGAACGTCATCCTGCCCGCCGGCGACGTGAAGATCGGCGCCAAGGACTACACGCTGACGATGAACAACAGCCCGGACGTCATCGAGTCGATCAACAGCTTCCCGATCAAGCGAGGTCGACGGCCGCACGGTCTTCATGCGCGACGTCGCGCACGTGCACGACGGCTTCCAGGTGCAGACCAATTCGGTTTCGGTCGACGGCACGCCGGGCGCGCTGATGACGATCCGCAAGACCGGCGGCGTCTCGACGCTGGCGGTGATCGACGGCGTGCGCGCGGCGCTGCCCGACATCCGCAAGCGTGATGCCGCAGCGGCGTGACCATCAAGCCGATCTTCGATCAGTCGATCTTCGTCAAGGCGGCGCTGCAACAGCGTGCTGATGGGCGGGGCGATGGCCGCCGGCCTGACCGCGCTGATGATCCTGCTGTTCCTCGGCAACTGGCGCCTGACGCTGATCATCCTGGCGGCCATTCCGCTGTCGATCATCACCGCCGTGCTGGTCATGTACGTCGGCGGCCAGACGCTCAACACCATGACCCTGGGCGGCTTCGCGCTGGCGGTCGGCATCCTGGTCGACAACGGCACCGTCGTCATCGAGAACATCGAGCGCCACGTCGGCATGGGCGAGCCGCTCGAGACGGCCATCATCAACGGCGCCGGCGAGGTCGGCGTGCCGACCGTGCTCTCGACGCTGTGCATCTGCATCGTGTTCGTGCCGGTGTTCCTGCTGCAGGGCACCGCCAAGTACCTGTTCTCGCCGCTGTCGCTGTCGGTTTGCGTGTCGCTGCTGGCCAGCCTGGCGCTGTCCTTCACGCTGGTGCCGGTGCTGTTCAAGTACCTGATGCGCTCGACCGTCGAGGCGCACGGCCACGGCGGCCATGCCGCCGCGACGCCGCCGCGCCGCGCGCCGCGGCGCAATGCTGTTCAGGCGCTGGGCGTCATGCACCGGCGTTCGAGCGCGGCTTCGAGCAGCTTCCGCGAGACCTACCGCGACGCGCGTCGCCTGGGCGCTGTCGCAGCCGCGCGCTGACCATCGGCTTCTTCATCGCTGCTGATGGTCGTGCTCGCTGCTGCTGTTCCCGCACCTGGGCCGCGATTTCTTCCCGCAGGTCGACGCCGGGCAGATGCGCCTGCACGTGCGCGCGCCGCCGGGCACGCGGCTGGAGCAGACCCAGGCATATTTCGCCGCAGGTCGAGCGCGCAGATCCGCAAGATCGGTCGGCGACGACCAGATCGACGTGATTCTCGACAACATCGGCCTGCCCTACAGCGGCATCAACATCGCGCTCAGCGACTCGGCCACCGTCGGACCGATGGACGGCGAAATCCTGATCTCGCTCAAGGAGAAGCACACGCCCGACCGCGGACTTCATCGCCGCAGCTGCGGCGCGAGCTGCCGAAGCGCTTTCCCGACCTGCAGTTCTTCTTCCAGCCCGCCGACATCGTCGACCAGGTGCTGAATTTCGGCCAGCCGGCGCCGATCGACATCCGCATCTCGGGCTCCGACAGCGACGAGACCTACGCGCTGGCGGCGCAAGCTCGCGCGGCGACCTGCAGCACGATCCCGGGCGTGGTCGACTCGCACGTCTTCCAGGTGCCCGATGCGCCGGCGCTGACGATCGACGTCGATCGCGCGCTGGCCGCGCGAGGTCGGCGTCAGCCAGCAGGCGACCGCCAACAACGTGCTGGTCACGACCAATTCCAGCGCCCAGACCGCGCCCAATTTCTGGGTCGATCCGCGCAACAGCGTCAGCTATCCGCTGGTCGTGCAGGTGCCGACCTATCGGATCGAGTCGGCGCAGGATCTGTGGACGCATGCCGGTCACGGCCGAGACCGGCGGCAACCAGCGCCAGCTGCTGATGAACGTCGCGCAACTTCGGCCGCAGCCAAGGTGCCGCTGGTCACCTCGCAGCTCAACATCCGCCCGGTGTTCGACGTGCACGCCGACGTCCAGGGGCGCGACCTCGAGTCCGCCGCCGACGCGATCGACAAGGTGATCGCCGCCGACCAGCCGCCGCCGCGAGGCGGCGATCACGGTGACGCTGAGCGGGCCAGGTCGAGACCATGCGCGAGAGCTATACCGGCCTGTTCGCCGGCATGGCGCTGGCGGTCGTGCTGGTCTATCTGTTCCTGGTCATCAATTTCCAGAGCTGGATCGATCCGCTGATCGTGCTGCATGGCGGTGCCGTTCGCGCTGGGCGGCGTGATGTGGATGCTGTTTCTGACGCAGACCCACCTGAGCGTGCCGGCGCTGATGGGCACGCTGATGTGCATCGGCCTGACCACCGCCAACAGCATCCTGGTGGTGACCTTCGCCAACCAGCGCATGGACGCGGGCGACGATTCGCTGGTGGCCGCCGTCGACGCGCCGGCTATACGCGGCTGCGCCCGGTGCTGATGACCGCCGGCGCGATGATCCTGGGCATGATCCCGATGGCGCTCGGCGTCGGCGAAGGCGGCGAGCAGAACGCGCCGCTGGCGCGCGCCGTGATCGGCGGACTGCTCTTCGCGACCTTCGCCACCCTGGTATTCGTTCCCACCATGTACCGGATCCTGCGGCGCCAGCCTCGCGGCCTGCTGCCCCAGCTTCCGGCGATTCCGTCGACGAGGTAAACAACGTGCACGCCAGAGACAACGAGGAACCCTCCGCCGCGGCGCTCGCCGCGGGGCGCGAGGCGCTCCACCCAGTGGTGACCGCGGAAACGGCCGACGCCGAAGGCGCCGCGCCGGTTCATTACGCGGCCTCGACCGGAGGGCGCATGCGCACCGTCGCCATCGCCGTTGCGGTGGTCCTGGCCTGCGGCTTCCTGCTGGTCAGCCTGGTCAAATGGCGCCAGCAGCGCGCGCTGGCCAGCGCGACGCAGGAGCAGGGCGCCCAGCCGCCTGGGCGTCACCGTGGCGCTGGCCCAGCCGGCGCTGGGCGAACGCGGCCTGACGCTGCCGGGCGAGACCGCGGCCTGGTTCGAGGCACGATCTACGGGCGGGTCAACGGCTACGTCGCCAAGTGGACGGCCGATATCGGCGATCACGTGCGCCAGGGCCAGACGCTGGCCACCATCGACACGCCGGAACTCGATGCGCAGCTGGCGGCGGCCAAGGCCCAGCTCAATGCCGCCGATTCGCAGGTCGTGGTGCGCAAGGCCGAGGCCGAGCTGGCCACCACGACGTACGAACGCTGGCGCGATTCCCCCAAGGGCGTGGTGTCGGAACAGGAGCGCGAGGAAAAGCGCGCCGGCTTCGACAGCGCCACCGCGCGCTTGAACGCGGCGCGGGCGCAGGTCGCCGTCAACCAGGCCGAAGTGGACCGCTACGCGGCGCTGACCGAGTTCAAGCGCGTGGTGGCGCCGTTCGACGGCATGATCGTCGAGCGCCGCATCGACATCGGCAATCTGGTCACCGCCGGCAGCACGTCGTCGACGACGTCGCTGTACCGCATGACCCAGGAGCGGCCGATCCGCGTGTTCGTCGATGTGCCGCAGCGCGCCTCGGGCGACTTCCAGCAGGGCAACATGCAGGTCCAGGTGCGCGCGAGCAGCCTGCCGGGCCGCGTCTTCAACGCGACGGTGGCGCGCAACGCGCGGGCGATCAATCCGCAGGCGCGCACGCTGCGCGTCGAGGTCGACCTGCCCAATACGGACAACGCGCTGGTGCCCGGAATCTACGTCGACGTCGACTTCCACCTGCCCGACCGGGGCCTGGTCCAGGTGCCGGCCGCGGCGATGATCTTCCGCGCCAGCGGGCCGCAGGTGGCCGTCGTCGATGCCGAGGGCCACGTGCACATGCGCAAGGTCACCATCGCCCGCGACGACGGCAACTTCGTCGAACTGGGCTCGGGCATCGCCAAGGGCGAACGCGTGGTGCTGAACATCAGCAGCCAGATCGCCGATGGCGACCTCGTGGCGATCAACGACGTGCCGGCTCCGGGCGCTGCGGCCCCGGCGGCGCGCTAGGGGCATGGCGATGTCGCGTACCAACCCGGCGCGGGGCCCGGCGGCGCGCGCGGCCGCTCGCGGCGCACGGCGCGGCGCCCGCCGGCCCTGGCCGGCCGCAATCGCGCTGGCGGCCCTTGGGCTTGCCGGCTGCGCCGTCGGGCCGGATTTCCATCCGCCGGCACCGCAGGTTCCGGCCGCCTTCACGGCGCCCCTGACGCCGGCTGCCGGTGCGGCCAGCGCGGCCGCCGATGCGCCGCCGCATACCGCCGCGCCCGACATGGCGCACTGGTGGCGTTCGCTGGGCGACGCGCAGCTCGACAAGCTCGTCGAGCAGGTGCTCACCGACAGCCCGACCATCGAAATGGCGCTGTCGCGCCTGCAGCAGGCGCGCAGCTTCGAAGTCGCGGTGACCGGCGCCGCATTGCCGCAGCTGGGCGTCGGCTCGGGTGGCGGCCATGGCACGGGCAGCAACCTGGCGCGGGGCGGGCGCGCCCCCGCCGCGGTGCACGCGGCCGACCAGTCGGCGCCGGACGTTGCCCACATCACGCAGGCATCGGGCTTCAGCGCGGGCTGGGACGTCGACCTCTTCGGCCGCTTCCGCCGCGAGATCGAGGCCGCCCGCTACGATGCCCAGGCGGCGGCGGCCGCACGCGACGCCGTGCAGGTCGCCCTGGTGGCCGACGTCGTGCGCGCCTACTTCGGCCTGCGCGGGTACCAGACGCAGGTCGCTGTGCTGCAGCAGAACGAGGAGGCTGCGCGCAAGCTGGTCGACCTGGTGCAGGCGCGCTTCGACCGCGGCATCACCAACGAACTCGATCTGACGCTGGCCCGGCGCCAGTACGCGGCCACGGTGGCCGAACTGGCGCCGCTCACGGCGCAGGTCGACGCTGCGCGCGACCAGATCGCCGCGCTGCTGGGGCGCTTCCCCGATGATCTCAGGGCCGAGCTGACCGCGCCGGCGATGATCCCGCCGGTGCCGGAGCGCATCGAGCTTGGCGTGCCGATCGACATGCTGCGGCGCCGGCCCGACATCCGCGAGGCCGAATGGGAACTGGGCGGCGCGACGGCCCGCATCGGCGTGGCGATCGGCGAGCTCTACCCGCAGCTCTCGCTGAGCGCTGCGGTCGGACGCCAGCGCGCAGCGCTCATCGGCGGCCTGCCGTCCGCGACGCAGCGGATCTGGTCGATCGGCTACTCGGCCGGCATGCCGCTGCTGGATTTCGGCACGCTCGATGCCATCGTCCAGGTCGCGGACCTGCGCGCGCAGGAACAGTTGTATCGCTACCGGCAGACCGTCGTCCAGGCGTTCCAGGATGTCGACACGTCGGTTGCCGCGTTCAGCGCCCAGCAGGAGCGCCTGCGCAGCCTCGGCGATGCGGTGGTGGCGGGCCAGCGCGCGATGACGCTGGCGTCCGAGCGCTACGACCGCGGCCTGACCGACTTCCTCAACGTCGTCGATGCGCAGCGCCAGGAATACCAGCTCGAAGCGCAATATGCGGTGGCGCAGATGACCGTCGGCCAGCAGTACGTCGCCGTATTCCAGGCGCTTGGCGGCGGCTGGGAAGGCTACGAGGGCCCGCCGGCACTGCCGCTCCCGCAGCCGGCCGTGCTGGCCATCTTCCGCCGCATGCTGCAGCCGGCGCCCTATACGGCCGCCGCCGCCGCGCGCTGAACGCGGCTTAAGTCGTGCCGGGGCGGGGACGTATGGCGTCCCGCCCCGGCACGCCAATCGACCGATTCCATCGGTCGCCATTACCCAAATTTGCGGTTGGACACCCGGCCGAGGCGGCCGTAGAGTGCCCCACGGCCGCGGGGCGGCCGCCGGTGCCGGTACGGCATTTGCCCAGGCGGAACCGGCGCGCGCTTGCACCGTCGCGCCGGGCCGGTGCGCCGGTACTTCAAGCCGGCATGGAATGCGAAAGGGGCGGTGGCGCATGAACAGCTTGCGAACGTGGGTCAGGGAAATTGCCGTCGTGCTGGGCCTGGCGGCCCTGGCGGGCGCGGCGTCGGCGCGGACCGATGCCGGCGGCGGCACGCAATACTTTCCGCCGTGGAGCCATGGCGACAACAATCCCGTCACCGAGCGCGGCCTGGACTTCACCGTGCCGGAAATCGACAACCTGCCCGATTTCCACGGCGACCCGTTCGGCGCGTCGCTGAACCTGTTCGTCGGCGGAAATTATTTCTTCGCCATGGCGCCGCTGGTTGCCGAGTTCACCCGGCAGCATCCGGAGTTCGCGGGCAGGATCTACTACGAAACGATCCCGCCCGGCCTGCTCGTCGAGCAGATCCGCAAGAAGGGCACGATCACGGTCGGCAACATGACGTGGACGGTGCATGCCGACGTCTACGCCGGCGGCCTCAACCGGGTCAAGTCCGTGATCGACGAAGGCCTTGCGCCGGGTCCGGCCGTGCCCTACGTGACCAACGCGCTGGCGATCATGGTGCCCAAGGGCAATCCGGCGCACATCACCGGCCTGGCCGACCTGGCGCGGCCGGGCGTGCGCCTGGTGATGCCCAATCCGGCGTTCGAGGGCATCGGCCGCCAGATCAAGCTCAGCCTGGCCAAGGCCGGCGGCGACGCGCTGGTCCGGGCCGTGTACATCGACAAGGTGGAGAAGGGCGAAGCGCAGTTGACCCGGATCCATCATCGCCAGTCGCCGCTCGCGCTCATGCTCGGCCGCGCCGATGCCGGCGTGACCTGGCAGTCGGAGGCGCTTTTCCAGGAGCAGGCGGGCAATCCGATAGCCCATGTGGCGATTCCCGCCGACCAGAACGTCACCGCAATCTACGCGGCGGCCGTGCTCAAGGACGCACCGCACCGCGCCGCCGGCCAGATGTGGGTCGAGTTCCTGCGTTCGCCCGCGGCGCTGGCGATCTTCCAGCGCTACGGCTTCCAGCCCTACCATTCCGCCAACTGAGCCGCACCGCACGAAGGAAACCGGGGCCGCGCCCGTGCGGCGCAACGGCCCCTCACAAGGAGGAGAGAAAAATGAAGCACCGCATCGCAATGGTATCGAGCGCGCTGACTGCCGCGCTGTCCGCCCTGGCGCTGGCCGCCGCAGCGCCGGCCCGCAGCGCCGAAGCCGCGCCGGAGGCGGCCTCGGCGTTCGTCGAGCCGCACGTCACCCACGAATCGTATGGCGACCTGCGCCTGGTCGTCCCGCTGACCACGGACGACAAGGGCATCCAGAAGATGAAGTTGCGCAATATCGCCAACGGGCTGAAGGCGGTCGAGCAGTGGGGCGGCAAGGCCACGGTCAAGATCGTGCTCTACGCGCGTGGCCTGGCCCTGCTCAAGGATCCGGACGAAGCGATGCGCAAGCAACTGGACGCGCTGCGCACCCAGGGTGTCCAGGTCGAGGTGTGCCGCAATTCGCTGGCCGAGCAGGGCATCGATTTCCACACGCTGTACAAGGTCAGCGACGCCGACATCGTGCCCTCGGGGTTTGCCGAGGTCGCCTTCCTGCAGGCGCGCCATCAGTACGTGGCGGATCCGGTCAACTGAAGGATGGGCGCACGCAACCCGATCCGCGGCCGACGCGCGGCTGCTGCTGCCGTCGCCGCCTGTACGCTGCTGTGGACCGTGTTGCCGGCGGCTGCGGCGGCACCGGCGACGGCTGCGGCGGCGACGGTCCCCGCCGCCGCGCTCCCGGCCGGCGCCGATGCTGCCGTCGACCGGGGCCGGTACCTGGCGCGGTTGGGCGATTGCGCGGCCTGTCACACGGCCGGCGATGGCGCGCCGATGGCGGGGGGCCTGGGCATGTCGACGCCGTTCGGCACCGCCTATTCGACCAACATAACGCCCGATCCCGCTACCGGCATCGGGCGCTATACCTTTGCGCAGTTCGAGCGCGCGCTGCGCGATGGCGTCGCCGCCGATGGGCACAACCTGTACCCGGTGATGCCCTATCCATCGTTCGCGCGCATCAGCGCCGCGGACATGCAGGACCTGTACGCCTACTTCATGCGCGGCGTCGCTCCGGTGCACCAGGTCAACCGCGCGAGCCGCCTGCAGTGGCCCTTCAGCATGCGCTTCGGCCTGATCCCCTGGAACCTGCTGTTTGCCCGCGCCGCGCCGTACGTTCCGGATGCGGCCCGCTCGGCGACGTGGAACCGCGGCGCCTACCTCGTGCAGGGTCTCGGGCACTGCGGCGCCTGCCATACCCCCCGCGGCATGGCCTTCCAGGAAAAGACCGGCGACGGCGCCGGCAGCGGCGCCTATCTGGCCGGCTCCACCATCGACCTGTGGCACGCGCCCAGCCTGCGACGCCTCTGGCCGGCCGACGAGACCATGCAGTTCCTCAAGACGGGCCGCAACGGCCATGGCGCGGCCTTCGGGTCGATGGCCGAGGTCGTGCACTTCAGCACCCAGTACTACAGCGATGCCGACCTCGCGGCCATCGCCGAATACCTGGGATCGCTCGCGAACGCGCCGGCGGCTGCGGCAACGGCCGCGGCGCCACCGGCAGTGCCGGAGCAGGCTTACAGCACCCGCGGCGGACTGGGCTATCTGCAGTTCTGCTCGTCCTGCCATCGCCTCGACGGCCGCGGCGTGGCCGACATCTTCCCGCCGCTGGCGGACAACTCGGCGGTCCTGGCCGATGATCCGACCTCGGTCATCCATGTGGCCCTGAGCGGCGGCCGTTCCGCCCGCACGCAGCGGCACCCGCGCGCGTTCAGCATGCCCGGCTATGCCAGCCTTTCCGACCAGGAACTGGCGGAAATCCTGACCTTCGTGCGCTCCGGCTGGGGCAGCCGCAGTCCCGCGGTTACGGCCGCGCAGGTCGCCGCGGTGCGCGCCGAACTCTTTGCGACGCAAAACGCTCCCGCGCTGTATGCCGGTCCGCGCTTTGCGGCGCTGCTGGGGCGGCCGGATGCGGACGAGCTGATCTACGGCATGCGCCTCATGCTGCAGACCCGCGAACTGCTGCCGGCCAACGTCGGCAACGACCTCGAATGCAGCAGTTGCCACATCAATGGAGGCACGGTTGCCAAGGGTTCGCCCTTCTTCGGCATCGCGGCGCTCTTTCCGCTGTACGCGCCGCGCGCCGGGCGGATCATCGACTTCCCGGACCGCATCAATGCCTGCCTGCGCCGGTCGATGCACGGCAAGCCGCTGGACAAGGGTTCGCGCGAGATGCGCTCGATGGTGGCCTTCGTCGCGTCGATGCCGTCCGCCGCCAAGGCCGGCGAGCCGATACCGGGGCGCGGCGTGGGCCGCATCGCCGACTCGGTCGTGCCCGATGCCGCCAACGGCAAGCGCATCTACGAGGACCGCTGCGCCGTCTGCCACGGCGACAAGGGCCAGGGCATGCGCGCGGCCGACGGCGAGATCCTGTTCCCGCCGCTGGCGGGCAAGGGTACCTTCAACATCGGCGCCGGCATGGCGCGGACGCATACCGCCGCAGGATTCGTGAAGAACAACATGCCGATCGCCGACTCGCTGGACTTTCCGGCCGGCCGTGGTGCGCTGACGGACCAGGAGGCGGTGGACGTCGCGCAGTACTTCACGCGCTTTGCGCGCCCGGATTACCCGGACAAGCGCAAGGACTGGCCAAAGGGCGGCAAGCCCAGGGACGCGCGCTACTGACCGCCGAGAGGGCCGGGGTGAGGGATCGACCAGGATTTTCCCCACTACCCGCCCTCTCCCTCCGGGAAAGGGCGGGGTGAGGGTGCCCGCGCAAAACCTCCACCGTCACCCGCAAAAAAAAAGCATGTCAGGTCGGCTGGTGCCTTCCTGACATGCCTCATGCCCGGGCCCGCCGGCGTGCGCCGCCAGGCCCAGGGGCAGCCGTGTGCGCTTAGAAGCTGTGGCGCATGCCGATCGCGGTGATGCGATTGCTGGAGGTGTCGCTGACGATCGTCGCGCCGCTCTTGACGATGTTGCCGTTGGCGATGCCGCCCGAAGCGTTGCTGGTCATCACGCCGATATAGACGTCGGTGCGCTTGGAGAGGTGGTAGTCGCCAACCAGCGAGTAGTAGTTCTGGGCGCCGCTGCACAGCGTGTTGTTGGTGGTGCAATTTGTCGCACCCGTCGGGCCGGACGTCCAGGAATTCTGCGTGACGTGGTAGCCGGCCGCCGACACGGTGACCGCCGGGGTGAAGTCATACGAACCGCCGAACCAGTAGACGTTGAGCGTCTTCTGGCTGGCGAATGCGGTGACGTTCACCGAGGCGACGGTGTACCCGAACAGGCTGGTGGTGGCCAGGTCGCCGGTCGCGGGGGTCGTGCCGCTGGCGGCCGTGCCGGGGTTGGACGGGTTGTTGAATTCCTCGCGCTCGAAACCGCCGCTGACACGGCCCTGCGGGGTGATGGCGTACTTGGCGGCCAGCATGAAGGCCTTCGTGTCCGCCGCGGTCACGGGCAGCGAACCCACCGCCGGATTGGTGGTGTTGCCGATCGAGAACCCGTCCTTGAACTGCTCATAACCCAGCATCACGCCCAGCGGACCGCTGATGTAGGTCAGGTTGGCCTGGTAGGCGCTCTGTGCGCTGGTGCTGCCGGCGACACCGCCGAACTTGTACAACAGGCCCAGGGTGAAGTCGCCGAACATGACCTTGTACTTGAGGCTGTTGTCGACGCGGCTGTCGTCGGTGAAGCCGCCGCCGCCGTACGATCCGGCGTAGCCGATCGGTGAGAAGGCGTACGAACCCAGCATCGGATCGGACAGTCCGATGTTGTCGATCAGGAACGACGTATTGCGGCCCACCGTCAGCGTGCCGTACTCGGCCGAGGACAAGCCCAGGTAGGCGCCGCGCGAGAAGAGCTGGCCGTTGATCGCGCTGTCGATCGCGACGTTCGGGCCGGTGCTGGTGTTGTGCGTCAGCGCCAGGCCCGCATTGCTCAGTCCGCCGGTCTGGATGTTGATGGCCGACTCGAGCAGGAAGATGCCCTTGACGCCGCCGCCCATGTCTTCCTGGCCCTTGATGCCCCACTTGGAGGGCGACAGGCCGCCGCTGAACATGCCGGTGGCCGCCTGCGTGCCCTTGTTGGGCGCGACCAGCGGGCTGGAGCCGGCCACCATGTTGGGGTCGAAATTGAGCGTGTGCTGGATGTTCGCGATGGACGCGTCCAGGGTGCCGTAGATCGTTACGCTGGAATCGTCGGCGAAAGCGGCGCCAACCAGCGCGGTGAGGGCAAGCGGTGCAAACTTGATGAGCGATTTACGCGTCATGGTGTCCCCAAGGGTGTGTTGTTAGGGTGGAAAATGAGCATTGGAAGTGCAACGTAGCCGAGCGAGGCTAGGGGCGCAAGATTACAGCGCGCTGACATTGTGGGAAAAATGCGACAGATGGGCGCCGCGCCGCCGTCCGGAGATGGCGCGTAAATCCATGAAAAAATTGCCTTTTCCATGTTCCCTCGAACCGGAAGAGGGCGGCCGCCGGCGGTGCTGAGCATGGCGCGCTAGCCTGTTCGCGCGCGCAAGCGGGAAACCCTTATGTGCGCTGCAATAACGCCGCCTGGTAGCGGACGATAGAGGTGTGTGATGGATGAGCTGCGCAGACTTACCCCCGCGGACCGCCTGCTGGGCGTGCTGCAGACCGCGGTCACCGTGCTGGCCGGCGCGCCGGCCAGCCGCCGGCCGGACCCGGCGGCGGCCGTGCGCCCCCGTGCCGAGCCGCTGAGCCCGGCCGAGCAATCGCATGCGGCGGCGCTGATGCGTGTCAATCACGTCGGCGAAATCTGCGCCCAGGCCCTGTATGAAGCCCAGGCCCTGCTGACCCGCGACGAAGGGCTGCGGGCCGTCTTCCAGCGGGCGGCGGACGAGGAGTCCGATCACCTGGCCTGGACCCGCGGGCGCGTCATCGAGCTTGGCAGCCACGTCAGCCGCCTGGGGCCGCTATGGTTTGCCGGCGCCTTTGCCATCGGCGCCCTGGCCTCGCTGGCGGGCGATCGCCTCAGCCTGGGCTTCATGGCCGAAACCGAGCGCCAGGTCGAGGAACACCTGCACGCGCATCTGGAGAGGCTGCCGGCGGGCGACGAGGTTTCGCGGGCGATCGTGGCGCAGATGAAGGTCGACGAGGCCGCACATGGGAGCACGGCGCGCGCGCATGGCGGCGTGGAACTGCCCTGGCCGGTGCGCCAGGGCATGCGCCTGGCCGCCCGCGTGATGACGACCACGGCGCACTACATCTGAGCGCGCGGTCCGAGCGCGCGTCCTGGGCCTGCAGCGGGTCGCGGCATCCGGCGCTGCCGGCGGCGGCGCGCGGCCTCAGAGCGTGTCGACCACCTCGACGCTGATGTCGATCTTCGCGGTCTTCTCGAGCATCGCGGTGGCCGAGCAGTATTTTTCGTGCGACAGGCGCACCGCGCGTTCGACGACCTCCTGGGCCAGGCCGCGCCCGCTGACCACGAAGTGGAACGTGATGCGGGTGAACACCTTGGGGTCGGTCGGCGCGCGCTCGGCCAGCAGGCGCACCTCGCAGCCGCGCACGTCGTGGCGGCCGCGCTTGAGGATCAGCACGATGTCATAGGCGGTGCAGCCGCCGGTGCCGGCCAGCAGCAGTTCCATCGGGCGCGGCGCCAGGTCGCGGCCGCCGCCATCCGGCGCCCCATCCATCGCCACGATGTGCCCGCTTCCCGTCTCGGCAATGAAGTTCATGCCGGCGGGACCCCCCCAGCGCACCAGACATTCCATGACAGGCGTCTCCGAAAGGCCCGATTTTGCATTAACTCATGCAAATCCGTTCCTTCGGACTGCACCGCCAGGCGCCGCCTTACTGGAAGAGCTTCATCGCGTTGCCCACGGTCTTGAGCACGCCCCAGACCAGCGGCACGCCGACAAAGCCCCAGGCAAGGAGCAGGTAGAGCAGCGGCGTCGGACGGGACTCGCCGGCGCGGTCGTTTTCGGACATGGCGATCCTCCTTACGCGGCGACGCCGGCCGACCGTGCGCCGTCGACGGTCATGTGGTGGCGTTCGTGCACGGCGCGGATGAGCAGGTTGCACACGAAGCCCACGACCAGCAGGCCCGCCATCACGTACATGGTGACGTTGTAGGCCTGCGCCTTGGGTACGCCCTGCTCGATCTGGTACTGGCGGATGTAATTGACCAGCACGGGTCCGAAGACGCCGGCCATCGACCACGCGGTGATGAGCATCCCGTGGATGGCACCGACGTAACGCGTGCCGAACATGTCCTTGAGATAGGCCGGCACCGTGGAAAATCCGCCGCCATACATGCTGATGATCACCAGGAAGCACCCGACGAACGCGGCCACGCTGCCGATGGTCCCGGTGTGGGGAACCGTGGCGTACAGCACCGTGCCCAGGGCGAAGAAGCAGAAGTAGGTGTTCTTGCGCCCGATGTAATCGGACAGCGACGCCCAGACGAAACGCCCCGCCATGTTGAAGAGGCTCATCAGGCCGACGAAGCCGGCCGCCGCGACCGGCGTCACGCGTCCGGGGAACATCTCCTGGCTCATCGCCGAGGCCTGGCCGAGCACGCCGATGCCGGCCGTGACGTTCAGGCACAGCACCAGCCAGATCAGCCAGAACTGCGGCGTGCGCAGCGCCTGGTAGACATAGACGTGCTTGTTGGTGATCAGCTTGCCCGCCTGCACGGGCTCCCGGTAACCCGCCGGCTTCCAGTCCGGGCCGGGAATGCGCACGATCGCGGCGCCGACCAGCATGAAGAGCAGGTAGGCGACGCCCATGACGACGAAGGTCTCCGCGACGCCGACGTGCGTCGGGGTGGCAAACGTTGCCATCAGCCATACGGACAGCGGCGAGGCGATGAATGCGCCGCCGCCGAATCCCATGATGGCCATGCCGGTTGCCATGCCGGGACGGTCGGGGAACCATTTGATGAGCGTGGATACCGGCGATATGTAGCCCAGCCCGAGTCCGATGCCGCCCAGCACGCCGTAGCCGAGGATGACGAGCCACAGCGCATGCTGGCTCACGCCCAGCGCCGCGACCAGGAACCCGCCGCCGAAACACAGCGCCGCCGCGAACATCGCCCGGCGCGGTCCGCCGTCCTCGACCCAGCGGCCGAGCACGGCGGCCGAGGCGCCCAGGAAGAATATGGCGACGCTGAAGATCCAGCCCAGTTCGGTGAGCTTCCAGTCGTCGGGCGCCGACTGCGTGATGCCCAGTAACTTGGTCATCGGCAGGTTGAAGACGCTCAGCGCATACACCTGGCCGATGCACAGGTGGATGCACAGCGCTGCGGGCGGGACCATCCAGCGGCTGTAACCCGGTGCCGCGATGGTGTGCTTCCGATCAAGCAGGTTGTTCAGCATCGCCTTTTTTCCACTCCTCTTGCGAACGGAACGTAGGGATCTCCTGCCGCGACCGCGGCCGCGACCGCGAATCCGGTCGCCCTGCGCTTGCTTGTGCTGGGAAGCAGACGATAATATATTTGAACAAATATACAAAGAACTCGTCGCATCGGCGCCGTTTGGCGGTGCGGCGGCAACAGGGGGAGGTCCACTTTCGCGGGTCGGCTTCGCGTGCTGCGCGGCAACATGCGTTCCATGCCGTTGCGCAGCAGGGGGCGGTCCGCGCGTGCGGCAACGCAGCGCGTTCGCTTGACAGGAGGTAATTCCATGCATCCGCAGGACAAGCACGAGTTCATCGCTCCCGGTCGCCGCAATTCGCTGCGCGCCGCCCTCGCCCTCAGTGCCACGAGCCTTGCACCGCCGTTCCTGCGCCAGGCGCGCGGCGAGCAAAGCGTCAGGATCGGCTTCAACGATCCGCTCACGGGCACCTACGCCGCCCTGGGCAACAACGAACTGGTCGGCGCGCGCCTGGCCGTCGAGCAGATCAATGCCAAGGGCGGCATCCTCGGCCGGTCCGTCGAACTGCTGGTGGAGGATTCCACCAGCGGCGATGCCGGAACGGCCGTGCAGAAGACGCGCAAGCTCATCGAGCGCGACAAGGTCAGCTTCATCCTGGGCAACGTCAATTCCGCGCTGTCCCTCGCGATGGCGCAGGTGACCAATGAAAGGGGCGTCATTCACGTCGTCCCGGGCGGCCATACCGACGCCGTCACCGGCGCGAGCTGCCACTGGAACGTGTTCCGCATCTGCAATACGACGCAGACGGAGGCCAACGCGGTTGCCGGCGTGCTGCTGAACAAGGCCGGCAAGCGCTGGTACTACATCACGCCCGATTACGCGTTCGGGCACACGCTGCAGGCGGGCCTGGAACGCGCCGCGGCGCGCCTGGGAGGCACCAAGGTCGGCGGCGACCTGTCGCCGCTGGGCACGACCGATTTTTCCTCCTACCTCATCAAGGCACAGGCGGCCAGGCCGGATGTCATCGTTTTCACGCTCGCCGGCGACGACATGGTCAATGCGCTGAAGCAGGCGGTCCAGTTCGGGCTGGACAAGACCCTGCACCTGGGCGGCGCGCAGCAGGAACTCGAGGTGCTCGAAGGCCTGCCGCCCGAGGCCCGGGTCGGCTACTGGGTGTTCGAGTGGTACTGGAAGCAGCCGGGCGTGCCGCACGTGGCCGAATTCGTCGAGGCCGTGCGGGCCAAGACCGGCAAGGTGCCGACCGCGCGGACGTGGTTCGGCTTCGCATCGGCGTGGTCGTGCGCGCTGGCCGCCAACACGGCCAAGTCGCTCGATGCCGGCAAGATGGCGCGGGCCCTGAGCGGCATGACGCTGCCGGCAAATGTCGGACTGATGCCGCACCTGCCGTATTTCCGGGTCGGGCAGAACCAGGCCATCAACACGCTCTACGTCGGCAATGCGCAGGCCAAGGGCAGTGCACGCCGAGGACCTGTTCAACGTGACGGATCTCATCAAGGGTGCCGATGTCGCCGGCACGCTCGAGGAGACGGGCTGCTCGATGACGATGCCGGCTTGAATGGCAGGCCGGCGCCCTGACCGATTGCGGGCCATGCGCGCGCCGGTGACGGCGCGCGCCGCCGGCCCGTGCATGTGCGCGCCGGCGCGTGCCGGCGTCGTCATCGTCCCGCTGCGATCGCGTCGAGCATGCTGCAGCTGATCCTCTTCAACGTCTTCAACGGGCTGATCGTCGGCGCCTTCTATGCGCTGATGGCCATCGGCCTGTCGTTGATCCTCAACCTGAGCGGGGTCATCAATTTTGCGCACGGCGGCTTCCTGGCCGTCGGCGCCTACCTCGCCTACACGCTGATGCCATTCGTCGGTTTCTGGGGCGCGCTGCTGCTGGCGCCGCTGCTCACCGCGGCGCTCGGCCTGGTGATCGAGCGGCTGCTGATCCGCCGCCTCTACGGGCGCGATCCGCTGTATGGGCTGCTGCTCACCTTCGGCCTGGCGTACATCCTGGAGGACGCCAGCCGCTTCATCTGGGGCGCGCAGAGCCTGCCCTATCCGATCCCCGAATGGCTCACGCGGCCGTTGAGCCGGGAGTACTTCTTCCTGACCGGCTACCGCGTCTTCATGGTCGTGCTGGTCGCGCTCGTGGTGGGCGGACTGTTCCTGGTGCTCGGACGCACGCGCCTTGGCCTGCGCATCCGCGCCGGCACGCTGGACCTGGAAACCGTCGGGGCCCTGGGCGTCAATGTGCGCGTGCTGCGCAACCTGAACTTCGGCCTGGGCATCTACCTGGCCGGCCTGGCCGGGGTGCTGGCGGCCGGCATGCTCGGCCTGCAACCGACGATCGGCACCTCGCTGATCATGCCCAGCTTCGTGGCCATCATCGTCGGCGGCCTGGGCAGCCTGCCGGGCACGCTGCTGGGCGGCCTGCTGATCGGCATCGCCTCGGGGCTGGCCACGGTCTTCCTGCCGGCGGCCAGCGAGGCGGTCATCTACGTGATGATGGGTCTGATACTGCTGTTCCGGCCGCGCGGGTTGCTGGGCGAGGAAGGGCGCCTCAATTGAAGGCCCCGCCGTTGCCGGTCGTGCCGCGGCTGGCCGTCCTGGCCGCCATCTGGCTGGCGCTGCTCACCATGCCGTTCTGGATCGCGCTCGTCGGCGGATACACCGAGCTGGCCAGCCGCGTCGTCGTCATGGGCCTGGCGGCGATGGCGCTCAACTTCCTGCTGGGCTTTGCCGGAACGCTGTCCTTCGGCCACGCGGCCTATTTCGGCCTGGGCGCGTACGGCGCGGCCATGACGATCCGCTACCTCGTGCCCAGCACCGGCCTGGCCATCGCGGTCGGCGTGCTCACGGCGGCCGTGGCGGCGGCCATCATCGGGGCGCTGATCGTGCGCCTGCGCGGCGTCTACTTCGCGATGGTCACCATCGCCTTCGGCCAGGTCTTCTATTTCCTCGCCTTCCGCTGGAACGCCGTGACGGGCGGCGACGACGGGCTTACCGGCTGGCACCGCCAGCCCGTCGGCGCGGCCGGGCTCGCGCTGGACATCCAGGGACACGACCTCGCGTTCTACTACTTCGCACTGGCGGGATTTGCGCTGGCCGTCGGCGCAATGGCGCTGCTGCTGCGCTCGCCGTTCGGCCGCACCCTGCTGGCGATCCGCGAGAACGAGCGCCGCGCGCGCTTCCTGGGCATACCGGTGGAGCGCCACCTGTGGCTGGCGTTCGTGATCTCCTGCACCTTCGCCGGCCTCGCCGGCACGCTCTACGCGCTGCTCAACAATTTCGTCGATCCGCGGGCCCTGCGCTGGGACATGTCCGGCAATTTCGTCATGATGGCCGTTCTGGGGGGCATGCGCTCGTTCTGGGGCCCGCTGGTAGGTGCCGCGCTGTTCGTCGTGCTGCAGGACTTCGTCTCCAGCCACACGGAGAACTGGATGTCGGTGGTCGGCCTGATCTTCGTCCTGGTGGTGCTGTTCTTCCCGCGCGGCCTGCTCGGCCTGTTGCGGCGCCGGAGCGCCCGATGAGCCTGCTGGCGGCAGAAAGCGTCTCCTGTCATTTCGGCAGCCTGCGGGCCGTCAACAACATGTCGATCGCCATCGCACCCGGCGAATTGCGCGCGCTGATCGGCGCCAACGGCGCCGGCAAGACGACGTTCTTCAACCTCCTCAGCGGCTTTCTCGCGCCGACCGGCGGGCGCATCCTGTTCGAGGGCCGCGACATCACGGCGATGGCGGCGCACGAACGCGTGGCCCTGGGGATCGCGCGCACGTTCCAGATCACCGAGATCTTCCCGGAACTCTCGCTGCGCGAGAACCTGCGCATCCCCGCCGAGGTCGCCGCGGGCGTGCACCGGCGTCCCTGGCTGGACCGCGGCGGCGCCGCGCGGATCGCGGCGGCGATCGACGAGCTGCTGGCGCTGGGCCGGCTGGACGCCAAGGCCGATCGGCTGGCCGGCGAACTGTCGCACGGCGACCAGCGCACGGCCGAGATCCTGATGGCGCTGGCGCTGGGCCCGCGCATGCTGCTGCTCGACGAGCCGACCGCCGGCATGGGCGACCAGGAAACCTTCGAGATCACCGAACTCATCGGCCGCCTGCACCGCGAGCGCGGCTTGTCGATACTGCTGGTGGAACACGACATGCGGGTGGTGTTCCGCCTCGCCGACCGCATCATGGTCATGTCGGAGGGCGAGCTGCTCGCCGAGGGCACGCCGGCGCAGATCGCCGCCGACGAACGCGTGCAGGCCGCCTACCTGGGTGCAGGCGCCGCATGAACACGCTCGAGGTCCGGCAGCTCGACACCTTCTACGGCAAGAGCCATATCCTGCATTCGGTCGACCTCACCGTTGCCCCGGGCGAGATCGCCGCGCTGCTCGGGCGCAACGGCGCCGGCAAGACCACGACGATGCGCAGCATCATGGGGCTGACGCCGCCGCGGTCGGGCACGGTCCGGGTGCTCGGGCGCGACTGCACCGGGCTGCCGCCCGACCGCATCGCGGCGCTCGGCGTCGGCTACGTGCCCGAAGGCCGCCGGGTGTTCGCCAACCTGACCGTGGCCGAGAACCTGCTGGTGCCGCCGCAGCGCCCGGGGCCCTGGACCATCGCGCGCGTCAACGCGGTGTTTCCGCGCCTGGCCGAACGCGCCGGCAACAAGGGCCGGCAGCTTTCGGGCGGCGAGCAGCAGATGCTTGCGATCGCGCGTGCCCTGCTGCTCAATCCGCAACTGCTCCTGCTGGACGAACCCTCGCAGGGCCTTGCGCCGCGCATCGTGCAGGAGGTCTTCGACGTGATCGTGCGGCTGCGCGCGGAGGGGATGTCGATATTGCTGGTCGAGCAGAATGTGCGTGCCGCCGTGCAGGTCGCCGACGTCGCCTACGTTCTGGACAACGGCCGCATGGTCTACCACGGCTCCGCGGCCGCGCTGGCCGCCGACGAGGAGCGCCTGCGCACGCTGGCCGGCGCCGCCGTCAGCGCGTGGGACGAGCCGTCCGCCGCCGGCGCTGCGCCGCCTGCCGACGCTGCGCCGCTGTCCTGACGCGGTTCAGCGCAGTACCTGCACGCCGACGTAGTACAGCACGCTCTGGCGCGCCGGATTGGCCGCGCCCACGTCGCGCCCCACCGCACCCAGCAGGGTGAGGTTCGGCCGCAGCGCCCAGCGGCTGCCCAGGTTCAGCAGCAGCGCCGTTGCGCCCGGCGATTGACGCAGGCGCGTCTCCAGCATGACGTCCAGGGTGCTGGACAGCGCGCGCCCGAGGATGACGCCGAGCACCCACTGCCCGTCGCCCTGGGTAACCAGCTGGCGTCCGGCCTCGATGTCCAGGTCGTAGGCGCCGATGTGGGTCTCGCCCTCGACCGGCAGGAAGACGGAACGGCCGGGATTGGCCAGCCCGCGCACGGCCGACGCCGCGTCCAGGTTGATGCCCATCTGCGGATAGGTCGATACGGTCCAGTCGTGCGCCGCGTCGTCGATGAAGCGCCACTTGACGCCCAGCAGGGTGGTGCCCAGGCCGCTGCCCCAACTGCCGTCATGCTGGCCCAGGTTCCACGGCGTCTCGAAGCGCAACTGGACGCGTTCGCCCCAGCCGTAATTGATATCGGCGTCCGGCGTGGCCATCAGCCAGCCGCCGCTGGTGCGGCTGCCGATATCGCCCAGATTGATCTCCCAGTGCCCGTCCCCCGGCGTTGCCGGGTCGTCGCTCACCATCGGCGGTCCACCCTGGGCGGTGGCCGGGCCCAGCCAGAGGCCGGCCAGCAGCGCGAGGATGACATGGCAGCCGCGTCGGTGCGGGCGCGCTTTGCGGCGGTAGTCCGGACTTCTCATGCGATTCCCGGGTTGCGGATCGGTGCTGGACCCAGGGACCGGGTGCGAGCAGGAGTGCAAGCCGCACGACCGCGTGGGGCCGGTGCGCCGGGCGCGATTCTACGAACCGGGAAGGGGGTGGTGGCCAGCAATTTCCCATAATGCGGAACGTGGCGGAATCCCGCCGGGGACGCCCGAGTGAGCCGACTTGCAGGGCAGGCAGCGGAAACGTACAATCGAGGGCTTTTCTCGGTCGGGCACGCGCGGTTTTTCCGCGGCGGGCAGCGGGCGGGACTCCCGGATTCTCAAAGCACGGCGGCGCCCGGCGGGCGCGATTGGAAAAGGTTCGGTACGTCATGAAGACATTTTCGGCCAAGGGCCATGAAGTTCGCCGCGACTGGTTCGTCGTCGATGCCAACGAGAAGATCCTCGGGCGCCTCGCGGCGCAGATCGCCCTGCGCCTGCGCGGCAAGCACAAGCCCGAATACACGCCGCACGTCGACACCGGCGACTTCATCGTCGTCGTCAATGCCGGCAAGATGCGCGTCACGGGCAACAAGTCCGAGGGCAAGATCTACTATCGGCACTCCACCTATCCGGGCGGCGTGTACGAGACCAGTTTCGGCAAGATGCAGCAGCGTTTCCCCGGACGCGCGCTGCAGCTGGCGGTCAAGGGCATGTTGCCCAAGGGGCCGCTGGGCTACGCGATGATCAAGAAGCTCAAGGTCTACGCCGACGCCAATCATCCCCATAGCGCGCAGATGCCCAAGCCGCTGAATATCGGAGCGCAAGCCACATCATGATCGGTAACCACAATTACGGTACGGGCCGCCGCAAGAGCTCGGTCGCGCGGGTCTTCATGCGCCGCGGCACGGGTCAGTTCAAGATCAACGGCCGCACGCTGGAGGAGTACTTCGCCCGCGAGACCGGCCGCATGATCGTGCGCCAGCCGCTGGTGCTCACCGACAACCTCACCAGCTTCGACATCCAGGTCAATGTCGACGGCGGCGGCGAGTCCGGCCAATCCGGCGCCGTGCGCCACGGCATCACCCGTGCCCTGATCGACTACGACGCCACGCTCAAGCCCGTGCTGTCCAAGGCCGGCCTGGTCACGCGCGATGCCCGCGAAGTCGAGCGCAAGAAGGTCGGCTTCCGCAAGGCGCGGCGCCGCAAGCAGTTCTCCAAGCGCTAAGTCGCCATTGCCGCCGCGGCAGGCGCCGCGGCGCGCCCGGACCCGGTCCGGCCTGCGCGGCACGCCCCCGACGGGACGTGCCGCGTTGCATTTGCGGGGGCGCCACGCGGCGCACCACGGCCACCGGCGTCCGGATGACGCCTGTTCGGGCGGTCTTGCGCGCTGCGGCAATGCGGCCCAGAACCTATACTTGCAGCTTCGGTAATTGCGGGCCCCGGATGGCCGCGGCCCCATGCCGCGGCGCCGCCGTGCCCCAAAGCGGAGCGACCATGCCATTGGGTTCGGGCAAGTGACGCGCAGGATTCGAGTCGGCATCGTCGGCGGCACCGGCTATACCGGCGTCGAACTGCTGCGCCTGCTGGTGCAGCACCCGGCCGTGGAACTGGTGGCGATCACCTCGCGCCAGCAAAGCGGGACCCCGGTCGATCGCCTGTTCCCCTCGTTGCGCGGCCGCCTGCGGCTCGACTTCACCGACCCCGAAGCGCCGGCGCTGCGCTCCTGCGACCTGGTCTTCTTCGCCACGCCCCATGGCGTGGCCATGAGCCAGGCGCGCGCGCTGCTGGCCGCCGGCGCGCGCATCATCGACCTGGCGGCCGATTTCCGCCTGCGCGATCCGGCGCAGTTCGAGGCCTGGTACCGGTTGCCGCACGACTGCCCCGACCTTCTTGCCGAGGCGGTCTACGGCCTGCCGGAACTGGCCGGCGCAGCGCTGCGGACGGCGCGCATCATCGGGCTGCCGGGCTGCTACCCGACCAGCATCCAGCTGGGCCTGGCGCCGCTGCTCGAGCGCGAGCGGGCGTTTCCCGGGTCGATCGACCTCGATTCCGTGATTGCCGACTGCAAGTCGGGCGTCAGCGGCGCCGGCCGCAAGGCCGAGATCGAGCTGCTCGGCGCCGAAGTCGCGGAGAATTTCCGTGCCTACGGCCTGGCCGGGCACCGGCACCACCCGGAGACCGTGCAGCAGCTGGCGCTGCTGGCCGGCCGTCCGGTGGGCCTCACCTTCGTGCCGCACCTGGTGCCGATGATCCGCGGCATCTTCAGCACCCTGTACGTGCGCCTGCGCAGCGCCGCGGCGCTGGATCTGCAGGCGCTCTACGAACAGCGCTATGCGGGCGAGCCGTTCATCGACGTCATGCCGGCGGGCAGTGCGCCGGAGACGCGGTCGGTGCGCGGCACCAACATGGCGCGCATCGCGCTGCACCGCGCGGCCGCCGACCTGCTCGTCGTGCTGGTGGTGGAAGACAACCTGGTCAAGGGTGCGGCCGGCCAGGCGGTACAGTGCATGAACCTGATGTTCGACCGCCCGCCCACCGACGGCCTGCAGCACGTGGCCGTCGTGCCTTGACATCACGATGAAGTGGAAGCGCTTCCTGCGCAACAGCTCGGTCAGCGCCCCGCAGGTGACGGTGCGCTCGCGCATGCCCTGGTCGCTGCGCCTGATCCTGGGTTTCCTGCTGATGACCGTTGCGGCCGCCGCCGGCGTAGCCATATATGAATTCGGGCGCAACATCGGCGGCCCCGGCCGGCGCGAGTTGCTGGCCGAGGTCGACCGCCTCAATTCCCAGCTGCGCGAAGTCGGCGCCGAGCGCGACCGCAATGCCGCGCAGGCCACCGCCTTCGAGAGCGAACTCAAGGTGCAGAAGGCCGCCCAGGACCAGTTGATGGAGCATGTCAACGCGATGGAGGCCGAGCAGACGCGCCTGCAGGGCGACCTGTCCTTCTTCGAAAGCCTGCTGCCGGCGGGCAAGAGCGACAAAGGGGTGGTTATTCGAAGCTTTCGCGTCCAGCCGGATCCGGAGACTTCGCAGATGCACTACCGGCTGCTGGTGCAGCAAAGCGGCAAGCCGGACAGGGATTTCTCGGGTTCCGTGCAATTGCGCGTCAACTTCGTCCAGAACGGGCGCGGCTTCACGCTGCAGGTGCCGGACCCGAACGCGGCGACGGACGAAACGCAGAACCTGCGCCTGTCGTTCCGGCACTACCAGCGCGTCGAAGGCGGCTTCAGCCTGCCGGCCGGCGCGGTGGCCCGTTCGGTGCAGGTGCGCATTTTCGCCGGCGGCGAAACGCGGTTGCAGCAGACCTTCAATCTGTAGTTCGTAGTGGCAATGCCGTCGGCCGGCGCTTCCGGACTCCCGGAATATCCGCCAGACCCGCGAAGGAGATAGCGATGTTCAGCAAACGAACGGTCAAGCAGCACGAGATCGCCAGCCTGGTCGGCGCGACGACCACCATCACCGGCAATCTCGAATTCTCCGGTGGCCTGCGCATCGACGGCACCGTCAAGGGAGCGGTGCGCTGCGTCGACGGCGAAAAAGGCGGCATGCTGGTCGTCAGCGAAAGCGGCCGCATCGAAGGCGAAGTGCGCGCCGGCCACCTGGTGGTTGCCGGCCGCATCGACGGCCCCGTGTGCGCGGCCCAGCTCATCGAGCTCCAGCCCAAGGCCCGCATCACCGGCGACGTGCGCTATCGCGCGCTCGAAATGCACCACGGCGCCATCGTCGAGGGCATGATGGTGCACCTGTCCACCGACGGCAAGACCGAGACCCGGATCGACCAGCGCAGCGAGCCCAAGGCCGGCCTGAAGCTCGCCGCCAATGGCGACGTCGCTGCCGCCGACGGCGCGCCGCAGGGCTGAGGCGCGGCTTGCGGGTTCGCATCCGTGCCCCGCGAACCCGACCATGCCGACGTCGGGGTTGAAAAGCCCGGCGTTCGCCCCTACGGTAGCGGTGGTCCTATAATGGACGGCAGAGGCAAGTTCCCAGGAGTACGGCCATGAATGCAGCAGTCGAAATCCCCCACCCGCTCGTGTTCTCCGACTCGGCGGCCGCCAAGGTGCGCCAGTTGATCGACGAAGAGGGCAATGCGTCGCTCAAGCTGCGCGTGTTCGTCCAGGGCGGCGGCTGCTCGGGCTTCCAGTACGGCTTCACGTTCGACGAGGTCGTCAACGAAGACGACACCACGATGGAACGCAACGGCGTCACGCTGCTGATCGACTCGATGAGCTACCAGTACCTGGTCGGTGCCGAGATCGACTACAAGGAAGACCTCGAAGGCGCCCAGTTCGTCATCAAGAATCCCAACGCCACCACCACCTGCGGCTGCGGTTCGTCGTTCTCGGCCTGAGGGCACCACCGCACCACCGGCGCCTAGCGCGGATACCGCGCCCCCAGCACCCGAGCGGCACGCGCGCCGGTCACCGCCGGCAGGTTGCCGCTGCGCCCCTCCACATGCTCGCGCGCCAGCCAGGCGAATGCCAGCGCCTCGACGTGATCGGGCGCGATGCCCAGGTCGGCGGCGCTGGCGACCGGCAGCGGTGAACATTCCTCGGCCAGCATCCGCATCAGCGTGGCGTTGAACGCGCCGCCGCCACAGACCACGAGATCGCGCGCCGGCGCGAACCAGCGCTGTTGCGCCTGCGCGATGCCGACGGCGGTAAGCCGGGTCAGCGTCGCCTGCACGTCCGCCGGGGCGATGCGTGCCGCCGGATCGATGCCATGCAGGACGCGGTCGAGCCAGGCGCCGTTGAACAGGTCGCGGCCCGTGCTCTTGGGCGGTTCGCGCGCGAAATACGGCTCGGCCAGCAGCGCCTGCAGCAGCCCGGCATGGCTGCGGCCGCCGGCGCCCCAGGCCCCGCCGGCGTCATAGGGTTGCGCCTGGTGACGCGTGCATCCAGGCGTCGAGCAGCACGTTGCCGGGACCGCAGTCGAAGCCGGTCACCGGCGCGTCGCTGCCGGCCGCCGGCAGCCCGGTGATGTTGCTGATGCCGCCGATATTGACCACCGCGCGCGCCGCCGGCCCGCGAAACACGGCCGCGTGGAAGGCGGGCACCAGCGGCGCGCCCTGGCCGCCGGCGGCCACGTCGCGGCTGCGAAAATCCGCGATGACGTCGATGCCCGTCAACTCGGCCACGGTGGCGGGCGCATTGAGCTGGAGGGTGTAGCCGGCGTCGGGCTGGTGGCGCACCGTCTGCCCGTGGATGCCGGCGGCCCGCACCTGGGTGGCCTCGACGCCGGCGTGATGCAGCAGATCGCCTATCGCCTGGGCATAGGTGCGCGCCAGATGCTGCGCAGCCACCGCCGACCGGTGCAGCTCGTCGGGGCCCGGCGCCTGCAGGGCGGCCAGGCTCGCGTGCAGCTCCGGCGCGAATTCGCGGTGCTCGTGGCCGAGCAGGTGCGCCGTGCGCCCGGACAGGTCGGCCAGCACGGCGTCGACGCCGTCCAGGCTGGTGCCGGACATGATGCCGATGTACAGGTTTGCATTACTATCGATCATTTACCACTCCCGCCCGCGCCGGCGTCGACGCCTGCGCGGCGCCACCGGCAAGATCCCGCCGTCACACCCGTCAAGAACGTAGCACGCCGTGTCCACTTCCACCATCCGTCCCGATCCGGCCGCCGTCGCGCAGGCGCTGGACATCGTGCGCCGCGGCGCGCAGGAGCTCCTGGTCGAGGGCGAATTCGTCGCCAAGCTCGAACGGTCGATGCGCACCGGCCAGCCGCTGCGCTGCAAGCTCGGGCTCGATCCCACCGCGCCGGACATCCACCTCGGGCACACGGTGGTGCTCAACAAGCTGCGCCAGCTGCAGGACCTGGGCCACACGGTCATCTTCCTGATCGGCGACTTCACCTCGATGATCGGCGACCCGTCCGGCCGCAACGTGACGCGCCCGCCGCTGTCGCGCCGAGCAGATCCGCGACAACGCCGCGACCTATTTCGAGCAGGCGGCGCTGGTGCTCGACCGCGAGCGCACCGAGGTGCGCTACAACTCCGAATGGAGCCGAGCCGCTGGGTGCCGACGGCATGATCCGCCTGGCCTCGAGCTACACGCTGGCGCGGCTGCTCGAGCGCGACGACTTCAGCCGCCGCTACGCGGCCGGCCAGCCGATCGCGATGCACGAGTTGCTGTACCCGCTGATGCAGGGCTACGACTCGGTCGCCCTGCACGCCGACCTGGAGCTGGGCGGCACCGACCAGAAGTTCAACCTGCTGGTCGGCCGCGAACTGCAGAAGCATTACGGCCAGGAGCCGCAGTGCGTGCTGACCATGCCGCTGCTCGAGGGACTCGACGGCGTCGAGAAGATGTCCAAGTCCAAGGGCAACTACGTCGGCATCAGCGAATCGCCGGTGCAGATGTTCGGCAAGCTGATGTCCATCTCCGACGTGCTGATGTGGCGCTACTACGAACTGCTGTCGTTCCGGTCGCTGGACGAGATCGCGGCGCTGCGCCGGCAGACCGATGCCGGCCGCAACCCGCGCGACGCCAAGGTGGCGCTGGCCCAGGAGATCGTGGCGCGTTTCCATTCGGCGGCGGCGGCACGGCACGCACTGGAGGACTTCGAGGCGCGTTTCCGCGGCGGCGCCGCACCCGAGGAAATGCCCGAAGTGGTGCTGGCGAGCGCGGCGCCGCTGGCGCTGAGCGCCCTGCTCAAGCAGGCCGGCCTGGCGGCCTCGACCAGCGACGCCCAGCGCAGCATCGAGCAGGGCGCCGTCAGGATCGACGGCCAGCGCATCGCCGACCGCAGCCTCAGGCTCGGCCCGGGCAGCTACGTCGTGCAGATCGGCAAGCGCCGCTGGGCCCGCGTGCTGCTGACAGCCAGCGGCAACTGAGATGGCAGGCGGCACGTCCAACACCACGCCTGCGCCATCGGAGGAGGGCCGGGGTGGGGACTCGACCTCAGGCGCAGCCCGTTCTCACCCTCTCCCTCCGGGAGAGGGCCGGGGTGAGGACTCGACCTCAGGCGCAGCCCGTTCTCACCCTCTCCCTCCGGGAGAGGGCCGGGGTGAGGACTCGACCCCAGGCGCAGCCCGTTCTCACCCTCTCCCTCCGGGAGAGGGCCGGGGTGAGGACTCGACCTCAGGCGCAGCCCGTTCTCACCCTCTCCCTCCGGGAGAGGGCGGGGGTGAGGGCTCGACGTCATCCGAACGAGCCCTCACCCCCGGCCCCTCTCCCGCTGCGCGGGCGAGGGGGGAATTTCACCCTCTCCCTCCGGGAGAGGGCCGGGGTGAGGGCGCCGCACCCCCGACCGACCTCCTGTTGATCCGCCACGGCGAAACCGAATGGAACAGCGCGGCGCGCATCCAGGGCTTTCGCGATATCGCGCTGTCCGCGCGCGGCCGCGAGCAGGCGGCCGTGCTCGCGCGCCATCTTGCGACGCACCCGATCGATGCGATCTACGCCAGCGACATGGCCCGCGCGATCGCGACGGCCGAGCCGCTGGCGCGGGCGCGCGGCGACACCGTGCGCATCGATGCGCGGCTCAAGGAGCGCGGCTTCGGGCTTTTCGAGGGGCACACCTACGCCGAGGCCGAGGCGCGCTGGCCGCACGAATACGCAATCTGGCGCCAGCGTGACCCGGCCCATGCGCTGCCGGGCGGCGAGTCCTTTCTCGATGCCCGCCGCCGCGTGCTGCAAAGCCTGGCGGAGATCATCGCCCGCCATCCCGGCGGCACGGTTGCGGTGATCACCCACGGCGGCGTGCTCGACATCATCTACCGCGCCGCCATGGCCATACCGTGGGAGACGCCGCGCTCGCACCTGCTGCCCAATGCCTGCATCAATCGCGTGCGCGCACGCGTGCCGGGCCCGGCGCTGGAGGTGCTCGCCTGGGGCGAACGCGGCCATCTGGACGCCGCTGCCGACGACCCGGCCTGAACCCGGGCCGGTGCGGCGCGCGGCGGTGCCGCGGCCGCGGGCGGCGCCGCGGGCGCTGGCATAATCCCGCGGTCACCGGCGTCCGGCTGCGGCATTTGCGCCCGCGGCTGCCGGGCCCGCCACCGTCCCATCTGCATCCTGCGAGGTAGCCATCATGTTTGACCGTTCCCTGACCCTGGAGCGCACGGATCCCGAGCTCTGGTCCGCGATCACCCGCGAGAACCGCCGCCAGGAAGAGCACATCGAACTGATCGCCTCGGAGAACTACACCAGCCCCGCCGTCATGGAGGCGCAGGGCTCGCAGCTCACCAACAAGTACGCCGAAGGCTATCCCGGGCAAGCGCTACTACGGCGGCTGCGAGTACGTCGACATCGTCGAGACAACTGGCCATCGACCGCGTGAAGCAGCTGTTCGGCGCCGACGCCGCCAACGTGCAGCCCAATTCCGGCTCGCAGGCCAACCAGGCCGTGTTCTTGGCCGTGCTCAAGCCCGGCGACACCATCATGGGCATGAGCCTGGCCGAAGGCGGCCACCTGACGCACGGCTCGCCGGTGAACATGAGCGGCAAGTGGTTCAACGTGGTCAGCTACGGCCTGAACGCGCAGCGAAGACATCGACTACGACGAGACCGAGCGCCTGGCCCACGAGCACAAGCCGCAAGCTGATCATCGCCGGCGCTTCGGCCTATCGCGCTGCACATCGATTTCGAGCGCTTCGCCAAGATCGCCAAGCGACGTCGGCGCCGTCTTCATGGTCGACATGGCGCACTACGCCGGCCTGATCGCCGCCGGCGTCTATCCGAACCCGGTGCCGCACGCCGACGTCGTCACGTCCACCACGCACAAGAGCCTGCGCGGCCCGCGCGGCGGCATCATCCTGATGACCGAGGCCTACGAGAAGGCGATCAACTCGGCCATCTTCCCCGGCCTGCAGGGCGGCCCGCTGATGCACGTGATCGCCGCCAAGGCCGTGGCCTTCAAGGAAGCGCTGCGACCCGGAATTCAAGGCTACCAGGAGCAGGTGCTGCGCAACGCCGGCGGTGCTGGCCGAGCACGCTTGGCGAGCGCGGCCTGCGCATCGTCTCCGGCCGCACCGAGAGCCACGTGATGCTGGTCGACCTGCGCGCCAAGCACATCACCGGCAAGGAGGCCGAGGCGCTGCTCGGCCAGGCGCACATCACCGTGAACAAGAACGCCATCCCGAACGATCCGGAAAAGCCGATCGTCACGAGCGGCATCCGCATCGGCTCGCCGGCCATGACCACGCGCGGCTTCGGCACCGACGAGGCGGCCGCGACGGCGCACCTGATCGCCGACGTGCTCGATCGCCCGACGACGGCGATCATCGAGCCCGTGCGCGGGAAGGTCGCCGCGCTGACCAAGCACTTTCCGGTCTACGGCTAAGCCGGGGCGGGGCATGCCGGGGCGCAGACCCTCACCCCCCGCCCTCTCCCGCTCCCGCGGGCGAGGGGAGCGTTTCGCCCTCTCCCTCCGGGAGAGGGAGGGGTGAGGGCGCCATGAAGTGCCCCTTCTGCGCCCACGCCGACACCCAGGTGGTCGACTCGCGCGCCTCCGACGAGGGCGCGACGATCCGCCGGCGCCGCCGCTGCCTCGGCTGCGACAAGCGCTTCACCACCTACGAGCGGGTCGAACTGGCGCTGCCGACGCTGGTCAAGCACGACGGCAGCCGCGCGGACTACGACCGCAACAAGCTGCGCGCGTCGATGCACGCTGGCGCTGCGCAAGCGGCCGGTGCCGCGCGAATCGGTCGACGACGCCATCGAGCGCATCGAGGACCGCCTGCTTACCGCGGCCCAGCGCGAGATCAAGAGCGAGAAGCTCGGCGAACTCGTGATGCGCGAGCTCAAGCGCCTGGACAAGGTCGCCTACATCCGCTTCGCTTCGGTCTATCGCAGCTTCGAGGACATCGACGAGTTCGCCGAGGTCGTCAAGGAAGTGCGTCCGCCGCGGCGCCGTCGCGCCGGCGCCTGACCCGGCCGGCGCGCGCTCCGCGTGCCACCGGGCATCCCGCGCCGGCGCCGGCGGCGGGGCTTGAAACCCGTCGCCTCTGCCCCAGATATGGTTCACGGCCGCGCCCGCGCCCGCTCCCTGCCGGAGCGGGCGCCGGCCGGCGGGCAATCCGTGATCGCATTCCGAGGAGAATGCATGAAAAAATAGAGGTAATTGAAGAAAAGAACCGTGGCGAAGGAAGTCAATCCTTCGATGGTGTAACAGGCGGTCTTGAAGCGGAACCCTTTTTTCTTTTTTTTATGGTCATGGCCAGCGCAGACTTTCCCGGAATGCAGCGGTAAAATCAATTTTTTCGTGGATGTGGGGCATGTGGTTCGTTAAATGGTCAAATCGTTGAATTGTCGAAGCGATTTAACAATTCAACGCTTCAACAAATCAGTAATCATACAGTCCGCTGTCGTGGGTGTAACCGCCGCCGCCGGCGCCGCCTTCGTCACCGCCCATGAAATCGCCGAGCACGTCGCCCATGTCCGCCTCGATCTTCTCCGGGTCTTCGCCGGCTTCGAGCCGTTTGATGGCCACGTCCAGTTCCTTGGGCACGGAACCGGGCGGCATGAGGTCTTTCATTTTCTTCATCATGTGCGCCATGTGCTTGGGATTGTTCTCGTCCAGATGCTCCATGTCGCGTTCCAGTTCCATCATGGCGCGCTCCATGCGCGGGTCGTCGAAATCCGGCATTGACGGATCGTCACCTTCAGCTCCGGATTTGGCCGCAGGCTCTTTCAGCCCTTTGCTCATGGCGAACCGGCTGACCTGTTTGGACATCTTTTTGTTGCCGCACTTGGGGCAGACAGGCAGATCGGTCGGGCTTCACGCGCTTGGAAAGAAAGCTGTAAATCCTCCGGCACTTCGGACAGGCAAATTCGTAAATCGGCATACGGATTTACGATTTACGATTTACG
Source organism: uncultured beta proteobacterium (assembly GCA_963781975.1). GTDB lineage: Bacteria > Pseudomonadota > Gammaproteobacteria > Burkholderiales > Burkholderiaceae_F > GJ-E10. Next base: position 195,031 of record CAWAHT010000014.1, read on the forward strand.
ATTTACGCGCCACAAAAAAATGACGAGCCTGGGAAAAATCCACGGCCCGTAAATCGTGAATCGTTGATCGTAAATGCAGACTACTTCATCTTCTCGAAGCTCTTCTGGAGAATCTGCCAGTCTTTCAGGCCGGTGACCTTGTCTTTGATAGCGACTTGATGATTTCGGCTTCCTTCGCGTTCTTGGTCGGCTTGTTGTTCTTGTAGAAGATGCCGAAGTAACCGGGGAAATCGGCGCCGGCCAGTTTGTAGGCGGCCAGTTCGTCGGTCACGTCGTGATCCGTCGGGACTTCATTAAACACGCCGCCTTTGCGCGGATTGGCGGCGTCAAACGCGCCTTCGTAAAACTCCACGCATTCGCTCAGGCATTCGATGAAGCCGAAACCGTCGTGGTCCATCGCGGCTTCCATCATCGCCAGCACGTGGTTTGGGTTTGTGGACGTGGTGCGCGCGACGAAGGTTGCGCCGGCGGCAATGGCCTGTTTCATCGGGTTGATGGGGTAGTCCACCGCGCCCCACTGATCGGTCTTGCTCTTGAAACCGAGCGGCGAGGTGGGCGAGGTCTGCTTCTTCGTCAGGCCGTAGACCCAGTTGTCCATGACGCAATAGGTCAGCTTGACGTTCTTGCGCGCGGTGTGCATGAAATGGTTGCCGCCGATGGAGAAGGCGTCGCCGTCGCCGCCGAACACGAACACGTGCAGGTCCGGCCGCGACAGCGAAAGCCGCGTGGCAAGGCAGCGCGCGGCCGTGGATGAAGTGGCCGCCGTGGGTCTGGACGAAGTACGGGAAACCGGCTGGAGCAGCCGATGCCGGCGACGGTCACGATGTTCTCGTGCCGGATATTGCGCTTTTCAATGAGCTTGAGTAAAGCGCCAGCACCGAGAAGTCGCCGCAGCCGGGACACCACGTCGGGTGGTCGGCGGCGATTTCCTTTTTCGTCAGGCCTTGCGCTCGGGGGGCGGGCGCTGGCGGCGCCGTGGGATGGGGACATTGACGGGCGGGCGGGAGTTAGCAAGGGCTGCCTCATGTAATAATTCGTTGTGACTGGCAATAGTTAAAGCACGGTATTGGCAGCCTCGCCGTTCGCGGCAATGTCGGCTCCACCGCGTCGAGGAGCTCCTTCACCTTCCAAGTCAGGCCGTCGGTCTTGTTGATGCCGCGGATCTTGGGATCGCGTAACGGGCGCGCAACAGCCCGGCCAACTGGCCGAAACCGTAAAGGCCTTCGTCGTTCATCTCGACCACGAATACGTGATGGAACCCGGAGAAGATGTTGTCCAGGCCCGGTCGGCAGCGGATTGAGATATTTGATGTGCAATGAGGAAATGCTGTCGCCCGCCGCGCGGGCGCGATCCACGGCTTCGCGGATGGGCCCCTGAGTCGAAC
>CAWAHT010000015.1:0-67884 GCA_963781975.1 uncultured beta proteobacterium
CGCGGGTAGATTGACAGCGCTCATCGCGATGCGCCTGCCGCCGGTGCGGCGTCCTGCGCCGCGGGCGCGAGCGCCGGCGGACGCACGTTCATCACCAGGGCAACGGCCCCGGCCGGGCTGTCGCGCGCCTCGTGCACGTCGGCAAACAGGTGGCCCTGCTCCAGGTCCTTGACGATCGCCTCGCGGGCGAGGCCCGGCGGCGCCTTGAGCACGACGCGCAGTTCGGTGCCGTCGAACGACAGTTCCTGAATCTCGGTGCCGCCCTTGGGCAGGTGCGCAAGCAGGCGATCCTGGATGCTCAGTGCATTGGGTCGCGCCAGGGCGGCGGTAAGTATCTCGACCTGCTGGCGCGCGGCCAGCGCCTGGTCGCGGGCCGTGCGATTTGCGCCGGCCGCGCGTTCGTGCAGCGCAAGCTCGGCGCGCAGCTGGGAACTGCGCCGGTAGATGTCCCATACGTCCCGGGTGACGACCGCCGTGGCCAGCATCAGCACCAGCGAACCGCCGACCAGGGCAAAGCGCTCGATCAGGCTGCCCCGATCGCGCAGCGCATCGGGCGCCGACATCCTAACAATCGGCTGCGCGCACCAGGGCGCCGGGTCGACCAGTGCGGCGGCAACATCTGCATTGGCGCCCGGCGCCAGCCCCGCGCCGCGCAGGAAGTTGCTCCAGCCGCCTTCGTCCGGCGGCCCGGCCCAGCTGCGACTGGCCTGCAGGTGGCCGTCGCGCCACACCTGGCCTTCGTAGCCGTCGATGCCGCGCACCAGGCGCACGCCATCTTCGGCAGGAGCCGTCATGAATGCGGTCTCGGGGACGAGCGCGATATGCCGCATGCGCGCTGCAATGGCGCCGAGGCGTTCGCGCACGCGCCCGGCGTCCCAAGCAAAGACGCCGGCCCCCTGCGCGAAGGAGAGAATCCTGCAATCGGTCTCGGAAAACGGCGACCAGGCGCGAACCTTTGCGCGCACCGCCGCCGGGCGCCGTCCCGGCGGCACGCCCGCCAGATCGAAGTACTGATAGAGCATCAGGCCACGCGCCACCAAGGCCCGCTGCGCACGCCACGGCCAGCGGTGCGGCGCCGCCGCCCCGGGCTCGCGCACGCCGGACGAGATCACCTGCAACTCGTCGTCGGGGTCAAAAGGCTTCTTGGGGCGGGGTTTCATCGGGTTCGGGCGCGGGCGGCATTTGGGATCCAGGAACCGTGTCGTCCATTTGACCCGATTCGATCGGCTCTTCCAGGGATACGGTGCGCCCATCGAGAAATTGCCATGGTCGAGTCGCACCAGCCGGCGTCAGCCGAATAGTGTACTCGACGCCAATCGGGTCTTTGTTTGACCGGATCCTCAGCTGATACAGGTCGCTCGGATGGAACAGGTCAGCGTCGTCCGAGAATGGCAGCCCCGTCAGGGCGCGCGCGGCACCCGCATTTGTGAAGGGCCTCATCTCGCGCAGTGCAATGAAATGCTCGACTTGCCGCTGCGATGCCCTGGGAAATCGTGCGGCGAGAACCGCCTTGGGCGAGGCATTTGCGTTGTATAGACCGTCGCGCCGGGCCGAAAACAGCGGGAGCAGCTTGTCGACGACCTGGGGGTAGTCGCGCCAACCGATGATCTGGCGCAATTCCTGGGGCGATGCCAGCCAGTCGTTGCGCGGCGGCGGCAAGCCCAGTGCCAGGTAGTCGGGCGCCTCGGCGCCGTTCAGGCGCCGCAGTGAGTCGGTGTCCGTGTAGTCCTCCAGTGAATCGATGAGGTGGTCTACGCTGTACTCAGGGACCTCTTGCTGGACAAGAAGCTGCGTGAGTAGCTTGCCGATCCGGAAGATTCAAGCTGAGGAGTCCTCTCTCATCCTGGATTGAAAAACTTACGCGCTTTTCCGGATCCTTTGACAATCGCGCGAAGCGGCCGTCCACCGGCGTGACCGCGCCGGAGGAGGAAACGAACCCGCCCGGGGCAAGGCGAGCAGTGGTCATCAAGAAGATGGCTTGTGCGCGCGCTTGAACTGGCGTTCGCAATGGCGTCGGCCAGGTCGGCAATATTGGACGACTGCTCCCGCAGCAAGTCGACGCGCTGGGCCAGTCGGGCAGCGATCACCGCCAGCAGCGCAAGCCACATCAGGGTCGCGGCAAGGATGTAGCCATGAGCGGGCCGTGAGCGTCGGTGCATCACATCTGCTCGATCTGAAGACGGCTCGGGTTTTCGTCGTTCGTGATGAGTGGCGTGCCGACAATCACGGTCGGTGCGTCCAGTCCGGTTTCGAGCACGATCGTTGTCGGTAATGCCTGTGGCATTGCGAGCGGCGGCGGCCAGCTGTCGCTGCGATTGCCTTTGGAGTCGTAGTAGCTGAAGGCCCCCCTATCCCGGCGCCAGCGCAAAATCGCGATCGGGTCGGTGCGATCGGACAGCACCGCCTGCAGGGCAGTTTCGCCGGAACCGGGATCGAACAGCAAGGTCAGGTCAACGCGGCCAAAGCCGGCCGGGCTGGAGGCAAGTGGATTTCCCGAGGATCCGACGAGGCGGCGCTGCGTTCCCGAAAATGCGCTGTGGCCACTGGCATCCGGTGGTTGCAGAGCGGCAAGAGCCTGGCGAATCCATTCGACTCGCACGGCCATAGCCTGCGCGGGCATGGCGCGCGTTGCCAGAAGGCCATCGATCCGCAGGAACTGGGCCATGGCCTGGGACATTATGGTCGTGATCAGGGCCAGGACGACCAGGGTCACGAGGAGTTCCACCAGCGTGAAGCCGGTTGCCAAGTTGGCGACCGCGGCCGACCGTCGCGGTGGCCGGTCGCTAGGATTTTGAGATCGCACTATCAACGTGCCGGTAGCCCAGCAGGGTAAGGGTAAAGCGCGCTTTGGCTCCGCTGCCACCATCGCGGGCATTCACGTCGGTGTCGAAAAGTTGCAGGCGGAAATTGGTCGGGAGTCCGGTGAAGCCCATTCCAGGAAGCTCGGTACCCTGGGCCGTTGCGTCCCAGGAAAACGCAATCCGACCGATGGTGCGTTGCCCGTGCGGTTCGTCGACTGGATTGACCGATCCCATGAATTCGACGACGGCGATCTGCAAGCTTGCGGCCGCGTCCCGATCGCGCAGACGGCTCGCCTGCGCAAGGTTGGTATCGACCCAGGAGAATAGAGCGAGTCCGGTGGCGGCAATCAGCGCAAGGGCGACGATGGCCTCAAGGAGCCCGAACCCCGACTGAGCGCGCATCACGGATGGTGGGCGCCCTCAGGCGGGGCGGCGACCGGGGCGCCGGAAGGAGCGCCCCGACGAGCCGGCGACCGGCGCTTGCTCGGATGCCCCAGGCACGGGGAGCGACAACGGAGGCGGCAGTGGTCGGCGTCGGGACCGACGACGCGGGCCCTCCGGACTCCGTGGGCGCCACGGCCGGGGTGCTGGCCCAGTCACCCAATTGCCTGCGGAAGGCGTTGGTGATGGCCTGCGCATCGAAATCGTCATTGATGATGTACGGGGTGATGAGCACGATCACCTCGGTCCGGTCCTTCGTGTTGCTCACGCTGCGAAACAGGGTGCCGAGCACCGGAATGTCCTTGAGCAGCGGCACGCCGCTGTCATTGACGTTCGCGTTGCTGGAGATCAGTCCACCCAGAATCACCGTGGAGCCGTTTCTGAGCGTCAGACTCGTCGAGACTTTGCGCGTACCGAATGTTGGCGAGGAACTTACGCCCGTGGTAGTCGATAGCGCCGCGCTCACCTCCTGCTGCACTTCGAGCTCGATCTCGTCGCTGGAGTGGATCACGGGCTTCACGTGCAGGATGACGCCGGTGTCGTGGTATTCCACCGTCTGCAGAACACCGGTCTGGGTTGTCGTCGCCGCAGCCAGGCTCGTTTGCTGACTGGTGATGATGGGAACCTGCTGACCCACTTCGATCGAGGCCTGCTGCCCATTGCGCGCCATGATGCGCGGACTGGAAAGGATCGTCGTGCGACTGTCGCTGGCCAGTGCATTGAAGGCTGCCCGGATCTGGTTTGCGGACCCGAGCAGCTGATAACTGAAGCCGCCGGTGCCAAGTCCCGTACCGCCGACCGTACCGCCCGCCGACGTATTGCCATTCCTGAGGTTATTGCTAAAGGCCCACTCGACGCCAAGTTGCCAAGTGCCGGTGAGTTGAAGCTCGGCGACGGTAACCTCGATCAAGACCTGTTTCGCCGGACGGTCCAGCGCGGTAAGCAGCGCCCGGACCTGCGGGTAGTCTTCGGCGTTGCCCTGGAAGATCAGCGTGTTGGACGCCCGGTCAACGACAACTCCAGGCGTTGAGACGCTTGCAGGCGAAACTGAACTGGTGGTCGTCCCCTGATTGGGGCTCAACGCCGGGGCGCTGGCGGCTTTTGGCCCAAGACCGGATGACTTCGCGCCCATGAGTTGCGAAACAGTTTCGGCCAGCGCGGACGCATCGGTATTTTGTACCGCGTAGGTGAAGAAATTGCGGCCGATGCCGTGGCTGCTCGGCTGATCGACTTTCTTGGCCCATGCCTGGACGTGATCGAGAATGGCACTGTTGTTCGCAAACACGTAAATCTCATTCACCGTCGGTACAGGCAAAAGAATGATTGGATAGCGCGTCCCGCTGTTCATCGGCTGCCCGACAGGTTGCACTGCGTAACCTTCTGCCGTAAGCAAATCGAACAGTCTCTTGGTCAAGTCTTCGGCTGTCCAGAACTCGGGCGAAATGCGCAGGCTCTGACGCCCTGCCAGGTTCGGTTGGTCGAAGACCCGAATCGCGTCGATGGCGCTGCGAGCGTATCTGGCGTGCCACCGAGCAGGATCGCGTTGCGCGCCGGGTCCTCGACCAGCTTTAACCGATCCTGAAACATCGTCCTTAACCAGGCGGCAACATCCGTCTGCCGTACCGAGGCCAATTCGATCAGGTAGAACTGCGGCCGCAGGGATGCCGGTGCGTCCGGCAGGGCCGCGCCGCGCTGAATCTCGGGCAGATAACCGAAATTGGGGGAGTCGGGGATTACCCTGACCAAGCCGCCAACGTCAATCACCGCGACGCCGTAACTTTGCAGCACCTGCTTGGCAACGCGCTCGATATCCGCCGCCGTCCTTGCTCCACCCGATCGCAGGGTTACGAGATCCTTGCGTTCGGCGATCTTCGGATCGATCTGTACGTTTTTCTTGAGGATTTCGCCATACACGAGCTGAATGAATGCGGGCAGGGTGAGCTGATCGAAATTCAGTGCGATATTGGCTTCCTGGTTCCCGGCCCCTACGGGTGGCGCCGTGGCCGAAGGCGCCGTGGATGGCACATTCGCTGGCGCTGGCGCCGGGCCGGAAATGCGGTCGAAGCGTGTTTCGCGAGCGCTTTCCCCCATCTTGGGCGGCGGCGTAGCGCTTGCCTTCGGATAAGCGAGCGGCCCAGGAATCAGGGGTGCTTGCGCGCACGCGGCCAGAAGCGACGCCAGCAGCCCGAACGCGCAATAATTTAAACGCAAACCCATCTCGCGCAGGCAAATTGGTACTCGCAAGTGGCGCATGTCACCGCAGCATTTCTTTCATGAAATACGTTAAGGCGCCACGATACCATGATGACATTTTGAATCTACGCCTGCGCGGTGCAGGCCGCGGCCACCTGGTCGAAGAGATAAACGCGGCGTATTGACCATTGTGGTGGACGAGTTGGCGCTGGCATCTCGTACATGTGCTTCTCGGCGCCACTGGCCTTGAGCCGACCGCCCCATTCGGCCGCCTTGGCCGGATCGACCGCCAGGCCCAGCTCCCCTTGAGCGTAGGCTTGGTTCAGGCGTTGCATCGCAAACGGACTTCCGGCCGATGCGCTCTTCTCATACCAGGCTAAGCGCCTCGGCGTAGTCCCGCGGCAGCCCGCCAAGCGCGTATTCATACGCGTATCCCATCGGGTACAGCGCGTCGGGATAGCCCTTTTCCGCAGCCTTGCGGTACCAGTAGATGGCCTTCGCAACGTCCCGCGGCGTACCGCGGGCACTTGCGTACATTGCGCCCAGAAAGAACTGCGCCGGCACATGCCCGGCGTTGGCTGCCTTCGTGTACCACGGAAACGCCTTGTCGTAACTCTGCCCGACCCCATCGCCGCGCTCGTACGCCTGAGCCAATACAAACTGGGCGTCCGGATTGCCCGCTTCCGCCGCCGCCACAAGTTGCCGCCACTTCGCCTCGGTTGCTGGAGATTGGGCAACCGATCCCGGCGAGGGGACTGCACCGCCTTCGACAGCGCCGCTTGCGCAACTGAAAATAAGCATGGCAGCGGCAGTCGCAATATATTCAACTCGCTTCATTCCAACTCGCTTCATTCGCTTTTCATCTCCCAGAAATGCAAAAGGGGCCGAAGCCCCTTCTGCAGGTACAAAGCTCGGCGGCTTAGTTGCTGCCCGGACGCCAGAGATCCGTAACGCTGACCGAACCCGACGAGGCGTTGACAACGTTGTAGACACCCTTGACGACCGTGTTCGGCGCATTGATCGTGAAGCGCACGGCGCCACGGGTATTACCCGAGAAGTTGCACACGTCGGTTGCGGTGACAACAGTCTGCTCACCATGCACCAGCTTGCCGGTGTTCGACCCGGTGGGGATCGGCGACGCGGTGATCGTGTTACCCGACTCAGCCAGGCATTGGACGGAGTAGGTGACGTCATTCGTGCCGTAGTTCATGAAGGCGAAGCGGCTGATATAGCCGGAGTACGTCGTGAACCACGGTGTCTCCAGAACAGTACCATTGCTGCCCCAAGTCCACCAGGCGGTGTTGCCGGTATAGGCGTGACCCGTACCGCTGGTCGGCGCAACGCTGCCGGCGATGGAGAGAACACGCGTGGTACCCATCGGGGTCGTCGCATCAGAGGTGTACGAAACCACCTTGTCGGCGCCCATGCCGGCACTGTTGCCAGGAATATTCGCAAGCGTTGCCGTGGAGCCGCTGACGGTAAAGGTGTTTGCGGCGGACTGAGCACCGTTATTAATGGGCCACCACAGGCCTCCAACACCGTTCGCAACCGCTGCCAATCCGAGAAACCCGGTCGGATCGGTGACCGTCACCGTTACAAGGTCGGCCGCAACAAGGACGTAGTCAAGGGTATCGGTTGCATTACGCACGCCAGCCGTGGTGTTGTTGACCCGCACCATGCCGTAGCAACCGTCGGCGTATCGGCAACCGGAGCACCGCCAGGAACGAAGCCAGCCAGCGGAACCTTTGCATTCACGTCGGTGGTCGTGCCCGTATCGGAATACACACCAGCAGCGGGGGGCGCGGTCACGTCATTCCAGAAATCGGACGCGACGGCCGACTGCACGAGGTTGGAGGTGACGTAGCAGGTTCCCGGCGTGCCGATATTGTCCACGCAGGCCGTTTCAACTTGGTCCAGAACCTCTACCTGCATCGTTACGTTATTGCCGAGCACCTGCAAGCCGTGGCCGTCAAGGACAACGCCGGCCAGGGTGATCGTAGCGCCGGCGACCATGGCCGTGCCGCCCATGGTGATCGAGTAAACGACCTGGTTGGTTCCTGCGCCGCCACGCTTCAGGGCCACAGTGGCGGACGCGGGCGCCGAAACCACGGGAAGCGTCGGCGCCACGTCAAACGTCACCCCCGTCGGCAGCGTGTAGAGCACGGTAATGTCCTGGCCGGTACCCGATCGGCCGACTCCCATCGTGTAAACGATCGGCGGCGCAGTGATCTTCGTCGTCGCGAGGATATTTTCCAACGCGTAGAGCGTCGGCGAAGTGGCGTTCGGCGCAACCGCGCCCGTTGCGTACGCCGCGCCCGTGGCGAGCAATGCGCTCGCGGCCACTACAGAGGCCCCCACCACGCGTTTACTTAGATTCTTCGACATGTAAAAGCCTCCGAGAGGAAATCGTCGTCTATTGACCAAACTACCGAAAAATAAAGAAAAAACAATAAGAGCCAAGGCAAACGAAAAACCTCGCCAGCCCTAACGTCGCCGAGCATTCTGCCGCCTTGCCCATTTTACTGTCAAGAAAGGGTACCCCGCCTTTGCGTGGCATCCCTAGCCATTGACAACGGTTCCGCTCCTACGTGGGCCAGGTTCGCAGCGGCACGAACGCTAACACAGAACAGCCCGCACTGCACTAGGCAATGGGCGGAATTGTCCAACAAAGCCCGGCGGTTTTCTATCGATAACGGATGCAATTTTTCTGCATCGTCATTTTGTTGCGCGGGCGCATCAGTCCGCACCCTGTCCGCACCATCGGGAGCCTAGATCTTGGCAGTGCTCAAGCCCGTTATCGCCAGCATGACGGCGACGAGCAGAAAGCCGATGACCCCGCCGATGAACAGGATGGCCGCCGGCTCGATGAGCGTGAGCATGCGCTTGGCGCGCTGGCGCGCCAGCTGGGTCTGCAGGCGGGCCAGCGAGGCCAGCATCCGGGGCAGCTCGCCCGTACGTTCCCCGACCCGGATGAGGTTGATCTGCGTCGGCCCCAGCCACCCCTGCGCGCCAAAGACCTCGGAGAGCGCACGGCCCGAGCGCACCTCCCGCAGGGCATCATCGAGACCCCTTCTCATTTGCGACAGCGCCAGCACGTCGCGCGACAGGCGCAGGGCTTCGAGCAGCGCCACCCGGTTGGCCAGCAGCGCGGAGAGCACCGCGGCCCAGCGTCCGATCTCGGCCGGCAGCAGCCAGCCGCGCAGCAGGGGCAGGCGCGCGGCCGCGTCCAGGGCGGTGGCCCGAACCGAGGCGCTGCGCAGCGCGAAGGCGATCGCGGTGACCACGCAGGCGGCCAGCGCGCCCAGCAGCGCCAGGTGGGCCTGCACCGCCAGACCCGTCTCGATGACGATGCGCGAGATCGCCGGAATCTCGGCGCGCCCGCCCTTGAGCAGGGTGGCAAAGCGCGGCACGACGGCAAGAAAGACGATCAGGATGGCCACGATGCCCGATGCCACCAGGATTGCCGGGTACGTGAGCGCATTGCGCAATTCCTGGCGCATCTGCTCCTCCTCGCCCATCTGGGCGGCGGCATCGGCCAGCGCCTCGGCCATGGCGCCGCTGGCCTCGCCGGCGTCGACCAGGGCCAGCGCATAGCGCGGCAGGGGCACGCCCGCCGCGCGGAAGGCGGCCCCCAGTCCGGAGCCGGCGCGCACGTCGCGCGCCATCTCGGCCAGCGGCGCGCCCAGCGGCGTCTTGCCGTAGGCGCTGGCCAGCGAGGGCATGGCCTCGCCCAGCGGTACGCCGGCCTTGAGCAGCGTGCCCAGCTCCTCCAGCAGCTGGATGCAATCGGCAACCCTGGGGCGGCGCGCCGTGCGCGCCGCCCGGCACCGCGCGCCGGCGCCTGGCGCGGCGGCGACCTCCAGCGGCGTCAGGTCCTGCGCCAGCAGCGCGCGCAGCGCCTCGCGCTCGCCCGGCGCTTCGATCTGGCCGTCGACCGACTTGCCGGCGGCATCGAGCGCCCGGTAGCGAAAGGTCAGAGGGCCGGCGGGGACCTCGCTCATGCGGCGCCCGACGTCCTGCCAGCCACCCGTTCATCGGCGCGCGTCACGGCTCCAGCGCGCCTTCCACGTCGCCGCCGACCACGCGCACGACCTCGTCCCAGGTGGTGAGGCCCAGCGCGGACTTGAGCAGGCCGTCGTCGCGCAGGGTGCGCCGCCCGTGGCGGTCGGCCAGCGCGGCGATCTCCGCCGCAGGGGCCTCGGCGGCGACGGCGTGCAGCAGTTCCGGATCGGCCGTCACCAGTTCGTGGATGGCCAGGCGGCCGCGGTAGCCGGTCTTGCGGCAACGCGGGCAGCCGGCGGCGCGGCGCCAGTGCGGCGCGGCCGGCGCGATGCCCGGCGCCAGGCGCGGCAAAAGCGTTGCCACTCGCGCAGCGCGAACGGGTCGGCGCCGCCGTCCACGGCTGCAGGGCTCGCACACGCGGCGCACCAGGCGCTGGGCCATCAGCGCGCGCAGCGAGGCGGCGACCAGGTAGGGCTCCACGCCCATGTCGGTGAGGCGCGGGATCGCCGCCAGCGCATCGTTGGTGTGCAGCGTGGCCAGCACCAGGTGACCGGTGAGCGCGGCCTGGATCGCGATCTCGGCGGTCTCGCGGTCGCGGATTTCGCCCACCAGGATGATGTCCGGGTCGTGGCGCAGGATCGAGCGCAGCGCGCGCGCGAACGTGAAGCCGATGTCGGCCTGCACCTGGATCTGGATGACGTGCCGCAGCCGGTACTCGACCGGGTCCTCGACGGTGATGATCTTGCGCGTGAGGTCATTGGCCGCCGCCAGGGCGGCGTACAGGGTGGTGCTCTTGCCCGAGCCGGTCGGACCGGTGACCAGCACGAGGCCGTTGGGGTGATCGAGCCAGCCCTCGAGCTCGGCCAGGTGGTCCGGCGCGATCCCCAGTTCCTCGAGCTTCAGGTCGCTGCGCTGCTTGCGCAGCAGGCGCATCACGATCGATTCGCCCCGCACCTCGGGGATCACCGAGACGCGGATGTCGAGCTCCTGGCCCGCGGCGCGGATCGATACGCGGCCATCCTGCGGCAGGCGGCGCTCGGCGATGTCGAGCGCGGCGATGAGCTTGATGCGCGAGCTCACGGCCGGGTACTTGGCCATGGGCAGGCGGTGGCGCGCGTGCAGCACGCCGTCGACGCGAAAGCGGATGTCGAAAAGCAGGTCGCCGGGCTCGACGTGGATGTCGGAGGCGCGTTCGTCGATCGCCTCGGCGATCAGGCTGTTGACCAGCGCGATGACCGGCGCATCCTCGGCCAGTTCGCGCAAGCGCGGCCGCGTCCAGCGCCGCGCCGCCGTCGCGCCGCCCCAGCGACACCGAGCAGGCGCTCGATATCCTGCTCCCGCGCCAGCCACCAGGTCACCGCTCGCCCGGCACGCGCTCGGCCAGCGCATCGGCCAGGTCGAGGTCGAGCGGATCGGTGCCAGCCGACCTGCAACGGACCGCCGTGCATCGCGCCACAGCAGCACCCGGTGTTCGCGCATCCAGGCCGGCATCCAGATCGTCCGCTTCGTCGCTGATCTCGAGTTGCTCGAGCGGAAATGCCTCGGGATCGAGCTGGGCAAAGCCCAGCTGGGCCGACAACACCGGCAGCAAGGCCTCTTCGGAGAGCGCTCCCATGCGCACCAGGATGGCGCCGAGGCGGCCGCCGTGCGCCTCCTGAAAGGACAACGCCTGGGCGACGTCGGCCTCGCTGGCCTTGCCCTGCGCGATCAGCATCTCGCCGATGAGGGCCGGGCGGGCGGGCCGCGCTTGCGCGGGAACGGAAGTGGCCAGGGTCATGGACTGCGTTTCAAGGATATCGGGCTCGACGCCGTGCACGCGGCGGTTCTGCAGACGCCGATGATAGCGGCCCGGAAGAGTGCCGCGCGGGAAGATCCTGCCGGCGACTCAGGGCGCGTTCCCGCTGCGCGTCACGCCCCGGTCACGGGTTCTACCGCGAAGGTCTCCCAGGCGCCGTCGGGGAAACCGGCCCGGACCCAGCCGCCGCCGGCCATGCCGTTGGCCGCATAGGTCAGCGGCGCGTCGGTCTCGATCGTCAAATTCTCCGGCGCGTCGGGCAACTGCGCCCGCAGCGCCGCCGCATCTACGTTCAGCGCGCTACCGCCATGGAAGGCGCGCAATGGCAGGGCCGCCAGCACGGCGTTCAGATCGGCCATGGCGCCGCGCCGCTGCTCGTTCTCCACCGCGCGCACGCCGGCCGGCACCACCAGGCCGGTGACCAGCGCGATCAGCACGAACACGACCAGCATCTCGATGAGCGTGAAGCCGGCGCAAAATGATATGCCGCGCGCCGCCGGAGCGCGGCGCGCACTACTGCGGCGGCAGGATCCCGATGTCGCGGTCATCGCCCTCGCCTCCGCGCTTGCCGTCGGCGCCCAGCGAGAACAGCGCGAACGGCTGGCCGTCGGCGCCGGGCAGCGAATACTGGTAGGGATGGCTCCACGGGTCGAGCGGCAGCGCATCCTCGAGATAGGGGCCGCGCCAGCGCGGCGCCAGCGCCGGATCGGCCGGCGCCTTGGACAGCAGGGTCAGGCCCTCGTCGACGGTCGGGTAGCGGCCGATGTCCAGCCGCATGGATTCGACGGCGCCGCGCAGCATCTTGACCTGCGCCTGCGCGGTCTGGACGCGGGACTGGTCCACCTTGGAGAACAGGCGCGGCCCGATCAGGCCGGCGAGCAGGCCGATGATCACCATCACCACGAGCATTTCGATCAGGGTGAAGCCGCGCGCGCAATTGACGCGGCGCGCAGCGCAACGGGCAGGGACCCTCCGGCGCCCGGGCGGCGCATCCGCGCGTCCGGGCAACAAGGTAAAAGGCAATGGCGGCATCATGTCCGCAATGGTAACAAAGGCTTCGCCCGCGCGTCCCGGGACGCCTTGTTCAGCCGGCCAGGACCTGCCGGAAGTAGGCGATCGTCGCGCGCAAGTCCGTCGTCGAGCGGGACCTTGGGTTCCCAGCCCAGCCGCTCCCGGGCCAGCGCGATGTCGGGCTGGCGCTGGCGCGGATCGTCCGGCGGGCAGCGGCTCGAAGACGAGCTTGCTGCGCGAGCCGGTGAGCGCGCAGGATCTTCTCGGCGAGCTCGCAGCATGGTGAACTCGCCCGGGTTGCCGATGTTGACCGGGCCGGTGAAGTCATCGGCCGGTGGCCATCATGCGCACGCAGCGCCTCGATCAGGTCGTCGACGTAGCAGAAGCTGCGCGTCTGCTGGCCGTCGCCGTAGATCGTGATGTCCTCGCCCGCGCAGCGCCTGGACGATGAAGTTGCGACACCACGCGGCCGTCGTTCGGGTGCATGCGCGGCCCGTAGGTGTTGAAGATGCGCACGACCTTGATGCGCAGCCGGTGCTGGCGCCAGTAGTCGAAGAACAGCGTCTCGGCGCAGCGCTTGCCCTCGTCGTAGCAGGCTGCGGATGCCGATCGGGTTGACGTTGCCCCAGTAGTCCTCGGGCTGCGGGTGCACCTCCGGGTCGCCGTAGACCTCGGAGGTCGAGGCCTGCAGGATCTTCGCCTTGACGCGCTTGGCCAGGCCCAGCATGTTGATCGCGCCATGCACGCTGGTCTTCGTCGTCTGCACCGGGTCGAACTGGTAGTGGATCGGCGAGGCCGGGCAGGCCAGGTTGTAGATCTGGTCGACCTCGACGTAGAGCGGGAAGCGTCACGTCGTGGCGCATCAGCTCGAACGCGGGTCGTCGCAGCAGGTGCGTCGATGTTGCGCGCGGCTGCCGGTGAAGAAGTTGTCGACGCAGAGCACCTCGGCGCCCTCCTCGAGGAGGCGCTCGCACAGGTGCGAGCCGAGAAACCCGGCGCCGCCGGTGACGAGTACGCGCTGCATATGCCTCCCGGGGGCGCAATGGCGGTTGCCGGTTCAGATTCAGATATTGCCATGCGGGTCCGCCTCCCGGCGCAGCAACCGGCGGTACTGCGCGTACGCGGGCGAGGCCCAGAACCTGAGCAGGCTGGATACGTGCAGGAGCAGCGGCCGCAGTGCGCGGTGCGACGCGCGCTGCGCCAGGTGCGTCACCCGCGCCGCGCGCACCACTTCCAGGCGCAGGCCGCGCAGGCGGATGCGGGCGCACAGGTCGGCGTCCTCGCAGTACAGCGTGTAGCGGGTATCGAACCCGCCCAGTTGCGCGTAGGTGGCGCTGCGCAGCACCAGGAACATCCCGGCCAGCCAGTCCGGATGCTCGACCGCGCCGCCGCGGGCGCGCGGCCCGAAGCGGCGGCGGATCACCTCCCAGGGCGACACCAGGGGCCGGGCAAAATCGGCCACCGTGCCGTCGGCCTCGAGCACCTGCGGCGCGGCCACGCCCACGCGCGCATCGGCCAGCGCCGCCAGCAGCGCCGGGAACGGATCCTCGGCCAGCCGCAGGTCCGGATTGAGCACGGCGAAGTATTCGGTGGCGGCGCGCGCGAAGGCCTGGTTGTGGTTGGCGCCGAACCCCAGCGGCCGCGCGTTGTGCACGACCTCGACGGCAAACGGCATGCCGGCAAGCGGCGGCAGCGCCTCGGGGACGTTGATGGTCAGTATCACGCGGCCGAGCGCCGGCGGCGCCAGCGCGGCCAGGTCGGCCAGCAGCGCCGCGCACAGTCCTGCCTGGCGGTGGCTGACCAGCGATACGGTGACCGATCCGCTTTGCATGCGGCGCATTATCGGGCGCAACGCGCGGCCGTGCCGGCCGGGTCCAGCGCGGTGGGCGCGATGGCAGCGAGCGTTCCGTCGACCGGATCGAGCCGCCCGCGGCGCCCCTGCAGGCCGTGGCGGATGCCCAGGCGCATGAAGCGCAGCCGGGCCGGGCGCCGGTCGCCGGTCACGAGGTAATACGCGGCAAACAGCACCAGCCGATACAACAGGTGCAGCCGCCACGGCAGCGTCAGGCGCACGTCGCGCAGCATCAGCAGCGTGTTGCGGAACATGTAGTAGTCGCGCAGCGGCGAATGCTGCGCCACCTGGCGGAAGCCGAAGAACCAGACGCGCCGCGTCGCATCGCCCAGCCGGTGATGCAGTATCGCATCGGGCACGATCTGCAGGCGATAGCCGGCCGCCCGGGCGCGCAGGCACGACTCGGTATCGACGTGGTCGATGAAATAGCTGCTGCGCATGCCCCGCACCGCGCGCAGGACCGCGCACGGGATCAGGCAGCCGGAGGCGATCAGGAAGCTCACGTCGTACGGCACTTCGGGCGGTTCGCGCAGCCGTATCGGCCGCGGCGTCGGCATCCAGCGCACCGGCCAGCCCTTGGGATCGACCACCAGAACCGCGCGCGCGCCCGAGCGCATGTCCAGGCTCCAGGGGCCGACGGCGGCAATGCGGCCGGCGCCGGGGGCGCCGGCGCCGTCGTCCAGCGCCCGCCGCAGATGGCGCACCATGAAGTCGGCCGGCAGGCTGTCCTGATCGGAAAGCAGCACGTAGCGGCAGTCGGGCCAGGCCAGTGCGCGCTCCACGCCCAGGTTCTGGGCGGCGGCAATTCCCAGGTTCTGCGCATTGCGCAGCACCGTGACATCGGCCGCCAGCGCCGGCGGCACGGCCGTGGCGACATCGGCGTCGGAGGCGTTGTCGACGATGATGACCCGGCCCGCCTGGCGCTGCAGCGCCAGCACCAGCGCGCGCAGCGGCTCGACTTCGGGATTGAAGGTCACGATCACGGCGCACACGTCGGCGCAGCGCTCGTCGGCGTCGTCCACGGCGGCGTGCGCCGACGCCTCAGGCATCGGCGACCTTGACTGCGGCAACGAAGTAGTGGAACGCGAGGAATTCGCGCAGCAGGCCCAGCGTCAGCGCATTGAAGAGCGCCTTGGCCGAACCGGGCGCGAACCCCGGGCGCAGGCACGCCGGCGGCCCCAGCAGCGGATGGCGCAGCAGCTGCAGCGCCGACGCGAGCGTGAAAAAACGCAGGTGCGTGCGGTCCAGCGGCCCCTCGTTGACGTACTCCCAGCGGCCGCGCAGCACCAGCGGCAGCAGCACCGAGTAGTGGCGCACGTTGGGCACGCTGAGCAGCACGGTGCCGCCGACCTCCAGGTGGTCGCGCACCAGGCGGTCGACGATGCGCCACGGATCGACCAGATGTTCGAGCACGTCCAGGCACAGGATCAGGTCGAAGCGGCCGAGGCCGGGCGGCATGCTGGCGCGCTCGACGTCCTGGCAGAACACGGCATCGACCACCGCGCGCGCCTGCTCCGCGGCCGGAGCGAAGATCTCGATGCCGACGGTATGGCCGGCCCGCCCGCTGTCCTTGAGCCAGGCCAGCGTCGCGCCGGTGCCGCAGCCGAGCTCGAGCACGCGCGCCGCGGCCGCAGGCAGCAGCGGCTCGATCGCGCGGCGCGCCGTCGAGAAATATCCGGCGGTCTTGTCCTCGTAGTTCTGCATGCAGGCATCCGGGGGCGATGAACGGGCGGGTGACATTCGAATTATCCCGCACCGGCCTTGCGCCACAGCCAGAGCAGCGCCGCATAGTCGACCACGCCGCGCAGGGTCCAGGCCCACGCCGCGCCGAGCAGCCCGTGGGCGCCGACCGCCCAGATCACCAGTGCCACGTAGGGCAGGATCTCGAGCAGGTGCACCAGCGCGACGGCGCGCACGTGGCCGGTGCCCTGCAGCGCGGTGAAGGGAATCTGCGCCAGCGCGTTGACGCCGAAGGCCAGCAGCAACACCTGGAATACGCCGCTGCTTTGCCCGGCAAAGACCGCGCCCAGCCACCAGCTCAGGGCTGCCGGCGCCGCCACCATGGCCAGCGCCACCACCAGCGCCACCACGGCCGCGCTCACGAGCGTGGACTGGTGCACGATCCGGCGCGCGGCGGCACGGCCGCCGCCGTCCGGCGCATTGGCGGGGACGTGGCGCGCCAGTTCGGGCAGCAGCACGCTGCAGAGCGCGGCCACGACCACGGGCAGGCGCGAGACCACGTCGAACGGCACCGAATAGGCGGCCACGGCCCCGGCCGAGAGCATGAAGGCGATGACGAAGCGGTCGATATAGACGATCACCGGTCCGACCACGTTGCTCACCGTGGCCCAGGAGCCGAAGGACCACAGCCGGCGCAACCAGGCGCGGTGCGCGCCGGTGAGCAGCGTGCGCAGCAGCGACGCCAGCGGCAGGCGCATCTGGCCGGCGACCAGCCAGGCCAGCACGATGGCGTTGCCGGCACGCACCAGCAGGATCGCCAGGCTGCCCCACACCAGGCTGGGCGAGAAGATGGACGTGACGAACGGCCCGCCGATCAGCAGCACGCCGACCAGCGTGCGCAGCAGGTTGAGCGGGCGGAAGGCTCCCACCCCTTCGAGGTGGCCGCGCAGGATCGAGGACAGCAGCAGCAGCGGGATCGCCGGCAGCATCACCCAGATGGCGTCGAGCGACTCGCGCTGCAACAGCGGGGTCGACAGGTGCAGCGGCGGCGCGCCGACGGCCAGCCCCGCGGCCAGCAGCGCCGTCACGCCCAGGCCGATGCCGCCGATGAGCGTGCTGGCCGCGCCGAGGATGTCGCGCTCGTCGCGCAGGGACTGCGCGGTGGTGCCGGCGTGGCCGTGACCGGGCCGCCGCAGCGGCGCCACGGCGACGGTCACCGCGCGCCCCAGCCCCATGTCGAGGAAGCTGAAGTAGCCCACCACCACCCAGATCAGCGACAGCACGCCGAAGCGCTCCTGCCCGAGGCGGTGCAGGAACCAGGGCACCGCCAGCAGGCCGGCCAGCATCGGCACGATATTGCCGGTCAGCGCCCAGGCCGTGGACGCGGCGATGCGCTTGCGTGTGCCCGGGGAATCCAACGGCGCGTCAGGCAAGGGGGCCGTGCCGGCGCGCCGCCGGCACCGCGCCGGTCGACCGGAGCCGTCCGGTCATCGCCACCCGGCCTCGCGCCAGGGGCTCATGGGAAGACCTCGGCATCGGCCAGCAGGGGTGCGGCGGCGTCCTTGGACGCGAGGATCGGCGGCGTTGCGTCATCGAGCCCCGGCCAGGCAATGCCCAGTGCCGGGTCGTTCCAGCGCAGCGCACGGTCGTGCGGGCCGATCCAGTACTCCGTGGTCTTGTACAGGAAGTCCGCGGCCGCGCTCAGCACCAGGAAGGCGTGGCCGAATCCGGGCGGGATCCACAACTGCTTCTTGTTGTCCGCGCTCAGCTCCACGCCGACCCAGCGGCCGAAGTCCGGCGACGAGCGGCGCAGGTCGACGGCCACATCGAAGACCGCGCCGCTCACCACGCGCACCAGCTTGCCCTGCGGCCTGACCACCTGGTAATGGATGCCGCGCAGCACGTTGCGGGCCGAGCGCGAGTGGTTGTCCTGCACGAAGCCGACGTCCAGGCCGGTGGCGTCGCGGAACATGCGCGCGTTCCAGCTTTCCTGGAAGAACCCGCGCTCGTCCCCGAAGACTTTGGGTTCGAGGACCAGCACGTCCGCCAGTGCGGTCGGCGTCACCTTCACGGCGCCGGGCCCGCGGGGATCCGGACCGGCCCGTCGGCCAGCAGCCGCAGCAGGTAGCGCCCGTACTCGTTCTTGGCCAGCGGGCGGGCCAGGCGCTCGATGTCCTGCGCACCGATCCAGCCGTGGTGGAACGCGATCTCCTCCGGACAGGCGATCTTGAGCCCCTGGCGCTGTTCGATCGTCTGCGATGAACTGCGCGGCCTCGAGCAGCGACTCGTGCGTGCCGGTATCGAGCCACGCCATGCCGCGGCCCATCATCTCGACGCGCAGGCTGCCCAGCTCGAGGTAGCGGCGGTTCACGTCGGTGATCTCGAGTTCGCCGCGCGCCGACGGCTTGAGCGCCGCGGCGATGTCCAGCACCTGGTTGTCGTAGAAATACAGGCCGGTGACCGCAAAGTTCGACCGCGGCCGCGCCGGCTTCTCCTCGATGCTGAGCGCGTGCATCGCGGCATCGAACTCGACCACGCCGTAGCGCTCGGGATCGGTGACGCGGTAGGCGAACACCGTGGCGCCGGCCGTGCGCGCGCCGGCGCGCAGCATCAGCGCCGGCAGGTCGTGGCCGTAGAAGATGTTGTCGCCCAGGATCAGCACCGCAGGGTCGGCGCCGACGAAGCTGCGCGCCGAGGATGAAGGCCTGCGCCAGGCCGTCGGGCGACGGCTGCACCTGGTAGGAGAGGTTCAGCGCCCCACTGGCGGCCGTCGCCCAGCAGCTCGCGCAAAGCGCGGCGTGTCGTCCGGCGTCGAGATGAGCAGGATGTCGCGCATGCCCGCCAGCATCAGGGTCGTGAGCGGGTAGTAGACCATCGGCTTGTCGTAGATCGGCAGCAGCTGCTTGGACACGACCTGGGTCACCGGGTACAGCCGCGTGCCCGAGCCGCCGGCCAGGATGATGCCCTTGCGCCGCACGGCGGCGGCCGCCGCGCTCACGCCGCCGCCCCGGGGGCCGACGCGGGCACGCGCCCGCCGTACTGCAGGTCGATCCAGTCGCGGTAGCGGCCCGACGTGATCTGCGCCACCCACTGCGGCGCGGCCAGGTACCAGGCAACGGTCTTGCCGATGCCGCTGGCGAACGTCTCCAGCGGCGCCCAGCCGAGCTCGCGCTCGATCTTGCGGCAGTCGATCGCATAGCGCCGGTCGTGGCCCGGTCGGTCCTGCACGTAGGTGACGAGCTGGGCGTAGCTGCCGGCGGCGCGCGGCCGCAGCGCGTCGAGCGTGCTGCACAGGGCCTGGACCACGGCGATGTTCTGCATTTCGGTGCGCCCGCCGATGTTGTAGGTCTCGCCCACCCGGCCGCGCGCCAGCACCGCGCGGATGCCGCTGCAATGGTCGCCGACGTAGAGCCAGTCGCGCACGTTGCGGCCGTCGCCGTAGACCGGCAGCGCCTTGCCCTGCAGCGCGTTGTGGATCATCAGCGGGATGAGCTTTTCCGGGAACTGGAACGGCCCGTAGTTGTTGCTGCAGTTGGTGGTGAGCGTCGGCAGCCCGTAGGTGTGGTGATAGGCCCGCACCAGGTGGTCCGATGCAGCCTTGGACGCGGCATACGGGCTGTTGGGCGCGTAGGCGGTGGTCTCGCTGAAGGCGGCGTCGTCCGCGCCCAGCGAACCATAGACCTCGTCGGTGGACACATGCAGGAAGCGGAACGCCGCGCGTTCGGCGGCCGGGCGCCCGGCCAGGTAGCTGCGGGTGGCCTCGAGCAGGGCAAACGTGCCCTGGATATTGGTGCGGACGAACTCGGCCGGGCCCAGGATGGAGCGGTCGACGTGGCTTTCGGCGGCGAAATGGACGATGGCCCGTGGCCGGTGCGCCTGCAGCAGCGCCAGCACCGCGGCGCCGTCGCAGATGTCGGTACGCGTGAACTGCAGCCCCGGGTGCTCGCGCACCGCCGCCAGGTTGGCCAGGTTGCCGGCGTAGGTCAGCGAATCGAGCACGAGCACCGGCTCGGCGGCCGTGGGCGCACCCGGCGCCAGCCAGTCGACGACAAAATTTGAGCCGATGAAACCGGCACCACCCGTAACGACGATCATCGGGATTCCGAAAAAGGGAAGGCCTGCCAGGAGCCGGCGCCGCAGCCGGCCCGTCCTCTGCGACCCGAGCCGGCATTCTAGTTTATGGGCGCCGCACCCCCTCCAGGCGATGCGACGGACGCCCTGCCCCGCGTTCGAGTTTCTTGCATTGCACGATCGCCTCGGTACCTGCCGGTCCTGCCTTCGGGCAGGAGGCAAACCCGTCGTGTCGGCGTCAGCCGGATGACGGATACTCCGCCATTGCTCCAAAGCACGATTGAAAGGAACGATCGTCATCATGAAGATCCTGCTCTTTGGCGCCCGCGGCCAGGTGGGTTGGGAGCTGCAGCGGGCACTGGCGCCGCTGGGGGCGGTCACCGCACTGGGGCATGACGAAGGCAACCTGGAAAAGCCGCTGGGCGCGCTGATCGCGGCTGCCAGGCCCGACCTCATCGTCAATGCGGCCGCGTACACCGCGGTCGACCAGGCCGAGCGCGAGGCCGCGCTGGCCCGGCGCGTCAATGCCGACGCGGTGGCCGAAATGGCCCAGGCGGCACGCGCCGGCGGGGCGCTGCTGGTGCATTACTCGACCGACTACGTGTTCGACGGCACGCGGCAGGGCGCCTACCAGGAGGGCGACGCGCCGCGCCCGCTGAGCGTGTACGGGCAAAGCAAGCTGGCCGGCGAGGAAGCCGTGCGCGCCGCCGGCTGCCGGCACCTGATATTTCGCACCAGCTGGGTCTATGCCGCGCGCGGCCGCAACTTCGCGCGCACCATGCTCGAGCGCGCCTGCACGCTGGACCGCCTGCAGGTCGTGGCCGACACGCACGGCGTGCCCACCAGCGCCGAGCTGCTGGCCGACGTGACCGCATTGGCCGTCGCGCAATGCCGGCGCGACGGCGCGCAGCCCGCGCAAACCTATCACCTGGTGCCGTCGGGGACCACCACCTGGCACGGCTATGCCCTCTACCTGATAGAACAGGCGCGGGCGCGCGGGCTGCCCGTCCGGGTGGCGCAGGCCGACATCGCCCCGGTGCCGGCCAGCACCTTTGCGGCGCCGGCCGCGCGGCCGCTCAACTCGTGCCTGGACAACCGTGCGGTGCAGGCGGCCTTCGGCCTCGAGCTGCCCGACTGGCGCGTGCATGTGCGGCGGCTGGTCGAGGAACTTGCCGCGGCCGACCGGGGCGCGTTCGGGCGCTAAACTCGTGCTGGCGCATTTTTATGCACTGCCGGCCCTCACCCCCGGCCCCTCTCCCGGAGGGAGAGGGGGGATTCGACCGTCCCCGGTCCATTTCTGGGAGGACGTGGGGGGATTCGACCGTCCCCGGTCCATTTCTGGGAGGACGTGGGGGGATTCGAGCGTCCCCGGTCCATTTCCCGGAGGACGTGGGGGGATTCGAGCGTCCCCGGTCCATTTCCCGGAGGACGTGGGGGGGTTCGACCGTCCCCGGCCCCTCTCCTGGAGGGAGAGGGGGATTCGACCATCGCCTGTGAAGCGGGAAAGGGGAAAGCTTCCCTCGCCTGCGATCCGGAAGATGGGGGAGAGCTCCCCTCGCCCGCGCAGCGGGAGAGGGGCCGGGGGTGAGGGCGCGGACCCGAATTCTGGAGATTCATGACACGCGCATTGATCACCGGCATCACCGGGCAGGACGGCGTCTATCTGGCGCAGAACCTGCTGGCACACGGCCATGAAGTGGTCGGCTTCGGCCGCCAGGCATCGATCCAGGCGCGCACCGACCTGCGCGGCCTGTTCGCGAAGATCCGGGTCTTCCACGGCGACATCGCCAACCCGGTCGACATGGCCGACGCGCTGTCGCAGACCCGCCCCGACGAGATCTACAACCTGGCCGCGCAATCGGCGCCCGGCGCGTCCTGGGCGCAGTCGCTGGAGACCGCCGAGGTCACGGCCATGAGCGCCCACCAGCTCTTCGAGGCGGTGCGGCGCCTGGCGCCCGAATGCCGGGTTTTCCATGCCTCGTCGTCCGAGATGTTCGGCGCCGTGCGCACGTCACCGCAGAACGAGGACACGGCGTTCCATCCGACCAATCCCTACGCCGTTGCCAAGGTCTACGCCCACCAGATCGCGCATGTCTACCGGCGCAGCCACGGGCTGTTCATCACCTGCGGCATCCTCTTCAATCATGAAAGCCCGCTGCGCGCCATGAAGTTCCTGACGCAGAAGGTGGCATATGGCGCGGCCTGCGCCCGCCTGGGCATCGCCGAGTCGCGCCTGCTCAACGAAGAAGGCGAGCCGGTCGTGCGCGCGGGCCAGCTGCGGCTGGGCAATCTCGATGCCGCGCGCGACTGGGGCCATGCGCGCGACTACGTGGAGGCCATGCGCCGCATGATCCGGTTCAAGACTCCCGAGGATTTCGTCATCGGCACCGGCACGCAGCACACCGTGCGCGTGCTGCTGCAGGCCGCGTACGGCCATGTCGGCCTCGACTGGCAGCCGCACGTCGCCACCGACCCGCGCTTCCTGCGGGCGGGCGAAGCCGGCCCGGCGGTGGCCGACGCATCGAAGGCAAGGCGCCTGCTCGACTGGGCCCCCACGGTTTCCTTCGACGCGCTGGTGGCCGAGATGGTCGACGCCCAGCTGGCCGCCCTGCAGTCGGCGCAATGAACCCACCGCACCGGATACCGCCCATGATCCCCACGCAACTGGCGCACAGCCGCATCCTGGTCGTCGGCGACGTGATGCTCGACCGCTACTGGTTCGGCGACGCCGAGCGCATTTCGCCCGAAGCGCCGGTGCCGGTGGTGCGGGTGGGCCGGACCGAAGAGCGCCTGGGCGGCGCGGCCAACGTGGCGCGCAACATCACCGCGCTCGGGGCGAGCGCCGGGCTGCTGAGCGTGATCGGCAACGACGAATCGGGCCGCACGCTGCGGGCGCTGGCGCGGGCCGATGGCATCGTCGACCACCTGCACGTGGACGCGGCGCTGCCCACCACGGTCAAGCTGCGCATCATCGCGCGGCGCCAGCAGCTGGCGCGCGTCGATTTCGAAAGCGCACCGGTGGCGGACGTGCTCGAGGCGCACCTGGAGGAATACGCCGGCCTGCTGCGCGATTACGACGTGGTCATCCTTTCGGATTACGGCAAGGGCGGTCTCACCCACATCACGCGCATGATCGCGATGGCGCGCGCGGCCGGGCGCCGCGTGCTGGTCGACCCCAAGGGCGACGACTTCTCGCGCTACGCCGGCGCCAGCGTGCTCACGCCCAACCGCGCGGAACTGCGCGAGGTCGTCGGGCGCTGGCGCGACGAGGCCGACCTGGAGCGCCGCGCGCAGGATCTGCGCCGCTCGCTCGGCCTCGAGGCGCTGCTGCTGACGCGCAGCGAGGAAGGCATGACGCTGTTCACCGGGGACGACGCCTGGAGCATCTCGACCCAGGCGCGCGAGGTGTTCGATGTGAGCGGCGCCGGCGACACCGTGATCGCCGTGCTCGGCACCATGATGGCCGCCGGGTTGCCGTTGCGCGACGCCGTGCGTCTGGCCAACCGCGCCGGTGGTATCGTCGTGGGCAAGCTGGGGACGGCGACGGCGAGCGCGGCCGAGTTGTTCGGGCAGTGACCGCGCGTGCCTTTTTTGGGGACGGCGGTGCACTCCCTCACCCCGGCCCTCTCCCGGAGGGGCGGAGGCGGGGTTTCGCGAAGCACCGCTTCGCGCCGCCGCAGCGACCGCGCCTTGCAAGGCGCGGGCTCGTTCGGGTGCCAGCAGCCCTCACCCCGGCCCTCTCCCGGAGGGAGAGGGGGAAAAGCTCCCCTCGCCCGCGCCGGAGAGAGAGGGTGAATAGCTGCTCTCGCCCGCGCTGGAGGGAGAAGGTGAAATTCTCCCCTCGCCCGCGCCAGCGGGAGAGGGGCCGGGGGTGAGGGTGACCGTGAGAACCGGCGGTTCCTGGCATTGGTGAGGGCCGCAGAACAATGAGCCACGCATGAAGATCATCGTCACCGGCGCGGCCGGATTCATCGGCGCCAACCTGCTGCGCGCGCTCAACGAGCGCGGCGAGACCGAGATCCTGGCCGTCGACAACCTGACGCGCGCCGAGAAGTTCCGCAACCTCGCCGAGTTCGAGATCGGCGACTACCTGGACAAGGCCGAGTTCCTCGAGCGCGTGCGCCGGCGCGAACTGGCCAAGCCCGAGGTGATCTTCCACCAGGGCGCCTGCTCCGACACCATGGAAGCGGACGGCCGCTACATGATGGCCAACAACTTCCGCTACTCGGTCGAGCTGTTCGACTGGTGCCAGGCCGGCGGCATTCCGCTGATCTACGCCTCGTCGGCGGCGGTGTACGGCATGGGGCCGGCCTTCGCCGAAGGTCGCCATGCCGAGCGGCCGCTCAACGTCTACGGCTACTCCAAGCTGCTGTTCGATCACGTCGTGCGCCGGCAGCTCGGCAACTTCCACGCGCCCGTGACGGGCCTGCGCTATTTCAACGTGTACGGTCCGCGCGAGGCGCACAAGGGGCGCATGGCCTCGGTGGCCTTCCACCACTTCCACCAGTTCCGCAGCGAAGCCAAGGTCAAGCTCTTCGAGGGCAGCCACGGGTTCGAAAACGGCGAGCAGCGGCGCGACTTCATCCATGTCGACGACGTGGTGCGGGCCAACCTGCATTTCTGGGACCGGCCCACCAGCGGCGTCTTCAACCTGGGCACCGGACGCGCGCAGAGCTTCAACGACGTGGCGCTGTCGGTGATCAACGCGCTGCGCGTGGCCAACGGCCAGCCGGAAATGACGCTGCGCCAGGCCGCCGTCCAGGGCACGATCGAGTACGTTTCCTTCCCCGCCGCGCTGCGCGGCAAGTACCAGGCCTTCACCCAGGCCGACACCACCCAGCTGCGCGCCGCGGGGTTCGACGAAGACCTGCTCACGGTCGAGCAGGGCGTTTCCGCCTACGTGCGGTGGCTGCTGAAGAACTCGTGAACGCACGCCCGCCGCCGGCAGCGCCGCGCCCTGCGGCGTTCCTCGACCGCGACGGGGTCATCAACCGCGACCACGGCTATGTCTACCGGATTGCCGACTTCGAGTTCCTCGACGGCGCGCTGGCGGCGGCGGCCGAGCTGGCGCAGGCGGGCTATGCCGTCGTGGTCGTGACCAACCAGGCGGGGATCGGGCGCGGCATGTACACCGAGGCGGATTTCGACCGGCTCACCGACTGGATGCGCGCGCGCTTTGCCGGGGCCGGTGCACCGCTGGCCGGCGTGTATCACTGCCCGCACCACCCGACCCTCGCCCAGGGCACGTTGCGCCAGGCCTGCAACTGCCGCAAGCCCGCCCCCGGCATGCTGCTCGACGCGGCACGCGACCTCGGCCTGGACCTGGCGGCCTCGGTTCTCTTTGGCGACAAGTGCGACGACATGCGCGCCGCCCGGGCCGCCGGCGTCGGCCAGCGCGTGCTGCTGGGCAAGGACGGGCTGTCCCTGCCCGACGACGCCTGCGCCGACGCGCCCCCGCACTGGCGCCATGCGTCGCTGGCGCAGGCGCTTGCCGATACCGGGCTGCGCGCCGCCCTGGGCATGACCCGGTGCCGGGCGCCCTGCACCCCGGCGCCGGCAGGCAGCTGAGCGCGCGCCCCCCCCGAAAGCCGCCCATGGCCACTGCCTATTCGGCACTGTCGTTCGAGCAAAAAATCGTAAGTGGGTCCGATATTGAAAAGCGTGTACTCACTCTAAGTCGACCGTTGGTGTTCACAAACGGCGTCTTCGACATCCTGCACCGCGGCCATGTGACCTACCTGTCGCGCGCCCGCGCGCTGGGTGCCAGCCTGGTCGTGGCGGTCAATTCCGATGCCTCGGTGCGCTCGCTGGGCAAGGGCAGCGATCGCCCGATCAACGGCGAACAGGACCGTGCCGCGCTGCTGGCGGCGCTGGAGTTCGTTGATCTGGTTACGATTTTCGAGGAATCGGTGCCGCTGCCGGTGCTGCAGGCAGTGCGCCCGGACGTCTATGTGAAGGGCGGCGACTATGACGTGGCCGCAACCCCGGAAGCGCGGCTGGCCTCGACCTGGGGCGCCCGGGCGGTGGCCATCCCGTTCGAGCACGAACGGTCGACTTCGGCGCTTTTACGGAAGGTTCGCGGGGCCTAGGCACCCTCGCCCCGTCACCACCGGCCCGTATCGGGCGCACCGGCCCAGGCTGTCGGGAATCGCGAATTCTCGGCATAATGGGCAGTTACGCGCCGCTACCGGACCGAAAAAACCGTCGTGACGTTTTTCGTTCAAGCCCTGGTTGCCTGCCTGCTGACGGCCATGCTGATCGTCTGGCTGCGCCGTCCGGCCCAGCGCTTCGGCCTGCTGGACCATGCCGGCGGGCGCAAGCGCCACGGCGACTCCATCCCCCTTACCGGCGGCATCGCCCTGACCCTGGGCTTTGTCGCGTCGCTGCTGTTCTCCACCCCGGTCCTGGTCCAGTACGCGGTCCTGTTCGTCGCGGTGGCCCTGCTGTTCGCCATCGGCCTGCTCGATGACCTGGGCGAGGTGTCGGCCAGCGGCAAGCTGGGCGTGCAGGTGCTGGCGGTCCTGCTGATGACGTCGTGGGCCAATCACTTCCTGGTCAACCTGGGCGATATCTTCGCCCGCGGTCCGTTCGAGCTCCGGAACTGGGGCATTCCGCTGACGGTCTTCGCCACGGTCGCGGTGATCAACGGCTTCAACATGTTCGACGGCATGGACGGGCTGGCCGGCGGCATGGCCTTTTGCGTGCTCGGCCTTTTCGCCGTCTTCGCCGCAATGCTGGGCGACGTCATCGCGCTCAAGTTCCTGCTGGTGCTGCTGGGGGCGCTCGCCGGCTTTCTCATCTTCAACCTGCCGCATCCGTGGCGCGGCGCGCGCCGCACGTTCATGGGCGACACCGGCAGCATGATCCTGGGCTTCATCGTGGCCTGGTTCTCGGTCGAGCTCACGCAGCGCAGCGGCGCGCACGTGCCGCCGGTGGTAATGCCCTGGGCGGTGGCGGTGGTGCTGCTCGACGTGCTCACCGTGACCTTGCGCCGCGTGCTGCGCCGGCGCGATCCGGCCCGCCCCGACCGCGGCCACATCCACCACCTGCTGCTGCGCCGCGGCTACAGCGTACGCCAGACCCTGGCGCTGCTGCTGGGCGCGAACGTCCTGCTGGGCGGCGCCGGCACCCTGCTCTGGCGGCTGGGCGCGCCCGATTACGCCAGCCTGGCCGCTCTGCTCGTGGTCGCCGCGCTGTACCTGGCGCTGTTCCTGTTCCCCGCCCGCTTCTGGCGGCGCCTGCCGCGGCGTCCGCGGCCGGACGGCGCACTCGACGAGGCGCCCGGGGATCGACCCGGCGCCGGCACCGGAGGCGCCTGATGCGGGCCGCGCGCAGCAACGATGTCGCGCCGTTCCTGCCCGGCACGCGCGATCTCGAACGCATCTTCCACGGCCGCAGCCTGCAGCGCGGGCGCGAGGTCATGCAGGCCGGACGGGTGCTGGCGGTCGAGCTCGAGGTGGTGTCGAGCAACCTGATGGAGCTGCGCGCCCAGGTGCGCGGCTCGACGCCGGCGCCCGGCGCCGACCAGCGCCGCTACCAGGTGGGCGTGCGCATGATGCGCAAGAGCGCGGGCGCGCAGGTGGAGATCGAATCGCACTGTTCGTGCCCCATCGGGCGGCTGTGCAAGCACGCGGCCGCCGTGCTGCTGCAGTGGCAGCCGCAGTGGGCCGATGCGATCGCACCGGGCGCCGGGGCGGCCTTCGCGCGCCCCTGGAGCGCCCCGGCCGCACCCGACGAGGAGAGCGTCGCTGCGGCGCCGGCCGAAATGCCGCGCATCGCCCACGGCCTGGGCACGGTGTGCGTGCGGCTGGGCGCCGCGCATGCGCCGGTGCGCGACGACACGCCGCCCAATCGCCAGCCGCCCAACGCGGCGCTGTACGTATCGCTGCGCATCGACGGCATTGCCGTCCCGCTGCAGCGGGCGCAGAGCCGGCTGGTGGTCGACGGCGAGCTGGTCGATGCCGCGCCCGATGCACGCCAGGTCGAGCGCGTGATCGCGCAATTGCAGGCCGACGGCGCCACGCCCTGGTCGTACCCGAGCGCACCGCAGGGACGGCGCAGCAGCGAATCTGCCTTCCAGATCCGCGACGACGCGGCCGCCCAGCTGATGGACGAATGCGTCGGCCGCTGGCGCGAACAGGGCTGGGAGGTCGAGGTCGACGCGGATTTCCCGTGGCAGGTGGTCGAGGTCGGCGACCTGGAGATGGCCGTCCACGAGGTGCCCGGCCAGGACTGGTTCGACCTGGAGCTCGGGCTCAAGCTCGGCGACAAGCGCGTGCCGCTGCTGCCGCTGCTCGAGTCGGCGCTGGCCGATGCGCGCCCGGGCGCCGGGCGCAGCCGCGAGGCACTTGCGCCCGCCGGCCTGCTGCAGGTGCGCATCGACGCCAAGCACATCGTGCGCCTGCCGTGGGCGCGCATCGCGCCGCTGCTGGACACGCTGGTCGAGCTGGGCGATGCGCGGCGCAACGGGCCGCCGCGCAAGAGTCACGCGGGCAAGCGCAGTGCGCGCGCGGCGCGCCTGCTGCGCCTGTCACGCCTCGACCTGGCACGCGTTTCCGGCCTGGCCGACAACGGACACATCACCTGGGTCGGCGCGCCCGATCTGCGCCGCTTCGCGCAGCGCCTGGCCAACTTCGAGCACGTCGACACCGCGCCGGTCCCGGCGGGCCTGCAGGCCGAGCTGCGCCCCTACCAGCGCGCCGGGCTGAGCTGGCTGCAGTTCCTGCGCCAGTACGGGCTGGGCGGGCTGCTGGCCGACGACATGGGGCTGGGCAAGACGCTGCAGACCCTGGCGCACGTCTGCCTGGAAAAGGAGCAGGGGCGGCTGCTCGCGCCGGCGCTCGTGATCGCGCCCACCTCGCTGGTGCACAACTGGGTGGCCGAGGCGCGGCGCTTCGCCCCGGGCCTGCGCGCGCTGCAGCTGCACGGCACCGACCGCCGGCGCGACTTCGAGCGCATCGCCAGCAGCGACCTGGTGGTGACCAGCTTCGCGCTGCTGGCGCGCGACATCGAACAGCTCAGCGCCCAGCCCTTTCACCTGCTGATCGTCGACGAGGCGCAGAACATCAAGAACCCGCGCACCCAGGCGGCCAGCGCGATCCGCATGATCAAGGCCACGCACCGCCTGGCGCTGACCGGCACGCCGCTGGAGAATCACCTGGGCGAGCTGTGGGCGCAGTTCGACTGGCTCGCGCCCGGGCTGCTGGGCGACCAGGCCAGCTTCTCGCGCCTGTACCGCGTGCCGATCGAACGCCATGGCGACGAGGACCGGCGCGTGCACCTGACGACCCGCATCCGGCCGTTCGTGCTGCGCCGGCGCAAGGACGAGGTGGCGCCCGAGCTGCCGCCGCGCACCGAGATCGAGCGCTACGTTGCCCTCGAAGGCGGCCAGCGCGACCTGTACGAGGCGGTGCGCGCCAGCATGCACGAGCGCGTGCGCCAGGCGCTGTCCGAGCAGGGCCTGGACCGCAGCCAGGTGGTGGTGCTCGATGCGCTGCTCAAGCTGCGCCAGGTGTGCTGCGATCCGCGGCTGGTCAGCCTGAGCAGCGCACGCAAGGTCAGCGAATCGGCCAAGCTGCAGCTGCTCATGGAAATGCTCGACGGCCTGCTGGTCGAGGGCCGGCGCGTGCTCGTCTTCTCGCAGTTCACGTCGATGCTGGCGCTGATCGAGCAGGCCCTGCGCGAGCGCGGCCAGCGCTACGCGCTGCTGACCGGCGAGACGCGCGACCGGGCCGCGGCGGTCGCCCAGTTCCAGGCCGGCGACGTGCCGCTGTTCCTGCTCAGCCTCAAGGCCGGCGGCACCGGCCTGAACCTGACCGCCGCCGACACGGTGATCCATTACGACCCGTGGTGGAACCCGGCCGTCGAGGACCAGGCGACCGACCGCGCGCACCGCATCGGCCAGGACAAGCCGGTGTTCGTCTACCGCCTGCTGTGCGCCGGCACGATCGAGGAGCGCATGCGCGAGCTGCAGGCACGCAAGGCCAGGCTCGCCCAGGCATTGCTGGGCGACGAGGCCGGGCTGGCGCGGGCCCTGGGCGCCGACGACATCGAGGCGCTGCTGGCGCCGGCGAGCGGTACATAGGCATGGCAATGGACGGCGTGCACCCTCACCCCGTCCCTCTCCCGAGGGGAGAGGGTGAAGAATTCCCCTCGCCCGCGACCGCGGGAGAGGGTGAAATGCTCCCGTCGTCAGCAGGGGAGGCCGAAAAGCTCCCCTCGCCCGCGACAGCGGGAGAGGGGCCGGGGGTGAGGGCTCGGCGTTGAGCTTCTACGCCATCGGCGACCTCCAAGGCTGCGCCGGCAGCCTGGATGCGCTGCTGGCGCAGTTGCCTGCCGACGCACCGCTGGTGTTCGTCGGCGACCTCGTCAACCGCGGGCCCGATTCGCTCGGCAACGCTGCGCCGGGTGCGCGCACTGGGCGAGCGCGCCGTGGCGCCTGCTGGGCAACCACGACCTGCACCTGCTGGCCGTCGCGGCCGGAATCCGGCCGACCGCACGCCGACGACACGCTGCAGCCGATCCTGGCGGCGCCCGACGCGGCCGAACTGCTCGACTGGGTGCGCACGCGGCCGCTGGCCGCATGTGCGCGACGGCGCGCTGTTCGTGCACGCCGGCGTGCTGCCGTCCTGGGACGCGGACCGGACGCTGGCGCTGGCCGGCGAGGTCGAGCAGCCAGCTGCGCGCGCCCGACTACCGCGATTTCCTGGCCACGATGTACGGCAACCGGCCGCGTGCAGTGGAGCGATTCGCCTGCGGGTGCCGACCGCCTGCGCTGCATACTCAACGCGCTCACGCGCGTGCGCTTCGTGTCGCTCGAGGGCGCGATGGATCTCAAGCTCAAGGGCAGCATCGACAGCGCGCCGCCCGGCTGGGTGCCGTGGTTCGACCACCCGCAGCGCGCCAGCCGCGACACGCCGGTCGTGTTCGGCCACTGGTCGACATTGGGGCTGCTGCGACGCGACGACGCCATCGGCATCGACACCGGTTGCGTCTGGGGCGGCAGCCTGACGGCGCTGCACTGGCCGAGCCGGGCCGTGACGCAGGTGAAATGCCCGGGAGCGCCGGCCCTCACCCCCGGCCCCTCTCCCGCTGGCGCGGGCGAGGGGAGCTTTTCACGCTCTCCTGCTGGCGCAGGCGAGGGAGGCCTTTCACCCTCTCCCTCCGGGAGACGGCGGGGTGAGGGTGCATGTGCAACGGCCCCACCCCCGGCCCCTCTCCCGCTACGCGGCAAGGGGAGCTTTTCACCCGCTGGCGCGGGCGAGGCGAGCAACGGGCCCTACCGGCAGATGCCGCGCAGCGCCTGCCACTGCTGCGCATCGAGTATCGGCCGCACCGGGTAGTCGCGAAAGCGCTGCGCCAGGGCGGCACGCGCGCCATTGTCCGGATGGTTCGAGACGAGTTCGGGCGCCTGCGGCAGATCCCGCGCGCGCAGGAAGAACTGCATCAGTGCGGTCGCGTCCACCTGGGCGCGCTGCAGGCGCTGCAGGCCCTTTTCGTCGGCCTCGGCCTCTTCGCCGCGGCTGAACTTGAGTTCCATCAGGGCCGCCGCCAGGCGCGTGGCCGATTCGTGTCCGCCCGGCACCAGCAGCGCGAGCGCGCCCGCGCCCAGCACATTGACGGCCACGCCCTGGATGATGTGGCGCTGCCGGACGTGCTCGATCTCGTGCGCCAGCACGCCGGCCAGTTCCTCGGGCGAGCGCGCCTGCTGCAGCAGGCCGTCGAAGACGTGGACATGGCCGCCCAGCGTGGCATAGGCATTGACCGTCGTTCCGGCGATCACGTCGATGGTCAACGGCAGCGCCGCGTCGTCGGGATAGAGCGGGTAGATGCGCCCCACGAGGGTGGCCAGGGCCGCGCGCGCCGGCGCGCCGCCGGCACACGTGCGGCCGGCGACGCCGGCGCCCAGGCGGTCGGCCAGCCAGCGCTCCGCGGGCCAGGGCATCTGGCGCGCCAGCACCGGCAGGCCCGTCACCAGGCCCGCGCCCAGGCCCGCGGCGACCAGCACCCACAGCAGACCGCGGATGCGCGCCCGGCGCGCGCCGGGCGCGCTCAACGCCTGAGCACGTGCAGCACGATGTAGAAGCCGATCGCCGCCAGCGCGATGAACAGGGCCAGCGGGCCGTTCTGCAGCTGGCGCGCCGAGGCCGAGTTCGAGCGCGTCATGGTGATCGTCGGGCTGAGCGTGTCGGACGCGTCGACGAACGTTTCGCGATCCTGCAGGATCGCCTGCGCCGGCAGGGTTTCGGACTTGGTGCGGATGCCCGCCACCTTCTTGACGGCGGTGCCGATCGCCATGAACTCGATCGAGCCCGCCTCCCAGGTCATAGATGCGCGTCTTGACGCCGATGACCTCGTCGGCGCCGCAGCGCTCGGCGTCGGCCTCGATGCGCGCCAGCGCCTTCTCGCGGGCTTCGTAGAGGATTTCGGTCAACCCGGCCACCTCGCCGCCGCCGAGGGTCTGCACGGCGGAGAAGATCCCGCCCTTGAGCCCGAGCGAGTAGACCGACACGCCCATCACGAGGCGGATCGGCAGGAACCCGACATTGACCATGTTCCACATTTCCTCGTTGGTCATGTCGCTCGTCACCGGCTTGAGATCGAAAGCCTCGATGGCCGGATGGTGCGACGCGGTGCCGACCATGATCATCTCCTGCGCCCCCAGCAGCGGCGAGATGGTCGTCTCGATGCCGACCACGGCATTGGCGTTGCAGCGCTTGGCCTCGTCGGTCAAGCGGGTCAGCGCCAGGTGGCGGGTGCGATCGAAGATCTGCGTGTATTCGGCCACCTCGCCGCGCGCCAGGCTCTTGAAGCCGCCGGCAATGGTGCCGCCCAGGCCGATGGAATAGGCCACGTTGCCGAAGACGAAGCGGATGGGGGTGAAGCCGGCATCGGCCTGGCAGAACAGCTTGGCGACGTCGGCCGACGTGGAA
Source organism: uncultured beta proteobacterium (assembly GCA_963781975.1). Lineage (GTDB taxonomy): Bacteria > Pseudomonadota > Gammaproteobacteria > Burkholderiales > Burkholderiaceae_F > GJ-E10. The sequence continues at coordinate 32,779 of CAWAHT010000015.1, forward strand.
AAGCGCGGCTTTTCGGGCGCGGTGCCGGCGGTCGCCGAGCGGATCGTCGAGCCCGTCGTGATGAATTCGAGATTGCCGCCGTGGTTGATGACGTCGAAGGACACCCCGGTCAGGCCGACGCCGCCGTAGTTTCCGGCCTCCTCCATCATGCGGTCGAAGGCGCGCGCGCGGCCATCGTGCACCAGCCGCGTGACTTCCTCGATCTCGCCGCCGCCCAGTGTCGACAGGCCCGCGCCGATGCCGCGCGCGACGCCGAGCGCGACCACGCTGTTGCCCACGCACAGTTGCCCCGGGCGGTACCCCATGCGCTCCAGGAAGTAGATTTCATTGCCGGAAAGCCCGGAAATGCGCTTGTGCTCCTGGACCATGACCGCTCCCCGCAGAGATGTGGCACCGATGGCGGGGGAGCATACGCACCGGGTCGCGTCGCCGCAATGCGAAAGTCGGGCCCTTGGGTCCGCGGCCGCTACCGCCCGCAGCCTTTGCAATGCCTGCGCCGGCGCGCATTGTCGCCTGTCTTGCGCCCAAGGCCCCGACGTGCCCGTTCCAATGGACCAGAAGGATTTCGCGCGCCGTCTGCGCAAAAGCGCCACGGATGCCGAGCGGCGCCTGTGGCGCCACCTGCGCGCGCGCCGTACCAGCGGGCTGCGGTTTCACCGCCAGCAGCCGGTCGGCCCCTACATCGTCGACTTTCTCTGCCACTCCTGCCGTCTTGTCATCGAGGTCGACGGTGGCCAGCATATGGAATCCCCGTCCGATCGGCAGCGCGATCGCTGGCTGGCAGCGCACGGTTTCGTCGTCCTGCGGTTCTGGAACAACGAGGTGCTGCAGCAGACGCAGGCCGTGCTCGAGCGCATTGCGCAATGCGCGCAGATGCCGCGACCCTGACTGCGACCCTCACTGCGACCCTCACCCCGGCCCTCTCCCGGAGGGAGAGGGTGAAAAGCCTCAGCGCGTGACAGTGAATTTCTCCCCTCGCCCGCGCCAGCGGGAGAAGGTGAAAAGCCTCAGCGCGTGACAGTGAATTTCTCCCCTCGCCCGCGCCAGCGGGAGAAGGTGAAAAACCTCAGCGCGTGACAGTGAATTTCTCCCCTCGCCCGCGCCAGCGGGAGAAGGTGAAAAGCCTCAGCGCGTGACAGTGATCTTCTCCCCTCGCCCGCGCCAGCGGGAGAGGGGCCGGGGGTGAGGGCCGCGGTCAGCGGGCCGCGCTAACGCGCTGCTCCGGCGGCGCGTCCTGCGGCAGGTCCAGGCACCGGGCGATCGCATCGCGGGCGTGCCGGCCCAGGTCGTGGCGGCGCTGGCCGGCGGTGTCGAGCGCGGGCAGCCAGCACAGGTGCGCGCTCAGGCGCGGCGTCGTGACGATGATCCAGATGGACGCGACCAGGGTCATGTCGCCGATGTAGGCAGCCGCGGTGGCCGGTTGGTCGTCCTGGCGGTATTGCAGGGCCAGCGGAATCACGGGCGCCGGGGCATCGATCGCCGCCTGCACGAGGTTGGCGTGAAACGGCAGCACGTGCGTGCCGTCCGTGGTGGTGCCTTCCGGGAAGATGCCGATGGCCTGCCCGGCCCTGAGGCGCCGCACCACGAGTTCGTTGACATGCGCCACCGCGTGGCGGCGGCCGCGCTCCACGAACACGGTGTCGATCGCCGCGGCGAGCCGGCCCAGCACCGGCCAGCGCGCGATCTCCGACTTGGCGACGAAGCGCGCCGGCACGATGGCCGTGATGACGAAGACATCGAGCCAGGAAATGTGGTTCGTCACCAGCAGTGCGCCCTGGCCGGCCGCCAGCGGCGCGCCGCCCGGTGCCACCGTTGCATGCAGGCGGACGCCCAGGATCCGCAGCACGATGCGCGACCACACCCGCACCAGCGCATCGCGCAGCGCCGCCGGCAGCAGCGGGAACAGCAGCACGGCCACGAGCAGGCCCCACAGCAGGTGCAGGATCAATGCCAGGCAGGTGATGGGAACGAGGAGCAGGCGCGGGGTCATTCGGTGCGGGCGCGTCGTCGGCGTCGGACCCTCACCCCGGCCCTCTCCGGCAGGGAGAGGGTGAATTTCCCCCCTCGCCCGCGTAGCGGGAGAGGGGCCGGGGGTGAGGGGCGGTGGGCGGGTGAACGTCGGCGCTATTCACGCCGCGTGCTCGAAACGGACCTCGCCGCCGACCAGCGTCCAGCGCACCCGCCCCGTCATGCGCAGTCCGGCAAACGGCGAGTTGTGCCCGCTGCTCCGGAAATCGGCCGGCTGCACGGTCCAGCCGGCCCTGGGGTCGAAGATGACGAGATCGGCCTTGCGGCCGGGCGCCAGGGTGCCGGTGTCCTCGCCCAGGATGCGGGCGGGCGCGGCGGTGACGGCGGCCAGGGCCGCCGGCAGGGCGATGCCGTCGGCCTGCGCCCAGCCGAGCATCAGCGGCAGCAGGGTCTCGAGCGCGCTGGCGCCGGCCTGCGCCTCGCCGAAGGGCAGCAACTTGTCCTCGAGCGCCACCGGCGCGTGGTCGGAGCAGACGGCGTCGATCGTGCCGTCGGCCAGTCCGGCGCGGATCGCGGCGCGGTCGTGCTCGGCCGCGCAGCGGCGGATCGAGGCGGCAGTTGGTGTCGTAGTAGCCGATGTTGCGGTCGATGAGGTGCAGGTGCTGCACCGAGACGTCGGCACTGACCGGCAGTCCCTCGCGCTTGGCCGCGCGCACCAGTTCCACGCCGGCGGCCGAGGACAGGCGGCAAACGTGCACGCGCGTGCCGGTGGTGCGCTGCAGTTCGAAGATGGCGTGCAGGGCCACGGTCTCGGCGGCCACCGGTATCGGCGGCAGGCCCAGGCGGGTGGCCAGCGCGCCGTCGCCGGCCACGCCGTCGCCGGCCAGGCTGGCGTCGACCGGACGCAGCCAGACCGCCAGGTCGAAGGTGCGCGCGTAGCGCAGCGCCTGCAGCAGGGTGCCCAGGTTGGCGGGCAGCGCGCCGGTCTGGCAGAACGCCACGCAGCCGACCTGCGCCAGCGTATGCATCTCGGCCAGCGTCTGGCCGGCCAGGCCCGCGGTCAGCGCGCCCAGCGGATAGAGGCGCGCGCCGGCGGCCTCGCGCGAGCGCTGGCGCAGCATGCGCACGAGCCCGGGCTCGTCGAGCGGCGGATCGGTGTCCGGCGGGCAGACGACGCCGGTGACGCCGCCGGCCAGCGCGGCGTGCATCTCGCCGCGCAGCGCGCCCTCGGATCCGGGCTCGCGCATGCGCGCGCACAGGTCGACCAGTCCGGGCGCCACGACCAGGCCGCGCGCGTCGATGGTGCGCCGGGCGGCGAAGCCCGCCGGCGCGGCGCCCACCGCGGCGATGCGGCCGTCGGCGATATAGACGTTGCCGACCGCATCGCGCCCCGACTGCGGATCGATCACACGGCCGTTCTCGATGGCCAGCGTGGCGCTCATGCGCGCTGCGCTCCTGCCATCTGCGACGAGACCACCATCGACAGCACCGCCATGCGCACGGCGATGCCGAAGCTCACCTGCGGCAGGATGACGCTGTGCGGGCCGTCGGCGACGCCCGAGTCGATCTCGACGCCGCGGTTCATCGGCCCCGGGTGCATCACGATGCAGTCGGGACGGGCGTGGCGCAGCGCCTGCGCGGTGAGGCCGTAGTTGCGGAAATACTCGGCCGCGCTGGGCAGCAGGGCGCCGCGCATGCGCTCGTTCTGCAGGCGCAGCATGATGATGACGTCGGCGTCGCGGATGCCCTCGTCCAGGCGCGTGCACACGCGCACGCCCAGTTCGTCGAGGCCGCCGGGCAGCAGGGTCAGCGGCCCGACCGCGCGCAGGTCGGTGACGCCCATCGCCAGCAGCGCGCGGATGTCGGAGCGCGCCACGCGCGAGTTGAGGATGTCGCCGACGATCGCCACCGACAGGCCGTCGAAGCCGCCCTTGTAGTGGCGGATCGTGTACAGGTCGAGCAGCGCCTGGGTCGGATGGGCGTGGCGGCCGTCGCCGGCGTTGACCACGTGCACGTGCGGGGCGACGTGACGCGCGATCAGGTACGGCGCCCCGCCCTGCGAATGGCGCACGACGAAGATGTCGGCCTGCATCGCCGTCAGGTTGTCGATGGTGTCGAGCAGCGATTCGCCCTTGGACGTGCTGGAGGCCGCGACGTTGAGGTTGTAGACGTCGGCGCTCAGGCGCTTGGCGGCGATCTCGAAGGTCGTGCGCGTGCGCGTCGAGTTCTCGAAGAAGAGATTGAACACCGAGCGGCCGCGCAGCAGCGGCACGCTCTTGACCTCGCGCGTGCCCACCGCGATGAAGCCGTCGGCGGTGGTCAGGATGCGTTCGATGAGCGCGCGCGGCAGGTCGGCAATCGACAGCAGGTGGTGCAGCCCGCCGTCGGCGGTGATCTGCGGGTTGCTCGCTTCCAGCTGCACGGTCAGGCGGCCCCGGCGCGTTCCAGGCACAGGTGCAGGCGCCGGTCGTCGTCGCGCGACAGCACCACGCTCACGTCCGCCGGCACTTCGATCGTGCGTCCGACCAGGCCGGTGGCGACCGGCAGTTCGCGCCCGCCGCGGTCGACCAGCACCGCCAGTTCGATGCGCGCCGGGCGGCCGTAGTCGAAGAGTTCGTTCATCGCGGCGCGCACCGTGCGGCCGGTGTTGAGCACGTCGTCGACCAGCAGCACGTCGGCGCCGTTGATGTCGAACGGGATGCGCGACGGGCGCACGCCGCGCGCCAGGCCGCCGCTGCTGTAGTCATCGCGATAGAAGGAGACGTCGAGGATGCCGACCTCGGCGGCGATGCCCAGGTCGGCGCGCAGCCGCTCGGCCAGCCAGACCCCGCCGGTATGCACGCCCACCAGCACCGGATGGCGGCCGGCGACGTGCTCGCGCACGCGGCGCACGAGCTCGGCGTAGGTGGCTTCGGCGTCGAGCTCTAGCATGGCGCCGGTGCGCCGGCCGGCGGCCGGGCGGGCATCTGGTCGAACCATTGCTGCAGGATCACCGCCGCGGCCCGGTCGTCCTGCGGGCCGTCCCGCGCGGCGAGCACGGCGCTCGAGTAGCGCTCGTCGACACGCGCCACCGGCAGGCCAAAGCGGCCCTCGAGCTGGCGGGCGAAACGCTCGCAGCGCGCCGTCATGGCGTGCGCGGCGCCGTCGGGATGGCGCGCGACGCCGACCACCAGCTGCTGCGGCTGCCAGTGCCCGACCAGCGCGGCCAGTTCGCGCCACGGCGCCGCGGCCGGGCCGCCGGCGGCGACGATCGTCAGCGGGCGCGCGCTGCGCGTCACGCCGTTGCCCAGCGCGACGCCGATGCGGCGCGTGCCGAAATCGAAGCCCAGCACGATGCCGTCCGCTGCGCCCGGGCGGGCCGCCGGCGCAGGCGCCCGCGCGGGCGCGGGTGCGGCCTCATGCATGTCCGGGCTGGCTGGCCAGGTGCAGGGGGTCGACTCCCAGCAGCTTGAGCGCCGCATCGAAGCGGTCGGTGAGCGGCGTCTCGAAGATGACGCGGGCATCGGCGGTGACATTGAGCCAGCCGTTGTGCGCGAGCTCGCGCTCGAGCTGCCCGGCGCCCCAGCCGGCGTAGCCGAGCGTGACCAGCAGCCGCTCGGGGCCGGTGCCGCCGGCCAGCGCCTCGAGCACGTCCTTGGACGTGGTCAGGCCGATGTCGTCGGCGACGGTGAGCGTGGAGCCGTAGTTGCCGGCCGGCGCGTGCAGCACGAAACCGCGTTCGGTCTGCACCGGGCCGCCGTAGAGCACGGGTTCGTCGCGCCAGGGCGCGATCTCCAGCCGCAGGTCGATCTTGTCGAACAGCCGCGCCAGCGTGAGCTCCATCGGGCGGTTGATGACGACGCCCATCGCCCCCTTGTCGCTGTGCTCGCACACGTACACGACCGTGCGATCGAAGTTCGGATCCTCCATGGCGGGCATGGCAATCAGAAACTGGTTCGTCAGGTCCATAGGGCGGAGTTTAGCGACAAAAAAGCCCCGCCGGAGCGGGGCTTTTGCGGGTGGCGGGCGCCCCTGCGGGCACCCGGCCGCCGGGCCTTACATGTCCATGCCCATGCCGCCCATGCCGCCCATGCCGCCCATGCCGCCGCCACCGCCGCCGCCCTTGGGCTTGTCTTCGACCAGCTCGGCGACCATGGCGTCGGTCGTCAGCATCAGGCCGGCGACCGACGCGGCGTTCTGCAGCGCCGTGCGCGTGACCTTGGTCGGGTCGAGGACGCCCATCTCGACCAGGTCGCCGTACTCGTCCGTCTGGCGCGTTGTAGCCGTAGTTGCCCTTGCCGTCGGCAACCTTGGCGACCACGACGCTGGCTTCTTCGCCGGCGTTGGCGACGATCTGGCGCAGCGGCTCTTCGATCGCGCGCAGCACGATCTTGATGCCGGCGTCCTGATCGGCGTTGTCGCCCTTGAGCGTGCGGCGACCGCCTGCTGGCGCGCAGCAGCGCCACGCCGCCGCCGGCGACGATGCCTTCTTCGACCGCCGCGCGCGTGGCGTGCAGCGCGTCTTCGACGCGGGCCTTCTTTTCCTTCATTTCGACTTCGGTCGCGGCACCGACCTTGATCACCGCCACGCCGCCGGCCAGCTTGGCCACGCGCTCCTGCAGCTTTTCCTTGTCGTAGTCGCTGGTGGCTTCCTCGATCTGCGCGCGGATCTGCTTGACGCGCGCCTCGATGTGCCTTGCCGTCGCCGGCGCCGTCGATGATCGTGGTGTTTTCCTTGGCCACTTCGATGCGCTTGGCCTGGCCCAGGTCGTGCCAGCGTGGCCTTTTCCAGCGTCAGGCCGACTTCCTCGGCGATGACCTTGCCGCCGGTCAGGATGGCGATGTCTTCCAGCATGGCCTTGCGGCGGTCGCCGAAGCCCGGCGCCTTGACGGCGACGGTCTTGAGGATGCCGCGGATGTTGTTGACCACCAGCGTGGCCAGCGCTTCGCCTTCGACTTCTTCGGCGATGATCAGCAGCGGACGGCCGGCCTTGGCCACCTGCTCGAGCACCGGCAGCAGGTCGCGGATGTTGGAGATCTTCTTGTCGTGCAGCAGCACGAACGGGTTCTCCAGGACGGCGATCTGCTTGTCCGGGTTGTTGATGAAGTAGGGCGACAGGTAGCCGCGGTCGAACTGCATGCCTTCGACCACTTCGAGCTCGTTGTCGAGCGCACTTGCCGTCTTCGACGGTGATGACGCCTTCCTTGCCGACCTTGTCCATCGCGTCGGCGATGATCTTGCCGATGTCGGCGTCGGCGTTGGCCGAGATGGCGCCGACCTGGGCGATTTCCTTGCTGGTCGTGCAGGGCCGGCTGATCTTCTTGAGTTCCTCGATGACGGCGATGACGGCCTTGTCGATGCCGCGCTTCAGGTCCATCGGGTTCATGCCGGCGGCCACGTACTTCATGCCTTCGCGGACGATCGACTGGGCCAGCACGGTCGCGGTGGTGGTGCCGTCACCGGCGTTGTCGCAGGTCTTGGAAGCGACTTCCTTGACCATCTGCGCGCCCATGTTCTCGAACTTGTCCTTGAGCTCGATTTCCTTGGCGACGGAAACACCGTCCTTGGTGACCGTCGGGGCGCCGAAGGTGCGCTCGAGCACCACGTTGCGGCCCTTCGGGCCCAGGGTGACCTTGACCGCGTTGGCCAGGATGTTGACGCCCCGCACCATGCGGTGCGCGGGCGTCATCGCCGAAAACTACTTCTTTAGCTGCCATGTGAAACTCCTGAATCTGTGTTGGTACGTCGATGATGATCGGGGATCCCGCCGCGCCGGGCGGCCTTGGCCGGCCGCGCCGCGGGAAATGCCGGGACGCGGTCCCGGTGCGATCCGCTGTTAGCTGATGACGGCCATGATGTCTTCTTCGCGCATGACGAGCAGTTCGTCGCCGTCGACCTTGACGGTCTGGCCGGCGTACTTGCCGAACAGGACGCGGTCGCCGACCTTGACGTCCAGCGCGATGCAGCTTGCCGTTGTCGTCGCGCTTGCCCGGGCCGACGGCCAGGACTTCGCCCTGGTCGGGCTTTTCGGCGGCGGTGTCGGGGATGACGATGCCCGAGGCGGTCTTGCGTTTCGTTGTCCAGGCGCTTGACGATCACGCGATCGTGCAAAGGACGAAGTTTCATAGTTTCTCCTGACAAGGTTCCCGGGGACCCATCGTCCCCGGAGGAATTCCAAAAGTTGTCTGCCTTCCCATGCCAAGGGCCAACCTCCACGCCGGCGGGAGACCGGCGGGCGGGTGCGGTCCGGGACCAGATACACCCACCGCGGAGAAATCGTTAGCACTCGACACCAGAGAGTGCTGATTATATGGGTGTGGCCGGCGCGTATCAAGTCGCCCTGGTCTGCAGGCGCCCTATTGCCGGTAGTGGCACGGGGGATCGGGGAAAGGCGGGGGCGATTGGAGCGTTTGTGTTTCAGGGGGCGGGGCGGTGATTATCTTGCGTTTTCTGGTGCTATTTGCCGCTAAATTTGCGTTATGTTTTACAAATATTATTAATTTTCTTGTATTGCCAACGCCCCTCACCCCGGCCCTCTCCCGCAGGGAGAGGGGGAAAGGCAGTGGCGCAGGCGATGTCCGCTAGTGCCCCTGCGTGGCCAGGTGAAAGAGGTGCTCGGTGCGGGCGCCGGAGCGGCAAAAGGCGAATACCGGCGTGGCGGCCGTCTGCAGCGTCCGGGCCATGTCGACCACCTGCTGGGGGGTGAGCTGCCCGCTGACCACCGGCAGATACACGTAGCGCAGCCCGGCAGCTTCGGCCGCCTGCTGCAACTGCGCGCTGGACGGCTGCGCCGCGCCGCCCTCGCCGTCGGGCCGGTTGTTGATGACCGTCTTGAAACCGTGGGCGGCGATGGCGCCAAGATCCCCGGGCGTGATCTGGCCCGCCGCCGCGAGGCCATCGGACAACCATTTGAAATGCAGCGTCATGCGCTCTCCCCGCGACCGGACTTCGAGGGCATCGATTCTACGCAGGCGCGGTGCAGGAGCCACCAAGGCAACGCCGACCGGAAAAATCGCCCGCGCGACCACGCGCGCTGCCGTTATATTCCTGCCATGCGGTCCTATCGCATGCTGGCGCGCGGAGTCCGGCGCGACCCATAAGAGAACATAAATCGCAAAACCGAGGAGAAACGCAATGGCAGATGCAGGGGCCGGCAGCACCGCTCGCAGTGCGCAATTGGGCTGGCTGGCGAAGGAGCGAACGATCGCCGGCCCGGGATTCAACCGCTGGCTGGTACCGCCGGCAGCGCTGGCCATCCACCTGTGCATCGGCATGGCGTACGGCTTTTCGGTTTTCTGGCTGCCGCTGTCGCGCGCCATCGGCGTCACGGCGCCCGTCTCCTGCGGCAAGAGCAGCGGCGCCTGGGAGGAGATCGTCCAGCAGCTGACCGCCACCACCTGCGACTGGAAGGTCACCTACCTGGCCGTCATGTTCCAGTTGTTCTTCCTTTTCCTCGGTTCGGCCGCGGCGCTGTGGGGCGGCTGGCTCGAGCACGCCGGGCCGCGCAAGGCCGGCTTCGTGGCGGCGCTGTGCTGGTGCGGCGGCCTGGCGATCTCCGCCGTGGGCGTGGCCACCCACCAGATCTGGCTGCTGTGGATCGGCTCGGGCGTCATCGGCGGCGTCGGCCTCGGGCTGGGCTACATCTCGCCGGTGTCGACGCTGATCAAGTGGTTCCCCGACAGGCGCGGCATGGCCACCGGCATGGCCATCATGGGCTTCGGCGGCGGCGCCCTCATCGGTGCGCCGCTGGCCGACTGGCTGATGCGCCATTTCGCGACGCCGACATCGGTGGGCGTGTGGCAGACCTTCCTCGTACTGGCCGGCCTGTACTTCATCTTCATGGTGGGCGGCGCACTGGGCTACCGGCTGCCCGCCGCCGGCTGGAAGCCGGCCGGGTGGAACCCGCCGGCCGGCCAGGGAACGAGCGCGATGATCACCAACGAGCACGTCCACCTGAACCGCGCGTGGCGCACGCCGCAGTTCTGGCTGATCTGGGCCGTGCTGTGCCTGAACGTCACCGCCGGAATCGGCATCCTGGGGATGGCTTCGCCGCTGCTGCAGGAGGTGTTCGCCGGCCACCTGATCGGCATCGACGTGGCTTTCAACGACCTCTCGCCCGACCAGAAGAAGCAGATCGCCACCATTGCCGCCGCCTTCATCGGCCTGCTCAGCCTGTTCAATATCGCCGGGCGCTTCTTCTGGGCCAGCCTGTCGGACAAGATCGGCCGCAAGGCGACGTATTTCGTGTTCTTCGTGCTCGGCATGCTGCTGTACGCGTCGATCCCGACGCTGGGCCATGGCGGCCACCTCGCCCTGTTCGTGCTGGCCTTCTGCATCATCCTGTCGATGTACGGCGGCGGCTTTGCCACCGTGCCGGCGTACCTGGCCGACATGTTCGGCACGCAGATGGTCGGGGCGATCCATGGACGTCTGCTCACGGCCTGGTCGGCGGCCGGCATCCTGGGCCCGCTGGTCGTGAACTACCTGCGCGACAGCCAGATCGACAGCGGGGTGCCCAAGGCGCTCGCCTACGACAACACGATGTACATCCTGACCGGCATCCTGCTCGCGGGCTTCATCTGCAACCTGCTGGTGCGCCCGGTGGCCGGCCGCTACTTCATGAGCGCCGAACAGCTGGCCTACGAACGCAAGCTTGCCCACGAGCGCTCCGAGGCGGTCAGCGCCGGGATCGCGACCGCGGCGCCGGCGGGCGCCAGCACGTCGCTGACGGCCATCCTGGCGTGGGCGGCCGTGGGCATTCCGCTGGGGATCGGCATCCTGATCACCCTGCAGAAGTCGGTGGCACTTTTCCGGTAGTCCCCTCGGACGATCGGGGAATTCGCGCGATGGGCCGTTCGCAAATGCGCTATCTTGGCGAGCCTCCAGAAATGCCGATGAATTGCCGCCATGAAGGAAAGCGTCCAGGACCGAGTCCGGCTAGCCCAGATCCGCAGCGGGGTCATGCCGGAGGTCAGCTTCACGCAGATGGATCTGCCGAAGCTGGATACGTTCGAGACGTCGGTCACCTTCGCGGCCGATACCGATCCGGTCGCCGCCCACGATGAACTGGTGCCGGTCTTCGGACAGAAGGCCGGCACCGGGCGCTTCCTTTTCTGCGCCGACAGCGTCGTGCCCGGCCGCTACTGGGTGCGTTCCGTGGTCCCCTGGAAGACCGCAGCCGGCGCGGGCCGTCAGCGTCATCGCGCCCAAGCGCATCGTCACCCAGCTGGCCGAGGGCCTGATGTACCACTTCTCGCTGGCGGTCTGCGTGGGCGAGGTCAAGGTGGTGGACGGCCGCAAGCACGTCCAGCCCTACCGGACGGCCGCCGAGGTGGAGCGCTGGTTCGCCGCCAACGCGGACGAATTCGGCCTGCGCCCGATCATGGTCAGCGTGGCCCTGCGCACGCTGCGCTTCCAGCACGCCGGGGCGATGTACCGCGTCGATCACGCGATGCTCGAGGGTGCGCTCGAGGTGGGCGACACCGAACGCATCATGCGCCGGCTGCTGCGCGGCTTCGGTTCGCACCGGCGCCTCGGCCTGGGCATGATGAAACTGCAGTCTTGAGCCTCGCGACGGACCGGCGGCACCGCGCGCGGCTGCTGGCCGCCGCGCTGCTGTCCTTGCCCCGGCGGCGCCCGCCGGCGCCGCCGACACCGCCGACCCCTTGCCGGCGCCCGTCGCGGCCGCGCTCGAACAGGCCCATGTGGCCGCCGCCAATCGCGCTTTCGTGGTCGTGCCGCTGGACGGCGGCGCGCTGCAGCTCTCGCAGCAGGCCGCGGTGCCGATGAACCCGGCATCGACCATGAAGCTGCTCACGACCTTCGCCGCGCTGAGCACGCTCGGGCCCGATTACCGCTGGCATACCGAGGCGCTCGCGCGCCGTGCGCCGGTCGGCGGCCGGCTCGACGGCGACCTCGTGGTGCGCGGCAGCGGCGACCCGAGCCTGGTGGTGGAACGCTGGTGGCTGTTCGTCGAGCGGCTGCGGGCCCTGGGCATGCGCGAGATCCGCGGCAACCTGGTGATCGATCGCTCGGGCTACGCGCTGCCGGTCGACCCCGGCGGCAGCATCGACGGCAACGAGCTGCGGCCCTACAACGTCGCGCCCGATGCGCTGCTGCTCAACTTCAAGTCCGTGGGATTCACCTTTACCGCCCTGCCCGGCGCCCGCAGCGCCCGCGTCGCCGTGCTGCCGCCGCTGGACGGCATGAAGCCCATCGCCGCGCCCCGCCTGGCGTCGGGCCCCTGCGGCGACTGGAAGGGGCGCCTGCAGGCCGATTTCTCGCGCCCGCTGGCGCCGGTATTCCGCGGCAGCTATCCGCGATCCTGCGGCGAGAAGACCTGGTTCGTGAGCCTGCTGTCGCCCGATCAATATGCGCTGGACTCGTTCCGGGCGCTGTGGCGCGCCGGCGGCGGCATCTTTCGCGGCGGCGTGCGCGAGGGCGTGGCCGGCGCCGACGACATCGTCCTGCTGGATCAGGAGTCGCCGCCGCTGGCCGAGGTCATCCGCGACATCAACAAGAACAGCAACAACGTGATGGCCCGCCAGCTCTACCTGAGCCTGGGCGCCGCCGCGCCCGCCGGCGCACCGGCAGCCGTGGCCGCCAGCGAGCCGGCGAGCACCGCGCGCTCGGCGCACGTGATGCGCGAATGGCTCGAGCATGCCGGCATCGCCATGCCCGAACTCGTGCTGCAGAACGGCTCGGGGCTATCGCGCCAGGAGCGCATTTCGGCCGCGAGCCTGGCGCGCCTGCTGGTGCATGCCTGGCACAGCAACGAGATGCCCAATTTCCTGGCCTCGCTGCCGCTGGCCGGCGTGGACGGCACGATGAAGGACCGCCCCGGCGCCGCGGGCGCGGCCTACGTCAAGACCGGCACCCTGGCGGAAGTGCGCGCGCTGGCCGGCTACGTGTTCGCCGCCAGCGGGCATCGCTACGTGGTGGTGGCGCTGATCAACGATCCGCATGCCGAGGCGGCACAGGAAGCGCACGATCGGTTCCTGGAGTGGGTGTATCGGGAGGGGTAGCGCCCGCGTGGCCCTCGCCCCGGCCCCCTATCGCGCGATCGCCCCGAATGCGTCGTCGGCCGCCTGCACGACCTCGCTCATCACGACCGGATCGTGCTGGATCGACACGAAGCCGGCCTCGAAGGCCGACGGCGCCAGGTACACGCCGCGATCGAGCATCGCGTGGAAGAAGCGGTTGAAGCGCTCCTTGTCGGCACGCCATGACCTGCGCGAAGTTGCCCGGCACGGCGCCGGCGAAATAGAGGCCGAACATCGAGCCGACGGCGTCGGCGACGAAGGTCATGCCCGCGGCGCGCCGCGGCCTGCGCCAGGCCGTCGACCAGCTGGCGGGTCTGCGCCGAACAGCCGGTCGTAGAAACCGGGCTGCTCGATCAGTTCCAGCGTGGTGCAGGCCCGCAGGCCACGGCCAGCGGATTGCCCGACAGCGTGCCCGCCTGGTAGACCGGCCCGAGCGGCGCCAGCTGGGCCATGATGTCGCGCCGGCCGCCGAACGCGGCCAGCGGCATGCCGCCGCCGATGACCTTGCCCAGGGTGGTGCAGGTCCGGAACGATGCCGTAGAGCGCCTGGGCGCCGCCCAGGGCCACGCGAAAGCCGGTCATCACCTCGTCGAAGATCAGCAGCGCGCCGTGCCGGGTGCACAGCCGGCGCATGGTCTGCAGGAATTCGGGCGTGGCGCGCATCAGGTTCATGTTGCCGGCCACCGGCTCGACGATCACGCAGGCGATCTCGGCTGCCCAGCGCGCGTCGAAGGCGTCTTCGAGCTGCTGGCAGTCGTTGTAGTCGAGCACCATCGTGTGCTGGCGTGGTCTCCGGCGGCACGCCGGCCGAGCTCGGATTGCCGAACGTCAGCGCGCCCGAGCCGGCCTTGACCAGCAGGCTGTCGGCGTGGCCGTGATAGCAGCCCTCGAACTTGATCGAGGCGGGAGCGGCCGGTGAAGCCGCGCGCCAGGCGGATCGCGCTCATGGTGGCCTCGGTGCCCGAGGACACCAGGCGCACCTGCTGCAGCGACGGCAGCATGCGCACCAGGCGCTCGGCGAAGTCGACCTCGGCCTCGGTCGGCGCGCCGAACGAAAGGCCGTCGCGCGCCGTCTTGCGACCGCCTCGAGCACCGCCGGATGCGCGTGGCCGAGGATCATCGGCCCCCAGGAACAGACCAGGTCGATGTAGCGGCGGCCGTCGGCATCCCAGACGTAGGGACCCTGGCCGCGGGCGATGAAGCGGGGCGTGCCGCCGACCGAACGGAAGGCCCGCACCGGCGAATTGACGCCGCCGGGGATGCAGGCCTGCGCCCGCGCGAACAGCGCCTCGTTGCGACCCGCCGCGCCGCCGCGGCCCGCGCCGCCGCCCGAATCCTTCATCCCTGCCACGGTTGCCCTGGCCTTGCCCGAATCCGTCATGTTCCCGTCCCGATCTGCCCCAACCCGGCGCGCGCTCGCGCGATTGCGTTCCAAAGCCTTGATTCGCTACCGAATTCGCCCTCCGCCGATGCGACTCCCAGCGGCATGACAGGCTATGATCGCGAACACAGTATGGTATCGAAAACCCATCGGGCCCCTGGAACATGACCACTTCCGTAGCGACGCGCACGTGGATGTGCTTGATTTGCGGCTGGATTTACGACGAAGCCGCCGGCGTGCCGGCCGAAGGCATCGCCGCCGGCACGCGCTGGGAAGACATTCCCCCGAACTGGGTATGCCCGGAATGCGGCGCGCGCAAGGAAGATTTCGAACTGGTTGAGGTCTGAGCAGGCGCTTCGGAGGCTGATGCATGTCCGCGCAATGGGAAACCGCCGATATCCGCGGCAAGAAGGTGATGGTGATCGATGACTCGAACACGATCCGCCGCAGCGCCGAGATCTTCCTGACGCAGGCCGGCTGCCAGGTGATCCTGGCGCAAAATGGCTTCGAGGCGCTCTCCAAGGTCAACGACCATCAGCCCAGCATCATCTTCTGCGACATCCTCATGCCGCGCCTGGACGGCTATCAGACCTGCGCGCTGATCAAGCGCAGCCCGCGGTTCCACGACACCCCGATCGTCATGCTGTCGTCCAAGGACGGCCTGTTCGACCGGGCGCGCGGCCGCATGGTCGGCTCGGTCGAGTACCTTACCAAGCCCTTTACCAAGGACAGCCTGCTGACGGTGGTTCGTCAGCACTCGATGAACTGACCCTCCTTCGCCCATGCGGGCGCGCCGGGGCCGCCGGCGCACCCACGGGCTACGGAGGGCGGAGAAAACGCCATGCCGATTCGCAAGATCCTGATCGTCGACGACTCGCCGACGGAACGCTACTTCCTCAACGAGCTGCTGTCCAAGCACGGCTTTGCCGTGACGGCCGTCGAGAACGCCGAGGAGGCGATGGTCACGCTGCAGAAGGCACTGCCCGACCTGATCCTGATGGACGTGGTCATGCCCGGCCAGAACGGCTTCCAGTTCACGCGCCAGCTGTCCAAGGACCCGGTGACGCAGAACATCCCGGTGATCATGTGCACCAGCAAGAACCAGCAGACCGACCGGATCTGGGGACTGCGCCAGGGCGCCCGCGACTACGTCACCAAGCCGGTCAAGGCCGAGGAACTGCTCGGCAAGATCGCGGCGCTGGGCTGATGCGCCGCCACGACTAGATGGAAAAACAACGCGAAGCGCCGACGGGGTCAGGCTTGGACGACAGCAGAAAGGCCGGCAAGCTGCGCGACTTCTCCGCGCAGCTGGCGGCGCGCCTGCAGGCGGCGCCGAGCCCGCTGGCCGAGCCGGCGCGGCTGGCCGTGCGCATCGGCGAGCTGTCGTACCTGCTCGACATGAACAGCGCCGGCGAGATCGTGACCGCGCCGGCCGTCACGCCGGTGCCCTGGACCAAGCCCTGGTTCCTCGGGCTGGCCAACGTACGCGGGCGCCTGGTCGGGGTGGTCGACCTGGTGCGCCTGGCCGGCGGGCCGGGCATTGCCGCCGAGGACGCGCAGCAGCTGGTGGTATTCAGCGAAGGGCTCAGGTTCAACGTCGGACTGCTGATCACGCGTGCGTTCGGGCTGCGCAACCTCAAGGATCTGCAGCTGCTGGGCCCGGTGCACGACCGTGCGCGGCCCTGGGAGGCGCGCGCGTTCAGCGACGCCGACGGCGCGCGCCTGGTCGAGATCGACCTGCACGGGCTGACCGCTTTCGAGGAGTTCACGAGCATCGGTATCTAGCGGCGCGTGGGCGCGCAGCGCGCGCCCGGGGGCCGGCGGAACACGGGATTTTCAACGGGCAGGGCGATTTGCCGGAGCGACAATGGCACTTGATTTCGGGATGTTCGGCGGCAAGGCAAAGCGCGGCGGCGGCCCGGGCGAACGGCGCTCGGGGCGCTACACCGACGTTCCGGCGACGCAGCGCATCGATCCGCCCACCGACCTGGACATCGGCGCCGCCGAGGGCCTGGAGACATTCAGCCCGGTCGCCCCCAGCGTGCGCCAGAGCCAGAACCTGGTGCGCCTGATCGCCGGCCTGGGGCTGTTCTTCTTCGCCTGCGCCGCGGTCACCGTCTGGTTCACGGCGCGCAACGCCGCCTCGGAAGAGCGCCAGATCGCGCTGATCGGCGACATCCTCATGCATACGCAGCGCCTGGCCAAGGCGGCGAACGGCGCGGTGCAGGGCGAACCCGACCAGCTGGACGAAATGATCGAAAGCCGCGACCAGGTCAATTCGGACCTGGCGCTGCTGCAAGACGGCGATCCGGCCACCGGCATGGCGGCAACCTCGGGCAAAATCGGCCAGTTCCTGCAGACGCTGCAGCAGCGCTGGCAGACCACGTTTGCCGCCACATCGGTGATCGCGGCCGGGCGCAACGCGCTGGTGGCCTTGGGCGAGATCGCGCGCAAGATCAACCAGTTCGGCCCCCGCCTGGGCGAGCTCACCGAGAGCATCGCCGCCGACAAGCTGCGCCGCGGCAGCTCGCCGCGCGAGGTCGCGATGGCCGAGCAGCTGGTGTCGCTGCACCAGCGCATCGCCAAGAACGCCAACCTGATCGTATCGAACCTGTCGGCGCACGGCGACGATGCCCAGTTGCTCGGACGCGACGTGCAGGCGTTCGCCGACGGGGTGCAGGCCCTGCTGGGCAGCACCGGCGACGGCGAATCCCGCAACCGGCTGCTCGAGCTGCAGCGCGAATACCGCGAGATCCTGTGCCTCGGTGGCCAACGCGGTCACGAGTCCGCAGGCGCTGGTCGAGGCGCGCAATGCGCAGATCACGATCTTCGCCGAGGCCGAGCCGCTGCGCCTGCAGAGCGTCGACCTGGGCAATCGGTACGCCTCGCAGCAGCAGGCGCGCTGGTTCTTCTACGCGCTGCTGAGCATCTTCTCGCTGCTGGCGCTGGGCGCCGCGATGGCCGTGGTGCGGGCCCTGCTGGCCGATTCCCGGCGCCGTGCGGCCGAGGCCGAGTTCGGCCGCGGCGAGGCGCTGCGCCTCGAAGAGCTGGCCAAGCGCCGCAACGACCAGAACCAGGCGGCCATCCTGCGCCTGATGAACGAACTGCAGGAGGTCGCCGACGGCAACCTCACCGTCGCCGCCACCGTCACCGAGGACATCACCGGCGCCATCGCCGATTCGATCAACTACACCGTCGAGGAACTGCGCACCCTGGTGGGCCGGATCAACCAGACGGCCGAGCTGGTGAGCAGTTCGGCCGGGCAGTCGCGCGACATCGCCACCCGGCTGCTCGCGGCCTCCGAGGCGCAGAGCCGCGAGATCCGCGACACCGGCGAGCGCGTGCTGGGCATGGCCAGCCAGATCGGCGAGGTTTCGGCCGGAGCCGGCGACTCCGCCAAGGTGGCACGCGCCTCGCTCGAGGCGGCCGAACGCGGCCAGCGCGCGGTCTACAACCAGATCTCGGGCATGAACGAGATCCGCGACCAGATCCAGGACACGTCCAAGCGCATCAAGCGGCTGGGCGAGTCGTCGCAGGAAATCGGCGAGATCGTCGAGCTGATCTCCGACATCACCGAGCAGACCAACGTGCTGGCGCTCAACGCGGCCATCCAGGCGGCCTCGGCCGGCGACGCCGGGCGCGGTTTTGCGGTGGTGGCCGAGGAGGTGCAGCGCCTGGCCGACCGCTCCGGCGAGGCGGCCAAGCAGATCGCCGCGCTGGTGCGCGCGATCCAGACCGACACCCAGGACGCGGTGGTGGCCATGGAGCGCAGCACCCAGGGCGTGGTCGAGGGCACGCGCCTGTCCGACGCCGCCGGCACGGCGCTGGCCGAGATCGGGCGCGTGTCGCGCCAGCTCACCGAGCTGATCGAGCGCATCGCGCAGAGCACCGCCTCCCAGGCGCATTCGGCCGGCGACGTTTCCAAGGCGATCGGCCACATCCTGACCGTGACCGAGCAGACCTCCGACGGCACGCGCCAGACGGCGCAGTCGATCGGCCAGCTGGCCACGCTGGCGCGCGACCTCAAGTCATCGGTTTCGCGCTTCCGCGTATCGTGAACCGCCCCATGCCGTCGATCCCGATGATCCGCATCGCGCACGTGCGCCGCCCGGCGAGGCTGGCATGACGACCCCCGATTCCGACCGCGCCGACCCCGCCGTGCCCGGCGCCGGCATGCCCGACGTGGCGCCGCTGGCCTGGGTCATCGACGAGATCCGCAGTTCGCTCACCCAGGCGGTGAGCGCGCTCAAGGGATTCCTGGGCAACAAGTCCGACGTCGATGGCCTGCGCAGCGCCCTGGAGCACGTGCACCAGGTCAGCGGCGTGCTGCAGCTGCTCGACCTGCGCGGCATCTCCCTCGTGACCGAGGCCGTCGAGCAGTTGTTCGCGCAATGGGAGTCCGAACCCGGCCAATGCCTGCCGGCCGCGGTGCGCGCCGTCGACGCCAGCCTGGTGGCGGTGCGCAACTTCCTCGACAGCATGCTGGCGGGGCGCGCCGTCGCGCCGGTGCGCCTGTTCCCGTACTACCGCGACATCCTGCTGCTGCTGCGCGTCGAGCGCGTGCATCCGGCGGACCTGATGTTCCCGGACCTGAGCCGCCGACCCGGCTTCGACCGCATGCCGGCGCGCGCGCTGAGCGCCGACGAACTGCGCATCCGGCGCGTGATGTACGAGGACGGCCTGCTGCGCTTCCTGCGCCAGCCCGGCGACGCGCAGGCGCGCAACCGCATGCGCGAGGCCATCCGCGAGATCGAAGGGCTGCCGCAGCGGGGCATGGCACGCAGCTTCTGGTGGATCACGACCGGCCTGCTCGACGCGCTGGCGGCGGGCCGGCTGCCGGTCGACGCCGATCTCAAGCGCTTCCTGGCGCGGCTCAACCAGCAGTTGCGGCGCCAGATCGAGGGCGGCCCGGCGGTGGCAGAGCGCCTGATGATCGATGCGCTCTACCACGTGGGCCGCGCCGACGACCGCGTCGAGCGCGTCGGGCAGGTCAAGCAGCTGTATGGCCTGGAAACGCTGCTGCCGGCCGATTTCGAAAAGCCCAGCCTCAACGCGCTGGACGCCGATGCCGCGGCCGCGCTGAGCGAGGCGCTGAACCAGTGCAAGCTGCTGTGGGGCCAGGTGGTCGCCAGTACGCCGCCCGACGCCACCCGGTTCCGCGCCGAGGCGGCCCGGGCCCAGGCCAGCGCGCAGCAGCTGGGCGCGGCGGCGACGGCACGGGTGCTGGGCTGCATCGCCGAGAACACCGCGGCGCTCGGCGACGCGCCGGCGGCCGTGCGCGAGGTCCTCGACATGGAGGTGGCCACCGCGCTGCTGCTGCTGGAAACCGGCGCCGACGGCACGCCCGAGGCCGACCCGCGGTTCGGCGTGCGCGCCGACGCGATGATCGCCCGCATGGTGCGCGCGGCGGCCGGCCAGAGCCTGCCCGAAGGCGACGACTGGATCGCGGCGCTGGCCCAGCAGGCGCAGGAACGCTCGTCGATGGCCACCGTGGTGACGGAGATGCGCACGCTGCTGCGCGAGGCCGAGCTGCGCCTGGACCGATTCTTCCGCAATCCGGCGCAGCGCGGCGAACTGGGCGAACTGCTGCCGATGTTCGACGAGGTTGCCGGCGTGCTGGGCGTGCTCGGCTTCGACGATCCGGCGGCGGCGCTGCGCACCGTGCGCGCCGCGGTGGAGCGCTTCACGGACCCGGCGACACCGGCCAATGCCGGGCAGTTCGCCCAGATCGCGCATAACCTGGGCGCGATCGGCTTCTTCGTCGCCGGCCTCACCGAGCGGCCGACCCAGCCGCGCGGCCAGTTCGCCTTCGACCGGCAAAGCGGCCTGTTCTCGGCCGACATGGCCCAGCCGCCGGCCCCGGCGGTGAATCCCGACAGCGACGACACCGCCGGCGCCGGCGCGGCCGCCGCGCGGCCGGACGACGGCGAGAACGTCGAGCATTCGATCGAACGCCTGCTGGCCGAAGCGCTCGCGGCCGCCGACGCGATCTGCGCGCGTCCGGCCGACACGGCGGCGAGCGAGCGCCTGTCCGCCATCCTCGGGCAGTTGACCAACGATGCCGAGCTCACCGACGACGCCGCGCTGCGCACGCGCGTGACCCAGGCCGGCCAGCTGCTCGCCGACGTGCGCCGCGGCGGCGGCGTGGCGGTGGCCAAGACCCTGCAGGCGCTGCTGCGGCCGGTGGAAGCGGCCATCCCGGCGCCGACCGCGCCGATGCCCGCCAGCGCCTCGGCCGCCGACCGCGAGCTGCACGAGATCTTCGTCGAGGAGGCCGACGAGGTACTCGAGTCCGTGGGCGTGCAGCTGGCGCGCCTGCGCACCGACCCGAACGACGCGGCCACGCTGACGATGGCCCGGCGCGCCTTCCACACGCTCAAGGGCTCGAGCCGCATGGTGGGCCTGCGCGACTTCGGCGAATTCGCCTGGGCGCTCGAGCAGTGCTTCAATGTCTGGCTGGCGCAGGAGCGCCCGGCCAACGACGACCTGCTGGGCCTGGCCGCCGCCAGCGCCGACCGGATGCGCGACTGGATCGAGGAACTGCGCTCCGACCCGGCGGCCACGGTCGACGCCAGCGCCTTCATACACGCCGCGCACGTGGTGCGCGACGGCGGCGCCTTCGCCCTGCCCTATCAGCTCGACCGCGCCGACATCGGCAAGCCCGGCACGCCCACGATCGAAGTGGCGGCGGCCCCACCGCCGGCCGACGACGACGCCGGCAGCGCGCCGGTTGAACCGGCCGACGACGTGCGCCGCATCGGCCCGCTGAGCGTCAGCCACGGGCTGTATTCCATCTTCCTCATCGAATCCGACGAATGCGTCCGCGCGCTGGCCCAGGACATCGGCGAATGGCGCTACGAAGCCACCCGCGAGGTGCCCGAAACCATCATGCGGCGCGCGCATACGCTGGCCGGCATCGCCGACACCGTGGGCCTGGTGCCGGTGAGCGCGCTCGCCGACCCGCTCGATGCGCTGATGCAGCAGTTGTTCGACAATCGCTCCGGCGGCAGGGGCACGCTGGCCGGACCGCAATTCGACGTGCTCGAGCGCGGCGTCGAGCGCATCCGCGGCATGCTGCACCAGTTCGCCGCCGGCCTCTATCCGGACGCGGCGCCGCTCGAGGCGGGCGCACTGCGCGACCTCGTGGCCGAGCAGCGTGCCCGTACGCAGCAGCCGGACCTGCCACCCGCCACCGCGCCGGCGGCGCCGACCGACGCCGACAGCGGCTTTGCCGACACCGTGCCGCTGCCCATCGGCGACCTGCCGCTGGACACGATCCTGGTGCTGCGCGGTGCGGTTCAGGCGCCGCCAC
Source organism: uncultured beta proteobacterium (assembly GCA_963781975.1). Classification (GTDB taxonomy): domain Bacteria; phylum Pseudomonadota; class Gammaproteobacteria; order Burkholderiales; family Burkholderiaceae_F; genus GJ-E10. Next base: position 54,462 of record CAWAHT010000015.1, read on the forward strand.
CTGTGCCGCCGCCGGCCAGCGCCTCCGCGACGGCCGCGCCGCGCGCGCCCGCCCGGCCTGACGCCGCGCGGCCGCCGCCGGTGGCGCCGCCCGTTCCCAGCCCGCTGCCGCTGGCAGCGGGCATGGCACCGCTGACCCTGCCGGACGACGAGGCCGCGAGCGCACTGGCGGCCGGTCCGTCGGTGCGCGACGACATCGATCCGCAACTGCTGCAGGTGTTCACGCTCGAGGCGCACGATCTGATGCCGGCCATTGCGCGCGACCTGCGCGCGCTGGCGCAAAACGCCAACCAGCGCGACGTGGCGCGCGACATGATGCGGCACCTGCACACGTTCAAGGGCAGCGCGCGCATGGCCGGTGCGATGCGCCTGGGCGAAGTCGTGCACGCCATGGAAACCCGCTTCGAGACGGCCATGGCGCTTGGCAATGTCGCGCCGGTGGTGATCGAAGACCTGCACGGCCAGTTCGACCAGGCGCTGGCCCTGTTCGAGGAACTCACGGCCGGCGCCGACACCCGGACCGCCGGCGCGGCGGCCGGCGCGGCCGCTACGCCCACCCGGGCGCCGGCATCCGGCGGCGCGACCGCGACACCGGCACCCCGTGCGGCGCCGGCCGGCGCCAGCCCGCCACCGCCGCCGGCGAGCACCGCCGCCGTCCCGGCGGCAATCCCCGCCGGCGGCCCGCCGGGCGCCGGTACCGGCGCCGAGCGCTGGGGCGGCAACCTGCGCACCGACGTCGCCCTGGGCGGCGCCGCCGCGGCCGACAGCGCACGGCCCGGCGCCGCCAACGTGCCTTTCATCCGCGTCCGCGCCGACGTCGTCGATCGACTGGTGGACCACGCCGGCGAGGTATCCATCGCCCGCTCCAAGCTCGAATCCGAGGTCGGCACCCTGCGCAGCTCGCTGACGGATCTCACCGAGAACATCCAGCGCCTGCGGTCGCAATTGCGCGAAGTCGAGCTGCAGGCCGATGCCCAGTTCCAGGCGCGTTCCGACCAGGTTGCCAAGCAGTCTTCGAGCTTCGATCCGCTCGAGTTCGACCGCTATTCGCGGCTGCAGGAGCTGACGCGGCAACTGGCCGAGTCGGTCGAGGACGTCGCGCTGGTGCAAAGCAACATGGTCAAGGGCCTGCAGCTGGCCGACAACGATCTGGCGGCCCAGTCGCGCCTCACGCGCGAGCTGCAGCAGCAACTGATGCGGGTGCGGCTGGTGCCCTTTTCCAACGTCTCCGAACGCCTCTACCGCGTTGCGCGCCAGGCGGCCAAGGAGCTGCAGAAGCACGCCCACCTGGACATCGTCGGCGCCGAGACCGAGATCGACCGCAGCCTGCTCGAGCAGATGGCCGGCCCGTTCGAGCACCTGGTGCGCAATGCCATCGTGCACGGGCTGGAGCTGCCGGCCGACCGGCGCGCGGCCGGCAAGGCCGATACCGGCGAGCTGCGCATCGAGGTGCGGCGCGAGGGCAATGAGATCGTGGTCGTGTTCGCCGACGACGGCGCCGGGCTCGACCTGGAGCGGATCCGCGCCCGCGCGATCAGCACCGGGCTGCTGGCGCCGGAGCGGCGGGTCGATGAGCGCGAGCTGATCGATTTCATCTTCCGGCCGGGGCTGTCGACCGCGCGCGAGGTCACCGAACTGGCCGGGCGCGGCGTCGGCATGGACGTGGTGCGCGAGCAGGTGGCGTCGCTGGGCGGGCGCATCTCCGTGTCCACCCAGCGCGGTGCGGGAACGCGCTTCACGCTGTACCTGCCGATGACGCTGTCCATCATGCAGGTCGTGCTGGCAACGGCCGGCGGACGGCGCTACGCGCTGCCGGCGGCAATGGTCGAGCAGGCGCGACGGATGCGCGGCGCCGAGCTGGCGGCGGCGCTGCAGGACGGCCACCTCGTCTTCGAGGGCGCGGGCGAGGCCACGCTGCGGCCGCTGACCCAGCTGCTGGGATTGGAAACGGTGATCGCGCCGGCCGCGCAGTACGGCGTGGCGCTGCTGCGGCTGGGCGAGGACCGCCTGGGCATCTGCGCCGAGGACCTGTCCTCCAACCAGGAAGTCGTCGTCAAGAGCGTCGGCCCGCAGGTGGCGCGCCTGGCCGGCGTGCTGGGCGCGACCGTGCTGGGCAACGGCGAAGTCGTGCTGATCGTCAATCCGGTCCAGCTCATCAGCCGCGCCCCCGAGCCGCCGGTGGTCGAGGGCGCGTCGGCGCCGGCCGACGAGGCCGGCGGCGCCGGGGACGGCGCGCTGCTCAACACGGTCGGCAATGCGACCGTGATGGTGGTCGACGACTCGCTGACCGTGCGCCGCGTGACGCAGCGCCTGCTCGAGCGCAACGGCTACCGCACCACGCTGGCCAAGGACGGCGTGGACGCGATGCGGGCGCTGCAGGAGCAACTGCCGGACATCATGCTGGTCGACATCGAGATGCCGCGCATGGACGGATACGACCTGACGCGCAACGTGCGCGCCGACGCGGCGACCCGGCACATCCCCATCATCATGATCACCTCGCGCACCGCCGAAAAGCACCGGCGCGTCGCCTTCGAACTGGGGGTGAACGAGTACCTGGGCAAGCCCTACCGCGAGGACGAGCTGCTGGAACTCGTGCGCCGCTACGTGGAAACGGCGCGCGCGCTGCGCGCCGCCAACGAGAGCGTCTGATGGCGGGCACGCCGCCGGCGCGTGCGCCGTTCGGCCAGCTGCTGGCGCAGCGCTGGACCCAGGCCGACACGCTGCTGTGCGTCGGGCTCGATCCCGATCCGGCGCGTTTTGCGCCGGCGCTGCGCGGCCGCGAGCAGGCCATCACCGAATTCTGCTGCGCGATCGCCGATGCGACCGCGCCGTTCGCCTGCGCCTTCAAGCCGCAGATCGCGTACTTCGCGTCGCAGCGCGCCGAGGCGCAGCTCGAGGCGGTGCTGGCGCACATCCGCCGCCGCCACCCGGCCATCCCGGTGATACTCGACGCCAAGCGCGGCGACATCGGCTCGACGGCCGAGCACTACGCGCGCGAGGCATTCGAACGCTACGGCGCCGACGCGGTGACGCTGTCGCCGTTCATGGGGCACGACACCATCGAGCCCTTCCTGGCGTACGAAGGGCGTGGCGCGTTTTTGCTGTGCCGCACCAGCAATCCGGGCAGTGCCGACCTGCAGATGCTCGACGTCGGCGGCGAGCGCCTGTTCGAGCGCATCGCGCGCCTGGCAGCCACGCAATGGAACGCGCGCGGCCAGATCGGCCTGGTGGTCGGCGCGACCTACCCGCAGGAACTGGCGCGCGTGCGCGCGCTGGCGCCGCATCTGCCGCTGCTGGTGCCCGGCATCGGCGCCCAGGGCGGCGACATCGCCGCGACGCTGCGAGCGGGGCGAACGCCCGACGGCGCCGGCCTGGTGATCAATTCGTCGCGCGCGATCCTGTACGCCGCCACGGACGGGGACTATGCTGTTGCGGCCGCCGGCGTTGCGCGCGAAACGCGCGACGCGATCAACCGCTTCCGCCGCGGCTGAGGCAGCGGCGCCCGGCAGAATTCGTGTGCCGCGGCCGGCAACGGGAACCGAAGGGCCCCCGGGGCGATCCAACACTGTGTCGGCGTACGAGGTTTTTCGGAAGGAATTCATCATGGCACACGCGCAAAGTCGGACGGATGGCGGGAGCCGATCCCGGACGGCCGCCTGGCGGCTGGCGCTGTTGTCCCTGTTGCTGGTGCCGGCCCTGGCAATGGCCCACGTCGTGGGCGGCGGGGGTGGTTTCAGCGGTGGTGGCCACGCGGGCGGCGGCTGGGGCGGCGGTGGCCACGCGAGCGGCGGCTGGGGCGGTGGCGGGCACGGTTCGGCGGCGGGCGCAGGCCATTGGGGCGGTGGCGCGCGCGCCTGGGGCGGCGGCGGCCGCGGCTGGGGTGGCCACTATTACGGCTGGGGCGGGAACTATTACGGCGGCTATGGCGGCTATGGCGGATACGGCTGCTGCGGCTGGGGCTTTGGCCTGGGCTACTACGGGGCCGGCTATCCGTACTGGGATGCGTATCCGTGGCTGTATGCAGACGACTTCGGCTATGCGCCATACGCGTCGTATGCGCCGGCAGCGGTAGCGTCAGCGCCCGAGGCGGCAATGCCGCCGCCACCGATGTATTGGTACTACTGCCCCGACTCGCGAACCTATTACCCCTACGTACAGCATTGCGCAACGGCCTGGCGCCAGGTGTCGCCGACGCCGGCAACGGCACCCCGGCGTTGACGCCTGCGCCTGACACCGGCGCGTAGCGCGCCGCGCCGGCGGGCAACGGCCCCGCGGCGCCGGCCCCGGGCGATCCCTCGCGATAGCCATGGGGTAATAGCGCTTTGCGCTGCGGCAGGCGGCGCAGCGCCGGCGCCACGCGGCGCCGTCCAAGCATAATTCCCTCACAAGAAAATCCTCCGCGGGCATGCCGGGCCTGTTGCGCGGTCGCCACATCGACATTCGTTGTATTATTTTTTATATAACGAATGCGCACCGGAATCCCGCATGTTGCGGCGCACCGGCTGCCGGAGGGGTCGATCGTGCGCCGATCATCGATGCGTGAACTGATTTTCGCTGGCCTGCTGGCCATTGCCGGTGCGGCGCATGGCCAGGCCTGCGGCGACGCCACCGCGACCGGGGCTGCCGATGGCACGGCCGCTGCCTGCGCCGAGCGCGACGGCTATTTCAACAACTGGTTCGCCCGCGTGCGCGAAGCCCAGGCTAGCCAGCCCCACTGGATCACGCCACTGGTGACGGTCACGCCGAGGCTCGAAGAGGAAGTGCGCTACGACCAGCTGGCGCAGCACCTGGGCAATGGCGCCACGATCGACAGCTACGGCGGCGGCAAGGGTCTCGAACTGATTCCGACGACGACCAATGAAATCATCCTGAACGCGCCGCCCTACCTGTCGCGGTCGAACGTGAAGCCCGCGGCCGGGCTGGGCGATGCCCCGTTCTTCCTGGTCAAGCAGCGGCTGCTGAGCGCCAACGAGCAGCAGGGCAACTACATCGTCACGGCCTTCCTGGGCATCCAGGCCAATTCGGGCGCGGCGCCGTTCACGAACCACGCATGGCTGATCACGCCGACGATCGCCGCCGGCAAGGGCTTCGGCAACTTCGACGTCCAGGGCACCATCGGCGTCTCGCTGCCGACCGCGCACCAGGATACGATCGGACGGGCCATCGCCACGAACATCGCGTTCCAGTACCACCTGGGCGAGTATTTCTGGCCCGAGCTCGAGATCAACGACACGGCATGGTCCGGCGGCCTGCGCGGCGGCAAGAGTCAGCTGCTGATCACGCCCGGACTGATCCTCGGTCGATTCGCCCTCGGCGCCGGCACCCGAGGAATCGTCGGCGTGGGCTACCAGTACGCGGTGGCGCCGGCGCTGGTCCTGGAGCCGGCCATCACGCCGACCTACGACTTCGCCTGGGTCTTCTCCGGACGCGTCACCTTCTAGCGCGCCGGGCGCACGACCGCCGGCGGGCGGGCCGACGGCGGGTAATACAATCGCGCGGCGGACACCCGGGCGCGCTCGTCGACCCGGGCACGCGGCGGCTCGCGGACCGCACCCCGGAAGGCGACGCATGGCACGAGCACCCTGCGGCGCAGAAGCTGTCGGCCGGCTGACGCTGGAAACCGAATCGGCGTCTTCCTGGGCCGCACGCGCATCCGGCTGCTCGAGGCCATCGAGCGCACCGGATCGATCTCGCATGCGGCCAAGGCCGTGCCGCTGTCGTACAAGGCGGCCTGGGACGCCGTCGACGGACATGAACAATCTCGCCGAGAACCGCTGGTCGAGCGCAACGTCGGCGGCGCGCGGCGGCGGCGGCACGCGCTCACCGAACACGGACGGCGCATGGTCGCGTTCTATCGCGCCATGGAAGAAAGCCACCAGGAACTGCTCGATCGCAGCGCCGGCAGGCTGGGCGGCGCCGACGCTGCCGACGTGCGCCGCTTCCGCGGCCTGATCCACCGGCTGGCGATGAAGACCAGCGCGCGCAACCAGTTCGTGGGCCCCATCACGGCGCTGCGCGACGGCGGCATCAACGTCGAAGTCTGCCTGCGGATCGACGCGCTGCACGAACTCACGGCGATCGTCACGCGCACGAGCGCCGAGCAGATGGGACTGGCCATCGGCCGCGAGGTGCATGCCTTCGTCAAGGCCCCGGCGGTGTTTCTTGCCACCGGACCGGCCGTGCGCTGCAGCGTGCGCAATCAACTGGCGGGGACGGTCGCGCGCGTGCTGGCCGGCCCGCTGACCAGCGAGGTCAGCGTGCTGCTGCCGGGCGGCCGCTCGGTCATCGCGGTGGTGACCCAGGACAGCGTGAGTGCGGCAGGCATTGCCGAGGGGGTGGCCGCCACGGCGTTCTTCAGCGAATCGAGCGTCATACTGGCGACGTTCGACTAGCGGGCAACGGCTCCGGTGGCGACCGCTCAGCCGCCGGGATCCCGGAACAGCACTGCACGCAGGCCTTCGAGCGCCGCGATGATCGCCTGCGTGCGCACCGCGGCACGGTCGCCGCTGAAATGGCGCGTGGCGGTCTGCGCCCAGGGCGTCGCGCTGCCGGGCCGGTGCAGCGCCCAGGCAAAGCACACGGTGCCAACGGGCTTGCCGGGCACCGCACCATCCGGGCCGGCAATCCCGGTGACCGCCATGGCCGCCTGCGCGCCGCTGCGCTGCATGGCCCCGAGCGCCATGGCGCGCGCCACCGGTTCGCTGACCGCGCCGAAGTCGCGCAGGGTCACGGCGGCAACGCCGAGCATCTCCTGCTTGGCCGCGTTCGAGTACACGACCATGCCGCGCTCGAACCAGGCGCTCGATCCGGGAATCTGGGTCAGGGCAAACGCGATGCCCCCCGCCGTGCACGACTCGGCCGTCACTGCGACCAGGCCCTGCGCCGCGAGCAGGCCGCCGACCTCGCGCGACAGCACGTGCAGGCGGGCGGCCGCGTCGTCCATGGCGGGCTCAGCCTTCCAGGCGCACCAGCAGCGCCACGACCAGCACCGTGTAGAAGGCCGCGACCAGGTCGTCGGCCATCACGCCCAGCGCGTTCTTCCAGAGCCGGTCGATCTGGCGGATCGGCGGCGGCTTGACGATGTCGAAGAAGCGGAACAGCACGAAGGCAATCAGTTGCCAGACGAAGCGGTGCGGACCGACCGGCAGCAGGACCAGGACCAGCCAGAAGGCGACGATCTCGTCGACCACGATGGTGCCGGGATCGGCCTGGCCGAGCATGGCGGCCGTGCGGCCGGCCGCCCAGATGCCGACGATGAACGCAACGGCGACGATCAGCAGCGCCGTTGCCGGGTCGTGCGCGCCTTCGGGCGCCATGGCCGCGAACAGCAGCCAGGCGAGCCCGGTGCCCCACGTGCCGGGGGCCGGACGCAGCAGGCCGCTGCCCAGGCCCAGCGCCAGCCAGTGCGCCGGGTGCGCGATCAGGAAGCGCAGGCCGGGCCGCGCCGGTGACGCCGGTGGCGGCGGCGGTGGAGGAGGCGCGGACGCCGGATCGGCGGGCTCAGTCGGCATGGGGCGTTTCCGGCGCGAGAAAATGGTCGAACGATTGCACGTCGGCATCCAGCAACGCGCCGCTGCCGTCGATGCCCGACCGCACGTACACGCCCGGCGCGGCCAGGATGCGGCCGATGCGCGTGACCGGTACCGCCGCGGACGCGAGGCTGGCGATGGCATCGCGCTGCGCCACGGGCGCCGTGAAGAGCAGTTCGTAGTCGTCGCCGCCCGCCAGCACGCAGCGCTGCTGGACAGCCGATGCGAACGCATCGAACACCGGGTCGCGCGGCAGGCGCGGCCAGTCGATCTCGGCGCCCAGCGGCGTCGCCCCGCCGGAGCGCTCCAGGATGTGCGCCAGGTCCCCGAGCAGCCCGTCGGAGACGTCGATCATCGCGCTGGCGCGTCCCGCCAGCGACCGGCCCAGCGCCACGCGCGGCTCCGGACGGTCCATCCGCAACAGGCAGGCAGCGCGCCGAGCCGCCGGAATCACCAGTTCGCCGCGCCGGTGCGCCAGCGCCAGCATCGCGGCGCCCAGTTGCCCGGACACCCACAGGTCGTCGCCCGCCCGCGCGCCGGAACGGCCGCGATAGCGGTCGGGATCGACGGTGCCGATCGCCGTGATGGCGATGGTGATCGGACCGGCACCGCCGGCAACGCGCGGCGCGCGCGTGGTGTCGCCGCCGACCAGCGTGCAGCCGTGCGCCTGCGCCAGCGCGAACAGCCCGCGGGAAAATCCCTCCAGCCAGCGCTCGTCGACCTGCGGCAATGCAAGGTCGAGCAGGAAACAGCGCGGCCGCGCGCCGGCGGCGGCCAGGTCCGACAGGTTCACCGCGAGCGACTTGTGCCCCACGGCTTCGGCGTCCGCACCGCGCAGGAAATGCGTGCCTTCGAGCAGCATGTCCGACGTGATGGCCAGCGTCTGGTCGCCCGCGTCCAGCAGCGCGCAGTCGTCGCCGATGCCCTGGCGTTCGGCGGTCGGACGGCTGAAGTAGCGCGCGATGAGGTCGAATTCGCCCAGCGGCGGCGGCGCATGCCCCGCGCTGGCGCCCTCACTGCGGCCTTCTGCGGCACCCTCACCCCGGCCCTCTCCCGCAGGGAGAGGGCGAAATTTCCCCGTCGCCCGCGCAGCGGGAGAGGGGCCGGGGGTGAGGGCTCGTTGACGCACACCCTCACCCCGGCCCTCTCCCAGAGGGAGAGGGTGAGAACGGGCTTCGCCTGGGGTCGAGTCCTCACCCCGGCCCTCTCCCAGAGGGAGAGGGTGAGAACGGGCTTCGCCTGGGGTCGAGTCCTCACCCCGGCCCTCTCCCGGAGGGAGAGGGTGAAATTCTCCAGCGGTAGGCCGCGAGCTACCCCCCTCGCCCGCGCCAGCGGGAGAGGGGCCGGGGGTGAGGGCAGACGGTCGCCCCATCGTCAGCCTGCGCGGCGCGCGCTGTCCGGCGCCGCCAGCTCGGCGCTGCGCAGGCGCGCGGCGAGCTTGTCGAGGACGCCGTTGACGTAGCGGAAGCCATCGGTGCCGCCGAAGCTCTTGGCCAGTTCTATCGCTTCGTTGATCGCCACCCGGTACGGGATTTCGGGACGGTACTTGAGCTCATAGGCGCCCAGCAGCAGCACGGCGTGTTCGACCGGGCTGAGCGCCGCGACCGGCCGGTCGACGAGGCCGCCGAATTCGGCGCGCAATTCGCCGGCCGCACCGATCGTGCCGGACAGCAGCTCGCGGAAGAACTCGACGTCGATCTTGCCCAGTTGCTCGGTGGTGAGCAGCTGCGTACCGATGGCAGCGGCGTCGCCGCCGGCCAGCAGCCAGCCGTACAGGCCCTGCAACGCCAGCGCGCGGGCGTGGTAGCGCGGGCTGCGCGCGGCGGCGCGGCGCGGTGCCGCCGCGGCGCTGCCCGCGGCGGCGGCCTCACTCGGCGTCTTCGCTGCCATCTTCTTCCAGCGACCACAGCAGGTTGGCCATCTCGACGGCCACGCGCGCCGCATCCGCGCCCTTTTCATCGATGCGCGCATGGGCCTGCGCGTCGTTCTCGGTGGTGAGGATGCCGTTGACCACCGGCACGTGGTGGTCGAGCGCGACGCGCGCCAGGCCGGCGGCCGACTGCCCGGCGACGATCTCGAAATGGTAGGTCTGGCCGCGGATCACGCAACCCAGGCCGATCAGCGCATCGAAGTCGGCCGTCGCCGCCAGCGTCGCCAGCGCCAGCGGCGCCTCGAGTGCGCCCGGCACCGTGAGCACGGTGATGTCGTCCTCGTCGACGCCCAGGTTGGCCAGCTCGCGCAGGCAGGCGGCCAGCAGCGCCTCGCCGGCCCAGGGATTGAAGCGGGCCTGGACGATGCCGATGCGCAGTTCGGCGCCGTCGAGGTTGGGGGCGATGGTGTCTATGGCCATGGTGTTCAGCTTTCCAGATATCCGGTGGTGACCAGCCCGAAGCCCGCCATCGACGGCATCTTGCGGGGCTTGGCCAGGAGTTTCATGCGCACGACGCCCAGGTCCCGCAGGATCTGGGCGCCGACGCCGTAGGTACGCAGTTGGTGGCGCTCGCCGCCGCGGTCCGCCGCCGCCGGGGCGGCGGCGGGTTGCAGCGTGCGCAGCAGCGCAGCGGGCGAATCGCCGCAATTGAGCATCACGAGCACGCCGCAGTCGCAGGCCGCCAGCGTGGCGAGCGCCTTGCCCAGCGGCCACGAGTGGCCCTCGTGGTCGAGCTCGAGCAGGTCGAGCACGGACAGCGGTTCGTGCACCCGCACCAGCGCCTCGCGCCGCGCATCGGGAGTCCCCGTGACCAGCGCGATATGCGCCGATCCGCTGGGCTTGTCGCGGTAGGCGACCAGGTCGAATTCGCCGGCGAAGGTGCGGATGCGCCGCATCGCCACGCGCTCGATCATCGATTCATGGGCGGCGCGGTACTGGATCAGATCGGCGATGGTGCCCAGCTTGAGCTGGTGCTGGCGGGCGAAGCCGATCAGGTCGGGCAGGCGCGCCATGCTGCCGTCGTCGTTCATGATTTCGCACAGCACGGCAGCCGGGGTCAGGCCGGCCAGCCGCGCCAGGTCGCAGCAGGCTTCGGTGTGCCCGGCCCGAACCAGCACGCCGCCGGGCTGCGATACCAGCGGAAAGACATGGCCGGGCTGCACGATGTCGCTGGCGACCGCATCGGGGCGCGAGGCCACGCGGATCGTATGGGCCCGGTCGGCGGCCGAGATGCCGGTCGAGACGCCTTCGGCAGCCTCGATCGCCACGGTGAAGTTGGTGCCGTGCACGCTGCGGTTGCTGCCGGTCATCGGCGCCAGCTGGAGGCGCTGCGCATGCTCGGCGGTGATCGGCATGCAGATCAGTCCGCGGCCATACCGGGCCAGGAAGTTGATCTTCTCGGGCGTGACGAAGTCGGCCGCGAACAGCAGGTCGCCCTCGTTCTCGCGGTCCTCGTCGTCGATCAGCACCACGATGCGGCCGTTGCGGATCTCGTCGACGAGTTCCGAGGTCGGGGCGATGGCGGAAGCGTCGCCGGGCGCGGGGTCGCCGGCGTTGGGAACGGCGGTCAGCATTGCAGTGCCTTCCAGGGGATAGCGCAGCGGAGCCGGGGCACCGCAGACGGCGGCAGCAGGACGCCCGCCGGCGCCATTCTAGTATGCCGGCGGATTTGCCGCGCCGGCCTCGAGCATCCGGCCCACGTAGCGGGCAATGAGGTCGATCTCCAGGTTCACGGTATCGCCCGCAACCCGCTCGCGCAGCGTGGTTGCGACAACCGTGTGCGCAATGAGGTTCATGGAGATGTCGCAGGCCGCCAGTGCGGTGCCGGCCTGCGGCGGCGCGCCGTCCTCGACCCGATTGACCGTCAGGCTCACGCCATCGACTGCGACCGAACCCTTGACCGCGAGATAGCGCGCCAGCGCAGCCGGCGCGCGCACGACGAATTCGATCGATTCACCCGCCGCGGCGACCCGCACGACCGTGCCGACGCCGTCGACGTGGCCCGACACCAGGTGCCCGCCGAGCTTGTCGCCCAGTGCCAGCGCGGTTTCGAGATTGACCGCACGACATCGATCCAGGCCCGCCGTCCTGGACAGCGTTTCGTGCGACACGTCGGCGCCGAAGCGTGCGCCGTCGACCATCGTGGCGGTGAGGCAGACGCCATTGACGGCGATGCTGTCGCCGACGGCGATCGGCCGCGGCGCCAGCGCCTGCGCGTCGACGTCGATATGCACGCCCTTCTCGAGCGGCACGACGGCGACGATCCTGCCGGTGGCCTGGACCAGTCCGGTGAACATGATCAGGAAAACCGCGCCAACAGGCGCAGGTCGGGGCCGATGCTGACGCACTCCCGGACGTGCAGGTGACGGGCCGCCGCCAGGCTCTCCAGGGCCGGCAGGTCGAACAGCGCGCGGCCCGGCCCCAGCAGGACCGGGGCCAGATACAGCAGCAGTTCGTCGGCCAGCCCGGCACGCACCAGCGCGCCGCTCAGCGTCGGGCCGGCCTCGACGTGCAGCTCGTTGATGCCGCGGCGGCCGAGTTCGACCAGCAGGGCGGCCAGGTCGACGCGCCCCTGCGCGTCAGGCAGCGCCAGCACCTGGGCGTTGCGCCGCTGCACGCGCGCCGCGGCGGCCGGATCGGCCTGCGCCACCGCCAGCAGCACCGGATTGCCGTCGAACAGGCGCGCGCCCTCGTCGATGGCCAGCGTGCTGTCGGCGACGACCTTCAACGGTTGACGCTGCGTGTCGACGCCGCGCGCGGTGAGCAGCGGATTGTCGGCACGCACGGTGCCGCTGCCCGTCAGCACCGCGCAGGCGCGCGCGCGCCAGGCATGCACGTCGGTGCGCGCCGCCTCGCTCGTGATCCATTGCGAGGTGCCGTTGGGCAGCGCCGTACGGCCGTCGAGACTGGCGGCAATCTTCACCCGCACCCAGGGGCGGCCGCGATTCATGCGCGAAAAAAAACCGATATTGGCCTCGATGGCCTCCTGGCGCAGCAGGCCGCAGCGCACGTCGATACCCGCATCGCGCAGCATCGCCATGCCGCGCCCGGCCACCTGGGGATTGGGGTCCTCGACCGCGGCCACGACGCGGCCGACGCGCGCCTCGATCAGCGCGGTGGCGCAGGGCGGCGTGCGGCCAAAATGCGAACACGGCTCGAGGGTGACGTACACCGTCGCGCCCTGCACGTCGTGGCCGCGCAGGCGCGCATCCACCAGCGCCTCGATCTCGGCGTGATTGCCGCCGGGCCGCTGCGTGTGCCCCTCGCCCAGGATCGCGCCGTCGCGCACGATGACGCAACCCACCCGCGGATTGGGCGTCGCGTGCAGCAGGGCGCGGGTGCCCAGCTGCAAGGCGTGCTCCATGAAGCGCGGATCGGATTCGGAATACATGCTGGCGCGATATTACGCGGCACCGGCGCGCGTGCGCATGGCGCCGGCCCCCCGCGCCGCGGGCAGGGGGCCGCCGGTCACGGTCCGGCCGGACCGATGCCATGTCCAGCCGGATCACACCCGACTAGCGGATGTTCAGGCGCCGCCCGGCCACATGGGTACGCTTGGGCAGGGTCAGGTGCAGCACGCCGTTTTCGAAGCTGGCGTCGGCCTGCTCGTCGGTCACCTCGACCGGCAGTTCCAGGCTGCGCGCGTAGCTGGTGGCGTGGCGCTCGGCATGCAGCACCTTGTCGCCATCGCGCGTCTCGCCGGCCGCCTTGCTCTCGGCGGCGATGGCCACGCGGCTGCCCTCGATCGTCACGCGGATGTCGTCCTTGCTCACGCCCGGCAGGTCCACCGATATGGCGTACTTGTCGCCGCGGTCGACCACGTCGGTGCGGGCCAGCGCCGGCGCCGGCGTGCCGTTGCCGCGCGTGCCGACCGGCCAGCCGCTGCGGGTGAAATAGTCGCTGAAGAATTCGTCGAACAGGGAGCCCAGGGGCTCGCGTCGGATGATGGCGTTCATTGCGTT
>CAWAHT010000016.1:0-36332 GCA_963781975.1 uncultured beta proteobacterium
CGCAGGTCGAACGCGAGATCCTGCTGCGCGTCGACACGCAGCTGGGCGCCCTGGCGCGCCCCACCCGGGTGTATTTCGTCGGCGCGCTTCCCAAGACGCGCTCGGGCAAGCTGCTGCGCCGTACCATCCAGGCGATCTGCGAGGGCCGCGATGCGGGCGACCTGACGACGATCGAGGATCCGGCAACGCTCGAGCAGGTGCGCGCCGCCGTCGGAGCGAAAAGTTAGCCGCACGCCGGCACGCCGTGCCGGTGCGCCCGCGGGGTCGCAGGAACCGTCCATGCCGATTGCGCGCAGCGAACGCCGACGCCGGACCAGGCCGTGATCGCGCTCGAGCAGCGCGTCGGCGCCGGCAACTACGCGCCCCTCGACGTGGTCGTCGCCAGCGGCCGCGGCGAATGGCTGTTCGACATCCATGGGCGCCGCTATGTCGACATGATGAGCGCCTATTCGGCGGTGAGCCCCGGTCACGCCCATCCGCGCCTGCGAGGCTGCGTTCGCGCAAGGGCGACGCAGTGGCGGTCGCGTCGCGAGCCTTACGCACCAGGGTGCTGGGACCATTCCTGGAGAAGCTTTGCGACGTCACCGGTCTCGACATCGCGCTGCCGACCAACAGCGGAGTCGAGTCGGTCGAGACGGCGATCAAGGCCGCGCGGCGCTGGGGCTATCGGGTCAAGGGCCTGCAGCGGTCCGGCCAACATCGTCGTCGCCGAGGGCAATTTTCACGGGCGCACCACGACCATCATGAGCTTCTCGTCGGAGCCGGATTATCGGGACGGCTTCGGGCCCTTCACGCCGGGCTTTCGCCCCGTCGCGTTCGGAGACCTCGCCGCGATGCACGCCGCGATCGACGCCGATACCTCCGCGGTGCTGGTCGAGCCGATACAGGGCGAGGCCGGCATTACTCGTTCCGCCGCAGGGGTTGCTCGCGCCGCGCGGCGCTGTGCGACGAGCGCCAGGTCTTGCTGTTGCTCGACGAGATCCAGTCCGGTCTCGGCAGCACGGACGCTGGTTCGCACTCCAGCACGAAAACGTCCGGCCGGACGGTTGATGCTGGGCAAAGCGCTCGGCGGGGGCGTGTTGCCGGTGTCCGTTTTCGTGGCCGGCGCGCCGATCGTCATGGACCTGTTTCGACGCCGGCGGCCACGGCTCGACTTTCGGCGGCAATCCCTCGCTGCCGCAGTCGGACTCGAAGCGCTCCACGTGATCGAGGACGAAGGCCTGGTTGCCGCAGCGCGGCCCTGGGCGAGCACCTGCTGGCACGGCTGCGCCGGCTGCAGGACGCAGGCGGCGGGTGCCGCTCATCCGCGACGTGCGCGGGCGCGGGCTCTGGGCCGGCGTCGACCTGGACCCGGCGCACGTGCGCGCGCACACCGTCGTCGAACGCCTGGTCGCGCGCGGCGTGCTGGCCCGCGAGACGCATGCGACGGTGATCCGCTTCGCGCCGCCGCTGGTCATCGGACGCGCGGCGCTCGACTGGGCGCTCGACATGTTTGCCGACGCGCTCGAATCGCTGACGCCGCCGGCACCGCCGCGGCGGGCGCCGCAACCGGCCGCCACGCCTGCCGCCGCCGGTACGGTCGAACTGATGATGAGCGCACCCGACCATTTCGAGGTGCGCTACCGCATCAATCCCTGGATGGATCCGGACAGCTGGTCCGCGGCGGCCGGCCAGCTGCCGAGCGCCGACGCCGTGCGCGGCTGGCGCGCGCTCAAGTCGACCTACGAGCATTGCGGCGCCACGATTCACGTCGAACCGGCCCAGCCCGGCCTGCCCGACCTCGTGTTCACGGCCAATGCCGCTGGTGCTCGACCGCATCGTCGTGCCGGCCCGCTTCGCCATCCCGAGCGCCGCGGCGAGGAGGCGCACAACCGCGCGGTCTTCGGGATCTGCGCGCCCACGGCCGGGTCGACCATATCGTCGAGCTGCCGCCCCGGCGTGTATTTCGAGGGCGCGGGCGATGCCCCTGGGACCGGACGCGCGGCGTGCTGTGGACGGGCTGGGGGCCGCGTTCGAGCCGGGGCGCGGCGCGCTGCTGGACGCATATCTCCGGTCCCCGACGGTGTCGCTCGAGCTCGTCGATCCGCGCTTCTATCACCTGGATACCTGCCTGTGCGTGCTGCCGGGCGGCCAGATCCTGGTCTATCCGCCGGCGCTCTCGGGTGCGTCCTATCGCGCTTGCGCGAACTCGCCGGCGCGGATAAGCTCATCGTGGCGCGGCACCGACGACGCCCTGCATCTGGCGGTCAACGCCGTGGCGCTGGGTCGCCACGTGGTGCTTGCCACGCCTCGGCCGCGCTGCGTGCCGCGGTTGGAGGCGTGGGCTACCGGGTGCGAGGTGTCGGGCTGGATTCCTTCCAGCGCTCGGGCGGCGCTGCGTTCTGTCTCACGTTGCGGCTGGATAACACCAGCCGAGGCGCTAGGGACCGCGCACGCGGGCTGAACGAGCGCGGTGGGGCGGGCCCGCGGTCACGCAGGGACTCGTCGACGCCATGGGTCCCCGGGTGCGCGCCGCTGCAGCTGTCCTACTCACCGGCTGCCCATCTCGGCGTGCGCTTCTCGAGGAACGCCTCGACCCCTCCTGCGCCATCGGCATCCATCACATTGGCGGCCATCGCCTGCACGGCCAGCTGGTAGGCCCGTCGGTGCCCATCTCCTGCTGGCGGTAGAACAACGCCTTGCCCGCCGCCACACGGCGGCGGGCTTGGCGAGATCGATGCGGTAGCGCCGCGATCTCGCCGTCGAGCTGGTCGGCGGCCACGACGCGATTCGACCAGTTCGCGCTCGCGCGCGGTTGCCGCATCGATGAACTCACCGGTGAACAACATCTCGAAGGCCCGCTTCGGGCCCACATTGCGCGACAGCGGGCACCGCCGGGGTTGCGCAGAACAGGCCGATGTGGATGCCCGAGACGCAAGGCGCGCCGTCTCGGCCGCCACCGCGAGGTCGCACGGCGGCCACCAGCTGGCAACCCCCGCCGTCGCCACGCCCTGCACGCGCGCGATCACCGGCTGGGGCAGCGTGCGGATCGCGCATGAGGCGGTCGCACTCGGCGAACAGGCCACTGGTAGTAGTCGAGCTGCGGCTTTCTGTGCATCTCGCGCAGGTCGTGCCCGGCGCAGAAAGCCTTGCCGGTGGCGCCGCATCACCACGACCCGCACCGCCGGATCGGCGGCCGCGCCGGCCAGCGCCTCGCGCAGCGCCGCCAGCATCTCCTCGGACAGCGCGTTGTATTGCGGCGGACGATTGAGCGTCAGCCGCAATACGCCGCCGTCATTCGCGCGGGCGGGCCGGGGTACGGTACGCCGGTGATTCCTTGGGCATATTCATCGGGCGCCGCGTCGTGCGGGCGGTCGAGCCGGCACGGTCGGGGTGCACCCTCACAGTTGCGCCAGCACGCGCACATGGCCTCGACGCTGCGCGCCAGCGCGCCCAGGTTGTAGCCGCCCTCGAGCGAGACGATGCGGCCTCCGCAGTGCCGTCGGCCACGTCCATCAGGCGCTGGGTGATCCAGGCGTAGTCGGCCTCGACCAGGCCGAGCTGGCCGAGATCGTCCTCGCGGTGCGCGTCGAAGCCGGCCGAGATGAAGATCATCTGCGGCCGGAACGTCGTCGAGCCGCGGCATCCAGATTCGTCGATCACCTCGCGCACGCGGCGCCGTCGGAGGGCGGGAAGGGCACGTTGACCATGTTGTCCATGGGAGCCGGTGCCCGCTGTACGGGTAAAGCGGATGCTGGAAGAAGCTGGTCATCAGGACGCGCTCGTCGACCGGCGATGATGTCCTCGGTGCCGTTGCCGTGGTGCACATCGAAGTCGACGATCGCGACGCGCTCGAGGCCGTGCACGTCGAGCGCGTGCGCACGCCCACGCCGACGTTGTTGACGAAGCAAAAGCCCATCGCCGGTCGCCGCGGTCGGCATGGTGGCCGGGCGGGCGCACCGCGCAGAAGGCGTTGTCGAGGCTGCCGGCGAGCACCGCGTCGGTGGCCGCGACCGCGGCGCCGGCGGCGCGCAGCGCCGCGTCCCAGGTGTCCGGGCACGGCGATGGTGTCGGGATCGAGCGCGTGGTATCCGCTGCGCGGGCGTATTGCGTTGCAACATCTCGACATATGCGCGGATCATGGGCGCGGTCGAGTGTCGCTGCAGTGGCGGCGGCCGGCGCTTCATGACTCGAGGTGCGGCGCCGAGGCCGGTGATGATGAGGTGGTCGTGGATCGCCTCCAGCCGCTCCGGGCACTCCGGGTGCCAGCCCCCATGTCGTGGCCGCGGCAATCGGGGTGCGTCGCAAGCCTGGTTGCGAGAACGCTTCCTCGTACCAGCGACCGATGAGCCCTCCCATGTCGAGCAATTCCAGGCTCGTGCGGCCGCATCGCCACGATCATCGTCGGCAAGGACCGCAGATCGACAGACTGCGTCGCCTGCCTGCTGGCCGGCGGCCACCTGCTGATCGAGGACGTGCCCGGGGTCGGCAAGACCACGCTGGCGCACGCCCTGGCGGTGTCGCTCGGGCTGCCGTTTCCGCCGCATCCAGTTCACCGCCGACCTGCTGCCCGTCGACGTGATCGGGCGTCAGCGTCTACGACCGCGACAGCGGCGCAGTTCGTCTTCCACCCCGGGCCGGTCTTCGCGCAGGTGCTGCTCGCCGACGAGATCAACCGCGCCAGCCCGAAGACCCAGAGCGCGCTGCTCGAGGCGATGGAGGAGCGGCAGGTCACGATCGACGGCGAGACGCGCCCGCTGCCCGCAGCCCTTCTTCGTCATCGCGACGCAGAACCCGAGCGACCAGCTCGGCACCTTCCCGCTGCCCGAGTCGCAGCTCGACCGCTTCCTGATGTGCATCTCGCTGGGCTACCCCGACCACGCGGCCGAGCGCGCGCTGCTCGGCCGGCGGCGACCGCCGCGAGATGCTCAAGACCGTGCCGGCGATGACGCGCGCCCGAGCTGATCGAGGCGCCAGCGCGCGGTCGCGGCGCTGCACTGCTCCGATGCCCTGCTCGACTACCTGCAGGCGCTGCTGGCGCACGCGCTCGGGCACGTTCGTCGAAGGCCTGTCGCCGCGCGCCGGCATGGCGCTGCTGGCGGCGGCACGCGCCTGCGCCTTGCTCGGCGGCCGCGACTACGTCATCCCCGACGACGTGCAGAACATCCTGCCGGGCGTCGTCGGCCACCGCCTGCGCGCCGCGACGCGCGACGGCGGACGCGCCCTGCAGGGGCGGGAACTGGCCCCCACCTGCTGCAGTCGGTACGCGCTGCCGTAGCGGGGCCGGCCGCGGTCACACGCCCGTGAGCACGATCCTCAGGAACTGCCGCCGCGGCTGGTGCGTGGCTGTTTCGCAATCATCGCGAACCGCGCGGCGACGTCACGTTGGCGCCGCCGCGTCTTCATCCTGCCGACCCGCGCCGGCCTGGTGTTCTTCGGGTCGCCCTGACGGTCTGGTTCGGTTCGCTCAATTTCAACCTGCAGCTCGGTTTCCTGCTGTCGCGTTGCCTGGTGACTGAGCGTGCTCGCTGGTGGGGATGTACGGACCCATCGCAACCTGCGTGCACCTGGCGGTTCGCGGACCAGCGCGCGGGCCCGTCCACGCCGGCGAAGTCGCCAACTTCGACTTCGTCATCGACAATCCGACGGCGGAGGCCCGCTACGCAGTCAATCTCGCCTTCATCCTGCCGCGCCGCCGGCCATGGCGCCAGCCGGCGCAGCGCCGAGGCGCCGCTGCACGGCGTATGGGTCGACATCGCCGCCGCCAGCAGCGCGCGCGTGCCAGCATCGGCCTGCCCACGCGTCGTCGCGGCCGCGCGGCCGTGCCCGCGCGTGCGCATCTCGACGCGCTTTCCGTTCGGGCTGTGGGAGGCCTCGGCGTATGTCGTCGCCGGAGCTCGAGCACGGTCGTGTACGCCGCCCCGGAGGTCGACGCCCCGCCGCTTGCCGCTCGGCAGCGGCGGTGACCGCGACCTCGCCAACGGCGTCGTCGCCGGCA
Organism: uncultured beta proteobacterium; assembly: GCA_963781975.1. Lineage (GTDB taxonomy): Bacteria > Pseudomonadota > Gammaproteobacteria > Burkholderiales > Burkholderiaceae_F > GJ-E10. The sequence goes on from CAWAHT010000016.1 coordinate 5,978, forward strand.
CCGACGACTTCGCCGGCGTGCGCCCGTATCGCCCGGGCGATCCGCTGCGCTCCATCGCCTGGCGCCTGGCGGCGCGCAGCGGCGAGCTGTCGGTCAAGCTGTTCGAATCGAGCGCCGGCGAGGAGACGGTGCTCGCCTGCAGACGATCTGCCGTCGGTCCTGCCGCTCGAGGCGCGCCTTCGCGCGGCTGACGCGCTGGGTGCTGGTGGCCGATGCGTCCGGGCCTGCGCTACAGCCTCGATTCTGCCGGGCGAGGTTATCGCCACGCGCGACCGGTCCGCCGCATCGCGCGCGCTGCCTCGAGGCGCTTGCGCTGTACGCGGCCCCATGATGGCCCGCGCCCGCGCCTGGCCCTGGATCCGGCTCGCGACGCTCCGCCGCGCGCGTCGCGGCGCATGCGCGCCTGGCTGCAGCCGCAGATATCGATCGGTGCGCGCGAACAGCGCGACCAGGCCGTGCTGCTGCTGGCCGTGGCGGTCGTGGTGGCGCCGCACTTCGAGCACCTGCCGCTCTGGTCGACGGTGGCCATCGGCCTGCGTGTGGATCTGGCGCGCCTGGCTTACCCAGACGCTCACGCCCGCGCCCGGGACGGCTCACGATGGCCGTGCTGCTGGTGGCCGGCACCGGCTGGCCGTCTGGTTCGAGCACGGCACCCTGTTCGGACGCGACGCCAGCGTCAATTTCCTGCTGGTGCTGATCGGCCTGAAGCTGCTCGAAATGCGGCGCCCACCGCGACGTGCTGGTGATCGTCTTCCTGTCGCTGCTTCGTGCTGCAGACCCAGTTCCTCTGTCGACCAGGGCCTGTCGACGGCGACGATCATGGCCGTCGCCGTCGGCCTGCTCTTCTTCGTGCTGCTCAGCGTGAGCCTGCCCGAGGGCGACATCTCCTTCAGCGGCAAGATGCGGCTACCTGGCGCGGGTCTTCTTGCATGGCGCTGCCGCTGGCGCTGACGCTGTTCTTCCTCTTTCCGCGGCTGTCGACGCCCTCTGGCGGGGCGCCAGCGACGACGTGCAGAGCGGCACGGGGCTGTCGGGCTCGATGTCGCCGGGTTCGATCGGCCAGCTGCTGCGCAACGACGCCGTGGCGTTGCGCGCGCGCTTCGAGCACCGCGTGCCGGGCCAGCGCGAGCTGTACTGGCGCGGGCCGGTCTTCGGCCGCTTCGACGGACGTACCTGGACCGCGGTGTCTGACGTTCCGCTGCGCGCCCCGAGATCCACTACGAGGCCGGCAGCGCCGTCGACTACATCGTCACGCTGGAACCCACCGAACGGCACGAGCTGATCGCGCTGGAACTGCCCGCCGTCGTCGACAACGTGCCGACGACGTCGACGGTGGCGCGCCTGACGCCGACGCTGGAACTGCTGTCGGCCGCACCGATCGACAACCGCCTGCGTTACCGCGTGCGCAGCTACACTCGCTTCAGCGCCGGGCCCCGGTCGGCCGATCCGACGCTGGCCGTGTGGCGCGAACTGCCGGTCGGACCCGAATCCGCGCACCCGTCAATGGGCCGCGGAAATCAGGGCCGGCGTGCAGGCCGACGCGGCGCACGCGGGCGCCGCGACGGCACCGCTGGACCAGCGCCTGGTCGAGGCCGTGCTGCTGCAGTTCCGGCGCCTGCCGTTCCGCTACAACATCGACGCGCCGGTACTGGCGCGCGATCCGGTGGATGCCTTCCTATTCGACACCCGCGTCGGCTATTGCGAGCACTACGCCTCCAGCTTCGTCGTGCTGATGCGCGCCATGGGCATTCCGGCCCGGGTGGTGACGGGCTACCAGGGCGGCGAGATCAATCCGGTGGACGGCTACCTGACCGTACGCCAATCCGATGCCCACGCCTGGGCGGAAGTCTGGATCGAGCGGCGCGGCTGGCAACGGGTGGATCCGACGGCCGCGGTCGCACCGGAGCGCATTGAGCGCACGCTGCGCGATCGGCGCGCGCAGGGGCAGGGCGGCATGCGCACCGGCTGGTCCTGGCTGAACACGCTGCGCCTGGACGGCGAGGCGCTGGAGAATGCCTGGAACCAGTGGTTCCTGGCCTACTCGGCCGACCGGCAGCGCGCGCTGATGTCGTGGATGGGCCTGCGGCCCAACGTCGAAAGCGTCGCGGCCGTCGCCGTGACCGCCGTCAGCATCCTGCTGCTCGCACTGGCGCTGCTGTCGCTGCGCGACAGCGGGCGGCGCGAACCGCTGGCCGAGCTGGAACGGGCGCTGCGCGCAAAGCTCGCGCACGCGGGACTGGGCGTGCCGGCGAACATGGGGCTGCGCGACATGCAGGCGCAATTGCGCCCGCGCCTCGAGCCGTCCTGCCTGCCGGAGCTGCAGAGCCTGCTGACCGGACTGCAGGCCGAGCGCTATGCCCGGCCGGTGAGCGGCGGCCGGCGCGAACGCCTGCGCGCCCTGAGACGCGCCCTGAGACGCTGGCGCCCGCTGCGCGGCGACGCCTCTTAGCGGCGCCGCCGCGCAGCGTCGCGTCCGGATCGGCCCGATGCGACGCGTGGCGCGTCGGCACCCGGGTCGCGGCGCGCCGGACGTTTCAGGCGTCCGGCGCCGGCGCCGCGCCGTCGATGCGCAGACTCAGCGTGCCCACGCCCTCCACGCCGGCGCGCAGCACGTCGCCGGGCACCAACGATCCGACGCCGGCCGGCGTGCCGGTGAAGATGAGATCGCCGGGCGCGAGCGCGAAAAAGCACGATAGATGGGCGATGACCTCGTCGACGCTCCAGATCATCGCGTCGATATTGCCGTCCTGGCGCCGCTGGCCGTTGACCTCGAGCCAGATGCGGGCCTGCTGCAGCAGCCCGGTCGCGGTCACCGGCCGCAGCGCCGAAACCGGAGCCGAGCGATCGAAGGACTTGCTCACCTCCCACGGGCGCCCCTGCCGCTTGAGCTGCGCCTGCAGGTCGCGGCGCGTCAGGTCGATGCCGACGCCATAACCCCAGATGAGCCCGGCGGCGGCGTCCGGCGCCAGCCGGGTCCCGCGCGCGCCGATGGCGACGACGAGCTCGGCCTCGTACTGCAGGTCCCCGGTCCGGGCCGGGTACGGGAGCGCGCCGGTCGCGCCCTCGGGTATAGCCAGCACCGCATCGGCCGGCTTGGCAAAAAAGAACGGCGCCTCGCGCCCCGTATGGCCCATCTCCCGGGCATGGTCGGCGTAGTTGCGGCCGACGCAATAGACGCGCCGCACCGGAAATAGCGCTGCGGACCGGCTGATCGGCAGGACCGGTTGCCCCGGCGCGGCAAAGACGTAGGACATGGCCGCATTTTACGCGGACGCCAGGGCGTCACAGGCAGGCCCGGTTCGCGTACAGTTCCGCCATGTCTGCCCGCGAATCCCCCGCCTCCGCCTGGAACCCGGCCGCGCACGCCGCCGGCGGCGTTGCCGCCGGACCCGTCGTCGACGAACGGCCGCGGTCTGCGCGCACGCCGTCGATCTCATGCGTCGTGCCGGCCTACAACGAATCGCAGAACCTGCCGCGGCTGCTGCCCGCGCTCATGACCCAGTTGCGCCGGCTGAGCGATCGCTGGGAGATCCTGGTCATCGACGACGGCAGCCGCGACGGCACGCTGGCGGCACTGCAGCCCTGGCTGCAGCAGGCCGGCGTCGTCTGCCTGGCGCTGTCGCGCAATTTCGGCAAGGAAGCGGCGCTGGGCGCGGGCCTGGACCACGCCGGCGGCGACGTGGTGGTGACCCTGGACGCCGACCTGCAGCACCCGGTGGAGCTGCTCGAGCCCATGCTGCAGCTCTGGCGCGACGGCATCGACATGGTCTACGCGGTGCGGGCCGACCGCAGCGAAGAGACGACGTTCAAGCGCCTTGGGGCGCGCATCTTCTACTCGCTGCTCAAGTTCGGTTCATCGATCGATATCCCGCCGCATGCGGGCGACTTCCGCCTGATGGACCGCTGCGTGGTCGATGCGCTGTGCGCACTGCCGGAACGCACGCGCTTCATGAAGGGCCTTTACGCCTGGGTCGGCTACCGCTCGCAGGCGATCGAATTCGTGCCGCCGCCGCGCACCGCGGGGCGCAGCGGTTTCGGCCTGCGGGCGCTGTTTTCGCTGGCCGCCTCGGGCATCACGGCATTCTCGAACCTGCCGCTGCGCCTGGCCAGCGGGTTGGGTTCGGTGCTGGCAGTGCTGGCGATCGGCTACGGCCTGTGGGTGGTCGTCGACCATTACGTGCACGGCAGCGACGTCGCCGGCTGGGCCACGATCGTGGTCGGCCTGATGTTCTTCAGTGGCGTCCAGCTGCTCTTCATCGGCGTCCTCGGCGAATACCTCGGGCGCGTCTACGAGGAGGTGAAGCTGCGTCCGCGCTACATCGTCGCGCGGCGCCTGGGCCGCTCGCCGATCGGCGCACCCGCAAACGCCACGCCACCGTGAGCGCGGCGCCGCACGCCGCGGCTGCGCGGCGCTGGGTGAGCTGCGCCGACGACTATGCGCAGGACCGGGGCACGATCGACGGCATCCTGGCGCTGCTCGAGCGCGGCCGCCTGACCGCGACCAGTTGCCTGGTCGATGCGCCGGCCTGGCCCGCGGCCGCCGTGCAACTGCCGCGCACCGGGGCCGACATCGGCCTGCACCTGAACCTCACCCAGTCCTTCGGGCCACAGGACGGCGCGGTCTGGCCGCTGGCGCAATTGATCGCGCGCAGCGCCTGCGGCCGGCTGCCGTTGCAACGCCTGGCCGCGGCGGTGCGGCGCCAGTTCGACGCGTTCGAGGATGCCCTGGGCCGCCGCCCCGACTATGTCGACGGTCACCAGCACGTCCACCAGTTTTCCCAGGTGCGCGACGTGCTGCTCGACGAGCTGCTGCGGCGCTACCCGGGCGACCTGCCCTGGCTGCGCAGCACCCGGCCGCCGCCGCGCATACTCGATCGCAAGGCGCGCGGCATCGCGCTGCTGGGCGAGCGGCGCCTGCGCGCCCGCGCCCGCGCGGCCGGCGTGCCGCTCAGCGCCTTCCTGGTCGGGGTCTACGACTTCGCCGCCGGCAGTCCCGCCGCGCGCGCCGCCTACCAGCACCGGTTTGCCGCCTGGCTCGCGGCCGGACCGGACGGATCGGTGCTGATGTGCCATCCGGCCCGGGGTGCGAATGCCGGCGACCCCATCGCCGCGGCGCGCAACATGGAGTTCGACTGGCTGGCCGGCGCGGCCTTCGACGCCGCGCGCGAACGGGCCAACATCGTGCTGGTGCGCGGAACAGATCTGCTGCGGCCGGGCCCTAGTCAGAAGGTTTAGCCTGCGGCAGTACGGGCGGCGGTTCCGGCGCCGCGGTGGGCACCGTCCGTGCGGCAAGCTGCGCGATGCCCGACTCGAGCCAGGGGCCCGCAAGCGCCGGCGCCAGCCAGGCGCGCAGGTCCAGATCGGCCCGCGCGAGCAGCGAATTGGCCGGGTCGAGGCCGAAGCGGCGGAACACCGGACCCAGCCCCTGGGTCAGCGGATCGCACGCGAGCATCCAGGCCTCGGGCGCGGTACGGCTTGCCGCCAGGCGGCGCACATAGCCCAGGCCTTCGAGGTCCACCAGCAGCGCCTGCAGCTCCTCGCCATCGGTGCGCAGCGAACGGGCCAGGTCGCGCAGCGCCACCGCGCGCACGGCCGCGTCGCGGCCGCCGTCGTAGAGCACCTTGATGAGCGCCACGGCCGTGATGACGCGGTCGCCGGCGCGCCGGCTGTCGTCGAAGCGGGTGCGGCCGATCTGCGGCAGCGTCGCGGCAATGGCGGCGCCGAACAGGAAGCTCAGCCATGAAAGATAGATCCAGGTGAGGAAGATGGGCACCGCGGCGAAGGCGCCGTAGATCGTCAGGAAGCTGCCGTGCATGACGTAGGCGGCGAAGCCGCGGCTCATCAGTTCGTCGACGACGGCCGTGACCAGCCCGCCGGCGAGCGCGTGGCGCCATTGGACCCGGCGGTTGGGCACCAGCGCATACGCGGCACTGTAGGCCACCATGGCCAGGAGCGGCGCGAGCAGGGCCAGCAGCGGACGCATGCCGGCGCCCCAGCGCTCGCTGTGCGTGTAGGACAGCGATACGAGATACGACGTCAGGGTCAGGCTCAGGCCGAGCAGGACCGGTCCGGCCGACAGGAAGGCCCAGTAGACGAGCAGGCGCTGCGCCAGCGGCCGGCGCTGGCGCACCTGCCAGATGTCGTTGAGGATGCGGTCGACGGTCAGGATCATCGACAATGCCGTGACCGCGAGCAGCAGCAGCCCGACGATGCCGACGCCGGCGGCCTTGGCGGCGAAATCGGCCAGGTACGCGAGGATCGTCTGGGCATAGGGCACGGGCAGCAAGCTGCGTGGCAGTTCCTGCTCGAGCGACTGTCGCATCTGCGCAAACTGGGGAAACGCGGTGAAGACCGCCAGCACCACCGCCAGCAGGGGAACCAGGGCCAGTACCGAGGAGAAGGTCAGGCTGGCCGCGACCTGCAACAGGCGCACCTCGCGCGCCTTGTGGACCGCGAATTCCATGTGCGCCCGCGCGCTGGCGAGGCGCCGGTGCACGCCGCCGAGGGCCGCGCTCCCGGCGGCCGGCGCGGCGCTTCGGTCCTGCTTCAGCGGGTCCTGCTGCACCATGGCGCTCCTGCGGGGGCTGGAAACCGGCAACGCCGCCGGCAGGCGGATTATCCTTCGAGTCACCATGACACACCTGGATGCGCTGCGCCGCCTGCTGGGCGCCGAGGCCGTTGTCGACCGGCCGGCCGACATGGCCCCCTACCTGACCGACTGGCGCGGCCGCTATACCGGCCGCGCGCTGCGCCATCGCGCTGCCCCGCAGCACGGACCAGGTGGCGCAGGCGGTCGCCTGGTGCGCGGCAACATGGCTTCGCCGTCGTGCCGCAGGGCGGCAATACCGGGCTGGTGGGCGGCGCCACGCCCGACGACAGCGGCCGCGCGCTGGTGCTCGCCACGCTGCGCCTGCAGCGGATCCGCGCACTGGACAGCGCCAACGACACGATCACCGTCGAGGCCGGCTGCCGCCTGCAGGCGGTGCAGCAGGCGGCGCAGGAGCAGGGGCGCCTGTTTCCGCTGAGCCTCGCCGCGCAGGGCAGTTGCACCATCGGCGGCAACCTGGCCACCAACGCCGGCGGCACCCAGGTGCTGCGCTACGGCAACGCCCGCGAACTGACGCTCGGCCTCGAGGTGGTGCTGGCCGACGGCACGGTGTGGAACGGACTGCGCGGCCTGCGCAAGGACAATACCGGCTACGACCTCAAGCAGTTGTTCATCGGCTCCGAGGGCACGCTGGGCGTCATCACGGCGGCCACCCTGAAGCTCTTCCCGTTGCCGTGCGCCCGCATCGTCTGCCTGCTGGCCTGTGGCGATCCGGCCGCCTGCATCGACCTGCTCAACCGCGCGCGCGCGCTGGCCGGGCCGGCGCTGACGGCCTTCGAACTGATGTCCGGCGCATGCCTGGACCTGGCCCAGCGCCATCTGCAGCGCCAGCGCCCGTGCTTCGCGCGCACGCCCCCCTGGGCCGTGCTGCTCGAGTGGTCGGAGCCGGCGGACGCGGCCCACGCCGAGCGCCAGTGCGAGCGGCTGCTGCGCGGCAGCGCTCGACGCCGGCGCCGCAAGCGATGCCATCGTGTCGCGCTCGCTCGACGATGCGCTGTCGCTGTGGGCGCTGCGCGAGGCCATTCCCGATGCGCAGGCGCGCGCGGGCGGCAACGTGAAGCACGACATCTCGCTGCCGCTGGGCACGATGCCGGAATTCATCGCCCGGACGACGCAGGCGCTGCTCGGGCTGTCGGCCGACCTGCAGCCGATGGTGTTCGGGCACCTGGGCGACGGCAATCTGCATTTCAACGTCGGCGCCCGGCCGCCGGCGCCGGCGAGCGCGGCGCTGGCGCACGAGGGCGCCATCAATGACATCGTTTACGGTGCGGTGGCCCGCAGCGGCGGCTCGGTGAGCGCCGAACACGGCCTGGGGCAACTGCGGCGCGATCTGGCCGGGTCGCTCAAGGCCGCCCCGGAACGGGCCATGATGCGGGCGATCAAGGCGGCGCTGGATCCGGCCGGCGTGATGAACCCCGGCAAGCTCATCTGAACGTTGTAACCGGTTCCGCGGCTGGCGCCGGACAAGTACTATTACGGCGGCAGGGCCGTGCGATCATGGCCGGACGACGCCGGCCGCGCGCGCGGGCGGCCGGGCGCAGCGGACGCGAACCAGGAGCACCAATGACAGCAGGCGGGACGATCAAGGCGGTGCTGGCGCTCACGGTGGCCGCCATGACCCCGCTGGCCGCCGGCGCCCGCGAGGAACTGCGCCGCTGCGAGGATGCCGCCGGCCACGTCACGTATTCGAACGAAGCCTGCCCGACGGGCACGTCCCGGGAACGCACCGTCGAGAACCGACCGGCGGTGGAGGTACGGCGCGATGGCGCCGGCGACAACGCGGCCGGCCACGGCGGCGCCATCGTGCCGTCGGCGCGCGCGGCGGCGTCCGCGACCCGGCATCCGTCAAGGAAATGGACCAGGAAAAACACCGCGCGCTGGTGGCGCGCTGCGACGATCTCGTGCATCGCATCGAGTACGGCCAGCAGGACCTTCTCACCGCCGCCCCGGGCGAGCGCGCGTCGGTCGAACTGGGCATCCGGCGCCTGCAACAGGAACACGCCAGCGTCTGCGCGCCCCCGGTGACCGAACAGCCGTAACGCCGGCGGCGCGCGCCGCACCGGCACCGCGCCCGGCGCGCACCGGACGCGCGGCGGGACTATGATCTGCGCACTTTTCACCCCCCCACCCCCCACACGCGGCATTCACAAGATGCTATCGACGATGAGGACGACGATGAAGACTGTTGCACTGGTTCCCCTTGTTCTGGCGGCCGCGCTCGGCGCGGTCGCCGCGGCGCAAACCCCGGCCACGGCCACGCCGCCCCCGGTTTCCGGAATCGACACCCGGTACCTGGATCCAACCGTGCGGCCGCAGGACGATTTCTACCGCTACGTCAACGGCAAGTGGCTGGCGACGGTCGCAGATCCCGGCCGACAAGGGCGCCTACGGCGCGTTCGACGCAGCTGCGCGACACGCTCGAGGCGCAGCTGCGCACGCTCGTCGAGGACCTGCCCAGGTACCTGCCGGCCGTCGGATCCGGACCAGCAGAAGATCGCCGATCTCTACGCCAGCTTCATGGACGAGGCGGCGCTCGAAGCCCTCGGCCTCAAGCCGCTGGCGGCCGAATTCGCGCGCATCGACGGCGCTGCAAGGACAGCGCGGACATGCCGGCGCTGATCGCGCACTTCAACCGCATCGGCGTCGCCGCGCCCTATCGCCCCGCACGTGCACCAGGACGCGAAGGACTCCACGCAGCTACGTGTTCGATCTCGGCCAGGACGGCCTCGGCATGCCCGATCGCGACTACTACCTGCAAGGACGACGCCAAGCTCGCGCAGATCCGCAGCCGCTACCGGGCGCACATGCAGAAGATGCTGACGCTGGCCGGCGACACGGCGCGCAGCCGGCGACGCCGCACGCACATCCTCGCGCTGGAGACCGCAGCTGGCCCGGGCGCAGTGGACGCAAGGTGCGAGAACCGCGATCCGGTCAAGACCTACAACAAGGTACGCATTCGCCAAGCTGCCGACGCTGGCGCCCGGCTACGACTGGAAGACGCTACCTGGCCGACGCCGGGCGTCGACGGCACGGTCGACTACCTGGTCGATCAGCCAGCCGAGCTACCTCACGGGCCTTGGCACGGCTACTGGCGCAGCACGCCGCTGCCGGTCTGGAAGGCCTATTTCCGCTGGCACCTGCTCAGCGACTATGCGCCCTACCTGAGCCAAGGCCTTCGTCGACGAGCACTTCGCCTTCTACGGCACGGCGCTGCGCGGCATCCCGCAGAACCGGCCGCGCTGGAAGCGCGGCGTGGCGGCTGGTCGACGGCGTCGATCGGCGAGGCGCTCGGCAAGCTCTACGTCGGCGCGCTATTTCCCGCCGGCGTCCAAGGCGCGCATGGACCAGCTGGTGCAGAACCTGCTCGCCGCCTACCAGGCCGACATCGACGACGCTCGACTGGATGAGCCCGGCAGACGCAGCGAGAAGGCGCTGGCGAAGCTCGCCAAGCTTCACGCCGAAGATCGGCTATCCGGACGAAGTGGCGCGACTACAGCGGCGCTGCAGATCGTCGCGCGACGACCTGGTCGGCAACGTCGATGCGCGCCAGCGACGTTCGAGTACCACCGCAACCTCGCCAAGCTCGGCAAGCCGGTCGACCGCGACGAGTGGGAGCATGACGCCGCAGACGGTCAACGCCTACTACAACCCGGAGCACGAACGAGATCGTCTTCCCGGCCGCGATCCTGCAGCCGCCGTTCTTCAACGCCGACGGCCGACGACGCGGTCAACTACGGCGGCATCGGCGCGGTGATCGGCCACGAGATCAGCCACGGCTTCGACGACCAGGGCAGCCAGTACGACGGCGACGGCAACCTGCTCGACCGCCGGGCTGGTTCACGCCGGCCGACCTGCGAGCAGCTTCAAGGCGCAGCACGCACGCGCTGGTCGCGCAGTACGCGCGCCTACGCGCCGGTGCCCGGGCTATCACGTCAACGGCGAGCTGACGCTCGGCGAGAACATCGCCGACAACTCGCGGCCTGGCGATCGCCTACAAGGCCTACCAGCTCTCGCTCGGCGGCAAGCCAGGCGCCGGTGATCGACGGCCTGACCGGCGATCAGCGCTTCTTCATGGGCTGGGCGCAGGTCTGGCGCGGCAAGACGCGCGACAACGAGGCCATCGTGCAGCATCAAGTCCGATCCGCATTCGCCGGAGCAGTTCCGCGGCACCGTGCCGCGCGATGAACCAGGCCGGCGTTCTACGCCGCCTTCGACGTCAAGCCGGGCGACAAGATGTACCTGCCGCCGGAGAAGCGCGTCACGCTCTGGTAGTGCGCGGCGACAAGTCCCCCGCCGGCGGGAGAGGGCCGGGGCGGGTGGCAGGGGTCGGCCGGCCGCGTGCGCCCGTCGGCCGCCTGGCTAGCCCGCCGGCGCCTGCGCGCCGGCGGCCAGTTCCGGCGGGCCGGAGTGGAACAGCCGGCCCTTTTCCGTGATCGCCACGATGAGCATCGCCAGGGCGCCGAGCACCACGTAGCCCAGCGCGATGGGCATCGTGCTGCCGTTGAACTGCTGGCCGATGAGAAAACCCAGCAGGGCCCCGCCCACGGTGGTCACGAAGCCCTGCACCGAGGATGCGGTGCCGGCAATGTGGCCCAGCGGTTCCATCGCCAGGGCGCCGAAGTTGGCCGCGACCAAGCCGAAGCAGAACATCATCAGCGACTGGCAGGTCGCGAATACCCAGATCGACTCGTAGCCGCGCCAGACCAGCAGCAGGTGCATGGCCGCGACGCCGATGTAACCGCACAGCGCCACGTGCGAGACCCGGTGCATGCCCAGGCGCCCGACGATGCGCGCGTTCAGCAGCGACGCCGCCGCCATGAAGACCGCGCTCACACCGAAGATCGCCGGGAACGCCGCCGCCGCGTGGAAGACGTCGGCGAACACCTGCTGCACCGAGTTGATGTAGCCGAACAGGCTGCCCAGCATGACCGTCATCGCCAGCATGTAGCCGACCGCCCTGCGCTGGCTCAGCGCCAGGCCGAAGGCGCGCAGGATCCGGCGCGGGGCGATCGGCAGCCGGTCCTCCTCGTGCAGGCTTTCGGGCAGGCGCAGCGCGCCCCAGACGAACATGACCGCGCCGAACAGCCCCAGGGCGAAGAAGATCGCCGGCCAGGGCGCGACGCGCATGATCAACTGGCCCAGCGAGGGCGCGGCGATCGGTGCCGCCAGGAACACGATGAATGCCAGCGACATGACGCGCGCCATCTGCCGCCCGGCATAGCGGTCGCGGATGATCGCCACCGCCAGCACCCGCGTGCCGGCGGCGCCGATGCCCTGCAGCACGCGGGCGAGGATCAGCGCGCCGAACGAACCGGCCAGCCCGGCGCCGACGCTGCAGCCCGCGTAGGCGGCCAGTGCCAGCAGTAGCACCGGCCGCCGGCCGAAGCGGTCGGCCAGCGTGCCGTAGAGGATCTGCGCCGCGCCGAAGCCCAGCAGGTAGGCCGTGACGATCCACTGGCGCTCGTTCTCGGTCGCGATGCCCAGCGCCTGGCCGATCGCCGGCAGCGCGGGCAGCATGGTGTCGATGGCCAGCGCATTGGTCGCCATGACGGCGGCCACGAAGACCACGAAGGCGCCGAAGCGCATGTCGCGCACGCGCGCTGACGCCGCCGCGGCCGGCGGCGGCGCGCCCGGCGCCGGCGGCGGCGCTTTCAGCGCGGCACCATGGCAGCAGCGGCGGGCGCGGCGCGCACGCTGCGATCGGCCGCCACGCGCAGCGCCTGCGTGCCGTGCGCCGCGATGAATTGCGGATCCGACAGCGCGCGGCGCCAGGCGCGCGCGCCGGGCCGGCCGTGGAACAGGCCCAGGGTGTGGCGCACGACCGCCCAGGGCGTGGCGCCGCGCGCCACGGCGACCTCGAGATAGCGCGTCAACGGCTCGAGCAGCGCCAGCGGTTCGGGCGGCGCGGCGGGCGCGCCGCCGCCGGCATCGAACAGCAGCGCGTCGAGCGCGCCCAGCAGCGCCGGATGCTGGTAGGCCAGCCGCCCCACCATGATGCCGTCGACCCCGTGCAGCGCGGCGCAGGCCTGCTGCGGATCGGCCAGCCCGCCATTGAGGACGAAGACCGCCGCGGGGAAGTCGCGCTTGAGCCGGCGCACGACCTCATGGCGCAGCGGCGGCACCTCGCGGTTCTCCTTCGGGCTCAGCCCCTTGAGCCAGGCGTTGCGGGCGTGCACGATGAACACCGCGCAGCCGGCCTCGTGGGTCCGGCCCACGAAGTCGCGCACGAAGGCGTAGTCCTCGCCGCGGTCGATGCCGATGCGGTGCTTGATGGTCACCGGCAGCGCCACCGCGGCGCGCATCGCCTGCACGCAGTCGGCCACCAGCCGCGGCTCGGCCATCAGGCAGGCGCCGAAGGAACCGCGCTGCACGCGCTCCGACGGGCAGCCGCAGTTGAGATTGATCTCGTCGTAGCCCCATTGCTCGCCCAGGCGCGCGCAGCGGGCCAGCTCGTCCGGCTCCGACCCCCCCAGCTGCAGCGCCACCGGGTGCTCGGCCCGGTCGAAGTCCAGGTGGCGCGCGGCGTCGCCGTGCAGCAGCGCGCCGCTCGTGACCATTTCGGTGTAGAGCCGCGCGTGGGGCGCGAGCAGGCGATGAAACCGGCGGCAGTGCCGGTCGGTCCAGTCGAGCATCGGCGCGACGCACAGGCGCCAGGGCGACGCCGGCTGAGCGTCCGGCAACTGGCAGTCAGCCATCTACAAAGCGCTCAACCCGCGCCCTCGCGCGATGCGCGCTTGCGGTCGGTTTCCTTGAGAAAGCGCTTGCGCAGGCGGATGTTCTGCGGGGTCACCTCGACCAGCTCGTCGTCGGCGATGAACTCGACCGCGTATTCGAGCGTGAGGCGGATCGGCGGCACCAGGTCGATGTGCTCGTCCTTGCCCGAGGCGCGCACGTTGGTGAGCTTCTTCTCGCGGATGGGATTGACGACCAGGTCGTTGTCGCGCGAATGGATGCCCACGATCATGCCCTCGTACAGCTTGTCGCCGGGCGAGACGAACATGCGGCCGCGCTCCTGCAGCTTCCACAGCGCATAGGCCACGGCGTCGCCCTCGTCCTGGGAGATCAGCACGCCGTTGCGGCGTTCGCCCAGGTCGGGTGCGCGCACCGGACCGTAGTCGTCGAACACGTGGCTCATGAGGCCCGTGCCGCGCGTCATGGTGCAGGAACTCGCCCTGGAAGCCGATCAGGCCGCGCGCCGCGATGCGGTACTCGAGGCGCACGCCGCCCGCGCCCGTCGGGCTGCATGTCCAGCAGGTCGCCGCGGCGCCGCCCGAGCTCCTCCATCACCGCGCCCTGGTGCTGTTCCTCGACGTCGACGGTGAGCATCTCGAACGGCTCGCAGCGCTCGCCGTCGATCTCGCGGAACACCACGCGCGGCCGCGACACGGCCAGCTCGTAGCCTTCGCGGCGCATGTTCTCGACCAGGATGGTGAGGTGCAGCTCGCCGCGGCCGGACACCTCGAATACGGTCTCGTCGTCCGTCTCGCGCATGCGCAGGGCGACGTTGGCCTTGAGTTCGCGCTCGAGGCGCTCGCGCACCTGGCGGCTGGTGACGTACTTGCCCTCGCGCCCGGCCAGCGGACTGGTGTTGACGCAGAAGTTCATCACCAGCGTCGGCTCGTCGATGCGCAGCAGCGGCAGCCCGTCGGGCGCGTCGGGCGGGCAGATGGTGGTGCCGATGTTGAGCGCCTCGATGCCGTTGACCAGGACGATGTCGCCGGCGATGGCTTCGTCGACGATCTCGCGCTCCAGGCCCTTGAACTTGAGCAGCTGGTTGACGCGGCCCTTGACCGGCGTGCCGTCGGGACCGTCGAGGAACACCACGTCCTGCGCCGTGCGAATGCGGCCGCGGCGGATGCGGCCGATGCCGATCTTGCCCACGTAGCTCGAATAGTCGAGCGAGCAGATCTGCAGCTGCAGCGGGCCGTCCGGGTCCTCGTCGCGCACCGGAACGTGGCGCAGGATCGCCTCGAACAGCGGCCGCAGGCCGGCGCCGCGCTCCTGCACGCCCTCGAGCTGGTCGAGCGCATCGACCGCGTAGCCGTTGATGGCCGAGGCGTACACCACCGGGAAGTCGAGCTGTTCCTCGGTCGCGCCGAGCTTGTCGAACAGATCGAAGGTGGCATTGACGACGTAGTCCGGGCGCGCGCCCGGCCGGTCGATCTTGTTGACGACGACGATCGGCTTCAGGCCCAGGGCCAGCGCCTTGCGCGTGACGAAGCGCGTCTGCGGCATCGGCCCCTCGACCGCATCGACCAGCAGCAGCACGCCGTCGACCATCGACAGCACGCGCTCGACCTCGCCGCCGAAGTCGGCGTGGCCGGGCGTGTCGACGATGTTGATGTGGGTGCCCTCGTAGTCGACCGCGCAGTTCTTGGCCAGGATGGTGATGCCGCGCTCGCGTTCGAGGTCGTTGCTGTCCATGACGCGCTCGGCGACCTGCTGGTTGTCGCGGAAGGTTCCGGACTGCACGCAGCAGCTTGTCGACCAGGGTGGTCTTGCCGTGGTCGACGTGCGCGATGATCGCGATGTTGCGCAATGCTCTGGGTTTCATGTTGCTTCCTCGGTCCAATGTTTGCGCCCGCCGCTAGTCGGCGAGCGCCGTATCCGTTATCGTGCCGCCGGCCGCCCGGGCCACCAGGCGGACCGGTTCGAGCCAGCCGTCGGCGCAGCGCGCCACGCCCAGCAGGGCGCCATCGGCGCCATACACGCGCACGCGGGCCCCGGCATCGGCCCGCGGCACGCGCTGGCCGTGCCCGAAGCGCGCGCTGGCGGCCGCATCCAGGTGCACGCTGGGCAGGCTGCCCACCAGCGTGTCCGGCGGCAGCAGGCAGCGGCGCCGCGCCGCCAGGTCCAGCGCCGCGAGCTGCTCGAGCGTGACCGCCTGCGCCAGCCGCAGCGGCCCCACCCGCGGTGCGGCGCAGCGCGCGCAGATGGGCGCCGCAGCCCAGGGCCGCGCCGATGTCCTGGGCCAGCACGCGCACGTAGGTGCCCTTGCTGCATGCGACCTGCACCACCGGCGCCGCCGGATCCCAGCGCTGCAGCTCGAGGCGCGTGATCTCGATGGCGCGCGGCGCACGCGCCACGCTGCGCCCGGCGCGCGCCAGCGCGTACAGCGGCTGGCCCTCGTGCTTGAGCGCCGAATGCATCGGCGGCACCTGCAGCTGGCTGCCGCGGAAGCGCTCCAGGGCCGCACCGAACTGCTCGCGGTCGACGGTCACCGGCCGGGTCTCGAGCACCGTCGCCCTCGCCGTCGCCGGTGGTGGTCGTGCTGCCCAGCGCGATGCAGGCCTCGTATTCCTTGTCGGCATCAAGCAGGTCGGCGGAGAACTTGGTGGCCTCGCCGAAGGTCAGCGGCAGCAGGCCGCTGGCGAGCGGATCGAGCGTGCCGGTGTGGCCGGCCTTGCGCGCCTGCAGCAGGCGCCGGGCATGCTGCAGGGCCGTGTTGGACGAGACGCCCAGCGGCTTGTCCAGCGCCAGCACGCCGTCCACGGGGTCGGCCGGTGCGCGCCGCGTCGCCATGGTCCGCCCGCTCCTATTTGCCCGGCGGCGTCGAATCCGCCGGCGGCGCCTCGACCGCTGCCGGCGCGTCGCCCAGCGCCTGGCGGATCAGCCCGTCCATCGCGAAGCCGCGCTCCAGCGAGCGGTCGCGCACGAAGGCCAGGCGCGGCACGGTATGGATGCGCAGGCGCTTGAACAGCAGGTTGTGCAGGTGACCGGCGGCCGCGTTGAGCCCGGCGGCCGTCTGGTCGGGGTCGGAGCCGTAGGCGGTGAAGTAGATCCTGGCGTGCGCATAGTCGGGCGTCAGCTCGACACCGCTGATCGTGACCATGCCGACACGCGGATCGCGCACCTCGCGGGCGATCAACTCCGCCAGATCGCGCTGGATCTGGTCGGATACCCGCTGGGCCCGGTTGGGCGACTTGATGGGACGGACCATACAACCAGCGCACGGCTGCAGACCTTGCGGTCCCGGACCGCCCGCGGCGGCAGACGGATCGGGACTGCAGGACTACAGCGTCCGGGCGACTTCCTGGACCTCGAAGATCTCGAGCTGGTCGCCTTCCTTGATGTCGTTGTAGTTCTTGAGCGACAGGCCGCATTCGAAGCCGGCCTTGACCTCGCGCACGTCGTCCTTGAAGCGCTTGAGCGAGTCGAGCTCGCCGGTGCAGATGACGACGTTGTCGCGCAGCAGGCGCGCATTGGCGCGTGCGCTTGACCACGCCGTCGAGCACCATGCAGCCGGCGATCGTGCCGACCTTGGAGACGCGGAACACCTGGCGGATCTCGACCATGCCCAGCGACCTGCTCGCGCTGCTCCGGCGCCAGCATGCCGGTCATGGCCGCCTTCACCTCGTCGACCGCGTCGTAGATGATGTTGTAGTAGCGGATGTCGATGCCGTTGGTCTCGGCCAGCTTGCGCGCGCCTGCGTCGGCACGCACGTTGAAGCCGATGATGACGGCCTTGGAGGCCATCGCCAGGTTGACGTCGCTCTCGCGTGATGCCGCCGACCTGCGCGTGCACGATCTGCACCTTGACCTCGCTGGTCGACAGCTTGGTCAGCGCGTGCACCAGCGCCTCCTGCGAGCCCTGCACGTCGGCCTTGATGATCAGCGGCAGCAGCTTGGCCGCGCCCTCGCCCATCGCCCTCGAAGATGTTCTCGAGCTTGGCGGCCTGCTGGCGCGCCAGCTTGATGTCGCGGTACTTGCCCTGGCGGAACAACGCGATCTCGCGCGCCTTGCGCTCGTCGCCCAGCACCATGAGCTCGTCGCCGGCCGCCGGCACGTCGGACAGGCCCTGGATCTCGACCGGGATCGACGGCCCGGCCGCGTCGATGGGCTTGCCCGATTCGTCGAGCATGGCGCGCACGCGGCCGAAGCAGCTGCCCGGCCAGCACGATGTCGCCGCGGCTGCAGCGTGCCCGACTGCACCAGCACCGTGGCCACCGGGCCGCGACCCTTGTCGAGCTGCGCTTCGATGATGAGGCCCTTGGCCGGCGCGTCGACCGGCGCCTTGAGCTCCAGCACTTCGGCCTGCAGCAGCACCTGTTCGAGCAGGTCGTCGATGCCCTGCGCCGGTCTTGGCCGACACGGGCACGAACGGCGAGTCGCCGCCGTATTCCTCGGGCACGACCTGCTGCGGCGACCAGTTCCTGCTTGACGCGGTCGGGGTTGGCCTCGGGCTTGTCGATCTTGTTGATCGCCACGACGATCGGCACGCCGGCCGCCTTGGCGTGGGCGATGGCCTCGATGGTCTGCGGCATGACGCCGTCGTCGGCCGCCACCACCAGGATCGACGATGTCGGTGGCCTTGGCGCCGCGCGCACGCATGGCCGTGAAGGCCTCGTGGCCCGGGCGTGTCGAGGAAGGTGATGACGCCGCGCGGCGTCTCCACGTGATAGGCGCCGATGTGCTGGGTGATGCCGCCGGCCTCGCCGGCCGCGACCTTGGCGCGGCGGATGTAGTCGAGCAGCGAGGTCTTGCCGTGGTCGACGTGGCCCATGACCGTGACCACCGGCGGCCGCGGCAGCAGCGCCGCCTCGACGACCGGCTCCTCGTGCACGGCCAGCAGCGCTTCGGGATCGTCGAGCTTGGCGGCAAACGCCTTGTGGCCCATTTCCTCGACGACGATCATCGCCGTTTCCTGGTCGAGCACCTGGTTGATGGTGACCATCTGGCCCAGCTTCATCAGCATCTTGATGACCTCGGAGGCCTTGACCGACATCTTGTGGGCGAGTTCGGCCACGGTGATGGTCTCGGGCACCGAGCACCTCGCGCACGACCGGCTCGGGGGCCGGCGCGTAGGCGGGCTTGTCGCGCTCGTCGGCGCGCCGATGGCCCTTGGGGCCGCGCCAGGCGCCGGCGCCGGGCGACGCATCGCCGCGGGTCTTGATCTGGCGGCGCTTGGCCGCGTCCTCGGACCAGCTCGAGGCCAGCTTGGCCGACTTGACTTCCTTGGCGCCGGCCGGCTTCTTGTCGTCCTTGCGCTCGGCCGCCGGCGTCGCCGCCGGCGTGGCCGGCGCGGCCGGCTTGTGCAGCGTGCCCTCGGCCACTGCCGGCTTGGCCACCTTCTTGGGGGCCGCCATCATGCTCTTGATGGCCGCGACCTCCTCGTCGACGGCGCGGCGCGCGCGCTCCTGGGCGCGCTGGGCGCTGGCGGCATGCTCGGCGGCGGCGGCCGCAGCCTTGGCCTCGGCCTCGGCGGCGGCGGCCTGTTCGGCGTGTGCACGGTCGAGCTGCTCCTGGGCGGCGGCATCGCGCAGCGCCGGCTCGGCGCCGGGCGCGGCGGCGTGCGGCCTGCGCCGCGTCCTGCGCCTCGCGTTCGCGCCGGTGCAGTTCGTCGATCTCGCGCTGCGCGCGCTCGGAGCGTTCGCGCGCCTCGCTCACCTGGCGGGCGACGAACTCGGCCTGGCGGCGCGCTTCTTCCTCGCGCCGCGCCAGTTCGGCCTCGTCGATCACCGGCGCCGCCGCCGGGGCGACGGCTTCGGCCTCGCCATCGGCATCGCGCTTGACGAAGACGCGCTTCTTGCGCACCTCGACCTGGATGGTGCGGGCCTTGCCCGTGGCATCGGCCTGCTTGATCGCCGAGGTCGAGCGCCGCGTGAGCGTGATCTTGCGCTTCTCGATCTCCTGGCCGCCGTGGGCCTTGCGCAGGGCGTCGAGCAGCTTGGCCTTGTCGTCCTCGGAGAGCTCGTCGGACTCGGCATGCTTGGCAACGCCGGCCGCGCGCAGCTGCTCCAGCAGAACCGGCGGCGTCAGCTTGAGCTCGGTGGCGAATTGCGCAACTGTGTTGCTGGCCATGCTCTGTGGTTTCCTCTAGTTTGACCGGGTGCGGGCTCGATGGATGGGATCGCGGGCGATGGCCGGCTCAGGCGAACCAGTGGGCGCGCGCCGCCATGATCAGGGCGCTGGCGCGGCCGCGATTCGATGCCGGCCATCTCGACCAGTTCGTCGACCGCCAGGTCGCCCAGGTCGTCGCGCGTGTGCACGCCGCTGGCGGCCAGCTTGATCGCCAGCTCGGTGTCCATGCCCTCGAGTTCGAGCAGCGACTTGTCGGCGCGGTCGAGGTTCTCCTCGCGCTTGATGGCCTCCGTGAGCACGACATTGCGGGCGCGCGTGCGCAGTTCGTCGACGGTCTCGTCGTCGAAGGACGCGATCTCCAGCAGTTCGGTGACCGGCACGTAGGCGATCTCCTCGAGGCTGGAGAAACCCTCGCCGATCAGGATGTCGGCGATTTCCTGGTCGACGTCCAGGCTCTCCATGAAGAGCATTGCGGATCGACTCGCGCTCCTGCTGCTGCTTCTGGCTCGACTCGTCGGCCGTCATGATGTTGATCTGCCAGCCGGTCAGCTCGGAGGCCAGGCGCACGTTCTGGCCGCTGCGGCCGATGGCGATCGCCAGGTTGTCCTCGTCGACGACCACGTCCATCGCGTGCTTGTCTTCGTCGACGACGATCGACGAGACGTTGGCCGGCGCCAGCGCGCCGATGACGAACTGCGCCGGATCGTCGGACCACAGCACGATGTCGACGCGCTCGCCGCCGAGCTCGTTGGTGACGGCCTGCACGCGCGAGCCGCGCATGCCGACGCAGGTGCCGATCGGGATCGATGCGCTGGTCGTTGGTCCAGACGGCGATCTTGGCGCGCACGCCCGGGTCGCGCGCCGCCGACTTGATCTCCAGCAGGCCCTGCTCGATCTCCGGCACTTCGAGCTCGAACAGCTTCATCAGGAACTCGGGCGCCGTGCGCGACACGATCATCTGCGGGCCGCGCAGCGTGCGGTCGATCTTCGGCGACGTAGGCGCGCACGCGGTCGCCGATGCGCAGGTTCTCCTTGGGGATCATCTCGGAGCGCGGCAGGCGCGCCTTCGATCTCGCCGATCTCGACGACCACGTCGCCCTTGTCCATGCGCTTGACGGTGCCGTTGACGATGCTGTCGTTGCGCGCCAGGAAGTCGGTCAGCAGCTGTTCGCGCTCGGCGTCGCGGATCTTCTGCAGGATCACCTGCTTGGCGTCCTGCGCGATGCGGCCGACCCAGGTCCTGCCGCGGCAGCTGCTCCTCGATGTATTCGTCGACCTCGATGTCGGGGATCTGGTCGCGCGCGTCGACAGGATGATCTGGTGGCCGGGCTCCTGCAGGCCGGCTTCGTCCGGCACCACGTGCCAGCGGCGGAAGGTGTCGTATTCGCCGCTCTCGCGGTCGACGGCGACGCGGATCTCGACGTCTTCCTCGGCGAAGAGGCGCTTGGTCGCCGACGCGAGCGCCGATTCGAGCGCGCCAAAGACGATCTCCTTGGGCACGCTCTTCTCGCGCGCCAGCGCGTCCACCAGCAGCAAGAATTTCTCGACTCATAAGGTAAACCCTGTCATCAACGGTCAGTCCGCGGGCCCGACGGCACCCGACGGCGCAGTGCGCGGAATCGCGCTGCGGTCGAACTCCCATTCCGGCGCCAGCCGCGCCTTCTCGACCTCGGCCAGCGCAAACTCGATCGTCGTGCCCGGCTCGGCCTTGCGCGGCCGCGGCCGCCGCGCACCGCGCGCCGGCGGCGGTGGCGCCTCGGGCAGCAGCAGCATGCGCACGCGCGGGCCCGCCTGCGCCGGCATGGCGCCGGCTTCGGCGGGCACGATGCCCAGCAACTGGCCCCGCAGGCGGCGCCGGCCGCCGTCGGGCGAAAACACCTGCACCTTGGCCATCGCGCCGGTAAAGCGCGCGAAATCGCGCGCGCCGCGCAAGGGCCGGTCCATCCCCGGCGAGGACACCTCCAGCCGTTCGTAGTCCACGTCTTCGACAGCAAACAGGTGCGTCAGATGGCGGCTGACGCGCTCGCAATCCTCGATACCGATATGCTGCTCGGCCACGCCCGCCGCCGGCGCGTGGTCGAGCGTGATGCGCAAAAGCCCGCCGCCGGCGCGCTCGAGCTCGACCAGCTCGTAGCCGAGTCCGGCCAGCGTGCGTTCCACCAGCGCCTGCAATGCCGCGGCCCGCGGGCTTGCCGCCGGCATCGCTTCGTGCATTTCTTCCTGCGCCTTGTTCACCTGCCGCCCACCATCGCCTTGCGTCCGCCGTCGACCACACGGTGGACCGAAATTGCGCTCGGCCAGACGTGCATGCCCGTCGAGCAAAAAAAAATGGGCCGTCGTAGAGCCCATTTTCTCGCTGCAACAGGCGGACGCCACGGTTCCGACGGCTCGGACCACCAGCGCCGGGCGCCACGGCATTCCGCGCGCCGCAACTGCCCGGGCCGCACGGAGGACCGCACCGACCCCCCGCGCTCGCCGGGAGGCCACCATTCCTGCCGACAGGCGCACCTTTGCCGGCAACCGCCGATTATATACCGGAGCGGCAGTTTCGACAGCGGCGCAGGGAAAATCGACGCCGGTGGCCGGACTCAGCCGGGCCCGCTGCGACCCTTGGGACGGCGGAAATTGCCGCCCCCGCCGCCCGACCGCGGGCCGGGGCCCTGGCCGCGGGCAATGTAATTGACCGTGCTCGTCATCGGGTCGGGCTGGCGGCTGCCGCCGCCGGCCGGGCGGCCAGGCTTGCCGCCCCCGGGACGCCCGCGGCGCCCCGCATTCGGGTCCTGGGCGATGTAATGCACGGTGCTGGCCATCGGATCGGGCTGCCGGCTGCCGCCGGGCGGGCGACCGGGCTGGCCGCCCCCGGGACGCCCGCGGCGCGGCGCATTCGGGTCCTGGGCAATGTAGTGCACGGTGCTGGCCATAGGGTCGGGCTGGCGCGGACCGTTGCCGCGGCCGGGGCCGCCGGAACGGGCCGGCTTGCCTTCGAAATTGCCGCGGAAGCCGCCGCCCTTGCCGGGGCCGCCGCGCCGCGGCGCGTTTGGGTCCTGGGCAAAATAACTGGCGTTGCTGACCATCGGGTCGGGCTGGCGCGCGGCGCCGGACCGGGGGCCGGCGCCACCGCGCTTGGGTCCGCCCGGCTTGCGCGCCGGCGCGCCGCCGGCGGGCCGGCCGCGGACCTCGTCGGTGCCGATGCCCAGGTCGTGCAGCCAGGCCTCGACCCAGGCCGGCGCCAGTTCCTGGAAGCGGCCGCGCGACAGGGTGCGCGGCAGCTGCACCGCGCCGAAACGGATGCGTATCAGGCGGCTGACCTGCATGCCGATGGCTTCGAAGATGCGACGCACTTCGCGATTGCGTCCCTCGGCGATGACCGCGCGGTACCAGTGATTGGCGCCCTGGCCGCCGGCGTCCTCGATGCGCGCAAAGCGCGCGGGCCCGTCCTCCAGTTCGACGCCCGCCAGCAGGCGCTCGATCTGCTCGGGTGCGAGTTCGCCGAGCAGCCGCACCGCGTATTCGCGCTCGACTTCGAAGCGCGGATGCATCAGGCGGTTGGCCAGTTCGCCCGACGTGGTGAGCACCAGCAGGCCCTCGGTATTGAAGTCGAGCCGGCCGACGGCGATCCAGCGCCCGCCCGATACCTTGGGCAGTTTGTCGAAGACGGTGGGACGCGCCTGCGGATCGTCCTGAGAGACGATCTCCCCGGCGACCTTGTGATACAGCAGCACGCGCGGCGCGCGCCCGGGCGCGCGGCGCAGGTTCAGCACGCGGCCATTGACCCGCACCTGGTCGGTGGGCATGACGCGCTGGCCGACATGGGCCGGCGCGCCGTTGACGGACACGCGCCCGGCAACGATGAGTTCCTCCATGTCGCGGCGCGACCCGATGCCGGCGTCGGCCAGTACTTTGTGCAGCTTGTCGGAGTTGGCATTGAGGGCGACCTTGGCGGCGCGGCGTCCGCGTTCGAGCAGCGACGGATCCAGCGGTTGCTCGGCCATGGCCAGCGCGTTGACCTCGTCGCCCTCGCCCGCCAGCGGCGGCGCGCCGGCTTCGGCGGCCGCGGTGCCCGAATCGGCGCCGCCGGACGCGGCGGCGCGCGCCGGGCGCTCGCCGCGCGTGCGGCGCCGGCGCCCCAGCGGACCGCGCGTGCGCCGCTGGCCGTCGCCGTCCGTCGCATCGCCGGCGCCATCGCCCGAGCCGTCGACCGCGGGCGGCGCGTCATCGGCCACCGCATCGGCCGGCTGCGGCCGGTCCGCGGGCGGCGCGTCGGCCAGTGCCGGCGCGGCGGCCGGCGCGGGCGTGACGGGCGGTGCCGCTGTCACGGCTGCGGCCGGCGCCGACGGCGCCTGCACATGGGTGTCCGGCGCGGGCCGGCCCGGCACGCCGCCGGCGGCGCCGGATTCGAGCGGAGCGGGGAAGTCGACGCCGGAGCGTCGTGGTCGGCGGGCGGATTCATGGGGTGGCGGCGCTCATTTCATCGTTCACGGAAGGCAGGGACCCGGCGGGGGCCGCGGTGGCGGGCAGGACAGCGGCTGCGGTGGCGTCGCCGGCGGCAGCGTCGGGGGCCGGGTCGGCGACGGCCGGGGCGGGCGCACCCGGTATCGGCAAATGGCAATTCGATCGGCTGCTGCGCTGCGCCGGCGTCGGCGCCCAGGGGTGGCAGTTCCTGCAGCGAACGCAGGCCGAAATCGTCGAGGAAGGCGCGCGTCGTGGCCAGCAGGCCGGGCCGGCCGGGCGCCTCGCGATGCCCGATGGTCTCGATCCAGCCACGTTCCTCCAGCGTCTTGATTACCGGCGCGGAGGTCGCGACGCCGCGGATTTCCTCGATGTCGCCGCGCGTGACCGGCTGGCGGTAGGCGATGATGGCCAGGGTCTCGAGCACGGCCCGCGAGTAGCGCGGCGGCTTTTCGGGGTTGAGGCGATCGAGCACCGGACGCATGGCCGCGGCGCTCTGGAAACGCCAGCCGGACGCCAGCGCGACGAGTTCGACGCCGCGGCCGTTCCAGTCGCTGCGCAACTCCTCGAGGAGCACCCGCACCGTGTCGTCGTCGATCTCGTCGGCGAACAGCTTGCGCAGTTGCTCGACGGGCAGCGGTTGCTGCGCCGTGAGCAGCGCGGTTTCCAGAACGATCTTGGCCTCGTGCGTATTCATGTCGAATGTCGGTGTCTATCGGGCCGGCAGGGATGCCTGGCAGGTCGCAGCGCTGCCGCAATGGCTAACGCAGGGCGTTCGGGGATGCCGAACAAATGCATAAATATCCGGTTGGCAGGGGTCCGGTGCCGCCCCGGGGCCGACGGGCTGGAGTTCCGTGCGGGCGCTTGCGCGGGCGATTTCGGACAGTACGGCACGAACCGCGAGAATGGACGGGCGCCACCGGGCGTTCCGGTTATCCCGGCCCGAACCTCCGGCGTGGCCGCCGCCAGCAGGACCCGCGACGGCGGCAAGGGATGCTGGACCCTTTGTTCCGCCGTTTTTTGCCGCGTATCCGTGCTGTCGATAGGTGCTTTGGCAGTGTATCACGCACCCCACGGACCGCAAGCGTCCGTCTTTCGCGGGCAGCGGTGCGCTCGGCGGCCGCGTCGCGTCGGACGCCGGGCGGGCGCGCGGCGCGCCGGTGAACGAACGGTTGACAGCAATTACTGTATGCATTTACAGTGGAACATCTCCAGTCCGGGCAGACCCTGCCACCCGCCATGAACATCGATCCCGCCAGCACCCTGACCGCCCGCCAGGGCGAAATCCTGGAATTCATCCGCGGCGCGCTTGCCGAGAGCGGTGCGCCGCCCACGCGCGAGGAAATCGCCCGCGCCTTCGGGTTTCGCTCCCTCAACGCCGCCGAGCAGCACCTGCAGGCACTGCAGAAAAAGGGCCTCATCGAACTGGTCTCGGGCACCTCGCGCGGCATCCGCCTGCGCGATTCCGTGCGGGCCCTGGGCGAGGCGGCGCGCGAGTTCGGCCTGCCCCTCATCGGCAAGGTGGCGGCCGGCAGCCCCATCCTGGCCCAGGAAAACGTCCTGCGGCGGCCGGCCGTCGATCCCTCCACCTTCAAGCCGCGCGCCGACTACCTGCTCGAAGTGCGCGGCATGAGCATGCGCGACGCCGGCATCCTCGACGGCGACTGGCTCGCGGTGCACCGGCAGAGCCAGGCCAACAACGGCCAGATCGTCGTGGCCCGGCTGGGCGACGACGTCACCGTCAAGCGGTTCAAGGTGCGCGGCGCGCGGGTCGAACTGATCGCCGAGAACCCCGACTACAGCCCCATCCTCGTCGACACCCGGCGCGAACCCCTCACCATCGAGGGCATCGCCGTGGGCGTCATCCGCGCCGCCGTGTAGGCGCCGCCGCCCTCGCCTCGCAAGGTTTACGTATGGACACCAGTTCCCTGCGCGCCGCCACCACCCTTGTGCCCCGGCTGCGGGCGGCCAGCGCCGCCCATTTCCCCCAGGTCTGGCGCGGCGACGAATGGATCCAGGCCGAAGCGCACGCCAACTGCACGGCCACCGGGTTCGCTCCGCTCGATCAGGAACTCCCCGGCCAGGGGTGGCCGCACGGGCAGCTGGTCGAGCTCCTGCTCGATCAGCCGGGTATCGGCGAACTGAGCCTGCTGCTGCCGGCGCTGGCTGCCGTGACGCGCGCCGGCCGCAGTTGCGTCTGGGTCCTGCCCTGCCAAGGTCCGGACAGCGCGCAATCGGCGGGCGCAGGCCGGCAAGCCCTGCCCTATGCGCCCGCCCTGGGCGAGGCGGGCCTCGATCTGGCCCAACATATCTTCGTCAAGCCGCTCACCGCCCGTGAAAGCGGCTGGGCGCTGGAGCAATCGCTGCGCACCGCCCATCTGGGTGCCCTGCTGGGCTGGATGCCCGACAGCAATGGCGCCGATGCCGATTTCCGCGCGCTGCGGCGCCTGCATCTGCTGGCCCAGCGCCACCAGGCCCTGGTGTTCATCCTGCGTTCGGCGCACTACGCCCGCTCGCCGTCGCCGGCCGCCCTGCGCCTGCAACTGCAGCACGATGGCCAGCAATTGCGGGTACAGGTACTCAAGCGCCGCGGCCGCCCGCTGCTCGAACCGGTGCAGTTGCAGATCCATCCGGCGCGCTGGAACCGCACGCCTGCCGAACCCGCCACGGCAGCGCCGCCCGCCGCACCGGCCGGCACCGCTGCCACGCTGCTGCAGCGGGTGCAGGCGCTGGCTCCGCGCAATGCCTGGCCGCTGACCGCACTTCCGGCCTACACCGCCACCGCTTGAATGCGGCGCGTGCAGCAGGCGTCGGTGACGACACCGGCCGCACTGCGCACGGATCGCCGTGGACACGACGCCGCCATCGCATTGCGCCACCGGGTACTCTTTGCACGACGCCGCCATCGCATTGCGGCACCGGGTACTCTTTGGCAACATGACGCCGCCGCACCTGCCCCGGCAGGATCCCGCAGTCTTTTTCGGACCGATATCTTGAACCACCAACACACCCCGCAATCCTGGCGTGCCAAGCCAACTCGCGCTGCGATCGCCGCGCTGCCGCTACTGTTTTGCGCCCTGGCCATCGCCTCCCAGGGCGCCGCCGCCACGACCGAATGCCCGTACATCCGGCCGCAACACCTGTCCGAGGACCAGGTCCGGCAAGCCGTGCTGGCGCAGATCGAAGCGGCCACCGGCCGGGCGGCAGACACCATCGACCCATCCCGGACCTTCCGGGAACTCGATGGCACCGAAAACGCGGCCATCAAGTTCGTCAACGTCGAAGGCGAGGTGTCGTATGCGCTGGGCTTCGATGCGGCCGCGGTCTTTTACAAGGTCGCCCAGGACAAGGGCAAGTCGCAGATCTTCGACTCGGTCCGCATCGCGGACCTGCTATCGGCCAGCGTCCGCGCTTACCTGGCGGGCCACGACAGCCCGCCGCCAACCGTCAGCGCCGGAGTCACCTATGGCGCGTTGAACTTTCACGTCAGGGTTCCGGAGCCTGTCGCGCACTGGACGCTGGCCAAATGCAATCTGCGCAATATCGCGTTCGACTATTCGGGCGACGAGCACCATGCTGAAATGCATGCCATCGTCCAGGAAGCCGGCCTGCCGCTCTACACCAGTCCCGACGCGTTTCTCGCCACCGTCAAGATGCTGGCCGGCAGGATGGCGCAGGCCAACGGCAAGCATCGCGAGGCCCGGGTGCAGCTTGAAGACGGCAGCGCCACGCCCTGCGCGCGCTTCGAACTCGACGACGCCAAGCAGGGCGTGCCCTACGTCACGGATGCGCGGATCTGCTATATCGCGCGGGACAAGCCGCTGGGCGTTGTCGCGCTCTACCTGACGCTGGGGAATCTGCCGCGGCAACAGGCAAGCCTGTCGGCCAACGCGTTCTTCCAGGGCCTTGCCCTGGGCCGCTAGATCACCGGGACATTGACAACGATCGCCCGACGGCGGACGCTGCCCGATGGCACGGTCCGGCCTGCGCACGACCGCGGCCGGCTACTACAACCTCGAGGTCATGCTTGGGGCGATCCCGAACCACTCCGGGGTCAGCGGCGTGTGCGGGACCTGCATGGACGCGCGCGGCATCGCCGTGACCGACCGCATCGACGGCGCACACCGCAGCAGCCTGGACGAACTGACGCAATGGAGCGCCTGGGCGGACAAGGTGCCTGTATTCTGAACTGCGGCGCCGAACCGCTGTGGAACGCGGTGATCCAGGAAAGGCCGGCCTGGAAGCCCTCGAGCATCAGCATTTCCCAAAGCGCCCGGGAGTCGTGCTGCGGCACGCCCCATTCCTCGTCGTGATACGCACGCATCAGCGCGTCTTCCTGCGCCCAGGCGCAGCGACGGTGTTCCGCCACGAATGGCGCCTTCACTTTGGCCAGGATCGGGACGCGCCGGCTCACGGCCACTGCCGCGCCGTGGCCGCGAAGTGCGGCGAACCCTTGGACGACACCACGCAGAAACGGTGGCCGGTGGGCGCTTCCATCACCCACCAGCGCTTGACCTGCGCGACGCGGCGCGCACCCAGGGCTTCCAGGCGCGCCACCTCGGCCTCGATGTCGTCCGTTTCTATGTCCAGATGCACGCGGCTGGGATGCTCGACCGTCTGCACCTCGATGTTCAACATGCCGCTGGGGTCGACCAGGCCGCGATAGGTCTTGCCCTCTTCGCCTGGAAAGGACTTCACCGCCATCCCCAGGGCCGAGCCCCAGAAAAGCGCCGCGGCGCCCAGCTCGGTCGACTGGCAGTCGACGATGAAACCGGCAAGCTTGCTCCTGTGCATCTGAGGCTCCTTGGCAAATGGTCCGGGTACCCTGCCCGGATATCAGGCAGGCGCGTGCGCTCCGGCATTGGCCACCGCGCCGCGCGCCTTGTCGATGAGATCGCGCGCCAGCGCGCGCACGTTCATCAGCAGCGTATGGCGTCCGGCGATCGTGATCAGGGCGACACCGGGTAACTCCACCTCGGACACCTTGAGGATGCCGTCGTTGGGTTCGTCGCCCAGCGGATACCAGGACCAGCGCGGACCGGCCACTCCCGCGTAGATCCATGCCGGGCACCGGGGCACCGGCACGCTGTCGAGGAAGCTTGCCGTGGCCAGCAACTGCCCCATCTCGCCGGTGAACAGCCGGTACGGCAGGAAGTGCTGCAGGCGGCGCGCCAGCAGGCAGGCCCGCGTGGGCGGGCCGATGAGAAAGAATGCCGCCGGCGCCGGCGCCAGTTGCGGCAGCACGCTGCGCAGCAGGACCGTGCCCAGCGAGTGGCCGACGAGGACATAGGGCCGCGCAGCCGTGCGCGCAGCGATGAAGCGGCGCAGCCGTTCGCGGCAGGGCGCGAACTTCTCGAAGGTGACCGAGTAGCCGAACAGGGCCGTGTCGAAGCCGGCGCGGCGCAGCCGCAGCGCCAGCAGCGTCATGGAAACCGGTGTGCGGCCCATGCCGTGCACGAGCACGGCCAGCGGGCGCGCCATCGGCGGCTCCGGCGTGGATGGGAAACGGCGGTTCATGGCATTTCCATGGTCATGGCCGCTCCGGCAAATCCGGCAGCGGCGCTTTGCGCAATAATACTGTACACATTACCAGTATGGAATCATGTCCCTCTGGCTTGCCCTGGCCCTGCCGGCCCTGCCCCTGCAACTGGCGCTGCGGCGCTTCGACCCCGCGCTGGCGCGCACTCTCCGGCTGGTGGTCGTCGACGGACCGGCGCAGCGGGCCCGGGTGGCCTTTTGCAGCGACGGCGCGCGCGCGGCCGGGGTCGTACCCGGCATGAAGCTGGCGGCCGCGCAGGCCCTGTCCGGCGAACTGCTCGTCGTCGACGCCGATGCGCAGCGCGAACGGGCTGCACTGCAGGAGCTGGCCTGCTGGGCCTACCAGTTCAGCGCCGGCGTCGTCGCCTACGCGCGGCCCGAGGGCAGCGGCCTGCTGATCGAGACCGGTGCCAGCGAGCGCCTGTTCGGCGGTCGCGCCGCCCTGCGCCAACGCATCGTCACCGGGCTGCACGCGCTCGGCTACCGGGCCGCCGATGCCAGCGCGGCCAGCCCGGGCGCCGCGCGCGCGCTGGCGGCAGCGCGCGCGGCGGGACGGCCCGCCACCGACGCCGACGACGCCGGGCAACTGTCCAGCGCACTGGCCCCGCTGTCGCTGGACCTGCTCGGCTGGGCCGCGCCCCTGCGCGCACAACTGCAGGCGCTCGGGCTGGACACCATCGGCCAGGTGCTGGCGCTGCCGCGCGCCGCGTTTGCCCGCCGCTTCGGCGCCGGCACGCTGACCGAGCTCGACCGCCTGCTGGGCGCGGTTCCCGATCCGCAACCGCCCTTTCGTCCGCCGGAGAAATTCCAGGCGCGCATCGAACTGCCGGCCGACCTCGCGAACGTGGCCGCGCTGCTGCCGCCGCTGCATGGCCTGCTGCGCCTGCTCGAGGGATTCCTGCGCGGCCATGACGCCGGCGCCACCGCACTGGTGTTGCGCGCCTTTCAGCAATACGTGG
>CAWAHT010000017.1:0-256081 GCA_963781975.1 uncultured beta proteobacterium
CCGTTGGCGGAGGAGGTCGGTGGGCTGCTCGTCGGCCATTGTGACGTCACCGAGCCTGAAACCATCGACAGCGTTTTCGCCGCCATCGACAAGAGCTGGGTGGGCTCGATTTTCTCGTCCACGCTATCGCCTTCTCCGACAAGGATCAGCTCGACGGCCGTTATGTCGATACTACGGCGGATAATTTTATTCGCACGCTCCTGATCAGCTGCTATTCGTTCACGGCAATCGCGCAGCGTGCGGAGCAACGGATGCCGCAGGGCGGTGCGCTTCTGACGCTGACCTATTACGGCGCTGAAAAATGGATGCCGCATTACAACGTGATGGGTGTGGCCAAGGCAGCTCTGGAAGCATCGGTCCGCTATCTCGCCGCCGATCTCGGCCAGAGGCACATCCGCGTCAACGCCATCTCCGCCGGCCCGATAAAGACGCTTGCCGCGGCCGGGATCGGCGACTTCCGCTACATTCTCAAGTGGAACGAGTACAACACGCCTTCGTGCTGCACGACTACCGACGAGGTCGGCGATGCGGCGGTATACTTCCTCTCCGATCTTTCGCGCGGCGTCACCGGAGAGATCCAGCACGTCGATGCCGGTTACCACATCGTCGGCATGAAGCATCCCGATGCACCCGACATCGCCGTCGGCAAGGAATGACGCCTCGCGCCAGCGGGCATCGGCCGCGCCGCGTCCGACGATCTATTATGTCCGCCACGGCGTGACCGATTGGAATTGCGAAGGTCGCCTGCAGGGCTGGCACGACGTGCCGCTCAATCCGGAAGGCCATGCGCAGGCTTGGCGTTGCGGCGAGATTTTCTCTGCGCGATCTGTTCGCCCGCGAAGGTCGTCTGGCGCAGGACTTCGACTATGTTTCAAGCCCATTGCGACGCGCCCGCGACAGCATGATTGGCTTGCGCAAGGCGCTCGGGTTGCCGCCCGAAGATCATCGGGTGGACGCGCGTCTCGCCGAGATCTCGTTCGGTGAATGGGAAGGCTTACCTATGCGGACGTCTTGGCCCGCGACGGCGGCGTCGTCGAGGTGCGCGAGACGAACAAATGGACGTTCATGCCCCCAGGCGGCGAAGTTATGCCCAGCTCGCGCTACGAGTTGGCGCCTGGCGCTCGCCGATGTCGAGCGCGACACGGTCGTTTCCGCCCATGGCGGCACGGGGCGCGCCCTGCTGGCGGTGTTGGGCGTCGTCAAAAGCGAAGAAGCCGCCCACCATCCGATCGATCAGGGCGTAGTTTACCTCGTCACTGGGAACGAGCTGACGCGCTACGCGTGAGCATTAGCGCAAAAGTGAGCGCCATTTCTCACCGCGGCGACCCCCCGCGTTACGACAAAGGGAGCCGGGCGGAAACTGATGTCCTTCAACACCTTCGGCCACGTCTTTCGCGTCACGACCTTTGGCGAGAGCCACGGGCCCGCGATCGGCTGCGTGGTGGACGGCTGCCCGCCCGGCATCCCGCTGACCGAGGCCGATATCCAGCCCTATCTCGACAAGCGGCGGCCGGGCCAGTCGCGCTTCACCACGCAGCGGCAGGAGCCGGACCAGGTGCGCGATCCTCTCCGGCGTCTTCGCCGACGAGCGACCGGGACGCTCAAGTGACGACCGGCACGCCGATCGGGCTCCTGATCGAGAACGTCGACCAGCGCTGAAGGACTATTCCGACATTCGAGACAAGTACCGGCCGGGCCACGCCGATTACACCTATGACGCCAAGTACGGGCTGCGCGATTATCGTGGCGGTGGTCGTCCAGTCGGCCCGCGAGACGGCGATGCGCGTCGCCGCCGGCGCGATTGCGCGCAGATCGTGGCTGGCCTTCGCGTGCGCTGGGCGATGACTTTATGGACTGCACCAGGTCGATCGTGCCCGCTGGGACTGGGACGAGATCGGTAATAATCCGTTCTGGTGTCCGGACGCCGAGCAGGCGACACGCTAGGCCGAGTATCTCGATGGGGTGCGTAAGAACGGCTCGTCGGTCGGCGCGGTTATCGAGGTGGTCGCCGATGGCGTGCCGGCCGGTTTCGGCGCGCCGATTTACGACAAACTCGATGCAGATCTTGCCGGCGCCATGATGGGTATTAATGCGGTCAAGGGCGTCGAGATTGGCGCTGGCTTCCATGCCGCCGCGCTTTCCGGGGAGGAAAATGCGGATCGGATCCGCATGGGCACTGACCGCCACCTGATTTCTTTCTAATCATGCCGGTGGCATATTGGGTGGCATTTCCAGCGGGCAGCCGGTTGTGGCGCGATTTGCTGTCAAACCGACCACGTCGATCGTCACGCCGTGGGCACCGTCGATTGCAGGGCGGCGATACGACTATCTCGACCAAAGGACGGCACGATCCGTGCGTCGGTATCCGTGCCGTGCCGATCGGCGAGGCGATGGTGGCGTGTGTCATGGCGGATCATTATCTGCGTCAGCGAGGCCAAGTGGGCGACAGCCCGAAATGGCCATTCGGGAAACGCGGGTGAACGAAACAGCCGGATCGAAGGGGAACAGACAGGTGCTCGATAGTCACGAGCGTGTCGAACGGGCGATCGCCGCTTTTGCGAAGGGCGAGATCGTGGCCGTAACCGACGACGATGACCGGGAGAACGAGGGCGATCTATTCGTCGCCGCCTCGCTCTGCACGCCCGAGAAGATGGCGTTTATCATCCGCAACACCTCGGGCATCGTCTGTGCGCCGGTCGCGCCGCAGGAGGCGCGGCGGCTGCATCTCGATCCAATGGTGGCGGTCAACGATGCTCCGCTCGGCACCGCCTTCACCGTCTCGGTCGATTTCCGCCACGGACTTACCACCGGCATTTCCGCCGAGGAGCGCACCAACACCGTGCGCGGGCTCGCGAATGGCAATAGTGGGGCCAACGATTTTGTCCGTCCCGGGCATGTATTCCCGTTGGTGGCAAAGGACGGCGGCGTGCTGATGCGCTCCGGCCACACCGAAGCTTGCGTCATCTTTGCCGGCTGGCCGGGCTGCCGCCAGTGGGCGTGCTCGCCGAGATGATGAACGACGACGGCACCGTCATGCGCGGACCGACCGTCGCCGCTTTCGCCGAGAAGCATAGGCTGCAGCGCGTCTCCATTGCCGAGCTGATCGCCTATCGGCAGGCGCGTGACAAGCTGGTCAAGCGCATCGGCGAGTTCCCGGTGAATAGCGCAATCGGCCCACTCAGCGGCTATGCCTACATGACGCCGTTCGATGGCGTGCAGCATATGGCCTTCTGTCTACGGCCGCATTGGCGACGGCAAGAGCGTTCTCGGGATCCGGCACGGCTGCTGCACCCGGACGACCGCGACGCGAGCCTGCGCGAGCGCGCGCGGCTGGTGGCGGCGGGCGGGTCGGTGACGGAGGACGACCGCCGCCTGCTCGATCCCGACGGCAGGGCGGTTTGGGTCAGCCTGGCGTGGCGGGCGCTGCGCGCCGCCGATGGCGGGCGCGAATACCTGCTGGTGCTGGAGAACTTCACCGAGCGCAAGCGCTACGAGGAGCGCCTGCAGCGCCTGCTGGCCGAGAGCCGGCTGATCTTCGACACGGCGCTGGTGGGCCTGCTCTTCGTGCGCGACGGCCAGGTGGTGCGCGTCAACGCGGCGATGGAGGAACTGCTGGGCTGCGAGCCGGGCACGCTGGTGGAGCAGATCCAGCTGTTCGCGCACCCGTCCGATCGCCTGCTGCTGGCGGGCCTGAGCGAGCGCTTTGCCGACATCGGTGCGCGCGGCGCGTGCGAATTCGAGCTGTACATGTACCGGCGCCGCGGTGATCCGATCTGGGTGGCGGTGCAGGGCCGCGCGGTCAACCCCGACCGGCCCGAACTCGGCTACATCTTCGCCTTCGTCAACATCGACCAGCGCAAGCGCGCCGACCGCGAACTGCGCGCGACCGTCAATGAGCTGCAGCTCATCTTCGACAATGCGCTGGTGGCCATCGTCTATGTCGCCAACGATCTCGTCATCAAGGCCAATGCGGCCGGCGAGCGCCTGTTCGGCTTCGGCGCCGCCGACCTGAGCGAGGTCCAGTTCAGCACCCTCTTCGTCGAGGCGGGCTCGTGGCGGCGCGTGCAGGCGCAGTGCGCCGCCGAAGCGGTCGCCGGCGAGCCGCGCGCCAGCGCGGAATTCGAGATGCCGATGCGGCGCGCCGATGGTTCCGTCTTCTGGTGCGCCGGCAACGTGCGGCCTATCGAGCCGGGCGCGCTCGAGCGCGGCGTGATCGTCGCGCTGACCGACGTCGACCAGCGCCGCCGCTCCGAGGACGAGTTGCGCCGGGTGCGCAACCACCTCGACCTCATCATCGAGAGCCTGCCGGTGCTGGTGTCGGTGCGCGAGGCCGACAGCGGGCGCTTCGTGAGCATGAATCGCGCCGGCGAGGCCATGACCGGCCTGATGCGCGACCAGGTGGTGGGGCGCACCTGGCACGAGATCTACGGCCGGCAGTTTGCCGACCTTTACGCCGAAATGGACCGCAAGGCCCTGGCGGAGGCGCACCAGATCGACCGCCCGCGCGATGTCATGCTGCGGGCCGACGGGCGCATCCTGACGGTCAATCAGCGGGTGGTTCCGGTATTCGACGACAAACAGGAGGGCCGTGGCCATGGAACGGCGCAATACGTCATGTCGATCATCGACGATCTGACCGGGGAGGTGCTGGCGGAGACGGCGCTGCGGGAGACCGAATCGCGCTTCCGGCAGTTCGCCGAGAACATCGACCAGCTGGTGTTCATCGCCAACGCGGACCTGACCCAGGTGTACTACGTCAACGACCGCTACGCCCAGCTGGTCGGCGCACCGCCATCCGAGGTCATGGACGACATCGCCTCGGTGCGCACCCACGTGCACCCGGCCGACCTGGCCGACCTGGACCGCCAGCTGCCGCGCATCATCGGCGCGCTGCGGCGCCAGCGCCGCACCGAACTCGTGCTGAACATCGCGCATCCCACGCGCGGCGCGCGGCTGCTCAATGTCCGCCTCAATCCGGCGCGCATCCACGACGGTTCGATCCGGGTGTTCGGCATCGCCGACGACGTCACCGAGCGCCGGGCGGCGGAGCAGCAGCGCCTGGAGGAGGCGGTGATGCAGCGCGACGTCCTGGTGCGCGAAGTGCATCACCGGATCAAGAACAACCTGCAGGGCGTTGCCGGCCTGCTGCAGCAGATGGGCAGCGCCAAGCCCGAGGTGGCGGCCACGCTCAACGAGGTTGCCGGGCAGATCCAGGCCATCGCCCAGGTCCACGGCCTGCAGATCGGCAGCGCCGGGACCCTGCCGGTGCTGGGCGTCGCGCAGGGCATCTTCTCCAACCTGGGCGCCATGTTCGGCGCCGACGTGCGCTTCGAGTCCGACGCGCCGGCGCTCTGGCGCTGGGGCCTGCCGGAGAACGAGGCGGTGCCGCTGGCCCTGGTGATCAACGAACTGGGCACCAACGCGATCAAGTACCGCTCCAGCCGCGACCTGGCCATCGAGGTGCGCATCGAAACGCGCCCTGACGGCCTGGCGCTGCTGATCGACAATGCCGGGCGCCTGCCGCCGGGCTTCGACCTGGCGCGCGTGGCCTCCGGTGTCACCGGGCTCTCGCTCATCAAGGCGCTGCTGCCGCGCCGGGGCGCGCGCCTGCAGATCGAGCAGCTGGGCGCGCTGGTACGCACCACGCTCGAGCTGGGCGTGCCGGCGATCCGCGAGGAACTCGAATGAGCGCCGCGCCGTCGGTCCGCCATGCGGCGCGGGTGCGGCGCTGCCGTCGCCGGGGAGCCGCGGCATGACGCCGGCCAGTCCCCTGGTGCTGGTCGTCGACGACGACCGGCTGGTGCTGGCGACCCTCTGCGCCGGACTGCGCCAGGCCGGGATCGAGGTCATCGAAGCCGACAACGGCGACGATGCGATCCTGCTGGCGCGGCGCCACAAGCCCCAGCTCGCGATCCTGGACATGCGCATGCAGGGCAAGTCGGGCATGGACGTCGCCCGCTACCTGTCCGCCAATACGCGGACCGGCTTCCTGTTCCTTTCGGCGTTCAACGATGCCGAGACCATCTCCGAGGCCAAGCGGCTCGGCGCCCTGGGCTACCTCGTCAAGCCGCTGGACGTGAAGCAGATCGTCCCGGCCGTGCACGCGGCGCTGGCGCAGACCGCCAGCCAGGCGCCCGCGCCCGCCGGCGGCGCCGCCGAGGGCCGCGGACTGCGCGACGAGCAGGTGGCGGTCGGCATACTCATGGAACGCCTGCGCCTCGACTACGACCGCGCGCTCGACGCGCTGCGCAACCAGGCGCGCGTGGAAGGCGCCACGGTCGAGGCGCTGTCGACCAGCATGGTCGAGGCCGCCAACCGCCTCAACTCGATTCGATAGACCTACTCGGGGATTCGCACCGCGAATCCCCGCCGTTCTCACCCTCCCCCTCCGGGGGAGGGCCGGGGAGAGGGCCCGTCCGCGCGGCGCCGCCCGCAAGCGGAGGAGCGCGTTCTCACCCTCCCCCTCCGGGGGAGGGCCGGGGAGAGGGCCCGTCCGCGCGGCGCCGCCCGCAAGCGCAGGAGCGCGTTCTCACCCTCCCCCTCCGGGGGAGGGCCGGGGAGAGGGAAATCCCCGCGTTAAACCTGGACCACCGCGCTGCGCGCCGCCGCGCGCTGCAGCGTGAAGTAGAAGCACGCGCCGCGCCCGGGCTCCGATTCGGCCCAGACGCGGCCGCCGTGCTTGCCCACGATGCGCTGCACGGTCGCCAGGCCGACGCCGGTGCCGGGAAACTCGCTCTGCGAGTGGAAGCGCTGGAACAGCCCGAAAAGGTGTTCGGCAAAGCGCATGTCGAACCCGGCGCCGTTGTCGCGCACGAAGAACACGTCGTTGCCATCGACAAGGTGGTAGCCGAACTCGATCACGGCGCGCGGCACCTGGGCGCTGAACTTGAAGGCGTTGCCGAGCAGGTTCTGCAGCACCAGGCGCAGCAGCACCGGATCGCCGCTCGTGCGCAGGTCCGGCGCGATGCGGAATTCCACCTGGCGCCGGCTGTCGTTGGCGCGCAGCTCTTCCGCGAGTTCCTGGGCGGCGTGCGACAGGTCGACCGGCTCGATCGCGAGCTCGCGCGTCGTGCGCCGCGACAACGACAGCAGCGCGTCGATCATGGCGTTCATGCGG
Organism: uncultured beta proteobacterium; assembly: GCA_963781975.1. GTDB lineage: Bacteria > Pseudomonadota > Gammaproteobacteria > Burkholderiales > Burkholderiaceae_F > GJ-E10. The sequence goes on from CAWAHT010000017.1 coordinate 7,118, forward strand.
GCCGCGGCGGCGACGATGCGCTGGACGTGCTCCCGGCCCAGGGTGTCGAGGCGCGCGCCGTAGTCCTCGAGGATGATGGTGGCAAAGCCGTCGACCACCCGCAAGGGCGCGCGCAGGTCGTGCGACACCGAATAGGAGAAGCTTTCCATTTCGCGCGACGCGATGTCGAACTGGCGCACCTGCTCCGTGCATTCACGCTCGAGCTGCGCCAGCCGCTGGCGCAGGGCCGCCGCCTCGCCCGGGGCGTTCGCGGCGCCGTCCGCGGCGCCGATGGCGCGCCGCAGCTCCTGCAGGCCGCGCGCGCTGCGGCGATGCAGCATCCAGAGCACGGCCACAGCGGCGGCCAGGGCCGCACTGCATGCCGACAACCAGATTTCCGTCATAGCCACGCGGATCACCCACCCTCGTACCGGAACGCAGGCCTCTGGGCCGCGAGCGCCGCTGCGCCGGGGCAGCGCCCGGGCTTCGGACCGAACCGGCGCCGGCCGGCGGCGCAGCTGCGGGTCGCAGGCCGCATTGTGCCAGCCGCCGCCGCCGCTGGACATCCGTGCGGCCGCGAGGTCCGGATTGCCACGGCTTTCCCGGCTATTTGCCGGTCAAGTTCGGCGCTACAACGTCGAAAAATGGTAGGGCACGGGTTGGCCGGGCGACGGGGCGGGCGGAAAGATCCAATGGCAATGGCAACGCAGAATCGAGTGCTGGCGGACGGGTGTCCGGGCGCCGCGGCGCCGGCGGCGTGGCCGTCGAACGACCCTGGCCAGGCGCCGGCCGATGCGCGCGCGGCGGGCGCGGCCGGTTCCACGCCCGGGGCGCGCGGTCCGGGACTTGCTCTTGCCGTGCGCCTCGGCCTGCTGGCGACCGTGCCGGCCGCTGTCGCCGCCGCGGTTTTCGCGCTGCTGGGCCAGCGGCATGCCGATGCCGGCGCAATGGCCCTGGCCGCGGCCGTGCTGCTGATCGTGCCGCCCGTCCTCGGCCTGATCCAGGCGCGCGGCATCCTGGGTCCGTTGCGCCGCATCACCGAGCACTGCGACCTGCTGGCGGCGCGCCAATCGCGCACGGCCCGCCCCGCGAGACGCGACGAGATCCGGGGGCTTGCCCAGGCGGTGGACGCCATGGCGGCATCGTTGCGCCAGCATGCCGACGACTGCCGGGCGCAGCTGCACGACGAGGAGCAGCGCAGCCTGGATCTGCAGCGGCAATACGCGCTGATGCAGATGCTGCGCAACCTGGCATCGGCGGCCAACGGCGGCGAGTCGCTCGAGCGCGCGCTGCAGCATTGCCTGCGCGAAATCGGCGCGTACCTCGACTGGCCGCTGGGCCGCCTGGTGCTGGCCGGCGGCCCGACCCTGCCGGTGCGCTCGCACTGGTACGCGCCGGCACCGGCACGCTTCGCCGCGTTCATGGCGGCGAGCGACGAGCAGCCGCTCGAGGCGGACAACAACGGACTGATCGGTCGCGCCCGCCAGAGCAGCCTGTCGCACTGGATCTCCGACCTTGCCCGGCTGGAGGGCTGGCATCGGCGCGACGCCGCACTGGCCTGCGGCCTGCGCACCGGGTTCGTCATCCCCGTTTCCGCGGCCGCGGACGGCACGGTCTTCGTCGAATTCTTCTCGGAGCATCGGATCGACGCCGGCGCCGAGATGCTCGAGCTGGTCGAGGCGATCAGCGTGGAACTGTGGGGCACCGCCAACCGCTACGGCGCCGAGGCGACGCTGCGGACGTCGGGGATGCGGGCCCGCCGCCTCGCGTCCATCGCCGAGGCCCAGGAACAGGCCATCGCGGTCACCGGCGCCAATGGCCGGGTGGAGTGGATCAACGCCGGCATGACGCGCCTCGTCGGCTACACGGCGACGCAGGCCATCGGCCGGGATGTCCCGGCGCTGCTGTTCGCGACCGATCCGGTATCGGCGGCCGAGTGCCAGTGCCTGCTCGAGTCCGGCGAGCGCGTGCGCAACATGGTGCTGCCGGTGCGCCGCGAGGGCGGCACGGACCGCTGGTATGAACTGGAAATCCAGCCGATGCCGGACCGCGGCGCGGGCGCCGCGGGTTCCTTCGTGCTGGTGCGCGAGATCACCCACGAGCGCAATACCCAGCTCGCCCTGGGCCGGGCGCTCGAGGACGCCAAGCAGGCCAGCCAGTCCAAGTCGCAGTTCCTCGCCAACATGAGCCATGAGATCCGCACGCCGATGAACGGGGTGCTGGGCATGGCCGAACTGCTGCTGGGCACCGAGCTGGACGAGCGCCAGCGGCGCTTCATCGAGTCGCTGTACCGCTCCGGCGAGGCGCTGCTCGACATCATCAACGACATCCTGGATTTCTCCAAGATCGAGGCCGGCAAGCTCGAACTCGAGTCGATCGATTTCGATCTGCGCACGCTGGTCGAGGACCTGGTGGAACTGCTGGCGCCGCGCGCGCACCAGAAGGGCATCGAGCTGGCATACAAGCTGGCGCCGGGGCTGCCGCCTACCGTGCGCGGCGATCCGACCCGGCTGCGCCAGATCCTGATCAACCTCGTCGGCAATGCGATCAAGTTCACGGAACGCGGCGAAGTGGTCCTGACCGTCGAACCGCTGGCGGCCGATGTCGCCGACGCCGGCGCGGCGCCGGCGACCATCGTGCGCTTCGTGATCCGCGACACCGGCATCGGCATGCGTCCCGACGCGGTCGAGCGCCTGTTCTCGGTCTTCATGCAGGCCGATCAGTCGTCGTCGCGGCGCTACGGCGGCACCGGCCTGGGCCTGGCGATCTGCCGCCAGCTCACGGATCTCATGCAGGGCACCATCACCGCCTCCAGCCGCATCGGCGAGGGCTCGGTCTTCGAGGTCGAACTGCCCCTGCGCCACGGCGACTCCGGCGCGGTGGCGCCGCGCACCGTCCCGGCCGCCTCGATCGCGGGCAAGCGGGTCCTGGTCGCCGAGGACAATCCCACCAACCGGCGCATCCTGAGCGAACAGCTGCGGGCGCTGGACATGGACTGCGCGCTGGCCGAGAACGGCCGCCAGGCGCTGCAGATGCTGCGCATCGCCGCCCATTCGGCCACCCCGTTCGACGTGGCCGTGGTCGACATGAAGATGCCGATCATGGACGGCATGGCCCTGGCCGAGAAGGTCCGTGCCGATGCGGCGCTGGCCGGCGTGCGCCTGGTGATGCTCACCTCGATCACCGGCCGGGACGAGGCGCGGCGCGCCCAGGCCGTCGGCCTGGATGCCTACCTTTCCAAGCCGGTGCGCCAGCAGGACCTGGTCGCGACCCTTGCGGCGGTTCTGGGATCCGGAGCGCCCGAACCGGCACCGCAAGCGGCCGTGGGCCACCTTGCGGCGCTGGCCGGGCGCCGCGTGCTGGTGGTCGAGGACAACCCGGTCAACCAGGAGGTCGTGAGCGCGATGCTGTCGAGCTTCGGCTGCGAATGGCGCCTGGCCGAGGACGGGCTGGTGGCGCTCAACCTGCTCGAGCGCGAAGATTTCGACGTCGTCCTGATGGACTGCCAGATGCCGACGCTCGACGGTTTCGAGGCGATGCGCCGGCTGCGCGATCCGGAGTACCGGCAGCACGACCTGGGCCGGGCGCGGCACACGCCGGTGATCGCGCTGACGGCCAATGCGCTGTCCGGCGATGCCGAACGCTGCCGCGCCGCAGGTTTCTCCGACTACCTGGCCAAGCCCTTCCGCCAGCGCGACCTCGGCGAACTGCTGACGCGCTGGCTGCCCGGCGCCGCGGCCGTGCCGGGCAACGGCGCCGCCGTGCCCACCCCGGCGGCGCTGCCGGTGCATGCCGCTGCCGCACCGGCCGCGCCCGTGCCCGGCGAGCCGGTGCTGGAGGCGCGGGTGCTCGACGACATCATGACGATGGAGCGCAATGGCGCGCGCGACCTGCTGCGGCGCCTCGTAGCTGCCTACCTGGGGTCCTCGGCGACCTTGATCGAGGCGGCCGACCGCGGCTTCGCCGCCGGCGACGGCGCGATGGTCGCGCAGGCGCTGCACACGCTCAAATCGTCCAGCGCCAACCTGGGTGCGGTGCGCTTTGCACGCGCCTGCGGCGAGATCGACGCGCTGGCGCGGTCCCACGCGCTGGGCGAGGCCGCGCCGCGCTGGGCCGCCCTGCGGCCCACGCACGACGCCGTGGTCGCCGCGCTGCGCGCCCTGGTCCCGTCCGACGCGGACACGGACACGGACGCGGGCCGCCGCGCAGGCAACGGCGCGCCGGGCGGCGTTGCCGGCGTTCCATCGATGGCGGCAGCCCGGCCATGAGCGTCATGCCGGTCCCCAACGCGTTTGCCGACCGCGTCGGCGCCCGCACCGTCCGCGACGGCGATTGCGTGCTGCTGATCGACGACGACCCGGTGGTGCGCCTGCTCACCGTTGCCGCCCTCACCGAACGCGGCTGGCGGGTGATCGAGGCCGGCGGCGGCGCGGAGGCGCTCGAATTGTTCGCGCGCGAACGCCCCCAGGTGGTGGTGCTCGATGCCATGATGCCGGCGCCGGACGGCTTCGAGACGTGCGAGCGCCTGCGGCGCCTGGCGGGCGGCGAACACATCCCCGTGCTGATGCTGACCGGCCTGGACGACGAGCAGTCGATCGCGCGGGCCTACGAGGTCGGCGCGACCGACTTCTTCGTCAAGACCAGCGGCCAGTGGACGCTGCTGTCCGAGCGCCTGCGCTACATGCTGCGCGCGGCGCATACGCGCCAGGAACTGTTGACGAGCCAGGCCAAGCTCAACAAGGCGCAGCGCATCGCCCGCCTGGGCAGCTGGGAATGGGATTTGCGCACCCGGCGCATCCGCGTGTCGGACGAATGCCGCGCGGTCGTCGGCCTGTCGGCCGCCGACGGCGAGGTGCCCGAGCGCCAGGCATGGGCGCGGGTCGCGCCGGAGGACCGCGGGCGCATCGAGCGCCTGTTCCGCGACGGACTGGCCGGCGCCGCGACGCTCACGTTCGAGTCGGGCGTGCTGCACCCGGACGGCCGCGCCCGCATCGTGCGCGTCGAGGCCGAGTTCGAGCGCGACGCGCAGGGTGCCGCCACGGCCATGCACGGCGTCATCCAGGACGTGACGGAGCGGCGGCAGGCCGAGGACCAGATCCGCCGCCTGGCCAACTACGACAGCCTCACCGGCCTGCCCAACCGGCGCTTCCTGCGGGAGGAGTTCGGCGCCATGCTGGAGCGCGCGCGCGCCGGCAATACCGCCCTGGCGCTGCTGTTCGTCGACATCGACCGGTTCAAGCACGTCAACGACACGCTCGGCCATGAGATCGGCGACCAGGTGTTGCGCGAGATCGCCTGGCGCCTGCACTCGACGGTGCGCGAAACCGATACCGTGGCGCGCGCCGCGCCGCGCGCCGACGCCGACGGCGCCGCGGGCGCGCGCGGCGAAAGCCGGGTCGCGCGCCTGGGCGGCGACGAATTCACGGTGCTGCTGGCCCCCGTCGGCGGCCAGACGGACATCGATCACATCCTGCAGCGGCTGGTCGACGCCGTGCGCGTGCCGATCGACTGCTTCGGGCACGAGGTGCACGTCGGCGCCTCCATCGGCGTGGCCCGGTTTCCGCGCGATGGCGAGGACGTCGACAGCCTGCTGCGCAAGGCCGACCTGGCGATGTACGCGGCCAAGGCCACGGGCGGCAACTGCCTGGCGCACCTATTCGGAGTCGATGAACGTCGCGGTTGCGGCGCGCTGGCAGCTCGAGGCCGGCCTGCACCACGCGCTGGAACGCAAGGAACTGATGCTTTATTACCAGCCGAAGATCGACAGTGCCAGCGGCAGCATCGTCGGCGCCGAGGCCCTGATGCGCTGGCTGCGCAACGGCGAAGTGGTGGAGCCGGGTGCCTTCATCGGCACCGCGGAGGAGACCGGGCTGATCGTGCCGATGACCGAGTGGGTCATCGGCGAGGTCTGCCGGCAGATCGACGAATGGCGCCGCGGCGGCCTGGGGTCGGTGCCGGTCGCGCTCAACATCTCGGGCGGGCACCTGCAGCGCGGCAACCTGGCCGCGCCGGTGCGCACGGCCCTGGCGCAGTTCGGCGTCGCCGCGGACCTGCTCGAGCTGGAGATCACCGAGACCGTGCTGATGCGCGACCTGGACGGGGTCCTGCCGCTGCTGGAGGAACTCAAGCGCCTCGGCGTGACCATCTCCATCGACGATTTCGGCACCGGCTATTCCTCGCTGGCCTACCTGCGCCGGCTGCCGATCGACACCATCAAGATCGACCGGTCCTTCGTCCAGGAACTGGAAAGCAGCCCCGACAGCGCGTCCATCGTCGCCGCCATCATCGCCATGGCGCGGGCGATGAATCTGCGTACCATCGGCGAAGGGGTCGAGACGCGCGGCCAGATGCAGGCGCTCATCGGCCATGGCTGCAAGCTGATGCAGGGATTCCTGTTCGCCCGTCCGCTGCCGGCACCGGCCTTCGCGCAACTGCTGGCCGATGCGGCGGCGCAGCGCCTGCCCTGGGGCGGCGCCGGCGAACCGGCGGCGGCCCTGCGGCCGCAGGAGGATTGCGCATGAAGACCGCTCCGGCGCCGGCCCGCCCGTCCCCCGACGGCAGCGACGTCCTGGGTCCGGTCGGCGGCGGCCACGGCCCGGCCGCGGTGATCCGCGAGATGGCGCGCGACCTGCTGCGGCAGCGGCGCCTGCAGATCACCGAGGCCAGCCGGATCGAAGCGGCCCTGCGCGATCACGATTGGCCCACGGTGCGCACGTTCGTCGAGTCGGCGCTGGCGCGGCGTGCGCCGCGCCCGCCCGGCGAAGCGGCCGTGCCGGCGCCGCGCACATTGCCCCTGGCGGACGGCGCCGCGCCGGACGGTGCGCCGGCCGAGGCGGTGCCTGGCGCCGCGGCGCCGGCGCTGGAACCCGCGCGCGCGACCGCGGCCGTCGGCACCGCCGTGCAGCCACCGCGGCCCGCACCAGCGGCTGTACCCGCGGACGCGGACGGCGCCGTCGGCAGGGCCCTGCTGGCCGTGGTGTTGCAGGTGTGCGACGCGCTGCCGCAACTGGCGTCGCACGACCCCGGGCTGGCCGAGCGCCTGGGTCCGGTGCGGGCGCTGCTCGGCGCGCGCCTGACCGTGGAGCGCCTCGAGGAGGTGCGCGTGCGGCTGGCGTCGGTCATCGAGCAGCAGGTGGCGTACCAGCAGGGCCTGCAGGAGGCGCGCTCGTCGGTGACCGACATGCTGGCCATGCTGGTGGAACGCCTGTCGCGCGTCGGTTCGAGCACGGCGCGTTTCCAGTCGCGCATCAGCACCCATCGCGCCACGCTGGCCAACGCGCCCGGCCCGGCGGCGCTGGCGCAGGTGGTCGATGCGCTGCTGGCCGAGACGCGCGACGTGGCCGAGGAGATCGAAAGCTCGCAACAGGAACTGGCCGAAGCGCGCCGCAAGGTCGAGTCCTATGAGATGCGGGTGCGCACCCTGGAGCACGAACTGGCCAATGCGGCGCGCATGGTGCAGAACGATCCGCTGACGCATGCGCTCAACCGGCGCGGCCTCGACGAGGTCTTCCGCGTCGAGGTTTCGCGCGCGATGCGCTACGGCGTGCCGCTCACCGTGGTCATGATCGATCTGGACGATTTCAAGGCGATCAACGACACCTGGGGCACGCGGCCGGCGACCGCGCGCTCATCCATTTCGCCACCACGACCCAGGCCTGCCTGCGTTCGACCGAGGTCTTCGCGCGCACCGGCGGCGAGGAATTCGTCATCGTCTTCCCGGCGACGACGGTCGAGAGCGCGGTCGATGCGGTGCGGCGCCTGCAGCGCGAACTGGCGCGCAGCGCATTCGAGCATGACGGCCAGGCGCGCGTGATGACGTTTTCGGGCGGCGCCACGACGTGGACCGAGGGCGAATCGCTGGCGCAGACGCTGCTGCGCGCCGATGCCGCGATGTATGCGGCCAAGCGCGCCGGCAAGAACCGGGTGGTCATCGGCGGCTAGGCGGCGCGCCCGGCCCCGGTGCGCGCCCGGGTCAGTCGACCAATCCGTGCTTGATCGCGTAGTGCGTCAGCTCGGCGTTGTTGCCCATGGCTCATCTTGTCCAGGATGCGTGCGCGATAGACGCTGACGGTCTTCGGGCTCAGGGCCAGTGCCTCGGCGATGTCGGACAGCCGGTGCCCGGTGGCGATCAGCTTGAGCGTCTGGAATTCGCGGTCCGACAGCCGTTCGTGCGGCAGGCCCTCCTCCGGCGCGTGCAGGTTCTCGACCAGCGCCTGGGCGATCTCCGGCGTGACGTACTTGCGCCCGGCGATGATCTGTTCGACCGCCTCGAGCAGCTTTTCCGGGCGCTCCCGCCTTGTTGAGGTAGCCGGCGGCGCCGGCGCGAAAGGCGCGCACCGCGTACTGCTCCTCCGGATACATGCTCACCACCAGCACCTTGAGGCGCGGCATCTCGGCCAGCAGCGTCTTGAGGATGTCGATGCCGTCCTTGCCCGGCAGGTTGACGTCCATCACGAGCAGGTCGATCTCCCCGACCCGGCGCAGCAGCGTCCGCAGCTGGCCGTAGTCGCCCGCCTCGCCCACCAGGTCGATGCCGGCGTGCTCGGACAGGATCTGGACGATGCCGCGGCGCACGATCGCGTGGTCGTCGACGACGATGGTCTTGAGGGTCATGATGGTCCGGGCATCTGCAGGGTCAGGCCCTGGCCGCGGCCGCGCGCGCGCCGGGGCGCGCGGCCGCCTCCTGGTCGCCCGTGGGCACGGAAAACATGACGGTCGTGCCGCGCCCCGGGGCCGAGCTGATTTCGGCCCAGCCGCCGAAGCCGCGGGCGCGCTCGATCAGCCCGCGCAGGCCGAAGCCCGGCGTCGCCTGCAGCATGCCGGGGTCGAAGCCGACGCCGTCGTCGCTGATCTCCAGCGTGACCTCGCCGGGCGCGGCGAACAGCTGCACGGTCACCCGCTGCGCCTGGGCGTACTTGGAGATGTTCGAGAGCGATTCCTGCGCCACCCGATACATGGCCGCGGCGCACTCGGCGGGCAGCGGCAGGTCCTCGCGGTTGGTCTCGAAGGTGGCGGCAATTGCGGTGCGTGCGGCGAAATTGCGCACCTGCCATTGCAGCGCCGCCACCAGCCCGGCATCGAGCACCGGCGGGCGCAGGTTGTGCTGGATCCGGTGGCTGGCGGCCACGGCCTGCTCCAGCAGCCCCAGCATGGCCGCCAGGCGCGGCGCCTGCTCGGGCTGGTTCTGCCCCTGGCGCGCCAGCGCGACCAGTTCGAAGCGCAGGGCGGTCAGCGTGGCGCCGATATCGTCGTGGATCTCGCGGGCGATGCGGTGGCGCTCCTCCTCCTTGATGGTCTCCAGGTGGCGGGTCAGGGCACGCAGCCGCGCCTCGCTCTGTTCCAGTGCCGCTGCCGCGTCCCGCCCGGCGCGCCGCTCCCGCGCCGCCGCGAGGCTGCGGCTGAGCGCCGGTCCGAGTCGGAAGAGGCGGGATTTGAGGATGAAGTCGTCGGCGCCGCCGCGCAGCACCGCGACCGCCAGCTCCTCGGACATCTCGCCGGAGACGACAATGACCGGCAGGTCCGGGTCGTGGGACTTGGCCACGGCCAGGGCCGCCAGGGAGTCGAATTTCGGCATGTTGTGGTCCGTGACCACGACATCGACCGGGCCGTCGCGGAAGACCGCGCGCATGCCGGCCTCGTCTTCGACCCGGCGCGCGCGCACCGGCTGCCCGCCTCGCGCCAGCAGCGCCAGCAGCAGGTCGTAGTCGAGCTCCGAGTCCTCGACGACGAGCAGTTGCAGCGCGGGGGTTTCCAGGTTGGCGGTCATCGGCGTGGGCATTCTGGCGCATTTTCGTTCCGGCGGGGCGGGAGGGTGAAGTGCCCACAATTTGCGTGGCTTATCGCCCTATCGCGATGCGGGACCCTCACCGAAACTAGGCCACGCAGGATTCCCGTAGACCGGGGAACGAAACGACTATGACACAGAAACCGACCCAGGACGCCGCCATGCCCGACGCCGGCCGTACGGCCGCGCAGGAATGCGCCGCCATCGAGGCCGACCTGGAACGGCTCAAGGCGCTGGTCAACGACGCGGCAGGCCGGCTGCTGGGCAGTTTCCATGAATTCGTCGAGCTCGAACAGCAGGCACGGCGCAATGCGCAGGAGCGCGAGCGCATCGCCTCGGCCATCGGCACGGCGGTGACGGCGCTGCAGTTCCAGGACATGGCGACCCAGCTCACCGGCCATGCCCAGCGGCGCCTGGCGGCGCTCGAGACCTGCCTGCGCGCGTTGTACGGGGGCGCCGCCGGCGCAGCGCTGCCGGACCACCCCCAGCCCGTGCGCCAGGCGGAAATGAGCGCCGGCTCCATCGACCTATTTTAGGCACTAACCCGGAAAGCCGTATCGGCAAGGGAGCTAGAAATGCATTCGATTCTTGCGGTGGATGACTCGGCGTCGATGCGCCAGATGGTCGCGTTCACGCTCAAGGGCGCGGGCTACAACGTCATCGAGGCGGCCGACGGCCAGGAGGCGCTGGACAAGGCGCGCGGCGAGACCGTCGACCTGGTGCTCACCGACCAGAACATGCCGCGCATGGACGGGATCACGCTGGTGCAGAACCTGCGCGGCCTGGCCACCTATGCGGCCACGCCGATCCTCATCCTGACCACCGAATCGAGCGACGAGATGAAGGCCAGGGGCCGCGCCGCCGGCGCGACGGGCTGGCTCGTGAAGCCCTTCGATCCGGGCAAGCTGCTCGATGTCGTGCGCAAGGTGATTCGCTAGCGCCAACGACCATGCGCACGGCGGCGGTCCGCAGTTCGGACCGGCGTGCGCGGCAAACCAGGACGGACGAACAGGGAAGGCGCAAAGCGATCATGGGCGAAGTAAGCAACCAGGGCCTGCAGGGCGGGGATTTCGACCTGACCCAGTTCTACGCGGTCTTCTTCGAGGAGGCCGGCGAGAACCTGGCCAGCATGGAATCGCTGCTGCTGGAGATCGACATCGGCGAGCCGGGCGACGAGGAGCTCAATGCCGTCTTCCGCGTCGCGCATTCGATCAAGGGCGGGGCCGCGACCTTCGGCTTTTCCGACGTCACCCACCTGACGCACGAACTCGAGACCCTGCTGGATCGCGTGCGCCGCCATGAGCTCGCCTTGACCAGCATCATGGTCGATGTCCTGCTGGAGGCCGGCGACGTCGTGCGCGCCCAGCTGGCGCGCCACCAGGGCCGGACCACGGACGTCCCCGAAACCGGCGACCTGATCGCCCGCATCAAGCAGCTGGCCGCCGGGCAATCGCCCGCGCCGGCGCCGCGCGCGGCGCCGGTCGCCGCCGCGGCACCCGCACCGGCCGCACCGGCCGCGGCCGCGGGCCCGCGCCGGCTGGCGGTCCGGGTCGGACCGCTGCAGGACGCGACGGTCGCCGACAACCTGGCCGAACTGTTCCGCGACATCCCGTCGCTGGGCACGATCGCCGGCGCCGACAACGGTGCGCTGGATCCGGCGGGCTATCGACGCTTCGTCGTCACCACGGGCTCTCCCGATTCCGAACTGATCGAGCTGTTCTCCTTCCACGTCGCACGCGAGCAGATCCGGATCGAGGCTCAGGCCGACGCCGCGCCTGCGGGCGCGCCGGCCGCCGAGGACGGCTTCGGCCTGTTCGTGGACGTGCACGCGACGGTGTCCGCGCCCGCGGCGCCGGCCGCGGCCGCCGCGGCGCCGGCTGCCGCTGCGTCCCGGTCCGCCGAGGCCAAGACGGGCGATGCACGCGGTCGCGGCGAGCGCGGCGCGGCCGCCAACCTCGACTCGAACACGCTGCGCGTATCCGTGGAGCGCGTCGACCAGCTGATCAACCTCGTCGGCGAACTGGTCATCACCCAGGCCATGCTGACGCAGCAGGTCAAGGATCTGGATCCGGCGCAGTACCGCGCGCTGCTGGGCGGCGTGACCGACCTGGAGCGCAACACGCGCGACCTGCAGGAAGCGGTGATGTCGATCCGCATGATGCCGATGTCCTTCGTGTTCAACCGCTTTCCGCGCCTGATCCGCGACCTGGCCGCCAAGCTCGACAAGAAGATCGAGCTCAAGATGGTCGGCGAGGCCACCGAGCTCGACAAGGGCCTGATCGAGAAGATCATCGATCCGCTCACCCACCTCGTGCGCAACAGCGCCGACCACGGCATCGAGACCGCCGAGCGGCGCCTCGCCGCCGGCAAGCCCGAGACCGGGACCATCACGCTGTCGGCGATCGCACCAGGGCGGCTCGATCGTCATCGAGGTGCGCGACGACGGCGCGGGCCTGCGCCGCGACCGCATCCTGGCCAAGGCGCGCGAGCGCGGCCTGGCCGTGCGCGACGACATGACCGACGCGGAGGTCTGGGCGCTGATCTGCGAAGCCGGCTTCTCGACCGCCGACCAGGTCACCGACGTCTCCGGCCGCGGCGTCGGCATGGACGTGGTGCGCCGCAACATCGCGGCGCTGGGCGGCACCGTCGAACTCGAGTCGACCGACGGCCAGGGAACGCGCGTATGCGTGCGCCTGCCGCTGACGCTGGCGATCATGGACGGCATGTCGATCGGCGTCGGCGGCGAGATCTACATCCTGCCGCTGGCGTCGGTCATCGAATCGTTCCAGGTGGAACCGGGCATGATCCAGATCGGTCGGCTCCAATGGCCGCGTGGTCAAGGTGCGCGACGAGTACATGCCGGTGGTGTCGCTGGCCGATGAGTTCCGCGTGCCCCGTGCCGGCGGCCGACGCATCCGGCAAGCCGCCGACCGAGATCCTGGTGATCGTCGAGGCCGACGGCAAGCGCCTGGCGGCGATCGTCGACGAGCTGCTCGGCCAGCACCAGGTGGTGGTCAAGAACCTCGAATCCAATTACCGCCGGGTGCGCGACATCTCGGGCGCCACCATCCTGGGCGACGGCCACGTCGCGCTGATCATCGACGTTTCGAGCCTCGTCAAGCGCGCGCGCCACTGAGGCGGCGCACCGGGGACGTTGCGGCAAACACGAGGCAGGATGCAGGAGATGTGATGGGAATGATGGATACGGCACTGCGAGAACGCGGTCAAGCCGCGCGAATACCTGACCTTCCGGCTGGGCGACGAGGAGTACGGCATCGACATCCTCAAGGTGCAGGAGATCCGCGGCTACGACGCCGTGACGCGCATCGCCAGTGCGCCGGATTTCCTCAAGGGCGTCATCAACCTGCGCGGCGTCATCGTGCCGATCGTCGACCTGCGCCTCAAGTTCGAGCTCGGCGAGATCGCGCTACGACGAGTTCACCGTCGTGATCATCCTCAACGTCGCCGGCCGCATCGTCGGCACGGTGGTCGATTCGGTGAGCGACGTGCTCGAGCTCGCCGAGGAGCAGATCCGCGTCGCGCCGGAGTTCAACTCCCTGCTCGATGCCGACTTCATCACCGGCCTGGGCACCGTCGGCGCCGACGAGCGCAGCCGCATGCTGATCCTGCTCGACATCGAAAAGCTCATGACCAGCCCGGAGATGGGCATCGTTTCCGACGAGGAGGCGCTGGCGGCGGCCTGAGCACGGAAACTCCGCGAGCGTCCGGGCGCCTGCGCGCCCGCCGCCGCGGCGATCCCGCCTGCAGCGACATCCATGGGTGCACCAGAGATCCTTCCCCCGGCCGCCGCGCGTCCGGCGGCCGACGAAGCGCGCGAATATGAATTCCACGCGCGCGATTTCGAGCGCGTGCGGCGCCTCATCTACCAGCGCGCCGGGATCAGCCTGAGCGATCACAAGCAGAACATGGTCTACAGCCGGCTGTCGCGCCGGCTGCGCGTCCACGGGCTCGATTCGTTCGGCGACTACCTCGACCAGTTCGAATCCGATGCCGCATTCGGCGCCGCCGAAGCGCAGGAGTTCGTCAATGCGCTGACGACCAACCTGACCTCGTTCTTTCGCGAAGCGCACCACTTTCCCGTGCTCGAGGAGTTCCTGCGGGCCCAGCCGCCCGGCACCGCGCCGCGCCTCTGGTGCGCCGCCGCCTCCACCGGCGAGGAGCCGTATTCGATCGCGATGACGATGACCGAAGCCGCGGGCGGCCGCGCGCCCGGGGCGCTGCTGGCCACCGACATCGACACCAGCGTGCTGGCGACCGCTGCGCGGGCCACCTACCGCCTCGAGCCGGCCCAGGCCTGCGGCGAGCCGCGCCTGCGGCGCCACTTCCAGCGCGGCAAGGGCGCCAACGAGGGCATGGTGCGGGTGCGGCCCGAACTGGCGCAGATCGTGCGGTTCGCCCAGCTCAACCTGCTCGACACGGACTGGCCGCTGGTGCACGGCTTCGGCGTCCCGCTGGACGCCGTCTTCTGCCGCAACGTGATGATCTATTTCGACCGCAAGACGCAAAAGGAGATCCTGCAACGCATCGTCCAGGTGCTGCGCCCGGGCGGCCTGCTGTTCGTGGGCCACTCGGAGAATTTCACCGACTGCAGCCAATACCTGACGCTGCGCGGCAAGACCGTCTACCAGAGGAAATGATGTGCATGCGGTGAATCCGGCCAGTCTTCCCAGGCCCGTGCCGTCCGGCGCACCGGGCGAGGCGCAAACCTTCTATTTCGAACGCGACTTCAGCCGCAATGCGGTCAAGATCATGCCGGGCGAATTCTTCGTCGCCGGCGCCGATGTGGTCATCACCACGGTGCTCGGTTCGTGCGTGGCCGCGTGCATGTGGGACCGCACGGCCGCGGTCGGCGGCATGAACCACTTCATGCTGCCCGGCGGGCAGGGCGACGGCGGCAACGAGCTCACCGCGGTTTCGGGCCGCTATGGCGTGTTCGCCATGGAGCAGCTGATCAACGAGCTCATCAAGCGCGGCGCCCGCAAGGCCAACCTCGAGGCCAAGGTCTTCGGCGGCGGCGCCGTGCTGCGCACCTTCTCGACCCTGAACGTCGGGGAGCGCAATGCGGCCTTCGTGCTCGAATTCCTCAAGACCGAAGGCATTCGCGTGGCATCGCAGGACCTGATGGACATCCATCCGCGCCGGGTCGCATTCTTCCCGGTCAGCGGCCGCGCGCTGTGCAAGAAGCTGACCAAGACGGACAGCACGATCGTGGCGGCGGAACAGCAGTACACGGCAAAGATCAATACGACCGAGGTGGCGGGCGACATCGAGCTGTTCTGAGTATGCCGCGCCGGCCGCCAACCGCCGCGCGCGTTTCGCAGGGGAGTAAGCATGGTCAAGACACGTGTGCTCATCATCGACGATTCGGCCCTCATCCGCAGCCTGCTGACCGAGATCATCGGCAAGCAGCCGGACCTGGAGGTCGTCGGCGCCGCGCCCGATCCGCTGGTGGCGCGCGAGATGATCCGTGCGCTCAATCCCGACGTGCTCACGCTCGACGTCGAGATGCCGCGCATGGACGGTCTCGACTTCCTCGAAAAACTCATGCGCCTGCGGCCGACGCCGGTGCTGATGGTGTCGACCCTGACCGAACGCGGCGCCGACGTGACGCTGCGCGCGCTGGAGCTGGGCGCGATCGACTTCGTCGCCAAGCCCAAGCTGGGCATCGCCCACGGCATGCAGGAACTCGGCGCCGAGATCTGCGACAAGATCCGCGTCGCCGCCAAGGCCCGCCTGCATCGGCACGTGGCGGCGCCGGCCGCCGCGGACGGCCATGCGGCCAAGACGGCGCCGCAGTACTACTCGCGCACGTCGACCGAAAAGCTCATCGCCATCGGGGCGTCGACCGGCGGCACCGAGGCGATCCGCGAAGTCCTGGTGCGCCTGCCGCCCGACTGCCCCGGCGTTCTCATCACCCAGCACATGCCGGCCGGTTTCACCCGCAGCTTCGCGACCCGCATGAACTCGCTGAGCCGGATCACCGTCAGCGAGGCGGTGGACGGCGAACGCGTCCTGCCCGGACACGCCTACATCGCGCCCGGCGACCTGCACATGCGCCTGGCCCGCAGCGGCTCCAACTACATCGTCGCGCTGGACAACACCGAACCGGTCAACCGGCACCGGCCGTCGGTCGACGTGCTGTTCCGTTCCGTGGCGGCGGTCGCCGGCCGCAATGCGCTGGGCGTGATGCTCACCGGCATGGGCCGGGATGGCGCCGCGGCAATGCTTGAGATGCGCAACGCCGGAAGCTTCAACATCGCCCAGGACGAGGCGAGCTGCGTGGTGTTCGGCATGCCGCGCGAGGCCATCGCGGTGGGCGCCGCCAGCGAAGTCGTGCCGGTCACCGAGATCGCCGCGCGCCTGATGCAGGAACTGGCGACGGTGGGCGTGGCCCACCGCGTCTGATACCGCGCGGCGGCCGCCGCTGCGCCGCCGCGCCCCCTCCCTGCCGGCCCCGCGGACCGGGGGCGCCTGCCCCCGTGCTACTGCGCCACCGACCGCCAGCCCACGCGCCGCACCGTGGTGTTCTGCGGATTGGTGTTCAGGCCGCTGGTCACCTTCGTGCCGTTGGACAGGGTCGAGATGATCTTCACCGCGGAATTGGGCAGCTCGACGACCACGTTGCCGACCGTGAGCGCGCCGACGGTCTCGGTGCCGACGATGCTGCTGGCGACGCCCACCACGGCGCTGCCGGTGGAGTAGTCGAACTGGTAGAGCCAGCTGTTGCCGCCGGCCGCGCAGGCGTCGGTATTGGGAATGTTCGTGGTCACGACCAGCACCCCGAGCACGACCTGCGAGTCGACGACCACGCGCTCCCCGGCCGAGGGAAAGTCGACGAGCCAGCCGATGTTGCTGGGGAAGCTCACCGCATTGGTGCTGGCCGAGCGCTGCGTCTGGCTCGAGCCGGAGCCGAACCCGGCCAGGGTCTGCACGACCATCGTCGGGTTGGTGCGCGGATTGCCCAGGTTGGTGCCGTTGTCCAGCAGCCCGTATTCGGTCGAGACGTACGACCAGTTGCCCGGCGGCGACAGCGTCGCCGGGTCCTGCAGGTCGGTGGTGCCGAGCAGGCGGCCGGTGCCGACGTACACCACGGT
The DNA here is from genome assembly GCA_963781975.1 of uncultured beta proteobacterium. Lineage (GTDB taxonomy): Bacteria > Pseudomonadota > Gammaproteobacteria > Burkholderiales > Burkholderiaceae_F > GJ-E10. Next base: position 23,996 of record CAWAHT010000017.1, read on the forward strand.
ATTGCCGTTGATGACGCCGACCTCGGGGCGCGTGGTGATCGGCTGCACCTTGCCGGCGGCATCCATCAGGGTCGCCATGAGCGAGACGGTGGGCGTGGCGCTGGCCAGGTTGAAGCGCCACAGGTTGCCCTGCAGGTCGCCGCCCCAGACGATGGTCGAGGTGTTGTCGGTGTCCGGATTGGTGGCGAATGCGGTGATGCGCGACAGTCCGGCCGGCGTGGTGGTCGTGCCGACGCCGGTCGAGACCTGCGCCAGGATGGTGCCGGTGAGCGGATCGAGCTCGAACAGGTGCCCCGTGCCGTCGGCGCCGGCCGGCGTCGTGTTGTTGTAGCCGGAAGTCACCAGCACCACCCAGCGGCCGTCGTAGGAGCGCTTGGTCACCACCGGATTGCCGAAGCTCAGGCCCAGGTTCGGGTCCGAGATCGTGCAGACCGTCGCGTCGGAGCAGATCTCCCACAGCAGGTGCGGTGCCGCCGGATTGGTGACGTCGAACGCGAAGTAGCCGCGCCCGCCGGCATCGTAGCCGCCGATCAGGATCGTGTGCCAGGTACCGTCGGTCGTCGAGAGCACGTCGGCCACCTCGGGCGAGCCGTCGACGAAGAACCGGTGCTGCGTGGCGTAGGCGGTATCCGCCAGGCCGTACATCTGCGCCAGCATGGCGCGCGGCACATACGCCCACAATTCGTTGCCGCTGGTCGCGTCGAACGCGTGCAGCATGCCGTCGTTGCCGCCGACGTAGATGACCGATTCGCGGTTGGCATTGTTGGCCGCGTAGGTGGCGTAGGTCTGGAAGGCGGGCCCCCTGGGCGCGTCCGAATAATGGCGCAGCGGCACGTTGACGACGGCCGGCCGCGAGTCGACCAGGTCGCCCAGAACGTTGGTTGCGCCGGTCTTGACGTCGGTGCGGCTGCGGTAGTGCGTGCCGTCGGCGTACAGGCTCTGCCCGCGCAGGTAGTTGACCAGATTGGTGCCGGAGTTGACGATCACCTGGTCGATCAGGTTCATGCCGGAACATTGCGAGAGCACCGTGCAGCGGTTGGAGAAATAGCCCTGCGCCGTGCTGTCCAGCGCGGTGAAGCGGAACGGCGTCATCGCGCCGCCGGACTGGGTGTAGATCGTGCGCGAATCGGCGGCCGCGCCGGTGAGCGCCGCGAGCTGCGCGCTCTCCGACCAGTTGATCGTCGGGTTGACCAGGCCGGTGGAGGGGTCGATGTTCTGCGCCACCATTTCGCCGTCCCAGTACGCGGTGCGGAAGGTGGTGCTGTAGATGGCGTTGTTGGTGAGCGTGATGTTGGGCGTGCTGGTGGCCGATGCCGCGGCGGCGCCGACCTGGGCCTGGATCGACGTCAGCAGGCTGGTGAGGCCGGTGAGCAGCGACTGCGGGTTCTTCGCGCTCAGGTAGGCGCCGCGCCCGTTGACCGCTGCGTGCCACAGGTCGTCGTCCTTGGCCGGGTCGTCGTTGTAGGCGGTGCCGGTCGGAACCTGCGGCCAGTCGCAGATGTTGCCCGGCGTCCAGTTGCACAGCCCGCTGGCGCCGGCCACGATGTTCTTGAAGTCGACGCTGTTGGCGCTCGGATTGAGCAGGGCGGTGTCGTAGGTCAGGTAGCCGTCGACACCCAGGCCGACGGTGTAGGTGACCATGTGCTGCGCCGGGTTCTGGTCGACGTACTGGGCCGTCGGCACGTTGTCGTTGCTGACATCCAGGCCGGTGTTGTAGTTGGTGCTGCCGGTCGGGCGCAGGTCGGTCTTGTAGTAGTACATGGCGACGTCGGCCAGCGTGCCCTTGGACGTGTACGTGCTGCCGTTGAAGCTGCTGTTGGCCAGGTTGCCGTCGTAGTAGCCGCCGGGACCGTAGACGCTGTAGCCGCGCTGCTCGAAGTTGTTGGTCGGATCGTTGTCCTGGTTGCCCGCCGTGGTGTTGTAGTCGATCGTGTTGCCGTGCAGGTCCTGGCCGGCATTGCCGTTCCAGTAGCCGTCGGTCGTCAGGATCGTGTAGTTCTGCTGGCAGGAATACTGCACCGGGTCCGGGTTGCTGGCGGAGATCATGCCGGCGTCGAGCGCGGTGGATCCGGTCATGCCGGCGTAGTACTGGCCGACGCGCGACAGCGCCTCGCGCAGCGGCGTGCCGTTGTTGGCGTTGAGGGCGTAGAACGAATTGTAGAAGCTCTGCTTCTGCGCGCTGGTGAAGTCGTCGATCGGCAGGAACATCTTGTTGTTGAGCGACCCGCCGGCATAGGCATTGATGGTGAGGTAGCCGATGCGGTAGCTCGAGGTGAGCTTGTTGACGGCCATGCCCACCGCCGACTTGGCCATCTGGATGCGCGCGTGGTAGTACGCATACCAGTTGGCGATGTTGGTCATCTCCTCGGCGTACGTGCAGGTGGGCGCCGCGGCGCAGTCGATGCGCGCGGTGGAGCGGGTGTAGCTCGGCGTCGCGGCCACGACGTCGACCCGCCTGAAATAGCCGAAGCGCGGGTACTGGTAGCCCAGGCGCTGGTTGTACTTCTGCTGGCAGCGCGGCTGCGCCGACGTGCTCCACGTCACCGTGGTGGTGCCGGACACCGCGGCCAGGCTGTTGGCATCGGTGGCGCTCAGGCAATAGCGGATCGGCGCGGGCGTGCCGTAGGTGGCGCCGCCCGTGGTGGTCGAGGCGGTGGCCAGGGTGCAGGTCGTCAGCGTGGAATCGGTGCAGTATTCCGCCGGCGTGATGTCGAAGTAGTAGAAATTGCCCTTCTGGACGGCGTTGTATTCGTAGCTGCCGGCGAGGACCTTGATCGTGTTGGTGCCGTTCAGCGTGACCGTCACCGCGCTGCCGGACGTGCTCAGCACCGCGTCCGGATAGCCGTTGGCGGTGGCGCCCACGTTGTACAGGAACGGATTGGTCGTATCGATGCCGTTGCGCTTGCAGCTGGTCGACGGCGGCGTGATGCCCGAGGCGTTGCAGAAGACCGCCTCGGGAAACCCGCTGACCAGGTTGATCGTCCCGGAGCCGGAGGTGTAGGCGTCCGCCGGCACCTTGGTCCAGGCGCTGGAGTTGGCCGAGGTGTAGCTCGTCATCGTCGCGCCGGTATAGGTGACGCCGGGCGGATAGTAGACGTAGGGGTTGTAGTACATGCCGTTGAACTGGTAGGCGTAATAGGGCGGGTCGCCCTGCAGGCCGGTGGTGGTGCCCGGCGTGCAGCCGCCGCCGTCGGCCGCCGCCGCCGCCGGAATTGCAGCGCGGCTTGTCGACGCCCTTGCCCGGCAGCGGACTGGGCCCGATCCAGTCGGGCATGAAGTCCCAGGCCATGCTGCCCGAGTCGTCGAACAGCAGCATGATGTTGGGCTTGACCGTGGTGTTGCTGGCCGCGACTTCCAGCGGGCTGCTGCGTGATGTCCGTGGGCGCGGCACTGGCCGCTGCGGCGCCGAGGGCGGCGCTGCAGGCGAAGGATGGCGCGAAGGGCGTTTTTCATGGGTTACCTGCAGGAAGTCGGAAGGGCGGACGACGGCGCGTCGGGAAGTGGACATCAAAGGGTGACGAAGGCCTGGCTCAGCGTCGTCGTGTTGCGGCTGTCGCGCACCTGCACCGTGATGCGGTAGAAATAGACCGGCGAGCCGGTGAAGTTGATCGCGTCGCTGGAGTAGCTGCCCCCGATCGCATTGGTCCCGCTGAGCGTCGAGCAGGCGTTGCCGGCGGCGTTGGGGTTGCCGGCGGTCGTGCACATGCGGCTGATGACCCAGGACACCGTATTGCCGGCGGCGTCGGGAGTCGTGCACGTGGCGCAGGCGGCCCAGAACGACGGCGCGTTCCAGGCCTGTTCCACGCCTTCGGCGTAGTAGCCCAGCGCCTGCGCGTCATTGTTCAGCGCGCCGGTGGTCGCCTGCGCCTGCAGCCAGGTCACGGCCTGCTGCACGCCCAGGTCGGCGCTGTGCAGCGTGGCGTTGCGGGCCGCCAGGTTGCCGGCCATGAGCTGGCTCGTGTCCATCGAGCGCACCAGCGCGATGCCGGAGATCATCATCGCGCCCAGCGCCACCAGCACCAGCAGCAGGATGTAGCCGCGCTGCGCCGGGCGCGCGCGAGGGGGAAGTCGCATCATGACGGGCGTCCAGATGAGGTTGCGCAGCCCGGCGGTGAAGTGGAAGACCTTGTAGCGGTAGCACATCCAGTTCGGATCGGCCGAGACGTCGAGCGCGGTGACGCTGCCGTCGTCCCAGGTGATGCTGGGCGCTGCCACGGTGATGGAGCAGGTGTCGGTGAGCGGGTTGCTGGGCTTCTCCGGGTTGGCGCTGCGCGCCACCACCGCCAGGCGCACGGCGAGCACGCTGGCCCAGTCGCCGGCGGTGACCGGCGCGACCGTGTTCCAGGTGTCGACGATGCCGTCGCCGTTCGTGTCCTTGCCGTAGACGGCCTTCATCTGCACCACGTTGGCCGCCACCGGCTGCTGCAGCAGGCCGCTGACGAGCTGGTCGACGATCAGCGTGTTGTTCAGCACGTAGTAGGTATTGACCACCGGCGCGGCGCCGAGATCCATCACGACGGCATTGGCGCCGTACGTGGGGCCGAAGGCGCCGCCGGGGTTGTAGCGGGCGGGATAGACGCTGCCGTTCACCGTGTAGGTGCCGGTGAGGTGCTGGACGGTGTTCTGGTTCGCGGAGCCGGCGGTGGGCGTATTGGTCGCCTGCGCCAGCGTGCAGGTCTGCCCGGGCTGGGCCACCAGCAGCACGTCGCCGGCCTGGATGCCGTAGCCGCTGGTGACGCGTGTAGTCGCCGGTGGCCGCGGCCAGCGCGGCGGTGAAGTTGATCGGGCCCGGCATCATGTCGGTGCCGCTGGCGACGACGGTGATGGCATCCGGCGTGCCCGCGGTCGCGCCGGGCGTGATCTGCACCGGCGCCAGGGTGAAGTTGATGGGGCGCGCCGTGCCCGAGCTGCTGTCCGAGCCGCTGGTGGCGCAGCCCAGGTAGGCGGCCGTATTGATGCCGTAGCCGGCGACGTTCAGGTCGTGCTCGATCAGGTAGGCGCCGAGGGCGCCGCTGAAGGCCGCGTCGCCGCCGCTCGTGCCGGTGCGCCGGTAGCCTTCGGCGACCGCGAAGGTCTGGACGATCACCAGCGTCGCGAACAGCGCGACGACGGTGGAGACGAGCACCTCGACCAGCGAGAAGCCCTGCTGCCGGTGCAGGAAGGGTCGGTTTCATGGGTTCTGGATGGTGGCGATTTCGGTGTGGGAGTGCTTCACGCTCTGGGCGATGGCATCGGGCGGCGCCCAGGTCACGGTCACGTTCACCTGCACCGGCACGCCACCGACGGTGACCGTGGCATTGCCGTTGGGCAGGCTGGACTGCACGTCGTTGAGCCACAGCTGCACGGCGGGGCTGGCGGTGCCGCCGTTGTAGGCGTAGCTGGCCATGTTGGCGCGGTTGACCCAGATGTCGTTGATCAGGCTGTCGGCCAGCAGGGCCGCATCGGTGCGGTATTTCGCGTCGGAATAGCCGGTGACCGAGCGTGCGTACATGCCCAGCAGGCCCAGCAGGCCCACGCTGAAGATGGTCATCGCCACCAGCACTTCGATCAGGGAAAAGCCTTTGCTCGTCGGGCGCATTTCCGGTTCCTAGTGGCAGCCGCGCGGATCGCTGGCCAGGGCAAGGTTGGGGTCGCACATGCGGATCTGGCCGCCGCCGATCGTCACGCGCAGCGGTCGGGCCACCGCCGCCGGCAGGGCCGGCTGGGTCACGTCGATCTGCGTCAGCGGCGCGCTGCCATCGGCATTGTTCGGCAGCACCATGCCCAGCGAATTGAAGGTGACGACGGTCGCATTGGCGGGGGTCGTGACCACCTGGGGCAGCGCCGTCTGCTGCGCGGCCGCCGTCGTGCGCTGGATCCAGTAGTACGGCGGGCCGTTCGCCGGCAGCGGGGCCGTCGTCGAAATGCCCGGGCAGTCGCCCGGCGCCTCGGGCAGGTTGAAGTTATTGCTGCTGATCGGATTGGCGCAGCCCGACCAGCCAGTCGCCGGTCAGAGGATTGGTGCCCGAGCTCAGCCAGAACATCACGGGGTTGTTGCGCCGGATGGCCTCGGCACGGGCCAGCTGCAGGCCGTTCTGGATCGATTCCGTGGCCGTGCGGATCTGCACATTGGTCATCCAGGCGCTGAACGAGGGGACGGCCAGCCCGGTCAGGATGGCGAAGATGGCCATAACCGTGACCATCTCGATCAGGCTGACGCCGCGTTGCAGGTTCTTCACGTCGGTTCCCGGCGGCAGGGCATCAGCGGACGATCCAGCCGGCGGCCGGCAGCGTGGCCGCGCTCCAGCCCGCCGGATACGAGGTGGTGACCTGGTTGTTGCTCTGGTCGATGGTGTAGGTGAAGTTGGCGACCGGGCCGGCGGCATTCGCGGTGGTCGTCGCGGTGTAGGTCTGCCCGGCATTGGCGCTCGCGCAGGTCAGCACGAAATTGACGAGCGCCGGCGCGGCGACGCCGCACGCGCCGCCGTTGGCATAGGTGTGGTTGTCCTGGTAGTACTGCTCCATCTGCACCCGGTATTGCGACAGCGCCTGCGTCGCCTCGACCAGGTCGCCGCGCTGGATGTATTTCGAATAGGCCGGTATCGCGATCGACGCCAGGATGCCGACGATGGCGACCACCACCATCAGTTCGATCAGGGTGAAACCGGCGTTCTTGCGGACAGTGCGTTTCATCGTTCGACCTCGTGTCGGCTGTATCGGCCCGGCAGGGCATCCGGCGGCTCCGGTCCGCCGCCATGGCGGAACACCCGGGGCGGCCGGGCGGATCTGCGTCGATCTCGTTACGGGTTACGGCGGCGCGCCGGGCTTCTTGATCGCATCCGGGATGGGCGGTCGGCGGCGCACGACGGGCGGCGCCGGTAGGCGGCAGGCCGCCGCCGCAAGCGTCCAATAGCACGGTGTTCCGGTGGCAATCGGGGATATCGGGGTTCGCGCGGGCGGCGCCTTTGCTACAGTCGGACGGCAAAGTCCGCCGGGCGATCGCCGGCCCTGCTTCGCCCGCCTTCGCCGCTGCGCGGCTTCGGCGGGCTAGGTAGCGCGGGAGGAACGTCCGGACTCCGCAGAGCGGCGTAGCAGGTAACACCTGCCCATCGCAAGGTGAGGATCAGAGCAACAGAGACGAGCCCTGCGTAGCTCGCCGCAAGGCGAGCGAAGTAGGGGTGAAACGGGCAATCTCTACGCGGAGCAACACCAAATAGGCAGCCGTTGACCCGGCTCGGCGAGGCTGCGGGTAGGTGGCTTGAGCCGGCGCGCGAGCGCCGGCCTAGAGGAATGATCGTCACGGCACGGCAACGTGCCGCACAGAATCCGGCGTACAGGCGGACTTTGCCTTTTCCCTGTCTTTTCCGGCTTTTGCCTGCGCGCCGCGCCGCGCGCGCCCGGGCACTTCACATTTCACCTTCAGAAACATCCGTATCTATCTAATTCGAGAGGATTTTCCTTTCTCGATTAGATCTGCGAAATATGCGCTAAGTACTTGTCCCGATTGAGAAAACCGCGCTCCTCGTCCTTGACCGGCGCAGGTCGATGCTCTACAGTCCCGACTCGGTGGAAAAAAGTGGGGGATTGTGGATTAGTGAGTAATCGCCAACCTGAAGTTTCAGGGAAAGCCGGTTGCTTGCTGAATTTCCACAAGAATACAAGGTGTTTCAAGGCGCATCCAAGCTGTCGCTGGACCCGAAGGGGCGGATCTCGATGCCGACGCGGCATCGGGACCAGTTGCTGGCTGCCTGCGAGGGCCGCCTGACCCTGACGCGGCACCCCGACGGCTGCCTGCTGGTCTACCCGCGCCCGCGCTGGGAGTCCAAGCGCGAAGAACTGGCGGTGCTGCCCTACGCCGCGCGCGCGCTGCAGCGCCTGCTGCTGGGCAACGCCATCGACCTGGAACTAGACAGCGCCGGGCGCCTGCTGATCCCCAACGGCCTGCGCGCCGATGCGCGGCTGGAGCGCGAGGCCACGCTCATCGGCATGGGCGCGCACTTCGAGCTGTGGGAGCCCGAGCTGCTGCGCCAGAACGAAGAGCGCGACCTGGCCAATGGCCTGCCGCCCGCGGCGGCGGGATTCTCGTTTTGATCGCCGTGGAACGCGATGACGTCCGCTGCCCACGCCGATCCCGGGGCGCACGCGCCCGTGCTGGCCGAGGCCGCGGTGAACGGGCTGCTCACCGACCCGGACGGCATCTATGTCGATGCGACGTTCGGGCGCGGCGGCCACTCGCGCCTGCTGCTGCAGCGGCTGTCGGCGCGCGGGCGCCTGATCGCGCTCGATCGCGACCCGGCGGCCCAGGCCGCCGCGTCGGCCTGGACCGATCCGCGCTTCACCTTCGTCCACAGCGCCTTCTCGCGCCTGCCGGCGGTCCTGGCCGCGCTCGGCGTCGGCGGCATCCAGGGCCTGCTCGCCGACCTGGGCGTGTCCTCGCCGCAGTTCGACGACCCGCAACGCGGCTTCTCGCTGCGCTTGGACGGGCCGCTGGACATGCGCATGGACCCGCAGCACGGGCTGTCGGCGGCGCAATGGCTGGCGCAGGTGGAGGTGGACGAGCTGCGACGGGTGCTGCGCGAGTATGGTGACGAGCGGTTTGCTGCATCGGTTGCAAAGGCGATTGTGGCTCGCCGCGCGGATGGGCGGCCCGTCATGCGCACCGCGGAACTTGCCGCCGTCGTGGCATCTGCGATCCCCGTCAAGAGCCGCAAGGACCCGCTCCAGCATCCGGCCACGCGCACCTTTCAGGCTATACGGATTTTCCTCAATCAGGAGCTGGAGGAGGTGGCCATGATGCTGGACGCCGCGCTGGCCGCGCTGGTGCCCGGCGGGCGCCTGGCGGTGATCAGCTTCCACTCGCTCGAGGACCGCATCGTCAAGCGCTTCATCGATGCCCACGCGCACCCGGAACGCGCGTTCGGCCGCCTGCCGCTGCGCGAATCGCAATTGCCGCGCGCGCGCCTGGTGCCGCTGGCACGCATCGCCGCCGACGAGGCCGAACTGCGCGCCAATCCGCGGGCGCGCTCGGCCCACCTGCGCATCGCCGAGCGCACCGCCGCGCCGCTGGCCGCGCAGCCGTGAAGCCGCGGCCGCGATGGACGCCGTGCTGACCCGTCTTGCCGTCGCCGTGCTGGCGGCCCTGCTGGTGGCCTGCGCGCTGGCGCTGGTGACGGCGCAGTATCGCGAGCGCCAGCTGTTCGCCGAGCTGGAGGTGGCGCAGCAGGAGGGCAAGTCCCTCACCGCGGAGGGGGCGCGCCTGCGCAGCGACCTGGGGCGCGCCGCGCAGCCGGCGACCGTCGAGGCGGTTGCGCACCGGCTGGGCATGCGCGCCATCGACCCCGATCGCATCGTGCTGCTGCCGCGCGCGGGCGCCAGCGGCGCCGGTGCGGCCGATCCCGCTGCGGAGGCGCCATGAACCGCACGGTGGCGCGCCCTGGTGCCGGCCGCGTGCGCGGCGCCGACCCGCACCGTCGTGCGCGCGGCCCGGCGCGCAACGACGACCTGCTCGCCGTGCGCCTGCCGGCGTGGCGCTCGCGGCTGCTGCTGTTCTCGCTGTTCTGCGCCTTTGGTGCCCTGACCGCGCGCGCCGTCTACCTGCAGGGCGGATGGTCCACCGGATTCCTGCTGCGCCAGGGCGAGGCCCGCTATGCGCGCACGCTGCCCGAGGCGCCGACCCGCGGCACGATCTTCGACCGCAACGGCGTCGTCCTGGCGGCCTCGGTGCCGGCGCGCGCCGTCTGGGTCAATCCGGAGGACTTCGCCGCCGACCGCGGCAAGCAGGCGCAACTGGCCCGCCTGCTGGACATGACGACCGACGACCTGCGCCGGCGCATGGCCAACGAGGACCGCAGCTTCGTCTATTTGCGCCGCCAGGTCGAACCGGACCTGGCGCAACGGGTCGAAAGCCTGAACATCCCCGGCGTGCACACCGCGCGCGAGTCGCGGCGCCAGTACACCGAGGGTTCGGTCACTTCCCATCTGCTGGGGTTCACCAACGTCGGCGAGCGCGGGCTCGAAGGCGTGGAGCGCGAATACGAACCCGTTCTGGGCGGGCGCCCGGGCCTGCGCCACGTCATCGAGGACCGCCTGCACCACACCATCGAGGACGACTGGGTGCGCGAGCCGGTGCAGGGCAGGGACATCGCCCTGGCGATCGACGACCGCATCCAGTACATCGCGCATGCCGCCGTCAAGCAGGCCGCCGAGCTCAACAAGGCGCATGCGGCGGCCGCCGTCGTGCTCGACGCCCGCACCGGCGAACTGCTGGCCCTGGCCAACTGGCCGGATTTCGATCCGGCCCACCGCAGCCAGTTCGACCCCAACCAGGTGCGCGACCGCGCCGTCACCGACACGTTCGAGCCCGGATCGACGCTCAAGCCGTTTTCCATCGCCACCGCCATCGAGACCGGCGTCGTGCGCCCCGATACCGTCATCGATACCGCGCCCGGGCGCATCACCGTGAGCGGACGCACGATCACCGACGACCACCCGCACGCGGCCCTGACCGTCGAGCAGGTGGTGGCCAAGTCGAGCAACGTCGGCACCACGAAGATCGCGCTGCAGATGCCGGCGCAGGCGATCTGGGAGACGCTCACGGCGGTCGGCTTCGGACAGGTCCCGCACGCCGGCCTGTCCGGCGCGGTCACCGGGCGGCTGCGTCCGGCGAGCACCTGGCGTCCGGTCGAGCAGGCCACCATCGCCTACGGCTACGGGGTCTCGGTGTCGCTGCTGCAGCTGGCGCACGCCTACCTCGTGTTCGCGCGCGACGGCGACATCGTGCCGGTATCGGTGCTGCGCATGGACGCGCCCGTCACGCCGGTCCAGGTCATCAGCCCCGCGACCGCAGCGAAGATGCGCCGCATGCTGGAGCTGGCCACCAGCGACGAGGGCACGGCGCCGGCAGCCCGCATCGCCGGCTACCGCGTCGCCGGCAAGACCGGAACCGCGCGCAAGATGCAGGACGGCCGCTACGTCGATTCGTACATCTCGTCCTTCGTCGGCTTCGCCCCCGCGTCCGCGCCGCGCATCGTCGTCGCCGTCATGGTCGACAATCCCCGCGGCGGACGCTTCTACGGCGGCGACGTGGCCGCGCCCGCCTTCGGCGCCATCGCCGCCGGCACGCTGCGCGCGCTGCAGATCGCCCCGGACGCCGCGGCCGGGCAGCTGGCGCAGGGCGCCGGGCCGGGAGACTGAGCCGGTGATGCCAAGCAGCAGGCAGGACCCGCCGCCGCTGGGCCACGCGCTTGCGCACCCGGTCGGGTGCTGGCTGCGCGCCAATGCGCCGGCCGGCGCGGATCTGCAGGTCGACAGCCGCCGGATCGCGCGCGGCGACGTCTTCGTCGCCCTGCCGGGGCGGCATTCCCCGGTCGGCGCGCACCTGGCGTCGGCGGTCGAGCGCGGCGCTGCGGCGCTGCTGGTGGACGAGCAGTCCTGGGCGGCGGAACTGCCGCCGCCGGCCGCCGCCGGCCTGCCGTGCCTGCCGGTGGCGCAGCTGGGACGGGCGCTGGGTCCGATCGCCGCCGACTATTACGACGCACCGACCGCGCAGTTGCGCACCATCGGCATCACCGGCACCAATGGCAAGACCTCGAGTTGCCTGTGGCTGGCGCAGGTGCTGGCCACGGCCGGCCAGCCGTGCGCGACGCTGGGAACGCTGGGCTTCGGCTTTCCCGCGGCGCTGCGCACCGACGCCAGCGCGCTCACCACGCCGGACGCCGCCACGGTGCAGCGCCTGGCGCGCGCGGCGCTGGCGCAGGGCGCCCGGGCGCTGGCCATGGAGGTCTCGTCCATCGGCCTGGAGCAGGGGCGCGTCGACGGCGTGCACTTCGAGGTCGCGCTGTTCACCAATCTCAGCCGCGATCACCTCGACTACCACCGCGACATGGCGGCCTATGCGGCGGCCAAGCGCCGGCTCTTCCATTGGCCGCAACTGCGCCATGCGGTGCTCAATCTGGACGACGCCCTGGGCCGCGAACTGGCGCACGAACTGGCGCACGCACCGGGCGCCGGCGGCGCCCCCGCCGTCACCGGCTGCAGCACGCAGGCCGGCGCGGCCGGCGCTGCGGGGCTCGACAGCGTGCTGCGCGCCGAGCACGTGCAGCACAGCGCCCAGGGACTGCGCTTCGATCTCGTGCGCGAGCATGCCGGCGGCCGGCGTAGCGTCCCGGTCGCGGCCGGCCTGCTCGGCGCCTTCAATCTCGCCAACCTGCTCGGCGTGATCGGGGCGGCGCTGGCCTGCGGCGTCGATCTCGAGATCGCCGCGCGCGCCGCCGGCACGCTGCAGGCGCCGCCGGGACGGCTGCAGCGCGTACCCGCGCACGGCGCCGCGGCGCCGCTGGCCGTGGTCGACTATGCCCACACGCCCGACGCCATCGCCCAGGCGCTGGCCGCCCTGCGGCCCGTCGCGTGCCAGGGCGGCGGCCGCCTGTGGATCGTCTTCGGCGCCGGAGGCGACCGCGATCGGGGCAAGCGCCCCGCGATGGGCGCCGCCGCGGCCGCGGCCGCCGACGTCATCGTGCTCACGAGCGACAATCCGCGCAGCGAGAGCCCGGCGACCATCCTCGACGAGATCGCGGCCGGGATCCCCGCGGCGACGCCGTTCGAGCGGCAGGCCGATCGGGCCGCCGCCATCCGCATGGCGCTGCATGCGGCGGCCGCGCACGACGTCGTCCTCATCGCCGGCAAGGGCCACGAGGACTACCAGGAGATCGGCGGACGGCGGCTGCCGTTCTCGGATCTGGCCGAGGCCCAGGCGGCGCTGCGCGAGCGCACGGCCGGGGCCGGCACGAGGACGCGGCCGTGATGCTGACGTTCGCCCAGACGGTGGCGGCGCTGCAGGCGGCGGGGACTGCCGCCGTCCTGGTCGGGGACGGCGCGGGCGCCTATGACGGTGTCGCCATCGACAGCCGCACGCTCGCGCCGGGCGACCTGTACGTGGCGCTGCGCGGCGAGCGCTTCGATGGCCACGACTTCGCCGCGGCCGCGCTCGGCGCCGGCGCCCGCGCGCTGATGGTCGAGCGTGCGCTGGCGCTGCCGGGCGTGGCGCCGGCGCCCGTCCAGATCGTCGTCGACGACACCCGGCTGGCGCTGGGCCGGCTGGCGGCGGCCTGGCGCCAGCGCTTTTGCCTGCCGCTGGTCGGCGTCGCCGGCAGCAACGGCAAGACCACGACCACGCAGATGATCGGCGCCATATTCGCGGCGGCATTCGGCGGGCCGGACGGCACCCTGGTCACGCGCGGCAACCGCAACAACGAGATCGGCCTGCCGCTCATGCTGCTGCAGCTGCGTCCGCCGCATCGCGCCGCGGTGCTCGAACTGGGCATGAACCACCCGGGCGAGATCGCCTGCCTGAGCGCCTGGGCGCGGCCGACCATCGGCCTGGTCACCAACGCGCAGCGCGAGCACCAGGAATTCCTCGATTCGGTGGCGGCCACGGCGCGCGAAAACGGCGCACTGATCGCGGCCCTGCCGCCCGATGGCACCGCGGTCTTCCCGGCAGACGATGGCTGCGCCCCCATATGGCGCGCGCTGGCCGGGACGCGCCGCGTGCTCGACTTTGCCGTCGACGCACCGGCAGCGGTGCGCGCCGAAGCGGTCCTGCAGCCGCAATCGAGCCGCGTGCACCTGCACACCCCGGCCGGCGCGATCGACATCGCGCTGGGGCTGGGCGGGCGGCACAACGTGCGCAATGCCGCGGCCGCGGCGGCCGCGGCGCTGGCCGCGGGCGTCGCACCGGCGGCCATCGCCGCCGGACTGGCGACCTTCCGCCCGGTGGCGGGCCGCGGCACGCGGGGCCGGGCGCGCGGCGGCGCGCAACTGATCGACGACAGCTACAACGCCAATCCGGATTCGGTGCGCGCGGCCGTCGACCTGCTCGCCGACCAGGGGGGGGTGCGCATCCTGGTCCTGGGCGACATGGGCGAGGTCGGCGCGCAGGGTGCCGAATTCCACCGCGAGGTCGGCGCCTATGCGCGCACGCGCGGCATCGACCGCCTGTTCACCCTGGGCGAACTCTCGGCGCTGGCGGCCGAGGCCTTCGGCGCCGCCGCGCGCCACTGCGCAAGCCTCGACGAGCTCGTGGCGCTCGTCGGCGCGGCCGCCGCCGGAGCGGGTGCCGCGGCGACGGTGCTGGTCAAGGGTTCGCGCTTCATGCGCCTGGAGCGCGTCGTGGCGGCGCTGGCCGAGCCTGCGCCGGCGCCCGGGGCCGGCGGCCCGGGCGGGAGCGCCCATGCTTAAGGAACTCTTCCAGTGGCTCGGCGCAGGACATCCGCAGCTTCAACGTCTTCGGCTACCTCACGCTGCGCGCCGTGCTGGCGGCGGCCACGTCGCTGCTGATCGGCCTGGTCGCCGGCCCGTTCGTCATCCGCAGGCTGACCGAGCTGAAGATCGGCCAGGCGATCCGCAGCGAGGGTCCGCAATCGCACCTGGTCAAGTCCGGCACGCCGACCATGGGCGGCGCGCTGATCCTCATCTCCATCGCCGCGACGACGCTGCTGTGGGCCGATCTGTCGAACCGGTTCATCTGGATCGTGCTGCTGGTGACGCTGGCGTTCGGCGCCATCGGCTGGGTCGACGATTACCGCAAGGTCGTGCATCGCGATCCCAAGGGCATGTCGAGCCGGCGAGAAATATTTGTGGCAGTCGGTGGTCGGCGTCTGCGCCTCGCTCTACCTGGCATTCGCCATCGCCGCACCCGGCAACAGCGCAGATCTGGCCGCTGGTCCAGCAGTGGATCGGCAACGGCTTCGTGCTGGACCTGCCGGCGCGCTCGGACCTGATCGTGCCGTTCTTCAAGAACATCGGCTATCCGATGGGCGTGCTGGGCTTCGCCGTGCTGTCGTACTTCGTCATCGTCGGCGCAAGCAACGCCGTGAACCTAACCGACGGCCTCGACGGCCTGGCGATCATGCCGACCGTGATGATCGGCGCCGCGCTCGGCGTCTTCGCCTACGTCGTCGGCCGCGCCGACTTCGCCCGCTACCTGCTGTTCCCGTACATCCCGGGCGCCGGCGAACTGGTCATCTTCTGCGGCGCCATGGCCGGCGCCGGCCTGGCCTTCCTGTGGTTCAACGCCTATCCGGCGCAGGTCTTCATGGGCGACGTCGGCGCGCTGGCCCTGGGCGGCGCGCTGGGCACGATCGCCGTCATCATCCGCCAGGAGATCGTGCTGTTCATCATGGGCGGCGTCTTCGTCGCCGAGACCGTCTCGGTCATGCTGCAGGTGGCGTATTTCCGCTGGAGCGGCGGCAAGCGCATCTTTCGCATGGCGCCGCTGCATCACCACTTCGAGCTCTCCGGCTGGAAGGAGAACCAGGTGGTGGTGCGCTTCTGGATCATCAGCATGATGCTCGTGCTGGTGGGGCTCTCGACGTTGAAGATCCGCTGATGCTGCCGACCTGCGCACCCGCCCCCGTGCCGGCCGGCGTGCCGTCGACGGCCGTCGTCGTCGGCCTGGGCGAGAGCGGCCTGGCGATGGCGCGCTGGCTCGGCCGCGGCGGCTGGACCGTGCGCCTGGTCGACACCCGCGCCGCGCCGCCCATGCTGGCCGAACTGCGCGCGACGCTGCCGGGAGTGGCCGTCGCCTGCGGACCGTTCGCCGCCGGCCTGCTCGAGGGTGCGGACCTGCTGGCGCTCAGCCCGGGGCTTTCGCCGCACCATGAACCGTTGCGCAGCCTGGTCGCCGCCGCCCGCACCCGGGGCATCGCGGTCGTCGGCGAGATCGAACTGTTCGCGCGCGCGCTGGCGCAGCTGCGCAGCGAACGCGGCTACGCGCCGCGCGTGCTGGGAATCACCGGCACCAACGGCAAGACGACCACCGTGCGCATGGTGGCCGCGATGATCGCCGCCGCCGGCCGGCGCGCGTGCACCGCCGGCAACGTCTCGCCCAGCGCGCTCGATGCCCTGCGCGCGGCGCTCGACGACGGCCAGCTGCCCGACGTCTGGGTGCTGGAGCTCTCCAGCTTCCAGCTGGCCACAACGCAAACCCTGGCATGCACGGCGGCCACCCTGCTCAACGTCACCGAGGACCACCTCGACTGGCACCACGACATGGCCGACTACCTCGCCAGCAAGCGCCGCATCTTCGGGCCGGCGACGTTCCGGGTGCTCAACCGGGACGATCCGGCGACGCGGGCGCTGCTGGATGCGCCGCCCGAGGGCGAGGCGGGCGTGGCCAGTTTCGGCAGCGATGCGCCGCAGGCGCCGGGGCAGTTCGGCCTGGTGCAGGACGCCGGGCTGGCCTGGCTGGCGTGCACCGACGCGGCGCCGCCGCCGCGCCGGCGCCGCCGCGGCGGGCGCGATTCGGCGCCGGCCCTCGTGTCCGCCGCGGACGAGGCCGGTGCGCCGGCCGTCCACCGGCTGATGCCGGGCGACGCGCTGCGCGTGCGCGGCGCGCACAACGCGCTCAACGCGCTGGCGGCGCTGGCGCTGGTGCGCGCCGCCGGCGTGCCGCTGGCGCCGGCCCTGCGCGCGCTGGCCGCGTACGCCGGCGAGCCGCACCGGACCGAGCTCGTGGCCCGGGTGGGCGGCGTCGACTTCGTCGACGACAGCAAAGGCACCAACGTCGGAGCCACGGTGGCGGCCCTGCAGGGCCTTGGCGCGCCGGTGCCAGGCGCGGCGCGCCGCATCGTCGTCATCCTGGGCGGCGACGGCAAGGGCCAGGACTTCGCGCCGCTGGCCGCGGCGGTGCGCGCGCATGCCGCGCGCCGCCGTGCTGATCGGCAGGGACGCGCAGCGCATCGCCCAGGCGCTGGCGGGCACGGACGTGCCGGTGACGCAGTCGGCCGACCTGCGCGCCGCGGTGCTTGCCGCTGCCGGGCTGGCGCAGCCCGGCGAGCGTCGTGCTGCTCTCGCCGGCGTGCGCCAGCCTCGACCTGTTCCGCAATTACGCGCACCGCGCCGAGGTGTTCCGCGATGCCGTCGCCGAATGGGCGGCCGGCAGCGCCGCGCCGCGGCCGCCGCAGGGTGCCCCGGCATGAAGGCGCCGGCATGAAGCGGCCCGCCTGGCTGTCGCTGCGGCGCAAGCCGCAGCCGGGCGCCGCCCGCAGCGCGCCCGGCGGCGCGGTGTTCGCCATGGCCGGCTTCGGCGCCGCGGGCGGATCGGGCCGCGCCGGCAACCGGTCGCTGCGGCGCGTCGACACGACGCTGATGCTGCTGATCGCCGGCCTGCTGCTCTTCGGGCTGGTCATGGTCTACTCGGCATCGATCGCGCTGGCCGACTCGCCGCGCTACAAGGTGGGCCCGGGCTATTTCCTGCTCCGCCACGTCGTATCGATGCTCGTCGCGCTGGTGGCGGCCGGCGCGGTATTCGCCGTGCCGGTCGCCGCCTGGCAGCGCGTCGCCCCCTGGGTGTTCGCCGGCGCCGCGCTGCTGCTGGTCGTGGTGCTGGTGCCGGGCATCGGCAAGGGCGCGCTGGGCGCGCGCCGCTGGATCGGCCTGGGCGGCCTCAACCTGCAGCCGTCCGAGGTGATGAAGCTGGCGTGCGTCGTCTACGCCGCCGACTTCACGGTGCGCAAGCAGGATTTCATGCACGACTTCCGCAAGGGCTTCGCGCCGATGGCGGGCGTGATGGCGGTGGTCGGCGTGCTGCTGCTGCTGCAGCCCGACCTGGGCGCATTCGGCGTCGTGGTCTCCATCAGCATGGCGATCCTGTTCCTGGGCGGCGTCAACGGCCGGCTGTTCGCCTCGATCACGGCGGCGCTGGTGCTGGCCTTCATGGCCGTCATCTGGGCGAGTCCGTGGCGGCGCGAGCGCATCTTCGCGTATCTCGACCCCTGGTCCTCCGAAAACGTCGCTGGGGCACGGCTACCAGCTGTCGCACTCGCTGATCGCCTTCGGCCGCGGCGAATGGTTCGGCGTCGGTCTGGGCGCCAGCGTCGAGAAGCTGCACTACCTGCCCGAGGCGCACACCGACTTCCTGATGTCGGTGATCGGCGAGGAACTCGGGTTCGTCGGCGTGCTGGCGGTCATCGCGTCCTTCTACTGGCTGGTGCGGCGCGCCTTCGAGATCGGCCGCCAGGCCATCGCGCTGGAGCGCACGTTCGCCGGGCTGGTCGCCCAGGGCATCGGCATCTGGATGGGCCTGCAGGCCTTCATCAACATCGGCGTCGCGACCGGCCTGCTGCCGACCAAGGGGCTGACGCTGCCGCTGATGAGCTACGGCGGCTCGGCGCTCCTGAGCTCGCTGGTGGCGCTGGCCATCCTGCTGCGGGTGGACTACGAGAATCGCCTGCTCATGCGCGGTGGCCGGCCGGGGGGGGCGGTCCGCATGACGGCCGCCGCCCGCCGCCTGCTCATCGTCGCCGCCGGCACGGGCGGCCACGTGATGCCGGGACTGGCCGTCGCCCAGGCCCTGCGCGCACGCGGCTGGACCGTGCGCTGGCTCGGCACCACGACCGGCATGGAACGTGCGCTGGTCGAGGGCGCCGGCATGGGTTTCGATGCCCTTGCCTTCACGGGCGTGCGCGGAAAGGGGGCGGCCGGCTTCCTGCGCGGGCTGCTGCGCCTGGCGCGCGCGCTGGTGGCGAGCCTGGCGGTCGTGCGCCGCGTCGCGCCCGACGTGGTCTTCACGACCGGCGGCTACATCGCGGTCCCGGCCGGACTGGCCGCCGCCTGCTGGCGCCGCCCGCTGCTGTTTCTCAATGCCGACGCCGCGCCGCAGCTGTCGCTGCGCCTGCTGCTGCGCTTCGTGCGCGTCGTGCTGTGCGGCTTCGACGGCGCCGCGGCGCGCCTGGCAGGCGCCAAGGCGCGCGTCAGCGGCGCCCCGGTGCGCGCCGACATCGTCGCGCTGGACGCGCCGGCGGCGCGGCTTGCCGGGCGCGCCGGCCGCCTGCAGCTGCTCGTGGTCGGCGGCAGCCTGGGCGCGCGCGTGCTCAACGACGTCGTGCCGGCGGCGCTGGCGCTGATGGAACCGGCGCGACGCCCTGCGGTCGTACACCAGTGCGGCGCCGGCAACGAGGCCGCCACGGGCGCGGCCTACGCGCGCCTCGGCGTCGAGGCCCAGGTGCTGCCGTTCGCCGGCGACATGGCCGCGCGCTACGCCGCCGCCGATGTCGTGCTGTGCCGAGCGGGCGCCATAACGGTCACCGAGCTGTGCGCCGCGGGCGCGGCGGCGGTGCTGGTGCCGCTGGTGGCGGCCACCACCGACCACCAGCGCGGCAACGCCGAGTTCCTGGCCGCGCACGCCGCCGCCATCCACCTGCCGCAGGCCGAGTGCACGCCGCCGGCGCTGGCGCAACTGCTGGCGGGGCTGACGCGCCAGCGCCTGCAGCAGCTGGCGGTCAATGCCCGCGCGCTGGCGCGGCCCGAAGCGACCGTCGACGTCGCCAACGCGATCGAAAGCCTGGCATGAAGCACGCGATACGTCATCTGCATTTCGTGGGCATCGGCGGCATCCGGCATGAGCGGCATCGCCGAGGTCATGCTCAACCTGGGCTACGGGGTGAGCGGCTCCGATGCCCACCCGGGCGCCGCCACCGAGCGCCTGGCGGCGCTGGGTGCGCGGATCTTCGCCGGCCATGCGGCGGCCAACATCGCCCAGGCCGACGCCCTCGTCGTGTCGTCGGCCATCCGCAGCGACAACCCGGAGGTGATGGCCGCCAGGGCGCGCCGCATCCCGGTGGTGCCGCGCGCCGAGATGCTGGCCGAACTGATGCGACTCAAGCAGGGCATCGCCATCGCCGGCACGCACGGCAAGACCACGACCACCAGCCTCGTGGCGAGCGTCCTGGCCGCCGGCGGCCTCGATCCGACATTCGTCATCGGCGGGCGGCTGAACTCGGCCGGCGCCAATGCACGGCTGGGAGCGGGCGAATACATCGTGGTCGAGGCCGACGAGTCCGACGCCAGCTTCCTGCACCTGTCGCCGGTGATCGCCGTCGTCACCAATATCGACAACGATCACATGGAAACCTACGGCCACGACATGGCGCGCCTGCGCCAGGCCTTCGTCGAGTTCATTGCGCGACTGCCGTTCTACGGCCGCGCCGTGCTGTGCCTGGACGACCCGCGCGTGCGCGAGATCATGCCGCTGGTCTCCAAGCCGGTGCTCGGCTACGGCTTCGCCGCCGATGCCCAGGTGCGCGCCGTGGCCGTGCAGCCGGACGGCGTCGGCATGCGTTTCACCGTCGAACGCGAGCAGCGGCCCGCGCTGGCCGTGCGCCTGAACCTGCCCGGCGAGCACAACGTGCGCAATGCGCTCGCGGCGGTCGCCGTGGCGCAGGAACTGGGATTGCCCGACGCGGCGGTGCTCGAGGCGCTGGCGAATTTCACCGGCGTGGGGCGGCGCTTCGCGCGCATGGGCGAGGTGCCAATTCCCGGCGGCAGCTTCACCCTGGTCGACGACTATGGCCACCATCCGGTCGAGATGAGCGCCACGCTGAGCGCGGCGCGCGGCGCCTATCCGGGGCGGCGCATCGTGCTGGTGTTCCAGCCGCACCGCTACACGCGCACCCGCGACTGCTTCGAGGACTTCGTCGACGTGCTGTCGCGCGCCGATGCGCTGGTGCTCACCGAGGTCTACCCGGCCGGCGAGGCGCCGATCGTCGCCGCCGACGGCCGCAGCCTGGCCCGGGCGCTGCGCCTGACCAACCGCATCGAGCCGATCTTCGTCGAGAACGTCGACGCGGTGCCGCGCGCCATCCTCGACATGGCGCAGCCCGGCGACGTCGTCATCACCATGGGCGCGGGTTCCATCGGCGCCGTGGCGCAGAAGCTGGGGGCGCTATGAACCGGCCCGGTGCGGCGCCGGCGGCGCAGGGCTTCGGCCGCGTGGGCGTGCTGTTCGGCGGCCGCTCGTCCGAGCGCGAGATCTCGCTGCTGTCGGGCACGGCCGTGTTCAAGGCGCTGCAGCAGGCCGGGCGTCGATGCCCACGCCTTCGATCCGGCCGAGCAGCCGCTGGCCGCGCTCGAGGCCGCCGGTTTCGACCGCGTCTTCCTCGTCCTGCACGGGCGCTACGGCGAGGACGGCACGATCCAGGGCGTGCTCGAGACGCTGCGCATTCCCTACACCGGCAGCGGCGTGCAGGCGTCGGCGATCGCGATGGACAAGATCACCACCAAGCGCCTGTGGGCCGCGGCCGGACTGCCCACGCCGGCCTGGGCCAGCCCCGCCGCGCGGCGAGACGCTCCCGCCCGACCTGGCCCGCCTCGGCGGCCTGCTCGTCGTCAAGCCGGTGAGCGAGGGCTCGACCTTCGGCTTGAGCAAGGTCCGGTCCGACGACGCGGCCGGGCTGCAGGCGGCCGTGGCGGCCGCGCGCGGCTTCGACGCGCGCGTGCTCATCGAGGAATGCATCGTCGGCCGCGAGCTGACGTGCGCGGTGCTGGGCGAGGGCGCCCAGGCCCAGGCGCTGCCGCTCATCGAGATCCGCGCGCCGGGCGCCAACTACGACTATCACAACAAGTATTTCAGCGACGACACCCAGTACCTGTGCCCGGCGCCGCTGGACGAGGAGCTGGCGCGCCACATCAGCGCGCTGTGCGTGCGCGCCTACCAGGCCGTGGGCGCGCGCGGCTGGGGCCGGGTCGACGTGATGCTGCGCACGCAGGACGGCGGCGCGCGGCCGTATCTGCTCGAGATCAATACCGCGCCGGGCATGACCGGGCACTCGCTGGTGCCGATGGCCGCGCGCGCGGCGGGCATGGACTTCACCGCGCTGGTGCTGCGCATACTGGCGGCGGCGCGGCTGGAGTTCGGCGCATGAACGCGCTGCCGCTGCTGCGCTGGGCCACCCGCCTCGTCCTGGCGGCGGCGCTGGCGCTGGCGCTGGGCGGCGGCCTGCTGTGGCTGGCGCAGCGGCCGCGCTTCGACTTCCACCGCATCGAGGTGCGCGGCGACCTGCGGCACGTCAGCCGCGCGGCGATCCGCGCCGCCATTGCCGGCAGGCTGCAGGGCAATTTCTTCACCATGCGCCTGGCGCAGTCCCGTGCGGCCTTCGAGGCCATACCCTGGGTCGCCGCGGCCTCGGTGCGCCGGGTCTGGCCCGACCGCCTGGTCGTGAGCCTGGTGGAGCGGCGCGCCATCGGCATCTGGAGCGACGGCCGCGTGGTCTCGGACGCGGGCCAGCTGTTCGAGGCCAACCCGGCGGAGGCCGAGCTCGACGGGCCGCAGGTGGACTTTTCCGGGCCTGCGGCGCTCGCGGCCGAGGCGGTCGACAAGCTGGCGGCGCTGGGCGCGCTGTTGCGCCAGTTGCCGGCCGTGATCAGCGCGGTGGAGATCTCCGATCGCGCTTCCTGGACGATCCGCACGCAGGCCGGCCAGGTGCTGGACCTGGGGCGGGACGATCCGCCCGGCAGCGTGCAGGCGCGCCTGGCGGCCATCGTCGCCCACTATCCGCGGGTGGTGGCCCGGCTCAGCGGGCCGCCGCTGCGCATCGACGCCCGCTACAACAACGGCTTTGCCGCGACGAGACCATGAGGAACGAGAGCAAGGAACTGATTGTGGGGCTGGACATCGGCACCTCGAAGGTGGTCGCGGTGGTGGCCGAGATCCTGCCCGACGGCGGCTTCCAGGTGATCGGCCTGGGGCAGTCGCGCTCCGAGGGGCTGCGCAAGGGCGTGGTGGTCAACATCGAGGCCACCGTGCGCTCGATCCGCGCGGCGCTGGAGGAAGCCGAGCTGATGGCCGACTGCAAGATCACCGACGTGTACATCGGCATCGCCGGCAGCCACATCCGCGGCGTGAACTCGAGCGGCATGGTCGCGATCAAGGACAGGGAGGTCGCCGCAGCCGACGTCGCGCGCGTGATCGAGACCGCCCACGCCGTGCAACATCCCGACCGACCAGCAGGTGCTGCACGTGCTGACGCAGGAATTCATCATCGACGGGCAGGAGGACATCCGCGAGCCGATCGGCATGAGCGGCGTCCGGCTGGAGGTGCGCGTGCATATCGTCACCGGCGCGGTGAGCGCGGCCCAGAACATCGTCAAGTGCGTGCGCCGCTGCGGGCTCGAGGTGACAGGACCTGATGCTGCAGCCGCTGGCATCGTCGCTGTCGGTGCTGACCGACGACGAGAGCGAACTGGGCGTGGCGCTGGTCGACATCGGCGGCGGCACGACCGACATCGCGATCTTCACCGGCGGCGCGATCCGGCATACCGCGGTGATCCCGATCGCCGGCGACCAGATCACCAACGACATCGCGATGGCGCTGCGCACGCCGACCCCGGACGCCGAGGAGATCAAGGTCGGCTACGGCATCGCCAAGCAGGTGCTGGCCGATGCCGGCGAGCGCATCGAGATCGCCGGCATCGGCGACCGGCCCCGCGCCTGCTGTCGCGCCAGGCGCTGGCGGCCGTCATCGAGCCGCGGGTCGAGGAGCTGTTCTCGCTCGTGCAGCAGCGTGATCCGCGAATCGGGCTACGAGGACAGTGCTGGCCAGCGGCATCGTGCTCACCGGCGGCACCTCGCTGATGCCGGGCATGGTCGAGCTGGGCGAGGACATGTTCCTGCGCCCGGTGCGCACCGGCTGGCCGGCCTACGCCGGCCCGCTCGCCGACGTGGTGCGCAATCCGCGCTATGCCACCGTGATGGGCCTGCTGGTCGAGGCCTACGCGCAGCGCCAGCGCGGCCGCAAGCTGGTCGTCGCAGGGCGGGTCGTTCAAGGGCACCGTGCGGCGCATGCGCGACTGGTTCGTGGGCAATTTTTAAGTCAGGCGCGGCAGGCGCCGCGGGATTTTGCGTCGGGAACAACCGGAAATGGGAGGACATCATGGCATTTGAGATTCTGGAGACCGAAACCATCGGTACGATGATCAAGGTGATCGGCGTCGGCGGCGCCGGCGGCAACGCCGTCGAGCACATGATGCGGCGCGGCGTGCAGGGCGTCGAGTTCATCTGCGCCAACACCGATCACCAGGCGCTGGCCCGTTCCAGCGTCGCGAACGTGATCCAGCTGGGCAAGACCGGTCTGGGCGCCGGCAGCAAGCCCGAGACGGGCGCGCCGGCGGCCGAGGAGGCGCGCGAGCGCATCGCCGATGCGCTGCGCGGCGCGCACATGGTGTTCATCACGGCCGGCATGGGCGGCGGCACCGGCACGGGCGCGGCGCCGGTGGTGGCGCAGGTCGCCAAGGAGATGGGCATCCTGACGGTCGGCGTGGTCTCCAAGCCGTTCGAGTTCGAAGGGCCCAAGCGCATGAAGCTGGCCGAAGCGGGCCTCGCCGAGCTCGAGGCCAACGTCGATTCGCTGATCGTCATCCTCAACGACAAGCTGATCGAGGTGCTGGGCGACGACGCGCGAGATGGCCAGGCTGCTTCCACGCGCGCCGACGACGTGCTGAACAACGCCGTGCGCCGGCATCGCCGAGATCATCAACACGCCGGGCTGGTCAACGTCGACTTCGAGGACGTGAAGACGGTGATGAGCGAGCACGGCAAGGCGATGATGGGCACGGCGACCGCGGCCGGCGCCGACCGCGCGCGCATGGCCGCCGAGCAGGCCGTCGCCAGCCCGCTGCTCGAAGGCGTCGACCTGTCGGGCGCGCGCGGCGTGCTGGTGAACATCACGGCCAGCGGCTCGCTCAAGCTGACGGAGACGCGCGAAGTGATGAACACGATCCGCGCGTACGCCGCCGAGGACGCGCACCGTGATCTTCGGCACGGTCAACGACGACACCATGGGCGACGACCTGCGCGTGACGGTCGTCGCGACCGGCCTCGGCCGGGCCGCGCGCGGCCAAGAAGCCGCCGCTGACGATCCTGCGTACCGGCACCGACAACGCGCCGCTGTCCGCAACCCCGGTCGGGAGCGCCCGCGGCGCCGACTACGGCGACCTGGAGACGCCGGCGGTCTGGCGCCAGCGCGACGGCTCCATGCTGCGCGGCGCCACCCTCGATGACCCGGCCGGCGAGCGCATCGACATCCCGGCGTTCCTGCGCAAGCAGGCCGACTGAGCGGTGGCGGCCGCGGCGCCGCTCGGCCGCCTCAGCGCGGCGCGCCGAGCGTGCCGATCCAGTCGGCGAGGTAGCCGTTGAAGCGCGCCGGCTCGTCGGCGAACAGCGCGTGCCCGGCATGCTCGAACACCTCGACCCGGCTGGCCGGGCGCGCCTGCAGCAGGTGCCGGGACTGCTCGCGCCAGCGCGGCGTGATCAGGTAGGCGAGCGGCCGCTCGAAACGGTGCACGATGTCGCGCCAGTGCGTGCGCGGCAGCGGATAGGACAGCAGGGCGATGCTGGCCGCCAGCGGCATGCGCAGGGCCGCGTCGCGCAGGGCGTCGAGCTGCGCCGGCGGCGGCGGGTGGGCGAACAGCGAACGCACGAAGCGCTCGACGGTCGCGCGCCGGTCGCGCTGCAGGCGGACGAGAAAGTCGGATGCGGCGGGCGCCGGCGGTTCGCCGATCGAGTTGTCCACCAGGGCGAGCGCCAGCAGGCGGTCGCTGCCGTGCCGCTGCACGTATTGCAGCGCCTCGAGCACGCCGAGCGACCACGCCACCAGCACCACGCGCTCGCGGCCGGCCAGCACCTCATGCAGGTCGTCGGCGCGGCGATCGACCGTGTAGCCGCCGGCGGGAACCTCGGAGTCGCCCTGGCCGCGCGGGTCGATGGCGAGCGTGGTCCAGCGCGCGCCCAGGCCGGCCAATTGGGCTGACCAGATGGCGCCGGGCATGCACCAGCCCGGCAGCAGGGCGATGGTCGGGGACGGCGGCGCGCCGGGCGCCGCCGGCAGTCCCGGCGTCGCCTGCAGTACGTTGAGCTGCACGCCGTCGCTGGTGCGCACGCGCAGCCGCGCGACGGCTGCCGGTGCCGGGTCCGCCGCCGCGCGCGTGCCGGCCAGCCCCGCCACGCCGCAGGCCGCCGCCTGCAGCAGCAGTTGCCGGCGCGCCGCCGCGCGTGGCGCCGGCGGCGGGTTGGCGTGCCGGTTCAATCGGCCCCGGACGCCGGCGCGGCGCGCACCGCCAGCAGCAGGCCCGACTTGCCCTCCTTGCGCCAGTTGTAGCCGAAGGGAAACGGCAGCCGTCCGGTGTCGCCGGCCTTGGCATAGGCGGCGTCGAGGTCGGCCTGGTAGCGGCCCTCGAACAGCTTCACCGGCTGCTCGTACTGGCCGAAGAGGGTGATCGCGAAGCCGCTGTCCACCACGGTCTTGTACGGCAGGCCGGTGTCATCCTGGACGATGACGGCGGCGTTGGCCAGCAGGTCCTTGCGCAAGTGGCGGAAATGGTCGCCGTGCAGCAGGTACGAGGCCGATTTGAGCAGGACGGCCGGATGTTCGTAGCCGGCCAGCCACGGCAGGAATTCCGGGTAATAGCGCAGTTCGTGATCGCTGACGTCCAGTGCGAGATAGATGATTTCCTGGTGCCGCTGCGTGCGCGGATTGGTGAAGCGGATGCGCACGCCCTGTTCGAGCAGGGCCGGCCGCGGGTGCGCCGTGCCGGCGTCGGCCGCGTACTGCCGGGTGCGCTGCGGCCACGGATCGTAGGCCTCGACCGCATCGACCTGCAGGTCGAGCAGGCCCATCATCGCCAGCAGCACCGGGACCGTGCCCTGCAGCGCATCGGTCTGGAGCCGTTCCTTCATGTTGGGCGTGATGAAGAAGTTCAGCGCCACCAGGTCGTTGAGCGCGCTGCGCAGGTCGTCGTACAGGCCGGCCTGGCGCTCGGCGTCGAGTTCGCCGAGCGCCGGTACGCTGCCGACCGGTTCGAGGCTGAAGAAGACGTAGCTGGGCGCTTGCGGGAACAGGGCATAGGCGTTGACGAAGTCCGGGCCGCTGAAGGGGTAGAGCAACGGGCGCCCGCGCGTGTCCCGGGCGATGTGCTGCGCCTGCCAGCGATGGATGCTGTCGAGGCGGGCGCGCAACTGGCGTGCGCCGGCGCGGGCCGCCCTGCGATGTTGCTGCCAGGCCGTTCCGCTGGTGATCTGGGTCACCGCCGGGCTGCCGCCGCCGGGGTCGACGCCGGCCAGCAGCTTGGCGGTCTCGGTCAGCGTCAGGACGTCGGCGCGGGCCGCGGCGCCCGCCAGCAGCGCGGCACAGGCCAGGATGCCGGCGCACGCGCGCCGCAGGCCCGCGGCGGACGGCCGCGCCGGCCGGGCGGGCGCGCGGCCGCGGCGCCATTGCGGTGCCGGGACGGGGGAAGACGCTGGGTTCATGGGCAATCTCGCTTGAGGGTCGGACGATCCGGCCGCGGCCTGCGGCAGGGCGCATTTTGCCACCCGGGTCGCCGGGCGCCGTTGCACCTTGAAACGAATGCCGGTGCCAATTGCGCGCTCGCGGCGTGCCGGCGGCGGCGCGCGACGATAGAATCGGACCAGTGCCACCGTGGCGCCGGTACCGGGTGCCCGTCGGGAACCACCGGCACGGCACGCGGCACGGCACCTTCATGATCCATCAACAGACCCTCGCCTCCATCGCCCGCACGGTCGGTATCGGCCTGCACAGCGGCACGCGCGTCGAACTTTGCCTGCGGCCGGCGGCGGCCGATACCGGCATCGTCTTCCGGCGCACCGACCTGGACCCCGCGGTCGAGATCCACGCCTCGGCCACGGCGGTAGGCGATACGCGGATGGCGTCCACGCTCGAGCAGGACGGCGTGCGGATCGCCACCGTCGAGCACCTGATGTCCGCGCTGGCGGGCCTGGGCGTGGACAACTGCTACATCGACGTCGACGCTCCCGAGATCCCCATCATGGACGGCAGCGCGGCAAGCTTCGTCTTCCTGATCCGCTCGGTGGGTGTCGTGCGCCAGGCGGCCGCCCGCCGCTTCGTGCGCGTGCGCAAGGCGGTGGAAGTGCGCGAAGGCGAGGGCGCGCTGGCCAAGTGGGCGCGCCTCGAGCCGCACTTCGGCTTCAAGCTGCGCTTCTCGATCGACTTCAATCATCCGGCCATCGACTGCACCACCCAGGACGTCGAGGTCGATTTTGCCCGCGACAACTACGTCGCGGCCGTTGCGCGGGCGCGCACCTTCGGCTTCGTCAACGAGGTCGAGGCGCTGCGCGCGGTCGGCCTGGCATTGGGCGGCAGCTTCGAGAATGCCATCGTCATGGACGAGTACCGGGTGCTCAACACCGACGGCCTGCGCAGCGGCGACGAGTTCGCCAAGCACAAGATCCTCGACGCGATGGGCGACCTCTATCTGCTGGGCCGGCCGCTGATCGCCGCCTACCGTGCGCATCGTTCCGGCCACGCGCTCAACAACCGCCTGCTGCGCGCGCTGCTGGCCGACGAGACGGCCTACGAGATCGTGCGCTTCGAGGGCGACGAGGCGGCGCCGCAGGCCTTCCAGAGCCTGGCCCGCGCCTGAGAGCCGGCGACGATGTTCCGCTTCCTGTGGCTCGCGCTCGGCGCGGCGACCGTGGCCTGCGTGGCGTTGTATTTCGTCAGCGGCCGGCCGCGCTATCTGCGCTGGGGACGCGGCCTGTTCTTCGTCAGCCTAGCCACCGGTGTCTTTTTTTTCACGGTCCTGCTCGTAAAGCGGCTGATCTGACTCGCGCATTCCAGCGATCCGGGTTTGCAGCGATCGCTGCAGGCCCAGCACGGCCTGGCGCAGTTTCGAATCTGGTAATGTAAGCGCTAACTTGTCAGCAAAGGCAAGTGGAACAAGATAGTCATTTTCCCGGACAAGGCGCTTTGCGGGAATCGCCCCCTTTGCGTGCCCCTTCTTGCCGGAATCGGTCCCGGTTGATTCGCGTACCCTGCCAAGTTGAACGCCGACCTTGATTTCGATAACTTGGAGCCCGTGGTCATTTAATCGCGCTGCCATCCGGGGTATTGCCTGACGCAGCTTGGTCGAGTGCGCGCTGGAACGCAGCCAGATTCGCAATACCCGCTCGCGCAAATCGCAGGCGCCGGGCCGGGTCGGGTCGAAGTCGGGAGCCAGTTCGGCGCAGATGGGGGCGATGACCAGCGCCGCCTGACGCGCTGCCGCAAGCCGGGCCATGAGACCGGCGGCGAGCGGAGCGTCGTTCAGGATGCGGTCGAGGCGGCGTGCGGGATGACTCATCCGAAGGAATGCCGGTTCCGGGTATTCATGCCCGGGAAGTAGTGTCGAAAGATAGTAACCGAGCGGGGTTGTGGCTTGCCGCGCTCGCTTACCGCAGGAGGATGGCTTGCAGATCATTTTCGTGGACCGACGGCTGGCGAAGGCGCGCACCATGACGGTTACCCGCGTGCGCATGGCGATGGTGGCCATGGCCCTGGGCGTTGCCGTGGTGGCGCTGGCCGGGGGCCTGTTCGCGGTGGTGTTCCGCCTGGCAGCCGAGGCCGACGTGCCGGCGGTCCAGGGTCTGGTGTCGTTCGTCATGCGCGCCCAGGCCGAACGCAACGAACAATACGTCCAGAACAACGTCTCGGCCATGGCGCGCATGCTCGGCGACATCCAGGCCCGCCTGCTGCGTCTCGATGCGCTGGGCGAGCGGGTCTCCAAGCTGGCCGGGATCCGGCCGGAGGAGTTCAGCTTCCGTGACGTGCCCGCGCGCGGCGGGCCGCTGGCGAGCGACGCCCGCAACCTGTCGCTGCACGAACTGCAGGAGCAGGTGGCGCGCGTGGGCCAGAGCGTCGAGCAGCGCTCCGACTTCATGAATGTCGTCGAATCCGAACTGGCCGCCGGCGAGGCGCGCGATGCCCTGCTGCCGCACGGCACGCCGCTGAGCGTGGGCTTCGTCGGGTCGGGATACGGCATGCGCAACGATCCCTTCACCGGCCAGCTCTCCATGCATACCGGCGTCGACTTCGCCGCCCCGATCGGCACCGCGATCTTCGCCGCGGCCGGCGGCGTGGTCGTGAGCGCCGAGCCGCACCCCGACTTCGGCAACATGCTGGAGATCGACCACGGCAAGGGCCTGTCGACCATGTATGCGCACACCAGCCGCATGCTGGTCAAGATCGGCGACTTCGTGCGCAAGGGCCAGAAGATCGCGGAGGTCGGCACCACCGGGCGCTCCACCGGCCCGCACCTGCACTTCGAGGTGCACGTCAACGGCGTGCCGCAGAACCCCTCGAAATATCTCGCCTCGCTGCGTCCGCGCGCGACGGTTGCCGTCGCCTCGCGCGCCGTGGCGCCGGCGCCCGCCGCCGTGGCCGACGTCGCCCAGGCGCCTGGCGCCGCGGCCGAGGTCGCGCCGGCGCCCGCCGACGCGCGCCCATAGGCCCGGCAGGATCGGCGCGCGCCCGCCCGGCGCCGGCAATGCGGTCGCGGGCGCACGCCGGGCCGCGGCGCCGCGCACCATCCCGGGACCCCCGCAAAAGGCATCTATAATTTCGCGGATCGGCTGCACGGGCGGCCGGCTAACCATTCGCGCAGGTGTCGGCCCCCCCAGGGTGCGCGCCCCGGCGTGCCTCTCGACCCGCTCCGGCCACGACGACTGCCCCCCTACCGATGTTTCCGGCACTGCTTACCCGAATTTTCGGAAGCCGCAACCAGCGCCTGCTCAAGCAGTACGAGCAGACCGTCGCGCGCGTCAATTCCCTCGAGCCGGCGATGGCGGCGCGCTCGGATGAGCAGCTGCAGGCGCTGACCGCCGAGTTGCGCGCCCGCCATGGCGCCGGCGAATCGCTGGACCAGCTGCTGCCCGAGGCGTTCGCGGCCGTGCGCGAGGCCTCGCGCCGCGTGCTGGGGATGCGCCACTTCGACGCGCAGCTGGTGGGCGGCATGGTCCTGCACGACGGCAAGATCGCGGAGATGCGCACCGGCGAGGGCAAGACCCTCACCGCCACGCTGCCCGTCTACCTGAACGCATTGCCGGGAAAGGGCGTCCACCTGGTGACGGTCAATGACTACCTGGCCAGCCGCGATGCGGAGTGGATGGGGCGGCTGTACCGCTTCATGGGCCTGAGCGTCGGCGTCATCCTGACGCAGCAGTCCAATGCCGACAAGCACGACGCCTATGCGGCCGACATCACGTACGGCACCAACAACGAATTCGGCTTCGACTACCTGCGCGACAACATGGAATACCGGGTGGAGGACCGGCGCCAGCGCGGGCTCTACTACGCGATCGTCGACGAGGTCGACTCCATCCTGATCGACGAGGCGCGCACGCCGCTCATAATCTCCGGCCCGGCCGAGGACAACACCGCGATGTACCAGCGGGTCAACGAGATCCCGCCGCTGCTGACGGCGCAGAAGGACGAGGAGGCGCCCGGCGACTTCTGGGTCGACGAGAAGCAGCACCAGATCCACGTCTCCGAGCAGGGCCACGAGAAGATCGAGGAGATCCTGACGCGCCGCGGGCTGCTGGCCGAGGGCGAGAGCCTGTACGCGCCGCATAACATCATCCTGATGCACCATCTCAACGCGGCCCTGCGCGCGCATCACCTGTTCCACCGCGACCAGCAGTACGTCGTGCAAAGCGGCCAGGTCATCATCGTCGACGAATTCACCGGCCGGCTGATGCCCGGACGGCGCTGGTCCGAGGGCCTGCACCAGGCCGTCGAGGCCAAGGAGGGGGTGGCGGTCCAGCAGGAGAACCAGACGCTGGCGTCGATCACCTTCCAGAACTACTTCCGCATGTACGGCAAGCTGGCCGGCATGACCGGCACGGCCGACACCGAGGCCTACGAATTCCAGGAGATCTACAACCTCGAGACGGTGGTGATCCCGACGCACCGGCCGATGGTGCGCCTCGACCAGCAGGACAAGATCTACCGCACGGCGCGCGAGAAATACAACGCCATCCTGGACGACATCCGCGACTGCCACAAGCGCGGGCAGCCGGTGCTGGTCGGCACGACGTCGATCGAGAATTCGGAGCTGATCTCCAACCTGCTGCGCAAGGAGAACCTGCCGCACCAGGTGCTCAACGCCAAGCAGCATGCGATGGAGGCGGGCATCGTCGCCCAGGCCGGCAGGCCGGGCGTCATCACCATCGCCACCAACATGGCCGGCCGCGGCACCGACATCGTTCTGGGCGGCAATGTCGAGAAGCAGATCGAGCTCGGCAGCACCGACGCCGCGCCGCAGAGCACGCCCGATCCCGCCCTCGAGGAAGAGCGCGTGGCGCGGCTCAGGCGCGAATGGCAGCAGCTGCACGACCAGGTGGTCGCCGCCGGCGGCCTCAAGATCATCGGCTCCGAGCGCCACGAATCGCGCCGCATCGACAACCAGTTGCGCGGCCGGTCCGGGCGCCAGGGCGATCCGGGCGAGTCGCGCTTCTACCTGTCGATGGAAGACCCGCTGATGCGCATCTTCGCGGGCGACCGCATGCGCATGATCATGGACAAGCTCAACATGCCGGAGGGCGAGGCCATCGAGGCCGGCATGGTCACCCGCTCCATCGAGACGGCGCAGCGCAAGGTCGAGGCGCGCAATTTCGACATCCGCAAGCAGCTGCTCGATTACGACGACGTGTCCAACGACCAGCGCCGCGAGATCTACCGGCTGCGCAACGAGATCCTCGAGGCCCAGGACGTCCACGACATGGTGGCCAACCTGCGCCGCGGATTCTTCACCGATCTCGTCCACGGCTTCGTGCCGCCCGAATCGATGGAGGAGACCTGGGACGTGGCGGGCCTGGAGCGCACGCTGGCCGACGACTGGCAGATCACGCTGCCGCTGGCCGCGCTGCTCGAGCACGAGAGCAAGTTCACCGGGGAGGACGTGCTGGCGCGCGTCCTGGCGGCCGCCGACGCCGCCTACGATGCCAAGCTGGCCGCGGTCGATCGCGACGCCTTTGCCGGCTTCGAGCGTTCGATGATGCTCAGCACCCTCGACCAGCAGTGGCGCGAGCACCTGGCGGCGCTCGATCACCTGCGCCAGGGCATACACCTGCGCGGCTATGCCCAGAAGCAGCCCAAGCAGGAATACAAGCGCGAAGCGTTCGAGCTTTTCGGTGCGTTGATCGACCGCGTCCGCGGCGAGGTGGTGCGCATCCTCATGAACGTGCGCATCCAGTCCGCCGAGGAGATCGAGCGCAGCGAGGCGCAGATCGAACGCGAGGCCGAGCGCCGCGTCGAGCGGGCCCAGGCGCAGCATGCCGAACCGGCGGCGGCGCTCGGCGCCGCGGCGCCGGGCGGCGACGCCCCGGCCGACCCGGAACCCGTGCTGGCGCAGGCGCCGCCGGAGCCGGCGGTCCAGCCGTTCCGGCGTTTCAACGAAAAAGTCGGACGCAACGACCCCTGCCCCTGCGGCAGCGGCAGGAAGTACAAGCAGTGCCACGGCCGGATCGCGTGACGATCGTGCGCGCCGGCATCCCGCCCGCGCGCCCGGCGCGCCGCGCCCACCGTCATGGCGGTTAACCTCGCGCCGCCGGCGGCGGCCGACCTGCATCCGGTCGCCGGGGTCGAACTCGGCTGGGCCGAGGCCGGCATCCGCAAGGCCGGCCGCAAGGACCTGCTGCTGGTCCGCATCGCCGCCGGCAGCCAGGTGGCCGCGGTGTTCACCAGGAACCGTTTTTGCGCGGCGCCGGTGCTCGTTGCCCGGGAGCACCTGGCGGCGCTGGCGGCGGCGGCCGCGGCGGCGCGCCTGCTCGTCGTCAACACCGGTTGCGCCAATGCGGGCACCGGCGCTGACGGCCTGCGCGATGCGCATCGCACCTGCGCGGCCGCCGCCGGCCTGATCGGCTGCAGCGCGCAACAGGTGCTGCCCTTCTCCACCGGGGTCATCATGGAGGCGCTGCCGATGCAGCGGCTGCTCGACGGCCTGCCCGCCGCCGCCAGGCGCTTCGCGCCGGACGGGTGGCGCGATGCGGCCGAGGCCATCATGACCACCGACACCGTGCCCAAGGCCGCGTCGCGCCGCGATCGCCGATCGGCGACGCCACGGTCACGGTCACCGGCATCGCCAAGGGCTCCGGCATGATCCATCCCAACATGGCCACCATGCTCGGCTTCGTCGCCACCGACGCCGCCGTCGCGGCGCCGCTGCTGCAGGCGCTGGTGCGCCGCGTCGCCGACGCCTCGTTCAACCGCATCTCCGTCGACGGCGACACCTCGACCAACGACGCCTTCGTGCTCATCGCCACCGGCCAGGCGCCGGGCGTCCCGGCGCGCGCCGGCGGCACCATGGCGGCCATCGCCGACGCGGACGATCCGCGGCTCGCCCCGCTGGAGTCGGCCATCGCCGACGTGGCCCGCACGCTGGCGCAGGCCATCGTGCGTGACGGCGAGGGCGCCACCAAGTTCATCGAGATCGCGATCGAGCAGGCCGGCACGCCGGCCGAGGCGCGCGCGGTGGCCGAGTCGATCGCCCGCTCGCCGCTGGTGAAGACGGCCTTCTTCGCCTCCGACCCGAATCTCGGACGCATCCTGGCGGCCATCGGCAACGCCGGCATTGCCGACCTGGACGGCGACCGGGTCCAGCTCTTCCTCGACGAGGTCGCGGTGGCGCGCGACGGTGGCCGGCATCCGCAATACCGCGAGGAGGACGGTCGGCGCGTGATGCGCCAGGCCGAGATCCGCGTGCGCGTCGTGCTCGGGCGCGGCGCCGCCGCGACGACGCTGTGGACCTGCGACCTGTCGCACGACTACGTTTCGATCAACGCCGACTATCGCAGTTGAGGAGCCCGAATGGCGCGCGCGTCAACGCCCGTGGACGATCCGCTGCTGCTGCGGCTGGTCGGGCTGCTCGAACAGTGCCTGCCGGCCGCGCCGCAGCTCGATCCGACCGCACTCGCCTACCAGTGGCGCAGGCAGCGCGTGCTCGGCACCGACCGCGCGCAGTTCGTGCCGGTGCACCGCATCGCCCGCATCGATGCCGACGACCTGCTCGGCATCGCGCCGCAGCGCGCCGCCATCCTGCGCAATACCGAGCAGTTCGTGCGCGGCCTGCCGGCCAACAACGTGCTGCTCACCGGGGCGCGCGGCACCGGCAAGTCGTCGCTGGTGCGCGCCTGCCTGGCGCGCTTCGCCGACCAGGGTCTGCGCCTCGTCGAGGTCGACAAGGACGACCTGGTCGACCTGCCGCTCATCGCCGATGCCGTCGCGGCGCGGGCCGAGCGCTTCATCGTGTTCTGCGACGACCTGTCCTTCGAGCCCGCCGACGCCTCGTACAAGGCGCTCAAGGCGGCGCTGGACGGTTCGATCGCGGCGAGCGCGACCAACGTGCTCATCTATGCCACCTCGAACCGCCGGCACCTGATCCCCGAATCGATGCGCGAGAACCTCGATGCGCGCTACGACGACGAGGGCGACCTGCACCCGGCCGAGACCGCCGAGGAGAAGATCTCGCTGTCGGAGCGCTTCGGCCTGTGGTTGTCGTTCCGCTCGTTCCGCCAGGATGATTACCTCGAGATCGTCGCGCACTGGCTGGCGCGCTTCGACCTCGATGCCGCCGCGATCGCGGCGGCGCGCACCGAGGCCCTGCAGTTCGCCCTGCAGCGCGGCTCGCGTTCGGGCCGCGTCGCCATCCAGTTCGCGCGCGACTACGCGGGGCGCCGCGGATTGACCGCGCCGTGACGGCAGCGGGCACCGCCGCGCCGCGGCCGGTGACCCGCGTCGCCGTCGGCGTGCTGCTGCGCGCCGATGGCGCCGTGCTGATGGCCGACCGCCCTGCCGGCAAGCCCTATGCCGGCTATTGGGAGTTTCCGGGCGGCAAGATCGAGAGCCGGCGAATCGGTCGAGCAGGCGCTGGCGCGCGAATTCGCCGAGGAGCTGGGCGTCGAGGTGCCGCGCGTCCACGCCCTGGACCGTGCTCGAGCACGACTATCCGCACGCCTACGTGCGGCTGTACTTCCGCCGCATCGTCGACTGGGCGGGCGAGCCGCACGCGCGCGAAGGCCAGCGCCTGCGCTTTCACGCGCCGGGCACGCCGCCGCCGGCACCGCTGTTGCCTGCGGCCGCGCCGGCGCTGCGCTGGCTCGACCTGCCCGCCGTATGCGGGCTGTCGCCGGGGACGGCGCGCGCGCCGGACCAGGCCGTGCGTTGGCTCGAATCGATGCTGCGGACGCGGGTTGCGCCAGGTCATCTGGCACGAACCGCTGCTGGCGCCGCCCGCGCGCGCGGCGGCGCGGGCGGCCGCCGCCGCGCTGGCGGCCGACTACGGCGCGCGGCTGCTGGTGGACGCGCGCTGCGCCGACGACGTCGACGCCGGTGCGTCGGCCGCGGCGGGCCTGTTTCTCGGCGTGGCGCAACTGCGCCGCGCGACGCAGCGCCCGCCCGCGCCATTCCTGGGCGCCGCGGTGCGGACCGGCCGGGACCTGGCGCTGGCTGCGGCACTGGGCTGCGACTGCGCGGTGCTGGCGGTTGCCGACGGGCAGGGCGTGGCCGAAGCCGCCAGGGGCTGCGGCGACAGCCCGCTGCCGCTGTACCTGCCCGGCGACGGCGGGCTCGACCAGCTGGTCCGCGCGCAGCGCCTCGGCGCGCAGGGGCTGGCGGTGGCATTCACGTCCTGAGCAGCCTGCGGGCGCGTCCGCCGGCGCGCTGCCGGCGCCGCCGGATGGCGCGCGGGGCGTGACGCGCCGGCGCCTAGAACGCGCACAGGGCCAGCGCGAAATCGACGTCGCGTTCGACCGGACGGGGCTTGAGGTCGCGATCGCTGCGGGTGAAGCGGATCCACAGCATGTACTTGTTGGCGCTGATCTCCGGGATCGCCTGCAGCGACTGCTCCACGCGCACCTGCAGCAGCGCATGGGTCTTGCCCTGCAGCATCTGCTGGTAGTTGCCCATCGGCGCGGTGTGCTGCGAATGGTGCGCGCCTTCGCGCAGCAGGCGCAGCACGATATCGAGCGCGACGCGGAAGTGGTCGAGCGGCTGGATCCAGCCGGCGAGGTCGTCCGCGCGCGCCGCGGCGCTGCGGGTCAGCCAGGCATGATAGGAGGGCAGGTCGAACTCGCAGGTGCCGCCGGGGATGATCGCGCGGCCGCGCACGCTCGTCAGCCATTCGTTGTCGCGCAGGTGCTGCCCGGCCCGGCCGCTGGACGTGTTGAGCGCGGACTGCGACGCGTCGATCTCGGCCAGGATCGCCTGCAGCGCGTCCTGCGCCACTTGCGGATTGTTGCGCAGCGCCGCGAGCGACTGCTTGTGACGCTCCAGTTCCTGCAGCAGTTCGCCCTTGAGATCGGAGCGCGAAGCCACCTCGACGATCTCGAACAGCGTCAGCAGGGCCGTGTTGTGGCAGTACGGATGCGATTGCGCACGGAAGTACTGCAGCTTGTCGAACAGATCCTCGAGCCGCAGCAGGGTGCGCACCCGTTCATTGAACGGGAACTCGTAGAGAATGAGATCGGTGTCGATTGCAGCCATCGCCGTGCGCAAGATATCACAGGGCCTGCGCGGCGCGCCCGCCGGGCGCGCCGCGGTAGCTCGCCCAGAGGCGCTCGACCCGCGCCTGCAGCGCGGCGCGCGTGCCGGCGTTGACGAGCACGTCGTCGGCGATCGCCAGGCGCGCGGCGCGCGGCGCCTGCGCCGCGATGATCGCGCCCGCCTCGTCGGTGCCCAGGCCGCCGCGTGCCAGCACCCGCGCCTGCTGCTGGTGCACCGGACAGTCCACCACCAGGACGCGGTCGAGCGCCAGCCCGGCGCGCATGCCCGCCGCCTCGAGCAGCAGTGGAACGTCGACGAGGATCGCCGGTGCGGCGCGCGCCGCCGGGGCCTGCGCCTGGACCAGGACCTGCTCCAGGATCAGCGGGTGCAGCACCGATTCCAGCGTCCGCCGCACGGCCGGATCGCCAAAGGCGCGCTGGCGCATGCGTCCGCGGTCCAGTGCGCCGTGCGCGTCCAGTACCGCCGGTCCGAAGGCGGCGCACAGCGCGGCGATCGCCCCGCCGCCGGCGCCGGTAAGCGCGCGCGCGATCGCATCGGTATCGATGGTCGCCGCGCCCAGCTGCGCGAACATGGCCATCACGGTCGATTTGCCGGACCCGATTCCGCCGGTCACGCCGATGCGCGGCGGCACGTTCATCGACTAGCCCAGGCCGAACAGCGCCAGCAGCGGCGCGCCGTACAGCAGGGTGATGAATCCGGCGACCGCCAGGTAGGGTCCGAAGGGGATCGGCACATTGCGCCCGCGGCGCGCCAGCAGGATCAGGACGATGCCGATGACGGCGCCGGCTACCGACGACAGCAGCACGATCGGCAGCAGCATCTTCCAGCCGAGCCAGGCGCCAAGCGCCGCCAGCAGCTTGAAGTCGCCGTAGCCCATGCCCTCGCGCCCGGTGGTCAGGCGGAAGCCCCAGTAAACCAGCCACAGGCTCAGGTAGCCGGCGCAGGCGCCGATGACGGCATCGGCCAGCGGCACGTACAGCCCGTGCAGATTGAGCAGCAGGCCGCCCCAGAGCAGCGGCAGCGTCATGCTGTCGGGCAGCAGCGTGGTGTCGGCGTCGATGAAGCTGAGTGCCACCAGGAACCACGTCAGCACCAGTGCCGCCGCTCCCGCCGCGCCCCAGCCGAAGTGGTGCGCGACCCAGAAGGACAGCAGCGCCGTCAGCGCCTCGACCAGCGGGTAGCGCGGGCTGATGCGCGCTGCGCAGCTGGCGCAGCGTCCGCGCAGGGCGAGGTAGGAAATGACCGGCACGTTCTGCAGCGGTCCGATGCCGGCGCCGCAGGCCGGGCAGCGCGACCCCGGATGCAGCAGGTTGAAGCGCTCCTGCACGGGCACGGCGCGGCCGTCGAACTCGGCCACCTGTGCCGCCCATTGCGCCTCCATCATGCGCGGCAGGCGGTGGATGACGACGTTGAGAAAGGAGCCGGTCACCAGCCCGAGCAGGGCGGCCACCAGCGCAAAGGCGGTGTCGTCCGGAAAGGGCATGTGCGCGGGCGCCGGCCGTGGCGGCGCGCTAGACGACCTGGCCCAGCTTGAAGATCGGCAGGTAGATGGACACGACGATGGTGCCGATGATCCCGCCCAGTATCACCATGATCATCGGTTCGAGCATGCTCGAGAGCGCGTCGACGGCCTCGTCGACTTCGCGCTCGAAGTATTCGGCGACCTTGTTGAGCATGGTGTCGAGGGCGCCGGCCTCCTCGCCAATCGAGGTCATCTGCACCGCCATGTTGGGAAAGACGCCGGAGTTCTGCATCGCCTGGGCCAGCGTCGTGCCGATGCTGACCTCGCCCTGGATCTGCCGCGTCGCCTCCTTGTAGACCGCGTTGCCCGCAGCGGGGCCCACCGAGTCGAGGGCCTCCACCAGCGGCACGCCGGCGGCGAAGGTGGTCGACAGGGTGCGGGTCCAGCGCGCGATCGCCGCCTTGCGCAGCAGCGGGCCGATCACCGGCGGCCGCAGCAGGATGCGATCGACCGCGATCTGCACCTTGGGCGAGCGCCGCCACGACTGGTAGAAGAAATAGCCCGCCGCCAGCGGTGCGAACACCAGCAAGTACCAGTACTTGAGGCAGAAATCCGACATGGCGATGACCATGAGGGTCGGCAGCGGCAGATCGGCGCCGAAGCTCGTGAAGACCTGCTTGAACGAGGGGATCACGAACACCATGATGATGCCCGTGACCAGCACCGCCACGAAGATGATCATCACCGGGTAGAACAGGGCCTTCTTGATCTTGCCCTTGATGGCGATCGTCTTTTCCTGGTAGGTCGCCAGGCGGTCGAGCAGGGTTTCCAGGATGCCGGCCTGTTCGCCCGCCGCCACGAGGTTGCAGAACAGCGCGTCGAAATGCATCGGGTACTTGCGGAACGCCTGGTTCAGGCTGGTGCCGGTTTCCACGTCGGCGCGGATGTCGGTGAGCAGGCGGCCGAGCGCCGGATTGCTCGCGCCGCGACCGACGATGTCGAAGCACTGCAGCAGCGGCACGCCGGCGCGCAGCATCGTCGCCAGCTGGCGCGTGAACAGCGCCAGGTCCTTGCCCGTGATCCGCTTGCCGCGCGGGATCGACTGCTTCTTGATCTTCGTGGCCAGGATGCCGCGGCGGCGCAGCGACGCGGCCACCACGGCCTCGCCGCCGGCCCGCATTTCGCCCTTGATGGTGCGCCCGCCCTTGTCGCGGCCCTCCCACTGGAACATCGCCTCGCGCACCGCCTGCGGCCGCGCAACTGCGCTGGTTGCCATCGCTATTCCTTTTCGCCCGCCGACCGGCGGTTCATTCGTTGGTGCAGCCGAGCACTTCGTCGACCGTGGTCATGCCCTGCTTGACCTTCATGAGGCCGGAGCGGCGCAGGTCGCGCACGCCCTCGCTTTGCGCCTGCTTGCCGATATCCAGCGAGCTCGCGTTCTTCAGGATGAGATGCTGCAGCGCCTCGGTGATCGGCATGACCTCGTAGATGCCGATACGTCCCTTGTAGCCGCTGCCCTTGCAGCGGTCGCAGCCGACCGCGCGGTACGGGGTCCAGCCGGCGTCCAGGTCGGACTCCCGGAAGCCCGCCGCCAGCATGGCGTCCTTGTCCAGGACCGCCGGCTGCTTGCACGCGCACAGGCGGCGCGCCAGTCGCTGCGCCGTGATGAGGATGATCGAGGATGCGATGTTGAACCCCGGCACGCCCATGTTGGCCAG
Organism: uncultured beta proteobacterium; assembly: GCA_963781975.1. GTDB lineage: Bacteria > Pseudomonadota > Gammaproteobacteria > Burkholderiales > Burkholderiaceae_F > GJ-E10. Next base: position 64,276 of record CAWAHT010000017.1, read on the forward strand.
GCGCGTCAGCGTCGAGGGCGCGTCGTTGGTGTGAAGCGTCGACATCACCATGTGGCCGGTCTGCGCCGCCTTGATGGCGATGTCGGCCGTCTCGAGATCGCGGATCTCGCCGACCATGACGACGTCCGGGTCCTGGCGCAGGAACGCGCGCATCGAGTTGGCGAAGGTCAGTCCGGCCTTCTCGTTGACGTTGACCTGGTTGATGCCGGCCAGCTGGATTTCCGCCGGATCCTCGGCGGTGCAGATGTTGACGCCCGGCTGGTTCAGGATGTTCAGGCAGGTGTACAGGGACACCGTCTTGCCGCTGCCGGTGGGCCCGGTGACGAGCACCATGCCGTAGGGGCGCTGGATGGCGTTGAGCAGCAGTTCCTTCTGGTCGGGATCGTAGCCCAGCGCGTCGATGCCCAGCTTGGCCTGCGAGGCGTCGAGTATCCGCATGACGACCTTCTCGCCGTACAGTGTGGGCAGGGTGCTGACCCGGAAGTCGATCGCGCGCTGGCCCGACAGCGCCAGCTTCATGCGCCCGTCCTGCGGCACCCGCCGTTCGGAGATGTCCAGGCGCGACACGACCTTGATGCGCGATATCAGGCGCTCGCGGATGGCCAGCGGCGGCTGGGCGACCTCGCGCAGCACGCCGTCGACGCGGAACCGCACGCGATAGAACTTCTCATAGGGCTCGAAGTGCAGGTCGGACGCGCCTTCGCCGATGGCATCGAGCAGCAGCTTCTGCAGGAAGCGGACCACCGGCGCGTCGTCGACCTCGACGTTGGATGCCTCCTCGCCCTCCTGCTCGGGATTCTCCGCCAGCAGGTCGTCGAAGGTGACATCGTCGTCGATCAGCTTTTCCAGCGTCTTGGCGGCCGACTGATGGGTGGTGTCGATCAGCGCCAGCAGCTTGTCGTGCTCGACCACGACGACGTCCAGCACCAGCTGGGTCTGGAACTTGACCTGGTCGAGCGCCTGCGCGTTGGTCGGGTCGGACACGGCGACCGCCAGGCGGTTGCCGCGCTTGCGCAGCGCCAGGACGCGCAGCGAGGTCACCAGCTTGCGGTCGATGGTGTCCTTGGCCAGCTGGTCGGTGTCGATGGCCGACAGGTCGAGCAGCGGGTGGCCGAAGGTCTCCGCGGCGAAGCGGGCGATCGAGGATGTGGTGAGGCCGAGCGAATCGCCTACCGCGACCAGCTCGTCGATGAACAGCGAATTGCTCTGCACCGCCTTGCGCGCCAGCGTCTCGGCGCGGTCCGGGCGCAGCTTGCCCTGCTGCACCAGGGCGCGCGCCAGCCCCGTGAGCGCGCCGGAGGCCGTGGACGACGTTTGCGTGGCAGCGGACATGGTTTAGCGTGGGCGGTTCAAAGGCAAGTTATAGCGTTGAACGGCGTCGCAAAAGCCCGAAGATGCCCCGATTACACCGGGGATTTGCACGGTTCATTATCCCTCATTTGCCGCGGCATCCGCCGGGCGGCGGCCGCAGCGGGACACTAGCGTGCCGGGCGTGCCTCGGGGATCGCCGGAACGCGGATCAGCCGAACGCTGCGGACCGCCTGGTCATGGATCTGGATCACCTCGACGTTGCAGCCGGGCAGCTGCAGGCAGCAGGGGCCGTCGGGGATCTGTTCCAGGCGCTCGAGCAGCAGGCCGTTGAGCGTCTTGGGCCCGTCCAGCGGCAGTGCCAGCGCCAGGCGGCGGTTGAGCTGGCGCAGGGTGGCCGCGCCGTCGACGACCACCTGCCCATTGGCGCCCCAGCGCAGCGAGCTGACGCCCGAGCCCGGCGCCTGGGTCGTGAACTCGCCGACGATCTCCTCGACGATGTCGTCCACCGTCACCAGGCCGAGCAGGTCGCCGTATTCGTCGACGACCAGCCCCAGCCGCTGGCGATTCTCCTGGAACATCTGCAGCTGGCGCAGCAGCGACGTGCCGGTCGGGATCCAGTAGGCGTCCACCAGGCGCTCGCGCACCGACTCGATCGTGGCGCTGCCGTCGGCCAGCAGCGGCAGCAGCTTGCGGATGTGCAGGATGCCCACCACCCGGCTGATGTCGCCCTCGAAGACCGGCAGCTTGTTGTGGTAGCAGGTGGTGAGCTGCTCGAGGATGGCCTCGAAGGGCTGGTCCAGGTCGATCCCCTCGATGCTGGCGCGCGGCGTCATCACGTCGTCGACCCCGAGCGCCTCCAGGTCGAAGACGTTGAGCAGCATGTTGCGGTGCTTCAGCGGGATGAAGCTCGAGCCCTCGAGCACGAGCGTGCGCAGTTCCTCGGGCGTCACGCCCGGGCTCGCGCCGTCGGCGCCCGGCCGCGCGATGCGCAGCACGCGCAGGATCACCTGGACGAAGAGATTGACGAACCATACGGCCGGCGTTGCGACCCACAGGATCGGGCGCAGCACCAGGCTCGAGGCCAGCGCGATGGGCTCGGGATAGGACGCGCCGATTATCTTGGGCGTGATCTCCGAGAACACCAGGATGAGGAAGGAGATGAGGACCGTGGCGGCTGCCAGGCCCCACTGGTGCGCGCCCAGGTCGTAGATCGAGAGCGCGGCGACCAGCGCCGTGGCCGCGGCGTTGGCAAGATTGTTGCCGATCAGGATGACGCTGAGCAGCCGGTCGGTCCGGTGCAGCAGCCGCTGGGTGCGCTGCGCGGCGACGTCGCCCTGGCGCACCAGGTGACGCAGGCGCAGGCGGTTGAGCGACATCATGGCCGTCTCGGCGATGGAAAAGAAGGCCGAAATCAGCAACAGGAGCCCAAGCGCAAGCAGATGCGCCCACATGGGGACGGTGGACATTGGCGGGATCGTAGCGGCTCGGGGCGGCGCACGCCAGGGCGCAATGGTGGCGCGAGACGGTGGCGCGGTTCGGCGGCCGCGACGGCGTCGTCAGGGCCCGACGCGGCCAGTGAAGTCTGGTCGGGGTGAGAGGATTCGAACCTCCGACTCCTGCGTCCCGAACGCAGTACTCTACCAGACTGAGCTACACCCCGAGGTTCTTCGCGCCCGCCCTTGTTGTCGGCTGCCTATCGGTCACGGCGGGTGGCAAAGACCGTCAATTCTAGCAGACGATCGCGGTAGATCGAGGGCGGCAGGGCCTGCAGCGCGGCGCCGGCCGACTCGGACTGGGCGCGCGCGCAGCGGCGGGCGTAGTCGATCGATCCATGCTCGTGCACGATCCGCGCGATCTGGACGAAATCGCCGCTGCCGTCGCGGATCGCGCCTTCCATCTGGGCGCGTTGTCCGGGCGACGCCGCGCGCAGCGCGTGGATGACGGGCAGGGTCGGCTTGCCCTCGCGCAGGTCGTCGCCCAGGCGCTTGCCGATGGCCTGCGCGCTGCCGTCGTAATCGAGCACGTCGTCGATGATCTGGAATGCGGTGCCGACCGCGGCGCCGTAGTGGGCGCAGGCCTCCTCGACCGCCGGCTCGGCCTGCGCCAGGATCGCGCCGATGCGCGCCGCGGCCTCGAAGAGGGTGGCGGTCTTGCGCTCGACGACGCCGAGGTAGCGAACCTCGTCCACCGTCGGGTCGTGGATGTTGAGCAGCTGCAGCACCTCGCCCTCGGCGATGCGGTTGGTGGCGTCGGCCAGGATGCGCATGACCCGCATGCTGCCGGCCTCGACCATCATCTGGAAGGCCCGCGAGTACAGGAAATCGCCGACCAGCACGCTCGCGGGATTGCCGAACTGCGCATTGCTGGTCGGGCGGCCGCGCCGCAGGTCGGAGTCGTCGACGACGTCGTCGTGCAGCAGCGTGGCGGTATGGATGAACTCGATCACCGCCGCCAGCAGCACGTGGGCCGGGCCGCGATAGCCCAGGGCGCGGGCGATCATCAGCAGGATGGCCGGACGCAGCCGCTTGCCGCCCGCGCCGATGATGTAGTCGCCGATGGTCCCGATCAGCGCGACATCGGAATCGAGGCGTGCGCGGATCGTGCGGTCGACGTCCTGCATGTCGCCCGCGACGGGGGCGAGCACATCGGCCAGGGCATGGGTGTCCGGGACCGGGGGAGGCTGCGGGGAGGCGGTTTGCACGGCGAGTCGGTATTCCTGGGCGGCCATTATAGGGGGCCGGGCTGTGGCCGGCCGGTTCCGGGCCGGCGCCGCCACGAAAATGCCGCCCCCGGCGCTCCGGATTGACTCGGGGCAGTGGAAACTGCCATAATCCAAGGCTTTCCGTGGGGCCCATCCCGGCCCCCGACTCGTGGGGATAGGTCATGTTCGCGGTAATCAAGACGGGCGGCAAGCAGTACCGGGTGAACGCGGGCGACCGCGTCAAGGTCGAGACGCTGCCCAATGCGGTGGGCCAGCAGATCACCTTGTCCGAAGTCCTCGCCGTGGGCGATGGCGGCCAGGTGCGCATCGGCGCGCCGCTGCTCAGCGGGGCTGCAGTCGTGGCCACGGTCCTGGCGCATGGCCGGCACGACAAGGTCAAGATCTTCAAGATGCGCCGGCGCAAGCACTTCATCAAGCACGCCGGGCACCGTCAGAATTTCACCGAGATCCGCATCGACTCGATCGCGTGAGCGGTCGAACCGGCGCCCGGACCGGGCGGCGCAAGCAACGGCAGGAACGTTTGAGAGGCAGATATGGCGCATAAGAAGGCGGGTGGGTCGTCACGCAACGGTCGCGACTCCCAGGCGAAGCGACTCGGGGTCAAGGCCTATGGCGGCCAGACCATCCACGCCGGCAGCATCATCGTGCGCCAGCGCGGCACGCAGTTCCATGCCGGCGAAAACGTCGGCACGGGCCGTGATTTCACCCTGTTCGCGCTGGTCAACGGTACCGTGCAGTTCTCCGTTGGCGGCCCGAAGAAGCGCCGCTCGGTCAGCATTCACCCGGTCGCCACCGCCGCCTGAGCGCGGCGCCGGCCCGCCCCCGTCCGCCTGGCGCAGTGGCGGGGTAACCGTTCCCGCGCGGACGGCAGCGGGGCGGGGATGCGCCGCGACGCAGAAGCGGCGGCCAGTACCGACTGACCAGACCGAGCCGGGCCGGTGCCCGGCTCTTGCATTTTTGCGCCGCGAGTCCGCAGGTCCGGCGCGCCGCGTGCCCGGACGGTGGCGGCGTTCGCGTGCGGCCTGGCGCCTGCCGCGCCGCTGCCGCACAATCCCGCAGTGCCGGAGCCCCATTCATGAATTTCGTCGACGAAGCACGCATCGAAGTCGCGGGTGGCCGCGGCGGCAACGGCTGCGCGTCCTTCCGTCGGGAAAAGTTCATCCCCAAGGGCGGGCCGGACGGCGGTGACGGCGGCCGCGGCGGCAGCGTCTGGGCCGTGGCCGACCGCAACCTGAACACGCTGATCGAATACCGCTACCAGCGCCGCCATGCCGCCGGCAACGGCGAGCATGGCCGCGGCGCGGACTGCTTCGGGGCCGGCGGCGGCGACATCGAACTGCCGATGCCGGTCGGCACCGTGGTGTTCGACGACGAGACCGGCGAACAGGTGGCCGACCTGGCGCAGCACGGCCAGCGCGCCCTGCTGGCGGCGGGCGGCTCCGGCGGACTGGGCAACCTGCATTTCAAATCGAGTACCAACCGCGCCCCGCGGCAATGCACCCCCGGCGAACCCGGCGCCGCGCGGCACCTGCGCCTGGAGCTCAAGGTGCTCGCCGACGTCGGTCTGCTGGGGGCACCCAACGCCGGCAAGTCGACCCTGCTTGCCGCGATATCCAACGCGCGGCCCAAGGTGGCCGACTACCCGTTCACGACGATGTTCCCGCACCTGGGCGTCGTGCGCCAGGAAGCCGGCAAGGGTTTCGTGGTGGCCGACCTGCCGGGGCTGATCGAGGGCGCGGCCGAGGGCGCCGGCCTGGGCCACCGCTTCCTGCGCCACGTCAGCCGCACCCGCCTGCTGCTGCAGGTCATCGATGTCGCGCCGCTCGACGCCGCGGTGGATCCGGTGACGCAGGCCCGGGCCATCGCCGCCGAACTGGGCAAATACGACCCGGTGCTCAAGCGGCGGCCACGCTGGTTCGTGCTCAACAAGATGGACCTGGTACCGGTGCCGGAGCGCGCCGCGCGTGGTCGAGCGCCTGCGCCGGCGCCTGCGCACCAAGGCGCCGATGTTCGCGATCTCGGCCTACACCGGCGAGGGCTGCCGCGACCTGATGTGGGCGGTGCAGCGCTTTCTCGAGCAGACCGACGCACCCGAACCGCTGCCGCAGGCGCGCGTCCACGACGACGCGGACGATGCGGCGCGCGCCGCACCGGCGGTGGCGTCGGCGGCGGCTCCGGTGCGCCGCCGCGCGGCCGCGCGGGAGCTGAACATGGCGACAGCCGTGATCGAACCGCGTGCGCTGCGGACAGTGGTCAAGGTCGGCAGCAGCCTGGTCACGAACGAGGGGCGCGGCCTGGACCTGGCGGCAATCTCGCGCTGGGCCGGGCAGGTCGCCGCGCTGCGTGCCGCCGGACACCAGGTGCTGCTGGTCTCGAGCGGCGCGATCGCCGAAGGCATGCAGCGCCTGGGCTGGGCGCGGCGCCCGCAGCAGGTCCATGAACTGCAGGCCGCTGCCGCGGTCGGGCCAGATGGGACTGGCCCAGGCCTACGAGACCGGCTTCGGGGCGCTGGGCGTGCGCACCGCGCAGGTGCTGCTCACCCATGCCGACCTCGCCGATCGCGCGCGCTACCTGAACGCGCGCTCGACGCTGCTGACCCTGCTGCAGCTGGGCGTGGTGCCGGTCATCAACGAAAACGACACGGTCGTCACCGACGAGATCAAGTTCGGCGACAACGACACGCTCGGCGCGCTCGTCACCAACCTGGTCGACGCCGACCTGCTGGTGATCCTCACCGACCAGGCCGGCCTGTTCGACGCCGATCCGCGCGCGCGTCCCGGGCGCACGGCTCATCGAACGCGGCCGCGGCCGGCGATCCGCGGCTCGAGGCATATGCCGGCGGCGCCGGCAGCGCCGATCGGCCGCGGCGGCATGCTCACGCAAGGTGCTGGCCGCCAAGCGCGCGGCGCGCAGCGGCGCCAGCGACCATCATCGCCTCCGGGCGCGAGCCCGACGTGCTGGTGCGCCTGGCGCCGGGCGAGGCGATCGGCACCGCTGCTCGTCGCGTCGGTGCCGAAGCTCGCCGCGCGCAAGCAGTGGCTCGCCGATCACCTGCAGACGCGCGGGCGCGTGGTCATCGATGCCGGCGCGGCCGCGGCGCTGTGCAGCCAGGGCAAGAGCCTGCTGCCGATCGGGGTCGTCGAGGTGCAGGGCAGATTTCGCGCGCGGCGACGTCGTCGCCTGCGTGGACGCGTCCGGCGCGCGAGCTGGCGCGCGGCCTCGTGCAACTACTCCAGCGCCGAGGCGCGCCTGATCGCCCGCCGGCCCGAGCACGGAGATCGCGCAGGTGCTCGGCTTCATCGAGGAAGCCGAGCTCATCCACCGCGACAACCTGGTGCTGCTCTAGCGCCTGCGCGGCCCGGCTGGCCCGGTCAGGCGCCTGCGCCGCCCGCGCGCGGCGGGAAGACGAAGCGCGCCAGCTCCTGCAGCGCCGTTCGTACACGTCGCGCTTGAACTCGATGACCGAGTCGAGCGGAATCCAGTAGTCGTGCCAGCGCCAGGCGTCGAATTCGGGCTTGTCGCTGCGCGCGCAGGCAGACGTCGGAGTCGCGGCCGACCAGGCGCAGCAGGTACCAGATCTGCTTCTGCCCGCGGTAATTGCCGCGCAGCTCGCGCCGGATCCACTGCTCGGGCACCTCGTAGCGCAGCCAGTCGCGGGTGCGGCGCGAGGATCCGCACATGTTCCGGCCGCAGGCCGACCTCCTCGTGCAGCTCGCGGTACATGGCCTGCTCGGGCGATTCGCCGAACTTGATGCCCCCTTGCGGGAACTGCCAGGAATGCTGCTTGACGCGCTTGCCCCAGAACACCTCGCTGCGTTCGTTGAGCAGGATGATGCCGACGTTCGGGCGATACCCGTCCCGGTCCAGCATGTCATCACCTGAAGCTATATCATTTGCGACCGATTATATGGCCCGCAGCCGCGGTGCCGCACGAAATGGAACGTTCCGGCCATGCGCGCCTCAGCATTTCATTCCTCGTCCACCCTCAAGGAAGCCCCGGCCGACGCGGAGATCGTCAGCCAGCAGCTGATGCTGCGCGCCGGCATGATCCGCAAGCTGGCGGCCGGCATCTACAGCTACATGCCGATGGGCCTGCGCGTCGATCCGCAAGGTCGAGGCGATCGTCCGCGAGGAGATGAACCGCGCCGGCGCGCTCGAGCTGCTCATGCCGGTCGTGCAGCCGGCCGAGCTGTGGGTCAGGAGTCCGGGCGCTGGGAGAAGTACGGCCCGGAACTGCTGCGCCTCAAGGACCGCCACGAGCGCGACTTCGTGCTGCAGCCCACCTCCGAGGAGGTGATCACCGACATCGCGCGCCAGGAGATCCGCAGCTACCGCCAGCTGCCGATGAATTTCTACCAGATCCAGACCAAGTTCCGCGACGAGCGCCGGCCGCGCTTCGGCGTCATGCGCGGCCGCGAGTTCACGATGAAGGACGCCTATTCCTTCGATCGCGACGTCGACGCGGCGCGCACCGCAGCTACGAGGCGATGTTCGACGCCTACACGCCGCATCTTCACGCGCATGGGGCTGCGCTTTCGCGCCGTGGCGGCCGACACCGGCGCGATCGGCGGCACGCGCTCGCACGAGTTCCAGGTCATCGCCGACACCGGCGAGGACGCCATCGTCTATCGCCCCGGCAGGCGACTACGCCGCCAACGTCGAGCTGGCCGAGGCGCTGCCGCTGCTCGGCGCGCGTGCGCCGCCGGCGCGGCACGCTGGAGCGCGTGGCCACGCCCGGCGCGACCCGCTGCAGCACGGTGGCCGAATTGCTCGGCCTGCCGCTGGCGCAGACGGTCAAGGCGATCGTGCTGGTCGCGGCCGAGCGCCGACGGCGGCGCCGGCCGAGATCGTGCTGCTGCTGCTGCGCGGCGACCACGAGCTCAACGAAGTCAAGGCTCGGCAAGCTGCCGGGCTTCGAGGCCGGCTGGCGCTTCGCCGACCGACGCGCGAGATCCGCGCGGCCTTCGGCTCGCCGCCCGGCTACCTGGGCCCGCTGTTCGCCGCCGGCGCGGCGCCGGCGTGCGCGTCATCGCCGACCGCACCGTCGCGCGCATGAGCGATTTCGTCTGCGGCGCCAACGCCGACGGCTTCCACCTGACCGGCGTCAACTGGGGCCGCGACCTGCCCGAGCCGGCGCTCGTCGCCGACCTGCGCAACGTCGTCGCCGGCGATCCCTCGCCCGACGGCCGCGGCACGCTGGCGATCCAGCGCGGCATCGAGGTCGGCCACGTCTTCTACCTCGGCACGAAGTATTCGGCGGCGCTGAAGGCCACCTACCTCGACGAGGACGGCAGCGCGCGCCTGCTCGAGATGGGCTGCTACGGCATCGGCGTCACGCGCCTGCTGGGCGCGGCCATCGAGCAGAACCACGATGCGCGCGGCATCATCTGGCCGGCGCCGATCGCGCCGTTCACGGTGGTGCATCTGCCCCGTCGAACTACCGGCAGTCCGAGGCGGTGCGCGCGGCCGCCGACGCCCTGCACGCCGGAACTCAGGCGGCCGGCGTCGACGTGCTGCTCGACGACCGCGGCGAGCGTCCCGGCGCGATGTTCGCCGATGCCGAACTCATCGGCGTGCCGCACCGGGTCACGGTCGGCGAGCGCGGCCTCAAGACGGGCCAGTTCGAATACACGCCGCGTGCCACCCTGCGAGGCGAGCTCCATCGACGCTGCCGGCGCCGTCGCCTTCCTGCTCGAGCGCATCGGCCGCTGAGTCGGGCGCGCCCGCCCGGCGGCGCCGGCGCGCTGGTCGCGCTGGGCGCACTCGGTCCGCTGCTGCTGCCGCTGTGGCCGCGCGCCGGCGCGCGCCGGCGCGCAGCAATACGAGCCGCTGGCCGACGCCGTGCGCAGTGCGCTGGCATCGCAGATCGCCGACAGCCGTCCGCCGGTGCGCCGCTTCGCCACCGACGGCGAACGCGCCGCCTACGAGCGCTGGCTCGCCGAGATGGAGCGGCGGCTGGCGCCGCGCCTGCCGGAACGGCGCAACCGCACGGACCTGCTGCAGTGCCTCGACTACGAATGCACGCGCGCCGGCCTGGACCGCCAGCTCGTGCTGGGCCTGATCCAGGTCGAAAGCAACTTCCGCAAGTACGCGATCTCCGGCGCCGGCGCCCGCGGCCTCATGCAGGTGATGCCGTTCTGGGCCACACTGGTCGGCGACGGCAACGTACGCCGCCTGTTCGAGATGCGCACCAACCTGCGCTACGGCTGCGTCATCCTGCGCCACTACCTCGACAGCGAGCACGGCGATCTTTTCCGCGCGCTGGGGCGCTACAACGGCAGCGTGGGCCAGGCCGGCTATCCGACCGCCGTATACGATGCCTGGAAGGGCTACTGGAACTACGTCGACGCGGCCCGCCCCGGTTGAACGCCGATAGTCGCTCTGCCGTTGCGCGGCAGCTACGAAGCGTCGGCCCGATAGCCATGAGTTGATAATGGTCAAATCGGCTCGCGGGCCCGCAATCGAGACTTCTCCCCGACGTGGCGTCGCACGGGGCGCGCCAAGGAACCCTCGAGGAGATGCCGCATGAATAAGATTCGTTCTGCCGTCGCCGTGCTGCTGGCCGCAATGGCCGCCATTTGCGGCGCCGCCGCGGCCCAGGACACCGGGTGGTCCGTGCGTGTCGGCGCGCTGGATCTGCAACCGGCCAACAAGTCCGATGGGGGTGGCCCGCTGGGCCTGCCCGCCAATGTCGTGCACGTCAGCAGCAAGGTGTTTCCGGAGCTCGACATCCTCTATGCGTTCACGCCCAACATCGTCGGCGAACTGGTGCTCACGTATCCGCAGAAGCACGAAGTGACGCTCGCGGGCGCCGATATCGGCTCGTTCAAGGAGCTGCCGCCGTCGCTGGTGGCGCAATACCACTTCCTGCCGGCGCAGCAGTTCGATCCGTACGTCGGTGCCGGCCTGAACTTCACGTGGATCAGCTCGGTCCACCTGCTCAACGGTGCTGCCGACCTGCAGAAGACGAGCGTCGGCGGCATCCTGGACATCGGTTGCGACGTCAACCTTGACCGGCGCTGGTTCGTGAACGCCGACGTCAAGTACGTCGCACCGTTGCAGTCGGACGTTTCGGTCACCGGGGTCGGCAAGGTCACGACGGCCAAGCTCGATCCGTTCCTCTATGGCATCGGGGTCGGCTACCGCTTCTGACCGCGCCGGCGTGCGGCCGCGGCGCCGGGCGGCTAGCGCCGCGGGCCGCCGCCCGCCATGGTGCCCAGGGCGCGCATCATCTTGCCGATGCCGCCCTTGCGCATCTGCTTCATCAGCGCGCTCATCTGGTCGAACTGGGCCAGCATCCGGTTGACGTCCTGCACCGGCACTCCGGCGCCGCCGGCGATGCGCCGCTTGCGCGACGCCTTGAGCAGTTCGGGCCTGCTGCGTTCGCCCGGTGTCATGGCATTGAGGATGCCTTCCATGCGCCGTACCTGACGGTCGGCGTCGCGCGGATCGACGCGTCCTGCGGCCTGCGTCAATTGCGCCGGCAGCTTGTCGAGCATGCCGCCGAGGCCGCCCATGCGGCGCATCTGCCCGATCTGCTCGCGGAAATCGTTCAGGTCGAAGCGCGCCCCCGACTGCATGCGCTGCGCCAGCTTCTGCGCCGCGTCGACGTCGATCGAACTCTTCACCTCTTCCACCAGGGCGACGATGTCGCCCATGCCCAGCACCCGGCCGGCCATCCGCTCGGCATCGAAGGGTTCGAGGCCGCCGAGCTTCTCGCCCGTGCCGGCGAACTTGATCGGCTTGCCCGTGGCGTGCGTCACCGACAGCGCCACGCCGCCGCGCGCGTCGCCGTCGAGCTTGGTGACGACGATGCCGGTGAGCGGCAGCCGGGCGCCGAAGGCCCGGGCCGTATTGACGGCGTCCTGGCCCAGCATCGCATCGACCACGAACAGCGTCTCGATCGGGCGCAGCGCCGCGTGCAGATGCGGCGACCTCGTCCATCATCGGCGCGTCGACGGCGGTGCGCCCGGCCGTGTCGACCAGCACCACGTCGAGCAGGTGGCGCCGGGCGTGGGCCAGCGCCGCCTGCGCGATGTCGACGGGCCGGGCGTCCGGCGGCGTCGGGAAGAACTCGATGCCGGCCTGCCCGCACACCGATTCGAGCTGGGCGATGGCCGCCGGCCGGTACACGTCGGTCGATACCGCGAGCACCTTCTTGCGCCGTTCCGCGGTCAGCCAGCGGCCCAGCTTGCCCGTGGTCGTGGTCTTGCCGGCGCCCTGCAGGCCGGCCAGCAGGATCACCGCCGGCGGCTGCGTCGCCAGCGAGAGTTCGCGCTCGGCGGCGGGCAGGCCGGCACCCATCGAGGCGCGCCAGTTCACGGTGGACGACGCCCACCAGCGCCTGGCCCGGCGTCAGGCTGCCGGCCACGTCCTGCCCCATTGCCTGCTCGCGCACCCGATCGATGAACTCGCGCACCACCGGCAGCGCGACATCGGCCTCCAGCAGGGCCAGCCGCACGTCGCGCAGCATCTCCTGGGTATTGGCTTCGGTCAGGCGTGCCTGGCCCCGCACCTGTTTGACGATGCGGGAAAAACGGTCGGTCAGCTGGTCGAGCATGGCGGGGATCCTTGGGCGCGCATGGTATATAAACGCGCTATGCAAACCGGTGCATTTTACGTCGGAGCCCACTTTGCGGTGGCGGCGGCCTACCTGGTCATCGCCCGGCGCTGCTGGCTGGCGCTGCGCGAACCCGGCGGCGCCGAACCGCCGCGCTTCGTCCGCCTGCTGCTGCCGCTGGCCGTGCTGGTTCATGGCGCGCTGCTGGCCCAGGACGTCCTGCAGGGCGGCGGCCTGCGGGTCGGCTTCGCGCAGGCGCTGTCGGCGAGCCTTTGCCTGGCCTGCGGCCTGCTCTGGATCGAAGGCTTCTTCGTGGCGCTGGGGGCGCTGTATGCGCTGATGACGCCGATGGCGGCGCTCGCGGCGCTGCTGCCGCTGGCTTTTCACGGCATACCGCTGACGGCCGAGGGCAGCGCGCTGGCGCTGCGCGTCCATCTCGGCGTGTCGGTGCTCTCCTACAGCCTGTTCACGATCGCCGCGCTGCACAGTGTCCTGATGGCGTCCATCGACCGCTACCTGCACGCGCCGACGCGCGATCCGACGGCGTCGGTCGGCGCGCTGCTGGCGCGCATGCCGTCGCTGCTCGCGCTCGAGTCCCTGCTGTTCCGCCAGCTTACGGCCGGCTTCGTGCTGCTGACGGCATCGCTGGGCAGCGGCATCATCTTCTCGGAGGAGCTGTTCGGGCGACCGCTGCGCTTCGATCACAAGACCGTCTTTGCGATCCTCGCCTGGACCGTCTTCGCCGGTCTGCTGATCGGGCGCTATGCTTTCGGCTGGCGCGGGCGCGTGGCCCAGCGCTGGCTCTTCTCCGGGTTCCTCATGCTCCTGATGGCCTATATCGGCAGCCGGTTCGTCTTCGAGGTGGTGCTGCGCCGGGGATGGGTGTGATACGCCTGCTGCTATGGGGCCTGGTGGCCTGGCTGCTGTACCGCGGCCTGCGCTCGCTCGGCGGCACCGGGGCGGCGGCGCACCGCACCGGAGCCGGCATCGGCGGCGGCGCCGCCGAGGACATGGTGCGCTGCTTCGCCTGCCAGCTCAATCTGCCCAAGTCGGAAGCGATCGATCTGGGCGGCCGCTGGGCCTGCTGCGCCGAGCACGCGCGCCGGGCGCCGCCGGCCGCTCCGCGGTGATGGTGCGGTCCGGCGCACGGCGCCGGTGGCGCGCGCCGGGCGCCGTCGGCTGAGCGGGGCGCGCGCGATGGCGGCGGCCCGTTTACCCGTGCGCGAGGCGAGCGCCGCCGCAGCCGGCGGCGCCGACCTGATCATCGAGCCCGCCTGGGGCACGCTGTACGCCCTGGCCCTGGCCCGCGTGCTCATCGTGGCATTCGTGCTGCTGTCGGCGATGATCTTCGCCGCACCGTCGTCGCTGCGGGCCGGCGGGGCGGCCGGCGACATCGTCCCGGGACTCACCGCATATTTCGGCGTGGCCGTGGCCGCGGCGCTGGCCGCGCTTTTCTACCGCCGGCATTTCGTCGGCCAGCTCACCGCGCAGCTGGCCGCCGACCTGGTGATGGCGACCGTCCTGGTGGTGCTCGGCGGCGGCATGCGCAGCGAGTTCGTCGTCCTTTACCTGATCCCGATCGCCGGCGCGTCGCTGATGCTGCCGACCAGCGCCGCCTTCTTCACCGCATCGATCGCCGTCATCATCCTGCTCAGCGATGCGCTGCTGCGCGGCCTGCGCGAGGAGCATGCCGACCCGCAGCTGTTCCAGGCGGGCCTGTACGGCGCCGCGCTGTTCGGCATCACCGCGCTGCTGCGCCTGCTGTCGGTGCGCCTCAACCGCCAGGAGCGGCTGGCGCACGTGCGCGGCCTCGACCTGCAGAACCAGCTCGAAATCAACCGCCTGGTCATCTCGCAGATGGAGCAGGGCGTGATCGTGGTCGACGCGGTGACCACGGTGCGCGCCAACAACCTGGCGGCGCGCACGATGCTGGGCATGGCGCGCAGCGCGCAGCTGACCGGACAGCGCATGGTCGAGCTGCCGTCGCTGCGCGCGCTGGGCGAGGCCTTCCTGCGCTGGACCGCGGCGGGCGCCGCCGAGGGCGGCGGGACCGACCTGCCGTTCGGCGCGGTCGGCGCCGAGGCCGGCGGTCCCGGCGCGGCGCCGGGCAGCGCCGGGGCACGGCTGCTGCGGGCCCGCTTCGCCCGGCCGCCGTCGCCGGAATCGGGCGAATTCGTGATCTTTCTCGAGGACCGCGCTGCCCTGGAGGCGCGGGCGCAGCAGCTGAAGCTGGCGGCGATGGGGCGCCTGACGGCGTCGATAGCGCATGAGATCCGCAACCCGCTGGCGGCGATCAGCAACGCCGGCCAGCTGCTGGCCGAGGATGCGCGCGACGCGCTGCAAAAGCGGCTCACCGGCGATCGTGCGCGAGAATACGATGCGGCTCAACCGCCTGGTCGAGGACGTCCTGCGGGTCGCGCGCCGTGAGCCGCCGCTGAGCGACGAATTCGAGCTGCGGGCCTTCGTCGCGGGCTGGGTCGCCGAGTTCGCGCGCGACCGGGCGCTGGCGCCGGGGACGATCGGCATGAGCGGGCCGGGGCCGGTCGCGGTGAAGTTCGAGCAGAGCCACCTGCGCCAGATTCTTTTCAACCTCGTCGACAACGCCCTGCGCTACTGTTCCGGCTCTCCGGGCAGCGTCGAGTTCGTCCTCGAGGCGGCGGGCGATGACGGCGCCCGCGCCCGCCTCTGGGTCCTGGACGACGGCGCCGGGGTCGCGCCGGCCGAACGCGCGGCGATGTTCGAGCCGTTCTACACCACGCATGCGCGCGGCACCGGCCTGGGCCTGTTCCTGGCGCGCGAATTCTGCATCGCGAACCACGCCGAACTGGCCTACGATGTCCTGCGCCGCCCGGGCGGCGAAGCGCACGGTTTCGTGGTCCACTTTGCCCGCGGCGCGGCCGACGACGCGCCGGCGGCGCCGTTCCTCGACACCCTGCCGGCCGAGGCCGATTACTTCCGGCGCAATCTATCCTGAACCCGATGGGATCCGCAGGCATGGCAGAAAACGAAGCGGCCGGACGCGCGCGCGTTCCGGCGGTGCTGGTGGTCGACGACGAGGCCGACCTGCGCGAACTGCTGGGCCTGACCATATCGCGGCTTGGGCTGGAGGTGGATACGGCCGAGTCGCTGGGGCAGGCCCGCCAGTTCCTGAAATCGCGCAGCTACCGCCTCTGCCTGACGGACATGCGCCTGCCTGACGGCTCCGGCCTCGAACTGGTGCGCGAGCTGGGCGCGCGCGGCGAACCCAAGATCGCGGTGATCACCGCCTTTGGCAGCGCCGACAATGCCGTCGCGGCGCTCAAGGCGGGGGCGTTCGATTACCTGGCCAAGCCGGTCGACCTGGACCAGCTGCGCCTGTTGATCCGCTCCGCGCTGGGCGAACCGGCGGCTGCGGCGGCCGGCGGCGGCGCCGGCGACGACCCGGCGCTGCGCCTGGTCGGGCAGTCGCCCGAGATGCTGCGCCTGCGGGGCATGATCGCCCGGCTGGGCCAGAGCATGGCGCCGGTGGCGATCATCGGCGAGTCGGGCAGCGGCAAGGAACTGGTGGCGCGGGCGATCCACGCCGGATCGGCGCGCCGCGCGATGCCCTTCGTGGCGGTCAATTGCGGAGCCATCCCGGAGGCGCTCATGGAGTCCGAGTTCTTCGGCTACCGGCGTGGCGCCTTCACCGGAGCCGACCGCGATCGCGACGGATTCTTCCAGGCCGCCGCCGGCGGCACCCTGCTGCTCGACGAGGTGGCGGAGCTGCCGCTGGCGATGCAGGTCAAGCTGTTGCGGGCGATCCAGGAGCGACGCATCCACAAGGTCGGGTTCGACAATCGAGGAGATCGGTCGACGTGCGCATCCTGAGCGCCACCCACCAGGACCTGGCGCGCATGGTCGAGGCGCGGTCGCTTTCGCCAGGACCTCTTCTACCGCCTCAACGTCATCGAACTGCGGGTGCCCAGCCTGCGCGAGCGCGGCGACGACATCGCGCTGATCGCCCAGGCGCTGCTGCGGCGCATCACCGAGCGGGCGGGCGTGCCGGAGGCCTGGCTGACGCCGGCGGCCGAGGCGGTGCTGCGCCAATGGCCCTTTCCGGGCAACGTGCGCGAGCTCGAGAACGTCCTGGAGCGTGCCGTCGTTCTCACCGGCGGCGGCGAGCTCGAGTCCGGACGACCTCGTCCTGGAAACCGCGCGCGCCTTCGCGGAGCCGGGTGCCGCCGCGCCGCCGGCCACGCCGGTCGCTGCGTCCGAGGCGCCGACCGCCGCGGGCTACGCGATCGCCGACGGCGTGCCCAGCGACCTGGCGGCCTACCTCGACGATCTCGAGGGCGCGGCGATCCGCGCGGCGCTCGCGCAGCACCGGACACAACCGCACCGCGGCAGCACAACTGCTGGGCATCTCGTTCCGCCAGATGCGCTACCGGATGCAGCGCCTGGGGCTCAAGTGACACGTGCCGGCGACCGGCGCGCCGGGCGCATGACGCTGTCGGCCGACGGCTGGTGGAGCGGCGCGCGCCTGCTGCGCTCGCCCAATGCGGATGCCCGCCCGCCCGGCAGCCGCCGTCGAGCTGCTGCTGTTCCATTGCATCAGCCTGCCGCCGGGCGCCTTCGGCGGCGACGCCATCGAGCGCCTCTTCACGAACCGGCTCGATCCGCTGGCGCACCCCTACTACGCGACGCTGCGCGACGTGCGCGTTTCGGCCCATTTCCTGATCCTGCGCGACGGCGCGCTGGTGCAGTTCGTGTCCGACCAACGACCGCGCCTGGCATGCCGGCGCGTCGCACTGGGACGGGCGCCCGCGCTGCAACGATTTCTCCATCGGCATCGAACTCGAGGGCAGCGAGTTCGAACCGTTTACCGCGCGCGCAGTACGCGGCGCTCGGGCCGCTGCAGGCCGCGCTGTGGTCGGCCTATCCCGATCCGCTGGGCGCGCGGCCACAGCGACGTCGCGCCGCAGCGCAAGTTCGATCCGGGCCCGCTGTTCGACTGGTCGCTCGTCCGACGCGACTGAGCGCCCCGCGCACGCGCGGCAGTCGCTTGGCCGACTCCCCGCGTGCGTCATCCACACCGCAGGAGAAAACTTTCCAGTTGCCCTGCGCGGGCAACTTCTCCTACCATTCGTACACAACTTCTTGTAAGGCTTGCGTTACGTACCACTATATGTAGTGGCGCCGGCGGACTGCGGAAGTTCGGGGCGCAGGGCGGGTCCGCTTTCGGCGCGACGCAAAACAGCGTCGGCGGGCGCCGCCGCCGCGCGATGGCACTTCTAGAACTAGTAGGTCCCCGGGGCGCCGTTGCGGCGCAACCGCGGGATGCGGGGGAGAAGCATGCAACATCGAATCACCGAGACACCGGCCACGATCGACACCGCGGCCGCGGCGCTCGCGCTGGCGGGCGAGGCCGGTGCCGGCAATTCCCTGGCGCGGCCGCTGGCCGCGTCGCTGGCCGAATATCACGTCATCCGGCGCAATGGCGCCGTGGTGCGCTTCGAGCCGTCGAAGATCGCGGTGGCCATGACCAAGGCATTCCTGGCGGTGCGCGGGGGCCAGGGCGCCGCGTCCGCGGCCATCCGCGAGCAGGTCGAGCGCCTGACCGATGCGGTGGTCGCCGCGCTGGTCCGGCGCCAGCCGGCCGGCGGCACCTTTCATATAGAGGACGTGCAGGACCAGGCCGAACTGTCGCTGATGCGCGACGGCGCGCACGATGTCGCGCGCGCCTACGTGCTGTACCGCGAGCGCCGCAGCCAGGAGCGCGCCCGCCGCGCGCCGGCCGAGCCGGCGCCGTCGGCCCTCGGCGTCGTGATCGACGGGCGCCGCGTGCCGCTGGACACGGTGCAGCTGCGTGCGACGATCGCCGCCGCCTGCGAGGGACTGGCCGAATTCGTTTCGGCGGACGCCGTCCTGGAGGCGACGCTCAGGAACCTCTATGACGGCGTGGCCCTCGAGGAGGTCAACAAGTCCGCCATCCTCGCGGCGCGGGCGCTGATCGAGACCGATCCGGCCTACAGCGAGGTCAGCGCGCGCCTGCTGCTGCACGTGATGCGCGCCGAAGTCCTGGGCGGCGAGGTCGCGCAGGCGGCCATGGACCAGCGCTATGGCGAGTACTTCCCGCGCGGCATCCGCCTGGGCGTCGACGCCGACCTGCTCGACGAGCGCCTGCTGCAATTCGACCTGGCGCGCCTGGCCAGTGCGCTGCAGCCGCGGCGCGACCTGCAGTTTTCCTACCTCGGCCTGCAGACCCTGTACGACCGCTATTTCCTGCACCGCGCCGGGCGGCGCTTCGAACTGCCGCAGACCTTCTTCATGCGCGTCGCCATGGGCCTGGCCATCAACGAGGTCGACCGCGAGGCGCGGGCGATCGAGTTCTACAACCTGCTGTCGAGCTTCGATTTCATGAGTTCGACGCCGACCCTGTTCAATTCCGGCACGCGCCACTCCCAGCTGTCGTCCTGCTACCTGAGCACGGTGCCTGACCACCTGGACGGCATCTACGAATCGATCAAGGACAACGCGCTGCTGGCCAAGTACGCCGGCGGACTCGGCAACGACTGGACGCCCGTGCGGGCGCTGGGCGCCCATATCCGGGGCACCAACGGCAAATCGCAGGGCGTCGTGCCGTTCCTCAAGGTCGTGAACGACACCGCAGTGGCGGTGAACCAGGGCGGCAAGCGCAAGGGCGCGGTGTGCTGCTACCTCGAGACCTGGCACCTGGACATCGAGGAGTTCCTGGAGCTGCGCAAGAACACCGGCGACGACCGGCGCCGCACCCACGACATGAACACCGCCAACTGGATTCCCGACCTGTTCATGAAGCGGGTCCTGGCGGGCGCGGACTGGACGCTGTTCTCGCCCAGCGACGTCCCCGACCTGCACGACCTGACCGGGCGCGCCTTCGACCAGGCCTACGAGGCCTACGAGGAAAAGGCGGCGCGCGGCGAATTGCGCCTGCACAAGACGATCCCGGCCGCCCAGCTGTGGCGCAAGATGCTCTCGATGCTGTTCGAGACCGGGCATCCCTGGATCGCCTTCAAGGACGCCGCCAACATCCGGTCGCCGCAGCAGCACGTCGGCGTGGTGCACAGCTCCAACCTGTGCACCGAGATCACCCTCAACACCTCGGACGAGGAAATCGCGGTCTGCAACCTGGGTTCGGTCAACCTGGTGTCGCACCTGGCGCCCGACGCCACCGGACGCCTGGCGCTCGACCTCGGCAAGCTGCAGCACACCATCGGCATCGCGATGCGCATGCTCGACAACGTCATCGACATCAACTACTACGCGGTCGCCAAGGCCCGCAATTCGAACCTGCGGCACCGTCCGGTCGGCCTGGGCATCATGGGGTTCCAGGACTGCCTGCACCGCATGCGCATTGCCTACGCCTCGGCCGCAGCGGTCGAGTTCGCCGACAGCAGCCAGGAAGCGGTCTGCTATTTCGCCTACTGGGCGTCGACCGAGCTGGCGGGCGAGCGCGGTGCCTATTCCTCGTTCCGCGGTTCGCTGTGGGACCGGGGCGTGCTGCCGCAGGACACGCTGGACCTGCTGGCGGCCGAACGCGGCGGGAACCTGGAGGCCGATCGCAGCGCCCGGCTGGACTGGGATGCGCTGCGCGCACGCATTGCCCGTTTCGGCATGCGCAATTCCAACTGCATCGCAATCGCCCCCACGGCGACCATCTCGAACATCGTCGGGGTCTCGGCCAGCATAGAGCCGACCTTCCAGAACCTGTTCGTGAAGTCGAACCTGTCGGGCGAGTTCACGGTCACCAACGCCCACCTGGTGCGCGAGCTCAAGGCGCTGGGGCTGTGGGACGAGGTGATGGTGGCGGACCTGAAGTACTTCGACGGCAGCCTGGCCAGGATCGACCGCATCCCGGCCGAGATCCGCCAGCGCTACGCGACCGCATTCGAGATCGATCCGGCATGGCTCATCGAATGCGCCGCCCGGCGGCAGAAGTGGATCGACCAGGCGCAGTCGCTCAATATCTACATGGCCGGCGCCTCGGGCCGCAAGCTCGACGAAACCTACCGCCTGGCCTGGCTGCGCGGCCTGAAGACGACGTATTACCTGCGCACCATCGGCGCCACGCATGCGGAAAAATCCACCGGACGCACCGGCACCCACAACGCCGTGCCGGTCGACGACCCGGCGG
The DNA here is from genome assembly GCA_963781975.1 of uncultured beta proteobacterium. Taxonomy (GTDB): domain Bacteria; phylum Pseudomonadota; class Gammaproteobacteria; order Burkholderiales; family Burkholderiaceae_F; genus GJ-E10. The sequence continues at coordinate 85,003 of CAWAHT010000017.1, forward strand.
CGAGCGGCCCGGTCTGCACGCTGCGGCCGGGCGATGCCGGGTTCGGCGAATGCGAGGCCTGCCAGTAGGCCGGGATCCGGGCGCCGGCGGGTCCGGCGCGAGATGTCCGATTCCGGGGAAGCGCGGGTGCGGCGCATGCGGGCTGGCCCCGCGTCCCCAGGCAACAGTCAGTCGAGGGGAAATGCATGCTGTCATGGGATGAAGGTTCCGCAGGTCAATCCGCCGCCGTCGCGCCGGCCGTGGCGCCGCCGGGCGGCGGGACGGCGGTCGAGCGCGCGGCGCCCGCGCGGGACGATGGGCGGGAGGACGGGCGGGAGGACGGGCGCGTCCGGGTGGAAGACAAGCGGATCATCAACGGGCGGGCCGACGTCAATCAGCTGGTGCCGTTCAAGTACAAATGGGCCTGGGACAAGTATCTGGCGTCGTGCGCCAACCACTGGATGCCCCAGGAGGTCAACATGGCGCGGGACGTCGCGCTCTGGAAGGATCCCGACGGGCTGACCGAGGACGAGCGCCGGATCGTCAAGCGCAACCTGGGCTTCTTCGTCACGGCCGACTCGCTGGCGGCGAACAACATCGTGCTGGGCACCTACCGCCAGATCACCGCGCCCGAATGCCGCCAGTTCCTGCTGCGCCAGGCCTTCGAGGAAGCCATCCACACGCACGCCTACCAGTACATCGTCGAATCCCTGGGCCTGGAGGAGGGCGAGATCTTCAACGCCTACCGCGAAATCCCCTCGATCCGCGCCAAGGACGAGTTCCTGATGCCCTTCATCAGCGTCCTGACCGACCCCGCCTTCCAGACGGGCACGCCGGACGCGGACCGGACCCTGCTGCGCTCGCTGATCGTGTTCGCCTGCCTCATGGAGGGCCTGTTCTTCTACGTCGGATTCGCCCAGATCCTGGCGCTCGGGCGCCAGAACAAGATGACCGGGGCGGCCGAGCAGTACCAGTACATCCTGCGCGACGAGTCCATGCACTGCAATTTCGGGATCGATCTGATCAACCAGATCAAGCTCGAGAACCCCGGCCTGTGGACGGCCGACTTCCGCGCCGAGATCCGGGAGCTCTTCGCCCAGGCGGTCGCGCTGGAGTACCGCTACGCCGAGGACACCATGCCGCGCGGCGTCCTGGGGCTCAATGCGGCCATGTTCATGGGCTACCTGCGCTTCATCGCCAACCGCCGGGCGCAGCAGATCGGGCTGGAGCCGCTGTACGCCGACCAGGAGAACCCGTTCCCCTGGATGAGCGAGATGATCGACCTCAAGAAGGAGCGCAACTTCTTCGAGACCAGAGTCATTGAGTATCAGAGCGGTGGGGCGTTGAGTTGGGATTGAGTCCGACGGCGGCAGCGCGATGAATTGCGCGCGCTTCAGGCCGTGTTATCGACATATCGGTCGCGCAGAACTTGCGCAAAACTGCAAATACTTCTTGCAGTTGCTCGCGATTGAGAGTAAAAATGCGCCGTGAATTTTGGTAGTTCGGTCTCGCGATCGATCACTGAATTGAACACTGACAGTCATACACGACCACTCGTCGCCATCCGGCATCGGAAGTCCATCATCGAGACCTTTGGGTCTTGCGGGCTGCCTACCTCTCCTGTTCGCCCCGCCCCGCGCGGCGGGGTCCGCGTCCGGCGGATCACCCCATCTTTCTTCCCGCATGCCGCTGTCGCGGCGTGCAACTTGCGCGCCTTCGCCCCAGGGGCCGAAGCGCGCGCATTTCGTGCCGAATTCATCAGCGTCAACGGCCTGTGCCCGGTCCGTTCCGCGCTTCGCTCGGATATGCGCCAATCAAAACGCATTTCTGGGCACGCCGCGGCGACCGTGCCACCGCATGCGCCGATGAATAGCCCGGTGCGCCATGTTGGCGCCGGGTTTCCTTCTCGACCATTGCTAAACCATCGAAGTAATCCAGGAGAACCAAATGGCAACGAAGAAAGCTGCTAAGAAGACTGCGAAGAAGGCTGCTAAGAAGCCGGCGAAGAAGGTCGCCAAGAAGACCGTAAAGAAGGCGGTCAAGAAGGCGGCGAAGAAGACGGCAAAGAAGGCCGCCAAGAAGTCGGCAAAGAAGCCCGCCAAGAAGGCTGCCAAGAAGAAGGCCGCCAAGAAATCGGGTAAAAAAAAAGTAGCTAAAGCGGCCAAGAAGCCGGCGGCCGCCAAGGCGCCGGCAGCCAAGAAGAAATCCGCTGCAAAGAAGAAGTCGGCGCCCAAAAAGGCCGCAGCCAAGCCTGCTGCGGCGCCGACCGCTCCCGCTCCCGCTCCCGCTCCGGCCCCCGCCGTTGGCGCGCGGACGGCATTGAATCCGACCACGGCCTGGCCGTTCCCGACGGGCAGCCGTCCGTAGGAACCCGGGGCAAAAGGTTGTTCAGGCGCCTGACGAAGGCGCCTTTTTTCGTGCCCGCCACGCGGGGCGCGCGTGGCTTGCGGGCACCCGCGGCGGCGCCGCTACAATCGCCGCAACCGCGATCCGCCGGAAGGCCGTCATGCTGTTTCTGGACATATTCGACATGCTGCTCGGCGCGCTCGCGAGCCTGCTGGGCAGCGCGCTGCTGCTGCGCGTCTACCTGGCGTGGCTGCGGGTATCGCGCAGCAATCCGGTGGGCGTCTTCTGCGTCGCCCTGACGGACTGGCTGGTCGCGCCGCTGCGGCGCGCCGTGCCGGCGCGCGGCCGGCTGGATGCCGCCCCCCTGCTGGGCGCGTTCCTCGTCGCCCTGCTGTTCGTCTTCCTGGTGCGTCTGCTGCGGTCCGGCGCCGGCGCCTATTCGTTCCTGCTGGTTTCCGGCGCCCTGCTGCTGATGCTGCACTGGGCGCTCTACCTGCTCGTGGCGCTGGTGATCGTGAACGTGCTCTTCAGCCTGATCAATCCGCACGCGCCGCTGGCGCCGACCTTCGATGCCCTGACGCGGCCGGTGCTGGCGCCGCTGCGCCGCCTGATACCCCCGATCGGCGGTTTCGATCTGTCGCCGCTGGTGCTCGTGCTGGTGCTGCAGATTCTGCTGGCCGTTCTCAACCAGATAATGATTTGAAGCGGCGGCGCGTGCACGCCGCCGGCGCGGCGCGCTCCCGACGCTAGTCCCAGGGCCGGTAGCCGAAGGCCGAGAAGAAGCGCTGCGCGATCTGCGCGCGCTCCGGCCGGTGGCGCTGCGCGCCGTGCTGCTCGATCTTGATGGCGCCCATCACCGAGGCCAGCCGCCCGGCCGTTTCCCAGCCCAGGCCATGGGCGATGCCGTACAGCAGGCCCGCGCGGTAGGCATCGCCGCAGCCGGTCGGATCGACCACCGCCGCGGCCGGCGCGGGCGGTATTGCGAGAACCTTGCGGCCGGCGTGGATCTGCGACCCCTGCGCGCCGCGGGTCACGATCAGCGCCTCGAGGCCGTCGGCGATCTCCTCGACGCTGCACCCGGTCTTGGCCGCCAGCATCTTGGCCTCGTAGTCGTTGACGGCGAGGTAGCGTTGCCTGGCGCGCAAAGGCAAGCAGTTCGGCGCCGTCGAACAGCGGCATGGCCTGGCCCGGGATCGAACAGGAAGGGAATCCGGCGTTCGGCCAGTGCGCGGGCGTGCGCCAGCATCCCGTCGCGCCCGTCGGGGCCGACCAGGGCCAGGCCGACCTCCGGATCGTCCGGTATCGGATTGCGGTGCGAATGCGACATCGCCCCCGGATGGAACGCCACGATCTGGTTGTCGTCCAGGTCGGTCGTGATGAACGCCTGCGCCGTGCGGGCCTCGGGGATGCGCAGGATGCCGCTGCGGTCGATGCCGAGCGCGTCGAAGCGCGCCAGGTACTCGGCCGAATCGTCGCCGATGGTGCCCAGGGGCAGGGGCTCGTCCCTGCAGCAGCGCCAGGTTGTAGGCGATGTTGCCGGCCACGCCGCCGAACTCCTGGCGCAGGGTGGGAACCAGGAACGAGACGTTCAGGATATGCACCTGGTCGGGAAGTATGTGGTCCTTGAAGCGCCCCTGGAACACCATGATCGAGTCGTACGCGACCGAACCGCAAATCAGGATTTTCATGCGACATTCACCGGGATGGGAGGGCGTGTGCGGCCGGCGACCGACCGCCGCGGGAGCTAGGGATAGAACGGATAGGCCTCGAATCCGGCGGCGCTGACACCGGGCAGTTCGAACAAGAGGTGCACCGACAGGTCCGCGCCCGCCGGCAGATTGCCGCCGGCGGCGTCCTCGACATGGTAGTCGGCGGGCAGGAATACGCGCGCGCCACCGGCCGGTTGAGGCTGTCGGTCAGCGTCAGTTCGATCGCCGGCAGCTCCAGCGCGAAGTCGGCGCGGCTGCGCAGCACGGCGGTGAAGTCCATCGACGTCGGTGCCCGGCAGGGCCTGCAGTTCGCTGCTCACCACCGCGAGCAGGTCGGGGCGCATCGGCCAGGACGCGGCGCACGACAGCGGCGCGCACAGGGCCTCCAGGGCCGGGCGCATGCCGGGCCACGCCACCTGCAGCCGCGTGCGGTAGATGAGCGTCAACTGGACCAGCAGCACCGCCGCCATCACGACGCTGCCGGCCGCCAGCGCCCAGTGCACGGCGCCGCCCGCCGGTGCGCGATCGCCGCGCAGGAAGCTGGGTTGATCCGCTGCCTGCGCCTCGGCGTCGTCGGCGGCCGCTTCCGGCGCTTCGGATACCGGATCCGACAGCGAGAAGACAGTGAGCGTATTGCCCGAAAATTCCGCATCGCCCCCCGCTGCCTCCGGTGGCGGTGGCGGCGCGGCGGCGCGCACGACGGCCGCGTCGCCGCGCGGCTGGCGGCGCCGCTCGGGCCGCGGTGCGGGCGCCGCATCCGCGTCGGGCGCCGGCGCTGCCGCGGCGGTTTCGGCGGTGGGTGGTGTCGCGGCCGCTGCGACGACTGGCGCGCCAGCCGGCGCCGGCGGCGCAGCGGCCGCCGCCACGGCCGCCGGCTGCGCGCGCACACCCGTGCCGGCCGCGGCCGCTTCCGCCGGGCGCGTGCTGCGGTTGCTGGCAGGGCCGCCGGTATTGCCGTCGAGCCGTTCGCCGGCAAGGTAGTCGAGACCCGCGATCGCGTTGAAGACGCCGCGGCAGGCGCCGCAGCGGACCATCCCGCCGCGGGAACGCAACTGCTCAGCGGCGACGCGAAACAGGGCGTTGCAGTGCGGGCAGCGCGTTGCCAGGGCCACCGCCTACTCCTGGCGCGTGCCGCCCATCGCGACCCAGCCGTCGTCCCGGCCCAGGATCTGCAGCGGTACCCGGACGCCAGCGGCGGGCGCCGCCGTGGCGAACGCGGCGGCGACGGCATCGGCCTGGCGCTCGAGGATGCCCGACAGCAGCAGCGATCCGCCCGGCGCGAGGTGGCGCAGCAGCGTCGGTGCAAGCAGCATGATCGGGTTGGCGAGAATGTTGGCAACCACCAGGTCGAAGGGCGCAGCGGCGGCGTGGGCCAGCGCGTCGGCGGAAGTGTACTGGGCAGCCACGCCGTTGCGCGCGGCATTGTCGCGCGCCGTCGCCAGCGCATGCTCGTCGATGTCGACGCCGGTCACGCTGGCGGCGCCCAGCCGGGCGGCACAGATGGACAGGATTCCGGAGCCGCAACCGTAGTCCAGCACGCCGGGCGCCGGCAGGCAAATGACTTTCGATCCATGCCAGGCACAGGCGCGTGGTCGGATGGCTGCCGGTGCCGAATGCCACGCCGGGATCGAGGCGCACGTTGCAGGCCTGCGGGTCCGGCGGTTCGTGCCAGCTCGGCACGATCCACAGCCGGCCGATCCGGATCGGCGCGAACTGCGCCTGGGTCTGCCGCACCCAGTCGCGGTCCTCGAGCTCGCCGGCGCAGCAGGACGGCAGGGCGCGGCGCGCCGATCGCCCGCGCGGCGGCGCCGAGCACGGCGTCGATATCGGCCGTGGCATCGAGCAGGACGCCGACGCGGTTGTTGCGCCACCCGGGAGCCGACGGCGCGAGGCCCGGTTCGCCATAGACCGCCACCTCGTCCAGGGTGTCGCTGTCGGCATCCTCGATCGAGACCGAAACCGCACCGGCGTCGAGCAGCGCGTCGCCCCAGGCGTCGAGCTGCCCGGAAGGCAGCGTCAACCAGATTTCCGTCATCGGCATGCTCTGTCCCCGCGCCGCCCGCCGTGCCTGCCCGCGCCGCCGGCGGCGGCCGGTCGTGCGGCGGCGCCGCTGCGCTCAGCCCTGGTTGGCCTTCTTCTCGGCCAGCCGCTTTTCCAGGTAGTGGATGCTGGTGCCGCCCTCGACGAACTTCGGCGTCCACCATCAGTTCGCGGTGCAGCGGGATGTTGGTCTGATGCCTTCGACGACCATCTCGGACAGCGCGATGCGCATGCGCGCGATCGCCTGGTCGCGCGTGTCGCCGTAGCACGATGATCTTGCCGATCATCGAATCGTAGTTCGGCGGCACGAAGTAGTCCGAGTAGGCATGCGAGTCGACGCGCACGCCCGGGCCCGCCCGGCGGGTGCCAGGTCGTGATGCGGCCCGGGCACGGCGTGAACTTGTACGGGTCCTCGGCGTTGATGCGGCACTCGATGGCGTGGCCGCGCAGCTCGATGTCGCGCTGGCGCAACGGCAGCTTCTCGCCGGCGGCGATGCGGATCTGCTTCTGCACGATGTCGATGCCCGTCACCATCTCGGTGACCGGGTGCTCGACCTGGATGCGGGTGTTCATCTCGATGAAGAAGAACTCGCCGTTCTCGTACAGGAACTCGAAGGTGCCGGCGCCGCGGTAGCCGATCTTGCGGCAGGCCTCGGCGCAGCGGTCGCCGATGCGCTCGATCGCTTGCGCGGGATGCCCGGCGCCGGCGCTTCCTCGATGATCTTCTGGTGGCGCCGCTGCATCGAGCAGTCGCGCTCGCCCGAGCCAGACGGCGTTGCGGTGCTGGTCGGCCAGGATCTGGATCTCGATGTGGCGCGGGTTCTCGAGGAACTTCTCCATGTAGACCGTCGGATTGCCGAAGGCTGCCTGCGCCTCGCTGCCGGGTCATCGTCACGGCGCTGAGCAGCGCCGCCTCGGTGTGGACGACGCGCATGCCGCGGCCGCCGCCGCCGCCGGCCGCCTTGATGATGACCGGGTAGCCGATCGCGCGCGCGGTGCGGATGATTTCGCTCGGGTCGTCGGGCAGGCCGCCTTCCGAGCCCGGCACGCACGGCACGCCGGCCTCGATCATGGCGTGCTTGGCCGAGACCTTGTCGCCCATCAGGCGGATCGACTCCGGTCGCGGGCCGATGAAGACGAAGCCGCTGCGCTCGACCCGCTCGGCGAAATCGGCGTTCTCGGACAGGAAGCCGTAGCCCGGGTGGATCGCCTCGGCGTCGGTCACCTCGGCGGCGCTGATGATCGCCGGGCATGTTCAGGTAGCTGTCCTTGGAGGCGCCGGTCCGATGCAGACGGACTCGTCGGCCAGCTTGACGTACTTGGCGTCGCGCGTCGACCTCGGAGTAGACGACGACCGTCTGGATGCCCGAGCTCGCGGCAGGCGCGCTGGATGCGCAGGGCGATTTCGCCCCGGTTGGCGATCAGGATCTTTCCGAACATGGGAGGTAGGCCACGCTTACAGGAGGTTATCGGCCGGATCGGCCGTGCCGGAAGGCCGGGTGGATCGCGCGCAGGGCGGAACGGGGGCCAACTCAGGCGATGACGAACAGCGCCTGACCGTACTCGACCGCCTGGCCGTTCTGGACCAGGATCTCGCTCACGGTGCCCGCAACGTCGGCCTCGATCTCGTTGAGGAGCTTCATCGCCTCGATGATGCACATCGTATCGCCGGGCTTGACCGCCTGGCCGACCTCGACGAACGGCTTGGCGTCGGGGCCGGGCGAACGGTAGAAGGTGCCGACCATCGGCGACTTCACCGCGTTGCCGGGGGCCGCCTCGGCTGCCGGGGGCGCAGCCGCGGGCGGCGGCGCCGGTACCGCCGGCGCGGCGGCCAGCGCGGCCACGGCCGGCGCCGGCGGTGCGACGGCGGCGTGGGCGTGCTTGACGATGCGGACCTTGTCCTCGCCTTCGGTCACTTCGATCTCGGCGATTCCCGACTCCGCGACCAGGTCGATCAGCGTCTTCAGCTTGCGTAAATCCATGCTTCCCTCGCAATTGCGCCGGTCGACCGCGGTCAGGGGGGCGTCTGCCCGTCCGTCGCTGGCCGCGGCCGGTTGGTTCCGGTCTAACCCGTATGGCTGGTGGCGAAATCCAGGGCCAGGCGGTAGCCCTGGGCGCCCAGTCCGACGATCGAGCCGATCGCCTTGTCGGCGAGCAGCGAAACGTGGCGGAAACTCTCGCGCTGGTGAATATTGGACAGGTGGACTTCGACGAACGGGATCGCGACGGCCGCCAGTGCATCGCGCAGGGCGATGCTCGTGTGCGTAAGGGCACCGGCGTTGACGATGATGAAATCCACGCCGGCGCCCGGGGCCGACTGCACCTGATCGATCAGAGCGCCTTCGTGGTTGCTCTGGAAAAAGCGGATGGCAACACTTTTTTGCCGCGCGAACTGCGTCAATTCAAGCTCAATATCCGCTAACGTGCCCTTTCCATAAATGGACGGTTCACGCGATCCGAGCAGGTTCAGATTCGGTCCGTTAAGGACGAGGATGGATTTGGCCACTCGAGTGCCTTGATCGCCAGACAATGATGTTGGTGAATGACGCCAGTAAGCGGCGAAAGGGCGCCATTGTCGACAGATTCGCGGGGTTTGTCCAGCCGGCCCGGTTGCCGACGGCTGGGATATCGCGCAATCAGGTGGGTCGGTACGGCCGCGCGTTCGCTAATGGCCGGACTGCAGCCATTCGTGCAACTGGCCGGTGCGCAGCGCGCCGACCTGGGTCCGGAGCAGGTGACCGTCCGGTGACAGCAGGACAGTATAGGGCAGAACCCCCTGCGCGTCGCCCAGCGTCCGGGCCAGCACCAGCGCGTCGTAGCCGCCGGCCAGCAGGGGCAGGTGCAAGCCCAGGCGATCGCGGAATTCACGCACGTGGGCAAGGTCTTCCGTCCCGACGCCGACGATGACCGCGTCCCCGGCCTCGGCCTGGGCCTGGTCCAGGTCCGGCATTTCCGCGACACAGGGCGCGCACCATGTCGCCCAGAAATTCAGCACCACGCGCCGGCCCTTCCACTGCGCGAGCGCGACCGGGTGCCCGTCGGCGTCCGGGAGTTCGAGGCCGTAGATGTCGGCCGCCGGCAGCGCCACGCCCGGCCCGGTGCCATCGATCGCGGGCGTGCTCCGCCGCGCCGTCATCACGGCGTTCAGCAGGGCCGCCAGCATGCCCGCCGCCAGCACGGCCGCGGCGATCCGCCAGGCCGCGCGCGGGCTAGCCATCGGCATCCGCGGCGGCCGCCGCGGCGGCCGTCTCGGCCAGCAGCCGGCGCACCTGTTCGGCCGTCGCGCGGCCCAGGCGTTCAATCGGGTGCAGCTCCTCGCAAGCGCCGTCGCCATCGTCCGCGGCGGCGTGCCGTGCGCCGGGACGCTGGCGCAGGCCGCCGGCGTCGAGCACGGTGAGCAGCACGCGCACCGGGCCGGCGGCTGCCGCGCCGCTGCCGACGTCATCGTCGGCGTCGGCGCTGCCGTCGTCGGGCGCGTAGAAGCCGATCACCTCCTGGACCCGCCCCTGGCCGTTCTGCGGCGGTGCCACGCGGATGTCCAGGCCCCGGTCGAGCAGCGCCATTTCGACGTCCTTGGCGTTGTCCGTGAACAGCTGCAGGTGCAGCGGGCTGAAGCGGGTCGCGCTGCCGTCGAGCACGGCGCCGACCAGATGCGGCGCGAAGGCACCGAGGATTCCCATCCAGTGCGCGGCCAACGTGCGCCGTTGTCGCAACAGGCGGCGGTGCGGCTCGCCGTGAAAGGTGTGCAGGTAGCGGCGCAGCGCTGCCTCGATCTGTTCGCGGCTCGGCTGGACGCCCGGCGTGCGCGCCGCCGCGCCGAGCACCTCGGCGACGGCTTTCTGGCGCGCCTGCGCGTACTCGTGGCCGTCGTCGGCGATGAGCCGCGCCGGCCCGCACCGCGATCTCCTGCTGCAGTTGTTCCCGTCCGCCGCTGGTCTTCACCGCCACCATCCTCGTCCATGGGACCCGGAGCGCCACCGCGCACGCGCCGTCGATACCCAGTCTGCAGTCTACCGAGTCCGGCGCGGACGCCACCCGGGCCAGGGTGCGCCCGGGGCGCGGCCAAAGATCAATAGAATCCCGACCTTTACCACCGGGTCGACCTCCTCGTGCACCTGCATATCCTCGGCATCTGCGGCACCTTCATGGGCGGCGTCGCGCGCCTGGCCCAGGCCGCGGGCCACCGTGTCACCGGTTGCGATGCGGCGGTCTATCCGCCGATGAGCGATCAGCTGCGTGCGGCAGGCATCGATCTCATCGAGGGGTACGACGCCGGCCAGCTGGCGCTGCGGCCGGACCTCTACCTGGTCGGCAACGTGGTGGCGCGCGGCAACCCGCTGTTCGAAGCGATCCTCGACGGCGGCGCCCGCTTCACCTCGGGGCCGGCGTGGATCGGCGAACACCTGCTGCCCGGCCGCCATGTGGTGGCCGTCGCCGGCACGCACGGCAAGACCACCACCAGTTCGCTGGTGGCGCACATTCTCGAGGTGGCCGGCGCCGAGCCGGGATTCCTCATCGGCGGCGTGCCGCTGGACTTCGGCGTTTCGGCGCGGCTGGGCGGCGGCGCGCCGTTCGTGATCGAGGCCGACGAATACGACTCGGCGCTGTTCGACAAGCGCAGCAAATTCGTGCACTACTTTCCCTCGACACTGGTCCTCAACAACCTGGAATTCGATCACGCGGACATCTTTCCCGACCTGGCGGCCATCGAGACCCAGTTCCATCACCTCCTGCGCTGCGTGCCCCGCAGCGGCCGGGTCATCGTGAACGGCACCGCCGCCGCGCTCGAACGCGTCCTGGCCCGCGGCGTCTGGAGCGGGGTCGAGCGCTTCGACACGGTCGCGGACTGGCACTGGCGCGAGGAGGCGGGCGGCGCCGGTGCCGCGGGCGTCGGCCTGTGGCGCGGGCAACGGCGCCTGGGGAGCCTGGAGCTCGGACTGGCCGGCGACCATAACCGCAGCAATTCGGTGGCCGCCATCGCCGCCGCCGCCCATTGCGGCGTCGATCCGGCGCAGGCGCTGGCGGCGCTGCGCACCTTCGCCGGCGTGCGCCGGCGCCTGGAAACGCGCGGCCGCGCCGGCGGCGCCACCGTGTACGACGACTTCGCGCACCACCCGTCGGCGATCGCCGCGACGCTGGCCGGCCTGCGCCGGCGGGTCGGCCGCGAGCGCATCCTGGCCCTGCTCGAACCGCGCTCGAACACGATGCGGCTGGGTGCAATGCAGTCGCTGCTGGCGGCCAGCCTGGGCGCGGCCGATCTGGTGTTCTGCTACGGACCGCGCGAAGGACCGCAGGCGCTGGGCTGGGATCCGGTCCAGGCGCTGCAGCCGCTCGGCGATCGCGCCCGGGTGTTCGGCAGCCTGGACGCGATGGTGGCCGCCGTATGCGCGGCGGCGCGGCCGTCCGACCACATCATCGCCATGAGCAACGGCAGCTTCGGCGGAATCCACGAGCGCATCCTGGCCGGCCTGGCGGGGCCGGGGCGGTGATCCTGTACCTGCACGGCTTCCTGTCGTCGCCGGGGTCGACCAAGGCGCGGCAGCTGCATGCAGCGCTGGTCCGCGGCGGGCGCGGCGCCGACTTCGTCTGCCCGCCGCTGCCGGTGTCGCCGCGCGCGGCGGCGGAAATCGCGCTGGCGCTGGCGCAACTGGAGGACCCGGGCGAATTGTGCGCGGTGGGCAGTTCGCTCGGGGGTTACTACGCGACCTGGCTGGCCGAACGCACCGGCTGCCGCGCGGTGCTGCTCAATCCGGCGGTGCGCCCCTACGACCTGCTGCAGGACCACCTGGGGTGGCAGACCGATTACGCGGGACAGCCCGTCGAGATCCGCCCGGAATTCCTCGATGAACTGCAGGCGCTGGAGGTCGCGGCGCTGACGCGGCCGCAGCGCTACCTCGTATTCGCCGCCACCGGCGACGAAGTCGTTTCCTACGCGGCGATGGCGCAGCGCTACGCGGGCTGCCCATTGCGATCGGTCGAATCGGATCACGCGCTGTCGGACTTCGCGCGGCACCTGCCGGAGGTCCTGCGGTTCTGCGGACTCGACTTGCCGGCGTGAGCGCAGCGTCCCGGCGGGCGGACCGTTCGCCCGGTGCGCTATTGTTCGTTCGATGCAGGTCTTGTTCGAGGACGATGGCGACCTCAAGGCGGGCACCGTCCGGTCGGCGACGGAGGCCTCGTATCAGGTCGACTCCACCACCGGCAAGCGCCTCAAGGTGAAGGCGGCCGCCGTGCTGCTGCAGTTCGAGCAGCCGCGCGGCGAAGAACTGCTGGCGCAGGCCCAGGCAGCGGCGGCGCAGATGGACATCGACTTCCTCTGGGAATGCGCGCCGCAGCAGGAGTTCGGCTTCGAGCAGCTCGCCCGCGAGTATTGCGGGCGCGACCCGGCACCGGTCGAGGCGGCCGCGATCCTCATGCGCCTGCAGTCGGCACCGGTCTATTTCCAGCGCAAGGGACGCGGACGCTTCCGCCCGGCCGCGCCGGACGTGCTGCGCGCGGCGCTGGCGGCGATCGAACGCCGGCGCCTGCAGGATGCGGCGCGGGCGCAGATGGTGCAGGAACTGGTGCAGGGCGCGCTGCCGCCGGCGCTTGCCGCGCGCGGCGCCGATCTGCTCATCCGGCCGGACCGCAACAGCGTCGAATTCAAGGCCCTCGAAGAAGCCGCCCACGCGCTCCAGCGCACGCCGCTGCGCCTGCTGCTGGAGCGCGGCGCCATCGCGTCGCCCTACGAATGGCACCTGCAGTCGTTTCTCGCGCGGGCCTTCCCGCGCGGCGTCGCGTTCGCCGCCGACCTGCCGGCGCCGGCGGCGCCCGCCGCGCTGGCGCGGGCCCCGGTGCCGGTGTTTTCGATCGACGACAGCGCCACCACCGAGATCGACGACGCCTTTTCGGTGCACGATGCCGGACACGCGGTGACGGTCGGCATCCACATCGCCGCGCCCGGCCTGGCGATCACCCATGGCCACGCGGTCGACCTGGCGGCGCGCGCGCGCCTGTCGACCGTCTACGCGCCCGGGCTCAAGTACACCATGTTGCCGGACGCCTGGATCGACGCCTTTTCCCTCACCGAAGGGCGGGTCGTGCCGGCGCTGTCGCTCTACCTCGAACTCGAACCCGGCACGCTGGCGCTGCGCGGCGCCCGCAGCGCCGTCGAGATGGTCGAGGTCCGCGCCAATCTGCGCTACGACCGGATCGAGGCGGACATCAGCGAGGAGAGCCTGGACCGGGGCGCGCCCGCGCTGCCGTTCGGTGCCGAGCTGGCGCTGCTGTGGCGCCTGGCCAACCGCCTGCGCGCGGAGCGCGAGCAGGTGCGCGGCCGGCCGGAGCCCGGGGGGCGCGACGAGGTCGGCATCGTGCTGGACGGACCGGCGGCGGACCCGCAGGTGCGCCTGGTCACGCGGCGGCGCGATGCGCCGCTGGACCGCATCGTCGCCGAGCTGATGATCCGCGCCAACAGCCACTGGGGCGGGTGGCTGGACGAGCGCGGCGTCGTCGCCATCTACCGCTCGCAGGCGCAGGGGCGCGTGCGCATGTCGACCACGCCCGCCGCCCACGAGGGACTGGGCGTGGCCCGGTACGCGTGGTGCACATCGCCGCTGCGGCGCTACGTCGACCTGGTCAACCAGCGCCAGCTGCTGGCGCTGGTCGCCGGTGCCGCCGCGCCCTACCGGCGCGGCGATGCGGACCTGTTCGCGGTCATTTCCGGCTTCGACGCGGCGTATGCCGCCTATGCCGAATTCCAGGAACAGATGGAGCGCTACTGGAGCCTGCGCTGGCTGCAGCAGCAGGGCGTGCGGCGCATCGACGCGCACGTCGCCAGGGGCGACATGGTGCGGCTGCAGGGGCTGCCGCTGGTCGCCCGCGTCGCCGGTGCGGCGGCCTACCAGCGCGGCCAGCGACTGGCGCTCGAAATCGCCGGCGTCGATCTCGTCGAGCTGGCGCCGCAGGTGCGCGTGCTGCAGGCGTTCGCGCCCGACGCCGGGACGGCCGCCGACGGCGCCGATGCCCTTGCCGATGACGAGGACGCGCCGGCAGCGGCCGACGGCGGTGACGACGCCCCGGCGGCGCAGGCGCAAACGGCGGCCGCAATGCCCGACATCGACGCCATCGTCATGCCCAATCTGCAGGAGGGCGGTTCGCGCACGGGCGGCTAGAACCGTCGCTTCGGCGGATGCGCGGTACCGCGAGCGCGGCGGGCCGGCCGCGGGTGCGCGTCGCTACAATCGCGCCGGCGGCAAACCGACAATGCAGATCACCCTACCAACAACGGCCGGCACGCGCGGCAACCGCATCCTGCTGTCCGCGCTGGCGGTATCCGTCGGTCTCCACCTGGCGGTGCTGGCGGTGCGCTTCGTCGACCCGGAACTGCTGCGGCTGCCGGCCGCGGCGCCGGCGCTCGACGTCGTGCTGGTCAACGCGCGCAGCGACAAGCGACCGGTGGCGCCGCAGGTCCGCGCCCAGGTCAACCTCGACGGCGGCGGCAACAACGACGAGGGCCGGCGCAGCTCGCCGCTGCCGGCGTCGGCCGCGATCGCCGACGGCGACGCGCTCGAGACCGCCCGCCGCGCGGTGGCGCAGCTCGAGCAGGAGCAGCGCGCCCTGCTGGCCGCCTACCAGGCGGGCCGCGCGTTCTCCGCACCGCAGCCGCGCACCGAGGTCGATGCCCCGGCGCCGGCCGAGCAGCGCCGGACGCAGCAGCGCCTGGCGCGCATGCAGGCCGAGATCGCCAAGGAGGTGTCCGACTACCAGAAGCGGCCGCGCGTGCACCATTTCATGCCCAGCGCCTCGGAGTACCGCTATGCGCGCTATTTCGAGGACTGGCGCGCGCGCATCGAGAAGATCGGCAACGAGCACTATCCCGAAGCCGCGCGCGGCCGCATCTACGGTACGCTGCGCATGACGGTCGTGATCGACCGCGACGGCTCGCTGCGGGATGCGATCATCGAGCAGTCGTCGGGTTCGGCCGTGCTTGACAGCGCCGCGCAGCGTATTGTTAAGCTATCGGCACCGTTTCCGCCGTTTCCTCCTGACATGGCCCGCGACACCGACCGCCTCGAAATCACGCGCAGCTGGCTTTTCACGAACGACCAGTTCGCGACCCGCGCCGTCCCCGGCGGCGCGGCGCATTGAGCGGCCGCGCCGGTGCCCCGATGAAGCTGCCGGACCGTTACGCCGTCGTCGGCAATCCGATCGCGCACAGTCGGTCGCCGGAAATCCATCGGCTGTTCGCCGACAGCGTCGGTCAGCGCATCTCCTACGAAAGACTCGAGGCGCCGCTGGACCGGTTCGAGGATTTCGCCCTGGGCCTGCGCGACGGCGGCTACCTGGGCCTGAACGTCACCATTCCGTTCAAGATCGATGCCGCCAAGCTGGCCGATGACCTGAGCGCCCGGGCGCGGCTGGCCGGCGCGGTCAACACGCTCAAGTTCCACGGCGACGACATCCTCGGCGACAACACCGACGGCGTCGGGTTCGTCCGCGACGTGCGCGAGCGCCTCGCGTTCAAGATCGGCGGCGCCGCCATCCTGGTGCTGGGCGCGGGCGGCGGGGTGCGCGGCCTGGTCGCATCGCTGCTGGAGGAGCGGCCCAAGTGGATCGCGGTGGCCAACCGTACCCACGGGCGCGCGCAGGAGCTGGCCGATGAATTCGGCGTCGAGGCCATCCGCTTCGACGAGGTGCCGGCCGAGCATTTCGACCTCATCATCAACGGCACGTCGAGCAGCCTGAACCAGGATGCCCCGCTCATCGACCCGGAAACCTTCGACGACTGCCTGCTGGCCTACGATCTCGTGTACGCCGCCGGCGCGACGCCGTTCATGCGCCTGGCCAGCGGCGGCGGTGCGCGCTGCGTCAGCGACGGACTGGGAATGCTGATCGAGCAGGCGGCCGAGTCGTTCGCGCTGTGGCGCGGCGCACGGCCGCAGACGCAGGAAGTATATCGCGAGATGCGCCGCCGGCTCGACGGCGGCACGCCTCCGGCCTGATGTCCGGCGTCGGCGCGGCCCGCCGCTGGGCCACGCGCGCCGCCTTGGCGGCGCTGGCCCTGGTGCTGGCCCTGCAGCTCTGGTATTTCGGCTGGGTGCTGTTCTGGAAATGGCACAACCCGGAGCTGACGTCGTTCATGCAGCGCGACCTCGAGCGCGTCGAGCGCAGCGTGCCGGCGGCGGCGCGCCGCCCGCGGGCGCAGCAGCACGTCTGGGTCGACTACCCGCGCATCGCCACCAGCCTCAAGCGCGCGGTCGTCGCCTCGGAGGACGGCCGCTTCGTCAGCCACGAGGGGGTCGACTGGGCGGCGATGGAGAAGGCCTATCGCGACAACCTGCGGCGCGGCCACACCGCCCGCGGCGGCTCCACGATCTCCCAGCAACTGGCCAAGAACCTGTTCCTGTCGGCACGCCGCAGCTACCTGCGCAAGCTGCAGGAGCTGGCCATCACCTACATGATCGAAGCGACGTGGGACAAGCGCCGCATCCTGGAGGTCTACCTCAACGTCGTCGAATGGGGCGACGGGGTGTTCGGTGCCGAAGCCGGCGCGCGTCATTATTTCGGCGTGCCCGCCGCGGCTCTCGATCAGGACCAGGCCGCGCGCATGGCGGCAATGCTGCCGGCACCGAAGTTCTTCGACCACCACCGCGATTCGCCCTACCTGGGGCAGCGCGCCGAGACCATCCAGAAGACCCTGCCGTACGCGCAGATCCCGTGATGCCGGCTCAGCGCGCGCGCCGGGCCGGAAACTCCTCCTCGATGTTGTCGCGGTAGAAGCTGGCCGGCGCGGCGCTGGCCAGGAAGCGCCGCGCGATCTCCTCGCCCACGCCGCTGTGGCAGACGATCGTGCCCGAATCGAACTCGACCTCGAGCTGGCGCGTGCTGCGGTCGTAGCCGGCCGAGCGGATGCCGCCGCGGCGTATGGTCTTGCGTTCCATGGCTGCGCTCCCCGTACCCGTGCAGCGGCCCTCAGCGGGGCGCGCCCAGCCCCAGGTCGCCCCAGAGCGCGTCGATCCGCCGGCGCACGGCCGCGCTCATCACGATGCGGCGGCCCCAGGCCCGGCTGGTTTCCCCCGGCAGCTTGTCGGTGGCGTCGATCCCCATCTTGCTGCCCAGGCCGGCGGTCGGGCTGGCAAAATCCAGGTAGTCGATCGGCGTGTTGTCGACCAGGACGGTGTCGCGCAACGGGTCGACGCGGGTGCTCAGCGCCCAAACGACGTCGTTCCACTGGCGCACGTCGATGTCGTCGTCGACGACGATCACGAACTTGGTGTACATGAACTGGCGCAGGAAGCTCCACACGCCGAACATGACGCGCCGCGCATGCCCCGGGTACTGCTTGCGCATGGAGACGATCGCCATCCGGTAGCTGCACGCCTCGGGCGGCAGGTAGAAATCGACGATCTCCGGGAAGGCCCGCTGCAGCAGCGGCACGAAGACCTCGTTGAGGGCGGCGCCCAGCACCGAGGGCTCGTCGGGCGGCCGGCCGGTGTGGGTCGACAGGTAGAGCGGGTCGCGCCGCATCGTGATGCGGTCGACGGTGAACACCGGGAAGCGCTCGACCTCGTTGTAATAGCCGGTATGGTCGCCGAAGGGCCCTTCGAGCGCGGTCTCGAAGCCGCGGTTGTCGGCGCTGATCCGGCCGTCGGCGTTGGCCGGATCCGGCGCGATATGGCCCTCGAGCACGATTTCCGCGCTGGCCGGGACATCGAGCGTGCTGCCCAGGCAGCTCGTGATGCCGGTACGCGAACCCCGCAGCAGGCCGGCGAACTGGTACTCGGAAAGCTGGTCGGGCACGGGAGTCACCGCACCCAGGATCGTGGCAGGGTCGGCCCCCAGGGCCACCGCGATGGGGAACGGCTCGCCCGGGTGCGCCAGCCGGTGATCGCGAAAGTCCAGGGCGCCGCCGCGGTGCGACAGCCAGCGCATGATCAGCTTGTTGCGGCCGATGACCTGCTGGCGGTAGATGCCCAGGTTCTGGCGCCGCTTGTGCGGGCCCCGGGTGATGACCATGCCCCAGGTGATGAGCGGCCCGGCATCGTCCGGCCAGCACACCGGGATGGGCAGGCGGCCGAGGTCGACGTCCTCGCCTTCCCATACCAGCTCCTGGCAGGGCGCGCCCCGGATCCGGCGTGGCGCCATGTCCCACAAGGCCGCCTTGAGCAGCGCGACCTTGGACAGGGCATCGCGCAGGCCGTCGGGCGGCTCCGGCTCCTTGAGCCGCGCGAGCAATTCCCCGACCTGTCGCAATTGCGCCGTGGAGTCGACGCCCATCGCGAGGGCGACGCGCTTCTGCGTGCCGAAGACATTGCCGACGACCGGGATGGAGTGTCCGGCAGGCCGCTCGAAGAGCACTGCCGGACCACCCTGCTCGAGCAGTCGCTGGCAGATTTCGGTGATTTCCAGTTGCGGTGAAATTTCTAACGAAATTCTTCTAAAATCGCCTATCGCCTCTAATTTACTTAGAAAATCTCTTAAATCAGAATACTGCATGTTGCGATTATCCCGAAGTTGTGCCCATTTTCCGATTGCGATGCTGGCGATGGATAAATGGCAGGATCTACGTTATGCGATTGATATAAAAAGAGAAAATTCGCCTATCGGACATCCGGTCCAGAGGAGCGGATGTCGGCCACCTCATGCCAATGGCCGTCCCCGGTTTGACGTGTATGCGTTATGGCCTACAATGCACCTCATTGGTTTTTCCCTGGCCCGAGCCGCCCAGCAGCGGTGTGTTGACAACGTCGGCTCAGTAATTGGAAGAACTGGCGCTCGGTGTTTGTTGCTCCCGAGTATCGCCGGAATTGCAGGAGCGCTGGCGCTGTCGTTGCGCGCGCTCCACCGTGATAGCCCGCCGCTTGCCGGAATTCCGCGCAGCCCGCGCAAGCCTCAGGTGACACGACAGGGCCCGTCATTGCCCTGGCATTTAATCCATCGTGTGTGATGACTCACTATCTTGTTTGTCGTCGGCGCACGGTTGAGGGAGATTCGTGGATGATCAGATCCTACACAGTGATACCGCCGCCCCGGCCGATTGCGCACAGCGAGGACCTGCTGGCGTTGCGCGCCGGACGGATGCGCGCGCTGGCCGGTCTGGCGCGGGCCGCGCTCGATGCGATAGGGCTGATGAGCGTCGTTGCGCTGCTGCTGCTGGTGACCGCGCCGGGATTGCGGCTGCCGTTTGCGCACCTGGGTTCCGCCTTCTGGGCGACGGAGGATGCCGACACGATCGAGGAGGCCGCCGGCGAGGACGCCGACCCGCAGGACAGCGCCGCGCCGCACATCGGCCAGCGCGTGTTCCTGGACGCGGCCCAGTCGAATGTCGCGCTCTATCTGGCGCGGCGGTATCGCGTGGCCGACGATGCCGTGCGGGTGATGGTCGCGGCGGCGCAGTCGTCGGGCAAGGAACAGCAGATCGACCCGCTGCTCATCCTGGCCGTCGTCGCGGTCGAGTCCAGCATGAATCCGTTCGCGCAGAGCCCCGTCGGCGCCACCGGACTCATGCAGGTCATGCCGGGGCTGCATGGCGGCAAGTTCGGCCAGGCCGGCGCGGCCGAGCGCGCACTCGATCCGGTCGCCAACATCCGCGTCGGGTCGCAGATCCTGGGCGACGTCATCCGCCGCGGCGGCTCCGTCGAACGCGGCCTGCAGCTTTACGTCGGCGCCGGCAACATGGCCGACGATGGCGGCTATGCCGTCCGGGTATTGGCCGAGTTCTCCCGCCTGCGCCTCGCCGCCGCCGGCGGCGTCACCGCCGCCCTGGCGGCGGGCCTGCGCGCCGACTCGCGCGCCACCAGTGCGATCGGCGCCGACCCGTGAGCGCGGCGCCGGACGCACCCTCGCCACCCGGCGACCGTAAATCCAGCGACGCCTGAGCGTTGCGCCGGCTCCCGCTGCGCTGGCCGTGTGCGCCGCATGAGCGCGCCGGCGCCGGACCGGTCCGCCGACCGCGGGTAGACGCCGTTTCGCTATATATTTTCCGCCGGGATTGCGCCAAACTTTGTCCTGGACGGCGCTACGGCCGGCCGTGGAACCGGCCGGCCGGCTCGCGGCCGTGCGCGCGCCCGGCGACAGGCCGATAATCGGCGCTTTGCAGGATCGAACGCCACATGCCCACCACAAACAATGCCGATCTCCGCAGCGCCGCACTCGATTACCACGAGTTCCCGCACCCCGGAAAAATCTCCGTAACGCCGACCAAGCAGCTGACCAACCAGCGCGACCTCGCGCTGGCCTATTCGCCCGGGCGTCGCGGCCGCCTGCGAAGCGATCGTCGCCGATCCCGAGCGACGGCGGCGCGCTATACGGCGCGCGCCAATCTGGTCGGCGTCATCACCAACGGCACCGCCGTGCTCGGGCTGGGCGACATCGGCCCGCTGGCCGCCAAGCCGGTCATGGAAGGCAAGGCGGTACTGTTCAAGAAGTTCGCCGGCATCGACGTCTTCGACATCGAGATCAACGAGACCGATCCGGACAAGCTGGTCGAGATCATCGCCGCGCTCGAGCCGACCTTCGGCGCCATCAACCTCGAGGACATCAAGGCGCCCGAGTGCTTCAGCGTCGAGCGGCGCCTGCGCGAGCGCATGCGCATCCCGGTGTTCCACGACGACCAGCACGGCACGGCGATCATCGTCGGCGCCGCGGTCCTCAACGGCGTCCAAGCTGGTGGGCAAGTCGCTGGCCGCGGTCAAGCTCGTCGTCAGCGGCGCCGGCGCGGCGGCGCTGGCCTGCCTGGAACTGCTGGTCGAGCTGGGCCTGCCGCGCGCGCAACATCTGGGTCACCGACATCGAGGGCGTGGTCTACGAGGGCCGCACCGAGCTGATGGACGAGGACAAGGCGCGCTTTGCCCAGGCCACCGCGGCGCGCACGCTGGCCGACCTGATGCACGGCGCCGACGTCTTCCTCGGCCTGTCGGCCGGCGGCGTCTGCACCGGCGCGATGGTCGCGACCATGGCGCCGACGCCGCTGATCCTGGCGCTGGCCAATCCGACGCCGGAGATCCTGCCCGACGCAGGTCAAGGCGGTGCGCAGCGACGCGCTGATCGCCACCGGTCGCTCCGACTATCCCGAACCAGGTCAACAACGTCCTGTGCTTTCCCTTCATCTTCCGCGGCGCGCTCGATGTCGGCGCCACGACGATCACGCGCGAGATGGAGATCGCCGCGGTGCACGCCATCGCGCGCCTCGCGCAGGAGGAGACCAACGACGAGGTCGCGATGGCCTACGGCGTGTCCAACCTGAGCTTCGGCCCCGAGTGCATCATTCCCAAGCCCTTCGATCCGCGCCTGATGCTGCGCATCGCGCCGGCCGTCGCGCAGGCCGCCATGCGCAGCGGCGTCGCGACGCGGCCGCTGGCCGACCTGGACGCCTACCAGGCGCAGCTGCAGCAGTTCGTCTATCACTCGGGCACCTTCATGAAGCCGCTCTTCGCGGTCGCGAAGAAGGCCCATGCCGCCGGCGGCGCCAGCCGCGTCGTCTTCGCCGAGGGCGAGGACGAGCGCGTGCTGCGCGCGGTGCAGGTCGTCGTCGACGAAGGCATCGCGCCGCCCGATCCTGATCGGCCGGCCGGCGGTGATCGAGCGGCGCCTGGAGCGCTTCGGCCTGCGCATGCGCGCCGGCGCCGACCTGGACGTCGTCAATCCGGAATCGGACCCGCGCTACCGGCCCTACTGGCAGAGCCTATCACCGCATGACGGCGCGCCGCGGCGTCACGGAGCAGTACGCGCAGCATCGAGATGCGGCGCCGCCACACGCTGATCGGCGCGATGCTGATCCACCACGGCGACGCCGACGCGATGATCTGCGGCACGTTCGGCACGCACGGCATCCACCTGCGCTACATCGACCAGGTGCTGGGCCGGCGTCCCGGCGCGAAGGTCTACGCGGCGATGAACATCCTGATGCTGCCGGGCCGCCAGATCGCGCTGGTCGACACGCACGTCAACGTCGATCCGACCGCCGAGGAGATCTGCGAGATCACGATCAGCGCCGCCGAGGAACTGCGCCGCCTGGGCATCTCGCCGCGGGTGGCGCTGCTGTCGCATTCGAACTTCGGCACCAGCGACGCGCCGTCGGCGACCAAGATGCGCCGCGCGCTCGACCTGGTGCGCGCCGCCGCGCCGACGCTGGAGATCGACGGCGAGATGCACGCCGACTGCGCGGTCGACGCCGAACTGCGCCGGTCCATCATGCCGCATGTCCACGCTGCAAGGGCGACGCGAACCTGCTGGTCTGTCCGGGCATCGACGCCGCCAACATCAGCTACAACCTGCTCAAGACGATCTCCGGCAACAACGTGGCCATCGGCCCGATCCTGCTGGGCGTCGCGCGTCCGGTGCACATCCTCACGCCGTCGGCGACGGTGCGCCGCATCGTCAACATGGCCGCGCTGGCGGTCGTCGACGCCAACTCGCAGCGCTGAGGCGACAGCGCCGCCGGCCCGCCCGCGCGACGATGAGCGACCGACCGCCCGACCGACTGCGCCTGCGCACCACGCCGGCCGCCCTGATCCTGATGGGCGGCGGCGCGCGCGCCGCCTACCAGGTGGGCGTGCTCAAGGCCGTGGCGGCCCTGCTGCGCGACGCGCGCCGCGGCGTCGACCCGGGCATCGCGCCAGGGGCAGAACCCGTTTCCGATCCTGGTCGGGCACCTCGGCCGGCGCCATCAACGCCACGGCGCTGGCCAGCCGTTCCGACAACTTCCAGGATGCCGTCGCGCAGCTGGTCGACGTCTGGGAGAACTTCCACGCCGACCAGGTGTACCGCTCCGACCTGTTCGGCGTCATGCGCAGCGGCGCGCGCTGGCTGTCGCTGCTGTCGCTGGGCTGGATCGTGCGCCGTTCGCTGCGGGCGCGGCCGCGCTCGCTGCTCGACAACGAGCCGCTGCGCGACCTGCTCACCCGCCTGATCGACTTCCCGCACGTCGAGCTGCGCGCTGGAGCGCGGCCACCTGCGCGCGCTGGCCGTGGGCGACCTCGAGCTACAGCTCGGGGCGCCACGTCACCTTCTACCAGGCGCTCAACGACCACGCGTTCCCGAGCAAGCTGCAGCGCGTCTCGGTGCGCGCCCGCATCGGCGTGCCGCACCTGCTGGCGTCGTCGGCCATTCCGTTCGTGTTCCCGGCGGTGCCGCTCGACCTGAGCGAGTCGCAGCACCGGCGGCGTGGAGTACTTCGGCGACGGCTCGATGCGCCAGCTGTCGCCGACCAGCCCGGCCATCCACCTGGGTGCCGAGCGCATCATGGTCGTCGGCGTGGGCCAGACCGGCAATCCGGGCGTGCTGCCGCACTTCGACGCCGCCGACTATCCGTCGCTGGCGCAGGTGGCCGGGCCATGCGCTGTCGACGATCTTCCTCGATGCGCTGGCCTCCGACGTGGAACGGCTGGAGAAGATGAACCTCGTCGCCGAGAGCCTGAGCCCGCACGCGCAGCGCGCGGCCGGCACTGCGGCCGATCGAGACGCTGACGATCTCGCCCAGCCAGCGTCTCGACGGCATCGCCACCGAATACCTCGGCGCGCTGCCGCGCCCGATCCGGGCGCTGCTCGAGGGCATCGGCACCTACCGGCGCCAGCGGCGCCGGGCCTGGCCAGCTATCTGCTGTTCGAGGCGCCGTTCACGCGCGCCCTCATGGACCTGGGCTACCGCGATACGCTGGCGCGCCGCGACGCGGTGCTGGCCTTCCTGACCGAGCGGCGCGAAGCCGAGCCGGGACGGCCGCGCGCGTCGTCGTGCTGTAGCAGTCGTGGGTGCGTGCGAGCGCGCGCGTGTCACGCGATATTCGCCGTGCAGCGCGAGCAGGGCCGCTCACGGCGGCCAGGCCCGCGGTCTCGGTGCGCAGCACCCGCGCTCCCAGGCGCACCGGCGGCAAAGCCGAGCGTCCGGCCAGCGCGTGCTCGGACGGCGTGAAACCGCCCTCGGGCCCGACGGCGCAGGCCAGCGTGTCGGCCGGCGCGCGCTGGCCAGCTGCCGCGCCCAGCCCCGCGCGGCGGCCGGATCGAGCAGCCAGCGCGCGCCGCAGTCGGCCGGCGCGCCGCGCAGCGCCGCCGCCAGCGTCGGCGCCAGCACGATCTCGAGCAGGCGGTTGCGCCCGCACTGCGCCGACGCCGCCAGCGGCGATTTCGCGCCAGCGCTCCAGGCGCCGCGCGCGGCGTGCCTCGTCGAGGCGCACGACGCTGCGTTCGGCCGGCGCCAGACACGATACGCGCAACGCCCAGTTCGACGCATTTTTCTATCAGCCAGTCGATCTTGTCCTGGGCGCTGAGCGACCTGGACAGGCGTGATGCGGCACGAGCGCCTCGCGGTCGACGGCGCCGCCGCGCGAGATGCGCACCAGTACGCGCGGCCGGGTCGGCGCCGTCGTGCCGCAGCGCGGCGGCGTATTCCATTGCCCTGGCCGTCGAACAGGACCACTGGCGATCGTCCGGGCGCAGGCGCAGCACGCGCCGCGCATGGTGGGCGGCGGCCGCCGGCAGCGCGACGGTGGTCGACGCGGCGTGCAGGCGGACCCGGGACGGATCCGGAACGAAGAATCGCGGGGTGGCCATGGCACGCAGCGTACCCGAGCGCCTGCGGTTATTGCGCCACACTTTATGAGATTTACCAGCCGATAGTGCGCTGCGGCATCGCCTTGGGAGAGGGCCGTACGCTGCTAAAATTTCCGCGCTCCAGGAGCCGGTGCCCAGCTCCGTCGACGCCAAGCGGTCTGCGCGCAGCGGTGGCTGCCGCCGCGGTCCCGGCTGCCTGCGCCGGCACCGCCTGCCGGAAGATATTGCCCCCTCGACGACACGGCCCGGCCCATGGCGCGCGGACCCGGCAGGCGCCACCGGGCCGGCAGCCGTGGCGCGCCGGACGACGCGTCGACGGGGAATCGGATTGAACAACCGGGGGAGTTCCGCATCATGACCATCAAAGTCGCCATCAACGGCTACGGGCGCATCGGCCGCAATGTCCTGCGCGCACATTACGAGAGCGGCAAGAAGCACGACCTGCAGATCGTCGCCGTCAACGACCTGGGCGATGCGACCATCAACGCCCACCTGACGCGGTACGACACCGCCCACGGGCGCTTCCCGGCACGGTCGCGGTCGATGGCGATGCGCTGGTCGTCAACGGCGACCGCATCAAGGTGTTCGCGCACCGCGATCCGGCGCAGCTGCCGTGGGCATCCCTTGGGGTCGACGTCGTGCTCGAGTGCACCGGGCTCTTCACCACCAAGGAAAAGGCGGGCGCGCACCTGCGCGGCGGCGCGCGCAAGGTGGTCATCTCGGCGCCCGGCGGCAAGGACGTCGACGCCACGGTCGTCTATGGCGTCAACCATCAGGTCCTCAAGCGCAGCGACACGGTCATTTCCAACGCGTCGTGCACCACCAACTGCCTGGCCCCGCTGGTCCAGCCGCTGCATGCGCGCATCGGGCTGGTCAACGGGCTGATGACGACGATCCATTCCTATACGAACGACCAGGTGCTGACCGACGTCTACCACGAAGACCTGCGGCGCGCCCGTTCGGCCACCCAGTCGATGATCCCGACCAAGACGGGCGCCGCCGCGGCCGTCGGCCTGGTCCTGCCGGAGCTCAACGGGCGCCTGGACGGTTTCGCCATTCGCGTGCCGACGATCAACGTATCGCTGGTCGACCTGTCCTTCATCGCCGCGCGCGATACCACCGTCGACGAGGTCAACCGGACGATGCGCGAGGCCGCGCAGGGGGCGCTGCGCGGGATCCTGGCCTACTGCGACGAACCATTGGTGTCGGTCGATTTCAACCACGACGCGCACTCGTCGATCTTCGATGCCACGCTCACGAAGGTCTGCGGGCGGCTGGTCAAGGTGAGCAGCTGGTACGACAACGAATGGGGCTTCAGCAATCGCATGCTGGATACCACCGTCGCGCTGATGAACGCCTGAGCGGTCCGCCGGCGCCCGGTGCGCACCGGGCGCCGGCGCCGTCGAACCTATAATCCCCGGAGATCATGGAGCAGGGCCGTACCGCGGCGCACGCGCGGCGGCCCCGGCGCCGGACTTCCCCCGCTTGGAAAGCGCCCGTCATGAACGTCATAACCCTCGATTCGCTGTGCCGCCAGGGCGTGCTGCGCGGCAAGCGCGTATTGATCCGCTCGGACCTCAACGTGCCGCTGGACGATCGCGGCCGGATCACCGAGGACACGCGCATCCGCGCGTCGGTTCCGGCGATCCGCGCCGCCCTCGACGCCGGCGCGGCGGTCATGGTCACGTCGCACCTGGGGCGGCCCCGCGAGGGCGTGCTGACCCCGGCCGACTCGCTGGCGCCCGTCGGCGAGCGCCTGGCCGAGCTGCTGGGTCGCCCGGTGCCGCTGCTGACCGACTGGACCCACGGCGTCAGCGTGGCGCCGGGAGCGGTCGTGCTGCTCGAGAACTGCCGCACCAATCCCGGCGAGAAGAGCGACCAGGAGGAGCTGTCGCGCCGCATCGCCGCGCTCTGCGACGTCTACGTCAACGATGCCTTCGGCACCGCGCACCGCGCCGAGGCCACCACGCACGGCGTCGCGCGCTTCGCCCCGATCGCCTGCGCCGGTCCGCTGCTGGCCGCGGAGATCGAGGCGCTGGGACGCGCCCTGGGCGATCCGCGGCGCCCGCTGGTGGCCATCGTCGCGGGCTCGAAGGTCTCGACCAAGCTCACGATCCTCAACAACCTTGCGCAAAAGGTCGATCGCCTG
Source organism: uncultured beta proteobacterium (assembly GCA_963781975.1). Lineage (GTDB taxonomy): Bacteria > Pseudomonadota > Gammaproteobacteria > Burkholderiales > Burkholderiaceae_F > GJ-E10. The sequence goes on from CAWAHT010000017.1 coordinate 111,754, forward strand.
ATCGTGGGCGGCGGCATTGCCAACACCTTCCTGCTGGCGGCCGGCCTGCCGATCGGCAAGTCGCTCGCCGAAGCGGACCTGGTTGCCGAATGCCGCAAGGTCATCGCGACGCTGGAGCAGAAGGGCGCGACGCTGCCGCTGCCGATGGACGTCGTGGTGGCAACGCGCTTCGCCGCCGATGCGCCGGCAACGGTGCGGCGCGCCGACGACGTGCGCGCCGATGAACTCATCCTCGACGTCGGCCCCCAGACCTCGGCGCACCTGGCGCGCATCGTGCAGCAGGCCGGGACGATCATCTGGAACGGCCCGCTGGGGGTATTCGAATTCGACGCGTTCGCGCAGGGCACGCACGACCTGGCCATGGCGATAGCCAGCGCCACGGCCAACGGCAGCTTTTCCATCGCCGGCGGCGGCGACACGCTGGCGGCGATCGCCAAGTACCACATCGGCGAGAGCGTCAGCTACATCTCGACCGGCGGCGGCGCATTTCTGGAGTTCCTCGAGGGCAAGCCCCTGCCGGCGGTCCAGATCCTTCAGGAACGGGCGGCGCTGGCGGCCGGCGCGGCGCACTGAGCCCGGCGCCGCGGCAAGGAATTTCAAACCAGGAGACCACGATGGCCATCATTTCCATGCGTCAGATGCTCGATCACGCCGCCGAACACACCTACGGGGTGCCGGCGTTCAATGTCAACAATCTCGAACAGGTGCAGGCCATCATGGAGGCGGCCCGGGAAGCCGATGCGCCCGTCATCATGCAGGCCTCGGCCGGCGCGCGCAAGTATGCCGGCGAGCATTTCCTGCGCCACCTGATCGAGGCGGCGATCGAGTCGTACCCGAACATCCCGATCGCCATGCACCAGGATCACGGCCAGTCGCCGGCGGTCTGCGAATCGGCGATCCGCCTGGGCTTCTCGTCGGTCATGATGGACGGCTCGCTCAAGGAGGACGGCAAGACCGTCGCCGACTACGACTACAACTGGCAGGTGACCCGCAAGGTGGTCGACATGGCGCACGCGCTCGGAGTGAGCGTCGAGGGCGAACTGGGCTGCCTGGGCTCGCTCGAGACGATGGAAGGCGACAAGGAAGACGGCCACGGCGCCGACGGCAAGATGACGCGCGAAATGCTGCTCACCGACCCGGACCAGGCGGCGGACTTCGTCAAGCGCACCCAGCTGGATGCGCTGGCGATCGCGATCGGCACGTCGCACGGCGCCTACAAGTTCTCGCGCAAGCCCACCGGCGACATCCTGGCCATCGACCGAATCAAGCAGATCCATGCGCGCATCCCGACGACGCACCTCGTGATGCACGGCTCCTCCAGCGTGCCGCAGGATCTGCTCGAGGAGATCCGCCAGTACGGCGGGCAGATCAAGGAGACCTACGGCGTGCCGGTCGAGGAGATCCAGGAGGCGATCAAGCACGGCGTGCGCAAGATCAACATCGACACCGACATCCGCCTGGCGATGACGGCCGCCGTGCGCCGGTTCCTGGCGCAGAACCCCTCGAAGTTCGATCCGCGCGAGTTCCTCAAGCCGGCGCGCGATGCCACCAAGTCGATCTGCAAGCAGCGCTACTATCGAATTCGGCTGCGAGGGCATGGCATCGAAGCTCAACGCCCAGCCGCTGCCGGTCATGGCCCGCCGCTACCAGGCGGGCGAACTGGTTCAGCACGTCCGCTGAAGCCGTCGATGCTGCCCGGAGCGCCCGCCCCGCGCCCGCCGACGCCCGGTCCGGCACCCGCGGGACCGGCGCAACCGGCCGACAGCCGTACGCTGAAGGGCAAGCGCGGCCTGCAGCGTTGCGCCAATGCGCTGCGCTACTCGCTCGACGGCCTGGCCGCGGCCTGGTCCGGGGAGGATGCGTTCCGCCAGGAGGTCATCCTGGCAGCCATCATGGTCCCGGCGGCGCTGCTGCTGCCGGTGAGCCTGGTGGAGCGCATCGCGCTCGTCGGTTCCGTCGTGCTGGTGCTGATCGTCGAACTGCTGAACACCGCGGTTGAGGCGGCGATCGACCGGCACAGCCTGGAGATCAACCCGCTGGCCAAGCGCGCCAAGGACCTGGGCAGTGCCGCCGTGATGCTCGCCCTGGTGCTGGCCGCCGGCATCTGGGTCGCCGTCGTCTGGGCCCACTTTGGATGAAGGCCATGCCTACCGCTGATCGGAGTTCCGGTCCGATGTTCGAATCGCGCCTGCAGTCGTTGCCGCTGGTATATCGCGGCAAGGTGCGCGACACCTACGCGCTGGGCGACGAGCGCCTGCTGATCATCACCTCGGACCGGATCTCGGCGTTCGACGTGGTGATGCGCGAGCCCATTCCCGGCAAGGGACAGGTGCTCAACGCGATGTCCAACTTCTGGTTTGCCCGCCTGGCGGACATCGGGCCCAACCATCTCACGGGGATCGACCCGACCAGCGTGGTGCCGCCCGCCGAACGCGACCAGGTCGAGGGCCGGGCCGTGGTCGCGCAGCGGCTGCGGCCGCTGCCGATCGAGGCGGTGGTGCGCGGCTACCTGGCCGGGTCCGGCTGGAGCGACTACTCACGCGACGGCCGCGTCTGCGGGCTGCGGCTGCCGGCCGGCCTGCAGCAGGCACAGCGCCTGCCCGAGCCGCTGTTCACGCCGGCGCACAAGGCCGAATTGGGCACCCACGACGAGAACATCAGCTTCGAGCAGGTGGCCGACCGATCGGCACCGAGCTGGCCGGGCGCGTGCGCGACTTTTCGTTCCGGCTTTACGAGAAGGCGGCGCGCATGGCCCTGGCGCGGGGAATTATCATTGCCGACACGAAGTTCGAATTCGGCCTCGACGGCGACGGCCGGCTGCGCCTCATGGACGAGGTGCTGACGCCCGATTCATCGCGTTTCTGGCCTGCCGACCAGTACCGCGTGGGGATTTCCCCGCCCAGTTTCGACAAGCAGTTCCTGCGCGACTGGCTGCAGGCACAGGCCTGGGACAAGACGCCCCCGCCGCCCGCGCTGCCGCAGGACATCATCGACAAGACCGCGGCGCGCTATCGTGAGGCGCTCGATCGTCTCGCCACGGAGTAAGGACATGCTGCCAATCCGACCGGAACCGCCCGCTGGAGCGCGACCGTGAACCGCAATCCCGCCCTGGTGGGCGTGGTCATGGGATCCGAATCCGACTGGGACACCATGAAGCACGCCTGCGAGCTGCTGCAGGATTTCGGCGTCGCCTTCGAGGCGCGCGTGATCTCGGCGCATCGCATGCCGGACGACATGTTCGCCTATGCCGAAGGCGCCCGCGAGCGCGGCCTGCGCATCATCATCGCCGGTGCGGGCGGCGCGGCCCATCTGCCCGGCATGCTGGCCTCCAAGACGCTGATCCCGGTGCTCGGCGTACCGGTGCCGTCGCGCTATCTGCGTGGCGAGGACAGCCTGTTGTCGATCGTGCAGATGCCCAAGGGGATTCCCGTGGCGACCTTCGCGATCGGCGAGGCCGGCGCCGCCAATGCCGCGCTGTTCGCGGTGTCGACGCTGGCGCTGGACGACCCGGTCGTCGCCATGAAGCTGGCGCAATTCCGGGCCACGCAGGGCGAGCGCGCGCGCAACATGACGCTGCCGCTCTGATGCCGGCGCATCCGCCGGCCGCGACGGACCGCCGCCGTGCCTGTTGAGGCCGCCCCCCGCTGCCACCCGGCGCCTGGCTCGGCGTCATGGGCGGCGGGCAGCTCGGCCGCATGTTCTGCCACGCGGCGCAGGCGCTCGGCTATCGCGTCTGCGTGCTCGACCCGATCGCCGACGGGCCGGCCGGCGCGGTCGCGGACCGCCAGATCGTGGCCGCCTACGACGATCCGCAGGCGCTGGCGGAACTGGGGCGCGCGTGCGCGGCGGTCACGACCGAATTCGAGAACGTTCCCGCGGCCAGCCTCGAGCGGCTTGCCGCGGCCGTGCCGGTGCGTCCCGACGGCGCCGCGGTGGCGGTCGCCCAGGACCGCCTGCGCGAAAAGTCCTTCATCCATGCCTGCGGCGTGCCGGTGGCGGCGCACGCCGCCATCGCGTCCGCCGACGCCATCGCGGCGGTCGACGCGGCGCTGTTTCCCGGCATTCTCAAGACGGCGCGCCTGGGTTACGACGGCAAGGGCCAGGCGGCGGTCGCCGACCGCCAGGAGCTGCGCGCCGCATGGCAGGCGTTCGGCGCGATCCCCTGCGTGCTCGAACAGCGCCTGGCGCTGCGGCGCGAGCTTTCGGTCGTCATCGCGCGCGGCCTGGACGGTGCCACGGCATCGTTCCCGGTCGCCGAAAATGAACATCGCGCCGGCATCCTGGCGTGCAGCATCCTGCCTGCGCGCATCGCGCCGGCGCAGGCGCAGCGGGCCCGGGCGATTGCCGCGACGCTGGCGGCGCGCCTGAACTACGTCGGCGTGCTGTGCGTCGAGTTCTTCGAGCTGGCCGACGGCCGGCTGCTGGTCAACGAGATGGCGCCGCGCCCGCACAATAGCGGCCATGCCACCATCGATGCGTGCGTCAGCAGCCAGTTCGAGCAGCAGGTGCGCGCGCTGGCCGGGCTGCCGCTGGGCGATGCGCGCCAGCACTCGCCGGCGGTGATGCTCAACCTGCTCGGCGATATCTGGTTCGATGCGCGCGGCGCGGCACGTGCGCCGGCTTCGACCAGGTGCTGGCCATCGGCGGCGCGTGCCTGCACCTGTACGGCAAGGCCGAGGCGCGGCCGGGCCGCAAGATGGGGCACGTGACGCTGCTGGCGCCGTCGCTGGAGCAGGCGCTGGCAAACGCGCAGGCGGCAGCCGCGCTGCTGGGAATCGACCCGCCGAGGGCACCGGCGGCTGAAACGGCGGCGCCCACCGGCGGCGAACTCGACCTGGTTGCCGATTCGCCGGCAGACGCCGCGCCGACGGCGCCTGCGACCGGCCATGGCACACCCTGAACCGGCCGTCCGGCGATCCTCCGGCGTCGATGCGGCGGCGGTGGCGAGGGCGGTGCAGGCCCTGCTCGCCGGCGGCCTGGTCGCGCTGCCCACCGAAACGGTCTATGGCCTGGCGGCGGACGCCGACCAGCCGGCGGCCGTCGCCGCCATCTTCGACGTCAAGGGGCGCCCGCGGGGCCATCCGCTCATCCTCCATGTTGCCGATGCGGCCGCCGCGGCCGCCTGGGCCAGCCGCATCCCGGCAACGGCGCAGCGCCTGATGGCCGCGTTCTGGCCCGGTCCGCTGACGCTCATCCTGCCGCGCGGCCCGCGCGCCTCGGATCTCGTCACCGGCCGGCAGGATACCGTCGGCCTGCGTTGCCCGGCCAACGCCTGGGCGCAGTCGGTGCTGCGGGCGCTGGGCGCCGCCCGCGGCGACGCGGGCGTGGCGCTGGCGGCGCCCAGCGCCAATCGCTACGGCCGTCTCAGCCCGACAACGGCGGCACACGTGCGCGCGGACCTGGGCGAAAAGCCGGAGGGCGCGATCGACGTGATTCTCGACGGCGGACCCAGCGTGCTGGGGATCGAGTCGACCATCGTCGACTGCAGCGGCCCGGAGCTGCGCATCCTGCGGCCCGGAGCGATCGACCGCGGGCAGATCGGGCAGGTCCTCGGCCGGCCCGTCGCGCTGGCCGCGGCGGGCGAGGCGGCGCCGCGCGTCTCGGGGCGCGTGGACGGCCACTACGCGCCCGGTCATTCCCTGGAACTGGTCGCGCCGGCGCGGCTGGCGGCCCGGGCGGTCGCGCTGGCGCCGCTGCGCCTGGGCGTGCTGGCGCCGGCGACGGTGCTGGCGGCGCTGCGCGCCTCGCCGGCCGCGGCGCGCATCGTGGCGCTCGCTGCCGCGCCCGACGCGCCGGAATACGCGCGCGCGCTGTATGCGCACCTGCGCCGCCTCGATCAAAGCGCGGTGGATCACCTGCTGATCGGTACGCCGCCGGACACCGAGGCGTGGGAAGGCGTCAACGACCGCCTGCGCCGCGCTGCCGCCGGCAGCCCCGCCCTCACGACGGGAAGCGCAGCTTCATCGCCAGAAGGAACAGTGCCAGGCTCAGCGTGATGGCATTGGCGGCGATGATCGGCGCCGCCGCCAGCGCCACCCCGTATGCCAGCCAGAGGGCGACGCCGAGACTGAAGAGCGACAGCATGCCCAGGGAGATGCCGGCCGTGCGCCGCGTCCTCCAGGTGTGCAGGACCTGCGGCACGAAGGAGATCGTGGTCAGCGTGGCGGCGGCATAGCCGACGTAGTCGGACGCAGGCATGATGCTTTCGGCGCAGGGTGGACAGTGCCCATTATTGCCGAATCCGCGACTGCGGTTCCGGCACGGCTCGTGGAGGAACAGACGTGTACAAGACGCTTGCGATCGAACGAACGGGAGCGGTCGCCACGGTGTGGCTGAACCGTCCCGACGTGCACAACGCCTTCGACGAAGCGCTCATCGCCGAACTGGACACGGCGCTGCAGGCGCTGGAGCTCGACAGCGCGGTCCGCGTGGTCGTCCTTGCCGGCCGCGGACGCAATTTCTGCGCCGGTGCCGACCTGCGCTGGATGCAGCGCACCGGCACGGCGACCACGGACGAAAACCTGCGCGATGCGCGCGCTTTCGCAGCCATGCTGGGCCGGCTGGCGCAATTGTCCAAGGCCACGGTGGCGCGCGTGCACGGCGCCGCGCTCGGCGGCGGCGTCGGCCTGGCCGCGGCGTGCGACATCTGCCTGGCGACCGACGACGCGAGCTTTGCCATGACCGAGGTGCGCCTCGGACTGATCCCCGCTGTCATCGGCCCGTACGTCGTGCGCGCCATCGGCGCACGCGCCGCAATGCGCTACATGCTGAGTGCCGAGCGTTTCTCCGCGGCAGCCGCGGCCAGCCTGGGACTGGTGCACGAGATCGCGCCGGCGGCGCAACTCGACGCGCGCCTGGGCGCGATCGCCGCGGCGCTCTGCGCCGGCGCGCCCCGGGCCCAGGCGGCCGCCAGCGGCTCGTGGCGACCCTGGCCGCGACGGCGCCGGGCCACGACACCGGCGAATACACGGCCCGCGCGATCGCCACCCGGCGCGCCACGCCCGAGGCGCGCGAAGGCCTCGCGGCATTCTTCGCCCGGCGCCCGCCGGCGTGGGTGCCGCCGGCGTGACCGCTCAGCCGCGCGGGGCGCGCAGCAGCGCGCGCGACGGGCGGCCCAGCATCTGCTCCAGGTTGTAGCCGTCGAGCGTCGCCAGGAAATTCGTGCGCGCCTCGACCAGCGCAGACTTGAGCGCGCAGCCCGGCAGCAGCGGGCAGCTGCGCGCGCCCGCAGCGAGGCATTCGACGATGTCCAGGCTGTCTTCGCAATCGCGCACGACGCGGCCGATGACGATATTGCCGGGCGCGCGGGCGAGCGTCATGCCGCCGCCCTTGCCGCGCACGGTGCTGACATAGCCGGTGCTGGCGAGGTGGCTCACCACCTTCATCAGGTGATTTTCCGAGATGCGGTGGCGCGCGGCGATCTCGGCGATGGTGCTCAACTGGCCGGGACGGCTTCCGAGGTACATGAGGACGCGCAGGGCGTAATCGGTGAACCGGGTCAGCTGCATGTCGTCGGCCTGTGCGGCGCCGCCGCGGGCGCCCGGCCCCTCGGGTGAGCGACCGTCGCGCCATGCTATCGGCGCGCACGGTCGCGCGCAAGCGGCGCGTCGGCTACGTCGCCGCGCCCGGCGGCCGATCCGGGCCGGACGGCAGGAACGGATCGGCCAGGATCTCGCTGCTGGCGGCACCGGCCAGGAACGCCGCGATGCGCGACGCCTCGACCATGTCGGGATTGCCGCACAGGTATACCCGCCAGCCGCCCAGGTCCGCCTGATCCTCCAGGGCCGCGTCCAGCGGCGTCAGCGCGCGCACGGCAGCGGTGCCTCGTGCCGGTCCGCCTGCGCCGGCGCGCCCGCGTGTCCGTGGACGCATGGCGTGTAGCGGAAATTGGCGGCGGCGGCGGCCAGCGCCCGCAGGGTGCTGTCGCCGTAGAGGCCGCTGCGCGTGCGGCTGCCGTGATAGAGGCGGATCGGTCCGCGGTGCCCGTGATGCAGCGCGTCGCGCGCCACGCCCTGCAGCGGCGCGAGCCCGCAGCCGGTACCGATGAGCAGCAACGGCTGGTCCGGGCGCCCCGGTACGTAGTGGCAGTTGCCGGCCGCGCCCGAGACCTGGATCGTATCGCCCGTGGCAAGTTCGTCGAAGATCCAGTTGCTTACCTGGCCGCCCGGTACCCGGCGCACGTGCAGCTCCAGCGCCCGATCCCGGCCCGGTACGCTCGCCAGCGAGTAATGGCGCGCCGATGCCGCGTCCCGGTACAGCCGCAGGAACTGGCCGGCCCGGTACGCGAAAGGCGGATCCACTTCCAGGTGCAGGCCCAGGACGTCGGGTGCCAGCGCCACCCGCCGGCTGACGCGCGCCGCGTGCCGGCCGAGCGTTTCGTCGACGCGTGCGACGCGCAGGTCCTCCCGGGGGAAGCACTGGCAGGCCAGGAACAGGCCGCGCTCCACCTGTGCGGCCCCGAGTCCCGCCTGCGCCGCGGGCGGAACCGCGCCCTGCACCGCCTGCATCGGGCAGGACTGGCAGACGCCGGCGCGACAGCCGCTGGGGATGTCGTGTCCGGCGGCGCTCAGCCCGTCGAGGACCGAACGCCCGTCGAGCTCCAGGCTGTCGCCATCGAAGAAGAGGCGCGGCACCGGACGCGCTCAGCGGCCCAGTACGTCATTGCGCGTGCTCTGGGCGATGGCCGCCGCCTGCGCGATGAGATGCGGCGCAACCTTGAGCTCCTGCAGGGTTGCCCCAGGTGTTCCATCACCGCGTCGAAATGCGAATCGTTGAGCCCGCGCTCGACCAGGTGCGCGTGGCCTTTGCGCATATCGAGTCCGGTGTAATGGGCCGGGCCGCCGAAGACCATCGTCAGGAAGGCCTTCTGCTTGGCGGACTGGCGCGCCATGTCGACGCCGTTGAAGAACTGGCGGATGCGGTCGTCCTTGAGCACCTTGCGATAGAAGACGTCGACTGCGGCGTTGACGGCGTCGGCGCCGCCGATCTCTTCATAGAGTCCCATGGCATTCCTTTCATGTGGTCGGGTCGGGTGCGGCATCGCCCCGGCGCAGCGCGTGCCGCTCATGATGTCCGGCACGCGGCGCGAAACATTCATGTGCGATGCATCTTATGGAGCGGGCAGCGCCGACCCTTGACCTGCATCAAATGCCGTCGGGGCGGCGCCGATCGCCGTTGTGTCGCCGCGACGCGCGGCCGGCGGCGGGCCGCGGACCTAGCAGAACGCCTGGATGCCGGTCTGGGCGCGGCCCAGGATGAGGGCGTGGATGTCGTGCGTGCCCTCGTAGGTGTTGACGACCTCGAGATTCACCATGTGGCGCGCGACGCCGAACTCGTCGCTGATGCCGTTGCCGCCCAGCATGTCGCGCGCCAGGCGGGCGACGTCCAGCGCCTTGCCGCAGGAATTGCGTTTCATCATCGAGGTGATCTCGACTGCGGCGGTGCCCTCGTCCTTCATGCGTCCCAGTCGCAGACACGCCCTGCAGCGCCAGCGTGATCTCCGTCTGCATGTCGGCCAGCTTCTTCTGCACGAGCTGGTTGGCGGCCAGCGGACGGCCGAATTGCGTGCGGTCCAGCGTGTACTGGCGCGCGGTGTGCCAGCAGGCTTCGGCCGCGCCCAGCGCGCCCCAGGCGATGCCGTAGCGCGCCGAGTCCAGGCAGGTGAACGGCCCCTTGAGACCGTCGGCACCGGGCAGTTCCTGCGCCGCGGGCACGAACACGTCGTCGAGCACGATCTCGCCCGTGATCGAGGCGCGCAAGCCGATCTTGCCCTTGATGGCCGGCGCGCTCAGGCCGGACACGCCCTTGTCCAGCAGGTAGCCGCGTATGCGCCCGGCATCGTTCTTGGCCCAGACCAGGAAGAGGTCGGCGATCGGGGCGTTGGAGATCCAGGTCTTGGCGCCGCTTATGCGGAACGCCCCCCGGCACCGTGCGGGCGCGCGTCACCATGCTGCCGGGGTCGGAGCCGTGATTGGGTTCGGTCAGTCCGAAGCAGCCGATCAGCTCGCCGCTCGCCAGCGCCGGCAGGTAGCGGTGGCGCTGCGCGTCGGAACCGAAGCGCAGGATCGGCAGGATGACCAGCGACGACTGCACGCTCATCATCGAGCGGTAGCCCGAGTCGACGCGCTCGATCTCACGGGCGATGAGGCCGTAGCTGACGTAGTTGAGTTCGGCCCCGCCGAATTGCGCCGGCAGGGTCGCGCCCAGCAGGCCGAGCGCGCCCATTTCGCGGAAGATGGCGGGCTCGGCCGATTCGCTGCGGAATGCCGCAACGACCCGCGGCGCCAGGCATTCGCGGGCATAACGGCACGCGGTGTCGCGCACCAGCCGTTCGTCGTCGCTCAGTTGCGCGCCGAGCAGCAGCGGATCGTCCCACTGGAAGGCCGCGGCGGCGGCGGGACCGAACGCCGGTTCGTTCATCGTTGCTCTCCCGTGACGGGGGAGTGCGGCGGCGGCCTCGTCTCCCCGACGCCGGCGATGATACGCGGGAACGACTGCCGGCCTGCGGCGGCTACTCGCGCATGAACTCGAGCATCTTGTCGCGCACGTCGGCGGGAATCTCCTGCGCCTGGCGGGTCGCCTGCGAGGTGCATACCGCAATCCGGTTCATGCGTACGCGCTGCTCGCCGTCCTTGTCGACGCCCATGGTGAAGCGCACGGATGTGCGCCCGACATGCGAGAGGGTCAGCCAGAAGTCGACCGTCTCGCCCATCTTGGTCGGCTTGGCGAAGGTCGCCTCCATCCGCACCGTCGGCAGCGCCAGGCCGCGCGCCATGAGGAACTCGTCGAAGCGGATCTCGATCGCCTCGTAGAACCAGTCTTCCACGAGTGCGTTGAATATATGGAAGTAATTCGGATAGAACACCGTTCCGGTCGGGTCGCAGTGCGACAGTCGGATCAGGTATTGCTTGATGAATGTCATCGCCACTCTCCACGGTAACAAGGGGGTGCCGGCGCGCGCCGCCCGGCCCGCCGGCCGTTGGTGCCGCGCGCGGACGCCGGGCGCGCCGCGCCCGCGCGGCGCAAGCCAATCCCCGCTGACCGGATTTCGGCATTGCGGCCGGCCGGCTTGAGCCGCATCATGGTCCGAATTGCGCTGCAAAAACGGTGTAACGATTCCGGGCGTAAGCTGGTGTCCGCCGACCGGCCGTCCCCCGGGTTTCGCGGGGGCGGCGCCATGCCCGGCCCCGCACCCTCAAGGAGCACGCCATGTCCATTCGCCAACCGCTGGGACCCGAGCCGCGGCCGGGCAACGCCTTCGCGACCCTCGCCGGCGGCTGCTTCTGGTGTCTGGAGGCCGTATTCGAGGAGCTCGACGGCATCGTCGACGTCGAATCGGGCTACTCCAACGGCCATACGGAAAACCCCGACTACCGCCGCGTCTGCGGCGGCGACACCGGTTACGCCGAAGTCGTGCGGATCGAGTTCGATCCGGCGCGCATCACCTTCCGCGACCTGCTCGACGTGTTCTTCGCCATCCACGACCCGACCACGCTGAACCGGCAGGGCAACGACGTGGGCAGCCAGTACCGCTCGGCGATCTTCTTTCACTCGCCGGAGCAGCAGGCGCAGGCGGGCCAGTTCCTGCAGGCGGCGCGGCGCCTGTTCGAGGAGGACATCGTCACCGAACTGGCGCCGGTGGCGCGCTACCAGCGTGCGGAAACCCATCATCAGGAGTATTTCCGTCACAACCCCACCCAGGGCTATTGCATGTTCGTCATCGGCCCGAAGGTGGAGAAGTTCCGCCGCACGTTCGCGCGCAAGCGGCGCATCGGCGTGACCAGCTGAGCGCGGCCGCCGCGCGCCCTCAGCCCTGGCGCGCGCGCTCGATCACGGCCTGCGTATTGAGCACGGTCTGCTGGGCGCGCGTGCCGCTGCCGACCGGTCCCACGCGCGTGCGCAGGTGCACGGTCGTGCCGACGTTGGGTGCCGTTTCGATCTTGAGCTGGGCGCCGATCTTCTGCGCGCGGTTGCGCATGTTCAGCAGGCCGCGCCCGCCGACGCGTTCTTCCGTGATGCCGCGGCCGTTGTCGCTGATGCGGATGTCCAGCGCCTGGTTGTCGCCCGCACCCTCGACGCCGAGCGTCGACCCGCACCGCCTTGGCGCGGCTGTGCTTGAGCGCGTTGGTCAGCGCCTCCTGCACGATGCGCAGGATCGGCAGCACGACGTCCGGGTGCAGGCCGATCTCCTCGGGCAGCTTGCGCGCGTCCCAGGTCGAGCTCCATCCCGGCGGCGCGCAGGCGCGGCTCCATGCGGAAGCGCAGGTTGCCCAGGGCGGCCGCCAGGTCGGCATCGTCGGCGGCCAGCGCGTCGATGGCCAGGCGCATGTCGTCGATGGACTCGCGCAGGATCTGCGCGAACTGGTCATTGCTGACGGCCTCGCGCTCGACCAGCATCAGGGACGACATCAGTTGCGAGCCCAGGCCGTCGTGCATGTCCTGCATGATGCGCTGGCGCTCCTGCGCCTCGACCTTGACGCGCTCGCTCTCGCGCAGGCGCTCGAAGTTGCGCTTCAGCAGCTGCTCGCGCTCGCGCACGCGAGTCTCGAGCTCGACCCGCGCCGTCTCGGCCTCCTGCATCATCTTGATGAAGCCGTCGACCAGCGGCGTCGCCAGCGCGGCCAGCATCAACGGACCGGCGAAGTTCAGCGCCGGCGTGTCTTCCCAGCGGTTCAACCCGATCACCCCGCCGAAGTCGAGCAGCGTCGCCAGCAGCGAGGACCACCGCCGCGACCAGCACCAGCGGATGCGGCGCCGCCTGCCCGCGGGTACGCCGGAACAGGCCCACGCCGGTGGCCGCGAGCACGATCAGGCGCAGGCCTGGCTCCCAGGAAAGTTCCAGGTAGGGCTCGGCGCGCAGCGCCGTCGCCGCCGCCAGCAGCGGGCCGAGCGCGGCGTAGATGCCGATCAGCCATTCCTCGCGCGCCCGCGCCAGGCCCGACAGGCGCAGCAGCGTGATCGCCACCAGGGCCATGAACCCCGACAGGCCCGCCATGCCGGCGAGCCGCACGCCCAGCGCGCAGCGGCTGGGGCATGATTTCGGCCAGGTATTGCGCCGCAATAGACCAGCCAGCAGAGCGCGGCCAGCGCCAGCAGCAGCGATACCGCCTCGCGCCGCTGGTGCCAGAGCGCGCCGAAGACCAGCGCCGTCACCAGCGCCAGCGTCGCGCCGCTCCACGTCCAGAGGATCTCGAGGAAGAAGCGCACGGCGTAGCTGTTCCACAGCGTTGCCAGGGACCCGACCTCGACGCCCGGCCAGGCCGTGTGCGCCGGGACCGTAGCGGGTCTCGATCAGGATCTGGTTGTCGCCCGCGACGAGCAGCGCCGGGTCGATGCCGAGCAGTTGCGGTCGATGCCACGCGACGTGGCGCGCGTCGCTTTCAGCGGCGATGGTGCCGATGTAATGGCCATTGACGCTGAAGCGCCCGCCTTCGCTGCTGCGCGCCAGCAGCAGCGCCCAGGCCTGGTCGGGCACGCCTGCCAGCCGGAAAGTGCAGCCGCATCGCCACCGTGCGCAACGGCGTGCCCTCTTACGGTCGACCAGTGCAGCGGCAGGTCGAAGGTGGCGTGCGATTCGCCGCCGGCGTCCACCGGCGCCTGCGGATCGGGCGCGACGAAGCTCCAGTCGAGCTTGCGGATCGCAATGGTGTCGGCGGTGTCGGCGGCACCGGCGCCGCCGGCCGTCAGCGCCGCCGCCAGCGCCAGCGCGCGCAGCGCAAATGCCAGAAGCCGGGCTGGGCGGGTCCGCAAGCGTGGCCTCGTGAGGCGGGCGGCCCGGATCAGGTCTTGAGCAGGCCCATCTGGCTGGCCTCGTAGACGGCCTCGCCCCGCGAATGGACTGCCAGCTTGCGATAGATCTTCTTGATGTGCGCCGTCACGGTATGCGGTGAAATGCCGAGGATCTCGCCGATTTCGTTGAAGCTCATGCCCTTGGCGAGCAGCTGCAGGATCTCGGTCTCGCGTGCCGACAGCGGATTGTTCTCGGCATTGGTGGAACGCGCCGGCACCGTGCTGCTGCTGGTGGTGGCGCCGCCCATGCGCGAGCGGATGGCGCGCAGCACGCTGCGGGCCACGCACCGGGCTCACCGGCGAGCCGCCGGCGCGCAGCAGGCGGATGCAGGAGATGACGTCGGCCGGCGTCGAATCCTTGAGGATGTAGCCGGTGGCGCCCGCCTCGATCGACGATACCACGTGCTGCTCGTCGCCGAATACGGTCACCACCATGATGTCGACGTCGGGCTTGCGCTGGCTGACGCTGCGGATGAGATCGATGCCGGTGCCGTCCGGCAGGCCCAGGTCGATCAGCATCACGTCGAATTCCTCGCGATCGATCAGCGCCTGCGCTTCGCGCTTGTTGGCGGCGACCCCGGCAAGCCGCATGGTGGGCTCGCTGTCGATGATTTGCGCGAACCGGCGGCGAAATTCGGGTTCGTCCTCGACAATGATGATGGAGATCTGATCAGCGCTCATGGTCGGTGGGCTCAGGCCTGCGGGAAGCCCCTATCATATCCCGTGTGTGCGCGCGCTACGAGGATTTCCCGCGCCGGATCCCGCCCGGGCTCATCCGAACGCCTGATGGCCGGCCGGCGCGTTCGCAGCGGCGCTGGCGTGGTCTTTTCACGGGGCGAGGCGGCTGCGCTCCCAGCCCGCCCCGTTGCGGGCGAACAGCAGCCGGTCGTGCAGCCGCGACGGCCGCCCCTGCCAGAATTCCAGGCTTTCGGGCGTGAGCCGGTAGCCGCCCCAATGGGGCGGGCGGGGCGGATCGGCCTGGCCGGCGAAGCGCGCCTCCATCTGCTCGGTGCGCCGGTCGAGGAAGGCGCGCCCGTCGATCGCCTGGCTCTGTGGCGACGCCCAGGCGCCGATGCGCGCCGCCCGCGGCCGCTGGCGAAAGTACGCGTCGGATTCGGCCGCGCCGACCATCGCGACCGTGCCGCGCGACGCGCACCTGGCGTTCGAGCGCCGGCCAGAAGAACAGCAGGCAGGCATGCGGGTTGCCGGCCAGCTCGCGGCCCTTGCGGCTGGAGAAGTTCGTGAAGAAGACGAAACCGCGCGCGTCGAACTCCTTGCACAGGACAATCCGCACGCTCGGGCAGCCGGCTTCGTCAACGGTCGCCAGCGACATGGCGTTGGGATCGGCACCGCCGGCGGCGACGGCCTCGTCGAACCAGCGCTGGAACAGCGCCAGCGGCTCGTCGCCGGCATCGGCCTCGAACAGCGCGGCGCGCTGGTATTCCGTGCGAAGATCGGCGGGGATCGGGGGTTGGCTCATGCGGCGACGGCCTCGCGAAAGCGGCTGCGGACGAGCGCCGATCATTGCACGAAACCGCTGCCGGGGTGTCGAGGAGAGCGCGTTGCCACAGGAGTTGCACGCAGAGGGCGGGGCGGCATCGGCGTGCCCGGCGTCGGCACCCGCCGGCGCGGAGGACGGGACCGAGCGGCGCTTCGGCGGGGTTGCCCGGCTCTACGGGCAGGCGGCGCTCGCGCGCTTCGGCCGGGCCCGGGTCGCGATCGTCGGCCTGGGCGGCGTCGGCACCTGGGCGGCCGAGGCGCTGGCCCGCTCGGGCGTCGGTGCCCAGACGCTGATCGATCTCGATCACGTTTCCGAGAGCAACACCAACCGGCAGATCCACGCGCTCGAAACCGAATTTGGCAAGGCCAAGGTGGTGGCCATGGCCGAGCGCATCCGCCTGATCCATCCGCAGGCGCGGGTCTGCGCGATCGAGGAATTCGTCACGGCGCAGAATGTGGGCGCGCTGCTGGCGGGGCTGGACCTGGTCATCGACTGCATCGACCAGGTCGCGGCCAAGGCGGCGCTGATCGCGCATGCGCGCGGCGCCGGCATTGCCGTGGTGACCTGCGGCGGGGCCGGCGGGCGCAAGGATCCGGCGCGCATCCGCTGCGACGATCTGGCGCGCACCCATGCCGATCCGCTGCTGGCGGCCGTGCGCCATCGCCTGCGCCATGACTACGGCTTTGCGCCCGCGGGCGCGGCGGGCGCGCGGCGCGCCGCGCCGTTCGGCATCGATGCGGTCTACTCCGACGAGGCCTTCGTCGGCAGCGGCGCCGCCGCCGGCGCGGCCGCGCCCGGCAACCCGCTGGCCTGCGGCGGCTACGGCTCGGCCGTGACGGTCACGGCGACCATGGGCTTTGCCGCGGCCGCGCGCGCACTGGCGCTGCTTGAGTCGGCTTGACCGCTGTCAAGCCGCCCGGCGCGCGCCGGACTAGTATTTGCCGACGGGGCGCACCGGGTCCCGGTAGCGCGCCACGTTCGCCGCGGCGCTGGGGAGCAAGCCATGCTGCAGAAGATCCTCGTTCCAACGGACGGTTCGGAATTGTCCCTGCGTGCCGTGAAGGGTGCCGTGGAACTGGCCGTCCGCCTCAATTCGCGCATCGTCGGCGTTACGGTCGTCGAGCCGTACGCCTATGCCAGCCTTTCGGAATACCGTCCGGAGACGATCGCCGAATACGAGCAGCGCGCCGACCAGCTCGCGCGCGAACGGCTGAACGCCGTCCAGAGCCAGGCGCAGGCCGCCGGCGTCGCCTGCGATACGGTGGTGGCGCGCTCCTTCTCGCCCTATGAGGCCATCATCGAAGAGGCCAGGCGCAGCAATTGCGACGCCATCTTCATGGCATCGCACGGCCGACGCGGGTTGAGCGCGGTGCTGCTCGGGAGCGAGACGCAAAAGGTGCTGACGCACAGTCACATTCCGGTCATGGTCTACCGCTAGCGGCCCCGCGCGCCCTTCGGGCGCGATGGTGCGTCGCAATAAGAACGCTTCACGCCATGGGCAGTCCATGGTCGCTCGCGCCGGCGCATGAATGCGCGATTGGCGCGTGCGGGCAGGGCGCGCACGCTGGGACGGTGGTTCTTGCGGCAGCGCCGGCCGGGCAGGCGCGAGCGGGGGTTGGATGCGGCCCCGTTTCGGTAGGGAGAAGATCATGGCTAGCCAGCAAGAACCCGGCGGCGGCGCCGGCGCCGACCTCGGGTATTTCGCCGTCGGCTATCAGCCGATGGATCTCATCCACAACGAAATCCACGACCTGCTCGACGCGCTCGACCAGCCCGGCGACCAGGGCGAGAAGCTGCTGGCGCTGCACGAGCACCTGCTGCGGCATTGCGCGCAGGAGGAGCGCTGGATGCGCGAATCGTCGTTCCCGGCGTTTGCCGACCATGCGCGTGAACACGAGATGCTGCTCGAGGTGATCGCCGACGTGCGGCGGCGCTTCGACGCCGGCGATTCCGACGTCGTGCATCGGCTCGCGGAGGAACTGCCGCGCTGGTTCGAAATGCACGCCAACGACATGGATGCCGCCCTCGCGGTCCATCTGCGCGACCATGCGGGCCGCCTCGACAGCGGTGCCCGCGACCGGATGCAGGCAGCGCACGTCGCGTAGCGACGGTCGCCGCCGGGCACGCCGGCTAGCGCGCCGGCCCCGGGCCGGCCGGGGCGGCAGGAGCCGGCGCCGCCGGCGGTGCGCCGGGACAGGCCTGGTCCGAGAAGGTAACGCGTCCCTGTTCGACGCAGCGGAAGACATGGCCCGGGGCCATCAGCACCTCGTCGGGATGGGTCGGATCGGCGTCCGAATCGACGGCGGCCGGTGCCGCCCGGCGGGTTTGTGCCGCAACCGGCCCTGCGTCGTGCTGCGTCAGGCGCGGCGCCAGCCAGCGGTATCCCAGCAGGCCGATGCTGCCGGCGAGCGCCACGATCACCAGTGCCGTCAGCAGGCGCAGGGACAGGTCGAAGCTGCTGTCGTCGGCCGCCGTCGCTGCGCCGGCGCCCAGCGTGCCCGGTCCGATGCCCGGCCGCGTCGCGGCCAGGTTGCCGATGGTGCTGGCAAACGCGGATTCGTCGCTGGTGGAAGAAGATTCGGACATCGGGCAGCCGGTGGAGGAGGGCGCCGGGACCCCGGCGCCGACACGGATTGAACGACGGGATTATGAACCGGATCGCGGCGCCGGCGGGGTGGCGCGCGGCCGGCGATAATGGCGGTCCCGACATACCTGTGCCGCTGCGCGTCCGTCGGCATCCTGCCGCGGCGCCGCCGTCATCCGCCATGCCCAGCCTGCTGCGCCAAAGTCCCCCGCATCGCCGGCGTTTCGCCCGATCGCTGTACACGACGGTGCGGCGCTGGCCGCTGGGCGTGCTGCTGCTGGCGGCTTGCGCGGCCATGGCTGCCGGTGCCGTCTCCGCGCGCGACCGCGCCGAGACCCGCAGCGTGACGGCGCGCGGCCCGCTCCTGCCGGCGGAACAGGCGATGGTCAACCTGTTCGAAAATGCCGCGCCCTCGGTGGCCTACATCACCACCGAGGTCATACACAGTGCCGGCTTCTTCGGCGCCGAAGTCGCCCATGGCGCCGGCAGCGGCTTCGTCTGGGACGCCGCCGGCCATGTCGTCACGAACAACCACGTGGTCGAGGGCGCGACGCGCGTCTACGTGCAATTGGACGCGGGCGATGCCATCGAGGCCAAGGTCATCGGCGCGTCGCCCGAATACGACCTGGCCGTGGTGCGGCTGCTGCACAAGCCGCGCGACCTGCGGCCCATCGAGCTGGGCTCGTCGGGCGACCTGCGGATCAGGCCAGGCCGTGTATGCCATCGGCAATCCGTTCGGCCTGCAGCGCACGCTCACGCACGGCATCGTGAGCGCGCTCGACCGCGAACTGCCGACGAGCAACGAGCGGGAGATCGCCGGCGTCATCCAGACCGACGCCGCGATCAACCCGGGCAACTCGGGCGGACCATTGCTCGACAGCGCCGGCCGGCTGGTCGGCGTCAACACGGCGATCCGCTCCGATTCGGGAAGCTCGGCCGGGATCGGCTTCGCGATCCCGGTGGACCTGGTCAACCGGGTGGTACCGGCCCTGATTGCGCGCGGGCGCGCGCCGCTGCCCGGCATCGGCATTACGCCGGTGCGCCCCGACCTGGTGGAGCGCGCCGGCATCGCCGGCGTCGTCATCGCCGAAGTCCGGCGCGGCACGCCCGCGGCGCAGGCCGGCCTCCGGGCCATGAACCCCAGGACCGGCGACCTGGGCGACGTCATCGTCGGCATCAACGGCAAGCGCATCGCGGGCCTGTCGACCTTCGTTGCCGAACTCGGCCGGCTTGGCGTCGACAGCACTGCCGATCTCACCGTCGTGCGCGGCGATCGCGAACGCAAGGTGCGCGTGCGCGTGATCGAAGTCGGCCAGTAGCGGCCCCTCGCCTACAGCGGCTGGGTCGCCCGCTGCAGCCAGTCGAGCGCGGGCCCGGCGAGCAGCGGCGCCAGGCGTGCGCGCACCTGTGCGTGGTAGGCGTCCAGCCATCGCACCTCGTCGGGGCGCAGCAGGTCGCGCTCGATGCCCCGGCGGTCGATCGGGCACAGCGTCAGGGTCTCGAAACGCAGGAACTCGCCGAACTCGCCGGGCGCCGCCGGCACGGCCGCGACCAGGTTTTCGATGCGCACGCCCCAGCGCCCGGGCCGGTAGATGCCGGGTTCGTTGGAGGTGATCATGCCCGGCTCCATCGCGGTCTGCGGCTCGGGCGCCAGGTGCGGCGAGATGGCGTGCGGACCCTCGTGAACGTTGAGGAAGTAGCCGACGCCGTGACCGGTGCCATGGCCGTAGTCGATGCCGGCGGCCCAGATCGGTGCGCGCGCGATGCTGTCGAGCATGGGCGAGCGCGTGCCGCGCGGAAACTGCGCCTGGGACAGCGCGATCATGCCCTTGAGCACCAGCGTGAAGTCGCGACGCTGGTCGGCCGTCGTCGCGCCGATCGCGACCACCCGCGTGATGTCGGTGGTGCCGCGCTCGTACTGGCCGCCCGAGTCGATCAGCAGCAGGCCATTGCCGCATTGGGTGCCGTCGCAGATGACGGCATGCGACGCCGCGCTAGCGCTGTAGTGCGGGGCCGCGCCGTTGGCGTTGAATGCCGCGATCGTGCCGAAGCTCGGGCTGACGAAGCCGGGACGGCGGGCGCGCTGCGCCGTTATCCGCTCGTCGATGGTCAATTCGGTGATGCGCTCGTGCCGTTGCAGCGCCGACTCCAGCCACGCGAAGAATTCGCACAGCGCGGCGCCGTCCTCCTCCATCGCGGCGCGCACGTGCGCCAGTTCGGCGTCCGACTTGCGCGACTTCATGAGTGTGCTCGGGTTGACCTGCTCGACGATGCGCACGCCCGGCGCAACGGCCTGAACCATGGCGCAGGTCACGCGGCGCGGGTCGACCAGCAGGGCATCGCCGGGCGGCAGCCGGCGCAGGGCGTCGGCCGCCCCGGCGTAATCGACCACCTGGACACCGTCGGCGGCCAGGCTGCCCTGCAGCGCCGGCGCCACCTTGCCCGGCGCCACGAACAGCCGCGCCTCGTCGCGACCGACCAGGACATGCGCGAGGAACACCGGGTTGTACGGGACGTCCGAGCCGCGCAGGTTCAGCAGCCAGGCGACGTCGTCGAGGCTCGATATCCAGTGCCATTGCGCGCCGGCGACGGCCATCTGCGCGCGGACCCGCGCCAGCTTGTCGCGCCGCTGCAGGCTTTCGAGCGCCGCGTCGCGCGCGACGACCGCGGCACCGGGCAGCGCCGGCCGTTCGGGCCAGATCGCCTCCAGCAGGTCCAGGTCCGAGCGCAACCGGGCCTCGCGCGGCGCCAGCGCCGCTTCGAGCGAGCGCCCGAGGGCGAGCCCCAGGCTGTTGCCGTCGACCCCGACCGCGGACCCGCGAACCACGTGCTGGGACAGCCAGTCGAACAGCGCCGGACCGGCGGCGCTGCTCGCCTTCATCGGCGTGATGCCGGTACCGGCCAGGCGCGCCTCCGCCTCGACCCAGTAGCGGCTGTCGACCCACAGCCCCGCGAAATCGCCCGTGACGACCAGCGTGCCCGCGGAGCCGGAAAACCCGCTCAACCACTGGCGGGTCTGCCAGCGCTGCGGCAGGTACTCGGACAGATGCGGGTCCGAACTCAGGGCGATCCAGGTGGAAAGCCCCTGCGCCTGCATCTGGGCGCGCAGCGCGGCGATGCGGGCGCGGGTCTGCCCGAGCGAATCGATCAAGGTGTCCATGCGTTGTGCGCCTGTCTGTCCGCGCCCGGAGGGCGGCGCGGCCGGGTTGTCCGCGACGGCAGGGTGGACTGCCGCCGGCTGTGCACAGGATAGCGCCAATGCACGCGCCGCGAACCGCGGCGCGCCGGCTCAACGCCCGCGGGAATCCTTCAAGGTCGCGATGCGATTGAAGACCGGCCGCTCCGGCCGGTGGTCGTTGCGGTCGGCGACGAAATATCCATGACGCTCGAACTGGTAATGGTCATCGGCGTGCGCCTGCGCCAGGACGGGCTCGACATAGGCCTGGACCACGCGGCGGCTTTCCGGATCCAGCAGCGCGCGGTAATCCTCCGCGCCGGCATCCGGGTCGGCGACCCGGAACAGCCGCTCGAAAACGCGCACTTCGGCCGCGGGTGCATCGGCCACGGGCAGCCAGTGGATGGCGCCCTTGACCTTGATGCTGTCGGCGCCCGCCGTGCCGCTGCGCGTCTGCGGCAGAATTTCGGCATAGACGGTCTGTACGGTGCCGCCGGCGTCCTTTTGCACGCCGGTGCAGCGGATCACGTAGGCATAGCGCAGGCGCACCATGCCGCCGGGCGTCAGGCGGAAGAATCCGGGCGGCGCCACTTCGCGGAAGTCGTCGCGGTCGATCCACAGATCGCGGCGCAGGGCGATGGTGCGGGTGCCGGCGGCCGGGTCGTGCGGATTGACCGCCGCCACGCATGGGTCCGCGACGTCCTCGGCGACGTTGGTGAGCACGAGCCGCAGCGGTTCGAGCACGACCATGGCGCGCGGCACGCGCGGATCCAGGTCCTCGCGCAGTGCCTGCTCCAGCACCGCGAACTCGATGCGCGAATCGGCCTTGCTGACGCCGATGCGCTCGGCGAACAGTCCCAGGCTCTGCGGCGTGTAGCCGCGCCGGCGCAGGCCGGCCAGCGTCGGCAGGCGCGGGTCGTCCCAGCCGTCGACCAGCCGCTCCTCCACGAGCTGGATCAGCTTGCGCTTGCTCAGCACCACGTGGTCGAGGTTCAGGCGCGAGAATTCGTACTGGTGCGGCAGGTTGAAGGGATCGGGCCGGCGCTCTTCCAGCGCGTGCGCCAGCAGCGGCGCGAAGGAGGGGGCCGCGCCCAGCAGCAGGTCGAAGAACCCATCCAGGTCGCGCAGCACCGCCGCGCGGTCGTGTTCCCAGCGCGCGAAGAGCTCGCGCATGCGTCCCTCGGCGGGGCTGGCGAACAGCTTGTGCGCGAAATTGTGGCAATGCAGGGCGAACTCCCGCGCGCTCTCGACGCCCTGCGCCCGCAGGGCGGCGACGAATCCCAGGGCCGACTGCCACTGCGGCTGGCGCAGCACCGGTACGCAGCGCTCGACGCACCAGTCGTACAGCGGCCGGTGATCCTCGAATTCCAGCGTGCAGATGCTGTGCGTGATGCATTCGAGCGCGTCGGACAGCGCGTGCGCGAAGTCGTACATCGGATACAGGCACCAGTCGTCGCCGGTACGGTGGTGGTGCGCGAAGCGGATGCGGTACAGCGCCGGATCGCGCAGGTTGATGTTGGGCGCGCGCATGTCGATGCGCGCGCGCAGCACCATGCTGCCTTCCGGGTGCCGGCCGGCGCGCATCTCGTCGAGCAGCTGGCGGCTCTGCGCCGGCGGGCGGTCGCGGTAGGGCGAGTCGCGGCCCGGCTCGGTCAGGGTGCCGCGCGCCAGGCGCATCTCTTCGGCGGTCATCTGGTCGACGTAGGCATGGCCGTTGTCGATCAGGAACACCGCGCAGGCGAACAGCTGCTCGAAATAGTCGGACGCGAAATACAGGTTGTCCTCGCGCCCGTCGGCCCAGTCGAATCCGAGCCAGCGCACCGCGTCGACGATGGAGTCGACGTATTCCTGTTCCTCGCGCGCCGGGTTGGTGTCGTCGAAGCGCATGTGGCAGCGCCCCTGGAAATCGCGGGCCAGCCCGAAATTCAGGAAGATCGACTTGGCGTGCCCCAGGTGCAGGTAGCCGTTGGGTTCGGGCGGAAACCGGGTACGGATGCGCGCCGCATCGACTCCGCCCGCGTTCTGGAATGCGCCGTCACCGGGCCGTCCGTTCCAGTGGCGGCCCGCGAGCCGGCCGGACGCGATGTCGGCGGCAACGAGATTGCGGATGAAATTGGTCGCGGCAGCGGCGGACGGCTTTGCGGGTGCCTTTTTTTCCATGGTCGGGGATCATTGTAACGGCCACGTCACGCCCCGTGGTCGCGCTGCGCCCGGCGCGCCGTCGATCCGTCCTGTCCGCGCGTGGCCTCAGCGGCCGCGCAGGCCCGGCGCGCGCGCCGCCGGCGCGTCCAGCCCCAGCGCCAGCGCCAGCCGCCGCCCTTCGCGCTGCGCGATGGCGCGCAACCGGCGGAGCCTGCCGGCCGGCGCGGCGGCGGGTACCTGCGCGGTTGCGTGCAGCGCGATGGGCGTGCCCAGCAGGCGCGCGCGGCGGCAGAATTCCATGTCGGCGTAGGCGTCGGCCGCGCCGTCCGCCTGCGGATCGATCGGGGCGTAGCCGTCCAGCGCCAGGTACGCGCCGCGCGTCACGAAAATCAGCTGATCGCGGGTGCAGATGCCGGTCAGGCGCGATCCGGCGTTGGCCAGGGCGGCATCGGCCGCGTGCACCAGGGCGGCCGCGCCGCGCGCCGGCCGGTAACGGATGTCGAAGCGGCCCCAGGGGCTCGTCGCATTGGCCAGCGCCTGCAGGATGCGGCGGTCGCCCAGCGGCGGCGGCAGCACGCCCGGGGGCAGGAACACGAGCGCATCGGCAACTTCCGCCTCGGGCGCGCGGCTTCCGGCGTTGGCCTGGCGCGACCAGCCGCGGGGCGCAAAGACGACGCGGTCGACCAGTGCCGCCACCGCGTCGCCGGCTGCGCCCGGATCGCCTGCCGCCACGATGCGATGCCCGCGGCGGCGCCACGGCTGCAGGGCGGACAGGCTGGCCAGCGCGCGTTCCGCCGCCTGCCGGTCGCAGCGCTCGCCCAGGGGCACGATCACGGCCAGCCGCACGGTGCGCCGTCTCCGGTCTTTCAGGCGTCGAGCCGCCGCGCCGCGCGCGCCAGGAACGCCAGCTGGCGACCGACGATCACGCAGGCGTCGCAGGCCGACAGGTGCAGGCGCAGGGCAAGGCGCTCGCCCCATGAGAGGGGGGCATCGCGCTGCCGCGACAGCAAGGCGTGCGCTTCGCGGCAATGGATGAACAGGCTAGCCATGATGGGGCGCTTCCTCGGGTGCGAACCAGCGCGACTCGAGGCATTCCCGCAGCCGCATGCGCGCCCGGTACAGCATGACGAAACAATTGGTCGGTGTCACCTGCAAATCCTTACAGATCGCCGCGGTATCCATCTCGAGCCATTCGCGCAGCAGGAAAATCCGCGCCAGCGCTGCCGGCAGCCCGTCCAGGCAGGCCTGCAGGATGGTGAAGAACTCCGTCTGTGCCAGGCTGGCTTCCGGATTTCCCCAGGGCTGCGGATCGGCGACACGGTGGCCATCGGCGCGGAACAGCGATTCGAGCGTCTCGCCCGAATCGAGCTCCCCCTGCGCATCGATCGACACCTCGCGTCGGCTGCGCCGGAACTGGTCGATGATCTTGTGCTTGAGGATGCCGACCACCCAGGTCCGCAACTGCGCGCGCCGGTCAAAACCGGCCAGCCCTTCCATCGCGGCCAGCAAGGTTTCGGCGACGGCGTCCTCGGCCCAGGCATCGTTGCGCAGCTGCAGCCGCGCGACGCGCAGCAGCATCGGCTGCAAGGCGCCGATCTCCGCGGCGCGGTCGTCCCCGCGTCCGGGTTCCCCGGCCGGCGGGCCGGCAGCGCGCGCGCGCGGCCCCGGCATGGCCGCCTAGAACCCGCAGGCCTGGCCGTCGCGACGGCCGTCGCTGGCGGCGACGTAGCCTTCGCGGCGCGGGTCGCCCAGGCGCCAGATGAATTGCCCCGAGCCGAAATCCATGTACGAGTCGTCGCCCGCGACGATCCGATGGCCGCGGCGCGCCAGTTCCTCGCGCACCGCCGCCGGCACGCCGACCTCGAGTTCGATGTCGAGTCCCTGGTTCCATTTCCAGCGCGGCGCGTCGCAGGCCGCCTGCGGCTGCTGGCGTCCCAGCAGCATGCGGCACAGCGTCTGCACCTGACCCTGCGGCTGCATGTTGCCGCCCATGACGCCGAAGCTCATCTGCGCCTGTCCCGCGCGGGTGAGGAAGCCGGGAATGATGGTGTGGAAGGGGCGCTTGCCCGGCGCCACGCAGTTGGGATGCGCCGGATCCAGCGCGAACGCATGACCGCGATTCTGCAGCGCGACACCCCAGCCGGGCAGCACGATGCCGGAGCCGAACCCCATGTAGTTCGACTGGATGAGGCTGACCATCATGCCGTTCTCGTCGGCGGTCGTCAGGTAGATCGTGCCGCCGGACGGTGCGATGCCGCCGGCGGGCACCTGGGCGCGGCGCGGATCGATGCGCGCCGCGCGGGTCCGCAGGTAGTCGTCGTCGAGCAGTTGCGCCGCACCGACGCGCATCGCCGCCGGGTCGGCGACCTGCTCGTAGACGTCGGCAAACGCCAGCTTCATCGCCTCGATGGCGACGTGATACCAGTCGGCCGAGTCGACGGCGCAGGACGCCATGGCGGTATGCCGCAGCATGCCAAGGCACATCAGCGCCGCAATGCCCTGGCCGTTGGGCGGGATCTGATGCAGTTCATGGCCGTGGAATTCCACCGCGATGGGGTCGACCCAAAGGGGCGTGAACGCGGCGAGGTCCGCGGCGCGCAGCGCGCCGCCGGTAGCGCGGGCGTACGCCTCCAGCGCAGCCGCGATCTCGCCGCGATAGAAATCCTCGCCCCGCGTCGCCGCGATGCGCCGCAGCGCGCGCGCGATGCCGGGGATGACCACGTGCTCGCCGATGGCCGGTACGCGTCCGCTGGGCAGGAAATGCTCGGCGAATCCAGGCTGGTCGGCAAGCAGCGCGGCGCCGCGCTGCCATTTGTCCTGCACGATCGGACTGACCGCGAAACCGCGTTCGGCCAGGTCGATCGCCGGCGCCAGGACGTCCTCGAACGCCAGCCGCCCGAAGCGTCCATGCAGCGCCGCCCAGCCGGCCACGACCCCCGGCACCGTGACCGTATCCCAGCCGCGGACCGGCCGTCGCGCCGCCGCATCCGGCCCGTAGCGGGATGAGAAGTATTCCGCTGTCCAGGCTGCAGGCGCGGTGCCGCTGGCGTTGAGGCCGTGCAGCCGCTGGCCGTCCCAGACCTGCGCGAAAAGGTCCGAGCCCAGTCCGTTGGATACCGGCTCCGTGATGACGATGGCCGCCGCGGCCGCCACGGCGGCGTCGATCGCGTTGCCGCCGCGCGCCAGCATTCGCAGTCCGGCGCTCGCGGCGAGCGGATGCGACGTCGCCACGACATTGCGGGCGAATACGGGAGCCCGCACGGAGGAATACGAATTGGTCCAGTCGAAGGTGCTGTTCACGACGCGTCGGCTCCCCGTCGGCGGCCCGCCCGCACGACCGGCTGCCATATTAACCGGTCGTCGCGCCCGGTCGCCGCGGCACGCCCGCGGCGCCGTGCACCCGCAGCGCGGTGCTTCTCACGCGGTGCTTCTCATTTCGTCCGGCACGTCGCGCAATGGCGCGCTCCGATTGGCTAATGCATACGGTGAACCGCGCCTTCCTCGGGCTATTGCGCCGGGATATGGAGGTAAAATTCACACCCCAGGGCGTCGTGCGCGAGGCCTGTCCTTCTGAGGTGGTGCATGGCCATACACTTGGCTTCGGATCGGTCGCGGCAGGATGCCGTGCTGCTGCTGCACGGGCTCTCCGGCAGCCCCCTCGAAATGCAGTACCTGGAGCGGCGCCTGCGCCAGGCCGGATTCCGCGCCCACAACCCGAGCATTCCCGGCTGCGGCTTCGGCACGCGCGAGGACCGCTTCGATACCGGAACGTGGCGCCAGTGGGTGGCCTTCGTGTCGGGCGAGCTCGACGCGCTCAGCCGCAACCACGAACGCGTCTATGTCGCCGGCCTGTGCATCGGTGCGGTGCTGGCCCTGCGGCTGGCGATCGAGCGGCCGCATCAGGTCGCCGGCCTCGCGCTGGTCTCCACCACCCTGGCGTACGACGGCTGGCAGATGCCCTGGTATCGCGTATTGGCGCCGCTTGCCTATCACACGCCGCTGCGCCGCATGATCGCCTGGCCGGAGCGCCATCCGTACGGCCTCAAGAACGACCGCCTGCGCG
Organism: uncultured beta proteobacterium; assembly: GCA_963781975.1. Classification (GTDB taxonomy): domain Bacteria; phylum Pseudomonadota; class Gammaproteobacteria; order Burkholderiales; family Burkholderiaceae_F; genus GJ-E10. The sequence continues at coordinate 139,007 of CAWAHT010000017.1, forward strand.
AGTGGGTGGTGCGGGCGATGGAATCGCAGGGCGTTTCGGCCGTCGGCGCGGCCTACCTGCCGCTGTCGGGCGTGCACGAGGCGCACCAGCTGATTCGCGCGGTGCGCCGCGACATTTCGCGCGTGACCGCCCCCGCCCTTATCATGCATGCGATCGAGGACGATGTCGCAAGCCCGCGCAGCGCCGAATTCGTCGCCCTGAACGTCCGCTCCAGCCAGGTGCGCACAATTCTTTATCAAAACAGTTACCATATACTCACGATCGACAACGACAAGCAGGCCGTCGCCGACGAGACCATCGGATTCTTCCGTGGGCCGGCCGGGGTCGGCGCCGAGCGTTTTGACGAAACCGGCGAGGGCGTCAAGCCCAAGCACTTATCGGTAGCCTGAACATCCATGAACGCAGATCTGGCCGATAGGATCAAGGCTCTGATCGCCGAACACTTCGGCATCGAGCCGGACAAGCTCACGCCGGAGACGGAGATTGCCAGTTTCGGCATCGACTCGCTGGCGATGATCGAGTTCATGTTCCAGATGGAAGAGAAGTTCAACATCCGCATGGCCGACTCGCGCGCGCCCCTGGTCACGGTCGGGGATGTGGTCGCCGAGATCGAGCGCGCCGTGCGCGACCAGCAACCCACCCAGGCCGCCTAGTCCCTGTCCGGGGGCTGCGCTAAGCTGCGTTTTTTTGCAGGCCGGCGTGGCCGATGCCCGTGCGGGCATGGGCGCGGCTGCACAAGGCGGATATCCCGAGCATGAGCGGAACCCGGAAAGTTTGCGTGACGGGCATCGGCGTACTGTCGCCTATCGGCAATGGCGCGGCGGGCTTCCTTGCCGGACTGCAGGCCGGACGTTCCGGCATCCGGCCGATGAAGAGCGATTTTTCCGACCGCCTGGCCTACAACGCCTTCGGCATCGTCGACCTGCCTGCCGAGCCGTGCGTGCCGCGCACCCGGCTGGCGGGCCTTGACCGCGTGTGCGTCTTCGCCCTGCTGGCGGCGCACGAAGCGATCGACGATGCCGGCCTGCGCGGCCACCCCGGCCTCGACGGCGCCATCGTGTCGGTCGGCACCGGCATGGGTGGGGCCGAATCTGTCCAGCAGGGCTACGAGGAACTGCTGCTGCGCGGGGGCGCGCGCCTCAATCCCCTGCTGGTCGTCAAGGGCATGAACAATGCCGCCGCGGCGCACATTGCCATCGATTTCGGCTGCCACGGGCAGAGCCTCACGTATTCGACGGCGTGCTCGTCCTCGGCCGTGGCCATCGGCGAAGCGACCCGGGCCATACGCGGCGGGCAGGCCGACATCGCGATCGCCGGCGGCACGGAGGCGTTGCTCACCTACGGCACGATCGCCGCCTGGCAGGCGCTGCGCACGCTTGCGATTCCGGATCCGGTCGATCCCGGCAGCGCCTGCCGCCCGTTTGCCGGCAACCGCACCGGGCTGACCCTGGCCGAGGGCGCCGGCTTCGTGATCCTCGAGGAAGAGGCGCACGCGCGGGCGCGCGGCGCACGCGTCTATGCCCGCGTGAGCGGCTACGGCGCGCGTACCGATGCCTGCCACATGACCAAGCCCGATGCGGGCGGCCAGTCGGCGGCCATGCGTGCGGCGCTTGCCGACGCCGGCCTGCCGCCGGCGGCCATCGACTACATCAATGCCCATGGCACGGCCACCCTGGCCGGCGACATAAGCGAAACCGAGGCGATCAAGCGCGTATTCCAGGATCACGCCGCGCGGCTGGCGGTGTCGTCCACCAAGTCGATGCACGGCCACCTCATGGGCGCCACCGGCGCGGTCGAGTTCATCGGCAGCATCCTGGCCATGATGCATGGTTTCCTGCCGCCGACCATCAATCTGCACGTGCCGGATCCGGCGTGCGATCTCGACTACGTGCCCAACCACGCCCGCCATGGCGTCCATCTGGACCATGTCATGTCCAACTCCTTTGCCTTCGGCGGCAGCAATGCCGTTCTCATCGGCTCGCGCATCGGCGCCTGAACCGGCGGCGCCGCCGTCGCTGCCGCGCCGCCGCGCCGCCCCATGACCTGGCCGTATCCGCACCGTATCGCCCATCGCGGCGGCGGCGCGCTCGCGCCGGAGAACACGCTGCTGGCGCTCGCCACCGGCTGGCAGCATGGCTACCGCGCCGCCGAGGTCGACGCGGCGCTCACCGCCGATGGCATCGCGGTGCTGCTGCACGATGCCACCCTGGACCGCACCACCAGCGGCCATGGATCGCTGGCCGACTGCACCGCCGCCACGGTCCAGTCGTTCGATGCCGGGCAGCTGGCTCGACGCGCGCTTCGCGGCGGCGCGCGTTCCGACCCTGGTCGCGGCGCTGGATTTCTGCCGCACGCGCGGCATCTGGCTCAATGTCGAGATAAAGCCGGTTCCCGGCTTCGAGCGCGCGACCGGCACGGTGGTGGCGCGCACCGTGGCCGCGTTCCAGGGCGGGGCCGCGGCGTCGCCGGCCCAGGTGCTGCTGTCGTCGTTTTCGCGGGTGGCGCTGGAGGCGGCCCGCGCCGAGGCGCCCGGCCTGCCGCGCGGCCTGCTGTGCACGCGCGTTGCACCCGCCTGGGCCGACATGCTGGCCGCGCTCGACGCCGTGTCGCTGCATTGCGACCACCGCCCGCTCAGCGCCCGTACCGCTGCCGCAGTCGAAGGCCGCGGGCTACGGCCTGGCCTGCTACACCGTCAATGCGCCGGAGCGCGCCGAGCAGCTTGCCGCCTGGGGGGTCGACGCCGTCTTCACCGACCGCATCGACATCCTGGGTCCTGACTGAGACGCGCCGGCGCCGCCGCAGGTGCGCGGCCTCACCCCTTCGTGGCGCTCGATCCGAGCAGTGCGCGCAGGCCCTCGGCGTCGACGATGCGCATGTGCTTCTGGTCGACCTCGATCAGCATGTCCTGCGCGAAATGCGACAGCGCCCGGCTCACGGTCTCGAGCTTCAGGCCCAGGAAGCTGCCGATCTCGGCGCGCGTCATGCGCAGCACGAATTCGCTGCGCGAATAGCCGCGTGCCTCGAAACGCTGCGAAAGATTGAGCAGGAACGCGGCCAGGCGCTCCTCGGCGCGCATGCTGCCGAGCAGCAGCATCACGCCGTGCTCGCGCACGATCTCGCGGCTCATCACCTTGCGCAGGTGGTTCTGCAGCGCCGGCAGCGTGGTGGAGAATTCCTCCAGGCGCTCGTAGGGGATCACGCACACTTCGGTGTCCTCGAGCGCGGTCGTGTCGCAGGTGTGGCTGTCGGCCGAGATGCCGTCGAGGCCGACGATCTCGCCGGCCATGTGGAATCCGGTGACCTGCTCATGGCCATCGGCGGAGATCAGCGTGCTCTTCAGGAAGCCCAGGCGCACCGCATACAGCGAATCGAAGCGGTCGCCGGCGCGGAACAGCGTGTCGCCGCGGCGGATCCGGCGCCGCGTGGCGACGATCTGATCGACCCGGTCAAGCTCCTCCGACGACAGGCCGACCGGCAGGCACAGCTCGCGCAGGTTGCAGTTCGAACAGGCTACGCGCAAATGGGCAAGGTCCATGGGCAGATCCGCGTCGGTTTCTCTTGTGACCCAGGGTGCAGCTCGCCGGCGTGCCGGGAAATCACGGCCGGAGGCCCCAGGGGGGCTTTGATGCTGGTCAAGCCCCGATGCCGGTACGGTGCCATATTACTCGCCGGGGCAGTGACGGCGCCGGCACGCGCCGCGGCGGTCTGCCGGCTTGGCGGGGGATGCAAAATTGGACGAGCGGGTGACGCACGGCAAGGGCCGCCAGGCCACGGCGCAGGTCGAGCTGCCCGACCGGGCGACGCTGCGCCGCTACGACCAGCCCGGACCGCGCTATACCTCCTATCCCACCGCCGACCGTTTCGTCGAGGCCTTCGATGCGGACGCGTACGCCCGCTGGCTGGCCGAGCCCGGCGCCGGCGGCGTGCGCCCGCTGTCGCTGTACGTCCACATCCCGTTCTGCAACACGATCTGCTACTACTGCGGCTGCAACAAGATCGTCACCCGCGATCACGCCAAGGCCGCCGAGTACCTGGGCTTCCTGGAGCGCGAAATCGACCTCGTCGCCGGCCACCTCAAGGGCGGGCGCCGCGTCGAACAGCTGCATCTGGGCGGCGGCACGCCCGACCTTCCTCTCCAGCGAGGAACTGCAGCGGATGATGGTGCTGCTGCGCGCGCGCTTCACGCTGGCGCCGCGCGCCGAGATGAGCATCGAGGTCGATCCGCGCACCGCGCCGCCGGAGAAGGTCCACGCCCTCGCGGCACTGGGCTTCAACCGGCTGTCCGTCGGCGTGCAGGATTTCGATCCGGACGTCCAGCAGGCCGTCAATCGCGAGCAGAGCCTCGAGGTCACGCGCAGCTGCGTCGAGGAGGCGCGCGCCGCAGGCTTCCAGTCGGTCAACCTGGACCTCATCTACGGGCTGCCGCTGCAGAGCAGCGCCCGCTTCGCCGTCACGCTCGAGCGCGTGCTCGAGCTCAAGCCGGACCGCATCGCGCTGTACCACTATGCCCACCTGCCGGAGCGCTTCAAGCCGCAGCGCCGCATCGACGCCGCCGCGCTGCCCGCGCCGCAGGAGAAGCTGACGATCATGGTCGAGGCGATCCGGCGCCTGCGTGCGGCCGGCTACGAATACATCGGCATGGACCACTTCGCCCGCGCCGACGACGAACTGGCGCGCGCCCAGCGCCAGGGGCGCCTGCACCGCAATTTCCAGGGCTACAGCACGCGGCCCGACTACGACCTCATCGGCCTGGGCGTCTCGGCCATCAGCAAGATCGGGCCGATCTACGCGCAGAACGCAGCGCGCGCTGGACGACTATTACGAGTGCCTGCGCGCCGGCGTGCTGCCGACCCAGCGCGGCATCCAGCTCACGGCCGACGACCTGGTGCGGCGTGCGGTCATCATGGCGCTGATGTGTCACTTCGAGGTGTCCAAGGAGTCGATCGCGACCTCGCACCTCATCGACTTCGACGCGTACTTCGCGCGCGAACTCGACGAGCTCAAGCCGCTGCAGGAGGCCGGGCTGGTCGAGTGCAGCAAGGACTGGATCAGCGTCACGCCGCGCGGCAAGCTGCTGGTGCGCGCGCTGGCGATGGTCTTCGACCGCTACCTGCGCAACGATCGCGCCAGCCGTCCCTACTCGCGCATCGTCTAGCCGCGGCTGCGGCGGCGCCAGGCCGCGCCGCGGCGGCGCCCGGACCAGTATCATGCAGGCCTGACGCCTGGATCATCCGGCCGGAAGCCGCCCGCGCGGCTCCGGCCCCGCCGCCATGAACAGTTCCGAAATCCGCGAGCAATTCCTGCAGTTCTTCTCGGCCCGCGGCCATGCGCGGGTGCGCGCCGCCTCGCTGGTGCCGGCCAACGACCCGACGCTGCTGTTCACGAACTCCGGCATGGTGCAGTTCAAGGACGTGTTCACGGGGCGCGAGACCCGACCGTACACGCGCGCCACGTCGGCGCAGAAGTCGCTGCGCGCGGGCGGCAAGCACAACGACCTGGAGAACGTCGGCTACACCGCGCGCCACCACACCTTCTTCGAGATGCTGGGCAATTTCAGCTTCGGCGACTACTTCAAGCGCGATGCCATCGGCTATGCCTGGGAGCTGCTCACCGACGGTCTACCGCCTGCCCGTCGACCGGCTGTGGGTCACCGTCTACATCGACGACGACGAAGCCTTCGACATCTGGACGAAGGGCATCGGCATCGCGCCGGAGCGCTGCATCCGCATCGGCGACAAGCCCGGGGCGCCGCGCTACGCCTCCGACAATTTCTGGCAGATGGCCGATACCGGGCCGTGCGGACCCTGCTCGGAGATCTTCTACGACCATGGCCCCGGCGTGGCGGGGGGCCTGCCGGGTTCGCCCGACGCCGACGGCGACCGCTACATCGAGATCTGGAACCTGGTCTTCATGCAGTTCGACCGCGATGCGGCCGGGGTCCTGACGCCGCTGCCGCGCCCCTGCGTCGACACCGGCATGGGTCTGGAGCGCCTGGCGGCGGTGCTGCAGCACGTGCACAGCAACTACGAGATCGACCTGTTCCGCAACCTGATCGCGGCGGCCGCACGCGTCACCGGCAGCTCCGATCTGGCACGACAACTCGCTCAAGGTCATCGCCGACCACATCCGCGCCTGCGCCTTCCTGATCGCCGACGGCGTCATCCCGGGCAACGAGGGTCGCGGCTATGTGCTGCGCCGGATCATCCGCCGCGCGCTGCGCCACGGCTACCAGCTCGGCTGCCGCACGCCGTTCTTCCACCGCCTGGTGGCGGACCTGGAACGCGAAATGGGCGCCGCCTACCCCGAGCTGGTCGAACAGCGCGCGCGCATCGAGGCGGTGCTGCTGCAGGAGGAGGAGCGCTTCGGGGAAACGCTCGAGCATGGCATGAAGATCCTCACCGAGGCCTTCGCGCGCCTGGCCGATCGCGCCGCGGCGCAGATCGACGGCGACACCGCCTTCCTGCTCTACGACACGTACGGCTTCCCGGTCGACCTGACCGGCGACATCGCCCGCGAGCGCGGCATCGGCGGTCGACCTGGCCGGGTTCGACGCGGCCATGAACCGCCAGCGCGAGCAGGCGCGCGCCGCCGGCAAGTTCAAGGCCGGCGCCAGCGCCCATTTCGACGGGCCGCCGACGCGCTTCGTCGGCTACGACGCGCTCGCAGGCCGACGCCACGGTGCTGGCGCTCTATCGCGACGGCGCGCCGGTGGCGCAGGTCGAGGCCGGCCAGGCCGCGGTCGTGGTGCTCGACACCACGCCGTTCTATGCCGAATCGGGCGGCCAGGTGGGCGACCGCGGCGAGCTGCGCGCGGCGCGGCGCACGTTCGCCGTGCAGGACACGCAGAAGCTGCAGCCGGAGGTGTTCGGCCACCACGGCAGCGTACGCGACCGGCAGCCTGCGCGTGGGCGAGCGCGTGCACGCCGCCGTCGACGCGGACACGCGCGAGCGCACGCGCCACAACCACTCGGCCACCCACCTGCTGCACGCCGCGCTGCGCGCCGTGCTCGGCAGCCACGTGCAGCAGAAGGGCTCGCTCGTCGATGCCGAGCCGCACGCGCTTCGACTTCTCCCATGACAAGCCGCTGACGCGCCGACGAGATCCGCCGCGTCGAGGAGCAGTGTCAATGCGGCGATCCGCGCCAACGCCGCGGTGAGCGGCGCGCCAGATGGCCTACGACGACGCGCTGCGCGCCGGTGCGCTGGCGTTCTTCGGCGACAAGTACGGCGACGAGGTGCGCGTGGTCGCGATGGGCGAGGGCGCCGCCAGCCAGTCCACCGAGCTGTGCGGCGGCACGCACGTGGCGCGCACCGGCGACATCGGCTTCTTCAAGATCGTCGCCGAGAGCGGCGTCGCCGCCGGCGTGCGGCGCGTCGAGGCGGTCACGGGCGCCGGCGCGCTCGAGTACGTGCAGCAGCTGGACGCGCGGCTGGGCGAGATCGCCGCCGCCATCCGCGGCCCGGCGGGCGAGGCGGCGCAGCGCATCGCCCAGATGCTCGACCAGGTGAAGGCCTACGAGAAGGACATCCAGCGGCTGCAGCAGAAGCTGGCGGCCGGGCAGGGCGAGGAACTGCTGGCGCGCGGCGTCGACATCGCCGGCGTGCGCGTGATCGCCGCCGTGCTCGAAGGCGTCGACGCGCGCCAGTTGCGCGATACGGTCGACCAGCTCAAGGGCCGGCTGGAGCCGGGCCGCCATCGTGCTGGGCGCCGTCAGCGACGGCAAGGTGCAGCTGGTGGCCGGCGTGACCGCCAACACCACGGCGCGCATCAAGGCCGGCGAACTGGTCAATTTCGTCGCCCAGCAGGTCGGCGGCAAGGGCGGCGGGCGGCCCGACCTGGCCATGGCCGGCGGCACGCGACGCGGCGGCGCTGCCGCGCGGCGCTGGCCGCGGTCGAGCCCTGGGCGCGCGAACGCCTGTGAGCCGCGCGCGCCGGAGGAGATCGCGCGATGAGCGAGCGACGGACGGCCGACCTTCGACCGCGAGATCGACACCCGCGGCCTGAGCTGCCCCCTGCCCATCCTGCGCGCCAAGAAGGCGCTGGCCGACCTGCAAAGCGGCCAGGTCCTGAAGATCGTCGCCACCGACCCGGGTTCGGTGCGCGATTTCCAGGCCTTCGCGCGGCAGACCGGCAATACCCTGCTGGCGCAGGACGCCGAGTCGGCAAGGAATTCCGCCATTACCTGCAGCGGCGCTGACGCGTCGCCGCCCGGCGGCACCTGACATCATGGCAAGCGCATCGCACTTCTTCCTCCTGGCCGGCATCGCGGTGCTGGCGGCGCTGTACCTGGCCGTCGTGTTCACCTGGACGTACTCCAGCGGCGAGCGGGCCGGCTGGGTGCAGAAGTTCAGCCGCAAGGGCTGGATCTGCAAGACCTGGGAGGGCGAGCTGGCGATGGTGACGATGCCGGGTGCGATTCCCGAGAAGTTCTTCTTCACGGTGCGCGACGACGCGCTGGCCGCGCGCATCGAGCGCAGCCGGTCGGCCAGCGCGTGACCCTGCACTACGAGCAGCATCGCGGCCTGCCCGGCATCTGCTTTGGCGACACCGACTACTGGATCGACGTGGTGTCGGTCGGGCCGCCGGCGCCGCCCGTGCCGGCGCCGGCGACAGCGCGCCGGGCCGCAGCCGCCGGCGGCGGCGCGATCTTCCCGAAGGAGATCTGCCATGCCCATCTTCGAATACGCCTGCGGCGACTGCGGTCACGAGTTCGAGACCCTGGTGCGCGCGGGCACCGTGCCCGATTGCCCGCAATGCCGCTCGACCGCGCTGGCAAAGAAGCTGTCGGTCTTCGCGGCGGGCGGCACCGGCGCCGCGGCGGCCGCGGCCAGCGGCCCGTGCGGCGCCTGCGGCCATCCCGAACGGCCCCGGTTCCTGCGCGCTGCAGTAGCGCGGCGCCGGCACCTCGGAGACAGGGCGCCGGCGCCAGGCGGGCGATCTCCTCGCGCACCTTGCCCAGCGTCGCGGTGAACTGGGCCAGCCGATCGCGCTCCTGCAGCGACGATGGCCGGCGGCGCGCGTTCGACGAAGCTCGACGACGCCAGCCGCCCCTGGGCCTTGGCGATCTCCCCTTCCAGGCGGTTCGCTTCCTTGTCCAGGCGGTCGCGCTCGGCCGCGACATCGATCTCGATGGCCAGGAGGAAGCGGCGGTCGTCGACCACCGCCACCGGCGCCGAGCCGGCCTGCGGATGTTGCGCCAGGTCGGCGATCGCCTGCACCGACGACAGCCGCGCCAGCCCGATCAGGTAGGGCGCGAAGGTCTCGACCTGAGCGTCCGCCGGGGCGATCACCATCGGCACCTTCGCCGCGGGCGCCAGCCTGCATCTCCGACGCGCAGGTTGCGCGCGGCATCGATCAGCCGCCGCAGCGCCAGCACCTGGGCATCGGCGTCCGGGTCGATCGCGTTCTCGTCGGCGCGCGGGTAATCCTGGATCATGATCGAATCGTCTCGTCGCCCGGCCCGGCGCGTGCCGGCCAGCAGCGCGACGCGCTGCCACAGTTCCTCGGTGATGAACGGGATGATCGGGTGCGCCAGGCGCAGCAGCGACTCGAGCACGTGCACCAGCGTGCGGCGCGTGCCGCGCTGCTGCGCGGCGTTGCCGTGCGGCCAGCTGCACCTTGGCCAGCTCGAGGTACCAGTCGCAGTATTCGTCCCAGGCGAAGTGGTAGATCGCCTGCGCGACGTTGTCGAGGCGGTATTCGGCGAAGCCCGTCGGGCGACCTCGGCCTCGGTGCGCTGCAGCGGCGCCGACGATCCAGCGGTCGGCGAACGAGGTGGCACGCCGGCCCGGCGCCATGTGCCGCAGTCCTGGCCTTCGGTGTTCATCAGCACGAAGCGCGTGGCGTTCCAGAGCTTGTTGCAGAAGTTGCGGTAGCCCTCGCAGCGCTTGAAGTCGAAATTGACGTTGCGGCCCAGCGTCGCGTACGCGGCCATGGTGAAGCGCAGCGCGTCGGCGCCGTAGGCCGGCATGCCGTCGGGAAAGTCGCGCCGCATGCGCTGTTCGACCTCGCGGCGCCGTCTCCGGGCGGCGCAGGCCGGTCGTGTTCTTGCGCACCAGCGTCGTCGACGCCGATGCCGTCGAGCAGGTCGACCGGGTCGATGGTGTTGCCCTCGGACTTGCTCATCTTCTGGCCCTCGGCGTCGCGCACGATGCCGTGGATGTAGACGTCGCGGAAGGGGATCCGTCCGGTGAAGTGCGCCGTCATGACGATCATGCGCGCTACCCAGAAGAACAGGATCTCGTGGCCGGTCACGACCACCGACGACGGGCAGATAGCGCTCGTAGGCGCCGTCGGGCGCGCCCGGCCTCCAGCGTCGAGAACGGCACCAGCGCCGACGAGAACCAGGTGTCGAGCACGTCGGGGTCGCGCCGCAGCGCGGCCCGGCGCCGTGCGCGGCCGCCCGGGCCCGGGCTTCGGCCTCGGTGCGCGCGACGACGACGTTGCCGCGATCGTCGTGCCAGGCCGGGATCTGGTGGCCCCACCACAGCTGGCGCGAGATGCACCAGTCCTGGATGTTCGTCAGCCACTGGCGGTACACCAGGCGCCACTGGTCGGGAACGATGCGCACCGCGCCGCCGTCGACCGCGTCGAGCGCCACCTGGGCCAGGGACTTGCCGGATGCGGCGTGCCGGCCGGCGCGGCCGGCTCATGGCCACGTACCACTGGTCCGACAGCATCGGCTCGACCACCTCGCCGGTGCGCCCGCAGCGCGGCACCATCATGCGATGCGGCTTCTCCCCGACCAGCAGCCCGGCGGCGCGCAGTTCCGCGAGCACGGCCTTGCGCGCCGCATAGCGGTCGAGGCCGCGAAAGCGCGCCGGGGCGTTGTCGTTGACGGTCGCCGTCGGCCGTGAAGATCGCGATCGGCGCGAGTCCGTGGCGCTGGCCGACGGCAAAATCGTTGAAGTCGTGGGCCGGGGTGATCTTCACGCAGCCGGTGCCGAAGGCGGCGTCGACGAAACTGTCGCCGAGCACGGGAATGGCGCGGTCGCACAGCGGCAGCTGCACGGCCGTGCCGATGACGGCGCGGTAGCGCGGGTCGTCCGGATTGACCGCCACCGCGACGTCGCCGAGCAGGGTCTCCGGCCGGGTCGTGGCGACCACCAGTCCGGGCCCGCCGTCGCCGGCCGGGTAGCGGATTTCCCACAGGCGGCCATCCTCCTCCTCCGATTCGACCTCCAGGTCGGAGACCGCCGTCTGCAGCTTCGGATCCCAGTTGACCAGGCGCTTGCCGCGGTAGATCAGGCCCTGTTCGTGGAGCCGGACGAAGGCGTCGATCACGGCGGCCGAACGCGCGCTCGTCCATCGTGAAGTACGCGCGCTGCCAGTCGCAGGAATCGCCCAGGCGCTTCATCTGCGCGAAGATCGTATCGCCCGAATACTGCTTCCACTGCCACACCCGGGCGATGAAATCGTCGCGCGCCATGTCCTTGCGGCGCACGCCCTCCTGCTCGAGCTGGCGCTCGACGACGATCTGCGTCGCGATGCCGGCGTGGTCGATGCCCGGCAGCCACAGCGTGTTGTCGCCGCAGCATGCGGTGGTAGCGCGTGAGCGCGTCCATGATCGTCTGGTTGAACGCGTGCCCCATGTGCAGGATGCCGGTGACGTTGGGCGGCGGCAGCTGGATGCCGAAAGCCGGCCGGTCCGGCCGCGCGCCGGCCTTGAAGTAGCCCGCGCGCTTCCCACAGCGGGTACCAGCGCCGTTCGATCGCGCCCGGATCGAAACTCTTGGCCAGCGCGTTCGCGGCCGCCGGCGCGGCCTCGTGTTCAGTGGACAAAGCTATCCTCGATTGGAATTGCGCAGGCGGTCGATTTCGGCGCGTACCGCGTGTTCGACGATTTCCTGCAGGCACACCGCGACGGCGAGGCGCATTTCCTCGGCCAGCCCCTCCAGCAGGCGTTCCATCGCGCCCAGCATGTGATTCTGCACGATGGCATCGATCTCGCGCGGGCAACTGCGAGGTGATCTGGCGCAGCACCGACGCGCGCAGTTCGGTCTCGATGCGATCCAGGTGGCGGCCATCGCTGCTGCGCGCCGGCCCGGGCGCGGTTGCCGGCGCCGAGGTGGCCGCGCCGGCGGTGGTGGCGAGCGTGACCGGGGACGGTGCGCTGACCGGTGCCGCGCCGGCCGGGCGCGCCGCCGGCGGCGGTGCGGCGGACGCCGGCGCGGCTGGCGGTGCGCGTGGCGGTGCGGGCGGCGGTGCGGGCGGCGGTGCGGCCGGCGGTACCGGCGGCGGCGCCGCGGTCGGCGGCAGCGGCAGCGCGGCGATCGGATGCAGGCCGCCGGGCGCGACGGGCACCGGGTCGTCCGGCAGCGCGTTCAGCCCCTCGACATCGGGTTCGACCGGCATGCCGGTCGTCTCGAGCAGCGGCAGCGTCGTGTCGAATTCGAGCGGCGGCAGGCCGAGCCGTTCGGTCAGGACCGGTATCGTCGGATCGTCCGGGCCGGCGCGGCGGAGGACGTCGGGGCGGCGTGTTCATGGCGTGTCGGTTATCGTGGATTCAGGAGCTGCCCACTTCATGGGCAACCGGCGCGAATCCGGCGTCGCGATAGGCCTTGAACCGCAGCGCGGGCGCGCACGCGGTCGTCGGCCTCGGTCGGGACCAGATCGATCACCCGCGAAGATTCCGGGAACCACTGCGCGAAGTCGGGTGGCGCCGCATCGTCCAGCAGCAGCAGCAGGTCGCGCGCCGCCGTCGCCGGCGCGCTGCTCAGCCAGATCGGCGTCTGCGCCGCCAGCGGCGACGGCAGCGCGACGTGCGGCAGGAAGTCGAGCGCCGAAAAGGTCCAGAGCGCCATGTCCAGGCGCGCGCGGCGCGCGTCGTCGCGGCTGATACACGAGCACCGTGCGTGCCGGCGCTGCGCGCCTTGCGCACGCACGCGGCAGGCGTAGTTGATGCGGTGATCGACGTTGAAATGAAAATCGATGGCCGGTGCCGGACGCGCGGCGTCGCCTGTTCCGGATCGCACCGATGCGGCCGCGCCGTGACACGATCGTCCCCGCCGCTTCAGGCTGCGCGCTGGCGCAGGAATTGCGTCAGCAGCGGCACCGGTCGCCCGGTGGCACCCTTGGCCGCGCCGCTGCGCCAGGCGGTGCCGGCGATGTCCAGGTGCGCCCAGCGCTGGTCCTTGACGAAGCGCGCCAGGAAGCAGGCCGCCGTGACCGAGCCGGCGTTGCCCGGCAGCCCGATGTTGGCCATGTCGGCGAAGTTGGACTTGAGCTGGTCCTGGTACTCGTCGTCGATCGGCAGGCGCCAGGCGGTGTCGCCGGAGCGGCCGCGCGGCGGCCAGCAGTTCGGCGGCCAGCGCGTCGTCCTTGGAAAACAGGCCCGAATGGACGTTGCCCAGCGCCACGATGCAGGCGCCGGTCAGCGTGGCGACGTCGATGATGGCCGCCGGCTTGAAGCGCTCCACGTAGGTCAGCGCGTCGCACAGGATCAGGCGGCCTTCGGCGTCGGTATTGAGGACCTCGATGGTCTGGCCGGACATCGAGGTGACGATGTCGCCGGGCTTGGTGGCGCTGCCCGAGGGCAGGTTCTCGCAGGCCGGGATGACGCCGATCACGTTGATGCGCAGCTTGAGTTCGGCCACGGCGCGCATCGTGCCCAGCACGGCGGCGGCGCCGCACATGTCGTACTTCATCTCGTCCATGGCCGCGCCCGGCTTGAGCGAAATGCCGCCCGAATCGAACGTGATGCCCTTGCCGACGAGCGCCACCGGATCGGCGAACCCGCGCCGCCCGGCGCCTTCGTAGCGCAGCACGATGAGGCGCGGCGGCTGCACCGAGCCGTTGGTGACCGACAGGAACGACCCCATGCCCAGCGCGGCGATCCGGCGCCGGTCCATGATCTGCGCCTTGAGGCCCCACTCGCGCGCCAGCGCGCGCGCCTGCCCGGCCAGGTAATCCGGCGTGCAGACGTTCGCCGGCAGGTTGCCCAGGCGCTTGGCCAGTTCCACGCCGTTGGCGATCGCCCCCCCCTGGCGCAGGCCGGCGTCGACGGCCCGGTCGGGCTTGTCGGTTATCAGGGTGATGCGCCGCAGCCGCGGCGCCGGCGCGGCCGCCTGCGCCTCCTTGGACTTGAGCGCATCGCTGCGAAAGGCGGTCGCGCGCGCGGCGGCGACCAGGGCGCGCGCATTGTCGTCGGCGCCGCGTCCGGCAACCTTCCAGTCGCCGATGGCAAGGGCCAGCGTCGCGACGCCGGCGCCGCAGCCGCGGACCGCCGCCGTCGCCACCTCGTTGAAGGCCTTGTCGCCGAAGTCGGTCGACTTGCCCAGGCCGACGAGCGCGACGCGCGCGCCGGCCATGCCCTTGGGCGCGCGCAGCACCACGATGCTGCGCGCGCTTGCCGGCCATGTCGCCGCTGGCGATCGCCGCGCGCACGGCGCCGCCGCTGACGCGATCGATGCGGCGCGCCGCGGCGCTCATGCCCAGGTCCTCGAATATGCCGACCGCCAGGCAGTCGGCCTTGATCGCCTCGGGTGCTGCGGCCTTCGTGTTAAATTCCATCGCGGTTACCGTCCTTGTTTTTTTATCGAACCCTGGGCCTGCTCCTGGCCCGACCTGGCGGCGCACTGTGCAGCGACAGAACACTGCGGGCGGCAATTTCCGGTGCGGCGCCAGGCCGCCGGCCGGCCGCCGCCCGGCGTGCGGGAACGGACGGGAGGCGGCGGAGCGTGCGGACGCACGAGTATAGAGGACCCCGCCGCGGCGCCGCCGCCGGAACCGGGACGCCCGCGCCTCCGGGCGGAGCCGGCCGGGTGCCGGGCGGCGCCGGATGATATTTCGCCGCGCCATCGTCGGGGAGATCGCCAACAGCGCCGGGGCGGTGTTCTCCGTCCTGTTCTGCATCGTGTTCACGCAGGTGCTGGTGCGCCTGCTCGGCGATGCCGCCAGCGGCGACGTCGACACGCGCGCGCTGTTCTCGATCGTCGCGCTGTCGACGCTCACCAACCTGCCGCTGGTCCTGACGCTGAGCGTCTTCATCGCGGTGCTCATCGCCCTGTCGCGCGCCTTCCGCGATTCCGAGATGGTCGTCTGGTTTGCCGCGGGACAGAGCCTGCTCGCGTGGGTGCGCCCGGTCCTGCGCTTCACGCTGCCGGTGGCCGGCGTCATCGCGGTGCTGGCGCTTTTCGTGTCGCCGTGGGCCGAGCGCATGATCGCCGAGGCGCGCCAGCGCTTCGAGCATCGCGACGACGTCAGCAAGGTCACGCCCGGCCGCTTCATCGAGTCGGCGGCTTCCGACCGCGTGTTCTTCGTCGAGAACCTGGACCTCGACGGGGCGCGGGTGCAGAGCGTATTCGCCAGCCAGCGCACCGGCGGCAAGGAGGTGGTCATCGTCGCCGCCCAGGGCAACGTCGAGACCCACGCCGACGGCGCGCGCTTCCTGGTGCTGAGCAACGGCCGGCGCTACGAAGGCGCCGCCGGCGTGGCCGAGCACCGCGTGCTCGAATTCGACCGTTATGCGATCCGCCTCGACGCGCCGATCGAGACGCCGCTGACGAACGCCAACGCCCGCACCTTCGCCACCGCCCAGCTGCTGGCCGACGCGACGCCGCGCAACCTGGGCGAGCTGCTGTACCGCATCGCGCTGCCGGTGACCGCGGTCATCCTGGCGCTGCTGGCGGTGCCGCTGGCGTACGTGAACCCGCGCGTGGGACGCTCGGCCAACCTGATCTTCGCCACGCTGCTGGCGCTGGTTTACCTGAGTTCGATCCAGAACATGCAGGCGCTGGTGCAGCGCGGCCGCCTGGGCTTCGGCACCGCGGTCTGGCTGGCGCATGCGGTGGCGCTGGGCCTGGCCGCACTGCTGTTCTACCGCCGGGTCACCCTGCGCCGCTGGCTGCCGCGCCTGGCGCGCCTGGCGCGGCGCGACACGCGCGCCGGCGCGGCCTAGCGGCGGGCGCGGCCATGGCGGCGATGCGGACCCTGCGGCGCTACCTCTGGCGCGAAATCGCCGGCGCGACCCTGTTCGTGCTGCTGGCCCTGATCGGCGTGTTCTCGCTGTTCGACCTGATCAACCAGCTCGGCGAACTGGGTCGCGCCAACTACGAGTTCATCCACGCGCTCGCCTTCGTCGCGCTGCTGGCGCCCGGGCATGCCTACGAGCTGATGCCGATCGCCGCGCTCATCGGCACCATCTACGCGCTCTCCAAGCTCGCCGCGAATTCCGAGTTCACGATCATGCGCGTCTCGGGCATGACGACCCGGCGGCTGGCCGACGCCGTGCTGGTGGTGGCCCTCGGCCTCGTGGCGCTGGCCTACGTCTTCGGCGAGATCGTCGCGCCGCCGGCCGAGGATCTGGCGCAGCGCTTCAAGTCGCGCGCCATCGGCGCGACCATCGGCCAGGAATTCCGCTCGGGCGTCTGGGTGCGCGACCTGGTGCGCGGCCGCGACGGCCAGCCCGACCGCATGCGCTTCGTCAACGTGGCGCACGTCAATCCGGACGGCAGCGTCGACGACTGGCGCATCTTCGAATTCGACCCGGAACTGCGCCTGCGGTCCATCAGCACGGCGACCAGGGGCACCTACCAGAGCGGCCAGGGCTGGCTGCTGGCCAACGTCGTCGACACGCAGTTGCCGGCCGTGGACGCGCGCGGTTCCGTTCCGGGCGACGCCGCCGGCGGCACGCACGTGGTGCGCGAGCCGCTGCGGCTGTGGCGCTCCGACCTGACCCCGGCGATCTTCGGCGTGCTGATGGTGCAGCCGGAACGCCAGAGCGCGTACAGCCTCGTGCACTACATCAACCATCTCACGGAGAACCACCAGCGCACCGACCGCTACGAGATCGCGCTGTGGAAGAAGGTGTTCTACCCGCTGGTCTGCGTCGTCATGATGGCGCTGGCGCTGCCCTTCGCCTACCTGCACGTGCGCGCCGGCACGGTGAGCCTGAAGATCTTCACCGGCATCATGATCGGGGTGCTCTTCTACGCGATGAACAAGCTGTTCTCGCACCTGGGCCTGATCAACACCTGGCCGCCGGTGATCGTGGCGGCGCTGCCGGCCCTGGTGGTGTTCTGCTTCGCGCTCGGGGCGCTGTACTGGGTGGAGCGGCGCTAGCCGGCGCCCGGTCGCTCAGTACGTCAGGTCCCCGTCGGTGATCGCGCCCTTGCTGGCGCTCGAGGTCAGCGTGGCGAACTTGGCCAGCACGCCGCGCGTATAGCGCCGCGGCGGCGCGCTCCAGCCGCGCGGCGCCGCTCGAGCTCGGCCGCGTCGACGTGCAGCTGCAGCAGCCGCCGCCCGGCGTCGATGGAGATCGTCTCGCCCTCGCGGACCAGCGCGATGGCGCCGCCCACGTAGGCTTCGGGCGCGACGTGCCCCACCACCATGCCCCAGGTGCCGCCGGAAAAGCGCCCGTCGGTGATCAGGCCGACGCTCTCGCCCAGCCCCTTGCCGATGATGGCCGACGGTCGGCGCCAGCATTTCCCGCATGCCGGGCCCGCCCTTGGGGCCTTCGTAGCGGATGACGATGACGTCGCCGGCCCGGATCCGGTCGCCCATGATGGCCTCCATCGCGGCGTCCTCGGAATCGAACACGCGCGCCGGACCGGTCATCGACGGGTTCTTCAGGCCGGTGATCTTGGCCACGCAACCCTCGGGCGCCAGGTTGCCGCGCAGGATCGCCAGGTGACCCTGGGCGTAGAGCGGCTGCGCCCAGGGGCGGATCACGTCCTGGTCGGCGCGCGGGCGTTCGGGCAGCGCCGCCAGCGCCTCGGCCATGGTCTGGCCCGTGATCGTCATGCAATCGCCGTGCAGCAGGCCGTTGGCCAGCAGCATCTTCAGCACCTGCGGCACGCCGCCGGCGGCGTGCAGGTCGGTGGCGACGTAGCGGCCGGAGGGCTTGAGGTCGCACAGCACCGGCACGCGCGCGCGCACGCGCTCGAAATCGTCGATGGTCCATTCGACCCGTGCCGCATGGGCGATGGCCAGGAAGTGCAGCACGGCGTTGGTCGAGCCGCCCATCGCCATGATCAGGCTGACCGCGTTCTCGATCGACTTGCGCGTGATGATGTCGCGCGGCCTGCAGTCCCCGGCGCACGGCCTCGCACCAGCACGCGCGCCGATTCGGCCGCGCTGTCGTGCTTGTCCGCGTCCGGGTTGGCCATCGTCGAGGAGTACAGCAGGCTCATGCCGAGCGCCTCGAAGGACGAGCTCATCGTGTTGGCGGTGTACATGCCGCCGCAGGATCCCGAGCCCGGCATGCAGCGCCGCTCGATCTCCTTGAAGTCCTCTCGCCGACATGCGCCCGGCGCTGAACTCGCCCACCGCCTCGAAGGCCGACACGATGGTCAGGTCCTTGCCCTGGTAGTGGCCGGGCTTGATGGTGCCGCCGTAGACGAAGATCGCCGGCACGTTGCAGCGCGCGATGCGCGATCATCGCGCCCGGCATGTTCTTGTCGCAGCCGCCGACGACCAGCACGCCGTCCATCCACTGGCCGTTGACGCAGGTTTCGATCGCAGTCGGCGATGACTTCGCGCGACACCAGCGAGTACTTCATGCCCTCGGTGCCCATGCCGATGCCGTCGGAGATCGTCGGCGATGCCGAAGACCTGCGAGTTGCATTCGTCGCGCTCGATCTCGGCGACGGCCGCGTCGACCAGCGGCTGCAGGCCGGAGTTGCACGGCGTGATGGTCGAGTGCGCGTTGGCCACGCCGATCATCGGCTTGTCGAAGTCCTCGTCGCGGTAGCCCATCGCGTAGTACATCGCGCGATTGGGCGAGCGGGCGACGCCCTGGGTGACATTGCGGGATCGTTCGTTGTGCGCCATGGCGTGCTTCTCGCGGCTGGGGACGGTCGGGGCCGCCGGCGCCACCGGGCTGGCCGGTGGCGCGGCGACACTACAATCCGCCATTCTAAGTCGCAAATGCGGAGCGCCCGGCGCCACCATGCTCACCCACCCCGGTTTCAACCCCGTCGCATTCTCGATCGGCCCGCTGGCGGTGCGCTGGTACGGCCTGATGTACCTGCTCGGCTTCGTCCTCTTTACCGTGCTCGGGCGGCTGCGCGCGCGCGACGCATGGCGCGGCTTCAGCGCGCGCGACGTCGAGGACCTGCTCTTCTGGGGCGTGTTCGGCGTCATCCTGGGCGGACGGCTGGGCTACGTGCTGTTCTACCGGCCCGATTACTACGTCGACCACTTGCTGGAGATCCCGATGCTCTGGAAGGGCGGCATGGCCTCGCACGGCGGCATCGTCGGCGTGATCATCGTGCTGTGGCTGTTCGCCCGGTCGCGCGGCAAGCCGTTCTTCCAGGTGACCGACTTCGCCGTGCCGCTGGTGCCGCTGGGGCTGGCCGCCGGCCGCATGGGCAATTTCATCAATGGCGAACTGTGGGGGCGGCCGGCCGATCCGTCGGTCTGGCCCTGGGCCATGGTGTTTCCCCAGGCGCACGACGGCATCCCGCGCCATCCGTCCCAGCTCTACCAGTTCGGCCTCGAAGGACTGCTGCTGTTCGCCGTGCTCTGGTGGTTTTCGCGCAAGCCGCGGGTGCCGGGCGTGGTCTCGTGCCTGTTCCTCATCGGCTACGGCACGCTGCGCATCATTGCCGAATTCGCCCGCGAACCCGACAATTTCCTGGGCCTGCTGGCGCTGCACCTGTCGCTCGGTCAATGGCTCTCGCTGCCGATGGTGATCGGCGGCGTCGTCCTGCTGGCGCTGATCCTGCGGCGCGCCCCGCCCCGCGGCGCCGGGCCCTGAGCGCGGGCGCCGCGGCTACCAGCGCGCCGGCGGCCGGCGCAGCACGGCGACGCGCTTGTCGCGTTGCGCGATGTAGCCGCCGGTACGCAGGTCCTTGAGGATGCGGCTGATCATGTCGCGCGAGGCGCCCACGCGGTGGGCGATCTCCAGCTGGGTCAGGCGCTCGCGGCTCCAGGCCCGGCCATCGGCCCCGGTTTCCGTGGGCATCGACAGCAGCAGCCGCGCCACGCGCCCGTAGACGTCCATCAGCGCCAGGCTCTTGATCTTGCCGGTGGCCTGGCGCGCCCGGCCGATCAGCCCGGCGATCAGCCGCATCGCGATCTCCGGGTCGGCGTGGATGGCGGCGCGCAGCGCGTCGCGTGCCACCACCGCGCAACTGGTGGGTTCGAGCGCCATCACCGTTGCCGAACGCGCCTCCCCGTCGAGCGCCATCTCGCCCACGTAGTCGCCGGCCTCATAGTCGGTGAGGATCATCTCGCGGCCCTGCGGGTCGGATACGTAGACCTTGACCTTGCCGCTGAGCAGCAGGAACAGCGCGTCGCCGGCGTCGCCCTCGCGGATGAGCACCGCGCCACGGGCAAAGCGGCGCACCTGGCCGCGGGCTGCCAGCTCCCGTACCAGTGGATCGACCAAGGCTGCCGCGGCATGCCGTGCCTGCACCATGCCCTTTTCCCCTGCGCCGCCGGCCGGCCCGGCAACCGTGCCCGCCGCATTCGCGGCCCAATGGTTGCGCGCCGGCCGATCGTTGTCCAGCCACGCGCGCACGGCATGGCAGTGCACCGCCGCTAGGTCGCGCGCGCCGCCCGGGTCGCCGGGGCGCGCCCGCGGAAGGCGCGGTCGATGCGCGCCAGCGCCTCGGGGCCGTCCCAGTCGTGCGCGCCGTAGATCTTGTCGAGGATCCGGCCGTCGGCGTCGACCAGTACCGTCAGGGGGATGCGCTGTGCACCCAGCATGGTCTCCATGAGCAGGTCGTGGTCGAGGAAATGGCTGATGGTCGCGTTGGACCGCCGCAGGAAGGCCTGGGCCGGCTCCGGCGTGTCGTCCGTGGAGATGCCGATGATGCGGAAGGGCACGCGCGCGTCGCGCCAGGCCAGTCGTTCGAGCGACGCCATCTCCTCGATGCACGGCCCGCACCAGCTGGCCCACATGTTGATAAGCAGCGCCTGGCCGCGGTATTGCGTCAGCCGGCGCGCCGGCCCGTTGAGCCCCTGCAACGTGGCGTCGCGCAGCATGCCGCCGATAGGCACCGCGCCGGCGGCGCGGGCGGCGGCGCCGGCCAGCAGCAGCGGCAGGCCCAGTGACAGGGCCAGCACGCGGCGGCGGCACGCGCCGCGCGCCGCAGTGGCATCGGACAAGGACATGGCGGTGGTGGTGCGCACGACGGGGGCCGGACCGGACACAGCGCACAGCATAATCGAGCGGCCGCTCCGGGGCTGTGCATGCGCACGGTAGCGATGCCAGAATGCGGCCCATCATCCGCCAGGGGAGGGGGCATGGTGCTGCGCGGCCGCAGGGCGTCCGGCGGCAATCGCCAGCCCGGTCCGGCTACGCCGCCGGAGCCGGCCGGCCGGGGTCTGGCTGCACTCGTGCTGGCCGTTGCGCTGGCCGCCCTCGACGCGACGGGCTACGGCGTGGCGGCGCGCATCGATGCGCATCTGTTCGATGTCCAGGCCGGGCTGCTGCGCCTGCTGCGCGCGGCGCCCGCTGCCGACGATGTCGCGATCGTCGGCGTGGACGAAGCAAGCCTGCGCGCACGGCAGCTGCCGCTGGGCTTGCTGCACGGCGACCTGGGCGCCGCGCTCGAGGCGCTGGCCAGCGCCCGTCCGCGCGCCATCGGTCTGGACATCGCGTTGCCGGACCAGTCTTTCGACGCCCTGGTGCCGGGCATCGACCGCGAACTCATGCGCGGCCTGCTGGCGGCGCGCGCGGCCGCGGCGCTGGTGGTGGCGCTGGACGTCGGCGCCGACGGTCGGCTGCGCATTCCGTACGCCCCCCTGCTGGCGGCTGCCGGCGGTCCGTCGGCGTTCGGCCTGCCGCTGTTTCCGCTCGACTGCGACGGCCGCGTGCGCCGTTTCGACCCCGATCCCGGTCATCTGGCCGATGGCCGGCCGGCCCCGTGCGGCGCTGGCGTTGCGCCGCCCGTCCGCCTGGCGCTGCGCGGCACGCCGACCGCCGCCGCGGGTGCGCGCGATCCGGTCGTGCCGACCTTCGCCGCGCGCATTGCGCAGCGCCTGGATGCCGGCCGCGCCGCGGTGCTGGCGCAACCGGGCTACATCGATTTCACGCGCGGTGGCGCCCTGCACTATGTGCCGGTGCAGGATCTGGTGGCGTGGTACCGCAACGGCGAGGCGCAGCGGCTGCGCGCCGCCTTCGGCGGCCGCGTGGTGCTGCTGGGTTCGTTCCTGCCCTATCTTGACCGCCTGCCGCTGCCGGTTGCGCTCGCCGCGGACGAGTCGCCGCTTACCGCACCGCCGGGCGTGATTGCCAACGCCCAGCTGCTGCGCAATGTGCTGGATGCGGGCCTGCTGCATCCGGTCACCGCGCCGCTGCGCTGGGCCGCAGTTGCGCTGCTGGCAGCGCTCGCGCTGCCCGCCCGCCCGGTGGCGCGCGCCGGACTGCTGGCGCTGGCGCTGGTGGCCGTGTTCGCGCTCGGGACCGCTGCGTACGCCGCGGGCTGGTTCTGGGCACCGGGCAGCGCAATGCTGGCCGCCGGGGCGGCGGTAATCGGGCGCGCCGGCTTCGATCTGGCGGCGGCGCGGCGCGAACGCCAGCGGCTGGCGGCCGCCTTCGGCGGCTACCTCAGCCCGGCGCTGGTGCGGGCGCTGCTGCAGGGCGGCCTGCCGGGCGGCGCCGCGCGTCGGCCGATCGCGCTGCTGTTTGCCGACCTGCGCGGCTTCACCGCGCGGTCCGAAGCCAGCGATCCGGCGCTGGTGCGCGAAACCCTCAATCACTACTACGCGGCGATCACGCCGGTGCTGCACGCGCGCGGCGGCACGATCGACAATTTCCGCGGCGACGGAATCATGGTGATGTTCGGTGCCCCCGATGCGCTGGCGCAGCCCTGCGATGCGGCGTTCGCTGCGGCCGCGGAGCTGCTGGCGCAGGCGCGGCGCCTGAATGCGGGGGTGCTGGCGGCGCGCGGCATCGAACCCGTTGCGGTGACGATCGGCCTGGCCTATGGCGAGGTTGTCTACGGCGAACTGGGCAGCGCCGACCGGCGCGACTTCACCGCGCTGGGTGATGCGGTGAACGTGGCCGCACGCCTTCAGGACGTTGCCAAGCGGGTCGACTTCCCGGTCGTGATGACGGCGGTGTTTGCGCGCCGACTGGCCGCGCGGCCGCCGGCGCTCCAGGACCTCGGGGAGCAGCCGATCAGCGGCCACACGCCGCTGCCGGTGCTTGGCTGGAGCCCGCCGGCCGGCGCATGAACGCTGCGGCGGCGCGCGGGTGGCGTTGCGCTTACCGTGTTCCAGTGGCGCCGGCGCTGCCGCGCCGGCTTCCCCTGCCGTGCGTTCGGCAATACGCTGGCGATAGCCGGAGCGCGCTGCCCGCCCCGGCCTGCGGGGCCGGCCCGGTCCGGCGGAACCGGAAGACGGCACGGACGAAACGCACGCCCATGGAGCAGGGACCCATTGCAGCGACACCAGGCCCGCATCGTTCGCACGGTGCGCGGCGGCGCGCCGCCGTGCGCCGCTGCGCGGTGCTGCTGGGCGCCGTCATTGCAGGCGCGCTGGCTCCGGTCGGTGCGCGTGCGGCGCCACCGGCCGTGGCGGTGGTCACCGACCGCGCCGGCGGCGCTTGGCTGCAGCGCGCCGGTCGCGCCGAATCGCTTGCACCGCTCGATGTCCTGTATCCGGGCGACCGGCTGCGCGTCGCCGCAGGCGCCCGGGTCGAGATCGCCTTTACCGGCGGCGCCGGTCGTGTCGTCACGCTGGGCGGCCCCGGCCGCTTCGCGGTCGGGGCCGATGCGGTCCGCAGCGTCGATGGTGCGGGCCGCGTGCAGTGGCGCGACCTGGCAGCGGCCTGGCGTGCGCTGCGGATCCAGCCCGGCGCGGTCGGCCGCGCCAGCATTGCGCTGCGCGGGCTGCGCGCCACCGACGTGCCGTTGCGCGCGCCGGTGGGCACGCAGGTCGCCGACCCGCCCGCGGCACTGCAATGGGATGCACCCTACGGCCGCAAGGGCGCGCCCTGGGATTATCGCGTGCGCATCGTCGACCCGGACGGCCGGCAGGTCTATTTCGCGCAGACCGGCGGCAACCGCATTGCACTGGCACCCCCGCCGGCCTGGCAGCGCGGTGTCAGCTATCTCTGGACGGTTGAAGCACTGGGCAGTGACGGGCGGCGCGCCGTCGGCCGCGCCACCTTCAGCCTGCTCGATGGCGACGACCAGGCGCGGCTGCAATCGGCCTGCGCTGAATTGGCGCGCCACCGCCGCAACACGCCGGACGGCGGGCCGTTGGCCGAAGACGTGCTGTTGGCGCTCGCGTACGAGCAGGCCGGGTTGCCACCGCAAGCGCGCCAGCAGTGGGGCGCTGTCGCGCGGGCGCGGCCGGCGTGGTGCGCGCCCGCTGGCGCGCAGCCCTAGGCGCCGCGTGCCGGGTCGGCCGCGTCCAGCAGGTGCCGCTGGATATGGCGCCAGTGCGCGGCGCTGACCGGGGTGATCGACAGGCGGTTGCCGCGGCGCAGGATCAGCAGGTCGGAAAGCGCCTCGTGGGTGCGCAGCTCGCCGATGGACACGAGGCGCGTCTTGCGCAGCGCGCGCACGTCGACCAGCACCCAGCGCGGCGCCGCGGCCTTGGCGCCGGCGTCGAAGTACGGACTGCGCGGGTCGAATTGCGTGGGGTCGGGGTAGGGCGCGCTGGCCACTTCGGCGATTCCGGCGATGCCGGGCTCGGCGCAACTGGAGTGATAGAACAACACGCCGTCGCCGGGCCGTGCCTGGTCGCGCAGGAAGTTGCGCGCCTGGTAGTTGCGCACGCCGGTCCAGGGCACGGTGGCGCCGGGCGCGGCCAGGGCGTCGTCGATGGAGCACTCGGCGGGCTCCGATTTCATCAGCCAGTAGCGCACGCCCGCGTCCGTGTCGTGGAAAGTGAAGAATCCCCGCGCATGCCGCCCGGCCAGTTGCCCTGAACCGTAGGTTCAGGTCGGTCACTGTCCACGCCGCTTAGGTTCAGCAGACGCGTGCCGATCACACCACGACGCGAGTCCAGGGACCTTGCGCACAGCGCATTGGTTCAAGGAACATAAAGGCCTTTGCGCGAACACCGCAGGGACACCCGCATTCTACCCGGCGCCGCGGCGCGAACCGCGCCGGCGGCGGGAGGAATTGAAGGATTAAAACAGCTTTTCCTGCGGTGCCAGGATTTCATCCGCGAGCGCGATCAGGTCGCGCAGGCGCCGGCGCGCGTCGGTCAGTTCGGCGCCGTCGCCGGCCTTGGAGCCGAAGAGCTCCTGGGCGATCTGCAGCGCCGCCATCACGGCGATGCGATCGGCACCGAGGACCTTGCCGCCGTCGCGGATGGCCGCCATCTTCTGGTCGACATAATGCGCGCAGGCCAGCAGTTCGTTGCGCTCTTCGGGCCGGCAGGCCACGCGGTACTCGCGGCCCAGGATGCTGAGGGTGATCTGTTCCATGCGGGTGGCGCCGGTGCGGTCAGCGGGCGTCGGCTTCGCGCAGGTCGAGCGGCAGCCGCTCGATGAGCGCGTCGAGGCGTCGGGTCGCCGTGGCGATGCGCTCGTTGAGGGCGGCCAGTTCCGCCTGCGATGTCGCCAACTGCGTGCGCAACAGGTGGTTTTCGTCGCGCAACTGCCGCACGTGGGCGACGAGATCCTGCAGGCGCGTGGTCAGGGCGTCGAGTTGATCCAGCATGCGGGAATGTTAGCACCCGCACCGCCGCTGCTACACTGGCGCCGCCTTCGGTTCCGTCGGCCGGGTTCTTCATGCCCGGCGGTCGGTGAAACGGGAAACAGCGGCGCGCTGCATGCGCGTCAAACTGTGCTGCCCCCGCAACGGTAAGAAAGCGCCGTCGCCCTTTCGTGGCGACGTAGTCCGGATCAAGTGCCACTGGGATGCCGCCCGGCATCGCGGGAAGGCGGTCCGGACGCTTTCAGCCCGGAGACCGGCCGAAGGGGGTGCGCCGGCGACGCTGCAAGCGCCCGCCGTGCGCTGACGCTTGGCGCTCGCCGCGGGGTGACGGTGAAGAGCGGCGGCCTTGCACGCCCGTTCTTCATCATCGATTCGCGGCGCGCGCTCCATTCCCGGCGGTGGGCCGGAGAAGGCCGGATCGTGTCCAATTCGTTATTCGCGCAGGCAGCGCGCGCGCTGCCGCCATGCGGCGCCGCCCCGCGCGCGCCGGCCGGCGTGCTGCCGGCATTGCTCCTGATGGTGCTGCTGCCCGCAGCGGCGCCCCGGGCCCAGGAGGCCGCACTCGATCCGGTGGTCGTCACCGCCGCGCGCGGCGCGCAGGCCGTGGCCGATGCGCTGCCCAGCGTCACCGTGATCACGCGGGCCGACATCGACGCGACCCAGTCGCGCGACCTGGTGGATCTGCTGGGCCGCCAGGTCGGCATCGAGATCGGGCGCAATGGCGCGCAGGGTTCGCAGGCGTCGCTCTTCGTGCGCGGCAGCAACTCGAACCAGGTGCTCGTGCTGGTCGACGGCGTGCCGATCAACAGCGTGCTCGATGGCGCCGCCAACCTGGGCGGCGTCGCCACCGATTCGATCGAACGCATCGAGATCGTGCGCGGCAACCTGTCCAGCCTGTACGGGTCCGAGGCGATCGGGGGCGTCGTGCAGATCTTCACCCGCGGCGGTACCCGGCCCGGCGCCGACGGCATGATCGAGGCCGGCAACGGACGCACCCGCGATGCCGCCGCGGATCTGCGCCTGCCGCTGGGCGGCGGCCTCTTCAGCCTGGCCGCCGGCAGCCGCTCGCAGCAGGCGGTCTCGGCGATCGACGCCGGCCAGGTGCCGCAGGCCAACCCCGACCTGGATGCCAATCACAACCGCAACGGGGCGCTGCAATGGCGGCGCACGGACGACGCCGGTGCCGTGCGCGCCTGGGCCTGGGGCAATCGCAACGACACCGGCTTCGACGATCCGTTCGATTCCGGTCCGGGCATCGCGAGCAGCCAGGCGACCCAGGTGGAGCACGGGTCGAACTACGGTTACGGTCTTGCCGGGGAACGCGTGCTGGGCGGCCACCGGCTGGGTGCAAGTGCCGCGATCTCCCGCGATGACTCGACCAATGTGTCCAACGTGCCGTTTTCCTACGACGACAACCAGTTCCGCAGCCGCAACCGGCAGCTTGCACTGCAGGACCGCTGCACGCTCGCGCCCGGCATGGACGTCGCCGCCGGCATCGAACGGCTGGACCAGTACGGCGCCTCGACGTCCTACGACCCGGCCTTCGCCAATGCGCTCACGTCGTTCGCGCGGCGCGTCGATTCCGCCTGGGCCGAGACGTCAGGGCACCGCGGCAGCCAGCAGTGGCAGCTGAGCCTGCGGCGCGACCGCTATAGCGACGCCGGCAGCGCGACCACCGGCCAGCTCGGTTGGGGCTGGGCGCTGGCGCCGGGGTGGAAGTTGACGGCGCAGGCGGCCACGGCGTTTCGTGCGCCGAGCTTCAACGAGCTGTACTACCCCATCTATGGCAATCCGGCGCTGCGCCCCGAGCGCGCGCGCAGCCAGGAGGTCGGTCTGCGCTGGGCCCAGGGTGCAGCCAGCGCCAGCGTCGCCGTCTTTCGCAGCCGGACGGCCGATCTCATCGTCGGCCTGGCGCCCACCTTCCAGTCGACCAACATCGCCCGGGCCGCCGCCGACGGCAGCGAATGGCAGGGCGCCATGGCGCTGGGCTCCTGCGGCTGGGCGCCAACCTGGGCGCTCGATCGACCGCGCGATCTCGGACTCGCGGCACGAGTCTGCCGCACCGGGCGCGCAACCCGCTTGCTGACCGCCGACGTCGCGCAGACGCGGCCCTGTCGATCGGTGCGGCGCTGCGGGCGCCGGGCCCCGCAAGCGGCGAGTGGCAGCGCAGCGGCGCGCGCGCCGACTCGGCATCGCTCTCCGGCGAGCGCGTATCGCTGGCGGCACGCCAACCTGGCGCGCTGCGCCTCCAGTCGCGAGCTCACCGCGCAGGGTGCACGTGCACCTGCGCGTGGAGAACCTGTTCGACGCGCATTACCGGCTGGTCGACGGCTACGACACGCTGGCGCGCACGGTCGTGACCGGCGTCGACGTCGCGCTCTGACCGGACGCCGCCGCCATGCTCTCCGGCCGGCTCCCGCCCCGCACCACGATCCAGGTCCTGCTGGTCGCCGTGCTGCTGGCACTGGTCGCCGCGCTGCGCTTTGGCAGCGTGAACGTGGGCGCCGGCGATCTGCTGCGGGCCCTGGTCGAGCTCGTTGCGCGGCACGGCCGCGCCGTCGCTGGCCGGTGACCTGCTCGCGCTGCGCTTGCCGCGCGCCGGCAGCGCGATGGCGGTCGGCGGGCTGCTGGCGCTGTCGGGTGCCCTGCTGCAGGCGCTGTTGCGCAACCCGCTGGCCGATCCCTATGTGCTGGGGGTCTCCGGCGGCGCGTCGTGCGCGGCGCTGCTGGCCATCGCCGCGGGCGTGGGGGCGGCGCTGGTCGCGCTGTGTGCAGCCGGCGGCGCGCTGGCGGCGCTGGCCGTGCTGTTCCTGCTGGCGCACCGGGCGTTGTTCGCGCGCGAACCGCAACTGGACAGCGGCCGCGACAGCGCGATCCTCCTCACCGGGGTGATGATCGCGTCGCTGTGCGCGGCCATCCTCAGCCTGGCGCTGTCGCTGGCGCCGGACGGACGCTTGCGCACGATGGTCTTCTGGCTGCTCGGCGACCTGGGCGGCGCCACCAGTCCGCTGCTGGCCTGCCTGGCGCTGGCCACCTGGCTCGTCCTCTGGCTGCTGGCGCAGCGCGAGGCGTCCGCGCTCAACCTCATGCTGGCCGGCGACCTGCAGGCCTATACCCAGGGCGTGCCGACGACGCAGGTGCGGCGCCGGCTGATCGTCATCACCGCCATCGCCACCGGCGTCGCGGTGGCGCTGGCCGGCGCGGTCGGTTTCGTCGGATTCGTGGCGCCGCACCTGGTGCGCCGCGCGGTCGGTCCGGATCCGCGCTGGGTGCTGCCGGCCGCTTCGCTGCTGGGCGCGGTGCTGGTGCTGCTCGCCGATACCGCCGGGCGCTCGCTGGTGCCGCCGCTGCAGCTGCCGGTAGGCGCCCTGATGGCGCTGGTGGGCGTGCCGGTATTCGTCTGGCAACTGCAGCATTCCTGATGAAGACCGCCGCCATGCCGGCCCCCGCTGCGCCCCTGCTGCTGTCGTGCCGCGGCCTCGACGTGTGCGTGGGCGTGCGTTGCCTCGTGCGCGGCCTCGATCTCGATATCGCGGCGGGGCAGCGCTGGGCCCTGGTCGGACCCAACGGCGCCGGCAAGTCGAGCCTGCTGCTGGTGCTGGCGGGCGCGCGCCGCCCCGACGCCGGGACCCTGATGCTGGCCGGCCGGCCGCTGGACCAATGGACCGTGGGCCAGCTCGCCGGACTGCGTGCCATGGTCGCCGACCGGTGGGTCGATCCCTTTGCCAGTCGCGTCGTCGATGGCGTCGCCGCGGCACGCTACCGTCTGCTCGGCGGGCGCGGCGCCACGGGCGCGCCGCAGCGTGCCGCACTGGATGTCGCCCGCGCCTGCCTGGCGTACGTCGATTGCGCCGCGCTGGCCGAGCGCGACGTGCGCCGGTTGTCGCGCGGCGAGCGCCAGCGCGTGGCGCTGGCAACCGCCCTCGCGCAGGAGACCGCGCTGGTGCTCCTCGACGAGCCGATCTCGCACCAGGACCCGCGCCATCAGTTCCAGGTGCTGCAGGCGCTGCGCGAACGCGCCGGCTGCACGTTTGTCGCGGCGCTGCATGACATCAATGCTGCCGCGCGCTTCGCCAGCCACGCGCTGCTGCTGGCCGGCGACGGCCGCTGGACTGCGGGCACCACCGCGCAGGTCCTGACCTGCGACCGGCTCGCGCCGCTGTTCGAGACGGAAATCACCGAGATCGACGTCGGCTCGCATCGCGTATTCGTGTCAAATGCTGGCGCGTCCGGATGATTCCGATATAGTCCGGCGCTTCGTCAACCACCCGGCGGCGCAACCCTGACTCTCATGCCAGTTATCCTCGTTGCAAATTCAAAAGGCGGTGTTGGCAAGTCCACCGTTGCCAGCAATCTCGCGGGCTTCTACGCCGGTCGCGGCGAACGCACCATGCTGGGTGACCTCGATCGCCAGCAATCCATCGGCAGCTGGCTGCGCCTGCGGCCCACAACCGCCGCCGCGATCACATCGTGGGACTTCTCGGCCGGCGGGGTGGCCAAGCCGCCGCGCGACGCCACGCACATCGTGCTCGACACCCCGTCGGGCATCGATGGCGCGGCGCTCAAGGACGCCGTCCGGGTGGCGGCCAAGATCATCGTCCCGCTGCAGGCATCGCTGTTCGACATCCAGGCGACGCACGCCTTCATCCGCCGCCTGGCCGAGCTCGGCGCCACGCCCCAGAGCGGGCGCGTTGCCGTCGTCGGCACCCGGGTCGATCCGCGCACGCGTGCCGCCGGCCAGCTGGGCCGCTACGTCGAGGACACGGGCATCCCGTTCCTGGGTGCGCTGCGCGACACGCAGAACTACGTGCAACTGTCGGCCCAGGGCCTGACCCTGTGGGACGTCGCCCCGGCGCGCGTCCAGCAGGACCTCGAGCAGTGGACCCCGATCATCAACTGGACGAGCAACGGCCGGCGCAAGGTCTAGCGGTGCCAGCGGCGCCGCGCGCCGCGCTCAGTTCCCCGCGCGCACCTGCTCGACGGCCTGGCACAGCGCCTGCGTGGCCTCGAGGATGCGCGCGCTCGCGCGGTCCAGCAGATCGGCGTCGAGCGTCACGAGGTGATTGCCGGCCACGGCCGGCAGCTGCCGGTAGCGGCGCCAGTGCGCCAGTGCACCCTGGTCCACGCCGCCCGTCTCGGCAGCCAGGAGGATCTGCGGGCGCCGGGCCAGCACGGCTTCGACGTCCACCGTCGCCACCAGCGGGTCCAGGTCGTCGAAGATATTGCGTGCGCCGCAGGCGCGCATGACCTCGCTCACAAGGTGCCGCCCCGACAGCGTCATGAGCGGGTTGTCCCAGACCTGGTAGAAGACGCGGATCGGCGCGCGCCCGGCATAGCGCCGGCGCAGCTGCGCGAGCCGGGTGCGGAAGTCGGCCGCGGCGCCGGGCGCCGCGCCCGAACCGGTAAGTGCGCCCAGGTTCTCGATCGCAGCGGCGATCGCGTCGAGCGAGCGCGGCTCGAGCACGTAGACCGGCACGGCCAGTCGCTGCAGCGACTCCAGCAGCGCGGGCGGGTAACCGCTGCCCCAGGCGACGATGAGGTCGGGGCGCAGCGCCGCGATCCGCTCCAGGTCGATCGCCTGCGCCCGCGCCACGCGCGGCAGCCGGGCGGCCGCGGCCGGATAGTCCGAATAGTCGCTGACGGCGACGACGCGATCGCCGGCGCCGGCGGTGAACAGCAGCTCGGTAATCCCCGGCGACAAGGCTGACGACGCGCCGCGCGGGCTGCATCAGCGCAACGGTTGCGCCCCGGTCGTCGCGCACCGCGATCGGCGCGGCGCCGGCCAGCGCGAGCAGCGGGGCGAGGGCCAGCAGCGTCGCCAGCAGCGCCGCCGCCCGCCGGCCGGGGGTCACGGCGCCAGCACGTCCTGCATGCCGAAGAGCCCGCTGTTGCGTCCCTGCAGGAAGCGCGCGGCGCTCAGCGCGCCCTGGGCATAGGCCTGCCGGCTCGACGAGCGGTGGGTGATCTCGAGCCGTTCGCCCGCTGCCGGCAAACAGCACGGTGTGGTCGCCGATGATGTCGCCGCCGCGAATCGCGGCAAAGCCGATGCTCCCGGGCGGCCGCGCCCCGACCATGCCGTGGCGCGCGTAGACCGCGCAATCTTCCAGCGCCTGTCCGCGCGCGCGTGCCGCGACCGCGCCGAGCTGCAGCGCCGTGCCCGACGGCGCGTCGATCTTGTCGCGGTGATGCGCTTCGACGATCTCCAGGTCGTAGCCGGTGCCCAGCAGGCGCGCGGCCTGCTCCACCAGCCGCAGCAGCGCCTGCACGCCCAGGCTCATGTTCGGTGCCAGCACGATGGCGACCTGCTGCGCGGCCGCCTCGACGCGTGCGCGTCCGGCGGCGTCGAACCCGGTGGTGCCGATCACGGCCGGCACGCCCGCCGCAACGCAGGCGGCCAGGTGCGCGAGCGTCGCGTCGGGCCGGGTGAAATCGATCAGGACATCGGCCTGCGCGATCGCGGCGGTATCTGCGACGATGGGCACGCCGCAGGGACGCCCGAGGAAGGCGGCGCCATCGCGGCCCAGTTCGGGGCTGTCGGGCCGGTCGAGGGCCACGGTCAATTGCAGGTCGGCGCTCTGCAGCACCGCCTCGATGATCATGCGGCCCATGCGGCCCGCTGCTGCCGGCGACGGCGATTTTCATGCGGGACCTCTGCTGGCGTCGGGATGGGGCGCGGGTTCGCCGCAGCGCAATTACCGGGTCGGGGCCGGGGCCGCGGGCGCGCCTGCCGCCTGCGGCGGCGCCGTGGCCGGGGCGGGTTCGGGAGCCGCCGGCGCCGGCGTGGGCGCCGCCGCGTTGGACGCCTTCTGTCCCAGGATCAGGCTGTCGGCCAGCGGCTCGGCAGGCATGGCGTCGCTGTCGAAGCGGGTCAGCTTGCCGTCGGCGAACTGTACCGACAGCTTGCGGATCTGGGTCTCGCCGCTCTTGCGCCGCAGGTAGTAGGGGTAGTCCCAGCGGTTCTGGTGGAAGATGTCGGTAAGCATCGGCGTGCCGAGCAGGAACCGCACCTGGTCGCGGGTCATGCCCGGCCGCAGCTGGTCGACCATGTCCTTGGTGACGATATTGCCCTGCTGGACGTCCGGACGGTACGGCCGCAGGACGTTGGGCACGTAGGAGGACGAGCAGGCGCCGATCGCCAGAGAGCAGGCCGGCGCAGGCAGAGCAGCAGAGCGGTTCGGATCATGAGCCAGGTCAAATTGGGACGAATATCGATACGGGCAAACCTGCGGCCCGACGCTATGATACCGGCTGGGGGATATGCCGCCAGCGAGGGCGTCATTTACCGGCAGCCGGGAGAGCGATCATGCCAAGGAATAAGAGCTCAGCGGAACTCAAGGACAGCGGCCTCAAGGCGACCGCGCCGCGCCTCAAGATACTCGAGATATTCCAGCGGCACTCGAGCGCGTACGGCGAACGCCATCTGAGCGCCGAGGACGTGTATCGGATGCTGAGCGCCGACCGTCTCGACGTCGGCCTGGCCACCGTGTACCGGGTGCTGACCCAGTTCGAGCAGGCCGGCCTGCTGTCGCGCCGCCACTTCGAGGCCGGGCGCGCCGTGTTCGAGCTCAATGAGGGCGCGCACCACGACCACCTGGTATGCGTCAATTGCGGGCATGTCGAGGAGTTCGTCGACCCGGAGATCGAGGCGCGGCAGAATCGCGTGGCTGCCGAGCGCGGCTTCGACCTGCAGGAACATGCGCTGTCGCTGTACGGCGTCTGCCGCAACGAGAATTGCCCGCGCCGGCCCAAGGAAGCCACTGACGGCAGGGCACTGACGCCACGGCGTCGGCCCGCCGCATCGATCGCCGCCGCTAGATCTGCGCGAGCATCTCGCGCGCGTGCCGCTGCGTCAGCGCGGTGATCTGCGCCCCGCCGAGCATGCGGGCGATCTCCTGCACGCGCGCATCGCCGCGCAGCGCCTCCGTGTGCGAAACCGGGCGCCCGCCGTGGAGCGTCGACTTGCGCACCGACAGGTGGTGATCGCCGCACGAGGCGACCTGCGGCAGGTGGGTGACGCAGAACACCTGGCGGCTGCGCGCCCAGCTCGCGCAGCAGGCGCCCCACCGTCGCCGCCACCTGGCCGCCGATGCCGGCATCGACCTCGTCGAAGATCAGCGTCGGGCCGGATTGGCCGCGGCGGCGATCACCGCGATGCGCCAGGCCGATGCGCGACAGTTCGCCGCCCGAGGCCACCTTGGCCAGCGGCCGCGCGCTGCCGGCGGCGTGCGCGCCGACGAGGAATTCGATCCTGTCGGTGCCGCTGGCCGTCGGTCGGCGCGGCACCAGTCGCACCTCGAAGCGGCCGCCGCTCATCGCCAGCTCCTGCATGGCGCCGCTCACCGCGTCGCCCATGTCGCGCGGCCGGCGCCGCGCGCGCCGCGCCCAGCGTCCTCGGCCAGCGCGCCGTAGGCCGGCCGCCGCGCGCTGCTCGGCCGCGCTGCAGCGCCGCAAGGTCCTGGCCGTCGGCCAGGCGCGCAAGGCGCAGCCGCGTCTGTTCGTGCAGCGGCGGCCAGTTCGGCCGGCGGACAGCGCCATTTGCGGCCGGCCGCATGCAGCGCGCCGATGCGCTCGTCCAGTGCGCCAGGCGGCCTGTCGTCGATCTCGCTGCGCGGCGATGTACTGCCCCAGTGCGCGCGCCGCCTCGGCGGCCTGGATCTGCGCGCTGCCCAGCGCCTCGACGATGGCGACCGAGCCGCGGATCGAAGGCCAGCAGGCCCGGCCAGGCGCGCCTGCACGCGCGCCAGCCGCGCGCTGCAGCGCATCCTCGCCCTCGTCGAGGGCATCCAGCGCCGCGCGCGCGCCGTCGAGCAGCGCCGCGCGCGTTCGCCAGCCGCCGCTGCTCGCTCGTCGAGCCGTTCCCACTCGCCGGCCAGCGGCGCCAGTCGCGTCGAGGTCCTCGAGCTGCTGGCGCAATTGCGCCGGCCTCGGCCGCGTGCTGTGCCTGCGCCGCCTCGGCGTCGGCGGCGGCACGCGCCGCGGCGCGCCAGGCGGCATGGGCGGCGGCCACCGCGCGCACGCGGTCCTGCAGCCGGCCGTGGGCATCGAGCAGCTGCTGCTGCGCGGCCGGACGCATCAGCAGCTGGTGCTCGTGCTGGCCGTGCACGTCGAGCAACTGCTCGCCCAGTTCGCGCAGCTGGGCCAGCGTCGCCGGCGCTGCCGTTGATGAAACCGCGGCTGCGGCCCGAGACCTCGAGCGTGCGGCGCACGATCAGCCGGTTCGCCGTCGTCGCCGGCGCAGCCGGCCTGTGCCAGCCAGTCGCGCGGACGCGCGGCGCCGACTGGAATTCGGCCGCCGACCTCGGCGCGCGTCGGCGCCCTCGCGCACGGCATCGGCCTGGGTGCGCTCGCCCAGCACGAACTGCAGCGCGTCGATGAGGATGGACTTGCCGGCCCCGGTTTCGCCGGTCAGCACCGTGAAGCCGCCGCGAGAACTCCAGTTCCAGCCGCTCGACGATCACGAAATCGACGAATGGACAGCGCCAGCAGCATGGCGCTCAGGCGCGCCCATGCGCGTCGCTGGACATCACGTTCCAGTGCAGCTTCTGGCGCAGCGTGGCGAAATAGTTGTAGCCCGCCGGGTGCAGCAGCGTCGCGAAACGGGCGCTGCGCCGCACGCGCACGATGTCGCCCGGCGCCAGCTTGGAAAAGGACTGCATGTCGAAGTAGGCGCTGGCCTCGCGCCCTTCGGTGAGTTCGATCTCGATCTCGCACGTTGTCGGGCAGCGCGATCGGACGGTTGGACAGCGTGTGCGGCGCCACCGGCACCAGCACCAGGCCGGCCAGCGACGGATGCAGGATCGGCCCGTTGGCCGACAGCGCGTAGGCGGTCGAGCCGGTCGGCGTGGCCAGGATCAGGCCGTCGGCGCGCTGGTTGTACATGCTGACGCCGTCGACGCGCACGGTGAATTCGACCATGCCGCCGGTCACGCCGTGCGACACGACCACGTCGTTGAGCGCGTGGGTGCGCAGCACCACGGCGCCGTCGTGCAGCACCTCGCCCTCGAGCAGGGTGCGCTGGTCGGTCTCGAAGCGGCCGTCGAGCATTTCGCTCGAGCACCTCGGGCATCTGGTCCAGCGCGATGTCGGTCATGAAGCCGAGGCGGCCGAAATTGATGCCGATCAGCGGCACGTCGAACGCGGCCAGGTCGCGGGCGATGCTCAGCATGGTGCCGTCGCCGCCGAGCACGATGGCGACGTCGGCGGCGTCGCCGATGTCGGCCAGGGCGTGGCCGCCGTGCTGCAGCAGTCCCAGCGCCGCGCGCGTGCCATCGTGCAGCATGGCGCGCATGCCGTCGCGTTCGATGATGCCGAGGATGGCGTCGAGCGCCTGCACCAGTGCCGCGCGATTGCCCTCGGCCCGGGTCTTGGCGAATACCGCGACGGTCTGAAGTGCGCGCCCATGGCCCCGATTATGCAAGAAACGACCACGGCGCCGTCCGGGCCGGTGCGCGCCGCCGGCGCCTGCTCCCGACGGCGGCACCGCGCGCCCTGGCGAGCCGCCGGGGCTGCCGGTGCGCCGCGGTCGGCGCAGCGTGGGACGATGGCGGCATGTCGCGCCAGTACTCGGGCCGGCATTTTCGGTATTGTTATCAGATCGGGCTGTGCCCATGACACCATCTCGCCCCGCGGTCGGTCATGCTGGATAAGCGCTCGCGCCTGCTGCTCAAGACCCTGGTCGAACGCTATATCGCCGACGGCCAGCCGGTCGGCTCGCGGGCGCTGTCCAAGATCTCCGGCCTCGAGCTGTCGCCGGCGACCATCCGCAACGTGATGGCCGACCTCGAGGAGCTGGGTTTCGTCGTCAGCCCGCACACCTCCGCCGGCCGCGTGCCCACGCCGCGCGGCTACCGCCTGTTCGTCGACTCGATGCTCACCGTCCGTCCGCTCGAGGCCGGCCAGAGCGAGATCATCCACGAGCAGATGCAGATCGCCGAGCCGCAGCGCGCCATCCAGACGGCCGCGCAGCTGCTGTCCAACCTGTCGCATTTCGCCGGCGTCGTCCTGACGCCGCGGCGCACCTCCAACTTCCGCCAGGTCGAGTTCCTGCGCCTGTCCGAGCGCCGCGTGCTGATGATCGTGGTGGCGCCCGACGGCGACGTGCACAACCGCATCCTGATCACCGACCGGCCCTACACCCAGGCCCAGCTCGTCGAGGCGGCCAACGCGCTCAACCAGCACTTCGCCGGCATGCGCTTCGAGGATGCGCGCGCGCGCCTCGAGGGCGATCTGCTGCGAGCTGCGCGGCGAGATCCTGGCCCTCGATGAATGCCGCGCTGCACGCCGGTGCCGAGGCCGTCGACAACAGCGACCCGGTGGTCATTTCCGGCGAGCGCAATCTGATCGGCGTTGACGAGCTCACCGCCGACATGGTCAAGCTGCGCGCCCTGTTCGATCTGTTCGAACACAAGGCGCGGCTGGTCGGCCTGCTCGACGATTCGAGCCGCTCCGAGGGCGTGCAGATCTACATCGGCGGCGAATCCGACCTGGTGCCGCTCGACGAAATGAGCATGGTCGTCGCGCCCTACGAGGTCCACGGCAAGGTCGTCGGCACGCTGGGCGTCATCGGCCCGACGCGCATGGCCTACGAGCGCATGATCCCGATCGTCGACATCACCGCCAAGCTGCTGTCGAGCGCGCTGTCGCGCGAGGAATAGGGTGGGGCCGTGCGACCGCATCGCCGGCACTGAAATTCCTGTCCGTTGCCTCCTTCGCGCACGGCACCGCCGGACGGGCCGCCGTGCTGCTGCTCAACCTGGGAACGCCGGACGCGCCGACCGCGCCGGCGGTGCACCGCTACCTCAAGCAGTTCCTGATGGACCCGCGCGTGGTCGAGATCCCGCGCCTGGTGTGGTGGCCGATACTCAATGGCCTGATGCTGCCGCTGCGCGCCGCGGCCTCGGCCCGGCGCTATGCGTCGGTATGGACCGAGGAGGGTTCGCCGCTGCTGGCGCACGGCGAGCGCCAGCAGCGCGCCCTGCAGGCCGAATTGCAGCGGCGCGAGCTCGACATCGAGGTGTTCCTGGCGATGCGCTACGGCGCGCCTTCGATCGCCGCGGTGATGGACGCGCTGCGCCGCGACGGGCGTCACGCGCCTGCTGCTGCTGCCGTTGTACCCGCAGTATTCAGCCACCACCACGGCCTCGGCCTTCGACGGGGTGATGGCCGTGCTGGCGCGCACGCGCAACGTGCCGGAGTTGCGCTGGGTGCGCAATTTCCACGACGACGCCGGGGTATATCGACGCGCTGCGCCGGTCGGTGCGCGAGTATTGGGATGCGCACGGGCGCCCCGACAAGCTCGTCATGAGCTTTCACGGCCTGCCGCGGCGCAATCTCGAACTGGGCGACCCCTACCACTGCGAGTGCGCCAAGACCGCGCGGCTGCTGGCCGAGGCGCTGGACCTGCGCCCGGAGGAATACGTCCTCTGCTTCCAGTCCCGGTTCGGCCGCGCCAAGTGGCTCGAGCCCTACACGGTCGAGACGCTGCGCGCGCTGGCGCCGTGCCGGCACCGGCCGCGTCGACGTCATCTGTCCGGGCTTTGCCGCCGACTGCCTGGAGACGCTGGAGGAGATCGCGCTCGAGGGGCGGGCCGAATTCCTCACGAGCGGGGGCAAGGAGTTCCATGCGATTGCCTGCCTCAACGATTCGCCCCGCTTCATCGGCGCCCTGGCCGAGCTGGTCGAACAGCACACCCAGGGCTGGCCGCTGCACCTGCGCGACCGCCCGGCGCGCCACGACGAGGCTCGCCAGGACGCCGTGCGCGCCGCGGCGCTGGGCGCGCGGCGCTGACGCCGCGCCCGCGGCCATCGATCGCCGGGCCGGCATTTTTAGTGTCGACACGCCCTTGAATTGCCCCGGCCTGTCCCCATCTGCAGGGGCGATGCGCGCGGCGCATTTGACTTAACCCATTGAATTGAATTCTGAAATATTTCGGGAGTCAGCATGACGGTGTCGAATCGGAGGTCCCGCCGCAGAGCGCGCCGTCGGGCGATCTGCCGCAGGACGGGGCGGCGGCCGACGCGGACGGCGCTGCGGCGCTGGCGGCGGCGCTGGCCAAGGCGGAGGAGAACCACGGCCTGTACCTGCGCGCGCTGGCCGAGATGGAAAACGTGCGGCGCCGCTACCCAGGACGAGATATCCAAGGCGCACAAGTATCGCCGTCGAGTCCTTCGCCGAGGCGCTGGTGCCGGTGTTCGACAGCCTGGAAAAGGCGCTGCAGGACGAGTCGGCCAGCCCGGCCACGCTGCGCGAGGGCGTGCAGATCACGCTGCGCCAGCTGCGCGCGGCATTCGAGCGCGCGCGCCTGAGCGAAATCAATCCGCAGGGCGAGAAGTTCGATCCGCACCGCCATCAGGCGATATCGGCCGTGCCCGGCGACGGCAGCATCCCGGCCAACCACGTCGTCGCCGTGCTGCAGAAGGGCTGGATGATCGCCGACCGCGTGCTGCGGCCGGCGCTCGTCACGGTGGTGCAGGGGGCTTGAATCCGCCGGGGTCGGACTGGCCATCTAGCGGAGCTAGTGTCCGGAACAACGCCGTCACCGGCCAACGCAGCGCTGCTGCAGCGCAGGAAAAGGAAAACGAGATGGGCAAGATCATCGGCATCGACCTCGGCACGACGAACTCGTGCGTCGCGATCATGGAAGGCAACACGATCAAGGTCATCGAGAACGCGGAAGGCGCGCGCACCACGCCGTCGATCGTCGCCTACATGGAAGACGGCGAGATTCTCGTCGGCGCGCCGGCCAAGCGCCAGGCGGTCACGAACCCGCGCAACACGCTGTACGCGGTCAAGCGCCTGATCGGCCGCCGCTTCGACGAAAAGGAAGTGCAGAAGGACATCGGCCTGATGCCCTACAAGATCGTGAAGGCCGACAACGGCGACGCCTGGGTCGAAGTGCGCGACAGCAAGCTCGCGCCGCCGCAGGTCTCGGCCGAAGTGCTGCGCAAGATGAAGAAGACCGCCGAGGACTACCTCGGCGAGCCGGTGACCGAAGCCGTGATCACGGTGCCGGCCTACTTCAACGACAGCGCAGCGCCAGGCCACCAAGGACGCCGGCCGCATCGCCGGCCTCGACGTCAAGCGCATCATCAACGAACCGACCGCGGCCGCGCTCGCCTTCGGCCTGGACAAGAACGAAAAGGGCGACCGCAAGATCGCCGTGTACGACCTGGGCGGCGGCACGTTCGACGTCTCGATCATCGAGATCGCCGACGTCGACGGCGAGAAGCAGTTCGAAGTGCTGTCGACCAACGGCGACACCTTCCTCGGCGGCGAGGACTTCGACCAGCGCATCATCGACTACATCATCGGCGAGTTCAAGAAGGAGCAGGGCGTCGATCTGTCCAAGGACGTGCTCGCGCTGCAGCGCCTGAAGGAAGCGGCCGAGAAGGCCAAGATCGAGCTGTCGTCGAGCCAGCAGACCGAAATCAACCTGCCGTACATCACGGCCGACGCGATCGGGCCCGAAGCACCTGAACATGAAGCTGACGCGCGCCAAGCTCGAATCGCTGGTCGAGGAACTGATCGAGCGCACGATCGAGCCGTGCCGCATCGCGATCAAGGATGCCGGCGTGAAGGTCGGCGACGATCGACGACGTGATCCTGGTCGGCGGCATGACGCGCATGCCGAAGGTGCAGGAAAAGGTGCAAGGAGTTCTTCGGCAAGGAACCGCGCAAGGACGTGAATCCCGGACGAGGCCGTGGCCGTCGGCGCCGCGATCCAGGGCCAGGTGCTGTCGGGCGACCGCAAGGACGTGCTGCTGCTCGACGTGACGCCGCTGTCGCTGGGCATCGAGACGCTGGGCGGCGTGATGACCAAGATGATCAAGAAGAACACGACCATCCCGACCAAGTTCGCGCAGGTCTTCTCGACCGCCGACGACAACCAGCCGGCCGTGACGATCAAGGTGTTCCAGGGCGAGCGCGAGATGGCGGCGGGCAACAAGCTGCTGGGCGAGTTCAACCTCGAAGGCATTCCGCCGGCGCCGCGCGGCACGCCGCAGATCGAGGTGACCTTCGACATCGACGCCAACGGCATCCTGCACGTCGGCGCGCAAGGACAAGGCCACCGGCAAGGAGAACAAGATCACCATCAAGGCGAACTCGGGCCTGTCCGAGGACGAGATCAAGCGATGGTGAAGGACGCCGAGGCCAACGCGGCCGAGGATCACCGCCGCCTCGAGCTGGTGCAGTCGCGCAATCGGCCGAGGCCGCGGTGCACCAGGTGAGCAAGGCGCTGGCCGAGCATGGCGACAAGCGTCGACGACGGCGAGAAGGCAGCGATCGAGGCGGCGATCAAGGACCTCGAGGAGCGTGCTCAAGGGCGAGGACAAGGCGGCGATCGACGCCAAGGTCGACGCACCTGATGACGCGTGTCGCAGAAGCTCGGCGAGAAGATGTACGCCGACGCGCAGGCGCAGGGCGCCGCGGCCCAGGCGCGCGGGCGCCGGCGCGGCGGCGGCCGAGGCGGCGCCGGGCAAGGCCGGCGCCGAGGACGTGGTCGACGCCGACTTCAAGGAGGTCAAGCGCGGCTGATGGCCTGCGCCGCGTCCGCCTGCGCCGGGTGGCGCGTCCGCGCATGCGGTCGCGGACGCCCGGCCGGCGTTGGCTTTGGTGGCGACCCGGCGTCCGCTGCGCGGCCGCTTGCCCCTTCTCCGACTGAAGTCCGATCATGGCCAAGCGCGATTACTACGAGATTCTCGGCGTGGCGAAGAATGCCAGCGAGGACGAAATCAAGAAGTCCTATCGCAAGCTGGCGATGAAGCACCATCCGGACCGCAATCCGGATGACAAGGACGCGGAGGAGAAATTCAAGGAGGCCAAGGAGGCCTACGAGATGCTCTCCGACCCGCAAAAGCGCGCGGCCTACGACCACTTCGGCCACGCCGGCGTCGATCCCAATGCCGCGGCCGGCGGCTTCGGCAGCGGCGGCGGTGCCGGCTTCAACGGCGGCTTCGCCGAGGCGTTCGGCGACATCTTCGGCGACATCTTCGGCGGCGCCGGCGGTGCGCGGCGGTGCCCGTGGCGGCGCGCAGCAGCGCCTTTCGCGGCGCCGACCTGCGCTACAACATGGAGACTCACGCTGGAGCAGGCGGCCAACGGCTTTGCCACGCGACATCCGCGTGCCGGCCTGGGAGAACTGCGAGGTCTGCAGCGGCACGCGGCGCCAAGCCCGGCACCAAGCCCAAGACCTGCTCCGACCTGCGGCGGCTCGGGCGCCGTGCGCATGGCGCAGGGCTTCTTCTCGATCCAGCAGACCTGCCCCACCTGCCACGGCAGCGGCCGCGTGATCGCCGATCCGTGCCAGAACTGCCATGGCGACGGACGCATCAAGCACAACAAGGTGCTCGAAGTGACGATTCCGGCCGGCATCGACGAGGGCCAGCGCATCCGCCTCGCCGGCAAGGGCGAGCCGGGCGTCAACGGCGGCCCGCCGGGCGACCTGTACGTCGAGATCCGCATCACGCCGCACGAGGTGTTCCAGCGCGACGGCGACGACCTGCACTGCGAGGTGCCGATCTCCATCGCCACGGCGACGCTGGGCAGCGAGATCGAGGTGCGGCACCTTGCGCGAGAAGGTCAGCATCACGATCCCGGAGGGCACGCAGAGCGGCAAGACGTTCCGCCTGCGCGGCAAGGGCATCAAGGGCGTGCGCTCGAGCTACCCCGGCGACCTGTACTGCCACGTGCGCGTCGAGACGCCGGTGCGCCTCACCGACAAGCAGAAGAAGCTGCTGCGCGAGTTCGACCAGTCCGGTGCGCGAGGGCGGCGCCAAGCATTCGCCGCAGGCCAAGTCCTTTGTCGACCGCATGAAGGGATTCTTCGCGGCCGAATAGCCGGACCGCGGCCGGCGCTTGTTATGATGCGCGCGTCCACGCCTGCGCCGGGCGGGCCGTGCAGGGGGCGCATGCAGGCCGGTCCCGCGGCACGCGGGACGACATGCAGACCACGGCGTTTGACGGTCCCAGGACCGAGATCGCGCTGGGCGCACCACCGGCGCGCTGGTCATGCTGGCTGCTGCTGGCGTCGCTGCAACGGCGCAATGGCGATTCGACTCCGGCACGGCGCCGCAGGTCCGCGCGGTCGAATCGCCTTCTACGCCGGCAGCACCAATTTCGACATTCTCGTCAATGCCACCAGCGCAGCGACCAATCTGGCCTACGGGCAGATCAGTGCCGTATACCAGGCCGTGTCGACGCGGCACGATCACCGTCAAGTTCGAGCCGACCGGCACGACGACGACCGCGATCACCGCCAGCTTCGCGGCGGCCGCGGCAGCAACTACTCGGTGTTGGCCGTGCAGGGCAACACAGCCCTGACCACCATCGCGGTGGCGCAGAGTCGATGCCGCGGTGCCCAGCGGGCCAGGTCGCAGCTGGCCTTCGTGCACACGGCCGCCGGCGTCGGGCGCCCTCGATCTCTTCGTCACCGCGCCCGACCGCTGCGCTGCCGCCGAGCGCCCTCGCAGACGGCGCTGGCCTACGCCGGCGACGGCGCCAGCGTGTCGCCGACCCCGCTCACGCTGGCCAGCGGCGACTACCGCATCCGCGCCATCGCCAGCGGCGACACGACGCGCACCATCGTCTTCGATTCCGGTCCCGTGACGCTGGCCGCGGGCGCCAACCCGGTGCTGGCCGTCGTGCCGGTTACCGGCTCGGCCGCCGACTTCAGCCCTGCTCAGCCTGGGCGCCGACGGCACCGTGCTGACGATCGCCGACCAGCGCGTGCAGGTGCGGGTCGGCAATTTCGCGCCCGCCAACGGCTCGGTCGACACCTACTTCGATGCCAGAACGGCGTCGGCAACGGCGTCACGGCCCCGTTCGCCACCAGCGGTCGCGCAGGGTTTCGCCACCACGCCCTACCAGGACCTGCTGCCGGGCGCCTATCACGCGTCCTTCACCACTTCGGGCATCACCAACGAGCTCATCGGCAGCGATCTCGCGCTCGTGGCCGGCACCTCGCTGAGCGTCTTCGCCGCCGGTATCAACGGCCAGGCGGCGCCGAACAACCTGCAACTGCTGGCCGTGCGCGACGACCTGCGCGCGCCGCCGGCCGGCATGGCCAAGCTGCGCCTGCTGCTGCTGGCGCCGGACCTGGGCGGTCCGGTCGACCTGGTCACGCTCGATACCTCGGGTACGACGCCGGTCATTACCGGCCGCCTGATCGTCAATCTGGCGTACACCGGCGCGTCGACCTATATCGCCGTCGCGCCCGCGCTTACCGTCGCGCTGGTGCCCAGCGGCGCCGCCACGCCGCTGCTGCCGACCAGCGCCGGCACGGCGCTCAATCTGACCAGCGGCACCATTACCACCCTGGTCGCAAGCGGTTGCCGGCATCCGTCCAGCGGAGTCTGCGCAACCGCCACCACGCCGCTGCAGTTCGTCACGCTGACGGACTGACCCCGCCGGGCGCCGGGGCGCAGGCCGCCCCGGGCACGGCCGCGGCAATGCCTCATTGCCGGTGCGGCAACGACCCTTCCACCCAGTCCGCGATCTGCGCCGCATCATCGCCTGCGAGGCCGCGCAGCCCCGCGACGACCCCGGCCCGATTGCGTTCCGGCTGGTTCTGGCTGACCTTCCATTTGCCCGCGATCGTGCGGATCGTCATCTCGATGCCGACGATCTGCGTCAGCATGCCCTGCACGAACGCCTCGGGCGCGTCGGCGACGGCCCAGGGCTGCGCACGCCGGCCTTCGTGCTGCCGCGTCAGCGCGTCGACGAGATCGCGCAGCCACGGCGCATCCTCGTGGACCGCGAGGCGCCCGTAGGCATGGACGGTGCAGTAGTTCCAGGTCGGCACGACCTTGGCGTGCTCGCGCTTGGTCGGATACCACGCCGGCGAAATGTAGGCCTGCGCGCCGTGGAACACCGCCAGCGGCTCGAAGCCGTCCGCGCGGTCGTGCCACAGCGGATTGGCGCGCGCGACATGGCCGCGCAGCACCCCGGGGCCGCCGTCACCGGGGTGCCACTGCAGCGGAATGTGATTGGCGGCGATGCCGCCGGCGCCGACCGTGATCAGCGTCGCCAGCGGGTGCGCGGCCATGAGCGCCTGAAGCACCTCGGGGCGCTGCTCTTCGAAATGGGGCGGCAGGTACATGGATGGATCGGCGGGGCGCCCGCGGTCGGTTCGGCAGCGGCATTCTCCCCCAAAACGGGCGGCCGGCCCGGCGGCGCCGTACGGGTTTCCCGCAGTCCGCGCCGGCGCCGCGCGTGGCGGCATGCCGCAAATTTCGGCGGGGCGCCTGCCCGTGTTGCG
This sequence comes from uncultured beta proteobacterium, assembly GCA_963781975.1. Taxonomy (GTDB): domain Bacteria; phylum Pseudomonadota; class Gammaproteobacteria; order Burkholderiales; family Burkholderiaceae_F; genus GJ-E10. The sequence goes on from CAWAHT010000017.1 coordinate 183,829, forward strand.
CGCAGACGCGGGGCGGCGTAGAACCTGCGCTGTGCGGTGCGTGTCCAACCGGATGCAACGCAGCCGACGAAGGAGAATCATGCGCCGTCCGTCCGTATTTGCCCTTGCCGCAGTGCTGCTCGTCGTGCTGGCCGGATGCGCCGCCACGGAGGGCTGGCCGCCGGGCACCGGGCCGGGCGCCGCGCCGGCGGATGTCGCGGTGCGGCCGGTTGCCGTGGGTCAGCAGTGGGTCTATCGGGTGAGCAATGTCTACAACGGCGCGATCGAGGACACCATCACCGAAACGGTCGTGGCGACGACGCCGCAGATCCGCATCCAGCGTGTCAGCAGCCGGCTGGGCGCCCTGCCCGAGGAAATCCAGAGCTCCTGGGGCGTGCTGGAGCAGGACGGCCACTGGGACCTGCCGCTGCGCTACGACGCGCCCCTGCCGGCCTGGCCGACGGACTTCACCCTGGGCCGTTGCGTGCGCTACACCGATACCTACCGGCTGCTGGCCGATCCCGACTCGAGCCGGCGCTGGCAGCTGACGATGACGCCCGAGCGTTGGGGAACGGCCACCGTGCCCGCCGGCACGTTCCCGGTGCTGCAGTACGACAACCTCATCCGCTTCGTCAGCAACGACACCGCGGACGTGGAAAGCGAACGGTTCGATTCGGTCTGGTTCGCGCCGGCGGTCGGCCGCTGGGTCCTGCGGCGCAGCCACGGCGTGCACTACGTGCCGGGTCGCGGCGGCGACATGCACGAGGCCTACCGGCAGTGGGAACTCGTATCCTGGAAGTGAGCGCGCAGCCGGCGGTCAGTCGTACACCGCGATGACGTGCGTGGCGCGCAGTTCCTGCACATAGGCGCGGAAGGCGCGGTTCGACAACCCGGTCTTGATGCGTTCGCGTACCGCTTCGAAAGGCTTCACGCCCTCGGGGCGCACGTCGTCGAGCCGCAGCACGAACCACGCGTCACCGGCGTGCACCGGCCGATGCGTGGTCTGGCCCTTCTGCAGGCGCGCCAGCGCATCGACCACGGGCGGCATGAAGGCTCCGGGCGGCGCCCAGTCGAGCTCGCCGCCGCGGCCGGCACTGAGGGCATCCTCGCTGAGGCGCGCCAGGTATTCGAAGCGTTCGCCGCGCTCGATGCGGGCGATGATCGCCTGGGCGTCGGCCTCGGTGCCGACGCGGATGCGGTGCACCTTGTATTCCTGGTCGCCGATGCGCCCGTGCAGGTGGTCGTACTCGGCGCGGGCCTCGGCGTCACTGACCGGGTGCGCATTCATGTGGTTCAGGCGCACGGTCAGCAGCACGGCGTTGTCGTATTTCTTTTGTTGCCGGTAATCCTCGGGCGTGCGCACCGCATCGAGGTCCGGCAGCGGCGCCCAGCCCTGGCGCGCCGCCTCCATTTCCTGCACCCGCCGGTCGATCAGCCAGTCACGCGCCTTGCGCACGGCCGCCGCGTCGCTCGCGTCGATCCGCTCGTCGGCCAGGAACAGGCGCAGGTACGCGGCCGGCAAGGCAACGCCGTCGATGCGCGCGAATGCGGCGGCGCCCGCGCCGGCAGGGGCAACGGGCGCCGCCGCAACCGGCGCGGCCGCGGGCGCCGCGGCCGGCGGCACGGCGCCGCAGGCACCGAGCAGGAGCGCCACGGCGGCCGCCAGATGCGCAGCGCCGGGCGTGGCGGACCGCGGCCGGCGCATCTAGCTGGCGGTGAAGGCCAGGCGTACGTACATCGGCGCGTACGGCGCGGCCTGGGTGATCTCGACGAGACCCTCGCGCGTGAGTTCCAGCATCGCGATGAAATGCACCACCACGACCGGGGTCCCCTGGCCCGGATCGAACAGGTCGGAAAACTCGACGAAGCGGGTCGCCTGCAGGCGCCGCAGGATGATGCTCATGTGCTCGCGCACCGACAGTTCGGCGCGGGCGATGCGATGGTGCGTATGCAGCCGCGAGCGGCGCAGGATGTCGGCCCAGGCCGCCTGCAGTTCGGCGATCGCCACATCCGGGTGGCGCGGCGCCGCGGTCAGGTCGACCGCGACCACGGCCCGCAGGAAATCGCGGCCGATGCGCGGCAGTTCGTCCAGGCGCAGCGCCGCCAGCTTGATGCGCTCGTATTCGACCAGCCGGCGCACGAGTTCGGCGCGCGGATCCGTCGACTTCCTCGCCGGTGTCGGCCTTGCGCACCGGCAGCAGCATGCGCGACTTGATCTCGATCAGCAGGGCCGCCATCAGCAGGTATTCGGCCGCCAGTTCCAGGTTGTGGACGCGGATCTGCTCGACATAGGCCAGGTACTGCTGCGTGAGCTTGGCCATCGGGATGTCGAGCACGTTGAAATGCTGGCGCCGGATCAGGTAGAGCAGCAGGTCCAGCGGACCTTCGAAGGCCTCGAGGAAGATCTCCAGCGCGTCCGGCGGTATGTACAGGTCCTGCGGCAGCGCGAACAGCGGCTCGCCGTACAGGCGCGCCAGCGCGACGCCGTCGACGACCTGGGGCATGCCGTCGGGCGCCGCGCCGTCGTCCCGGCGGTCGCCGAGCAGGGCGGCGGCCTGCGCGACCGGCGCAGGAGGTTCGGAACCGGATTCGGGAATCATCGCTACGCCTTAAATGGACCGCGCCATCGCGCCGCTGCCGCCGCAGACCATAGAATGGCGGCAGGCGCACGACTGCGCCGGGAAGCCGCCATTTTAATCGACCCGCCGTCGCCGCCCGCCACGCCGCCGCCGCCCCCGCGGACGGCGTTGCGGGCCCATCTGCGCCGGCCGGAGACCGATTGCGTGGCCGACCTGCTGCGCCGGGCGCCGCTGTCCCCGGCGCAGTGGACGGCGGCCCGTGCGCAGGCGCGCACCTGGATCACGCAGCTGCGCGGCCAGCGCAGCCGCGGCAGCGGGGTCGATGCGCTGATGCGCGAGTTCTCGCTGTCCAGCCAGGAGGGCATCGCGCTCATGTGCCTCGCCGAGGCGCTGGCGCGCATTCCCGACCGCGCCACGGCCGACGCCCTGATCCGCGACAAGCTGGCGCAGGGCGACTGGCGCGCCCACGTCGGCAGCAGCCGCTCTCTCTTCGTCAATGCCGCCGCCTGGGGCCTGATGCTCACCGGCCGGCTGGTGGCGACCCACAGCGAGGCCGGCCTGACCGCGGCGGCCAACCGGCTTATCGCGCGTGGCGGCGAACCGCTGATCCGCGCCGGCGTCGATATCGCGATGCGCCTGCTGGGGCAGCAGTTCGTGCTCGGGCGCACCATCGAGCAGGCGCTGGCGCGCGCCCAGGAGACCGAAGGCCGCGGCTACCGCCACTCCTACGACATGCTTGGCGAGGCCGCGCTGACGGCTGCCGACGCGCGCCGCTATGGCGATGCCTATGCCCACGCCATCGCCGCCATCGGCGCCGCGGCCGCCGCCACGGCCGGCGCCGGCCTGCACCTGCGGCCGGGCATTTCGGTCAAGCTCTCGGCGCTGCATCCGCGCTTCACGAGCCAGCAGCCCGAGCGCGTGCAGCGCGAGCTGCTGCCGCGCATCGCCGACCTGTGCCGGCTGGCGCGCCAGGCGGGCATCGGCCTCAACATCGATGCCGAGGAGAGCGAGCGGCTGGAGCCGACGCTCGACATCTTCGCCGCGCTGGCGGCCGATCCGGCACTGGCCGACTGGGAGGGTCTTGGCATCGTGGTGCAGGCCTACCAGAAGCGCGCGGCGCCGCTGGTCGACTGGCTGGCGGCGCTGGCGGCGCAATCGCGGCGCCGCTTCATGGTGCGCCTGGTCAAGGGCGCCTACTGGGACAGCGAGATCAAGCGCGCCCAGGTCGACGGCCTGGCCGATTTCCCGGTGTTCACCCGCAAGCCGCATACCGACCTGTCGTATCTGATCTGCGCGCAGCGCCTGCTGGCGCAGCGCGGCCGCCTGTATCCGCAGTTCGCCACCCACAACGCGCTGTCGCTGGCGGCGGTGCTGCAACTGGCGCAGGCGGCGGGCACGCCGCATTTCGAATTGCAGTGCCTGCACGGCATGGGCGAGACGCTGTACGACCAGGTCGTCGGGCGCGATCCCGGCGCGCTCGCCTGCCGCATCTACGCGCCGGTCGGCAGCCACGGGACCCTGCTGGCCTACCTGGTGCGACGCCTGCTGGAAAACGGCGCCAATTCCTCGTTCGTCAACCAGGTCGTCGACGAAAACGTGCCCATCGAGGATCTGCTGGAGGATCCGCCGGCGGCCGCCGCCCGTTCCGGCGGCCGGCCGCACCCGGGGATCGCCCTGCCGGCGCAACTCTACGCGCCCGCGCGGCGCAATTCCGCCGGACTGGATCTGCACGACGCGCCGACGCTGGCGGCGCTGGACCGGGCGTTCCGGGCCAGTGCAACCCGTGACTGGACCGCGTATCCGCTGCTGGCCTCGGGCCGCTTCGAGCCGGACGATGCCGGGCCGCAGCCGGTGCGCAATCCGGCGCGCCGCGAGCACGTCGTCGGCACGGCGCAGGCCGCATCCGCGGCCGATATCGCGGCCGCCTTTGCCGCCGCGATATCGGCCGCGCCTGCCGGGTGGGCGGCGACGGGCGGGCCGCAGCGCGCCGCGGTGCTCGAGGCCGTCGCCGACGCCATCGAGCAGCGGCGCGACGATTTCATCTGGCTGGCCGTCAATGAGGCCGGCAAGACCCTGGCGGACGCGGTCGGCGAAGTGCGCGAGGCGGCCGATTTTTGCCGCTACTATGCCGCGCAGGCGCGGCGCCTGCCGGCCGACGCGGATGCCCCATTGGGGCCCGTCGTCGCCATTTCGCCCTGGAATTTCCCGCTGGCGATCTTCACCGGACAGGTCGCGGCGGCGCTGGCGGCGGGCAACGCCGTGCTGGCCAAGCCGGCGGAGCAGACCCCGCTCATCGCCGCGCTGGCGGTGCGCCTGATGCATGCCGCCGGCGTTCCGCGCGCCAGCCTGCAATTGCTGCCCGGCGACGGCGCGGTGGGCGCGCGCCTGGCGAGCGACCCGGAGGTGCGCGCCGTCCTGTTTACCGGTTCGACCGAGGTTGCCGCGCTCATCGACCAGGCGCTGGCGCGGCAGCCGGGCGCGGCAGCCCCGGTCCTGGTGGCCGAGACCGGCGGGCAGAACGCGATGATCGTCGACTCCAGCGCCCAGCCGGAGCAGGTCGTGCAGGACGCGCTGCAGTCGGCCTTCGGCAGTGCCGGGCAGCGCTGTTCGGCGCTGCGCCTGCTGTGCCTGCAGGAGGAGATCGCCGATCCGGTGCTGCAGATGCTGCAGGGAGCGGCCGCCGAACTGCGTGCCGGCGACCCGGCGCGCATCAGCACCGACGTGGGCCCGGTGATCGATGCCGCCGCGCACGACGCCATCGAGGCGCACGTCGCGCGCTGCGCCGCCGGCCTGCGCCAGCGCGGCGGCGCGCCGGCCGGGGTCGATCCGGCCGGCTTCGTCGCGCCGGCCATCATCGAGATCGCCGCGGTCGGCCAGTTGCAGCACGAAGTCTTCGGACCGGTGCTGCATGTGCTGCGCTACCGCCGCGATGACCTGGGCGCGCTGATCGACGCGATCAACGGCACCGGCTATGGCCTCACCTGCGGCATCCACAGCCGCATCGACGAGACCATCGACTTCATCGCCGGGCGCATCCGTGCGGGCAACATCTACGTCAACCGCAACATGATCGGCGCGGTCGTCGGCGTCCAGCCCTTTGGCGGCGAGGGCCTGTCCGGCACGGGACCCAAGGCCGGCGGACCGTGGGCAGTGCCGCGGCTGCAGCGCGCCGTCGACGCGCTGTCGCGCACGCCGCTGGCGCTGGGCGCGGCGCGGGTGGCCGAGGCGCCGGTCGCGCTGCGCGCGCTGCACGACTGGCTGCAGGCCAACGGCGCGCCGGCGCTCGCCTCGCTCTGTGCCGAATACAGCGTCTATACGCCGATCGGCTGCCGCTTCGACCTCGGCGGCCCGACCGGCGAGTCCAACAGCCTGCACTACCATCCGCGCGGACGCGTGCTGTGCCTGGTTCCGGACGACGCGCCGGGCGGGGACGACGGCGCCGTTCTGGCGCAGCTGGCGGCGGCGGCGGCGACCGGCAACCGCGCGCTGCTGCCCGACGCGCCGTCGCGCCGCGACCTGGTGGCGCGCCTGCCGGTGCCGGTGCAGGCGGCTGTCGACTGGGCCGCCGACCGCTGGGCGGCCGTCGACGGGGTCGCCATCGACGCGGTGCTTCTGGAGGGCGGCGCGGAGGCGGCCGCGCCGTTGCGGCGCCGGCTGGCGGCGCGCGCCGGCGCGCGCGTGGCCCTGCTATGCGCGCAGGACCGTCGCTATGCGCTCGACCGCATGGTGGTCGAACGGGTGCTGAGCCTCAATACGGCGGCCGCCGGCGGCAACGCCACGCTCATGACCCTGACGCCGGCGTAGCGGGCGCCTTGGGCGGCTCGGGCGCGTAATACACGTAGGCCGACTGTCGCACGCGCGCTGCCTGCCAGCGCTGCTGCTGCTCGGCGTCGGGGAAACGGTCCCACCAGAGCGCGCGGCCTTCGCGCTGGCGGGCCTCGATCTGCGGGCGCTCGGTCTTGAGGGCACGCAAAAAGCCGGTGAGTTCGGATTCGTACGCCTTCATGTCGGGACTCCTCTGGGGCTGGGCGCGGGCTACTTTACCTGCATGCCCGGTTCGGCGCCCGGATGCGGATCCAGCAGGTAGATCCCGGGGCCGGATTTCGGGTCGGCGTGGCTGGCGGCCAGCACCATGCCCTCGCTGACGCCGAACTTCATCTTGCGCGGCGCCAGGTTGGCGACCAGCACGGTGAGCCTGCCCACCAGTTGCTCGGGGGCGTACGCCGCCTTGATGCCGGAGAAGACCGTGCGCGTGCGCGCCTCGCCCGCGTCGAGCGTCAGGCGCAGCAGCTTGTCGCTGCCCGGCACGGCTGCCGCGGCGACGATGCGCGCGATGCGCAGGTCGACGCGCGCGAAATCCTCGATCGCGATGACGCTGCCCGGCGCGTCCGCGCTCGCGGTGCCGGTTGCGGGCGGCGCGCCGGCCGGCGCGGCGTCGACCGCCGGCGCGAACAGTGCGGCAAGCTGCTTGTCGTCGACGCGCCCCATCAGGTGCGCATACGGCCGCACGCGGGTCAGCGGCGGCAGCGGGCCGACCCAGCGCAACTCGCCGGCAGCCAGGAAGGTCTCGGCGGCAGCGGCCAGCGCGGGCAGGATCGGCTTGAGCCAGAGGCTCAGGTGCTGGAAGCCGCGCAGGCACAGCGAGCAGACGCCCTGCAGCCCGGCACGCGCGTCCGGGTCGGGGTCCTTGGCGAGTTCCCAGGGGCGGGCGGCGTCGAACTGGCGGTTCACCAGGTCGGCGAAGGCCATCGCCAGGCGTACCACCCGGCCGAATTCGCGGCCCTCGTAGGCTGCCGCGATCTGCGCGTCGATGTCGCCGGCCTGCAGCGCGAGCCAGCGCGGATCGGCGTCGATGTCGGCGACCGCGCCGTCGAAGTGCCGGGTGATGAAGGTGGCGGCCCGGCTGGCGATATTGACGTACTTGCCGATGAGATCGCTGTTCACGCGCTGCAGGAAATCGTCCGGATGGAAGTCGACGTCCTCGACGTGCGCATTGAGCTTGGCCGCGATGTAGTAGCGCAGCCATTCGGGATTCATGCCGATGCGCAGATAGTGCAGCGGATCGATGCCCGTGCCCCGGCTCTTGGACATCTTTTCGCCGCGCACGGTGATGAAGCCGTGCACGTAGACGCGGTCCGGAACCTTGTACGGCGGCCCGGCGAACTTGAGCATGGCCGGCCAGAACAGCGTGTGGAAATAGATGATGTCCTTGCCGATGAAGTGGACCTGCTCGGTGCGCGGATCCGCCAGCAGGGCGTCGAAATCGATGCCGCGCAGGCGGCAATAGGACTTGAGCGCCGCCAGGTAGCCCACCGGCGCGTCCAGCCACACGTAGAAGAACTTGCCGGGCGCGTCCGGGATGGGTATGCCGAAATAGGGCGCGTCGCGCGAAATGTCCCAGTCGGCCAGCCCCGCGTCGCCGTCGAGCCATTCGCGCGCCTTGTTGGCCACTTCGGCCTGCAGCTCGGCCTGCAGGATCCAGCGGCGCAGGAAGTCGCGGCAGCGGTCGTCCGAGAGGCGGAAGAAATAATGCTCGGAGCTGCGCAGCTCGGGCACCGCGCCCGAGAGGGTGGAGCGCGGGTTGCGCAGTTCGGTGGGGGCGTACACGGCGCCGCAGACCTCGCAGGCGTCGCCGTACTGGTCCTTGGCACCGCAGCGCGGGCATTCGCCCCGGATGTAGCGGTCGGGCAGGAACATCCCCTTGACCGGATCGTAGAACTGCTCGATGGAACGCTGGGCGATGAAGCCGGCGGCACGCAGCCGGCGGTAGATGTCCTGCGACAACGCGACGTTTTCCGGCGATTCGGTCGAATGCCAGTGGTCGAAGCCGATGTGGAAGCCCTCGAGGTAGGGTCGGCGCCCGGCCGCGATATCGGCGACGAACTGCTGCGGCGACTGGCCTGCCTTCTCCGCGGCGATCATGATGGGGGCGCCGTGCGCGTCGTCGGCGCCGACGAAGTGCACGGCATGGCCGCGCAGGCGCTGGAAGCGCACCCAGATGTCGGCCTGGATGTACTCCATGATGTGGCCGATGTGCAGCGCGCCGTTGGCGTACGGCAGCGCGGTCGTGACGAATAGTTCGCGTGGCATGGCCGCGTGAGTCTATCAGCCGGCCGGAACCGCCGGCCGGTGCTTGCCGTATGCTTGCAACCTGGAACCCGTCAGCGGAGCGCGCAGGTCGCGAAAGCAGCATGCCAATGCAAATCGAGCAGGTGAACGCGGTACTGGCCCGCGTCGTCGACCCCAATACCGGCACCGACCTGGTGACCGCGCGCGCCGTGCGCGGCGTGCGCGTCGACGGCGAGACCGTCCACGTCAACATCGAACTCGGCTATCCGGCCGCGAGCCAGCTGGAGCTGATCCGCGCCCGGGTGACCGAGGCGCTGCAGGCGGCCGGCGCCGCCGCCGTCGAGGTGCAGGTCAGCGCCCGCATCGTCGCCCACACCGTGCAGCGCGGCCTCAAGGTGATGCCCAACGTGCGCAACATCATCGCCATCGCGTCGGGCAAGGGCGGGGTCGGCAAGAGCACCGTGGCGGCCAACCTGGCGCTGGCCCTGGCGGCCGAAGGCGCGCGCGTCGGCATGCTCGACGCCGACATCTACGGCCCGAGCCAGCCCACCATGCTCGGCATCAGCGGCCAGCCCACCAGCCAGGACGGCAAGACCTTCGAGCCGCTCGAAGGCCACGGCATCCAGGCGAGCTCGATCGGCTTTCTCATCGACCCCGACCAGCCCATGGTCTGGCGCGGCCCGATGGTCACGTCGGCGCTGCAGCAGCTGCTCACGCTGACCAACTGGCGCGACCTCGACTACCTGATCATCGACATGCCGCCCGGCACCGGCGACATCCAGCTCACGCTGGCGCAGCAGGTGCCGGTGACCGGGGCGGTGATCGTCACCACGCCCCAGGACATCGCGCTGCTGGACGCCTCCAAGGGCCTGCGCATGTTCGAGAAGGTCGGCGTGCCGATACTGGGCCTGATCGAGAACATGGCCACGCACATCTGCTCGCGCTGCGGCCACGAGGAGCACATCTTCGGCGCCGGCGGCGCGGCCAAGATGGCCCGGCAGTTCTCGGTCGAGGTGCTCGGAACGCTGCCGCTCGACATCCGTATCCGCGAGCATGCCGACGGCGGCACGCCCACCGTCGTCGCCGAGCCCGATGGCGAACTGGCGCAGGTCTACAAGGCAATTGCGCGGCGCGTGGCCGTGCGCATCGCCGAACGCGCGCGCGACCTGTCGGCCAAGATGCCGACGATCAAGGTGTCCAACACCTGACCCCACCCCCGGCGTCAGTGCGGCGCGGCCTGCGCCACCGGTACCGGCCGCGGAATCCGCAAGCCGTATTTCACCGCCGTCATCTCCGCCAGGATCGCCACCGCGATCTCCGGCGGCGTGCGCGCGCCGTTCTTGAGCCCCACCGGCCCGTGCAGGCGCTGCATCTGTGCGACGTCCACGCCGAACTCCTGCAGCCGTTCCCTGCGCTTTTCCTGGTTGCGCTGCGAACCGATGGCGCCGACGTAGAAGGCGGGCGAGCGCAGCGCCTCCATCAGTGCCAGGTCGTCGAGCTTGGGGTCGTGGGTCAGCGCGACGATCGCGGTATGGCCGTCGGGCCGGTAATCGAGCACCGTGTCGTCGGGCATCGTGCGCACCAGGGTCGTGCCGGCAACGGTCCAGTCGTCGGCGTATTCGTCGCGCGGGTCGCAGATCGTGACCTCGTAGTCCAGCGCGCGGGCCATCTCGGCCACGTATTGCGCCAGCTGGCCGGCGCCGATGATCAGCAGACGCCAGCTCGGCCCATGCACGCTGGTGAGCGCCGCGTCGTCGACGGTCAGCGTGGCGGCGGCCGCGCCCTCGGCCAGCGTGACGCTGCCGTCGCGCAGGTCGAGGCGGCGCGTGGTCTGCAGCCCGGCGGCCACGCGTTCAAGCAGGGCGTCGATGCGCGAAGCCGGCGACAGCGGTTCGAGCACGAGTTCCAGCGTGCCGCCGCAGGGCAGGCCGAAGCGATTGGCCTCCTCGGCACTGATGCCGTACTTGACGCGGCGCGGGGCGTCGAGGTCGAGCGCCCCGTGGCGGATCTTGTCGATGAGGTCGTCCTCGATGCAGCCGCCCGAAACCGAGCCGGCGATCAGCCCGTCGCCGCGGATCGCCACCAGCGCGCCGATCGGGCGGGGCGCGGAGCCCCACGTGCGCACCACGGTGCCGAGCACCGCGCGCGCACCGGCGCGGATCCATTCGTCCGCCTTGCGAAGAACCTGGGTGTCGACGTTGTCCATGGCCGGTCCGCTGTCCTCGTCCGCTGCTCTCTTCCGTTGTCCGCGTCCGCTGTTCGGGTTCGCTGCCTGCGTCCATTGTTCGCGGCGCATGCTCCGGCCGCGGCACGGGGCATGCCATGGGGACGATATCAGGAACGCGCGCCCCGGCGCCGGCGTGCGCGCGGCGCCATGCCGGACCGGCCGGCATGCCCCCTGCTCCCTTGCGGGCAATGGCGCGTATGCGGTGCGCTTCTTGCACTGCGTCAACGAAAACTCCCGTGCGCACGCGCCGGGCTTGCGGCTATGATCTTCGGCACCCTGCGGCACCGGGTCGCAGCGTCGGCCAGCGGAAGGAATGCGATGACCCAGACAGTCCAGCTAACGGTCAATGGACGCGCCGTCGGCGCCGAGGTCGAGGCGACGACGCTGCTGGTCACGGTGCTGCGCGAACACCTGCGCCTTACCGGAACGCACGTCGGATGCGACACCGCCCAGTGCGGCGCCTGCACCGTGCACCTGGACGGCCGCGCGGTCAAGAGCTGCAACGTGCTGGCCCTGCAGGTCGCAGGCGGCTCGGTGACCACGATCGAGGGCATCACCCCGGCCGACGGCAGCCTGCATCCGATGCAGGAGGCGTTTCGCTCCTGCCACGGCCTGCAGTGCGGCTACTGCACGCCGGGCATGGTGATGAGCGCCATCGATCTCGTGTCCCACCATCCGCACGCCACCGAGGCGCAGATCCGCGCCGGCCTGGAAGGCAACTTCTGCCGCTGTACCGGCTACCACAACATCGTCAGGGCCGTCGCGCAGGGCGCGAAGGCCATGGGCGTCTGAGGAGGCGACATGGGTGCACCAGGTTTGATCGGCCGCTCGGTCGAGCGCAAGGAAGACTATCGCTTTCTCACCGGGCAGGGCCAGTACACCGACGACATCGTGCTGCCGAACCAGAGCCATGCGGTGTTCGTGCGCAGTCCCTACGCGCACGCGCGCCTGCGCGGCGTCGACACGGCGTCGGCCGCGGCCGCGGCCGGCGTGCTGGGCATCGTCACCGGCAAGGACATGGCCGGCGTCGGCGGCCTGCCCTGCGGCTGGCTGATCACCTCGCTCGACGGCACGCCGATGAAGGAGCCGCGCCACCCGGTGCTGGCCGAGGACAAGGTGCGCTACGTCGGCGATCCGGTCGCGCTCGTCGTGGCCGGCACGCTGGCGCAGGCCAGGGCGGCGGCGGCGCTGGTCGAGGTCGACTACGACGTGCTGCCGGCGGTGGCCGATACCGCCACCGCGGCGCGTGCGGCCACCGCCGTGCACGACGCCGCCCCCGACAACGTCTGCTTCACCTGGGGCTGCGGCGACAAGGCCGCGGCCGACGCGGCCTTCGCCGGCGCCGCGCACGTGACCCGCATCGCGTTCGTCAACAACCGCCTGGTGCCCAATGCGATCGAGCCGCGCGCCGCCAACGCCGTCTACGCGCGCGCCGACGACAGCTACACGCTGTACGTCGCCAACCAGAATCCGCACGTCGAGCGCCTGCTGATGACCGCCTTCGTGCTCGGCCTGCCCGAGCACAAGGTGCGCGTGGTCGCGCCCGACGTGGGCGGCGGGTTCGGCTCCAAGATCTTCCTGTACAACGAAGAGACGGCCCTGGTCTGGGCCAGCAAGCGCATCGGCCGCCCGATCAAGTGGACCTGCGAGCGCAGCGAGAGCTTCCTCACCGACGCCCACGGGCGCGACCACGTCACCCGCGCCGAACTGGCGCTGGACAAGGACGGTCGCTTCCTGGGGCTGCGCGTGCACACCACGGCCAACCTGGGCGCTTACCTGTCCACCTTCGGGTCCTGCGTGCCCACCATCCTGTACGCCACGCTGCTCGCCGGCCAGTACGCCACGCCGGCGATCTACTGCGAGGTGCAGGGCGTGTTCACCAACACCGCGCCGGTCGACGCCTACCGCGGCGCCGGGCGGCCGGAGGCCACCTACCTCGTCGAGCGCATCGTCGAGCGCGCGGCGCGCGAGACCGGCATCGCCCCGGCCGAGCTGCGCCGGCGCAATTTCATCCGCCAGTTTCCCTACGCCACGCCGGTGGGGCTCACCTACGACACCGGCGACTACGAGGTGACGCTCGCGCGCGCCGAGCAGCTGGCCGACGTGGCCGGCTTTGCCGCGCGCAGCAAGGCCAGCCAGGCGCGCGGCCTGCTGCGCGGAATCGGCTACTCGTGCTACATCGAGGCCTGCGGCCTGGCGCCGTCCAACGTCGCCGGCGCGCTGGGCGCGCGCGCCGGGCTGTTCGAGGCCGGCGAGGTGCGCGTGCATCCCACCGGCAAGGTGACGGTGTTCACCGGTTCGCACAGCCACGGCCAGGGCCACGAGACCACCTTCTCGCAGCTGGTCGCCGACCGGCTGGGCATCGGGCTGGACGATGTCGACATCCAGCACGGCGATACCGGCAAGGTGCTGTTCGGCATGGGCACCTACGGCAGCCGGTCGCTGGCGGTCGGCGGCAGCGCCATCGTCAAGGCGGTAGACAAGATCGTCGCCAAGGGCAAGAAGATCGCCGCCCACCTGCTCGAGGCCGCCGACACCGATATCGAGTTCGTCGACGGCAGCTTCCGCGTCGCCGGTACCGACCGCAGCAAGACCTTCGCCGAGATCGCGCTGTGCGCCTACGTGCCGCACAACTATCCGCTCGACCGGCTCGAGCCCGGACTCAACGAGAACGCCTTCTACGACCCGACCAATTTCACCTACCCGGCCGGCTCCTACATCTGCGAGGTCGAGGTCGACCCGGCCACGGGGCAGGTGCGCGTCGACCGCTTCACCGCCTGTGACGATTTCGGCAACGTCATCAACCCGATGATCGTCGCCGGCCAGGTGCACGGCGGCGTCGCCCAGGGCCTGGGCCAGGCGCTGCTCGAGGCGGCGCGCTACGACGGCGACGGCCAGCTGCTCAGCGGCAGCTACATGGACTACGCGCTGCCGCGCGCCGACGACCTGCCCGCCATCCAGGTCGAGACGGTCAAGGGCACGCCGTGCACGCACAATCCGATCGGTGCCAAGGGTTGCGGCGAGGCCGGTGCCATCGGCAGCCCGCCGGCGATCATCAATGCCGTCCTCGATGCGCTCGCGCCGCTGGGCGTGCACGACGTGCCGATGCCGGCCACGCCCAGCGCCGTATGGACCGCCATCCAGGCGGCCCGCCGCTGATCCGACCCCGGAGACGTCATCATGCAGACCCAATTCCATCGCCCCGCCTCGCTGGCCGATGCCGCGCACCTGCTCGCGGGCGACGTGCGCCTGCTGGCCGGCGGGCAGTCGCTGATCCCCGCCATCAAGCTGGGCCTGGCCGCGCCCGAAGCACTGGTCGACCTGCACGGCATCGCCGGCCTCGATGCCATCCGCGTCGAGGGCCGGCAGGTCGTCGTCGGGGCGATGGCCACCCATGCGCAGGTGGCCGCGTCGGCCGAGCTCGGCCGGGCGATCCCGTCGCTGGCGCAACTGGCCGAGGGCATCGGCGACCGCCAGGTGCGCGCGCGCGGCACCATCGGCGGCTCGCTGGCCAACAGCGACCCGGCGGCCTGCTATCCGGCCGCGGTGCTGGCGCTGGGCGCCACGATCCACACCGACCAGCGCAAGATCGCCGCCGACGATTTCTTCAAGGGACTGTACGAAACCGCGCTGCGCCCCAACGAGATCATCACGGCCGTGCACTTTCCGGTGCCGGAACGCGCCGCCTACGAGAAATTCCGCCAGCCGGCCTCGCGCTTTGCCCTCGTCGGCGTGATGGTGGCCACGACCGCGGCCGGCGTGCGCGTTGCGGTCACCGGCGCCGGCGCCTGCGCCTTCCGCTGCGCACCGCTCGAGGCGGCACTGGCGCGGCGCTACGCGGCGGAGTCCTGCGACGGCATCGCCATTGCCGCCGACGGCCTGAACACCGATCTGCACGGCACGGCAGCGTACCGCGCGCATCTCATTCCCGTGCTGGCCCGCCGGGCGGTGGCGCGCTCGCTGGCCTGAGGCGCGTGTCGCTGTCCCCGCCGCCGGCGACGGCGCCAGGCGCGCCGGAGCGCGTTCCCACCCTGGCGGCGCCGGCATCGGTCGACGCAGCCGACGCGCTGCTGGCCGGCGGCGACTACGTCGCCGGGCGCGCGCTGGCGACCGCGGTATTCCTGGCCATTCGCCTGGGCCGGCCGCTGTTCCTCGAAGGCGAACCGGGCACCGGCAAGACCGAGCTTGCCAAGGTGCTCGCCGGCGCGTTCGATACCGAGCTCATCCGGCTGCAGTGCTACGAAGGCCTGGACGTGCACGACGCCGCGTACGAGTGGAACTACGCGCGCCAGATGCTCGAGATCCGCCTGGCCGAAGCGGCCGGCGAGGGGCGCGACGAGCTGGCGCGCACGCTGTTTTCGGAGCGCTTCCTGATCGCCCGGCCGCTGCTGCGCGCGCTGCAGGCGCCGGCGCGCTCGCCGGTGCTGCTGATCGACGAGCTCGACCGCGCCGACGAGCCTTTCGAGGCCTTCCTGCTCGAGGTGCTGGCCGATTTCCAGATGAGCATCCCCGAGTGGACCACGGTGCGCGCGCGCCACCCGCCGCTGGTGGTCATCACCTCGAACCGCACGCGCGAGATCCACGACGCGGTCAAGCGCCGCTGCATCTACCACTGGCTCGACTATCCCGATGCGGCGCGCGAGTTCGCCATCCTGCAGCGCAAGGCCGCGGGTCTTGCGGCGGCGCTGAGCCGGCAGGTGGTGGCCTTCGTGCAGGCGCTGCGCGGCCTCGAACTGTACAAGTCGCCTGGGGTGTCCGAGGCCATCGAATGGGCCCGGGCGCTGCAGGCGCTCGACGCCATCGCCCTCGAACCCGGCGTCGTCGACAGCACGCTGGGCGTGCTGCTCAAGTACCAGGACGATATCGCCCGCGTCCAGGGTGCCGAGACGGCGCGCCTGCTCGACCAGGTGCGCGAGCAGTTGCGCGCCCGCGCCGGCGATGGCGGCTGAGGCGGCCATGCACGCGGCGCTGCCGCCGGGCCGGCTGGCCGAGAACGTCGTGCACTTCGCGCGCATCCTGCGCGCGGCCGGCCTGCCGCTGGGGACCGACCGGGTGCACCTGGCGCTGCGCGCGCTGGCGCTGGGCGGCGTCGGCGCGCGCGCCGACGTGCACGACATGCTGCTGGCCTGCCTGCTCGACCGGGCCGAACAGCGGCCGCTGTTCGACCTGGCCTTCGACTGGTTCTGGCGCGACCCGGACCTGCTCGGCCGCATGCTGGCCCTGCTGCTGCCCACGGTCGGCGCGCGGATCGACCGCGGCCTGCACGGGCGCAATCGCCGACTCGACCTGGCGCTGCGCGCGCCGGCAACCGCGGCGCCCCCGCCGGCGGCCGACGCCGTGCCGCAGCTCGAAGCCCTCGCGGCCGGCACCTGGTCCGATCGCGAGCGGCTGCGCAAGGCCGACTTCGAGACCATGACGCCGCAGGAATGGCGTGCGGCGCGCCGCCTCATCGCCGAGCTGCAGCCTTTCCTGGCCACCGTGCGCAGCCGCCGCCACGCACCGGCGGCGCGCGGGCGGCGCGTCGACCTGCCGGCGGCGTTGCGCCTGGCGGCGCGCAGCGGCGGCGACCTGCCGGGCCTGCCCCGGCGCGAGCCGCGCACGCGGCCGGAACCGCTGGTGGCGATCATCGACATCTCGGGCTCGGTCAGCGCCTATTCGCGTGCCTTCCTGCACTTCCTGCATGCGCTGGCCAATGCCGACGGCCCGGTCGAGGCCTTCGTCTTCGGCACCCGCCTGACGCGCATCACGCGCCTGCTGCGCGGGCGCGACCCCGACGTGGCGCTGGCGGCGGTGGTGGCGGCGGTCGACGACTGGTCGGGCGGCACGCGCATCGCCCAATGCCTGGAACAGTTCCTCCGGCAGTGGTCGCGGCGCATTGCGCCGGGCAGCCGCACGGTGCTGCTGATGAGCGACGGCCTGGAACGCGGCGACGGCAGCGCGCTGGCGCAGCAGGCCGCGCACCTGGCGCGTTCATGCCGGCGCGTCGTGTGGTTGAATCCGCTGCTGCGCTACGCCGCGTTCGAGCCGCGCGCACAGGGCGTGCGGGCGCTGCTGCCGCACGTCGAACGGATGTTGCCGATCCACAATGTCGAGAGCCTGGCGCAGTTGCCGGGTGTGCTGGCGCGCGCCGGCACCCGGCCGGGCCCGCGGGAGCGCACATGGAAATGAACGGCGAACGCCTGCTGCCGGTGGGGCAGCAGCGCGCCTGGGAGGCGCTGAACGACATCGCGCTGCTGCAGGCGTGCATTCCGGGCTGCGAAAGCATGACCCGCACCGGGCCCGACCAGTACGCCGCGGTCGTGAACGCGGCGGTGGGCCCGGTCAAGGCGCGCTTTCGCGGCAGCTTTACGCTGACCGATATCGTCGTGCCGACGAGCTACACCCTGCGCTTCGACGGCAACGGCGGCGCCACCGGTTTTGCCCGCGGCCAGGCGCAGGTCAGCCTCGAGGCCGTCGGCGCCGGGCAGACGCGGCTGCGCTACCGCGCCACGGCGCAGGTGGGCGGCAAGCTGGCGCAGATCGGATCGCGCCTGGTCGATGCGGCGGCCGGCGCCATGGCCGACAAGTTCTTCGCGGCCTTTGCCCGGCAGCTGGCGCCGCCCGCCGCGGCGCCGGCGATGGGGTTCTGGGGCATGGTGCTGGCCTTCCTGCGACGGCTGTTCGGCCGCGCGTAGGCGCCGGGCGCGACCGGCCGGACACCCGGCACGCGATCCGCGATAATGGTCCGATGGACCGATGCCGACAATGACCGCGACTGCCGCAACGCCATCCGCGGATGGGCCGTCCATCTGGGTCGATGCCGACGCCTGCCCCGGGGTGCTGCGCGACGTGCTGTTCCGCGCCGCCGAGCGGACCCGCACCCGCCTTACCATGGTGGCAAACAAGCCGTTGCGTACGCCGCCCTCGCAGTTCATCCGGGCGCTTCAGGTCGCCCGCGGCTTCGATGTCGCCGATGATCGGATCGTCGCGGCACTGCTGCCCGGCGACCTGGTCGTTACCAACGACATTCCGCTGGCCGCGCAGGCGATCGCCCGCGGCGCCAGGGTGCTGGACATGCGCGGTGCCTGGATCGACGGCAATACGATCGGGGACCGGCTTGCAACGCGCGATCTGCTGGCGGAATTGCGCGATCTCGGCCAGGCGAGCGGCGGGCCGGCGCCGCTGTCGCCGGCAAATCGCCAGGCGTTTGCCAACCGGCTCGACCAGTTCCTGACCGCCGCGCGCCGCTGAGGCCGCCGCGGCCGCGCGCGCGGCGGCGCCAGGCCGACGACCCGGACGAAGGCTCAGTAGATCTTGCCGCGTGCGTCGACCGGCCACACGGCTTCCACCCGGCCCTTGCGCGTGGCGACGATCCATTCGTGCAGGTTCACGGTCGGGTCGCAGTGGCTCGGCACCAGCAGCGCCTTGTCGCCCAGCTTGATGGCGGTGGCCTCGTCCGAGCGCATCAGCACGGTGTGCTCGTCCGAGACGTTGCGCACGCGCCAGCCGTCGAAGGCGGGCTGCGCCGGACCCATGTCGGTGGAGAACGCCTTGACGCCGGCGTCGAGGGTCGCGCGCTCGTCCTGCAGGCTCATCACCGTTGCCAGCACGAACAGCGAGACGTCGAAGGGCGGCGCCTGCGGGTCGACCTCGTTCTTGGCGTAATCGACATCCATGAAAAGGTAGGAGCCGGGCTGGACCTCGGTGTAGACGCCGCCGGCCACGTCGTAGGCGAACGTCCCGGTGCCGCCGCCGGTGATGACCTCGCAGGGCAGGCCGGCCTCGACGATGACGTCGCGGGCGCGCGCGGCCCGCGCCGCGGCGGCTTGGGCGGCGGCACGGCGCTCGGGAACGCCGCGGCGGTGCTGCGCCAGGCCGGCATAGGCGTGCAGCCCGCGGAAATTGAACTGCGGCGCCTCGTGCAGCAGGCGGGCCAGGGCGACGATGGCGTCGGCAGCGGTGATGCCGCCGCGGTTCTGGCCGACGTCGATCTCGATGTACACGTCGAGCGTCACCTGTTCGGCGGCGCAGATGGCCGCAAGCTGCCGCGCGACCTCGATGTTGTCGACGCAGACGCCCAGGCGCGCGGGCGCGTAGGCACGCGCCACCAGCGCCAGCCGCCGCATCTTGGATTCGCCGACGATCTCGTTGGTGATGAGGACGTCGTCGATGCTGCCGGCCAGCATCGCCTCGGCCTCGCCCAGCTTGGCGCAGCAGACGCCGACCGCGCCGGCCTCGACCTGCTGGCGGGCGATCTCCGAGCACTTGTGGGTCTTGGCATGCGGGCGCACGCGCACCTGGGTTCCGGCGACCGCCGCCATCATGCGCGCGACGTTGGCCTCGTACTTGTCGAGGTCGAGGATCAGCGCCGGCGTGTCGATCTCCTTGAGCAGGTCACCCGGTTGCGCCGGGATCCAGTCGGTGGGGAGCGAACGCCGGGGACGGAACTCCTTGAGCACGCTGCCCTGATCGGCGGCGGTCCAGTTCAGTGCCATGTCTGCCGGAAGACCTTAGAAATTGCCAAGACAGGACCTGCAGTCGGTCCGCACCGGGTTTTGTATCCGACAATGGCGCGCTGCGCAAGTCGCGGTTTTTTGCCGCCGCGGCGGTCCCGCGGCCGCTCCCGGGGGCGCCCTGGACGCCGCGCGGCGCCCGGCCGGGCGCCTGCCGTAAAATCGCCGGCTACTCGAGGAAACCGCAATGACGATCAAAAGTGACCGCTGGATCCGGCGCATGGCCGCGCAGGGAATGATCGAGCCATTCGAGCCCGGCCAGGTGCGCACGGTGGCCGGGGAGCGCATCGTCTCCTACGGCACCTCCAGCTACGGCTACGACATCCGCTGCGCCGCGGAATTCAAGATCTTCACCAATATCAACAGCACCATCGTCGACCCCAAGTCCTTCGACCCGGATTCCTTCGTCGATTTTCGCGGAAACGTTTGCATCATCCCGCCCAATTCCTTCGCCCTGGCGCGCACGGTCGAGTTCTTCCGCATTCCGCGCAACGTGCTCACGATCTGCCTGGGCAAGAGCACCTACGCGCGCTGCGGCATCATCGTCAACGTGACGCCGCTGGAGCCCGAGTGGGAGGGCCACGTGACGCTGGAATTCTCGAACACCACGCCGCTGCCGGCCAAGATCTATGCCAACGAAGGCTGTGCGCAGGTGATCTTCATCGAGTCCGACGAAGTCTGCGAGACCTCCTATCGCGACCGCGGCGGCAAGTACCAGGGGCAGACCGGCGTCACCCTGCCGCGCACCTGAGGATCCGCGCCGCCCCGCATCCCTGCGGCTCGTGTATCCTTCCCTCACGCTCGTGACCGCGACGTGGGAGAGCGTCAGGAAGCCGGATCCGCTGCAGCAGCGGCCTGCAGCCTGACCGCCGAAGGCGTAACGCCCGTAATCGCTCAGGTCCAGGAACCGCGCCGCGCGGGCGTCTCTGGAGAGATCCGCCTGCGCCCTTTGGGCCGCGGCGGACGCCGAAGGGGCAAGGGTCTTCTGGCGGCACGCCTGCGCGGCGCGGCCGGCGGGCCCGGAACTCTCAGGCAAAAGGACAGAGGGGCGCGCACCGGAACCCCGGTGCGTGATCCTCGTTCCGGATGCCACATGCTCAAGCGCACCGTCTTGTTCGACACCCACCGTGCGGCAGGCGCGCGCATGGTCGATTTCGGCGGCTGGGAAATGCCGCTGCATTACGGCTCCCAGATCAACGAACACCTTGCCGTGCGCCGCGCCAGCGGCATGTTCGACGTCTCGCACATGCGGGTGGTCGACGTCGCCGGCCCCGGCAGCCTCGACTTCCTGCGCCATCTGCTGGCCAACGACGTGGCGCGGCTCAAGCCCGGCCGGGCCCTGTACAGCTGCATGCTGCTGCCCGACGGCGGCGTGATCGACGACCTGATCGCCTACCGCGTCGCCGATCCGGGCGCGACGGACGGCGCCGACCTGCGCCTGGTGCTGAACGCGGGGCGCGCCGAGCGCGATCTGGCCTGGCTCGACGCCGAGCGCGCGCGCTGGCCGGCGCCCGTCACGCTGCGCGCGCGCACCGACCTGGCGCTGATCGCGGTCCAGGGGCCGGCCGCCCGTGCGCATCTGGCCGCGGCGGTGCCGCGGCTGGCCGCCACGGTCGAAGCGCTGGCGGTGTTCGGCGCGGCCAGCGCCGGCGACTGCTTCGTTGCCCGCACCGGCTACACCGGCGAGGACGGTTGCGAGATCGCGCTGCCGGCCGGCGCCGCGGCCGGCTTCTGGCAGGCGCTGGTGCAGGCCGGCGTGACCGCGTGCGGCCTGGGTGCGCGCGACACCCTGCGCCTGGAGGCCGGCATGAACCTCTACGGCAACGACATGGACGAAACCGTGTCGCCGCTCGAGTCCGGGCTGGGCTGGACGGTCGACCTGCGCAGCGATCGCGCCTTCATCGGCCGCGCGGCGCTCGAGCGCCAGCAGGCCGCGGGGCGGCTGCGCCAGCTGCTGGGCCTGCAACTGCTCGACCGCGGCGTGCTGCGCGCGCACCAGGAAGTGCGCACGCACCAGGGCATCGGTCAGGTCACGAGCGGGACCTTTGCGCCCTCGATGGACTGTTCCATCGGGCTGGCGCGCCTGCCGGCCGGCGTCAACCCGGGCGACGAAGTCGCCGTCACGCTGCGTGCGGGCCCGGCCAGCGCGCGCGTCTGCCGCCCGCCTTTCGTGCGCAACGGCACGATACGGGTGTGAAGTGACGATGCCTTCCATGCGATTGCAGCAGCCCGGCCGCGGACCGCGCCGCGGCGGCCACGACACGAACCACAACAGGAAACAGGAGTCCGCATGAACGTACCGGAAGATCTGCACTACACGTCCTCGCACGAGTGGGTGCGCACGGCTGGCGATGGCGGCCTGCAGGTCGGCATCACCGACTTCGCCCAGGAGGCGCTGGGCGACCTGGTCTACATCGAGCTGCCGCCCGTCGGGCGCCGCTACGCCGCCGGCGCGGTCATCGCCGTGGTCGAGTCGGTCAAGGCCGCATCGGACATCTACGCGCCGGTTGCCGGCACGGTGACGGCCGTGAACGAAGCGCTCAAGGACGCGCCCGAGGGCGTGAACCAGGACGCATTCGGCGCGTGGCTGTTGCGCCTGCAGCCGGACGCACCGGGACGCGAAGGCCTGCTGGACGCCGCGCAGTACCGGGCCCAGATCGAGAACGCCAAATGATGGACGGCGAACCGCGCGCCGCGGCGGACGCGGCGCCGCCGCGCCTGGCCGCGCTTGAACACCCGGGTGCCTTCATCGAGCGCCACATCGGCCCCGGGCCGGACGACGTGGCGCACATGCTGGCCGCGCTGGGACAGGAAAGCCTGGACGGGCTCATCGCCGCCATCGTGCCGCCGTCGATTCGCCTCGACGGTCCGCTGCCGCTGGGCGCGCCCGTCGGCGAACCCGAGGCGCTCGAGCGCATCGCCGCGCTGGCCGGCCGCAACAAGGTCCTGCGCAGCTTCATCGGCATGGGCTATTACGCCGCGCACCTGCCGGCGGTGATCGCCCGCAACGTGTTCGAGAACCCGGCTTGGTACACCGCCTATACGCCCTACCAGGCGGAGATCTCGCAGGGCCGCCTGGAGGCGATGCTCAACGTTCCAGACCATGGTCTGCGACCTCACGGCGATGCCGATCGCCAATGCCTCGCTGCTGGACGAGGCCACGGCCGCCGCCGAGGCCATGATGCTGGCGCGGCGCGCGGCGCGCAGCGCCTCGCGGCGGTTCTTCGTCGCGCGCGACTGCCACCCGCAGACCATCGCCGTGGTGCGCACGCGTGCCGAGCCGCTGGGCATCGAGGTCGTGCTGGCCGACGACGTCGCGCAGGCCGGCGAGGGCTTTGGCGCCCTGCTGCAGTACCCGGCGTCCACCGGCACGGTGGCGGACCTGCGCGGCCGCGTGCAGGCGCTGCAGGCGGCCGGCACCGTGGTCGCGGTGGCTACCGACCTGCTGGCGCTGACCCTGCTCGAGCCGCCCGGCCGACTGGGGCGCCGACATCGTCGTCGGCAGCGCGCAGCGCTTCGGCGTGCCGCTGGGCTACGGCGGTCCGCACGCCGGCTTCCTCGCGTGCCGCGACGACTGCAAGCGCTCGATGCCGGGCCGGCTGGTCGGCGTGTCGGTCGACGCCCAGGGCGATCCGGCGCTGCGCCTGGCACTGCAGACGCGCGAGCAGCACATCCGCCGCGAGAAGGCCACCTCCAACATCTGCACCGCCCAGGTGCTGCTCGCGGTGATCGCCGCCATGTACGCGGTCTATCACGGCCCCGACGGCCTGCGCCGCATCGCGCAGCGGGTGCACCGCCTGACGGCCGTGCTGGCGGCGGGCCTGCGCGCCGGCGGCTTCGCGTGTCAACGACGGCCTTCTTCGACACGCTGCGCGTGCCGGTCGCCGACGCGGCCGCGGTGCACGCCGCGGCGCGCGCGCGCGGCATCAACCTGCGCGACCTCGGCCCGCGACGCGGTCGGGATCTCGCTCGACGAGACCACCGGGCGCGCCGACGTCGAAGCGCTGCTGGGACGTCTTCGGCGTCGCGCGCCTCGGTGCGCGGCGCTCGACGCCACGGTCGCCGACGCGCTGCCGGCGGCGCTGCGCCGGCGCCAGGATTTCCTGACGCATCCGGTGTTCCACCGCCACCATTCGCGAAACGCAGATGCTGCGCTACCTGCGCGCGCTGAGCCGACCGCGACCTCGCGCTCGACCGCAGCGATGATCCCGCTGGGCTCCTGCACGATGAAGCTCAACGCCACCAGCGAGATGATTCCGGTCAGCTGGCCGCGAGTTCGCCGCGCTGCATCCGTTCGCACCCGCCGACCAGGCGCGCGGCTACCGCGAGCTCATCGACGAGCTCGAGCGGATGCTGGCGGCGTGCACCGGCTACGACCGCGTCAGCCTGCAGCCCAATGCCGGCTCCCAGGGCGAGATACGCCGGCCTGCTGGCCATCCGCGCCTACCATCGCGCGCGCGCGGCGCAGGCGCAGCGCAACGGTGTGCCTGATCCCCGAGAGCGCGCACGGCACCAACCCGGCCTCGGCCAGCCATGGCCGGCATGCAGGTCGTGGTGGTGCGCCTGCGACGCCCAGGGCAACATCGACGTCGCCGATCTGCGCGGCCAAGGCGCAGGAGCACGCGCCGCGCCTGGCCGCGCTGATGGTCACCTATCCGTCGACGCACGGCGTCTTCGAGGAGGCGATCCGCGAGATCTGCGCGATCGTCCATCGCCACGGCGGCCAGGTGTACATGGACGGCGCCAACCTGAACGCGCTGGTGGGCCTGGCGCGCGCCGGGCGACTTCGGCAGCGACGTCTCGCACCTGAACCTGCACAAGACCTTCTGCATCCCCCACGGCGGCGGCGGCCCCGGCGTCGGCCCGGTGGCGGTGAAGGCGCACCTCGCGCCCTACCTGCCGGGACACCTCGGGCAGGGCGGGGCCGTCGGCATGGTCAGCGCGGCGCCAACTACGGCTCGGCCTCGATCCTGCCGATCTCGTGGATGTACCTCACGATGATGGGCGCGGCCGGGCTGACGCGCGCGAGCCGGATCGCGCTGCTCAACGCCAATTACCTGGCGCACGCGGCTGGCGCCGCATTTTCCCGTGCTCTACACGGGCCGCAACGGCTACGTCGCCCACGAATGCATCATCGACCTGCGCCCGGTCAAGGAGCAGTGCGGCATCAGCGCCGAGGACGTGGCCAAGCGCCTGATGGACTACGGTTTCCATGCGCCGACGCTGTCGTTTCCCGTGCCCGGCACCCTCATGATCGAGCCCACCGAATCCGAATCCCGCGCCGAGCTCGACCGCTTCGTCGACGCGATGGTCGCGCATCCGGGCGGAGATCGACGCGGTGGCGCAGGGCCGCTACGACCGCAACGACAACCCGCTGCGCAATGCGCCGCACACCGCGGCCATGGTGACGGCCGAGCGCTGGGAGCATGGCTATTCGCGCGCGGTGGCGGCGTTTCCGACTCCGGCCCTGCGCCAGGGCAAGTACTGGCCGCCGGTGGCGCGCGTCGACAACGTCTACGGCGACCGCCATCTGGTGTGCGCCTGCCCGCCCACCGCCGAATGGGCGGACGCCGCGCCCGCGACGGCCGGCGCGCCACCGGCCGGCTGACGCGCGCCGGCGCGCGGCCGCGGCGGGCCGCTGGCCGCGGCCGGGTCCGCGGCGCACTTCGGTAAGCTACGCCCCTTCAGTGCGGGAGCGGGAACCATGCAATACGTCTACACCATGCGGCGCGTGGGCAAGATCGTGCCGCCCAAGCGGCACATCCTGAAGGACATTTCGCTGTCCTTCTTCCCCGGCGCCAAGATCGGCGTGCTGGGCGTCAACGGCTCGGGCAAGAGCACGCTGCTGCGGATCATGGCCGGCGAGGACAAGAATTTCGAGGGCGAAGCCGTCCCGATGCCGAACATGAAGATCGGCTACCTGCCGCAGGAGCCGCAGCTCGATCCGCAGATGACCGTGCGCGAGGCGGTCGAGCAGGGGCTGGGCGACCTTATCGCCGCGCGCGCCCGGCTCGAGGAGATCTACGCCGCCTACGCCGAACCCGACGCCGACTTCGACAAGCTGGCGGCCGAGCAGGCGCGCTACGAGGCGGTGATCGCCGCCGGCGGCAGCGACGTCGAGCACCAGCTCGAGATCGCCGCCGATGCGCTGCGCCTGCCCGAATGGGATGCGCGCATCGGCCGCCTGTCGGGAGGCGAGAAGCGCCGCGTCGCGCTGTGCCGCCTGCTGCTGTCCAAGCCCGACATGCTGCTGCTGGACGAACCCACCAACCACCTGGATGCCGAGAGCGTCGAGTGGCTCGAGCAGTACCTGCAGCGGTTTGCGGGCACCGTCGTCGGCATCACCCACGACCGCTACTTCCTGGACAACGCCTGCGCCTGGATCCTGGAGCTCGACCGCGGCCAGGGCATTCCGTGGGAAGGCAACTACAGCAGCTGGCTGGCGCAGAAGGAGCAGCGCCTGGCGGTCGAATCGCGCCAGGAGGCCGCCCGCATCAAGAGCATCAAGCACGAGCTCGAGTGGGTGCGCCAGAACCCCAAGGGGCGGCAGGCCAAGAGCAAGGCGCGCCTGGCGCGCTTCGAGGAGCTCAATTCGCACGAATACCAGCAGCGCAACGAGACCCAGGAGATCTTCATCCCCGTGGCCGACCGCCTGGGCGCGGAGGTCATCGAGTTCAAGGAAGTCAGCAAGGCCTTCGGCGACCGCCTGCTGATCGACAAGCTGTCGTTGCGCGTCCCGGCCGGCGCCATCGTCGGCATCATCGGCCCCAACGGCGCCGGCAAGTCCACGCTGTTCCGCATGATCACCGGGCAGGAGCAGCCCGACAGCGGGACGGTGGCGATCGGGCCGACCGTGCGTCTGGCGTACGTCGACCAGTCGCGCGATGCGCTGGCGGCGGCCAATACGGTCTGGCAGGAGGTCTCCGGCGGCAACGACATCCTGACGGTGGGGAAGTTCGAGATGCCGTCGCGCGCGTACCTGGGCCGGTTCAATTTCCGCGGCGCCGACCAGCAGAAGATCGTCGGCCAGCTGTCCGGCGGCGAGCGCGGCCGCCTGCACCTGGCCAAGACGCTGATCTCGGGCGGCAACGTGCTGCTGCTGGACGAACCGTCCAATGACCTGGACGTCGAGACGCTGCGTGCACTGGAGGACGCGCTGCTCGAATTCGCCGGCAGCGTGCTGGTGATCTCGCACGACCGCTGGTTCCTGGACCGCATCGCCAGCCACATCCTCGCCTGCGAGGGCGATTCGCAGTGGAACTTCTTCGCCGGCAACTACCACGAGTACGAGGAAGACAAGCGCAAACGCCTGGGCGAGGACGGCGCGCGGCCGCACCGGCTGCGCTACAAGCCGCTGCGCTAGCGCGCTGCACGGCCGAAATGGCGCCCTGCGGGGTGCCTTTTCGATGGATCGGCCGCTTTCTCGCGCATTGCAGAACCGGTAGCCTCCATCCCTGGCCCGACATGCCGATGGCCCGGTGCGATATCCGCACCCGCATCCGGCATCGAGTCCCCGGAAAGCCGCCCTAATGAATATCTCGTCGCTTCGCTTCGGTGCCCGCCTGGGCCTCGGCTTTGGTACCGTGCTGGCGCTGATGGTGGCCATGGCCGCCTTCGGCACCTTCCGCGTGTCGCGCATCATCGACATCAATCATGAGATCGCCGACAAGTCGCAGCGCTATGCGCTGGCGGCCGCGTGGCGCGACGATACGCGGCTGAACCTCACGCGCACGCTGGCGATCGCCAAGTCCGGCAATCTGCCGGCGCTCGACGCATACCTGAAGCCGCAGATGGCCGAGACCAGCGGCCAGATCGCCGAACGGCAGAAGCAGCTGCAGCAGGCGGTCACCGAAGCCGGCGACAAGGACCGCCTGCAGGCCATCGGCGCCAGGCGCAGCGCGTACATGGCCGTGCGCGACGCGGTCTTCGCGCAGATGCACGCGGGCGACATGAACGGGGCGCTGGCCCGCATCGACGCCGATATGATCCCGGCCTCGCAGGCCTACCTGGCGGCCATCGAGGAACTCGAACAGAGCCTGCAGGCCGGCCTGCAGCGGGCCAATCCGCTGCTCGAACAAAATGCCCGCGAAACGCGTAACTGGCTGCTGGCGCTGACCGCCGCGGCGCTGCTGGCCGGCGGCCTGATTGCAGCCGTCATCACCCGGTCGATCACCGCGCCGATGCAGCGCGCGATCGGCGCGACGCGGCTCGTTGCCGCCGGCGATCTTTCCCAGCGTCTCGACGCCGGCACCCGCGCCGACGAGGTCGGACAGCTCGAGAACGCGCTGGCCGAGATGCAGCAGCGCCTGCGCGAGGTGGTGTCGCGCATCCGCGCGGCCACCGACGAGGTGACGACCGCATCGGGCGAGATCGCCTCGGGCGGCCAGGACCTGTCGGCGCGCTCCGAGCAGGCGGCCAGCAACCTGCAGCAGACCGCGGCCTCGATGGAAGAGCTCACCAGCACCACGCGGCAGACCGCGGCGACCGCCAGCCGGGCGCGCGAACTGGCCGGCAATGCGACGGCCGTGGCCGCAGCGCGGCGGCATCGCCGTGGCCCAGGTCGTCGCCACGATGGAGGCGATCAACGCGGCCAGCCGCAAGATCGTCGACATCATCGGCGTGATCGACGGCATCGCCTTCCAGACCAACATCCTGGCGCTCAACGCCGCCGTCGAAGCGGCCCGCGCCGGCGAGCAGGGCCGCGGCTTCGCGGTCGTGGCCGCCGAGGTGCGCACCCTGGCCCAGCGCAGCGCCACCGCGGCGCGCGAGATCAAGGCACTGATCGGCGACTCGGTCGAGCAAGGTCGAGTCGGGCAGCAATCAGGTGAAGGAGGCCGGCAGCACGATGGACGAGATCGTCGCCAACGTGCAGCGCGTCGCCACCATGATCAGCGAGATCAGCGCCGCCACCGCCGAACAGCAGGGCGGCATCGACCAGATCAACACCGCCGTCACCCACCTGGACCAGATGACCCAGCAGAACGCCGCGCTGGTCGAGCAAAGCGCGGCGGCCGCCGAAAGCCTGCAGGAGCAGGCCGCCAACCTGGCCGGCGTGGTCCGCATCTTCCGCCTCGACCAGCGCACGCCGCAACCCGCCTGAGCGGCCGATCCTTCCGCTCTCCCGCTCCGCGGGAGAGGGCCGGGGGGTGAGGGTGCCGATATCGGCTTGACCCACCCCCAAGGCGCCGACCTAGATCCCCGCCAGCGCCATCCCCCCCAGCGCCAAGCCCGCTACCGCCACCAGTCCCACCCCGTACAGCAGCCAGGTCTTGCGCGACAGCAGGGCGATGGCCGACAGCGCAATGGCGATCTGCATGGCCGTGGCGCCCAGCGCCCAGCGGTGATGCTGGTGCATCTCCTCGTCGCTGCGCCGGTCCCACTCCTTGACCTCGTCCTCGAGCCGGTCGGCGCGCGCCTTGATCTCGCCCTGCTCCTTCTTGTAGCGCTCGGCCTCGGCCTTGTAGGCCTGGATGCGGTCGGGGCGGGTCGACATGCCGGCGCCGAACTCGGCCAGGTTGTGCTTCACGCCCTTGGCCTGGTAGTAGTTCCAGTCGTCGTTGGCGCGCGTCTTGGTGATGGCCGCGGTGTTCTTGTACAGCTGCGCCTTGGCCTGGGTGTCGCCCCCCTGGAAGCCCATGACCGCGCCCAGCGTGGCCAGGATCGCCGACAGAACCGCGATCCGCCCCGGCAGCGAATCGACGCTGCCGTGCTCGGCCGCGTGCTCGACCGCGTGGTCGTGGACACCGTGCACATGAAAATCGTCACCGGACATGAATGGCTCCTCCCTTGGTTGCGGTCTGCGGCCCCTGGCGGGGCTCGTATTCGACGAAATCGATGGCGTAGGGGCGGACCCCGGCCGGCGCCAGGCGCTGGCGCGAGCGCTCGCGCCAGCGCTCCGGCGCAAGCGGCGGAAATACCGTGTCGCCGGCAAAATCCGCATCGATCTCGGTGACGTGGATGCTGGCCACCGGCCCGCGCAGCGCCTGCGCGTAGAGCTCGGCGCCGCCGATCACGAAGGCGTCGGGCGCGGCGCACAGCGCCAGCGCCGCGTCCAGCCCGGTGGCGGCCTCGGCGCCGTCGGCGCGCCATTGCGGATTGCGGGTGACGACGATGTTGCGCCGTCCCGGCAGCGGCCGGCCGATCGAATCCCAGGTCTTGCGGCCCATGATGATGCAATGGCCCATGCGTCGTGCGCCTGAAGTACGCCAGGTCCTCGGGCAGGTGCCAGGGCATGGCGCCGCGGTTGCCGATCACGCCATTGCGCGCGCGCGCGACGATCAGGTGCAGGCGGGTCACGGTTGCGTGCGCCTCAGACCGCGACCGGCGCCTTGATGTGCGGGTGCGCCTCGTAGTCGAGGATCTCGAAATCCTCGTAGCGGTAGTCGAACAGCGAAGGCGGCTGGCGCGCGATGCGCAGGCGCGGGTACGGGTAGGGCTGGCGCGCGAGCTGCACGCGCACCTGGTCGAAGTGATTGCGGTAGATATGGCAGTCGCCGCCGGTCCAGACGAAGTCGCCGGGCGCCAGGCCGCATTGCTGTGCCACCATGTGCGTGAGCAGCGCGTAGCTGGCGATATTGAACGGCACGCCCAGGAAGATGTCGCAACTGCGCTGGTACAACTGGCAGCTCAGCCGCCCCTGCGCGACATAGAACTGGAACAGCAGGTGGCAGGGCGGCAGGCGCATGCGGCCCAGGTCGGCCACGTTCCAGGCCGAGACGATGAGCCGGCGCGAATCGGGATTGCGGCGGATCTGTTCGAGCACCTGGGCGATCTGGTCGATATGGCCGCCGTCCGGGGCGGGCCAGCTGCGCCACTGCACGCCGTAGACCGGGCCCAGCTCGCCGTCGGCATCGGCCCATTCGTCCCAGATCGTGACGCCGTTGGCGCGCAGGTAGGCGACGTTGCTCGAACCCTGCAGGAACCAGAGCAGTTCGTGGATGATCGAGCGCAGGTGCAGCTTCTTGGTGGTGATCAACGGGAAGCCGGCCGACAGGTCGAAGCGCATCTGATGGCCGAACACCGAGCGCGTTCCGGTGCCGGTGCGGTCGTCCTTGTCGACGCCATGTTCGAGCACATGGCGCATGAAGTCTTCGTATTGATGCATGGTGGCCGGTTGTACGGGTCGTCGGGACAGCCCGCCCCGGGGCTGCGACGACAGTATAGCGACGGCGCGCCCGCGGCCGGTCGCGCGCCGCCGCCGCCCGGAGCCGTCGCAAGCGCCTCGTGCCGGGGCCTTCAGCGCCCGAAGAGGCGGGCGCGCAGCGCGGAAAAATCGACGCTGTCGAGCGTGTTCTTCACGAGCAGGCCCAGTTCGGTATCGCCTTCGAGCAGCAGCCGCCGGCTGAAGAACAGGCTGTCCGAATCCTCCGTGCGCAAGGCCAGGGCCAGCAGGTCGCGCACGCTGGCGCTGATCGTCACGTGCGCCGGCTCGCCCGTTGCGCGCGCCGGCGCGAATCCTCCCGGACCCAGCGCCAGGGTGAGGCATTGGTCGACATCGAGCGCCCGGAAGGCGATGCGCTTGCCCTCGAGCGGGAGCAGCGCATCGGCCGCGAACAGGCGGCCGCGCGCCAGGTTCATCCCCAGCGTCAGCGCCCAGGCCAGCGGCGCGGAGGGCAGGCGTCCGATCGCCCGCGCCACGGGCAGGGGGATCGTGAATTCCGCAAGGCGCATGGCGCTACTGCACCGCGCCGGCGTGCGCCTCGAACCCGGGCCGCGACGACCAGAATCCGTTGCACGCGGCGGTGCCCAGCACCGGGGCCAATCGGGACTGGCATTGCGCCGCCGTCACGCCGCCGTCGAGCAGGTCGCGAAATGCGTTGACCACCACCCCGGTATCCCGGCCCTGCGGGCTGATGCGCAGCACGTCGACGCCCATCGACGCGAGTTGCGGCACCTGCTGCGCCAGGCTGTGAATCCGCTCCGACTGGGTCTGGGTGCCGTTCAGGCGCAGGAAGGCCTCGGCGTCCCGCGTCCGCAGCGCCATGCCCTCGGGATAGTCCAGGCAGCGAAAGCCGCAGACGTCCTTTTGCACATTGAAGTGGCGGGCCGTGAAGCAGCGCGCCGAGTAGGCCAGCGCCAGCCGGCCGAAGGCCAGCACTTCGGTCTGCATGCCGGCAGGCCGGGCCGCCTGCATCGCGCGCAGGTTGCGCTCCCCGATCTCGGGCGCGGCGACCCAGCGCCGGGCGCCCAGGCCGGCGAGAAACCGCAGCGTTGCGGCGTTGAACACGTTGAGGGTCGGGCCGGCCACGAACGGCGCCGCGCGCTGCAGCCGGTATACCGCGCCGAAATCGTTGGCTTCGACGGCGATCCCGCTGGCCGCGATCCGCGCCAGCGCCTTGACGTCCGCCTCGGATTCGAGCAGCACCTGCGTCGACACGACGACTTCCTTGCCGCTTTGCGCGAGCTCCGCCGCCAGCGCCAGCCAGTCGCGCAGCCGCAGTTCGCGGCGGCGCGCACAGACCGTCTCGCCCACGTACACGATATCGAGCGGCAGTTGCGCCATGCGCTCGTAGAAGGCAAGCACCGCGTCGCGGCGCCAGTAGTACTGCAGCGGCCCCAGCGACAGCTTCATCGGCGTCATTTCCATGGCCGGTGATAGGCCCCAAGCGTGGCGCTTTGTCCCTCGGACAGCTTGCCCAGCTCGCGTGACCAGCCGGCGTCGACCTGAAACGCGTCCGGATCGCGCAGGCAGGCGTCGATGGCCGCGCGCCAGACCTTCGTGACCTGGGCGACGTATGCGGGTCCGCGCTGGCGCCCCTCGATCTTGACGGCGCGCACCCCAAGACGCAGGAACTCGGGAAGCAGTTCCAGCGTGTTCAGGCTGGCCGGCTCCTCGAAGGAATAGTAGGTCGACCCCTCCACCTCGAAGCGACCCTTGCAGAGGGTCGGGTAGCCGGTCCGCTCCTGCGGCTGGAAGCGGTCGACGAGGATGCCGTTGAGCCGCGCCTCCAGTCCGCGCGGGCCCGGCTCCCAGCGCACGGCGTGCGCCGGCGAGCACACGCCATCGCAATTGGGCGACGCTCCCGTTGCATAGCCCGAGAGCGTGCAGCGGCCCTCGACCATCACGCACAGGCCGCCGAAGCCGAAGACCTCGATCTCGACCGGCGTGCGCGCGATCAGGTGGCCGACCTGCGGCAGCGCCAATACCCGGGGCAGCACCGCGCGCTGGATCCCGAAATGCTCGCGGTAGAAATTGATCGCCTCATGATTGGTCGCCGAGGCCTGGACCGAGAGATGCAGCCGCAGCTGCGGATGTTCCTGGCGCGCATACGCCAGCACGCTCGGGTCCGCGACGATGATCGCGTCCGCCCCCAGGTCGGCCGCGCGATCGACCGCCTCGGTCCATTGCGCGCGATTGTGTTCCTGGGGGTAGGTGTTCAGCGCCAGGAAGACCTTGACGCCGGCGCGCTGCGCATGGCCGATACCCTGCGCAAGCGCGGCGTCGTCGAAGTTCAGGCCGGAGAAATTGCGCGCGTTGGTGCTGTTGCGCAGTCCCGCGTAGACGCAGTCGGCCCCATGATCGACGGCGGCTTTGAGAGCGGGCAGATTGCCCGCGGGGCAAACCAGTTCCAGCGGCGTGGCGCGTCTCATGGGGACAATGGTTGGATGCCCGGGGTCGTGGCCTGGACGAACACGGCAGGCTATACCGGCCCCGACCCGCACGGTTGACCCAGATCAAGGCCCCCGGGCGCCGCCGCGGTACACCTCGCGCTCGGCAGCGACATCCGCCCGCCGGCGGCCGCAGTGCCGCGGGCGCCCGCGGCGGCGATCGGACCCGGCACCCATGCAACATTGCCTCGAAAGCGCCTGGCATCTCGTGCAGCGCTGGCGCAGCCCCGGCTCCCCGGTGCGCCAGGCGGTCTTCGTCAAGCCCGACGCGGCGGTCGAAGCGGCGCTCATCCCGATATCCGCCGCTTGCGC
Organism: uncultured beta proteobacterium; assembly: GCA_963781975.1. Classification (GTDB taxonomy): domain Bacteria; phylum Pseudomonadota; class Gammaproteobacteria; order Burkholderiales; family Burkholderiaceae_F; genus GJ-E10. The sequence goes on from CAWAHT010000017.1 coordinate 217,095, forward strand.
TGCGCCGCGAACGATCGTCTCCTGCGCGACGATGTGCGGTTGTCCGATCGGCTGCCGCTTCTGCGGCGCCGGCGGCTTCTTCGCACGCAATCTGACGGCGGCCGAGATCGTGAGCCAGGCCGTCACCCTGCTCGAGGATGAGCGGCCGCCGATTCCCTTCGCGGACGCCGGCGCGCTGCAGATCCGGCTCGATCGGATGGGGGAACCGACGCTCAACCGCGCCATCGCGCCGGCCCTGCTGGAACTGGGTGCGCGCTACCCGCAGGCATCGCTGCTGTTTTGCACCAGCGCGCCCAGCGTGCCCTGGGACTGGCTGCTCGAACTGGGGCGGCGGCTGCCGCGACTCGACGTGCAGTTTTCCGTCCACGAGACGACGGATCGCGCACGGCACCAGCGGATTCCGTTTCGCCGGAAGATGGACCTGGTCGGCATCGCCGCTGCCGGCGCCGCGTGGCGCGCGCTCACCGGCAGGAAAGCGGGCTTCAATTACTGCGCCCATCCCGACAACGCGACCGACGGCGACGCCGACCGCCTGGCAGGGCTCCTTGACCCCGGCACGTGGAACGCGACGGTATCGGTGACCTTTGCCACGGTGCCGACTTGCGCGGACGGCCTGGTCCACCCGGTGCGCCTGGCCGAAGCCTTCGCCGGAAAGCTGCGCGCGCGCGCCTTTGCGACGGAAATCTTCCACCCGCCGGGCGTCGGCGAGCTGGGTGCCGGCCCGGGCCAGCTCTGGCATGCGCAGCGTTGGGCGGGCGCCAACCCCGGCCGCCTGTGCCGGCGCATCGCGCCCTGGGCTTGACGCGCGCTGCGCGGACGGGACCCGCGGCCCGTCGCCGCCCGGCCTGCCGGTCTACTGGCCCGTCTGCAGCGCCAGGTACTGCAGAGCGACCGATTCGATGGCCTGGCCGCCCGGGGCGACGCTGTCGGCGAACGCGAACGACTGGACGAGAATCGGCTTGAACTGGAACCAGCGCACCACCTTGCCGCTGGTGTCGTAGAACGCCAGCGACAGGATCGAGTAGGACTTGCCGACGAGCGCGTTGGTGAACAGTTCGGTCGTGTTGCCGTCCTCGAACTTCGTGAAGGACAGCGGCTCCAGCACCGCCTTGCCGGCACCCGCGCCGGAACCCGAACCGGTGACGCTGGGCGAGCTTGAGCCGAAACTGACGGTCTGCAGCACGGAGGGCGCCCCCTTGCCGCAGCCGGCCAGCGGATCGTGGGTGGCGAAGTCGAAGCAGACGGCAATGTTGTTGGACGGCGCGACGACCGTCTTGCCCGGTGCGTTGCCGTTGTTGTCCGAGTCGCCCTCGGCGCGGGCGGCGGCATTCAGCAGGACCGTCGACGCGCACAGCAGCGCGCACAGCAGCGGGAGATGCGCCGGCGGCGCAGTGCGCCGCGCCTGGCGCAGCGATGGGATCTTCACCATGGATCAGCTCCGGGACGGCCGGGATTGGCCCGCGCGCAGCATAGTGCGCGGCCTGCGCCATGGCAACGGAATTCGCCTGCGGCGCTGCCGCAACCGGGTCTCAGGCCGCGAACTGCAGCGCCGCCAGGCGCGCGTACAGCCCGCCCTGGGCCATCAGCTCGGCATGGCGCCCCTGCTCGACGATCACGCCGTGGTCCAGCACGAAGATGCGGTCGGCGCGCTGGACGGTGGCCAGGCGGTGGGCAATGACGATGGTGGTGCGGCCGCGCATGGCCTCGTCCAGCGCCAGCTGCACCGCGCGCTCGCTCTCGGCGTCCAGGCTGCTGGTGGCCTCGTCGAGCAGCAGCAGCGGCGCGTCCTTGAGCATGGCGCGGGCGATCGCGATGCGCTGGCGCTGCCCGCCCGACAGCCGCAGGCCGCGCTCGCCCACCAGCGTGTCGTAGCCCTCGGGCAGGCGCGCGATGAACTCGTCGACGTGGGCGGCGCGCGCTGCCGCCAGCACGTCGGCGTCGGCGGCGTCGGCGCGGCCGTAGCGGATGTTCGCGCGCACGGTGCCGGAGAAGATCACGGGCTCCTGCGGCACCACGGCTATGCGGGCGCGCAGGTCCTGCAGCCGCAGTTCGCGCACCGGTACGCCGCCCACCAGCACCTGGCCGGCGTCGATCTCGTAAAAGCGCTGCAGCAACTGGAACACCGTGGTCTTGCCCGCGCCCGAGGGCCCCACCAGGGCCACGGTCTGCCCTGCCGCGATCGACAGCCGCAGCCCGCGCAGCACGGCCTGCGCCGGACGCGACGGATAGTGGAAGGTGACGTCCGCGAACTCGACCGGCAGCGAGCGGTCGGCCGCGACCGGCAGGTCGCGCGCCACGGGCGGATCGCCGATGGCCGATTCGAGCGCCAGCAGTTCCATCAGCCGTTCGGTGGCGCCGGCGGCGCGCAGCAGGTCGCCCCAGACCTCGGCCAGCACCGCCACGCTGGAGGCAACCAGCATGATGTAGAGCGCGGTCTGGCTCAGTTCGCCGGCGCTGATGCGCCCGGCCAGCACGCCCTCGACGCCGCCGTGCAGGCCGTACAGCAGCGAACCGAATACCCCGATGATGAGAAACGCGGTGAAGGCCGCCCGCGAGGTGATGCGGCGCACGGCGGTGGCGAAGGCCGATTCGTTGGCCATGGCGTAGCGCGCCGCTTCGGCCGCCTCGTGCGTGTAGCTCTGCACCACCGGCACGGCATTGAGCACCTCGCCGGCGATGCCGCTGGTGTCGGCGATGCGGTCCTGGCTGGCGCGCGACAGCCGCCGCACCCGCGCCCCGATGCCCAGCGCCGGCAGCACCACCAGGGCGATGATGCCCACCACGGTGAGCATCAGCAGCGGGTTGCTGGCGATCAGCATGGCGATCGCCCCGGCGCACAGCACCAGGCTGCGCAGGCCCATCGAGATGCTCGAACCGACCGCGCCCTGGATGACCGTGGTGTCGGTGGTCAGGCGCGACAGGATCTCGCCGGTCTTGAGCGACTCGAAGAACTGCGGGCTCTGGCGCAGCACGTGGGAGTAGACCGCATTGCGCAGGTCGGTCGTGACCCGCTCGCCGATCCAGCTCACGGTGAAGAAGCGCGCCGCCGTGAACAGTCCCAGCAGCGCCGCCACGCCGAAGAGGTCGAGGAAATACCCGCGCACGGCCACCAGCCGCGTCCCCAGGTCCACCGTGCCGGGCTGGTCCAGCCCGCGGTCGACCAGCAGGCGCACCGCGGCGGGCAGGCCCAGCGTGGCGCCGGCGGCCAGCACCAGGAAGACGAGGGCCAGCAGCATCTGCAGCCGGTACGGCCGCAGGAACGGCAGCAGGCCGCGCAGCGGCCCCAGCCGGGCGCCCGGCGCGCGCCGCAGCGGCGCGGGCGCCGCGGCGGGCGTGCCGGCCACTGGCACTGCGGGAGTCGCGCTGGCTGCCATGGTGCCGGGGCGGCGGGGAGGTGGCGTGCGGCGCCGCGCCCGCGCTCAGGCGGCGGCGATGAGCGCGCGCCCGAGGCCCAGGGCGCTGCTGCCCATCAGGACGATGGTGGCGAAGGTCGAAATGCCGAAGCCCAGGCTGCGCGTGGCCGGGTCCTTGAGATACGCCAGGGCGTAGACGACGCGTCCGACGAGCCAGAGCGGACCGCAGACGGCGATCACGGTGCCGGGGCCCCATTGCGCCGCGAGCCACAGCGCCGGCAGGAAGAGCAGCGTGTTCTCGATCGTGTTCATCTGCACCCGGTACGCGCGCTCGAACTGCGGATGCCCGGTGACGGCCGGCGCCGCGATGCCGAACCGGCCGCGGTAGTGGCCGACGATGGCCGCCACCCAGATGAGCAGCGCAAGCGTGAGCAGGGTCAGTGCGGCGGGCCAGATCTGCGATGCCATCAGGATCTCCAGGGATGGGGACATTGCCGGGAACGCGCGGCGCGGCGCCGGCGCGTGGCCAATGCTACCCGAGGGACATGACAGCGGCCGTTCAGGCCCGGGGGGTCGCCGCCGGCGCCTCGCCCAGGCGCACGACGCGGTCCACGCTGCGCACGGTATCGGGGCGGTGGCTGACGATGACGATGGCGATGCCGAGCTTGCGCAGGCGTTCGCTGATCTCCTGCTCGCGCGCCAGGTCGAGCTGGTCGAAGGCTTCGTCGAGGAACAGCACCTGCGGCTTGCGATACAGCGCGCGCGCCAGCAGCACGCGCTGCTTCTGGCCGCCCGACAGCGCCACGCCCAGGCTGCCGACGATGGTGTTGTACTGCATCGGCATGGCCGTGATGTCGGCGTCGATGCCGGCCACGGTCGCGGCCGCGCGCACCAGATCCGGCTGGTGCTTGGGGTCGAAGAAGCTGATGTTGTCCTCGATCGAGCCGACGAACAGCGGATCGTCCTGCATCACCACGCCCAGGCGCGAGCGGTAGGCCGCCACGTCCCAGTCGCGGATGTCGCGGCCGTTGGCTTCGAGGCTGCCTTCGGTGCGGTCGAGCAGGCCGATCAGCACCTTGACCATCGTGGTCTTGCCCGCGCCCGAGGGGCCGACGATCGCCACGACCTCGCCCGGGCGCACGCTGAATTCGGCATTGCGGAAGGCGAAGCCCTCGACGCCATAGGCGAAGCCCAGGCCGCGCGCCGTGATGGTGACCGGCCCCTCGGGCGCGGGTGCGCTGGGCGGGCGCGCCTGCTCCACCGGCGCCAGCGCGATGTCCGCGATGCGCTCGGCATGCAGGTCGAGCATGCGGAACTCGATGATCTTGTCGACGAGGTTGTTGACGCGCGTGAGGAACAGCAGCTTGAAGGCCAGGAAGCCGAACAGCATGCCCACGGAGAAGCTGCCGCGCACCACCAGCTGGGCGGCCAGCCAGACGACCGCGACGTTCTCCAGGCCGAAGATCAGGCCGTAGGCGGCGCGGTTGAGGATGGTCAGGCGCTGCACCAGCACCCCGGCGTTGGTCTGGTCGATCACCAGGTTCTGGTACGCCGAGCGGCGCTCGGGCTCGCGCAGGTTGAGCTTGATGGCCATCATGCCGCGCAGGGTCTCGATGAAGTGCGTGCCGGCCTTGCCCTCGTGGACCAGCTGCTCGTCGAGCGCCCGCCGCTGGGCGCCGTAGAACAGCCAGCGCGCGATGCCGTAGGCCACCGTGGCCACCAGCACCACCGCGGCCAGCTGGACGCTGTACCAGAGCATCACGCCCAGGGTCAGCACGACCATCGCGCCGTCGACCAGCGTCTCGAGGAAGGTCACGCTGAGCGTGCGCTGGATGGCATCGACGCTGCGGAAGCGCGACACGATGTCGCCGATATGGCGCTTCTCGAACCACGCCAGCGGCAGCCGCAGCAGCTGGCCGAACAGCGCGTCGAGCAGGCGCACGTTGAGCATGGTCGAGAGGTAGACGCCGAGCCAGCCGCGCACGGCGGTGACCGCCACCTGCATCACCGCCAGCAGCGCGAAGCCCACGCCCAGCACGGTGAGCAGGTCCTCGTCGCGGCCGACCACGACCCGGTCGACGACGATCTGCACGAAGAAGGGCGAGGCGATGGCCAGCACTTCGAGCACCACCGACAGGACCAGCACCTGCGCGACGGCGCCGCCCAGCCCCTGCGCCGAGCCGAACAGCTGGCCCACCGAGACCTTCTCGCGCTCGTCGCGCGCGGCGAACCCGGTGGCCGGGGTGAGTTCGGCGGCCACGCCGGTGTAGTGGCGCGATACCTCGTCGAGCGGCAGCACGCGCTTGCCGCGCGCCGGATCCATCACGGTGATGGACCTGCCGTCGGCGCGGGTGAGGACCACGAAGTGGTTCATGTCCCAGTGCAGGATCGCCGGCAGCCGCAGCTTGCCCAGCGCCGACATCGGCGCCTGCACGCCGCGGAACGACATCTTCATGCTGTCGGCGATCGCGGCGATGTGCTGCAGGGTCACGCCCTTCATCGAGGGCGACAGCCGCACCCGCATCGCCGACAGGTCGGTGCGCAGGCCGTGGAAGCTGGCGATCATGGCGACGCAGGCGATGCCGCATTCCGGGGCTTCGCTCTGCAGGATGAGGGGCACGCGCCGCCCGAACAGGGAATTGAACATGGTCAGCGCAGCCGCTCGCGCAGCGCCAGCACCGGTTCGAACACCCACTCGAACACGGTGCGCTTCTCCAGCAGGATGTCGGCATTGACCAGCATGCCGGGGCGCAGCGCGAACTCCTGCGCGCCGCTGCGCACCATCTGGCTGTCGAGCGCCACCTCGATGCGGTAGACCGGTTCGCGCGCCGGCAGGGTGCCGACCTTCTCGCCGGCCGACCACACCGTGCGGCCTACCCGCGTCACCCGGCCCTGGTACTGGCCGAAACGCTGGAACGGGAACGCGTCGTAGCGCAGCACGACGCGGTTGCCCGGCTCGATGAAGCCGATGGCCCGCGTCGGCACCAGCAGCTGGGCATGCAGCCCGCTGCCCTTGGGCATGATGGTCGCCAGCGTGGCGTCGGCCGCCACCGAGTCGCCGCGCGCCGCCGCGATGTTGGTGACGATGCCCGAGATCGGCGCGCGCACGGCCGAGTCGCTGTGCGCCTCCTCCTGCACCAGGCTCTGCTGCAGTTCGCTCTTGCGCTCGGCGATCTGCTGCTGCTGGGTGCGGGTGCGGATGTCGATCAGCGGCAGTTCGGCCTGGGCGGCGCGCAGGTCGCGCTCGATGGCCGCCTTGCTGCCGCGCAGGCTTTCGAGCTTGGTCGTCTGGTCGAGCAGGTCGTTGCGCCGGTCGCGCGCCATCGCCTCGGAGGCGAAACCCTGCTTGACCAGCTGGGCGAAGCGCTGCGCCTCCTGCTGCGCCGAGGCCAGGCGCTGCTGCTGCGCCCGCACCTGGGCGCCGGCCTGCTCGTATTCGATCTTCAGGTCGTCGACGCGCTTGCGCGCCTGCGCCGTCTGCTGTTCGCCCAGCAGCGCGGCCTGCGCCTGCTCGGCGTCGAGCGAGCGCAGGCGCCCGCTCAGCTCGCCGCGCACCAGTTCCGAGGCGTTGACGCCGGTGGCGGTGGTGCGCTCCTGCGACAGCCGCGCGATGGTCTGGCCCGCCGCGATCTCGTCGCCCTCGTGCACCAGCAGTTCGGCCACCACGCTGGCCTCGGGCGCGCTCACGCGCGCCGCGCCGATGTCGGGCTCCAGGTAGCCGTCGACCCGTTCGCGCCGGGTGTATTCGCCCAGGAACGCGAAGCTCACCAGCGCGCCGGCAATGGCGGCGGCCAGCAGCGTGAACACCCAGGTGGGCACGGGCCGCGCCCGGGACACCTCGCCCAGCAGCCGCTCGCGCTGGGCGTCGATGGCCTCCTGGCGGAACAGCGAGCGCGCCGCGGCCGGGCGTGGCGGCGGGGCGGGCGTCGGGTTGTCGGGAGCGGGGGGGCTCAAGGGGGCTTTTGCGCGCGCGTGCCGGCCGTGCTGCAGGCGCGGCGGCCTATTCGCTCATGCCGGCGACGACGTGGCTGAAGCCGGAATCGACGTACGTGATTTCGCCGGTGATGCCGGCCGCCAGGTCCGACAGCAGGAAGGCGGCCGTGTTGCCGACGTCGTCGATCGTGACGTTGCGGCGCAGCGGCGCGTTCTGCTCGACGAAGTCGAGGATCTTGCCGAAATCCTTGATGCCGGCCGAGGCCAGCGTGCGGATCGGGCCGGCGGAGATGCCGTTGACGCGCAGGCCGCGCGGCCCGAGCGAGGCCGCCAGGTAGCGCACCGAGGCCTCCAGCGAGGCCTTGGCCAGGCCCATCGTGTTGTAGTTGGGGACCACGCGGTCGGCGCCCAGGTAGGTCAGCGTGAGCAGCGCGCCGGCGCGGCCCAGCATCAGCGGCGCGGCGGCCTTGGCCAGCGCCGGAAAGCTGTAGGCGGAGATGTCGTGGGCGATGCGGAACGCCTCGCGCGACATGCCGTCGAGGAAGTCGCCGGCGATGGCCTCGCGCGGCGCAAAGCCGATGGCGTGCACGAGGCCGTCGAGGCCGTCCCAGGAGCGCGCCAGGTCCGTGAACACCGCATCGATCTGCGCGTCCTCGGCGACGTCGCAGGCAAGGACCAGGCTGGAGCCGAATTCGCGCGCGATGTCGGCGACGCGATCCTTGAACCGCTCGCCGACATAGGTGAAGGCCAGGTCGGCGCCTTCGCGCCGGCAGGCCTTGGCGATGCCGTAGGCGATGGAGCGGTTGGAGATCACGCCCGTTATGAGGATGCGCTTGCCGGAAAGAAATGCCATGAAAGGGACCTGCTCCGATTGGGTGGGACGCCGGGCGCGCCCGCCCGGGGCGCCGCCGCACGGGCGCAATTATGCCGGCGCCGCGCACGCGGCGCGCCCGCCGCGCGGCGGCGCGCGCATGACCTACATGCGCGAGGCGGTGGCGGTCGCGACTGCCGCGGGTGTGTGCGCGGCGGCGGACGTGCCGGCGCTGGTGCCGGCGCTGGCGGCGGCGCGATGGGTTGCCGCGCCGGCCGTGGTGTTCTTCTTGGCCGCGACCTTGTGCTTGCCCGGGGCTGCGCCGCGGGCGATGGTCAGGTTCAGGCGCTGCCCGGCGAACAGGCCGCTGCCGTGCAGCTGGTTCCAGGCGATGATGTCGTCGGGGCTGACGCGCCAGCGGCGCGCCACCGACGCCAGCGTGTCGCCGCGGCGCACGCGGTAGGTGATCTGGCGCAGATTGCCGCTCTCGGGTACCAGCGCGAACGACGCCGAGACGAATCCCGGGGCGATGTCGTCGCTGTTGCTCTCGTCGCGCGGCACCAGCAGGGTCGAGCCGGCCGCCGGTCGGTAGCGCGGCGGGATCCGGTTGGCCTCGCGCAACTGGCTCTCGGTGAGGCCGACGCGCTCGGCCACCTTGGCCAGCGTGTCGCCGGTCTGCAGCGTGTACGCGGTCCAGCTGGCCAGCGGTTGGCCCGTGGTCTGCCAGGCCGCCAGGTTGGCGTTGAAGGTGTCGGCGCGATCGGCCGGCAGCAGGATGGTCGGCGACGAGGCACCGACGATCACCGGGCGGTTGAAGGCGGGGTTGAGCGCACGGAAGTCGTCCAGCGGCATGTCGGCCAGCCGGGCCGCGGTGGCCACGTCCATGTCCTGCGCCTTGCTGACCGCGACGAAGTAGGGCTCGTTGCGGATCTGCCGGCAGCTCGATGCCGTAGCGCTGCGGATCGGCCACGATGTTCTTGATGGCCTGCAGCTTGGGCACGTAGAACTGGGTCTCGTTGGGCAGGCGCAGATCCTTGTAGTGCACCGAGCGATGCGCCGCGCGGGCGCGCGCCAGCGCGCGCTCGACGCCGGCCTCGCCGCAGTTGTAGGCCGCCAGCGCCAGCTGCCAGTCGCCGAACTCGGCATACAGCTTCTGCAGGTAGTCGAGCGCGGCGCGGGTGGACTCGATCACGCCGAAGCGCTCGTCCTTCCAGAGGTTCTGTTCCAGCGAGTACAGCCGCCCGGTGGACGGGATGAACTGCCACAGCCCGGCGGCCTTGGCGAACGACACCGCCTCGGGCTGCATCGCGCTTTCGACGAAAGGCAGCAGCGCCAGCTCGGTGGGCATGCCGCGCTTCTCGATCTCGTCGACGATGTGGTACAGGTACATGCTGGCGCGCCCGGTCATGCGCGCGATGTAATCGGGCTGCGCCGCATACCAGCGCGTGCTCGCCTGGGCACGCTTGGTTTCGAGGTCGGGCATCTTGAAGCCGCGCCGTATCCGGCCCCACAGATCGCTGTCGGCGGGCACCGCCGCGTCGGCGGCGGCGGCGACGCCGGGCGAGGCCTGCGCCGCCGTCGGCGTTGTCGCATCAGTGGCAGCAGTGGCGGGCGTCTGGGCGGTACCGGCCGGCGTGATGGAGCCGGCGGCTGTCGCCGCTTCGGTGCCGGTGGCCGTGGTTCCGGCAATGGCGGCCGGCATGGCGGCACCGTTGCCCGCGGGTGCGGCGGTGGTGGCGGTCGCTGCGCCGATGGCCGCCGTTGCGGGCGTGGCAGCGGACGCGGCATTTGCGGCGGGCGCCGCGCCGGCGGCCTTGGCGTCCGCAAGCGGCGGTGCGCTGCCCCGCAGGGCGGCGCCAGCGGCATTTGCGGCGGCGGCAGCCGGCGGCGCCGCGATGGCGTGGGCGTCGACGGCGGCGGTGGCGGCGGTGGCGGCCGACCCGGCCGCAGGCGCCGCAGCGCCGTTCACTGTCGCTGGAGCGCCGGCGACCGCCGCGGCGTGCGCGGCACCGGCCGGCGGCGCGCTCGGCGCGGCGGCTGCCGGCGTCGGGACCGGAACGCTTTGCTCAGGCGGGAGCACCGTGCCGGGGCCGGTTGCCCCGGGTGCGTCGGCCAGGACCGCGGTGGGGATGCCTCCCAGCAGGCCTGCGCACAGGGCCAGGCAAGCCAATCGCGTGTGTAGCGGCAAATCTATCAATGGGGTCCCCGCCATGATGGTCGTGAGCGTGCGGTCAGTGTAGGTGGTGAGTCCCATCCGCGCAAGGGCGCGCATCGGGACAAAAGCGCCGCAAAATCAAGGCGCCGGGATCGATTTTGGAGGTGCCGGCCGAAGATCGCGGCGGTGCCTCCTGCCTAGGACACATCCTTCCAGGCGCGCAGGGCCGCGAACACCTCGGCCGGCGCACTGCCGGTGCGCGGATCGCGCCGCTGGACGGCCGCCCGCACTGTCGGTTCGCCGCAACGCAGGAACGGATTGCTGGCCCGTTCCACGGCCAGCGTCGATGGCACGGTCGGCACGCCGCGCGCCCGCAACTGCCGGCATTTCTCGTTGCGTCCCTGCAACTCGGCATTGTCCGGCTCGACGCCCAGCGCGAAGCGCAGGTTGGCGAGCGTGTATTCGTGGGCGCAATAGATCCGGGTGCCCTCGGGCAGCGCCGCGATCCGCTGCAGCGATTCGAACATCTGCGGCGGCGTGCCCTCGAAGATGCGGCCGCAGCCGCCCGAGAACAGCGTGTCGCCGCAAAAGAGCGCCGCCAGCGGCGCGCACCAGTAGGCGATGTGATCGAGCGTGTGGCCCGGCACGTCGAGCACGGTGAAGTCCTGGCCCAGCAGGCGGATCGCGTCGCCGCCGCGCAGCGGCGTGTCCAGCGGCGCAAAGGGCGTGTTGGCCGGCCCGTACACCCGGGCGCCGTGCGCCTGCACCAGCGCGGCGACGCCGCCGACGTGGTCGGCATGGTGATGAGTGAGCAGGATCGCGTCCAGCGCCCGTCCGCGCTGGTCCAGTGCGCGCAGCACCGGCGCCGCGTCGCCGGGATCGACCACCGCGGCGCGCTCGCCGTCGTCGAGCAGCCAGATGTAGTTGTCGCGCAACGCGGCAATGGCGTCGATGCGCACGGCGCGCGCGGGCGCCGGCGCGCCGGCATGCGGATTGGTCAATGGCGTCATAATCCGGCCATAGCCTACCGGAACCCGCGCCATGGGCGAACAGCCGACCGTACCGAGCCTTGCCGACTTCCTGGCCTCCGCGCCCGGCCGGTATGTGCTCGGCTGGGAGCAGCGCCTGTTCGACCAGGCGGTTCCCGACATCTTCGGGTATCACGCGATGCAGCTGGGCCTGCCGCAGGTGGACGCGCTGCGCGAGAACCGCATGCCGTTGCGCTGCATCGCGCTCGACGGCTGTCAGGCCGACACCGGCTGCGCGCCGGCCGGTGCGCCGCCGCCCTGCGACGGCCAGCTGCAGGAGCGGCGTGCAGCGGCACTGGTGGCGCGTTTCGACGAACTGCCGTTCGCCTCGCAGTCGATCGACCTGCTGGTGCTGCCCCACGTGCTCGAGTTCGCCCACGAGCCGCACCGCGTGCTGCGCGAAGCCGACCGCGTGCTGGTGCCCGAAGGCCAGATCATCATCACCGGATTCAATCCGGCCAGCCTCTGGGGCGCCCGCCACTGGATGGGCCGCCTGGGCGCTCGGCCCTTCCTGCCGCCGTCGAGCCAGTTGATCACGCTGCCGCGGCTGAAGGACTGGCTCAAGCTGCTGTCCTTCGAGGTCAACCGCGGCCGCTTCGGCTGCTACGTGCCCTCGGTGCGTTCCGACGCCTGGCGGTCGCGCTGGTCGTTCCTGGAGAAGGCCGGCGATCGCTGGTGGCCGGTGCTGGGCGGCGTGTACGCCCTGACGGCGGTCAAGCGCGTGCACGGCATGCGCCTGGTGGGGCTGGTGCGCAAGCGCCGCGAGGAGCGCCTGCCGGCGCTGGCACCGGCGCCGGTTGCGCAGAGCGTGCACCGGACGCAGCGCAGCGACGAGGCGGTGGCGGTGCGCATCCGCGTGGCCGACGACGCCGCCAATGAGCCGGCCGTGCACGCGGCGCACGGATGAAGCACCCGCGGGCGGTGGAGCAGGATCCGGCGGCGGTGCCGCCGCGCGACCCGGCCGCGGTCGTCGAGATCTGGACCGACGGCGCCTGCAAGGGCAACCCCGGCCCCGGCGGCTGGGGCGCGCTGCTGCGCTGCGGCGGCAAGGAGCGCGAGCTCTTCGGCGGCGAACGCCAGACGACCAACAACCGCATGGAACTGCTGGCGGTGATCGAGGCGCTGGGAACGCTCACGCGCGCCTGCCATGTCATCGTGCACACCGATTCGCAGTACGTGAAGCTGGGCATCACCGAATGGCTGCGGCAGTGGAAGCGGCGCGGCTGGAAGACCGCGGACCGCAAGCCGGTGAAGAACGTGGACCTGTGGCAGCGCCTGGACGAGCAGGTGCATCGCCATCAGGTGCAATGGCGCTGGGTGCGCGGGCACTCCGGCAACGAAGGCAACGAGCGCGCGGATGGCCTGGCCAACCGCGGTGTCGAACAGGTACTGGGAGGCTAGCGCGGCCATGCGGCAGATCGTGCTCGATACCGAAACCACCGGGCTGGACCCCAAGGACGGCCATCGCGTCATCGAGGTGGGCGCGCTGGAACTGGTCGGCCGGCGGCTGACGGACCGGCGCCTGCATCGCTATCTCAACCCGGAGCGCGACAGCGATCCGGGCGCGCTCAACGTGCACGGCCTCACGCGCGAGTTCCTCGCCGACAAACCGCTGTTCGCCGAGATCGCCGACGAGCTCGTGGCGTTCGTGGCCGGCGCCGAGGTGATCATCCACAACGCGGCCTTCGACCTGTCGTTCCTGGACGCCGAGTTCGCGCGCCTGGGCCGCGCGCCCTTTGCCCGGCATTGCGCCACCGTGACCGATTCGCTGCGCCTGGCGCGCGAGCTGCACCCGGGCAAGCGCAATTCGCTCGACGCGCTGTGCGAGCGCTACGGCGTGTCCAACCGCCACCGCACGCTGCACGGCGCCCTGCTCGATGCCGGCCTGCTGGGCGAGGTCTACCTCGCCATGACCCGCGGCCAGGACAGCCTCGTGATGGAACTGGGCGCGCAGCAGCGTTCCGACGACGACGCCCCGGTGGCGCCGGAGCAGCTGGTCGTGGTGCTGGCCGACGCGCAGGAGCGGGCCGCGCATGAGGCCCTGCTCGATTCCATCGAAAAGGAAGCCCGCGCACCGGCCGTCTGGCGCCGCGGCGCGGCCCCGCCGGCAGCCTGAGCGCGGCGCCGCCACGCCCGGCGCGCGCCGGCCGCGACGGCAGTGCCGGGCCGGGGGCAAAAGCTGCGCTAAAATGCGCCCCTCGCGTGCCCGGGGCGGTTAGCTCAGCGGTAGAGCACTGCCTTCACACGGCAGGGGTCACAGGTTCGAACCCTGTACCGCCCACCAAAAATCAATGACTTAGCGCGAGACCGCCAAGTTCGTCCGGAAAAGTATCGGCCGGTGCGAAATTGCACGGTGCTTGCGTGTCCATGAATATAGAGCGATTGACGAGCCGGGCACAATGCCCGAGCGCCCAATCCCGCCTACTTCAGCCTCCAAGTCGCCGACTGCCCTGTCTGCGCGCGCCTGCTACACCTGCGCTTATTTCGAAGGCAGGCGCCCGGCCGCCCACGTCGTATGCGAACGCCTGGATGGGTCCAAGGTTATGGGCGCACCGCGGATGGGCTACGCGTTCTGACGCCGGCAGCCGCGTGGCAATGCCTAATTGCGCTTGGTAACGCAAACCGTAAAATCTAGAACAGTTGCGCAATGGGATGCGAGCATAGTAGGACGCGCCGTAATTGCATTGAGGATTCGACCGCGCTTCAATGCAAGCATAGACATTTCAAAGATGCTTGCAATGCCGAAGTCGAGAGCGGTGACCGGTCGCGCCAATGGTGGGTTCGCGTTGGCGAAAATGATGACGTCACAGGAACGGCGCCAGCGAGCCTCGATCGCCGCCGCCGCTCGCTGGCGAAAGCTTCCAGAGGTGACTCAGAGGGGGAGCTTCCAGACTTCGGCATTGAAGGCGATCGCTACGTGCTGAATGATGCACGGAAGACGGGTGTCATCAGTCAATGGGGAAGGGCCGTCGCCTTTGGCCTTTCGACGCGCGATAGCGCTTTCCCACGATTTGCGGTGCGCAAGTCGATCGCTCCGTACTTCGGCGCGGACTTGCAGGAAGAATTGAGAACAATCTCAAATTTCAATGAGATTCCGCCGGCGCGCAACAGCCTCTCAGAGAAATTCACGGACACGACGTCACGCTGTTGACCGATGCCTGCAGGGCACGCTGGCCACATCTACTTCCCATTGGCGAAGAGCAGATTCCTCGACTTGCGACACCGCTCCGAACAAAAGACCCCCTCAGGAGGGGGATTGTAGACTTGGCGAAACCAACCGGACTTAATTTGGCACAACAAGGCAGGACAGGGCGAGGCGGATGGACAACGATCAAGACAACAAGCAGCTCGTTGCTGTGCTTGGGATGCACCGAAGCGGAACGAGCGCGGTCGCTCGTGGCTTGCTGACTATGGGCGTAGTGCTCGGCGATCACTTGGAATCGCCGGCGGAAGGAATCAATGAAAAAGGGTACTGGGAAGATATCGATATCGTTACGCTGAATGTCGAGATGATGAAAGCAATCGGCACCGAGTGGCACTGCCTTCGGCCGATCGATTCCTTCGACGTCGAATCGCTTCGATCAAAGAACTATTTCGTACGCGCCGTTGAACTTCTGCGCCGCAAGATGCTCCTTAGTCCGCGCTTCGGATTCAAGGATCCCAGGACCGGAAAATTGCTTCGGTTCTGGCTGGAGCTCTTTGACCACCACGGCTACAACGCAAAATTCGTTCTTGCTATTAGAAACCCCATCAGCGTAGTCAAATCACTTACGAAGCGTGATGGCTTCGCGGCCGAAAAGGGCTATCTGCTATGGATTGGCTATGTTCTAAACAGCATTCTGCTGCTTCGAGGCCGATCCTTCGTCGTCGTTGACTACGATCGACTCATGCAGAATCCAGACAACGAGCTACAACGAGTCGCAGGATACCTCGGCGCACCATTGAATCCAAAACTGTCGCAAAGCTACAAATCCGACTTTCTTGCAAACGAGCACCGCCATACGCTGTATTCCCCATCAGATCTCGCTTTGGACCATGCCGCCCCGCCATTGGTCCGCGAAATCTATGCCGCTCTCCTCGAAATTGCTTCCGATCGGATCTCACTAACCGATCCCTCATTCAACGCCAAACTTGCACAATGGGGGGAGGAGTTTGATCGCAATAACTGTTCACTTAGACTTGCCGATACGTACTACACGCGGCTCGCCCAGTCCCTTGAAAAACTGGCGGTGTGCGACAGGCAGACTGCCGCACGCGACCAAGCTATAGACAACCGCGACAAGCAGATCGCCGAGCTCGATCAGATCATAGTTTTTCGGGAGAGGCAGATCACCGAACTTGATAGGACCGTGGCCAATTGCGCAAAACAGGTCGCCGAGCTGCACGAGCTTGTATCGGAACGCGAAGGACAAATTGGTGCGCACATTAAGGTTCTTGCCGACCGTGATGCGCACATCGCCCATCTTTCCGCGCAGACGGCCTCTCTGACGGGCCAGATTGCGGCGCTGCGCGCGAGCACAAGTTGGCGGATCACTAGACCGATTCGCTATGTCGGCGCCTTCGTTTCGAAGACCGGAGCGTCGCAGCAATCTGAGTCGCGTGTGGACATCAATGGCAATGCGCCGCCCTCTCCCGCTGTGCTGCAGAGCCACGGAGATGCGGATCAAGTAGTACAGCCGTTACCCGAAGCAACAGTCCCTTTCCTGCCAGAACTCGCACGCTCCCCGCCCGTCGAGTTGAATGAAGATTTCAATCGACCGATGGCGATTGAAGAAGCGCCATCCATCGACAGCCTTGGGTCTTCTTCGGTAGCGCGTTTCCCCGCCCTCTCGGTCGTACCCTATTACGTCGATCCGAAAGAGGACGAACGTGATTCGTCGATAGATGCTGGCCCTTCAATCGCTTTACACATCCATCTGTACCGACCTGAACAAATGCGGCAGTTCGCTGCGCGCTTGTGTTCCGCGAGGGCCCGTCTGGACCTATACATCTCGGTACCAGAGTCACGTGACCCCGCGCTCCTTCGCTCCGAGATACTGGCAGCGCTACCCCACCTCGGCAATGTCGTGGTGGAATCAGTTCCCAGTATCGGACGTGATATCGCGCCTCTGATCGTTCAATTTGGTGAGCGTCTCGCCAAGTATGACATCGTCGGGCATTTCCACGGCTCGGAGAGCAGCGCAAGCAATGGCGCGAATCCAGATCGACAGCCCAATTCCTTAGATTTGTTGCTTGGCGCTCCTGGCAGCCCTGGAGGACGAATCTCTCACATCGTGCGGTTGCTTAGGGCAGATGCGAAAGTCGTCTATTCCGAGAGGGGGATTGGAATCTTCAACGATCCGAGCGGCTGGGGAAACGATTTTAGCGTGGCGCAAGACGTACTGCGAGCCTACTCCAAACTTTTCATTGGTGATTTCGCAGAAATTGATTATCCCGAATCCTCAATGTTCTGGGCGAGAGGCACGTGCTTGCTCGAATACCTGTCCTTGCCGCTTACTTATGACGATTTTTCGTCCGCACCCAGTTCCACCGGGGGCACGCTTGCCACCGCGCTTGTGCGTTTACTACTCATATTTGCAAGCCAACAAGAAGGCTTGTGTTATCGCATTCACGCGGGCGACTCTATACATGACTACCGGCACTATGAGCCGCCGCGAGATTACTCGCTATCGATCATTCACCGTGACACAAAGATTCTGGCTTTTTACCTTCCGCAATTCCATGCAATTCCCGAAAACGATCTATGGCACGGGAAGGGGTTTACCGAGTGGACTAAGGTCAGAGCGGCCAACCCGCTCTTTGATGGTCACTATCAACAACACGTTCCCCATTCGGACATCGGCTATTACCTGCTGGATTCGCCGGCCCTGCTTCGAAGGCAAGCTGAGTTGATGCGCCGCGCTGGAGTATATGGACAGATCTTTTACCACTACAGCTTTGGCGGAAAACTCATTCTTGAGGGACCAGCAAATATGCTTTTGCAGAATGCCGACATTCAGATGCCGTTTTGCTTTTGCTGGGCAAATGAGAATTGGACTCGGCGCTGGGATGGCAATGAAAGCGATATCCTGTTGGAGCAAAGTTACTCCGCGGAGGATGCTCGATTCAATATTAGGCATCTTCTTCCATTTCTCCGCGATGCTCGCTACATCACCGTCGAAGATCGCCCGGTCATATTTGTCTATCGACCAGGTTCAATTCCGGACATTCAAGAATATCTACGAATTTGGGCCGAGGAGTGCGCGGCTGCAGGGGTGCTCCGGCCCTATGTCGTCGCCGTCCTTACTCGAGGCGCGACCGACCCGCGCGACTTCGGAATGGATGCCGGTGCAGAACGGGTTCTGCAAGATTGGACGGCGGGTGCGGTTCCTGAAATGAAAGGAACACTTCATTCCTACCGCCCCATCAATGGCAGTGTACTGTCCTATGACGAAGTCGTCGGGTTCTATACAGCACAAGTGGCGCCTAAGGCTTTCACGTTCTTTCGGTCCTTGGTTCCAAATTGGGACAACACAGCTCGTTATGGGTCGGACGCGTATTTGCTGCATGGTAGTACGCCGCAGCGGTTTCAGCAGTGGTTGCAAAGCAGCGTCGCATATGCGAAGGCAAACCTGCCTGAAGACAGAAGATTCGTTCTGGTTAATGCGTGGAATGAGTGGGCGGAGGGTGCCCATCTTGAACCAGATTCGCGGTTCGGCTATGGCTATCTGAACTCCGTGGGTCGGGCACTCTCAGATATAGCCTATTCGGATGAGTTGAATCCGAACCATGAGATTCCTGAGGAATTGAAACTTCACATCTCATTCTCGCAGGAGGTACTTTCTCAGCTGCAAGCGGACAGCGATCTCAAGAGAAGGTTCTCGGAATGTATTTCCCGCTCCACGGTCTTTGAAGCTTGTCTTTGTTCGGTTAGCGCATCAGCGGCTAATGTTTTTCACGTACTCCCTTGTCCCGTCAAGGATGGCGATGGACAAGCGGACATTCTGCTGGAATTCCGCCGGATTTCGCTATTTGACCCTCTTGTAATTGAAAAGATGCTGCAGACGGCCTGTCGGTGCGTGGGATCCATCGTCATTCCCAATGCCTACGATGGCAGCGGTACTTTGGTCGAAGTGACGGAAAACGGATCAGTGAATTCGTCTGCAGCACACGCGTCTCCGATGATTATGATGCCACGAAATTCCGGGTGCCAGGAATATAAGAACGTCCGGATGCGTGCTGACGCGCATTGCTTCGTGACCTACCCGAGCACGAAGCCGCTAGGAAAGCGACCGAAGCTAACTACCATCCTCCGCTTCCACAAATCGGGCGATCTTGCTCTGCTCAAGGACGCACTTTATTGTTTGGCGGCGATGCGCGAATGCGTCGTCGTGCCATGGATCGCAGCCCAGGACCTCAGCGATTCGCAACAGGCGGAGTTGAAAGAGGCACTTCAGGACATCGCGTTCTCGGGTGACATAAGGCCAGAGATCAAACATCATCGCACACTGGATGGCCTGGGCGACCTTCGCTCGAAAATGCTGAACGAAGCATTGCTCCAGGTGAAGACTCGTTATGCGGCGTTTCTTGACTTCGATGACCTGTTGATGTGCAACGCGTATGCATGGCTGATTGATCGGCTTCAAACATCCGGAAGGGCAATTGCGATTGGACGCGTCTACGCCACGACGTACAACGTATCAAATGGATTGTGGCTGGAGCGAAAGCGCATTTTCGGTGGAAAATACACGTACGAAGAATTTAGGCAGTACAACCTCGCGCCGATTCACAGTTTTGCTCTTGATCTGTGGCGCTTAGACTTGGATCGCGTGTATTACCACGAAGATCAACGCTACATGGAAGATTATTTCCTCACCCTGCAACTCTTTACCCAGGCCAACGTCGATTGGGCGAGCCTGGAGAAGGATGAATACATTGGGGATTACATCCACAGCGTTGATCGTGCGCATACGCTGGCCTTTGCGAACGATGCGCAGCGGCGCGGGCTATATGCTCGCCCGGACTACGTACTTTGTTCGGAGCGAATCAAAGGAATTCGGCGCTCCGATCACTATTGATGCAGCACGCTCAATACATTTGGAATACGACACTATTGAAGCGGTGGCTGCACACTTACACGACGAATTGCCGACTATTTCAGCACGATGACCGCGTGAAAGTGGCCAGCATGTGGAGTGTCCGCGCCGATCCGGTCTTGACCCAAGTAACCAGTTGGGTAACGGCCGAAATTGCCGTTCCGGGCGGTATGTCAACAACACTGGCAGATGTGGGGGGCATTTTTCGTCGTCCGGAAATTCCATACCTTTTCCGTACTACCTGGCTGCCGCGCTGCTAACGCATTTGGCTTTTGGTCGGCGGTACTGAACTCGAACCTGGACTGCCCACCATTGGACGACGCACCCACGATCATCGCCTGCCGGCCACCCTTGCCATCTGCCCGCGCCACGGAGCGGCCGTGCCGCCGCCCCACCGTCACTCCATTATTTGCCATGGCGCTTGCCATCGCCGGGGCCGCGCTGACCGCGAATGCATCGTCCGCTGAAGCCGCCGCGCCGGGTGCGCGCCTCGATGCCGTCAGGGCGGCCGGTGTCGTCCGCTGCGGCGCCGTGGCCCGGCCCGGGCTGGCGCAGCGCGATGGCGCGGGCCGGTGGGCGGGGATCCTCGTCGATATCTGCCGCGCCGTCGCCACTGCCGCACTGGGCGCACCGGCGCGCATCGCGTTTCACGACTACGCCAGCGACGCGGACTTCGACCGTGTGCGCAGCGGCCGCGACGACGTTTATTTCCTGACCGGCGGCGAGATCAATGCGCACGGCCTGGCCGGGCGCGTGCTGCCCGGCCCGGCGGTGTTCGGCGCGCGCATCGCCGTCATGGTGCCGGCCGATGCGCCCGAGCGCCATCTGGCGCAACTGGCCGGCGCGGGCGTCTGCTACCGGATCGCCGCCACGGCCGAGCGCGGCCTCGAAGCGCATTTCGGCGAACACGCGCAGCCGTGGCTGCGCCACGCTTTTTCCGAAGACGGCGAGATGATGGATGCCTATGCGGCGCAGCGCTGCCACGCGGTGGCGGGCGAGGCCACCTGGCTTGCCGGCTGGCGCGCGGCGCACGCCCCCGGCCAGCGGCCGGGCCGGCTGCTGCCCGAGGCGGTGGAGGCCTTTCCCATCATCGCGGCCACCGGTACCGGCGACGGGCACTGGTCGGCGATAGTCGCCTGGACGATCAATACGCTGCGGGTCGCCGAGCGCCCTGAAACCACGTGGTTCGCCGGCGGCGCCCGCGCGATGCCGGTCGCCGCGCCCGAACTGGGCCTCGCGGCGGGCTGGCAGGAAGCGGTCATCGCGGCCACCGGCAACTACGGCGCCATCTACGCCCGCCACCTCGGGCCGGGCACGGCGACGCCGCTGGAGCGCGACGCGGACGCGGGGCCGCCGCTGCCGTTTGCCGAGTAACGCGCCGGCGCCGGATCGGCGCGGCAATAAAAAAGCGATGCGGTTGCCCGCATCGCTTGCGTGAATCCGGGGCCGGCACTGGCGCCGGCCCCGGGGTCGAATCAATGCGTCGCCAGCCGCCACATGCTGCGGCCGTGGGTCGCCGCGTACAGGTCGCCCTGGCGCGTCAGGCCCAGCTGGTACACGGCCACGGGCGGCAGGCCCGAGCCGGCGGCCGCCCACTGGGTGGCCCCTGCCTTGAGCACCAGCACGCCGAAGTCGGTGCCGGCGTACAGGTCGCCGCGGTGATCGTCACGCACCAGCGCCGTGATCGGCAGGTCGCCCAGGTTGTAGCTGATGTCCTTGAACGTGGCGCTGCCGTTGCTGCCGACGCTGACGTCGAAGACATGCCCGGGCGTCGCCGGCGTGTAGAAGCCGTAGCCGGTGTAGGCGACCCAGGCGTGGCGGCCGTTGCGCGGATCGACGGCGATGCCGCTGATGACCCGGCGCGGCGTGCCGGCCGAATCGATGCGCTGGAAGGCCACCGTCGTCGGATCGGTGGCGTCGGCGTTGCGTGACACGAATACCCGGCCGCGGCTGGTGCCGCTCCACAGGGTGTGATGCTCTCCGGTCGAGCGGGCCACCAGGGCCACTTCGCCGCCGGTGCGGTCGGCGCCGAAGGTGGTGCCGGTCAGGTCGGCGCCCAGCGGCACCCAGTCGCCGCACGGTGCCTGGAAGTCGCCGGTGTACTCGTTGCAGTGCAGGTCGAGATAGGAGCGCGAACCGCCGTTGTCCTGCGTGCGCCAGATGTGCTGCAGCCCGGCGAACATCGTGCCGCCGACCAGCGGGTCGGAAATCATCGCGGTGTAGAACTCCGTGTTCTCGCCGCTGAGCAGCAGCGGGTCGGAGATCCAGTCCCAGCCCAGCGTGTTGGCGCCCTGGAAGTTGACGTCGACCTGCGGGTAGTAATACGTATGGAAGCGGATGCTCGAGTCGGACGCGTCGAACCCGCAGTTGCCGCCGTCGCCGCCCATGGTCTCGAAGAACGGGCTGCTGGGGTCGCCGTAGGCCCACGTGCCGTTGTCCTGGGTGCCGCCCATCCAGACCGCATCGGAGTTCCTCGGGTCGAAGGCAATCGAGCCGAACTGCAGCGAGGTCAGGCCGTTGTTGACCGGGTCGATGCGCACGGGGATGGCCGCCAGCCAGGTCATGCAGTCGGCGAGGTCGGCGCCGGCCAGGCCGCGGGCACCGCACTGCGCCGTTGCGTCGCCGAAGGCGCCGCTGGTGCGCACCACGCCGCCGTCGGAGCCGGCCAGCACCTGGGCCGGGTTCTGCGGGTTGAACACGATGGCGTGCTGGTCGGGGTGCATGCCCTGCGGCGGCGACTGCAGGTCGCGCGTCATGTCGGTGAAGGTGACGCCGGCGTTGGTCGAGCGCATCACGGCGCGGCCGTTGGAGGCCGGTGCCACCACGCCGAAGATCTCGTTGTAGTTCATGCTGCCGCCGATCCACACCGTGTCGGGCTGTCCGGGCGGGGTGGCGATGTAGATGTCGTAGAAGCACTGGCCCTGGCAAAAGCCGTAGCTGCCGTAGCCCGGGTTGCCCGGCGTCGGATCCGACAGCGCGATCCAGCCCGGGTTGTTCGTGCCGTCGCTCAGCGTGGCCGCAGGCACGCGCGCATTGTCCACGCGGTATACGTACGAGGTGCCCACCTGGTCGAGCGAGTCGCCCACGTAGACGCGGGTTGTGCCGGCCTTGGTCGTCAACGCCATGACGAGGCGGTTGAAGCCGTCGTTGGGCGCGCCGGTGGCGAATACCGTGCGGAACTGGTTGTCGCCGTCCAGGCTCACGGACGAGCGCACGATGCCGTAGCCGAAGATCGACAGGTAAACGGTGTCGAGGTCGGCCGGGTCGAGCTCGATCTGCATCACGCCGCCGGCAAAGTTGCCGCCGGGCGCGGTGCTCAGAACCTGGGCGAAGCTCTGGCCGCCGTCGTGCGATTCGTACAGCCCCAGGTTGGCGGTGTTGGGCGGCAGCGAGGGATTGGCCGATGCCGCCGCGCCGTGCAGCGCGGTCATCGTGCCGAAGTAGATGTGGGAAGAGTCGCGCGGATCGATCTTGATCGATGCGATCGAAAGCCCGTTGGCCAGCGCCACGGTGGCCGGCAGCACGGCCCAGGTGGCGCCGCCGTCGACGGACCGGTACAGGCCGACGCCGGCCTCCGAGTCGCCCGAGGAGTTCTGCTCGCCGGTGCCGACGTACAGGACCTGGCCGCGGCCATGCGGATCGACCGCAATGGAGCCGACCGCGTTGGAATCGAGGCCGACCGACGCCGAGGTCCAGTTCAGGGTGCCGCCGAACGGATGGTCGGCCACCCAGACGCCGCCGCCGGCGGCGCCGAGGAAGGCGCGGCAGGAGCCGTAGTCGTCGTCCTTGCAGCCGGGCGTGAGCGCCAGCGCGGTGACGCGGCCGGACGCCGTGCTGTCGCGGCCGGTGTACGTGACATTGCCCGAGACCGGCGCGACGCCGGGCGTGATCAGCGCCCACGCCGGCGTCTCGCCCGATGCGAAGGTGCTGCTCAGCGCCTTGAATGCGGCGCGGGCGGCATCGGACTGTGCCGGCGCGACGTCGGCGGCCGGATACGCCATGTTCTTGTAGCGGCTGTAGTCGGGGCGGCTGATGCCGTCGTCGCGGCCGACGTTGTCCGCGTGGCTGGGGGTGGCGATGCCCGCCGCTGCGGCGATGGCGGTGGCGCCGCCAAGTGCCACTGCCAGCGCCAGCCGCAGTCCGGCGCTTGCCGGCACGGGTTTGTGCGCGTCTGCATGAATCACTGCCTCGAACATGAATCTCTCCTGCCGCTGATCCGGGGATCGGGTTTATGGAAACCGTGCCGTGCCGCCTGCCTGCGCCTTTTGGGCGCGCCCGCGATCACGGACGGCTGGCGGATCTTCCGCCGCTGTGGTGTATGGCGCAGGAGGTTGCGTCACGGCCCCGCGAGCGTCTATGGGGGAAATGCCTCATTTTCGTTCTTGTCCCAGCTATGCGGGGTGGGAAAGTACCTAGCGCCGAGCGGGCGCACGGCGGCCGTCGCCGTGCCGGTGACGGTGCGGCGCATGCTCGCGCAGCCGCGGGCCGGTCGGATCGGCGCATTCGACTGCTGCCCATCGCAGGGGCTGTCGGCGGGCGCCCGATTTGGTTAAGGTTCGTCTTTGCGCAAAACCGGGCATCCGCTGGCGCGTCATGCGGCGGGCGCTATCGCCATCTATCCATTGTCGCGAGGGCCGATGAAGAATCACCATTTCGCCACGACGTTATTCCTTCCCGCAATTGGGGTCTTGCGGTGCGCGTCGCGCGGGCGGCGGCGCATCCGTCCGGGGGCGGCGGCGGGCGTGTTCCTGGCTGCCGTGTTCCTGCTGGTCCCGGCATTGCGCGCCGCCGTGCCGCCGGCCGCGCCGCCGCTGCAGCGTGCCCAAAGCGCCGCCCCCGACACGATCGCCCTGGCCTCGCCGCGCGCCGCGGGCACGACCGAGCCCAGCGCCGCCGATGCCTGGGGCGGTCCGCGCACCGGCAAGGAAGCGACGCTGTCCGACC
The DNA here is from genome assembly GCA_963781975.1 of uncultured beta proteobacterium. Taxonomy (GTDB): domain Bacteria; phylum Pseudomonadota; class Gammaproteobacteria; order Burkholderiales; family Burkholderiaceae_F; genus GJ-E10. The sequence goes on from CAWAHT010000017.1 coordinate 241,394, forward strand.
GGGTGGTGCAGTACGACATCGATGCCACCCTGGATCCGGTGGCGCATACGGTCGACGGGCGCGAGCGGCTGGCCTGGCGCAACCGCAGCACGCGCCCGGTGCGCGCGGTCTACCTGCATCTCTACCTCAACGCCTTCGAGGGCTACGGCTCGACGTTCTTTTCCGAGAAGCGCAATCTGGCGTTCGAATTTCGCTCGGCCGTGCCGATGCATGACGGCGAGTGGGGCCACATCGACCTGGGCGCGATCACCCAGGGCGGCGCCCCGGTCGCCTGGTCATACGTCCACCCGGACAATGGCCCCGACACCGACCACACCGTGGTGCGCCTCGACCTGCCGACGCCGGTCGCCGCCGGCAGGAGCACCGTGCTCGACATTGCCTTTCACGACCAGTTGCCGCGCGTGGTGGCGCGCACCGGCTACTTCGGCAGCTTCCATCTTGTCGGGCAGTGGTTTCCGAAGATCGGCGTGCTCGAACTGCCGGGCGAGCGCGGGGCGCGCCAGGTGCAGTGGAACGTGCACGAGTTTCACATGTTCAGCGAGTTCTACGCCGACTACGGCAGTTTCGACGTGCGCCTCACCGTACCCCAGGGCTACACGGTCGGAGCGACGGGCGAGGAGCGCGGCGCGCCGCTGGCGGCCGGCGGCCGCGTCACGCATCGCTTCGTGCAGGGCGACGTGCACGACTTCGCCTGGACCGCCGACAACCGCACGGCCGCGCCGCTGGAAGGCCAGTATTCGGGCGCGGGCAGCCCGGTCGTCACCGTGCGCGTGCTCTACCCGCCCGAGTACGCGGCCAGCGCGGCGCCGGCGCTGCGCGCGACGCTCGATTCGCTCAAGTTCTTCTCCGAGACCCTGGGCCCCTATCCGTATCGCACCGTCACGGTGGTGATCCCGCCCTTCAATGCCGGCGAGGCCGGCGGCATGGAATACCCGACCTTCTTCACGGCCGACTCGTTCACCCGGGTCGAGCCGAATACGCTCGCGCAATTCCTCCTGGAATTCACCACCATCCACGAATTCGGCCACGGCTACTTCTACGGCATCCTCGGGTCCAACGAGTTCGAGGAGCCGATGCTCGACGAGGGGATCAACGAGTACTGGGACATGCGCATGCTGCGCGCGCGCGGCCAGCCGATCTATCTGGCCAATCGCCTGATGAAGATGCTGGGCATCGTGCCGACCGCGGGCGCGTTCGATACCGACCGCGCGGCCGCCATGCGCATCGATCCGAGCGATCCGCTGGGCGCCAATTCCTGGGATCGGCTGTCGACCGCGGGCTATGCCTCGGTCTACTTTCGCACGTCGACCACCATGCGCGACCTGGAGGACGCCGTCGGCACGCCGGCGCTGGAGCGCGCCTTCAAGGAGTACTACCAGCGCTGGAAATTCCGCCATCCGGGCGTCGCCGACCTGCGCGAGGCGCTGGCGCAGGGCACCGGCCAGCGCGCGCTGGTGGAGGCCGCTTTCGCCCAGCAGGTCTATGCGGTGCAGAAGGTCGACGATGCGGTCGAGAGCCTGACCAGCGAGGAGGAACTGCCGCTGGCCGGCACCGCGGTGGTCGGCGGCAAGCGCGTCGAAACCACCCGGGGGCAGGCGCAGAAGGAGGAGGATGAGCAGCGCGCCGCGTGGAAGAAATCGCATCCGGACGCCAAGGACGGCACCGGCCCCTTTGCCTATCGCACGACCCTTACGCTGCGCCACCGCGGCGTGGCGGCAGCGCAGGACGTGCGCGTCACCTTCGCCGACGGCAGCACGGAGAGCATCGTCTGGGACGACCCGGCGCGCTGGCGGCGTTTCGTCTGGGTGAAGCCGGTGCGCGCGGTGTCGGCGCAGATCGACCCGCAGCGGCACCACAACCTGGACGCCAGCGTGCTCGACAACAGCCGCACGCTGGAATCCGACGGCCGCGCCTCGCGGCGCTGGGCCGCGGACCTGGCCGCATCGGTCCAGGTCCTGCTGTCGTTCGTGGGGGCCCTGTGAACGCGCCCGCGCCGGCGACGTTCCTGACGCTGCTGCGCGGCGCGGCGCGCAGCGCCCTGCAGTGGCGCCTGCTGCTGCTGTGGGTCCTGGCCGGGTGGATCCCCACCGCCGTGGTCGCGCTGCCGCTGTGGCGGCTGCTGGCCGCGCAGCTCGATCACGCGGTGCAGGCGCCGCAGTGGGCGCAGCGCTTCGACTTCGTCATGGTCTCCGACCTGATGAGCCGGCTGCGGCCCGACGCGGTGGCCCTGGCGGCCGCGGCGCTGGCCGCCGTGGGGCTGATGCTGGCGCTGCTGCCGTTTCTCAACGGCCTGCTGGTGGCAGCCGTGCGCGCGCCCGGCGCGCTCACGCTGGGCGAGTTGCTGCATGCCGGCATCCGCGAGTACGGCCGCATGCTGCGGCTGCTGCTGGTCAACCTGTTGCCGCTGGCCGTTACCGCGGGCATCGTGTATGCCGCGGGCAAGGCGGTCGACCATTACACGCAGGGCGCAATCCTGCCGGCCGGGCCCGAGGCGGCCGCCATCGCGCTGTATGTTGTCGCCGCGCTGGTCTTCACGCTCGGGCAGGCCACCGTGGACGCCGGCCGCGCGCACCTGGCGGTCGAGCCGCGCCGGCGCTCGGCGTTCATCGCCTGGTGGCGCGGCTGCCGGCTGCTGCTGCGCCATCCGCTGCGCGGCCTGGGCAGCTACGTGCTGCTGGGCCTGGCCGGCGCGCTGCTGCTGGCCATCCTGGGCCTGGCGCGCCTGCACGTCTCGGCCGCGTCGGCGCCGGGACTGCTGGCCGGCTGGATTCTCGTGCAACTGATCGTCGCAGTGGGCGCCTGGCTGCATGGCGCGCGCCTGGCCGCGTTGTTCGCGCTGGCGCGCGCCAGCATCGACGCCGGCGCCACGCGCTGATGCGCAGCGCCGCGCCGCCCGGCCGTCGGCGGCGCCGCGGCTGGCGCTGGCAGCGATCGATGCTGCCCCTGGCGCTGGCGCTGGCACTGGCGGCCGCGGCCGCGCAGGGCGGCGGCGCCGTGAGCCTGCAGCCGCCGGGCGGCCCCGACCTGGCCGGCATGATCGAGCCGGCCGACAGCGATCCGCAGCTGCCGGCCGGCACGCTGGCCCAGCTGCTGCGCCAGCGCATCAAGTACGTATTCGTGATCTTCAACGAGAACCACTCGTTCGACAGCGAGTACGGCACCTTTCCGGGCGTCGACGGCCTCTATGCCGACGGCGCGCGCTGGCGCGCGGCGCCCGCCAGCGCGCAGACCTACACGGACCTGGACGGCGGGGCGGTGACCGTGCGGCCGTTCCGCATCGACCCCGACCGCTACGCCACATCGACGGACAGCGTGGATCACTCGCACCGCGGCCTGGCGCGCAAGCTCGACGTCGTCGACGGCCAGGCGCGCCTCGACGGCTTCGCGCGCGACGAGTACGCGCGCTTTGCCCCGCGCGGCGCTACCGCCGCCCAGCAGGCCAAGGCGCGCCAGTACGCGCGCCTCGTCATGGCGCACGTCGACTGCGACACGATCCCGTTCTTCTGGCGCTGGGCGAGCAACTTCACCATCTTCGACAACATCTTCGCCACCGAGGACACGCCCTCGACGCCCAATGCCATCGCGATGATCGCCGGCCAGGCCGGCGAGACGCAGTGGGTCAGGCATCCGGCCCCGGGCGCCGACCCGGCGGCCACCGGCGGCACCGGCGCGCTCGGCGGCACGTTCGTGCTCGACGGGCGCCAGCGCACTTTCAGCGGCACGGCGCGCACCCAGGGTCCGCCGCTGGTCAACGACCCGCAGCCGTACTTCGGCTCGCCCTTCGATGCCACCGTCGCCGGCGGCGCGGTGCAGCGCCAGCCCTACGGCCCGCGCGAAGACTACGCGGCGGGCAATGTCGCGGCCAACCTAACCTTCGCCACCGTGCCGCTGACGCTCATGGGTGCGACAGTGGCGCAGACGATCGCGCACGACCGCGATCCGGCGGCCGACACGACCGACATCGCGCAGGACATCGCCTACATCCAGGGCCTGCAGCAGCCGCCGGTCGCGTGGCGCTGGTACCAGAACGGCTACGGCCTCGAAGCCAGCGACGGCGCCGGCGCGGCCTCGCACGCGGCTTTCGTCAGCCACCACCACGCGCCGCAGTACTTCGGCTACCTCGCCAACAATCCGGCCGTGTACGCCAACCTGCAGGGCGAGAGCACCTTCTTCGCCGACGTGGCCGGCGGACGCCTGCCGCCGGGCGGCGTCTTCTACATCCGCGGCGGCTACGTGAACCAGATGGGTCTGCAGCCGAACGGATCGCCGCCGGCATGCCGCCGCAGGAGACCGCGGCCATCCGCGCGGCCAAGGCCGGCGACGACGACCACCCGGCGTACAGCGACCGGCAGCTGAGCGAAGCGATGGCGGCGCGGGTGATCAACGCCATCGCCGCCGACGAGGCGCTGTGGTCGCAGAGCGCGATCATCATCGCCTACGACGAGTCCGACGGGTTCTTCGACCACGTCGCGCCGCGCATCCTGGCCTACGGCCCCGACCGTCTGCCGCTGGCGCGCGGCCTGCGCGTGCCGCTCATCCTGATCTCGCCGTTCGCGCGGGCGCATGCGGTGGCGCATGCGGAGGGCGACCACAACGCCGTGATCGAAACCATCGGCGCCATATTCGACCGGCCCGCCCTGGCCAGCCTGCCCGACGAGCAGCAGGCGCTGCGCGCCGGCAATGCGCCGTACTTCAACGGCTTCGGGCCGCCCGGATTCGAGCAGCGCCACCTCGGTCCGCGCGACCTGCCCACGACGCAGACCGACAGCCTGCTGGCCGGCTTCGACCCGCGCCGCCTGCTCGGGCTGGCGCCGCCGCTGCCGGCGCGGCTGGCGCAGACCGACGCGCCGCTGCTCGCGCAGCTGCCGCATTACGGCGGGCACGGCTGCCGCGCGCTGGGCATCACGCCGCTGGCGCCGGCGCAGGATGCCATCGCGCCCGACGGATTCAATCCGCTGCCCAGCACCTATCCGGCGGCCAACGCGCCGGCGCCATGACCGGCCCGGTGCGGGCCGGCGCGCCTCAGGCGGCGTGCCGGCCCGCGGGCGCCAGTGGCATGCGCGGCCCGGGCTGCACCAGCTCGCGCTCGAACGGCACGGCATCGGGCGCGCCGGGCGGGGCGTCGAGTTCCTCGGCATAGCGGCGGCCGGCATAGGTGGCGTGGGCGATGGTGGCCGGCGCCAGCGCATCGCCGATGACGGTGACTTCCTCGATGCCGGCATGCTGCCATTGCCCCGCGCGCGCCTGCAGCGCCTGCGCCAGCACGTCCTCGGCAAGTCTCGCCGTGACCAGCACGACCGCGTCGGCGGCTCGATCCGCCTCGGTGGCGCCGGTGAACACGCACGCCGTGAGCTCGACCGCGCCGGCGTCGATCTCGTGCAGCGCGCGAAACGCTTGGATGCGCACGCCCTTGCGCAGCAGCCGCGCCTGGATGAAGCGCTGTTCGATCGTCGCGCGGGTCCAGGTCGAGGCCTCGGCAGGCCGGCGTCACGTAGTGCGTCTCGTAGCCGCGCTCGACCAGCCGCTCGGCCAGCACGCCGCCCATGTAGTAGTGGTCGTCGTCGAAGACCAGCACGCGCCTGCCGCGGGCAGCGTGCCGGCCATGAGGTCGTCGGGCGTGAGCACCTCGGCGTCCGCTGCGATCGGAATCGGCCGCAGGTGGTAACGGCCGACGCCGTCGGCGCGCCAGCGCGCAGCCGGTGGCGATCACGCACCTGCGGCATGCCGTAGCTCGAGCACGTCGTCGGCGCGTCAAGCGGCTGTCGAGAAAGACCTGCACGTTGCGACATGCGCTCGATCTGCCCGCTGCGGTAGTCGCGCACCCGGCCCCACGCCGCCAGGCCCGGCAGGCGCGCCTCGCGCGCGACGCGGCCGCCCAGTTCGCGCCGCGCCTCGGCCAGTGTCACCGCATAGCCGCGCTGGCCCAGCACCTGCGCGGCCTCGAGCCCGGCCGGGCCGGCGCCGACGATCAGCACCGCGTCGTTCGGAGCCGTCGCGGCCGGACTCGTCTCCGGATGCCAGCCCTTGCGCCATTCCTCGCCCATGGTCGGGTTCTGCGTGCAGCGGATCGGCGACTGGGTGAAGTCGCCGGAGACGCAGATGTTGCAGCCGATGCATTCGCGGATGTCCTCGATGCGGCCTTCCTCGATCTTGTTCGGCAGGAACGGATCGGCGATCGAGGGCCGCGCCGCGCCGATGAAATCGAGCATCGCCGCCGCGGATCAGGCTCACCATGCGGTCGAGCGAGGTGTAGCGCCCGACGCCGACCACCGGCTTGGTGGTCAAGCGCTTGATGCCGCGAATGTACTCTTCCTGGTGGCCTTCGTCGGCGAAGCGCGAGGTCCGCGAATCGTTCTCCCACGCGGCCAAGCGTCACGTCCCAGAGGTCCGGGCAGCTCGGCCAGCATGCCGATCATGTCCTCGACCTCCGCGCGGCTGCAGGCCCGCGCTCGCCCCGCAGCTCGTCGACGCGAAAGCGCACCGGCACCGCGCAGCGGTCGCCGACCGCGTCCTTCGCGTCCTCGATCACCTCGCGCAGCAGGCGGACGCGGTTCTCGAGCGCAGCCGCCGTATTCGTCGCTGCGGTCGTTGGTGCGCCGCGACAGGAAATGCATCAGCAAGCTCAGGATTGTGGGCGGCGTAGACGTAGATGAGGTCGAAGCCGGCGCGCTGCGCGCGGCGCACGGCATCCCGATGCCAGCGGCGCAGGTTGCGGATGTCCTGCTTGTCCATGCGCCGCGCCTGCACCGGCTCGTGCGCCGAAGGTCGCGACCGGCAGGTGCGCCGGGCCCATGGGCACCTCGCGCGTGTACAGGTTCGGGCCAGTTCATGCCGTTGTACGCGAGCTCGATCCCGGCCAGGCTGCCGTGCGCGTGCACGGACTCGGCCATCCGCGCCAGCGCCGGGATGTCGCGGTCGTCCCAGAGGCGCAGTTCGATGAACGGGCGTCACGTCCGCGCTCGGGTGGATGTCGACCTGCTCGGTGCAGACCACGGCCCAGCCGCCCTCGGCCTTCACGCCGCGCATGGCCGCCAGCGCGGCCGGATCGCGGTAACCCATGCCGTTGCAGTGCGGCACCTGGAAGAAGCGGTTGCGCGCGGTGACCGGACCGATGGCAACCGGCTCGAAGAGGATGTCGTAGCGCGCGTCGCGATGCGGGTGGGGCGTTGCCGGTGAACTCGGGTTGGACATGGATGCGGGCCGATCGGGTTGGGAAGGATGCGGGTAGCGTGCGGCGCCTGCCGCGCGCCCGGCAGGCCGCCGGCGTGCGCCGGCGCCTCAGAAGCGGTGATCCTGGAAGAAGGCGCGGCAGTGGTCGATGAAATCGCGCGCGGCGCCGCTGGGGCGGCGTCCGGCCAGGTGCGCCAGCACCACCCGGCTGGGCCGCGCATCGCCGGCCAGCGGCCGCGCGACCAGGCGCCGCCCGTCGTAGGCCACGTCCTGCGCCGGCCGCGTGCCCAGCAGGCTGTAGCCCAGGCCATTGCCCACCAGGCCGCGCACCATCTCGAAGGAATGGGTGCGGTAGCCCACCAGCGGTTCGAGGCCGCGCGCGCGAAACAGCGACAGGAAGTACTCCCGGCTCGGGACGACATCGAGCAGGATCAGCGGCTCCTCGACCAGGTCTTCCAGGCGCACTGCCGCCGCCGCGGCCAGCCGATGGCCCTCGGGCAGCAGCACATAGGTATCGAGCGCGGCCAGCGCCTCGGTGGCGATGCCGGCATCCAGGCCGACGTCGAACAGCAGCGCCAGCTCGATCGCGCCGCTGCGCAGGCTGCCCAGCACGTATTGCTGGTCGCCCTCGAGCAGCCGGATGGCCAGGGCCGGATGCGCGCGCGTGAGCGCCGCGATCAGCCCCGGCAGCACGTAGGGCGCGAATGTCTGGAAGCAGCCCAGCGCCAGCGTGCCGTCGGCGCCGGTGTCGGCGGCATGGGCCCGGGCAAAGCGCTGCGGCGTGCCATAGGCGCGGTTGGCGTACACCAGCGGCGCGCCGCCGCCCACCGCGACGAAGACGTCGGCGACCTCGCCCACCACCACGTAGTGGCTGCCGACGCGCTCGCTGCGCAGCACCCGGCAGTCGAACGCCACCAGCGGGTCGACGATGCGCGGCGCGCCGGTCACCTGCGTCGTCCACAGCGCGCCGGTGAACTTGTCGGGCGCCGCCTGGCCGGTGCGGCCGGCAAAGGTGTCCGATACGTACGCCTGGTCGTCGCGCAGCACGTTGACGCAGAAGACGCCGTTGGCCAGCAGCGCCGCGCTGGCCGCGCTGCGGTGGTGGATGCAGATCAGCAGCGTCGGCCGCGTGCCGTCGGCCGAAACCGAGGCCATCGCCGAAACCGTCAGGCCGAAGCGCCCGGCGGCGCCGTCGGTGGTGACGACGGTGACGGTCGCCGCGGCATGGCTCATGCCGCTCAGGAAGCGCTGGCGCAGCTCGCCGCCATCGACCGGGAGGGCGTCGTGCGGGGCGGCGGGCGCGGCGGCGCGCGGATGGGCGTCGGCCATCGCTGCCTCAGCGCGCCGGCGCCGCCGGCGCGCCGCGGGTGGCGCAGCGGCCGGGAAGGGCGCGGCATGGATGCTGACCGGTTCGGATCATCGATCGGGCTCGGACGGGAGCGGGGCGGGCACGGGGCGGCCGCGCGGTGGATGGGCAGCGCACGATGATCGCGTATCGCCGGGGAGATGGAAACTGCCGAATTATGATCCCGGGATCGGGCGCGCGCCGCCGCCGGGGGCACAATGCGCCCGGGGCGCGCCGCCCGCCTCACCACGGGCGGCGCCATCGGCATCTTGCACAGCATCCTTGCCTTGCGGCCGGCGGCCGCGCCGGCATGAGCACCGGCGACGGCGGCGCCGCGCTGGCGCGCGCGCAATTGGCCGCGCTCTTCGCGCCCGGCAGCGGCGATGGCACCGGCGCGGCCGATGCCGCGGCGCTGCAGGAGCGCGCCGCCGCCCAGGGCCGCGACCACGGCTGGGCGGTACTGCCGCTGGGCCTGCAGGCGGCCGCCGACGTGCGCGAACTGGCCCGCCTGCACGCCGCCATCACGCTGCAGAGCCTGCGCCACGGGCGGCCGATGGCCCCGACCCTGCTGCTGTCGGGCGGTCCGGTGCTGCGCGGCACGGCGCCGGCCGGCCCGGCCGACCTGCTGCTGGCGTTCGCGCTCGCGCTGGATGAACACCGCGCCGTCCATGCCACGGCGGTAGGTCCGGATCCGGCCGCGGGCGCCGCGGCGGCCGCGTTCATGCAGCCCGATACGCTGGCGCGGGCCCGCGCCGCCGGGCGCGACCCCGGCCGCGACCTGCTCGCGGGCGCCGCCGCGGCGCTGTTCGACGGCCTGGGCGAGCTGCGCACCGGCGGGGAGGCGGGGGGCGGGGCGCTGGTGCACCGGGCCATCCTGATAACGATGGACTGATTGCGTACAATTGCCGGTTCGTTGCAGCGGCAGCGCGGCGCCCGGCGCCCCGCGTGGCTGTCTGAGCCTGGAGCACGCGCGCTCGCCCATCCGCACGGATGCGTGTTTCGACCGCGAGCGCGTGGCCGTCACCCAAAACCGGAATCGTATGCGCAGAAATCGTAACGCCAAGATCGTCGCCACCCTGGGCCCCGCCAGCTCGACCGAAGACGTGATCCGGGCCCTGTTCGTGGCTGGCGTCGACATGTTCCGCCTCAACTTCAGCCACGGGACGCATGCCGAGCACAAGGAGCGCTACGACATGGTGCGGCGCGTCGGCCGCGAGTTCCGCCGGCCGATCGGCATCCTGGGCGACCTGCAGGGGCCGAAGCTGCGCGTGGGCAAGTTCGCCGATGCCGCCGGCATCACGCTGGTGCCGGGCGCGCGCTTTCGCCTGGACCTGAACGCCGCCGAGGGGGATACCCAGCGCGTCAACCTGCCGCACCCGGAGATATTCGCCGCGCTCGTCAAGGGCGCCACGCTGCTGCTCGACGACGGCAAGCTGAACCTGGAAGTCGAGGAATTCGGCAAGGACTACGCGATCACCCGCGTGATCGTGGGCGGGCGCCTGACCGACCGCAAGGGCGTCAACGTGCCTGGCGTCGTGCTGCCGATCTCGCCGCTGACCGAGAAGGACCGCCGCGACCTCGCCTATGCGCTGGAAATCGGCGTCGACTGGATCGCGCTGTCGTTCGTGCAGCGGCCCGAGGACATCTTCGAAGCGCGGGAGATCATCGGCGACCGTGCGCTGATCATGACCAAGCTCGAGAAGCCGGCCGCCATCGACCGGCTCGACGAAATCGTCCGGGCCTCCGATTCGGTCATGGTGGCGCGCGGCGACCTGGGCGTGGAGATGCCGCCCGAGCGCGTGCCGATCCTGCAGCGCGCGATCGTGCGCGCCTGCCGCCGCGAGGGCAAGCCGGTGATCGTGGCCACGCAGATGCTCGAATCGATGACATCGAGCCCGGTGCCGACGCGCGCCGAGGCCTCGGACGTGGCCAGCGCCGTGTTCCAGGGCGCCGACGCGGTGATGCTGTCGGCCGAATCGGCCGCCGGCAAGTATCCGGTGGAGGCCGTGGCCATGATGGACCGCATCATCGGCCAGGTCGAGGGCGATCCGCACTACCGCGCGCTGCTCGACGCCAACCACGAGGAGGCGCGCTCGACCGTTGCCGACGCCGTCTGCGCCGCGCTGCGCCAGACCGCGCATATCGTCGCGGCCAAGGCCACCATCACCTACACGTCGTCGGGCGCCTCGGCGCTGCGCGCCGCGCGCGAGCGCCCCGAGGCGCCGATCCTGTCGGTCACGCCCAGCGAGCGCACCGCCAACCGGCTGTCGGTGGTGTGGGGCGTGCATTCGCTGCAGACCTCCGAGGCGCCGGACGTGACCACGATGACCGACATGGCCTGCCGCGCGGCGCTGCAGGAAGGCTTTGCCGCGGCCGGCGACTACGTGGTCATCGCCGCCGGCGTGCCCTTCGGCCATTCCGGCACCACCAACCTGCTGCGCATCGCCAAGGTGGGCGTGAACGGCGCCGACGACGGCGTGCCGTCCCGGCCGTGAGCGCCGCGCCGCCGGTCGGGCCGGTGCGCACGCGCGTCGCGCCCAGCCCCACCGGCATGCTGCACCTGGGGACGGCGCGCACCGCGCTGTTCTGCTGGGCGTTTGCGCGCCACCACGGCGGCACGTTCGTGCTGCGCATCGAGGACACCGACCTCGAGCGTTCGACCGAGGAGGCCGTCCAGGTCGATCCTCGACAGCATGCGCTGGCTCGGCCTCGATTACGACGAAGGTCCGATCCACCAGACCGCAGCGCCTGGACGCGCTATCGCGGAACTGCTGCGAGCGCTGCTCGCCGAGGGCACGGCCTACCGCTGCTACGCCACGCCGCGAGGAGCTCGAGGCGCTGCGCGCCGAGCAGAGCGCGCGCGGCGAGAAGCCGCGCTACGACGGCCGCTGGCGCCCGGAGCGCGCCGCCGGGCTGCACGCCGCCGGCCGGCGTCGACGCCGGTGATCCGCTTTCGCAATCCGCGACGACGGCGACGTGGCCTGGAACGATCTCGTCAAGGGCCCGATCAGCGTCGGCAACGCCGAGCTCGACGACCTGGTCATCGCGCGCGGCGACGGCGTGCCGACCTACAACTTCGCGGTCGTGGTCGACGACATCGACATGCGCATCACGCACGTGCTGCGCGGCGACGACCACGTCAACAACACGCCGCGCCAGATCAACATCTATCGCGCGCTGCTCGGCCGGGCGCCGCGCTGCCGCGGTTCGCGCCACCTGCCGATGATCCTCGGGCCCGACGGGCAGAAGCTCTCCAAGCGCCACGGCGCGGTGAGCGTGCTGCAGTACGACGACGACGGTTTCCTGCCCGAGGCGCTGTTCAACTACCTGGCGCGCCTGGGCTGGAGCCACGGCGACGCCGAGCAGTTCACGCGCGCGCAGTTGGTGCAGTGGTTCGACCTCGAGCACGTGAACCGCGCGCCGGCGCAGTACGACATCGACAAGCTGCTGTGGCTCAACGGCGAATACCTCAAGCAGGCCGACGACGCGCGGCTCGCCGCGCTGGTCGGGCCGCGGCTGCGCGCCGCGCGGCGTCGCGGGCGACATGGCCGGCCTGGCCGCCATCGTGGCGCTCTACAAGGAGCGGGTGAAGACGCTCAACGAGCTGGCCGAAGAGGCCCGCAACTTCCATGTGGATCCGCCGGTGCCGCCGGAGCTGCTGGCCGCGCACCTAACAGGCCCGGCGCGCGCGGCGCTGGCCGCGTTCCTGGCGCAGGCCGCCGCCCTGCCGGACTGGCAGCGTGCCGCGCTCGGCGCGCTGATCAAGCAGACTGCTGGCCGCGCATTCCCTGAAGATGCCGCAGCTTGCCGTGCCGCTGCGCGTGGCGGTGATGGCGCGCACGCAGACGCCGTCGATCGACGCCACGCTCGAAGTGCTCGGGCGCGAAACGGTGCTGCGCCGCCTGCGCGCCGCGCTCGCCGCCCCCGGCACCTGACCCACCCGGATCCTCCCCCCAATCCCTCCGAACCGATCTCCCCCTCCCTCCGGCTCGTTCTCCCCGTCTGTCTCCGGACGGTTCGCCCCCTCTCCCTCCGGGAGAGGGTCGGGGTGAGGGCCAGCGCAATCTCCCTCCAATCGCCCCCACCCATTTTGCATTGCCCCCCTCGTCTGCGTATAATGTCGGGTTCTCGCGTGGGGGGTATAGCTCAGCTGGGAGAGCGCTTGCATGGCATGCAAGAGGTCAGCGGTTCGATCCCGCTTACCTCCACCAACGAACGGTGAAGTACGGTTTTTTTGCAGTCAGGTCCGTCATCAGTCCCCATCGTCTAGAGGCCTAGGACACGACCCTTTCACGGTGGTAACAGGGGTTCGAATCCCCTTGGGGACGCCAGTACCATCTTTTTCGTGAGTGCACATGGGTGCGTGTGAGTGAGGTTAACTCACTGATTTGACAGGAGAATGTTTCTGTCAAACAATGCGCAAGGTGCACGTTAGAGTCTGTTCGGTGTACCCCGATGCAGCCCAAAATTGGTTACTGGGCGGTGATTTGAAAAGGGGCCGACGGACCACGAACTAGAGGTCACGTTGGCGCTACATCTCCTCAGCCCGCGAGAAGTGCAAACCTTGTCCATTGGCAACCATGCCGATGGCGGCGGGCTCTTCCTCCGCGTCACTTCAACTGGATCCAGCTGGATCTTTCGTTACACCGCACCCAGCCATCGACGTGGCGAAATGGGGCTTGGGAAGGCCGAACGAACAACTATTGCGGCCGCAGGCGCATCGCTCAAGCGAGCACGCGATCAAGCACACATACAGCGACAACTACTCGATGCGGGCAAAGACCCTCTCGCACAGCGTCGTGCTGCGCGCCAAGTCGCCAAGGCTGAGGCTTGCGCGGCTACGGAAAAGTTCAAGTCCGACGCCCTGACCCTTTGCCGGGCCGCGCGCGATTATCACGAGCGGGTCGTCGAACCAAAATTCACCGACAAACATTCCAAGTTATGGATTGCCAGCTTGGAAAACAACGTGCCCGCCGAAATATGGCATAAGCCCATCGACCAAATCATGCCGGTCGAATTGTTCGAGGCGATAGCCGCTGTGCGTAGACGCATCCCCGAGACGGCGGATAAGGTTAGGCAGCGTCTGGATAAGATTTTTGACGACGCCGCGTTTTTCGGCCGTTGCTCAACAAATCCTGCACGGATCATCCGAAACAAAATCAGCGAAATGCCGCGCGGCCGTCGCGAAGGTCACTACGCAGCGTTGCCTTATTCCCAGGTGCCCGCGTTCGTCGCCGCGCTGCGCAAGCAACCGGGTACAAGCGCAAGGGCGCTGGAATTTGCGATTCTTGCAGCAGCTCGAACTGGCGAAGTCCTCGGTGCAACTTGGGACGAGATTGACGACCGAACGGGGCTCTGGCAAGTGCCAGCGGATCGCATGAAAGGAAGGGAGGCTCACCTCGTCTTTCTCACGCCAACTGCACAAGAACTTCTCCGTGGAATGCGCCGACTGGGTGGCATTCATTTATTTCCTTCGCCGCGTGATCCGAGAAAACCATTGTCTGGAATGGCCATGCTGGAAGTTCTCAAGCGCATGAAATACCAGACCCTCACAACGGTGCACGGCGTATGTCGCGCGAGTTTTTCGACCTGGGCCAATGAAACTGCTGCGGCTCGCCCCGATGTGATCGAAGCTTGTCTTGCACACCGGGAAGTCGACCGGATCCGGGCTTCCTACAACCGCGCCTCGTTCGATATAGATCGAAAGGCGCTGCTCTTGGATTGGTCCCACTTCTGCTACGGGCAGAACGCTGTGGCCGAGGCGAAATCTAGTTCCATGCTAATCCTTGCAAGTGCGGCACGATGGGAGCGACAAGGACTTGCCAAATTCGAGATGTGTATGTAAATTTAAGACAGTGCGTTACCCGCCGAATTAGGTGCGGCAACGCGCAAACCTGCCAACTCACGCGGCCGCAATTTGGTACAGCGTGGTGCCCTGGGGTTAATCGTTTTTCAGCCTACCCCGGGCAACTATTCCGTTTGAATCGATTCTCCCGGGGCTCAACGAAAGGCCCTGGAAATGAATCATCGCGACTCTCTCCTCCTCCCTCGACGGCGCATCTAGAGCGCAAAAGCGCAGAACCGCCAGCAGAATTGACGCGGCGCCAGCTACGACGCAAAGCGGCACCTCCTGATATTGATCGGATTCTAGTTTCGGCGGCCGAGGCCGCAGT
>CAWAHT010000018.1:0-13740 GCA_963781975.1 uncultured beta proteobacterium
CGGCGCCCGCATCCTCGAAGTTCTCCAGCAGCAGGCGCCGGTAGGCCTGGTCCTGCGGATCGACCGCCTTGAGGGCTCCGACGCGGGCATACAGCTGGGGGCTCTGGAAGAGTTCCGTGGCGAACGGCACCAGCTTTTCCAGGCAGGCCAGCGCCGCCGCGCGCACGTCCTTGTCGGGGGAGGCGTTCTGCAGCACGCCCAGCGGATCGTCGAAGCCGCCGGTGCGCAGCGACAGGGTGTTGAATTCCTCCAGCACATGACCGGCGCCGTGATGGCGCTCCATGGATTTGAGCATGGTGCGCCGGCGCTCGAGTTCCTCGTCGCAGCGCACCGTGATCTCATGGGCCCCGAGCACGCTGAAACCCGGCGGCAGCGCCGGCGTTGCGGCCAGCGCAGGCGTTCCGGCCGCGAGCGCGAGGGCGGTCGCCGGCAGTCCGTTCTTCATCCAGCTCCTCCACATGCGCGGGTCATGCGTCCTGCAGCCGCTGGGGCTGCCATTGCGGTTCGGTGCCGCCTGCCGCGCGGTTGAGCACGCGCGCCAGCACGAACAGCAGATCGGACAGGCGGTTGGTGTAGTGGCGCACGTCGTCGCTCACCGGGCCGTCGGCGGCCAGCGCCACCAGCGCCCGTTCGGCCCGCCGGCACACCGTGCGGCACACGTGCGCCTGCGCCGCGGCGCGCGATCCGCCGGGCAAAATGAACTCGGCCAGCCGCGGCAGCGTGGCGTTGTAATGCGCCAGGCGCTCGTCGAGGCGTATCACGCGGCGCTGCGGCAGCAGCGTGCGCCCCGGCAGGCACAGCTCGGCCCCCAGGTCGAAGAGGTCGTGCTGGATGTCGACCAGGTCCTCGCGGATCTCGGCCGCCAGCGATTCGGTCAGCAGCAGGCCGATATGCGAATTGAGCTCGTCGATGTCGCCCATGGCGGCGACGCGCAGGCTCGCCTTGCCGACGCGGCTGCCATCGCCCAGGCCGGTGCTGCCATCGTCGCCGGTGCGGGTCACTATGGTGGATAGCCGGTTGGCCACGGAAATGCTCCCAGGGTTCAGCGCGCAAGCATACCGGGACGCGACATCCATTACCGCGGGCCGGCATGGGGGCGCCGGGCCCCGCACGCCCCGGCGCCCGCGGGCGAGGGCTACTCGCGGCTCGCGTCGCCGGAGCCGTGGATGGCCTTCTTGAGCGCCGGATTACCGTGGTAGCGCACGTCCCCCGAACCGGCGATCTCGACGGTGAGGTTGGCGGTGGCCCAGACCTTGGCATCGCCGCTGCCGGCGACGCGCACCGCCACGTCGCGGCCGGTGAGATCGTCGGCGTCGACATCGCCGGACCCCTCGATGACATAGCCCTGCTGCGCGGCCGCGCCGGCGAGGGTGACGGTGCCGCTGCCCTGGATCAGCACCGCGACCGCACCGGCCTTGAGCGAATCGAAGCGCACCTCGCCAGAGCCGACCACCGTGAGTTCGAGCAGGTCGGTCTCGAACTGCGCGCAGCTCGCGCCCCCCGAGCCGATGACCTTGAGCGCATCGAGGCGGTTCAGTTCGACGGTGACGCCGATCGGGTGGCGCGCGCGGAAATGGGCGCCGGGGCGCATGCCGATGTGCAGCACGCCATCGGTGACGGTCGTCTGCACGAACGGCGCGATGTTGTCGTCGGTGTGCACCGTGGCCTTGTCGGCGGTGCCCTGCTTCAGGACGATATTGATGGGGCCGCGCAGCTCGATGGCGTGCGCGCCGCCGATGGCGCGGACATCGCGCACCAGCTTGTCGGAGCCGACGACGCCGCCCGGGCCGTCGCCATAGCTGACGCCGTCGAAGAAAAAGCCGAAGATGCCGTCGGACCAGGACCACCAGCCATGGTGCTCGGGCGCCGGCGGGTTGGCCCGCGCCGCGGCGACCGCCAGCAGCGCAGCGGCCAGGCACAGGGTAAGGCGGAGCGTTTTCACCAGGGACATGTTGTTCTCGCAGGGCCGGAGGTCGACCGGCAAATTGTGCGCGCCCGCGCACCGCGGCGACAAGCCGCGCGCGACGGACCGCGTTTCGGAGCACCTGAAACGCCGCCGGCCGGGGCCCGGCGGCCCGGCGCCGCTAGGAGTCTGCGCGGCAGGCGGTTTGTTGGCCGCGATGGATGAGGTCCCCCTCTCCCGCTGGCGGGAGAGGGCGGGGTGAGGGTGGGGGATGCGCTGCGGTGCCGGGCATTTTGGTTGCGCGCGAGCGCTTTGTCGGCCCGCAAGCCACCTTGTCGCCGCCTACGTTGGCAGCATTGTGGCCATTCGCCGCAGGTTCAGCGCTGTACAGACGAGTTTCCACTCGGCCTGGGCCTTGGTCAGGCCGCGCATGCTGAACTGGCGGAACCCCAGGACGTTCTTGACCCAGCCGTTGGGTGGCTCCGAGAGCCACTTGCGCCGTCGATATGCCTGCTGTGTACTTGGCTGTAGGAACTTTTGCGCCATGGCCGCCGTCAGCGGCCTGCGCGTTGTACGCGTAGTCAAAGCCGCCACCGGCGCGCTTCATGATCCGGCTCTGCGGATCCGTGAATTTGTCTTGCGCCTTGGGTGCCGGAACTCCGAACTCGCGTGCATGGGTACCGCCGCCCTTGGGCTTGCCGTCCCCATCGCGCGGCTTGCGCTCGTCGCCCTCGGATCGGCCCCGCGCCGTATCGGCGTCGCGCTGACATTGTTCCAGCCGCTCCCGCGCCGCCCGGATCACCTCCAGGCGCTCCTGACGGCGGGTAATCTCGGCGGGCACATCCAGGTCGGGTTCATTGCGCTCAGCCTGGTCGGCCGCCTTGGCCCGATTGAGCAGCGCCTCGATCTGCGCCTTGAGCTCAACCTCGGCGCGCTGCATCCGCTCGTAGCTCATCGCACCAGCACCTTGACCATCATCGCCGGGTGAAACCGCTGGTTGCGTGGGCCGCCGCCCATGTACCGAGCGTGAAACGCGCTCAGATCCAGGCTGTCGACCACGTCGTTGATGTAGTAGGCCAGGTGCCCTTCGGGCAACCACTCCTGCAGCGCGCAGGCCAGCAACTGCCGCTGGCGCGGTTCGTACGGTTGGTAGCTTGGCGTCATGCCCAATTAACGCCGATCCGGCCTCGCTCGTCTACATAAAACCAGCGCCCGCACCCTCACCCCCGGCCCCTCTCCCGCAAGCGGGCGAGGGGAGCTACGCCCCTTCTGCCACGCAGACTCCTAGCCCAGCGAGCGCTGCAGCAGCACCAGGGTGAAGGCACCCAGCGCCATCTGCACCGAGACGTCGACCAGCAGCGCCGCCAGGATCTGCGCCAGGCTGCCGGTGTCGACCGAATCGAGCCCGACCGCGATCGCGATCGACAGGACGACCATGGCGAGCACCCAGCGCCAATTGGCGGCGAAGCACAGCAGGCTGGCGGCGACCGACCGGGTCGCCGACCAGGCATACAGCACGCACAGCGGCTGCAGGAAGCGCAGCGGCGCATCGACGACATTGACCGTCACCGCGAACTCGAGCTCCTGGTGCAGCGTGTAGCCGGTCGTTGGCACCTGACCGCCCAGGAAGGCATCCACCGCGTTCCAGCCCAGGTCGCCCCACCAGGCCAGCAGGCCGCCGACCAGCGGCAGCAGGCCCGAGGCGACCAGCAGCACGACCTTGTCGGCCGGCAGCTGCCAGGGGCGCAGCAGGTCGGCCAGCGCCGGCGGGCGGCCGGCGCGCACCGCCGCCAGCGCGGCGTAGTAGCCGCAGAACGCCACGGCGGCAACGCCGAAGCGCAGCGCCACGCCCGCGTAGGGCCAGGCCGCCAGCACCTCGATGGGCAGGAAGACCAGCAGGAACAGCCCCGGCAGCCGCAGCGGCGCGGCGCTGAAGAGCGCGCCGCAGTCGCGCAGCATCGACGCGAACTCGTTCAGCCCGACCGCGCGCGGCGCAAAGCGCCGCGACCCGCCCGGCGCCGCGGGACCGCCTGCGGTCACTCGACCGCCTTCACCATATCCTCGATCACCTTCTTGGCGTCGCCGAACACCATCAGGGTCTTGTCCATGTAGAACAGGTCGTTGTCCAGCCCGGCGTAGCCGGAAGCCATGGAGCGCTTGTTGACGATGATCTGGCGTGCCTTGTAGGCCTCGAGGATCGGCATGCCGGCGATGGGCGACTTGGGATCCTTGGCCGCCGGATTGACCACGTCGTTGGCGCCCAGCACCAGCACGACGTCGGTTTCGCCGAAGTCGGAGTTGATGTCCTCCATCTCGTGCACGAGATCGTAGGGCACCTCGGCCTCGGCCAGCAGCACGTTCATGTGCCCGGGCATGCGCCCGGCCACCGGGTGGATCGCGTAGCGCACCTGCACGCCCTTCCTGATGAGCTTGTCGGCCAGCTCCTTGAGCGGGTGCTGCGCGCGCGCCACCGCCAGGCCGTAGCCCGGGACGATGATGACGGTCTCGGCATTGCCCAGCAGGAAGGCGGCGTCGTCGGCCGAGCCGGACTTGACCGGGCGCTGGGCCTGCGCCGCGGCGCCGCCGACGGCGGCTTCGCTGCCGAAGCCGCCCAGGATGACGTTGAAGAACGAGCGGTTCATCGCCTTGCACATGATGTACGAGAGGATGGCGCCGCTGGAGCCGACCAGGCTGCCGGCGATGATGAGCATCGGGTTGTTGAGCGAGAAGCCGATCCCCGCCGCCGCCCACCCGGAGTAGCTGTTGAGCATCGACACCACCACGGGCATGTCGGCGCCGCCGATCGGGATGATGATGAGCACGCCCAGCACGAAGGCAATGGCCAGCATCACCAGGAACGGCATCCAGTCCTGGTTGGCCACGAACACCACGCCGGCGCCGATCATGGCGATGCCCAGCACCAGGTTCAGAATGTGCTGCCCCTGGAACACGACCGGAGCGCCGCGGAAGATGCGCAGCTGGTAGCGGCCCGAGAGCTTGCCGAAGGCGATGACGCTGCCCGAGAAGGTGATGGCGCCGACGAACGCGCCGATGAAGAGTTCGACGCGATTGCCGGTGGGAATGGCCTCGCCGCGCGCGACGATGCCGAAGGCGCCCGGCTCGGCGACCGCGGCGATGGCGATGAAGACCGCGGCCAGGCCGATCATGGAGTGCATGAACGCCACCATCTCCGGCATCTTGGTCATCGGCACGCGATGCGCGATGGTGGCGCCGATCCCGCCGCCGACCACCAGCCCGGCCAGCACCCAGGCCAGGCCGACCACGGCGGCGCCGGCCGCGATCTCCTCGGGCCGCAGCTTGAAGATGAGCAGGACGGTGGTGACGGCGGCCAGCGCCATGCCGCTCATGCCGAAGACATTGCCGGCGCGCGAGGTCGACGGATGCGAGAGTCCCTTGAGCGCCTGGATGAAGCAGATCGAGGCGATCAGGTAGAGCAGGACGACGAGATTCAGACTGATGGACATTGCGCTTCCCGCCTTAGTGTTTCTCGGTGCCGGTGGCGCCGGCAGCCGCAGCCTTGGGTTCCTTCTTGCGGAACATCTCGAGCATGCGTCGGGTGACGAGGAAGCCGCCGAAGACGTTGACCGCCGCCAGCGCCACCGCCAGGACGCCCATCGTGCGTCCCAGCGTGGTCTCGGTGAGCGCCGCCGCCAGCATCGCGCCGACGATGATGATCGCCGAGATGGCGTTGGTCACCGACATGAGCGGCGTGTGCAGCGCGGGCGTGACGTTCCACACCACGTGGTAGCCCACGTAGATGGCGAGCACGAAGATGATCAGGTTGATAACCGTGTGGTTCACGACTTCCATGGCGACCTTTCGATGTCGTTCTTGCGCCCTGGCGCGGCCGGTGCGCATGCGCGCCGGCGCCGCCGGGCAGCTCCGGGTGTCAGGACTTGCGCAGGATTTCCCCGCCGTGGCAGACCAGGCAGGCGGCGACGATGTCGTCTTCCCGGTTGATCGCGAACGCGCCGTCCTTGTCGATCACCAGCTTGAGGAAGTCGAGCAGGTTGCGCGCATACAGCGCCGAGCTGTCCGCGGCCACCAGCGCCGGGATGTTCGGCTGGCCGATGATCTGCACGTTGTGGTGCACCGCCGTCGTGCCCGGCTCTGTGAGCGCGCAGTTGCCGCCCTGCTCCGCCGCCATGTCGACGATCACCGAACCCGCCTTCATCGACTGCACCATCTCGGCCGTGACCAGCACCGGCGCCTTGCGGCCGGGAATCAGCGCGGTGGTGATGACGATGTCGGCCTGGGCGATGCGCTTGGCCACCTCCATCTTCTGCCGGTCGAGCCAGGACGGCGGCATCGGGCGCGCGTAGCCGCCGACGCCCTTGGCCGCCTCGCGCTCGTCGTCGGTCTCGAAGGGCACGTCGATGAACTTGGCGCCCAGCGATTCGATCTGCTCCTTGACCGCCGGGCGCACGTCGGAGGCTTCGATCACCGCGCCCAGGCGCTTGGCCGTGGCGATGGCCTGCAGCCCCGCGACGCCGGCGCCCAGGATGACCACGCGGGCCGCCTTGATCGTGCCGGCCGCGGTCATCATCATCGGCATGAGCCGCTGGTAGGCGTTGGCGGCCATCAGCACGGCCTTGTAGCCGGCGATGTTGGCCTGCGAGGACAGCACGTCCATGCTCTGCGCGCGCGTGGTGCGCGGCGCCGCTTCCAGCGCGAATGCCGTCAGCCCGGCCGCGTTCATCGCCGCGATGCCGGCCGCGTTGAAAGGCTCGAGCATGCCCAGCAGCACGCCGCCGGACTTCATCCGGCCCAGGTCGTCGGCGGTGGGCAGGCGCACCTTGAGCACGAGTTCGGCACCCAGCGCCTCGGCCGCCGACACGATGGTTGCGCCGGCGGCGACGTACGCATCGTCGGTCTGGCTGGCCGCCAGCCCGGCGCCGGCCTGCACCAGGACCTGATGCTTTTGCGTCACCAGCTTCTTGACCGTCTCCGCGGTCGCGGCAACACGCGTCTCGCCCGGCCGCGTTTCAGCCGGAACTCCAATTCGCATGGGATCCTCTCTTGACCTTGTTGCGTTTTATTGTGTGCCGTCCCGGCAGGCCGCCGGGACGTGATGAACAGTAGAATTTACTGCATTAAGGGGTTTCTTGGAAATTGCCCCATTTGATTACCCTGGAAGCGATATAGAGCGAAGGCGTCCGTCCGCGCCTTCGGATTTTTTCAGACTTTCGTTGCATTCTGACCACATCCGGCCGCATCCGACCACATCGGGCGGCAACCGCCACCTAACGCCACGATGCAAGCCACCTGGAAACCCAACGTCACCGTCGCCGCCGTCGTCGAGCGCGACCGGCGGTTTCTGCTGGTGGAGGAGAACACCGCGCAGGGGCTGCGGATCAACCAGCCGGCGGGCCATCTCGAGGCGGGCGAGTCGCTGACGGCGGCCGTCACGCGCGAGACGCTCGAGGAAAGCGCCTACGACTTCCGGCCCGCGGCCCTGCTGGGGCTGTACCTGCTGCCCACCGGGCCCCTTGCCAGCGACATCACCTACCTGCGCGTTGCCTTCACCGGCGAGCTGGGGGCGCATCACGCGGAGCGCGCACTCGATACCGGCATCGTCCGCGCGGTCTGGCTCACGCGCGACGAAATCGCCGCGCAGCGCGACATCCTGCGCAGCCCGCTGGTGCTGCAATGCGTCGACGATTATTTGAAAGGGCAGCGGGGAAGTCTCGAGCTTGTGGCCTTTTCGACACTTTCGCCTGTCGCGGCGCGCCCTCACCCCGGCCCTCTCCCGGAGGGAGAGGGTGAAGGCGGGGGAAGGTCCTGGTCGAGTCCTCACCCCGGCCCTCTCCCGGAGCGAGAGGGTGAGAGGCTCCCCTCGCCCGCGCAGCGGGAGAGGGGCCGGGGGTGAGGGCCCGGATGCCCGCAATGAACACCATTCCCAATCCGGCCCGCGGCGAGCCCATCGTCGTCGGCCTTTCCGGCGGCGTCGACTCGTCCGTCACCGCGTACCTGCTCAAGGAGCAGGGCTACGCCGTCATCGGCGTCTTCATGAAGAACTGGGAAGACGATGACGACGACGAGTACTGCTCGACGCGCCAGGACTGGCTCGACGCCGCCACCGTCGCCGATGTGCTGGGCATCGAGCTCGATGCCGTCAACTTCGCCGCCGAGTACCGCGAGCGCGTCTTCGCCGAGTTCCTGCGCGAATACTCGGCCGGGCGCACGCCCAATCCGGACGTGCTGTGCAATGCCGAGATCAAGTTCAAGGCCTTTCTCGACCACGCGCAGGCGCTCGGCGCCGAGCGCATCGCCACCGGGCATTACGCGCGGGTGCGCGAGGTGGACGGGCGCATGCAGCTGCTGCGCGGCCTCGATCCGGGCAAGGACCAGAGCTATTTCCTGCACCGGCTGAACCAGTCGCAGCTGGCGCGCACGCTGTTTCCGGTGGGCCACCTGCACAAGACCGAGGTGCGCGCCATCGCCCGGCGCATCGGCCTGCCCAACGCGGCCAAGCGCGATTCGACCGGCATCTGCTTCATCGGCGAGCGGCCGTTTCGCGAGTTCCTCAACCGCTATCTGCCGACGCGGCCCGGCCCGATCCGCACGCCCGAAGGGCGCGTCGTCGGCGAACACGTCGGCCTGAGCTTCTACACGCTGGGCCAGCGCAAGGGCATCGGCGTCGGCGGGCAGCGCGACGGCAGCGGCGACAGCCGTGGTTCGTGGCGCGCAAGGACCTGGCCGGCAACACGCTGTGGGTCGTGCAGGGCCACGATCATCCGTGGCTGCTGAGCGCGCGGCTGCAGGCGGACGATGCCAGCTGGGTTGCCGGGCACGCGCCGGCGCCCGGCACCCGGCTGGGCGCCAAGACGCGCTATCGCCAGCACGACTCCGGTTGCGTGATCGCGCCCGCGCCGGCAGGCGCACCGGCGGGCTTCGCGCTGCAGTTCGACGAACCGCAGTGGGCGGTGACGCCGGGGCAGTCGGCGGTGCTGTACGACGGCGAGGTCTGCCTGGGTGGGGGGGTGATTGCGAGCATCGAGGCCGGCCCTCACCCCGACCCTCTCCCGGAGGGAGAGGGGGAAAAGCTCCCCTCGCCCGCGCCAGCGGCAGAGGGGCCGAGGGTGAGGGCGCTCTAGGCCTCGGTCATCCGCAACGGCAGCGACCGCAGCCGCTTGCCCGTCAGTGCGAACAGCGCATTGCCCACCGCCGGCGCCAAAGGCGGCGTGGCCGGCTCGCCCACGCCGCCCGGCGGCGCGTCGCTGGGAACGATCCAGGTCTCGATCAGCGGCGACTCGCGCAGGCGCACCATTTCGTAGTCGGGAAAATTCATCTGTATGACGCGGCCGTTGCGAAAGCGGATCTCGCCGTACAGGCAGGCGCTGAGCGCGAAGATGATCGACCCTTCCACCTGCTGGGCGACGATGTCGGGGTGGACGACGCTGCCGCAATCGAGCGCGCACACCACCTTGTGCACGCGCGGCCGGCCGCCGCCGAGCGAGACCTCGGCCACCTGGGCGACGATGGTGCCGAACGATTCGTGCAGCGCGATGCCGCGCGCGCGCCCGGCCGGCAGCGCCGCGCCCCAGCCGGCCTTCGCGGCGGCCAGGTCCAGGACCGCGCGGTGGCGCGGATGGTCGGCCAGCAACTGGCGCCGGTACATCAGCGGATCGGTTGCCGTGGCGGCGGCCAGCTCGTCGAGGAAGCATTCGCCGAAGAACGCCATGTGCGAATGGCCCACCGACCGCCAGTTGCCGATGGGCACCGGGGTCTCGAACGTGACGTGCGTGCACTGGCGATGGGGAATTTCGTAGGCCTGGTCCCACAGGCCCTCGGCCTGGGTGCGGTCGGGCAGCAGGCCGCCGCCGGCGCCGAGCAGCGGAAAATTGCGCCCGAGGAACTGCGGCGTGATGGCGTCCGAGATGCTGCGCGTCACCCAGCCGGTGGGCCGTCCGCCCGCGCCCAGCGAAGCCTGCAGCCGGCACAGCGCCGCGGGACGATAGAAGTCGTGCGTCATGTCCTCTTCGCGCGACCACTGCACCTGCACCGGCGCCGGCTGCACCGCGCGCGCCAGCGCGATGGCCGGCACCAGGTAATCGGTCTCCAGGCGCCGGCCGAAGCCGCCGCCCAGTTCGGTGATCTCGAGGTCGACCTGCGAAGGGTCCAATCCTGCGACCCGCGCCGCCGTCGCGCGCGCGAAGCCGGGCGCCTGCGTGGGGACCCAGAGCCTGAGGCGCGGCGCATCGCCCGGCCGCTCGATCCACTGCGCGGTGCAGTTCATCGGCTCCATCGTGGCGTGCGCCAGCCATGGCGCGCTGTAGTCGGCGCGCAGCACGCGGGCGGAGCGCTGCAGCACGGCAGCGCCGTCGCCGCGCTCATGAAAGACGAAGCCGCCCGATTCGCCGTCGAGTCTTTGCCGCATCCCCGCCAGGATGACCGTGCTGTCGGCGGCGCCGATCAGCGGATCGGGCGCCGCCCATTCCAGTCGGCACGACGATACGGCCAGCTGCGCCTGCCAGGAATTGCCGGCGACCACGCCGATGCCCGGCGCGCAGCCGGCAGCGCCCTCGTACTGGATCGCGCGCACCACGCCCGGTATGGCGCCGGCCGCGGCCAGGTCCACCGGTTTGAGCGCCGCCCCCGGCACCGGGCAACCGCGTATTGCGGCAAAGAGCATGCCGGGCAGCCGGATGTCGGCGCCGTAGCGCGCAGCGCCGGTCACCTTGGCCGGGATGTCGCGGCGCGGCGGCGCCGTGCCCACCAGGGTACGCAGGGCGCGCGGCTTGGGCATCGCCGTGCCGGGAACGGCCTGGCGCGCGGCATCGGCGGCAAGTTCGCCGTAGCCCAGCCGGCGGCCGTCGCCGTCGAACACCGCCCCGTCCTGCGTGCGGCATCGGGCGGGATCCACGCCCCAGCGCGCCGCGGCCGCGGCGACCAGCATCGCGCGGGCCGCCGCGCCCGCCTGGCGCAGGACCTCGTAGCCGTCGCGCACGCTGGTGCTGCCGCCGGTGATCGTCAGGCCCAGCACGGCGCCGCTGGCCAGGCCCAGCGACCTGACGCGCTGCGCGAGCCAGATGTCTTCGTTGTCGGGATGAAACCAGGCCGTGGCGCCGAACAGTTCGCGATTGCCGTAGCGGCGCGCCGCGCCCGCCGGCTCGGTGCGCACCTGCGACAGCGGCACGTCGAGCTCCTCGGCCACCAGCATCGGCAGGGCGGTGGAAACGCCCTGCCCCATTTCGACCGCGGCCATGACCACGGTCACCATGCCATCGGCGCCGACGCGCACCCAGCCATTGAGGGGCACGGTGCCCTGCTGCGGCGGCAGGTCGCCAGGCGCGCCGACGCGGTTGGCCACCATGCGGCCGGCACCCACCAGCAGCGCGGCGCCGCCGGCACCGACCACCAGGCCGGCTATGAGGAAGGTACGACGCTGCACGGTGCGGCGGATCCTAGCGGCGATGCCGACGCGTGCAATGTGGACCGCGCGGGCGCGGCAGCGGTCCGGCGCCGGCTGCGGCCACGCAGCGATGCCGGATATCGATGGCCGGCATTACGCGGCCGGCCGCGTTGCTGCGCCGCGGCGTGGATCGCCCGGCGCACGCGCGGATAGGTGCCGCACCGGCAGATGTTGTCGATGGCCGCGTCGATCTGCGCGTCGGTCGGCTGGGGCATCTCGTTGAGCAGGCCCAGCGCGGCCATCAGCATGCCGCTTTGGCAGTAGCCGCACTGCGGCACCTGGTGTTCGATCCAGGCCTGCTGCAGCGCATGCAACCGGCCGGCGACGGGGCCCTCGATGGTGGTCACCGCGCGGCCGTCGACGGCTTCCAGCGGCGTGACGCAGGAGCGCCGCGCCTGGCCGTCGACGACGACCGTGCAGGCACCGCAGGCGGCGATGCCGCAGCCATACTTGGTACCGGTGAGATGGAGGTGATCGCGCAGGACCCAGAGCAGCGGGGTGGCCGGATCGACGGTGAGCGTCACCGCGGAACCGTTGAGCGTGAACGACGTTGGCATTGCCGGCAGACCATCGGGTACAGGTCCGGCAAGGTTAGCGGGATTCGGACCTCAACGGGCAATCGCGGCATTGGCGGCATGCCGCCGGCGCCGCCGCGACGGCCATCCGCGGCAAGCCGCGGCGACCCCGTGGCGCCGGCCTCAGGCCGCGAGGGCGACGCCCACCGGCGCGCTGGCCAGGGCCACGCGGCGGCGGGCTCGCCGCCGACACTCCCAGTACCGGCAGCGCAATCGCCGGCGCCAGGATGACCTGCACCGGCGCCGGCTGCAGCTCGCGCGCCAGCGCAATGGCCGCGGTGAGCGAGCTCGACCGAGGCATCGGCCTGCGCATCGCCGACCACGCGCAGGTCGACGTGCTCCTCGGCGATGCCGCGAGGCGTGCCGCCAGCGCACGGGTACTTTCCATGGTCGCGCGTCGCCATCCACAGCCGCAGGCGCCCGTCGACCAATTGTGCCGTGCCGCAAGCCGCCCGCGTCACGCCCGCGTCGGCCGCCGCGCGCGGCGACGAAAGGCTGGTTGCTGCGCCGCCGCACTGCGTGACCAGGCGATCGAGCGCCTGGCGCGCCAGCCAGTAGCCGCGCGCCACTACCGCGATTTCGGGCCGGGCGACGAAGGTCTGGTCGCAGACCAGGCCAGGATAGGAAACCACCTGCACGACGCCCGGCGAGCGGCGGCAATCGGCAAGGGCGTGTTCGATATCGGCAGCACGCAGGCGCGGCAGCACGCCGACCGCGGCGTAGAGCATGCAGGGAAGGCGGACGTCGGCCGCGGAGCGGCGGCTGGCGGGCGCCTGGCCGTCGGCCGGAGGCACTGCGGTGCGGCCGGAACCGGAGCCGCTGCGTGCGAGAACGGGGGGCGAATGAACGCGGAGGGAAGCCGTCCGATGCTGCGTTCAGTGCCGGTATCCGCGATGCTCACGTCTTAGCCTTCTCTCACAGCGTGATGGCGTATCTCCATGGCTGCACAGGATAGGGGCAATTGCCGGCCGGGGGAAGTGCAGGGCTATCCCAAATGGACGCGGAGGGGCGTTTGGATGATGGGCGACGGACACGGTGTGAACTGGGCGGGGCCGATGCCCTTGAGAGCATCAGCGGGGTGCCGGTTCCATTCCGAGCAGATCGCCATTGCGGCGATCGACAAGACCCAGAGCCAATGCGCGACGTATCACGACGGGCAGCAAACCAACCTTGGCGCCCGACTTTTCGTATCGCGTCACCAGGGCGTCGACACCGGTCCGGTCGAGATTGAGGCGCCGGCAGATTTCGTCCGCCGATTCCGCCTTGTCAACGACCTCCCTGCGTACTTCGTCGTAGCGAACGTAATAACGCGGCATCTGGAAGATGTCGCCCCGACCGGCCACCGACGAGAAGATGAGTGCGTTGCGCTCGTCCAATTGCTCCGGAATGCGTGCGCCAACCAATTCCGGTCCGAACCAGGGGGCTGCGGGGGGCGGCACCGCATCAGGTTTGTCGCTGGCTTCGGTCTGGAGTTCGTTAGCCAGCGCAACGTTGAATTGCCCTTCGTTGTAGACGATGTAGGCAGGGCGAACCGCGAGGAGCGTGGATAGTCCGTAGGCCATCGCCCCAATCTGGACGACGGCGATGATCGCCACGTCGCGCGCCAGTTCGATCCGCGACTTGCCCGTATTGAAGATCACGAGCGTCATGAGCGGGCCCAGTGTGATATCGCAGGCGATCAGCAGCAGGAAGATGTCCCTGCCATTTGCCAGGTCGAACAACGGCGGCGGATACCACAGTTTCGTGACCAGGAGGATCAGGACCAGCGCAATGCAGCCGCTGACTGCAAGGTGGACTCCGGCGGCGGCAAGGCGCCCCGCCAGCGA